>JAHJYW010000013.1 GCA_018827375.1 Alphaproteobacteria bacterium
GAACCATCGTGATCGCTGCGGTCAGCGTTGTCTTGCCGTGGTCAACGTGTCCAATCGTGCCGATGTTCACGTGCGGCTTGTTGCGTTCAAACTTTGCCTTGCCCATCGGGCCTCTCCTTCATTCTAAATTCAAAAGACCGGCTCACCGGTCGGGGATGGATCAGGAACCTGCGACTTCCTGAATGATTTTCTGTGCTTCGGCACGCGGAACTTCGTCATAGTGAGCGAAGATCATCGTGAACTGGGCGCGCCCTTGCGACATGCCGCGCAGGTTGGAAACGTATCCAAACATGTTGACCAGCGGCACCAGGGCATTGATCGCCACGGCGTTACCGCGTGGTTCCGAACCCTGGATCTGGCCACGGCGGGAGTTCAGGTCGCCGATCACGTCGCCCATGTAGTC
The DNA here is from genome assembly GCA_018827375.1 of Alphaproteobacteria bacterium. Classification (GTDB taxonomy): domain Bacteria; phylum Pseudomonadota; class Alphaproteobacteria; order Caulobacterales; family Hyphomonadaceae; genus Hyphomonas. The sequence continues at coordinate 404 of JAHJYW010000013.1, forward strand.
TTCCGGCGTGACAACTTCCACTTTCATGATCGGCTCCATCAGGCGTGGGTCGCCCTTGCCTTTCAGCTCGCGGAATGCGCCGCGGGCGGCGATTTCGAATGCGAGGACCGAGGAGTCAACGTCGTGGAACGCGCCATCAACCAGCACGGCCTTGAAGTCGGTGACAGGATAACCAGCCAGAAGGCCGTTTTCCTTGGCCATGTTGAGGCCTTTTTCCACACCGGGGACGTATTCCTTCGGAACCGAACCGCCGACGATCGTGCTTTCGAACACGAAGCCCGAACCGGCTTCGAGTGGTTCGAACTGCAGCTTGATACGCGCGAACTGGCCAGTACCACCGGACTGTTTCTTGTGGGTGTAATCGATCTCTGCCGAACGGCCGATTTTCTCGCGATAGGCCACCATTGGCTGACCGATATTGGCCTCAACCTTGAACTCGCGCTTCAGGCGGTCGATCAGGATGTCGAGGTGAAGCTCGCCCATGCCCTTCATGATCGTCTGGCCGGATTCGAAATCGGTTTCGACGCGGAAGGATGGATCCTCGGCAGCAAGGCGCTGGAGGCCAACCGACATTTTTTCCTGGTCAGCTTTCGACTTCGGCTCGACGGCGATCTCGATCACGGGATCGGGGAACGTCATCGTTTCGAGGACGACCGGCTTGTTCGGATCACAAACCGTGTCACCTGTTGTCGTTTCCTTGAGGCCAGCAAGCGCAACGATGTCGCCTGCGAAGGCTTCCGTGATCTCGTCCTGCTTGTTGGAGTGCATCATGACCATACGGCCGACGCGCTCTTTCTTGCCTTTGGTCGAGTTCATGAATGCATCGCCTTTCGACAGCGTACCGGAATAGATACGTGTGAAGGTCAGCGTGCCCATGTAGGGGTCATTCATGATCTTGAAGGCGAGGCCCGAGAACGGCTGGCTGTCATCAGCCTTGCGTTCGATATTGCGGACTTCTTCCTCATCACCCGGCAGGAAGCCGAAGTAAGGCGGCACATCAAGCGGGCTCGGCAGGTAGTCAACCACAGCGTTGAGCATGGGCTGGACGCCCTTGTTCTTGAACGCGGAACCGCACATGACCGGCACGAAAGCCATCGCCAGCGTGCCCTTGCGGATAAGCTTGCGCAGCGTTGGTACGTCAGGCTCGACACCTTCAAGGAAGGCTTCCATGGCGTCATCGTCCTGCTCGACAGCAAGTTCGATCAGGTGAGCGCGCATTTCGTCGGCCTGGACCTTCAGGCTGTCACGGACAGGCTTGAGCACCCAGGAAGCGCCGAGATCGTCGCCTTCCCAGACCCATTCCTGCATCGTCACGAGATCGACGTGACCGGCCAGCTCGGTTTCGGAACCGATCGGCAGCTGGATCGGCGCAGGCGTTGCGCCTGTACGGTCCTTGATCATTCGAACGCAGTTGAAGAAGTCAGCACCGATCTTGTCCATCTTGTTGATGAAGACAACCCGGGGGACCTTGTAGCGGTCAGCCTGGCGCCAGACAGTTTCGGTCTGCGGCTCGACACCGGCGTTCGCATCGAGGACGCACACGGCGCCGTCGAGAACGGCCAGCGAGCGCTCGACTTCGATCGTGAAGTCAACGTGTCCGGGCGTGTCGATGATGTTGAAACGGTATTTGTCGGACAGCGGCGTGGAGCCGTCTTCCGTGCGTTCCCAGAAAGTGGTCGTCGCAGCGGACGTGATCGTGATGCCACGTTCCTGTTCCTGCTCCATCCAGTCCATGGTCGCGGCGCCATCGTGCACTTCGCCAATTTTGTGCGATTTGCCGGTATAATAAAGGATGCGCTCTGTTGTCGTTGTCTTGCCAGCATCGATGTGAGCGATGATGCCAAAGTTACGATAGCGATCCAGCGTGTATTCGCGGGCCATGTGGGTAAACCTTCGTGTCTGCTTTCCGGGAGGAAATTGTGGCAACTGACGGGCGCGTTACCCTCAGTTGCCATGAAATTCCAGTGCTGATTACCAGCGGTAGTGTGCGAAAGCCTTGTTGGCGTCCGCCATGCGGTGGGTGTCTTCGCGTTTCTTGACGGCGTTACCGCGGCCTTGGCTCGCGTCCATCAATTCACCGGCAAGACGCTCACGCATCGTGTTTTCGTTGCGGCCAGCGGCAGCAGCCGACAGCCAGCGGATTGCGAGGGCCTGGCGGCGCTCGGTGCGAACTTCAACCGGGACCTGGTAAGTTGCACCACCGACGCGGCGCGAACGCACTTCGACGGATGGGGCGACGGCTTCGAGCGCGGCGTGGAAAACCTCGACAGGGTTTTTCTTTGCGCGCGTTTCGACGAGCTCGAAAGCACCGTAAACGATGCGCTCGGCAACCGACTTCTTACCATCGCGCATGATCTGGTTCATGAACTTGGTGACGATAATGTCTTTGAATTTCGGATCCGCGAGGACCTGACGCTTCTCTGCACTGTGACGACGAGACATTGAGCGGCCCTCTTATTTCGGTTTCTTCGCGCCGTAATGCGAACGGCGTTGTTTACGGTTCTTGACGGGCTGGGTGTCCAGCGCGCCGCGGATGATGTGGTAACGCACGCCCGGAAGGTCTTTCACGCGGCCGCCGCGGATAAGCACAACCGAGTGCTCCTGCAGGTTGTGGCCTTCGCCCGGGATGTAGCACAGCGATTCGAACCCGGAGGTGAGACGCACTTTTGCCACTTTACGAAGCGCCGAGTTCGGCTTCTTCGGGGTCGTTGTGTAGACGCGTGTACAAACACCACGGCGTTGTGGGCAGGCCTTGAGGGCCGGTGTCTTGGTGCGCGTCGGCTTAGGCGAACGCGGATTACGAATAAGCTGTTGAATTGTGGGCATTCGGGCCTTCTGTCTCTTCTGAACTCATGGCCCGATGGGCCGGTAACGAAATGATGCCCCGAATGCCATTGCAGCTTCCGGGACGGCTGAAAACTTGGGGGCCAGATTGGCCGGATCATTCCTGAACCGGTACGGCGAAAGGGCAAAAGCCCAGCTGCCTCTCTGACGATGGGTGGCGTTTAAGCCTCTCAGGCGCTGGCGTCAAGGGTGGCATGCCGCCGGACCGCAGCAATATTAAGCCTGAATGCGGGCCTCTAGAACGGCAGGCCGATCCTGTCGATGCACGCGGCTGCTTCAGGGCCCGCTGTACCGCCCTCCAGCTGCGCCCTGAAAGCGGCAAGTTCGTCCGCCGCATCAGGCTCCAGCGCCCCTGCCCGCTGGAAATCACCGGCCCTGAGCAAGTCCTTGCAATCGGCAATCGCCCAGCTATCCAGAGACAGCACCGTAATGATTGCGATGGCAATCACTGCACAAACCGCGCCGATAATATCGTTTCGTTGCATGCGCCGCCTATCCCTGAAAGCAAGAAAGCCTGCCAACGCTGGCAGGCTTTCTCAGTTGTATCAAGTGTCGTTCTGGCCGGACTATTCGTCAGCTGGCTCGGAAGCCGGGGCCGGAAGGGCTGCCATGGCCAGATTTGCCGCTTCTTCCTGGGCCTTGGCCATCGCAGCAGCGCGCTTGGCTTTCAGCTTCAGGTCGCGCTCGGCCGCAACACGGCGGAACTGACGGATACCACCGCCTGTACCGGCCGGGATCAGACGGCCAACGATGACGTTCTCCTTGAGTCCGTCCAGCGTATCGATCTTGCCCTGGATCGCCGCTTCGGTGAGCACGCGGGTCGTCTCCTGGAACGACGCAGCCGAGATGAAGCTGCGGGTCTGTAGAGACGCCTTGGTGATGCCGAGCAGGAGCGGGTTCGCCGTAGCTTCGTGCTGGTCCTTTTTACGGGACTTGCGCACGACTTCATTGGCGTCCTCGAAGTCGATGAGATCGATGTGCTCGCCAACGATGAACGGTGTATCACCGCCATCAACGATTTCGACCTTTTGGAGCATCTGGCGAACGATCACCTCGATGTGCTTGTCGTTGATCGGCACGCCCTGCAGGCGATAGACCTTCTGCACTTCGTCGATGAGGTAGTTGGCCAGGGCCTCGACACCAAGCGTCGACAGGATGTCCTGCGGCGCCGGGTTACCGTCCATGAGGTATTCACCACGCTTGATGAAGTCACCATCCTGTACCGCAAGGTGCTTACCCTTCGGCACGAGGTAATCAATCTGGTCACGACCTTCCTCGATCGGCACGATCGAGACGCGGCGCTTGTTCTTGTAGTCACGGCCGTAAAGCACCTTGCCATCGACTTCTGCGATGATGGCGTGATCCTTCGGACGGCGCGCTTCGAACAGTTCGGCCACGCGTGGCAGACCACCCGTGATGTCCCGTGTCTTCGCACCACCGGTCGCAACACGTGCGAGCGTGTCACCGGCTTCGATCTTGTCGCCATCGGCAACAGACAGAATAGCGCCAACCGACAGAAGATAGACTGCATCGGAGCCGTTCGGCAGTTTGACCGGCTTGCCGTCCTTGTCGATGACCTGGATCGACGGCTTGATGTCAGCCGCTTTCGAGGCCGAACGCCAGTCGATCACAACGCGGGACGAGATGCCCGTCGCTTCATCGGTTTCTTCACGCACGGAGACGCCATCGATCACGTCGATCAATTTGGCTTCGCCTGCAACTTCCGACACGATTGGCTGGGCAAACGGATCCCAGTCTGCCAGCGGCATGCCGGGCGAGACTTTCGCCTTGTCCTTGACCATGAGGCGTGTGCCGTAAGCCGGACGGAACGACTGACGCGTGCGTCCGTCGCCATCGACGATCTCGACCTGCATACGCCGGCCGACAACGATGATGTTCTTGTCCTTGCGCGTCACATACTCGCCGTCCGTGAACCGGACCGTGCCTTCGAAGCTGGCTTCGATGGACGATTGGTCGGCCACCTGCGCTGCACCACCGATGTGGAACGTACGCATGGTCAGCTGAGTACCTGGCTCACCGATCGACTGGGCAGCGATAACGCCGACCGCTTCACCGCGGTTGACGACCGTGCCGCGCGCGAGGTCACGTCCGTAGCACTGGACGCAGATACCGTTGCGCGCTTCACATGTCAGCGCAGAGCGGGCTTTCACAACGTCCACACCGGCATTCTCGATGATGTCGGCAAGGTCTTCGTCGATATAGGTGTTGGCAGGCGCAACAAGCGTGCCGTCGGCACCCTTGATGTCTTCAGCCGTCACACGGCCGAGCAGACGCTCGCCCAGCGAGACAGTGACATCAGCGCCTTCCATGACAGCCGAGATGTCGATGCCTTTTTCAGTGCCGCAATCATCTTCGTTGATGATGCAATCCTGGGCGACGTCGACAAGACGGCGGGTCAGGTAACCCGAGTTCGCCGTTTTCAGAGCCGTATCGGCAAGACCCTTACGGGCACCGTGCGTCGAGTTGAAGTATTCAAGGACGGTCAGGCCTTCCTTGAAGTTCGAGATGATCGGCGTCTCGATGATCTCGCCCGACGGCTTGGCCATCAGGCCCCGCATACCGGCGAGCTGTTTCATCTGGTTCTTCGAACCACGTGCACCGGAGTCGGCCATCATGTAGATCGAGTTGACCTGAGCCTTCCGGTCGCCCTTGGCCACCTGGGCCTTGGACGCGGATTCCATCATGGCGTCAGCAACCTTGTCCGTACATGTGGACCAGGCGTCGACAACCTTGTTGTACTTCTCGCCGCGTGTGATGAGACCGTCGGCATACTGGCGTTCGTATTCTGACACCTGCTCCTTGGTCGCTTCGACAAGCTTCTTCTTCGCTTCCGGAATGACCATGTCATCCTTGCCGAACGAGATGCCGGCTTTCGCAGCTTCCCTGAAGCCGAGACCCATGATCTGGTCGCAGAAGATGACCGTCGCCTTCTGGCCGCACAGACGATAGACATCGTCGATGATCCGGCCGATGGCCTTCTTGGTCAGCGTCAGGTTGACCATGTCAGGCTGGATGCCTTTGAAGCGCGGCAGGATGTTTGCCACCATGTAGCGGCCCGGTGTCGTGTCGATCACACGGCGCCATGGCTTGCCTTCATCGTCAACGCCCTCGTACATCGCCTTGATTTTCGAGTGCAGTGAGACAAAACCGTTATCCAGCGCCTGCTCGATTTCAGCGAGATCCGTGAAGATCATGCCATTGCCGACTTCCTCGTCGCGATCGAGCGAGAGGTAGTAGAGGCCGAGGATGATATCCTGCGACGGCACGATGATTGGCTTGCCGTTGGCGGGCGACAGGATGTTGTTCGTCGACATCATGAGGACGCGGCATTCCAGCTGGGCCTCAAGGCTCAGCGGCACGTGAACGGCCATCTGGTCACCGTCGAAGTCAGCGTTGAACGCGGCGCAGACCAGCGGGTGCAGCTGGATGGCCTTGCCCTCGATCAGTTTCGGTTCGAACGCCTGAATGCCGAGGCGGTGAAGCGTCGGAGCGCGGTTGAGCAAGATCGGGTGCTCGCGGATAACCTCGTCGAGGATATCCCAGACTTCCGGCTTCTCTTTCTCGACCAGTTTCTTGGCAGCCTTGACCGTACCGGCAAGGCCTTTGGCGTCGAGACGCGCATAGATGAACGGCTTGAACAGCTCGAGCGCCATCTTCTTCGGAAGGCCGCACTCGTGCAGTTTCAGGTTCGGGCCAACCACGATGACCGAACGGCCGGAATAGTCGACGCGCTTGCCGAGAAGGTTCTGGCGGAAGCGACCCTGCTTGCCCTTGAGCATGTCGGAGATCGACTTCAGCGGACGCTTGTTGGTACCCGTGATCGTACGGCCGCGACGGCCGTTGTCGAACAGGGCATCAACCGATTCCTGAAGCATACGCTTCTCGTTACGGATGATGATGTCCGGTGCGCGAAGTTCCATAAGGCGCTTCAGGCGGTTGTTCCGGTTGATCACGCGGCGATAGAGGTCGTTAAGGTCGGACGTCGCAAAACGGCCGCCGTCCAGCGGGACCAGCGGGCGCAGGTCTGGCGGGATGACCGGCACGACGGTCAGGATCATCCATTCGGGCTTGGCGCGCGACTGGAGAAAGGACTCGACGACCTTGAGGCGCTTGGACGCCTTCTTGGTCTTCAGTTCCGACGTCGAATTCTGGAGGTCTTCGCGAAGCGATTCAGCGAGTGCAGGCAGGTCGAGGTTGCGGAGGATCTCGCGGATGGCCTCGGCGCCGATCATGGCTGTGAACGCGTCTTCACCCAGACGGTCCTGTGCATCCATGTATTCTTCTTCGGTCAGGAGCTGCTTGGGCTCCAGTTCCGTGAGGCCGGGCTCGATGACCACATAGCTTTCGAAGTAGAGCACGCGCTCCACGTCTTTCAGCGCCATGTCGACCAGGGTCGAGATCCGGGACGGAAGCGACTTCAGGAACCAGATGTGCGCAACAGGTGCAGCAAGATCGATATGGCCCATGCGCTCGCGACGGACGCGTGCGAGGGTAACTTCAACGCCGCACTTTTCGCAGACGATGCCGCGATACTTGATGCGCTTGTACTTGCCGCAAAGGCACTCATAGTCCTTTACCGGGCCGAAGATGCGGGCGCAGAAAAGGCCATCACGCTCGGGCTTGAATGTCCGGTAGTTGATGGTCTCAGGCTTCTTGATCTCGCCTGACGACCACGAGCGGATTTTCTCCGGGCTTGCGATCGAAATGCGGATTGCCTCGAAAGTCGGGGCGGGCGTATTCGGGTTGAAAATACTGGCGACGTCCTGGCGCATGGGTGTCTGCTCCTTGGGTGGGCGATGTTGTCGGGGCGAAAGGCCCCTGCCCTCATGAAATTATCGTGTCGACCGGGATGCCCCGTGAAACGTTTCTCGTTCCGCGGGGCATCCCGTTATTTCGCTTACTGTCTACTCGGCAGCGACCGTGGACTCCTCGTCCTCGATTTCGCCATTGTCCTCTTCGATCAGCTCGACGTTGAGACCGAGCGAGCGCATTTCCTTGATCAGCACGTTGAAGCTTTCCGGAATACCAGCCTCGAAGGAATCGTCGCCACGGACAATCGATTCATAGATCTTCGCACGGCCTGCAGTATCATCCGACTTCACAGTCAACATTTCCTGCAGCGTATAGGCTGCGCCGTAGGCTTCGAGTGCCCAGACTTCCATCTCCCCGAAGCGCTGGCCACCGAACTGCGCCTTGCCGCCCAGCGGCTGCTGGGTAACGAGCGAGTAAGGACCAGTCGAACGCGCGTGGATTTTCTCGTCCACGAGGTGGTGAAGCTTGAGCAGGTACTTGTACCCGACCGTGACAGGGCGTGCGAACTGAACGCCGGTACGACCGTCGAACATTTTCACCTGGCCTGACGTATCGAGACCGGCACGTGTCAGCAGATCGTTGATGTCGCTTTCGCGAGCACCATCGAACACTGGCGTGGCGATCGGAACGCCGTTGCGCAGATTGCCTGCAAGCTCGACGATCTCGGCGTCGGTTTCAGGAAGCTCCTGGTCGTCGCCATAGGCGTAGACAACAGCCTTACGAAGCGCGTCCATGTCATGCTTCTGGTGGAACTCCTCCAGAGCCTGGTCGATGATCCGGCCGAGACCACGGCAGGCCCAGCCCGTGTGAGTCTCAAGGATCTGACCGACGTTCATGCGCGATGGCACGCCAAGTGGGTTGAGCACGATGTCAACCGGCGTACCATCCTCGAGGAACGGCATGTCTTCGCTCGGGTTGATCTTGGAGATCACACCCTTGTTGCCGTGACGGCCAGCCATCTTGTCACCCGGCTGAAGCTTACGCTTCACGGCCAGGAACACTTTGACGACTTTCATCACGCCCGGAGGCAGGTCGTCGCCGCGCTGGACCTTGTCGACCTTGTCGTTGAAGCGGGCATCAAGCTCATGGATCGATGCATCGAACTGCGCGCGCAGGGCGTCGAGATCGGCCTGGGCCTTTTCAGACTTCAGGGCGATATCCCACCACTGGCTCTCGCTCAGTTCATCAAGGGCACCCGGTGCGATCTTGCCGGCCTTGAAGCCTTTCGGACCCGCAACAGCTTCCTTGCCGCTCAGCAGCTCAGCAAGACGCGCGTAGGTGTTGCGCTCTAGGATCGACTGTTCGTCTTCCTTGTCTTCCTGCAGCTGTTCGATCTGCTCGCGTTCGATCTGAAGCGCGCGCTGGTCCTTGTCGATGCCGTGGCGATTGAAGATGCGCACATCCACAACCGTACCGGCGTCGCCCGGAGGCACACGCAGTGACGTATCACGCACATCGGAAGCTTTCTCACCGAAGATGGCGCGGAGGAGCTTCTCTTCCGGCGTCATCGGGCTTTCGCCCTTCGGTGTGACCTTGCCAACGAGAATGTCGCCAGCTTTCACTTCAGCGCCCACAGCCACGATACCGGCTTCGTCGAGGTTGCGGAGTGCTTCCTCGCCGACGTTCGGAATGTCGCGGGTGATTTCTTCAGGACCAAGCTTCGTGTCGCGTGCCGCGATCTCGAATTCCTCGATGTGGATCGACGTGAACACGTCATCCTTCACGATACGTTCGGAGATCAGGATCGAGTCCTCGAAGTTGTAGCCATTCCACGGCATGAACGCGACGAGCACGTTCCGGCCGAGGGCCAGCTCACCGAGATCGGTCGATGGACCGTCCGCGATGATGTCATTCTTCGAAACCGTGTCGCCCACTTTGACGATCGGACGCTGGTTGATGCAGCTGTTCTGGTTCGAACGGCGGAACTTGGCCAGACGATAGATGTCGACGCCCGACTTCGAGCCTTCGAGATCTTCGGTTGCCCGGACCACGATACGCAGCGCATCAACCTGCTCGACCACACCCGCCCGGCGGGCGATGATGGCCGCGCGGCTGTCACGGGCCACGATGGATTCCATGCCCGTGCCGACGAATGGCGCTTCGGACTGGACCAGCGGAACCGCCTGGCGTTGCATGTTCGATCCCATGAGGGCGCGGTTGGCGTCATCATTTTCAAGGAACGGGATGAGCGAGGCGGCAACCGAGACGACCTGTTTCGGCGAGACGTCCATGAACTGGATGTCGTCGCGGGAAACCATGGTCGCTTCGCCAGCCACACGGGCGTTGACGAATTCGTTCTGCAGCTCGCCCTTGTCGTTCACGGACGCGTTGGCCTGGGCAATCGAGTAGATCGACTCTTCCATGGCCGACAGATAGACGACCTCGTCGGTCTGCTTGCCGTTCACAACCTTGCGGTACGGGCTCTCGATGAAGCCGTACTTGTTGATACGCGCATGTGTGGCGAGCGAGTTGATCAGACCGATGTTCGGGCCTTCCGGCGTCTCGATCGGGCAGATCCGGCCGTAGTGGGTCGGGTGCACGTCGCGGACTTCAAAGCCGGCACGTTCGCGTGTCAGACCACCTGGGCCAAGCGCTGAAAGACGGCGCTTGTGGGTGATTTCCGACAGCGGGTTGGTCTGGTCCATGAACTGCGACAGCTGCGAGGAGCCGAAGAATTCACGCACGGAGGCCACAACCGGTTTCGCGTTGATCAGGTCGTGCGGCATGACCGTGTCGATATCGACCGATCCCATACGTTCCTTGATCGCGCGCTCCATGCGCACGAGACCGATGCGGTAGTTGTTTTCCATCAGCTCGCCGACCGAGCGGACACGGCGGTTGCCAAGGTTGTCGATGTCGTCGACTTCGCCCTTGCCGTCCTTCAGGTCGAGAATGACCTTCATGACGCCAATGATGTCGTCATTACGCAGAACGCGCATGTCGTCGGCAGCCGACTCGTAGCCTTTGACGGCAACCGAGAGACGCATGTTCATCTTCACCCGGCCAACAGCCGAGAGATCATAGCGTTCAGGATCGAAGAAGAGCTGGCCGAACAGAGCGTCAGCGGCTTCCTGCGTTGGTGGCTCACCCGGGCGCATGACACGGTAGATGTCGGAAAGCGCCTCAAAGCGCGTTTCGTTCTTGTCTGCCTTTAGCGTGTTGCGCAGCCATGGGCCACGGCCAGACGCGTCGATGTCGAGGACCTCGATCGTCTTGATGCCGTATTCGCGCATCTCGGCGATGATTTCTTCTTCCAGCATGTCTCCGGCTTCACCGAAGATCTCGCCGGTTTCCATATTCACGACATCACGTGCGAGGAATTTGCCAACCAGCGCTTCGGACGGCACGAGGATCTCGTCGGTGCCGGCTTCTGCAATACGCTTGGCTTTCAGCGCGGTGATCTTCTTGCCAGCTTCGGCAATGGCCTTCTTCGACTTGGCATCGATCAGGTCAAACTCAGGCTTGAGGCCTTTCCAGGCTTCCGAACGGAAACCGGTGACCCAGCCCTGCTTGTCCATCCGGTAGATGGAGTGCGAGTAGAACAGGTCGAGGATCTGCTCGGTGTCATAACCGAGCGCATAGAGCATCGTCGTCGCCGGTAGCTTACGCTTGCGGTCGATACGGATGTTGAGCACGTCCTTCGCGTCGAACTCGAAGTCGAGCCACGAGCCGCGGTAAGGAATGATGCGCGCTGCGAACAGCAGCTTGCCGGATGTGTGGGTCTTGCCCTTGTCGTGGTCGAAGAACACGCCGGGCGAACGGTGCATCTGCGAGACGATAACGCGCTCGGTGCCATTCACGACGAACGTACCCTTGTCGGTCATCAGCGGGATGTCGCCGAGGTAGCATTCCTGCTCTTTGACTTCCTTGACCGAGCGAGCGCCCGTGTCTTCGTCGATGTCGAACACGACGAGCTGAAGACGTACCTTGAGCGGCGCCTGATAGGTCAGATCGCGCTGCATGCACTCTTCAACGTCGAACTTCGGCGTCTCGAATTCATAGTTCACATACTCGAGCGTCGCACGCTCGGAAAAATCTGTAATCGGGAATACCGACTTGAAAACGCCTCCGAGGCCATCATCCGTGCGTTTCTCGCGCGGCGTGTGCATCTGAAGGAAGCTCTCGTAAGAATCGCGTTGAACCTCGATCAGGTTCGGCATTTCGATGGCTTCGGGAATGCGCCCGAAGGACTTGCGGATACGTTTCTTTTCCGTGAAGGAGAGTGCCATCCCAGGATCCCAATTTTGTCCGTCCGGGCCACATGGCCACAGACCTTATCACCAGAACGCGAGTTCGCGGCGGCCTCTTAATGAGACCGCCGCGCATCTTTTAGATAGAACAGCGCCTCGCGCGAACACTGTCCGGATTTTAAAGCAGCAAACGCTACTTGATTTCGATCGTAGCGCCGACGTCTTCGAACTTCTTCTTGATCTCTTCAGCTTCAGCTTTCGAGACAGCCTCTTTGATGGCTTTAGGAGCAGCTTCGACCAGGTCTTTAGCTTCTTTCAGGCCGAGTGCTGGAACAACGTCGCGGACGACCTTGATCACGTTGATTTTCTTGTCGCCTGCCGACGTCAGGATGACGTCAAATTCAGTCTGCTCTTCAGCAGCGGCAGCTGGAGCAGCACCACCGGCAGCGGCAACAGCCACTGGCGCAGCGGCGGAAACGCCCCATTTTTCTTCGAGCATCTTCGCGAGCTCTGCAGCCTCAAGAACGGTCAGAGCCGAGAGGTCTTCGACAATCTTTTCGAGATTTGCCATTGTATGATTTCCTGTTTGGTTCGGTTGTTAGTGTTTAGATGTTGCGAAAACGGGTGCCCTAGGCGGCGTCTTTCGACGCATATGCCGACACCACACGGGCAAGCTGGCTGGCGGGAGCCTGAATGACGCCTGCAACTTTCGTTGCCGGTGCCTGCAGAAGGCCAACAAGTTTGCCACGGAGCTGGTCGAGAGACGGAAGCTTCGCGAGGGCCTGAACGCCGGAAGCATCCAGAACCACGTCACCCATGACGCCGCCGATGATGATGAGCTTCGCGTTGTCTTTCGCAAACTCATCTGCTGCTTTCGCAGCGGACACCGGATCAGCAGCATAGGCAATTGCCACAGGACCCTGGAACAGGGCCTGGGCATCGTCGCCGCCTTGACCGTCGAGCGCAATTTTCGCCAGACGGTTCTTGACCACCTTAAGCTGACCGCCATCCTTACGAAGAAGGGCGCGCAGCTTTGACATTTCCGCAACGGTCATTCCGGAATAGTGCGTCACGATGACAGCACCGGACTCTGCGAACACGCCTTTAAGCGCGTCGAGTGCCACTGTTTTTCCAGCTTTATCCATAGCGGGTCTCCAGTAGAGGCGCCCGGACCATCCGGCCGCCCTGGTAATCGCCTTCCGGCCCGAGGGCCTTCCAGCGCCTGCCCAGGGATTGGCCTGCCCGGTAAAGCAAAACAGGAAATCCTGTTTTTCCGAACCGTTTCAACGCCTCACCCCGTCTGCATAGGTGGCTAAAAGCCTTTACCGCGTCCGAAAACGTGACCTATGGTCTAGGACAGGAAAACGGGAGGCCGCCGATGCACATCGGTGATCTCCCGTCAAGAGAGGTCTGTTAACGCTTTATCCAAAGGCCCGCAACCCCCTGAATCCAGAAAATGTGTTCCGACAGGAAAAAGCCCGGCGCCTTTTGGCACCGGGCTTTTCTGATTTTCGCGCAAATCAGCCGCTAAAGGGAGACTATTTGGTTTCCGCTGTATCGATCATGATACCCGCGCCCATGGTCGAGGACAGCGAGATCTTCCGAACAAACGTACCTTTGGCACCGCTTGGGCGCGCCTTGACGAGCGCATCGAGGAACGCCTTGACGTTCTTTTCGATGTCAGCGTCAGCAAAGCTGGCCTTGCCGATACCGGCATGGATGATGCCGGCTTTTTCAACGCGGAATTCAACCGAGCCGCTTTTGGCGTCTTTGACAGCCTGGGCGACGTTTGGCGTGACCGTACCGACTTTCGGGTTTGGCATCAGGCCGCGTGGGCCAAGCACCTTACCGAGGCGGCCGACAATGGCCATCATGTCCGGCGACGCGATAACGCGGTCGAAGTCCATGAAACCACCCTGAATTTTCTCCATCAGGTCTTCTGCGCCAACAAAGTCTGCACCGGCCGCCTTGGCTTCGTCAGCCTTGGCATCCTTTGCGAACACGGCGACGCGAACGTCCTTGCCCGTGCCGGCTGGCAGGTTGACCACGCCGCGGACCATCTGGTCAGCGTATTTTGGGTCAACGCCGAGATTGACGGCAATCTCGATGGTTTCGTCGAATTTCGATTTCGCATTGCCCTTCACGAGCGAGACAGCCTCGTTGATCGTGTAGGCTTTGTCGCGGTCAATCGTTTCTGCGATTGCGCGTGTGCGCTTTCCTGGTTTCGCCATCGTTCTTACTCCACCACTGTCAGGCCCATCGCGCGGGCGGACCCTGCGATGATCTTGGACGCTGCATCGAGATCGTTTGCGTTCAGGTCTTCCATTTTGGCTTCCGCGATTTCGCGGATCTGCTTCATGGTGACCTTGCCGACCGTATCAAAGCCAGGCTTTTTCGAGCCGGACGCTGGTTTCTTGCCGAGCTTCAGGCCAGCAGCCTTCTTCAGCAGCACCGTGGCAGGTGGCGTCTTCGTGATGAAGGTAAAGGATTTATCCTGGTAATACTGGATGACGACCGGGATAGGCAGGCCTTCTTCCATGCTCTGCGTCTTGGCGTTGAACGCCTTGCAGAATTCCATGATGTTGATGCCGCGCTGACCGAGCGCTGGGCCGACGGGCGGCGAAGGGTTTGCCTTGCCTGCGGGAATCTGGAGCTTGATCTGCCCCAGCAGTTTCTTAGCCATTGTGTCCTCACAATTGTTACGAGGGAGCGGTGGTCTTTCGATCCGCCCCGATTGGTATCGAGGGTCCGCGGTCCGGCTGGCATGCCTTCCGCAGAAGCGCGCGTATGGCCCAATCACCCCTGCAGGTCAAGCAGCCAGGATGTGAAAAGCCCGGACAGCGCTGGCCATCCGGGCTTGTTCAGTCTCGCCTGTCGACGCCGTCTACATAAGGGCATAGCCCTTGGCATTGATGTATTGCTTCAGCGCCGCAGCCCGATTCAGCGGGTCCGGGTGCGTGGACATGAATTCCGGCTGGCGCTGGCCTTGCGAGTTGGCCGCCATCAGTTCCCACAGGCGCACCGACTGTTTCACATCATAGCCGGCATTGTGCATGTAATCGACACCCAGCCGGTCGGCCTCGGATTCGTGCTTGCGGCTGTAAGGCAATACGACCCCAAACTGCATCGCCGCGCCGCCCAGCGCGCCGATGGCCGTGCCATACTGACTAAGCGTGTCAGACTGCGTAATGGCGATCTGGCCAAGCATCATCCCGGCCTGCGCAGCTGTCGTGATCGACAGGCGCTCGGCGGCATGACGGCCCACAACGTGTCCCGTCTCATGCCCCAGAACGGAGGACAGCTGATCGTCATTCTCGGTCAGCTCCGTGATACCGCGATACACGCCGACCCGATTGCCCGGCATAACAAAGGCGTTCACGTCATCGGTGTCGAACACGGCGACATCCCAGTCGGCATTGGGATCGACATAGCCGGTCTGGCCTGCACCGCGCACTGTACGGTTCCACACATTGAGAACGCGGCTCTTGAGCCTGGAATTGGCCGTCACCGGCACTTGCGCCTTCATGTCGGTCCACGCGCTTGCAGCCATGCCAGCGATCTGGTCTTCGCCGAGAAAGATGAATTGGTTGGAACCCGTCGCCGGATTCGTCGCGCAACTTGTCACGAACGGCAGCACGCTACCGGAGGCAATACCGCAGATGATCGCCCGGCGGGACATGTTGATACGCGGCGCATTCGCGAGAATTTCGCCGTCAAAATCGATGCGTTCAACCATATAAAAACTCCTTCACCCTGTGGCGCCATGGTTACTCTCTGGTGGCTGAAAAGCAATGCCGCAAGAGTGGCGTCAGGCTCTACCTGCCTGTCACAGAATGAATGCACCCTGAATTGCCGGCCTATTCCTCAGCGACGTCACCAGAGAGGATCGCGGCCTGCTCTACCCAGCCTTCACGGGCAATTCGGCCCGAGAAGTTCAGGTGATCGTCGACCCAGGCGATATTGGCCGGGCTCCACGCAGCAATCTGATCGTAGTGGAAAATGCCGAGTTCGTTGAGCACTTCCTGTATCTTCGGACCGATACCGCCAATGATTGTCAGGTCGTCCGGTGAACCCGCGACAGCCTTGGGCAGCGCAATCGGGCGCTCAGCAGGGGTCTCGTCAGCGTCTGCGTCCTCATAGGCTTCCGCGTCATCCTCGCCGTCTTCGGAATCGTCCTCGTCGGCGTCATCGTCTGACTCTTCATCAATTTCGCCGTCATCATCCTCGTCCGCTTCGTCCAGCGCGTCTTCGTCGATCTCTTCATCGTCCTCATCGACGGCTTCCTCATCATCAGATTCATCGTCGTCATCTTCTTCGGAATCGTCTTCGTCGAGGTCATCCTCTTCGGAGTCGGCGTCGTCGTCCTCGTCAGATTCATCGTCTTCTGAATCATCTTCGTCGGACTCTTCGTCCTCTAGTACGTCGTCATCATCCTCATCGGCATCGTCGGACTCTAGGGCTTCTTCGTCTTCCGCGTCGGGGGCCTCATCATCGGACTCCTCATCATACGCGTCGTCCTCGTCTTCGGCTTCCTCATCCGATTCAGCCTCGTCGGCGACATCCGCATCATCTTCAAGTTCGAAGTCCTCAACCTCGCCCAGGCCGTCTTCATCGTCTTCGTCTGCGTCGTCGTTCTCTAGCTCTACTTCCGCATCTTCCAGCTCATCATCGTCGTCTTCGACAGCCAAATCGTCTTCAAGCTCGTCGGCCGCCTCGTCTTCATCCGCCTCTTCGAGAAATGCGTCTTCCTCCTCGGCGTCTGCCGCTGCATCAGCCTCTTCGAGCTCTTGAAGGATGGCGTCCGATGCGGACATGACGTCGTCTTCGTCTTCCGGCGCCTCGTCGGTTTCAACTGCGAGGTCGACCAGCTCAGCCGTTTCCGCTGACGCCTCTTCCGCGACGGCTGAGTCACCCTCGAAATAGGCCAGACGGCCTTCCAGGAAACGGTTGCGCCAGCGCAGCCGGGCCAGCTCTTCGCCCGCATCATCGCTCTCAATCGGTGCAGCAGCAGCTGCAGGCGCAGGGTCCGGCTGGATGGCCAGTTCGGCTTCCAGCGCATCGACACGCTGCTTGAAGAAATTGGCCTGCCATTTCAGCTTGTCGACTTCTGCCGTAGCCATAGCTGACTCGGACGCGACAGCCGCCGCGACGACAGGCGCGGACACAGCCTGAGCGGGCGCTGAAGCCTGCTCATGCAAGGCCGCCTCCAAGTGCTGCACGCGGCTTTCAAGATGCCGGTTGCGCCACAACAGGCTTGGCTCGGTCTGGTCGCTGGCCATCTTCGCCGCAACAGGTGCAGTCCCGCGTCCAGCGCCTGACTTCAGCGATTGAAGCTCTGCCTTGGACCGCGACAGCTCGGCCGACAGTTCAGACAGGCGCTTCTCGCGCACGTTCAGTTCGGCGCGCAGTGATGGGTCTGCCATACCGGCCGGGGAACTGCCGCCAGGCACCGTGTTGCGCTGGGCCGCATACAGGCCCTCGATTTCCGCTTTTGCCTGGTCCAGCTCGGTCCGTGCGATATCCCGGTCGACACGCGCCGTGCGCAGTTTGCCGACGAGCATGATGCCGCGCATAGACCAACCGAAAAGCAGGCTGAACAGGCCGACGCCTGCAAGCGATATCCACATGTGCGTCAGAAGCCAGGCCATTATTCGCTCCGTTCCAATACCGTGATCTCGATTGGCCGGAAGTCTGCCCCGGCGTCAGCGGAATCAATAGCCTGCTCCGCAGCAGTCGGGCCATAGCCAATCGCAGACAAACGCCCTGCATCCACCCCAGCTGCCTCAAGAAAGGCCACAACAGCCCCCGCACGGGCCTTGCCCCGTGCAACATCCGCGGGTGTCGGGGTTTGCGCGCCAGAACGCCCATAGATGCTGAAACCAAGTGCCGGGTCGCAAGCCGCCACAGCGGCCGACACTGCATCCAAGACAGGGCCACTTGTCCGCAGCGGCACGGCGGCTCCATCCGTAAAGCGAATGTCTCCATTGGCGATGGCGGCATCAACAAGGCCTTGGCATGTCTCGATGGGCGTTGCCGCCGGTGCGGTTTCGGGAAGCGCCGGCAGGCGGCTTATGGCCATTACATCTGCGGTATAGGGCGCGGTCAGGCCCGCAACATCCTCTTTCAGATAGGCCAGATTGCTTGGCGCGGCCTGCCCGACGATGAGGAATCCGGCGCCGTCCGGATCAAAATCCATTTCCCCGCTCTGGAACTTCACGAACTCGGGCAGCCCCCGTCGCACGCCCTCCATCCAGCCGCGATAGACCTGATCGGCAATCGCCATTTCATCCACGATATTGCCCTGGTAATGCTTGCGGGCGATCGTCAGGATTTCCCGGCGCTCGGACTCGCTGGACACGTTGCCTTTCAGAAGGAGGCCCGTGTCGGATATCCGCGCCAGCCAGAGCGACGCCCCGCGCACCAGAGGCTGGCCCTTGAAGGGCGCGGCAATATTGGTGATTTCCGTTGTAACCTTCTCACGCACAGCCTTGTCCACCGCCACGCCGTTCACCCGCAGGCGCGTATCCTCAAGCGTGACATCGCCAGATTCGAGACTGGCGAGCTGATTGAGGCCAAGCCGCGCAATGCCCTGCCAGTTGCCGGCCGGTGCGCCCGACGCAAGCTGCATCTTGTCTTCGACCGTGGCACCTTGGGCAACGGCCTGCGCTTCGGCCATCAGCGCCTTGCGGATTGCGCGGGAGGGCACATGTCCCGACAGGACCAGCGCGCCCTCAGGCGTCTTCTCGACGCGCCAGACAAAGGGCGAAACCGGGGGCGCATCATCGGCCACACTCTCAACCTGCGTGACGCCGCCGAAGATCAGTCCGCCCTGCCCGTCAGCCGTTAGAATGGTCAGAGCGGCATGGCGCACGGCATCCGTAGACGGCGCCTTGCCGGACAGGATGGCATGCTGGCCATCCATGGTGACAATGGCCCAGTCATGACCGGCGGCCTTGAGAGCCGCTGCGGTTTTCTGCTGAAGTTCCATCTGCAGGTTTGCAGCATTCTGCGGTGACTGATAAACGCCCCACCAACCCGCCGCGACAAGACCGGCGAGTGATACAAGTGCAAACAGGTGATCGAGTAGCCGCATTGGGACCCCGCCTTACTCCCTGAAGTCACTTCCCTTCCTTCAGGGATGCCCTATTCACCCCCTCATCGCAAGACTTGACCGCAGGCCTGACGCCCCATGAACCAACCGATCGAGACCATCACGAGCCCGTCCAACCCGCTCATCAAGTCATTGAAAAGCCTGGAAAGAAAGAAGGGCCGCAGTGAGACGGGCCTGTTTCTGGCCGAGGGGGCACGCCTTGTCGAACAGGGCCTTGAACAGGGCTGGCAGGCAGAAACGCTCGTTATCGCCACAACCATGGCAGAGCGGCCACACCTTGCCGCTCTCGCGCGGCGCGCCGCAGATGCAGGCGCCCGTGTTGTGCTGGCGCCCGAACGGCTGATGTCAAAGGTCACCCACAAAGATAATGCGCAAAGCGTAATCGCCTCGTTCCGCCAGCAGCACCGCAAGCTGGAAGCGCTGACCAAGGCCGACGATGGCATCTGGATCGCCCTCTATGAGGTGCGCGATCCGGGCAATCTGGGCACCATCCTGCGCACGGCAGACTGCGCCGGAGCCAGCGGGGTCATCCTGCTCGAAACCTGCTGTGACCCTTACAGTTTCGAGACGGTCCGCGCCTCCATGGGATCGATCTTCGACATGCCTTTCGTCAACACATCGTTTGACGTGTTCAACACGTGGCGCAAGGCGCAGGACCTGTCGCTGACAGCTGCATCCGTGAACGGGACTGTGCGGCATGATAAGGCGCCTTATGGCGACCGGTCGGTGATCATCATGGGGAATGAGCAGGCAGGATTGCCCGACGCGATCGAGGCGCAGTGCGACACGCTTACCCTGATCCCTATGCGCGGCGGCGCCGACAGCCTGAACCTTGCGCAGGCAACGGCCATCATGACCTACGAGGCCTGGCGGCAGAGGGATTTCGCATGAAAACCGAGACGAAACTCCTCATCGCCGACGACTGGGACGATTACGTGCTGCTTGATAGCGGCCACCTGAAAAAGCTGGAACGCTTTGGCAGCCAGACCGTCATCCGGCCGGACCCGCAAGCCTTCTGGGAGCCCGCGCGCGCCGTCGACACATGGAAGGCCGATGCCGCCTTCCTCAGCAAGAATGACGACGAAGATGGCGGCGGCAATTGGGAAACCCTGTCGCCGCGCGCCGCCGAAGACTGGCCGATGCGCTGGAACGGGCTGACCTTCACCGCCCGCCGCACGGCCTTCCGGCACATGGGCGTTTTCCAGGAACACTCGGTCCACTGGCGCTTCGCGCAGGAGCAGATCCACGCAGCCAAGAGGCCTGTTAAAGTGTTGAATTTGTTCGGTTATACCGGAATGATGTCCCTTGCTTGCGCCGCGGCTGGCGCAGAGGTGACGCATCTCGATGCCAGCCCCAAATCCAACGGCTATGGCAAGGATAATCAGGCCCTGAGTGGCCTTTCGGACCGCACGATCCGCTGGATTGCCGATGACGCAATGAAGTTCGTCGCGCGCGAAATCCGCCGCGAGAACCGCTATGACGCCATCGTTCTGGACCCGCCGAAATTCGGCCGCGGCCCCAAGAACGAAACATGGCGCTTTGAGCAGGACCTGCCCGAACTACTTGATAACATAAAGAAATTGCTGGTCGAGAAGCCGCTCTTTGTCATCGCAACGGCGTATGCCGTGCGTCTGTCATACCTCGCGCTTTCGCAGACCCTGGGCGACCGGCTCGCCTCCTTTGGCGGCGTCATGGAACAGGGCGAGATGGCATTGCCGCAGCAAGGCTCCAGCCGCCTCCTGCCTACAGCGCTCTACGCCCGCTGGCGCGCCGACTAGGCGGAAAAGCCCGGCCGTCTCCCCCGTTCGGCATGCCCGAACAGATGCCCGGATAAAGCCCGAAAACAGACCGAAGACTGCACGAAAGTGTACGAATAGCCGGCGGCTGCCCGCAGGCCAGTCAAAGCCCTGCCCAAGCGCTGCGTTCTCCCCCTCATCTTCAACTCGCACACAAAAAAAAACGGCGGCCCCGAAGGACCGCCGTTTCCGAAAGTTTGCCGTATGGCGTCAGACTAGAAGTCGAACGTCGCACCGACGAAGAAGTAACGGCCCAGCGCGTCATAGGACTGCGGGTAGGTGTTGCCGTTACCCGTCGTACCAGCCGAAGCCGACAGCGGTGGATCGGTATCCAAGATGTTGTTCACACCAGCGCGGAGCGTTGCGTAATCCGTCACGCCCCAAGTACCGGCGAGATCGAAGTAGTTCTGCGCGTCCAGCGTGGAGTCAACACGACCCGTTGCACCGGTGTCGAGATCGACGGCACCGAGGTAACGCCATGTACCGCTGATTTCGAGAGCGTCGACTGGTGTGGACCAGCTGACACGTGCGCGGTGACGCCATTCTGGTGTCGGCGTGCCGCAGTCGTTGCCGTACTTGCCAACGCACTCATACTCAGCGAACGCCTGACCGATTGGATCGTAGTCGAGAGCTTCGAGCCACGTGCCGTTCATGGACATGTTCAGCGAACCGAGCGTACCGATGTCGAAGCCGTAAGCAGCTGCGATATCAACACCCGAGGTGGACACGCCACCGATGTTCACGTTCGTGTCGATGACGTTGCCAGTACCGACCCAAAGCTGGCCGTTATTGTTACGCACAATCCGGCTACATGCATCAGCGTCACCTTCGAGGTAGCAGAGCTGCATGGTGACGGACGCACCAACAGTCGTGATCGCCTTGGTGATGTCGATGTCATAGTAGTCGACCGACAGGCTGAGGCCTGGAACGAAGGTCGGTGTTGCCACAAAACCAATCGTGTAGGTTTCAGCTTCTTCAGGATCGAGATCCGGGTTGCCACCTTGCAGGAAGTTGTACTGACCAGCAGGCGAGTTAAGCGCACCCGAGTTAGCCTGTGCTGCGTTCACCTGCCATGCGTTCGTACCGATACAAGCTGCACCACCTGTGCCGTCTTCGGCTGGATCGGTGAAGTCGCAGAGGTCATCGTCAAGGTCGAACAGGTTGAAGCCCTGTGCCTGGAAGAGATCGATGACGTTCGGCGCCCGGACAGCTTTCTGGAAGCTGGCACGGAAACGAATGTCCGACGTCGGGGCATAGTCACCACCGATTTTGTACGAGTCGGCAGCGATGCCGGTCGAGTAGTCGGAGTAACGGTAAGCACCTTCGATCGAGAGCATCTCGATGCCAGGCTTGCCGCTCACGAGTGGCATCTGGAATTCACCAAAGGCTTCGTAGGAGTCGATGGCACCGGAGAGACCGATCGTGGGTCCGCCCTGACCAGCGCCGTCACCCGTAGCGAACGAGTTGTCGGTGATGGATTCGAGGGAGTCACGACGGTATTCGATACCCATAGCGACCTTGAGGCCTTCATCAGCCGTTGGCAGCTTGAAGCCGTACTGGCCGATATCGCCCGACATCACAGCCGAAACAACGTTTTGCGTCGTTGTACCGGACTGAAGCAGTGGAACCTGCAGGTAGTCGAGGGCCGCGTCTGTGACGCCACCGATTGTCCATATGTTGTATGGCACGCAGTTCGGGTCAGTTCCGTCAACAACGCTTTGGCAAACGGCGTTGCCGTTACCGTCATCAACGACATCCATGGCGCGCGTCAGGCGGGTCACGGAGAATTCGTTGGTGTAGGCACGTGTCAGGGTAACCTGAGCGTACGAAGCAGACACGTCATAGGACCAGCCTGGTGCGTCGATCAGATCGCCGCGGAGGCCAACAACGCCACGGTAGGTCTGGTAACCGAGATTATCCGTACGACCACCGCCTTCAACGTTACGACGACCGAAGTAAGCCGGAGCAACACCGCCAAAAGCGGTCGAACCAAGCGTGCCGTCTGGATTCAGGTTTGGTGAAGAGCCCGTGACAGCGTTTTGCGTGCCGAGCGTAGCGGCAACCCAAGCTGCACCCACGCCAGCATCTTCAAAACCAGCGATGAAGTCGTTGACTTCATTCTCGTCGGTGTCTGGATCATCAATGATGTCCGGGACGAGGTCGACGGCACAGAGGCCAGCCTGCTGGTCAGCGGACAGGAGTGGGTTGTCGCAGCTGATGCCCTGGGTCACGAAGAAGTTGCCCGAAGGAGCGATCTGGGCTTTCGACTCATAGTCCATGAACATGAACTGGGAGTAGGCTTCGACCGATGGATTGATCTCGTAGTGGCCATTGAAGCCAACCGAGTAACGCTGGTCGGGACGCTGGTAGTAGTTCAGCGGGCCGAAGTTGTACTGGTCGGTTGCGCCGTTCCAAGGGCGGAACGTGTTGCCCGTCGCTTGGTCGATCGTGTAGTCGAAGCTGTTGAAGTCAGTGATACGACCTGGGAATGCCGTGGACGAACCACCGCAGTTGAAGTCGCCCGAAGCAGCGAGACCAGCCGAACAGGCCGAGTAATCGCGGTTGGCTTGGAGCACTTCGTCGTTGTCACGGAAGCTGACCCATGCAGTCAGGTTGCCGCGGCCATCATCGGTATTGACACCCATGGTTGCCGTGACTTCTTTCGAGTAGCCGTCGTCGACATTGTCGTCAGGAAGCGAGAACTGCGACGGGTTCGAGGCTGCACGGCCTTCGATCGTGTCACGAAGCGTACCGTTCGTGTCATAGTCGTTGTTGTGCTGGAAGAAGCCGTACTGGGTGTCGATCTGAACGCCTTCAAAGTTGTCCTTCATGATGAAGTTGACAACGCCTGCGATAGCGTCCGAACCGTAGACAGCCGAAGCACCACCGGTCAGAACGTCAACGCGCTCAACCAGGGCACCCGGGATCAGGTTAAGGTCGGCAGCAGGATCGTTTGGCGAACCGTATGGCATGCGCTTGCCGTCGACGAGGACCAGTGTACGGGTCGAGCCGAGGTTACGCAGGCTGACCGTAGCAGTACCCGAAGCGCCGTTCGAGACAGTCGAGTTCTGAGCAGCAAAAGCCTGTGGCAGCTGAGTGATAAGGTCTTCGACCTTGGTAACACCCTGCAGTTTAATGTCAGCAGCAGACACCGAGGAAACCGGGCTCGTGGTGACCATGTTAGGCGACTGGATGCGCGAGCCGGTGACATAGACTGTCGCCTGGCGTGCAGTCGCGTCTTCAGCGGCTGGCGCTGCAACGGTGTCAACCGTTTCGTCCGCTTCTTGAGCGATGGCGAGCATGCTCGCCGATGCCATGAATGCTACGCCCGCAAATACGGACGAGGCAAGCAGGCGGGACTTCATTGTATTCCCGTTCACGTTGGTACCTCCAATGGTTTTAAAGAGCGCCTCCTCACAAGGCGCGGCCCGGAACCCCTGATTTCCGGGACTTGGCAATATCGATAGGGCTTTCGTCACGCAGCCGTCAACGCACCGTTACCTTTCCGTCATTAAAAGCGATGGGGTGTGGTTTATTTGCCTCAGTTACAGGCATTTCCTGCCTCAGGTCAGTACGAAGCTGAGAATGACAAGGCCCACAGCGAGTGTTGCAAGCAAGATCATGCTGAGAATCAGGAGAAATGAGGCGCCAAGCCAGGACATTACGCGCCCTGACCCATAAATCACCCGTAACATCCTGTAAAGATAGATGAAAATTGCAATGAAGGCGAAGGCCGGCACATAGTATGCCGTAGACTGAAAGGCCGTTGCCACCAGCAGGAGAGCTGTTCCCAGGAGATAAAGATATGTCTGGAAGTGCAGCCCCGTCACCAGATGGTCGAAGACATAGATTTTGCGCCGCCACGCATACATCAGCGTCAAGAGGAGTGCGAAAACCGGCAGGAAGAGCAGGCTGAAGCGCGGCGCCCATTGCCGCAACCTTACGCCGAAACGATCCTGATTCTCATAGACCGTGGCCGCCTTGTCGGCCGCCAGCAGGCTGGCCTGAAGTTCGCCAGCACTGACATCGTCGCGCGACTGCTGCCGGACCATTTCGTGCAGCTTTTCACGGTCGATGGTGCCGTCGGGCAGCATGATATCGGCAAACTGCACACCAGCAGGCACGGGCGCTTGTGCCATCCCCGCTCCCAGGCCTGCCTCATCTGTGGGCGGCAGCAGTGCGGCCTCCTCAGGCGGACCAAGGCGGAACTCGGCACCGCCCACGGTGGGGGCTTCGAAACGCCAGCCTTCAAACCAGCCTTGCTGATCGTTCATCGTGAAGATCGTCAGGAAGAAGATCACCGAAGCGAGCAGGAACATGCGGAAAGGCGGCACATAGCGCGCCCGCTGGCCGTCGAGATAGTTGCGCGTCATGCGGCCTGGCCGGAACATCAGCATGGGCAGCGACCGCAGTAGTCGACCGTCCAGCGCGAACATGTCCGCCACACTCTCGGTGACCAGCTCCCACACAGGGCGGTGGAAACTGGACGCAAGTTGCCCGCAGGCCGAACAGAACCTGTCCGGCACCACGGCGCCGCAATTCTCGCACGGCAGGCCGGAATTCACCGGATGGTGCGATCCCTTTGACAGGCCTCCCAAAGCCCCGGCGCCTGCCGCTTCGATGTCGTGCTCCATGTAGCCTCCCCCACGATGAAACCTATTTGGCCTTCATGCCCTCCCGGCACAGGAACCGCGAACGATGCTGGTCGACGGCATTGTCGGTCCAGCCTGTCAGGGTCGGGTCGACCAGGTTCTTGGTCACC
This sequence comes from Alphaproteobacteria bacterium, assembly GCA_018827375.1. Classification (GTDB taxonomy): domain Bacteria; phylum Pseudomonadota; class Alphaproteobacteria; order Caulobacterales; family Hyphomonadaceae; genus Hyphomonas. Next base: position 25,940 of record JAHJYW010000013.1, read on the forward strand.
TGGAACCACATCGGCGTGATCGGATAGTCGCCCAGCATCAGCTGTTCGGCCTGCGCAAAGGTTTCGGCCCGCTTCTTCAGGTCCAGCTCGGCGTTCGACTCCGCCAGCAGCGCGTCATATTCCGGGTTCTTGTAGCGGCCATAGTTCTGCTGACCGGTATTCGATTCCAGCAGGTAGAGAAAGTTGATCGGATCGTCAAAGTCGGCAACCCAGGCGCCATCGGCGACCTGGAAGTCCGACTGACGCAGGCGCGCATACAGCACTTTCGTATCCTGCTTGATGATGACCGGGTCGACCCAGGGCGCAATCTCGGCCCAGTTCGACTGCGCAACGGGCGCGGCCTTGGGATTATCGTCGGTCGAGCGGTGGATGTACTCGAACTGGAACGGCTTGTCGGGACCGTATCCGGCCTCCTCAAGCAGGCGCTTGGCTTCGGCCAGGCGTTCGGGGCGCGGCATGTCCTTCCATTCGACTTCCGGACGCGCGACATCGTAATTGTCGATCCCCGGCGGCACCATCGAATAGGCAGGCACGTAACCCGATGTCAGCACGTTGCGCGTGATGAATTCCCGGTCCAGCGCCAGGGCCAGCGCCTTGCGGACCCGGACATCGTCAAATGGCGCCCGCGTGGAATTGAACGACCAGTATGTCGTGATCAGCGAGGGTGACGTGCGCGGCCAGCCGGGGAACTTGGTTTCCAGCTCGGCCTTGCGCGCGCCGTCAAACGCATTGTTCAGGTCCATCTCTCCGGCCGCGATTTTGTTCTCGACCGCCGTCGGATCTTCGAGTTCGTAATAGACAATACGATCAAAGCAGGCGTCAGCCGCGCCAAAGCCTGTCGGGTTCTTTTCCGAGACGAGCTGGTCGCCGGTGCGCCAGTAAACCAGCTTGTAGGGTCCGTTGGTCACGATGTTGCCGGGCTGGATCCAGGCGTCGCCATACTGTTCCACCACATGTTCCGGCACAGGATACGTCGTGTAGTGCGTCAGCAGGCCCGGCAGGTAGGGCGCCGGATAGCCGAGCGTGATCTCAAGCGTCTTGTCATCAATGGCCCGCACGCCAAGCTCCTCCGGCGGCAGCTCACCGGAATTCACCTTTGCGGCGTTCTTGATGACGTAAAGCAGGGACGCGTATTGCGATGCGATCTCCGGCTTCTGTATACGGCGCAGCGCATAGACGAAATTGCCCGCGGTCACGGGGGTGCCATCCGACCAGACATAATCTCCCAGACGGAAGGTCCAGACGAGACCGTCCTCGCTGGTTTCATAGCTGTCCGCCATGCCTTTGACCGGCTTGCCGTCCTGGCCATGTGTCATCAGGCCGATCATCATGTCACCGATGACGATGTTCTCCCACTGGGCCGACGATTTGTGCGGGTCGAGCGTGTCGACCATAGCTGAAATGCCCCTGCGCAGGGTCGGCACATCATCGGCCGCTTTTTCACCCCCGCCACCACCGCAGGCGGCCAGTGTGATCATCATCGCGGTCACGACGGTCGAACTCATCAGGGATTTCAGCATCATGTTTCATGTCTCCGGTCTCTTTCCGGCTGCCGCCAGATTTGCCACACTGCTGCCAGACTGACGCGGCTTTGGAAAGCCTGCGTCTTGAAACGTACATTAAGGAAGCCCTGAAATGACCCGATTCCTGAGCGCGATTGCCGCGATCTGCCTCGTTTCGCTCCCCGCTGTTGCAGAAAATGCCACAACCGAGGAAGTTTATGCCTGCGCCGCAATCGTCGGCAGTGAAGCGCGCCTCGCCTGTTATGACGCCGCCGTAGGCCGCCTGAAAGCCGCCGAAGAGTCTGGCGAGGTGACAACAATCACCCGCAAGGAAGTCGAGCAGGTCAAACGCGACTCCTTCGGCTTCTCGATCCCGTCCCTGCCCTCGCTCGCGCTGAAGAAGAGCGGCGCACAGGATAAGGAACTCGACGAGGTAACGCTAGGCGTCAAATCGGTTTCCTCCGACGGCTATGGCAAGCTCCGCGTCACGCTCGACAATGGGCAGGTCTGGGTACAGATCGACGACAAGGGCATCCGTGAGAAGAAGGCCAAGGAAGCCCGCATCTATTCGGCCATGCTCGGCAGCTACAAGATGAAGCTTGATGGCGGCCTCGCATTCCGGGTTCGTCGCGAGCAATAGACCGGGCCCTGATTTCCCTTGGCAGGTGAAGTCCCGTCCTGCACACTCTTCAGAAAAATGCTGGAGAGGAAACCAAATGAGCAGACTTACGGGATGGGCCCTGCCGGCCCTCGCCTTGGCCGCATGTGCGCCCAATTCACAAATTACTGCCAACCCTGAACCCGCCGTGGCCCCGGCCGAAGTCTCGGCGCCTGCCGCAAATCCCACACGCAACGCCTATTTCGGCGACGTGCACGTGCATACCAGCAATTCGTTCGACGCCTATATCTTCGGTGTGAGGGCGACACCCGATGACGCCTACCGCTTCGCCAAAGGCGAGGCGATCCGGCATCCCGCGGGTTATGACATCAAGCTCGCCGGACCGCCGCTCGACTTCCTCGCCGTCACGGATCATGGCGAATATCTCGGGGTGGTCCCGGCGATGGACACGCCCTCGTCGCCCCTGTCGCAGACCGCTATCGCGCAATCGGTGTTTGGCGAGGACGCATCCGATCCCGGCAGGTCCTTCCTGCGCGTTGGCACGACGGTGGTAACAGGCGAGGCGATCGCGGAAATCTACGACCGCGACCTGATCGATTCCGTCTGGGCAGCGACGATCGATTCGGCGGAACGCAACAATCAGCCCGGCAAGTTCACCGCATTTTCGGGCTATGAATTCACCGCCATGATGGCGGTTCCCGGCAAGGGCTCGCAGGCAGCCGCCAACCTGCACCGTAACGTCATCTTCCGCGGCGAGGCGCCGGCGCGCCTTTTCTCCACCCTTGATTCCACCAATCCAGAAGACCTCTGGGCATGGATGGAGACCCAGCGTGCAGACGGCCGGGACGTGCTGGCGATCCCGCACAACTCGAATGCATCAAACGGCCAGATGTTCGCCCTTCAAACCTACAAGGGAGAACCCATGACCGCTGGCTATGCCACAACCCGCATGCGGAACGAGCCGCTTGTGGAAGTATCCCAGGTCAAGGGAACATCGGAAACCGCCCCGAGCCTGTCGCCGAATGACGAATGGGCCGATTTCGAACAATACGAGTTTTTCATCGGGAGCACGATCAAGTCCACGCCAAGTGCGGGTGACTTTGTCCGCCCCGCCTACAAGCGCGGTCTTGCGCTGCAGGAAACCGAGGGTTTCAACCCGTTCAAGTTCGGGCTGATCAGCTCAAGCGATACGCATGTCGCGGGCGCCTCGCTGGTCGAGGAATTCCACTGGGGCAAGACCCCACAGGACGGCGCCAGTCCCGAGGCCCGCCGATCGGTTCCGCCAAACGGAGCCGAGACATGGGAAGGCGCCGATGACCCGAGCACAAGACGGCAAATCACCGCGACCCAGTTCAGCTCCAGCGGCCTTGCTGGTGTCTGGGCCGAAGCCAACACGCGCGAAGCCATCTTCGACGCCATGCAGCGCAAGGAAACGTTCGGCACATCCGGCCCACGCATGAAAGTGCGCTTCTTCGCCGGCATGGACTATTCAGCCGACATGCTGGAATCCGCAGCATTGCTGGACCAGGCCTATGCTGGCGGCATACCGATGGGTGGGCAGATGGATAAAGTCAGCAGCCAAACCGGGCCGGGCTTCCTCGTCTGGGCAATGCGCGACCCGCTCAGCGCTCCATTGCAACGCGCGCAGGTGGTCAAGGTCTGGTCAGACGGCGGAGAAACGCATGAAGCGATCCACGATGTTGCCTGCTCCGGCGGCGCACTGCCGGATGCCACCACGCATCGCTGCCCGGACAATGGCGCCAGCGTCGACATCTCCGATTGCAGCACCGCGCCCGGCACAGGCGCCAGCGAACTGAAGGCCTATTGGCAGGATCCGGATTTCAAGGCGGACCTTGAAGCGGCCTATTATGTCCGCGTGCTGGAAAACCCGACCTGTCGCTGGTCGACATGGGACGCCGTGCGCGCAGGCACGCCGCCTAATCCGGAACTGCCGGAAACGCTGCAGGAGCGCGCCTGGTCGTCACCGATCTGGTACGCGGGCTATTCGGGCGAGTAAGGCTTCAGGCGGCCGTGCGGACGAGTTCGAAGCGCGAACGCACGGTCGGCTCGGCATCAGGTGAGACCACGACATTGGTCTTTATGAGCGCGATCATGTGGCCCAGCACTGACATGGCAGCCGCCGGGTGGAGGCGCTTCTCGACATCGGCATACATGATTTCGACCATGGCCGGGATCGAGGTCTGGCCATTGCCGAGATGTTCGAGGATGGCGGCTTCACGGGCGCGCCGGTGCTTGGCGTACTCCGTGATGAACGTGTTCACGAAATCCTTGCCGCGTACCGGGTCGCCATGCGTGGGCCACAGCGTTTCGAAACCCTTCACACGGATCTTCTCGAGACTGTCCATATAGTCGGCCATGTCGCCATCCGGCGGCGCAACGACGGTCGTTGACCAACCCATGATATGGTCGCCGGAGAGACAGGCATTCTCTTCACGCAGAGCGAAGCAAAGGTGGTTGCACGTATGGCCCGGTGTCTCGATCACATCGATCGTCCAGCCGGGGCCGGAGAAACTGTCGCCATCGCCGACCATGACATCCGGCATGAAGCCGAGATCGTCCGCACTGCCGAGCTCGCCCTTGGCCGTCGGCACACCGCAATTCTTCGCATAGGTCTTGCAGCCAGCCCATTCCGCCATCGGCGCCGCCAGCGGGGAATGGTCCGAATGGCCATGCGTGACCAGAACATGCGTAACGGTCTCGCCTTCGAGCGCTTTTTTCAGCGCAGCGAAATGCGTTTCGTCCATCGGGCCGGGATCGATCACCGCGACTTCGCCATGACCGATAATGTAGACACCCGTACCGACATACGTGAACGGGCCTGGATTGTTTGCGATCACGCGGCGGATCAGCGGCGAGACCTGCTGGACCTCGCCGTATTCGAATTCAATGCCGCGGACGTAAGGAATTGCCATGTGTATAACTCTTGAACTTTCGCTTTTGCGCGTGCCCGTCAGCGCTTCTTCGGCGCGAACGCCCCGGCAAAAGCCCTTGCCATGCGGCGGGTAGCACGCAATTTCGCGGCCAGCTTCAGGGCCACGGGAGGGCCCATGTCGGTCTTGTTCGCGTCGACGATGTAGATTCGCCCGGACATCCGGTCACGTAGGACGTCTACCCCACCCCAGTCCAGCCCAAGCTCTGCAGCAAATCGCTCAATCACGGCAATTTCATCAGCTGTGTAGCAGTTCGTGGGCTCGTCGAGCAGAACTTCAACATTCTCGTTCAGGAACCGGCGCTCCAGCGGACGGCGCTTGCGGAACACGACGGTCGGGCTTCCTCCGACGAGACAGCAGCGCAGGTCTTCGACAAGACCGCCTTCAATCTCGTTGTCGATCAGCAGCTGGTAGGCCTTGCCTTCGACCGGCGCATCAAGCGGGCCTTCCAGCACACGGCCGTCATGCGCGGCGTTGAGTTCCGACTTTTCGACCATACGCCCCTGATAGGTCGTCGGATCGACCTTGAGCGTGTAGCCGGATGCGCGTGCGAATACTTCGGCCACGGTCGTTTTGGACACATCCTGGCAGCCGAAATTGACGAGACGCGCGCCGTCCTTGACCGGTGGCACGGCATTGTCGGTTTCCGTGGAATCGTCGAACTGGAAGACGATGTCGGCGGTCGAGACGTCATCGATCAGCTTGGCGCCGGAGACGTGCATGACCGGCCAGATGAAATACCAGGGGCGCGGCTTGTCAGGGTAAAAGGCGATGGTTGGGCGCTTGTGGCCCGTCACGCGGCGCCATGTGCGCCATGTCTGGGCAAAGAAGTAGAAGCAGAACCAGATGAAAATGCTGTGCAGGAGCGAAAGGTCCGGGACGATCCGGTGCCCGGTCTTCTTCACCAGGATCGTGCCCTCGTCATACTTGAAATCCGTGATCCAGAGACGCTCTGACATCGGGTCAACTCCTGTCGCGGGAACAACGGATGGCTGTGCCCTCGCTTTGCCTGCCTCGCACGGCGGTTAATCACTGACAACACACTTAATGCGGCGCGATTGTGAAGAATTAATCACAATAGGCGGATGTACGTAACCCGCCTTGGCTAGAGCAGCGCCTCAAGGCTGGACAGATCATATCCGGCTGCCGCTGCAGCATCAATGATATCACCGGCAGATCCCTGCCCGGCCTGCGTCAGGGCCCAGGCCGTGATGCTGCGCGTGCCCGTGCGGCAATATGCCAGAACCGGCTGGGGCGCCTCGTTCAGGATGTTGGACATGCGCTCAACGATCTCGGGCGTTGGCGCACCAGAGAATGGCAGGGCCGCAAAGCTCAGGCCCAGCGATTCGGCCTTGGCCCGTATTCCGCCCATACGTGGCTGGTCAACACCGCCCTCGCCATCCGGTCGGTTGACGACAAGCGTCTTGTAGCCAGCGGCGGCAATCGCCTCCACATCATCCTCGGAGATTTGCGGAGCGACGGAAAAAGCGTCTGTTACGCGTCGAATGTCTGCCATGGGAAGTATCCTGAATGTTGGCGCAGTCTTGATCGGCTCTGTACACAAGCTAAGGAGGATGGTGCAACCTTCCAAGCGGCGGGTTTGATCTTTCACCTATTTGCCAGCAACAGATACAGAAAGCCTCTCGCCCTTGTCATCACTTACGAGAGCCCTCAGCCGAGTTCCATGGGCCTACACGTTCCGGCGCCTGCTGATCGCGGTGCCAACGATGCTCGCCATTATCACCATGGCCTTCCTCATGATGCGCGCCGCGCCCGGCGGCCCTTTTGATGGTGAACGCAAGCTGCCCGCCGCCACGGAACAGGCCATCGCGGCCAAGTTCGGCTTCGACAAGCCCCTTCACGAACAGTATTTCGACTATGTCGGCGGCGTGCTGCAGGGCGATTTCGGCCCGTCCTACAAGACACTCGGCAAGAGCGTGAACCAGCTGATCGCTGACGGCCTGCCCATTTCGCTCACCATAGGCTCGCTCGCCATGCTGCTCGGCCTCGGCCTCGGGACGCTCCTTGGGGTCTTCGCGGGACTCCGACAAAACACGGCGGCAGACTTCACCGTCATGGGCGTGGCCATGGCCGGCATCTCCATCCCGACCTTTGTCACCGGACCGATCCTCATCCTTCTGCTCGCGCTTGGCGCGGGCATATTTGCCGTCGGCGGCCTCGGCGAATACCCCAATATCGGCATGAACTGGCACAACATGACCCTGCCGGTTGTCGCCCTTGCCCTGCCGCAGATCGCGATCATCTCTCGCCTGATGCGCGCCTCGATCATCGAGACCATGCGCTCCAACCATATCCGCACCGCCCGCTCGAAAGGCCTTTCGGAACGCAAGGTCATCATGCGCCATGCCCTGCCCGCCGCCATGCTGCCCCTGATCTCCTATGCCGGCCCTGCCATGGCCCGCGTCATGACCGGCTCGGTCGTGATCGAGAAGATCTTTGGCCTGCCCGGCCTCGGCTCCTATTTCGTCAACGGCGCCCTTAACCGCGACTACACGCTCGTGATGGGTGCGATCATCGTCTACGCTGGCCTGATCGTCCTCCTGAACCTCGTGGCCGATGTGCTCTATGCGGTGCTTGACCCCAAAGTGAAGTACGACTGATGACCGATATCGACCCCCTTCTCGACCCCACCGGCCGTATCCAGCCCGTGCGCCAGGCCATCGTCGGTGGCCGCTCGCTCTGGGACGACGCCCGCGCCCGCCTGTTCCGCAACAAGGCTGCCGTCATCTCGATGTGGATTCTTGGTGTCATCGTGATCATCGCCGTCTTCGGGCCGATGGTCTGGATCAATGACTACAAGGAAATCTCCGATCTTCGGACAATCGCCCCCACACTTGAGGGCGGGCATATCCTCGGCACCGATATCCAGGGCCGCGACCTGCTGGCCCGCCTGATGATCGGCCTGCGCATATCGCTCATGGTCGGCGTCGTCGCCACCGCCGTCAGCCTCGTAATCGGCGTCACATGGGGCGCGACGGCAGGCTATCTCGGCGGCCGGATCGACAATTTCATGATGCGCATCGTCGACGTGCTCTACGCCCTGCCCTTCATCTTCTTCGTCATCCTGCTGCTGACCGTGTTCGAGCGGAACATCGTGCTGATCTTCGCCGCCATTGGCGCCATCGAATGGCTCACCATGGCGCGCATCGTGCGCGGCCAGACCCTCGCCATCAAGGGCAAGGAATTCATCGAGGCCGCCCGCGCGTCAGGCGTTTCGCGCCGCGCCATCATCCTGCGCCATATCCTGCCCAACGTGATCGGTCCGGTCGCCGTCTATGTCACACTCACCATCCCGGTGGTGATCCTGGCGGAGAGCTTCCTGTCCTTCCTCGGCCTCGGCGTGAACGAACCGCTGACCTCGCTCGGCGTGCTGATCTCCGAAGGCGCCAAGACGATGGGCGAGAAGCCGTGGATGCTCCTCGCACCCGCGCTGACGATGGCCGTGACGCTGCTCTGCCTCAACTTCATCGGCGACGGCCTGCGCGACGCGCTCGACCCGAAAGAACGCTAGAGCGCCTTCGCCATCGCGAAATTGAAGATCTCGACGCCGCCGATCTCGAACGTGCGGCGCTCCAGCACCGTAAACCCCTGCTTCAGGAAGAACCGCCGTGCGGCCGCGCTCGCCTCCACGTAGAGGCGCGTGAGGCCAGCGTCCCGCGCCGCCGTCTCGAGATGTGCAACAAGCCGCTCCACGGCGCCCGTGCCGGCAATCACCGGCGACGCATAGAGCAGGTCGATATGCCCATCGGCTTCGAGGTCCACGAAGCCAAAAGCATCGCCACTTGCGTCAGACAGCACCCAGACCTTTCGCCCGTCACCGAGGCGCGCGGCCAGCCCTTCGGCCGACGGCACCCGCGCAAGCCAGGCTTTCACCTGCGCGGGGCTATAGTCGGATGGCCCGATGGTCGCCACGGCCTCGCGGAATATCTCTGCAAGCCGCGGCGCGTCACAATCTGCATAGGCCCGCACAATCAGCGCGCCCTGTGGCTGGAGCATGGCTCCCTCCTCGGAAAGACGCCTAGTTCAGGCGCACTTCGATCTCGGCAAGCAGGTCGCTTACACGCTTCGAGTTCGCGCCAAGGTCTGACAGGCCAACCCGGCTGATCGAGCGCACATCGATACGTGAGCCTTCGCCTTCGGGCATCACGCGGATCATCACGTCATCCTTGAAGTCGAACCAGAACGACGTGAACGTCGCCTCGATACGCCCGGCCTGGACATCATCCGTCACAACCGTCCAGCCGCGTGCCTTGACGGCTTCCAGCGCGGCTTCATAGGCCATGTCATATGACGCTGCCGGCTCGACCAGTGTTTCCAGCGTGGGATAAGGCGCATTCTTTGCCGAGGACTGCGTGGCCGGATCAAACTCCGCCTCTTCCTGCACTTCGGACACCAAACGACCACCCGTGCCCGGCCAGCGCGCATCGGCAGCGTCCGGCACGACAGGTGCGGCCTCAACCGGGTTGAGCGCGCCCGTCGATTCACGGTCAGCCAGCAGCGCTTCGCTTGGCATGATCGGGTTCGCCCAGTCGGTCTGCACATCATGCAGCGGCGGCAGGCGCTCGGCCTGGCCCTTGAAGGCAATCACGCGACCAAAGGCGAGCGTGGAAATCAGCAGCGCACCAAGCGCCAGCATCAGCGCCTGCTTCCGCGGCGCCTTGATCAGCGCGATGACAATTGCGATCAGCGAAATGCCTAGCGCCGCCATCAGCAGCAACGGGCCCCAGCCAATCGTCATCTGGCCAAGGCCGAACTGCCAGCCCCAGAAGCCCAGCTTCGTGCCTATGGCCGCAATCGCGAACCAGAGAACCGAAAAGATCGACAGCCCGAGGGCAAAGCCCGCAAACTTGCCGCGCCAGCCGGCGTCCTGCGATGCATCATTCTTGTCTGCCATTGCCTAAACTCCCTCGATTTTCCCATCAGATAGCGCGACCCGCCGAACTTGTCGCCCCTGCCCTTATCAGACAGTTTTCTGGCTGCAGTCAGTAACAATCACGGCATTTCGGGGAAACTTGTCCCACACCGGCCGTGCGGGCCTATCATGGCAGGTAATGTCTTTGCTCTCGCCTCCTTTAGAACTGCCTGCCCATCTCGTGCCGATCTGGCCGTGGATATGGCTGCAGCATCAGCTGCTCCTGGCGTGGATCCGGCTGACCTATGGGCGGGGCTATCGCTATTGCTGGGGCGCAACACATTCCGGGCGCGTCCACCTGATCTGCATCGATCTGGAATCACGCGACCGCATGCATGTCGGTCCCGTGGCCGCCCACGCGTCGCCGCAACTGGCTGCCGCGCTCCGCGGCGCAGACCCCATACCCGCTTTCGTTCAGTTCATTTCGCATGAGATGCACACGCGCGCTGCCTCAGCCCGCCTGCCGCGCTGTCCGGCCTTGCACGCAGGGGCGCTGCCACTGCCGGATTCCTGACCCGGCAGCAGCATTTTCCAATTCAGATACACCTGCAGCGCCGTCATGGGCGCCGCGTGTGCTGCCGGGAAAGCCTCAGGCTGTCGGCAGCTTGTAGTCCTTGAACGTCTCACGCAGGGCCAGCTTGTTGATCTTGCCCGTCGCGCCCAACGGGATCTCGTCAACGAAGGCCACATCATCCGGCGTCCACCATTTGGCGATCTTGCCTTCGAGTGCCTTCAGGACTTCTTCCTTGCTCGGCTTTTCGCCGGGCGCAGCCTGGATGATCAGAAGCGGACGCTCATCCCACTTCGGATGATAGATGCCGATGGCTGCCGCATTCGCCACTTTCGGGTGACCGACAGCAATGTTCTCGATGTCGATCGAAGAAATCCATTCGCCGCCGGACTTGATCACGTCCTTGGCCCGGTCGGTGATCGTCATCGTGCCGTACTTGTCGATATTGGCTACGTCGCCTGTGTCGAAGAAACCTTCATCACACAGCACATCGCCGCCATCGCCCTTGAAGTAGCCGGACGCAATCGCCGGGCCGCGCACCATCAGCTTGCCGGATGTCTTGCCGTCGCGCGGGAGGCTCTTTCCGGCGTCGTCCACGATCTTCAGCTCGACGCCAAAGGGCGGGCGGCCCTGCTTGAGCTTCTGCGCCATACGCGTGTCGATATCGGCATTCATCAGGTGCGGTGGCAGTGAGCCGAGCGTACCCAGCGGCGATGTCTCGGTCATGCCCCAGGCGTGGATCACGTCCACTTCATAGTCTTCCTCGAACGCACGAAGGATCTTCTCAGGAATGGCCGAACCACCGATCAGCACCCGGTTGAGGTGCGGCAGCTTGAGGTCATTTTCCTGCAGGTAGTTGAGCAGCATCAGCCACACGGTCGGCACCGCCGCCGTGATCGAGACCTTCTCCGTATCGAGCAGTTCATAGATCGACGCGCCATCCATCTGCGCGCCTGGCATCACCATGTTCGCGCCCGTTGCCGGGCAGCTGAGGGCGAGGCCCCAGGCGTTGGCGTGAAACATCGGCACAACCGGCATCACCGAGTCGGCGGCGCCCATGCCCATCGCATCCTTCGACATCGTGATCAGCGTGTGCAGCACGTTCGAACGGTGCGAATAGAGCACGCCCTTCGGATTGCCCGTCGTACCCGACGTGTAGCAAAGGCCGCACGCGGTCTCTTCCGGAAAGTCGCCCCAGCGGCACTCGGTCGAACGGCCATCGACCCAGATGTCGAACGCAATGGCGCCCAGCGAATTCTCGGGCATCGTGTCGGCGTCGGCGTAGATGACGAACGTTTTCACGGTCAGGAGGTGGTCCTTGATCGCCTCGACAATCGGCAGGAAGGTCTTGTCGAAGATCAGGACCTTGTCTTCGGCATGGTTGGCGATCCAGGCGATCTGCTCAGGGTGCAGGCGCGGGTTGATCGTATGCAGGATCGCGCCAATGCCCATCGTGCCATACCAGGAGGCCATGTGGCGCTCGGAGTTCCAGCCCAGCGTCGCAACGCGGTCGCCGAGACCGATGTTCAGGTCTTTCAGCGCATTCGAGACCTGTTTCGACGTATTGAACAGATCGGCATAGGTCGTGCGGACAATGTTGCCTTCGACGCGGCGCGTGATGATTTCACGATCGCTGTGAATCGTGTTGGCGTGCTCAAGGATCTTGTTCACCGTCAGCGGCCAGTCCTGCATGATGCCCAGCATCGTGTCTCCTCCATTGGATGCGCCTCAGACAGGCGACGATTTCTACGTTGCCCCATGCTTTATTCGCGGTATTGCTGCCATGCAAGGATGAGGAGTCGCACCCATGTTGAGATTTACGTTACTTTGCGGAATGTTGCTGGCGGTCTCTGCCTGCCGTGACGACTCCAATCAGGCGAATTCCGGCGCAGACAATCCCTCTATCACTGCGCCAGCCGTGGCCCAACTTCCCCTCCCGGCCTATTTTGACTGCGTCCGCGAAAACCGGGGCCTGCTCATCGCCGCCCATCGTGGTGGCCCCGCGCCGGGTTATCCGGAAAATACGCTGGAAACACTCCAGCACGGTTTTTCCGAGGGCATCCGCGTCTTCGAAGTCGATATCGCCGAGAGCCGCGATGGCGTCATGCTGCTGATGCATGACAACCGCCTCAACCGCACGACCACCGGCGACGGCTATGTCGCCGACACCGACTGGGCCGAACTGGCTGCCCTCCGTATGGTCGACGACGAGGGCCAGCGCACGGACTTCCATCCGCCGAAACTCACCGACGTCCTCCTCTGGGCCAAACAATCCGGCGCCGTCCTCGAACTCGACCGCAAGCCGACGACCAGCTTCAGGAACATCGCCACCGCCGTGCGCGCCGCCGGGGCGGGCGATAATGTTCTGCTGATCTCGTACTCGGATGACGAAGCCGCCGAGATCGCCGCCGCCGATCCGGGCTTGATGATGACCGCCGGAGCCAAAGGCTCACGCGACATTGGCCGCCTCGAAGAGCGTGGTGTCGACCGCACCCGCCTCGTCGCCTGGACGGGTACCAACTCGCCTGATTACGGCGCCTGGGCCCGCAACATCCAGGAAGGCGTCGAGCCCGCTTTCGGCACGCTCGGCCGCAAGGGTGAACGCCTCGATGATCAGTACTGGGCCGATGGCGATGGCAGCGAATACCAGGACCTCGTCGACAATGGCCTCGTGCTGCTCGCGACGGATGAGCCTTACCGCGTCGCCGCCGCGCTCAAATCCGACGACCTTGCACGCGAGAAATGTGGACGTTGACGCCTGCGTAAACTCGGCGTATTTTGCGGGCTTGGTTTGAGACACCAGCCGCTCGCCGGGACACAATCCCGAAGGTGAAGATCTCACAGGCGCCTGACAGCGGCTGTAACCATCAGGATGCTGAACCTCTTCCAGCGGTCCTGCGGCAAGGCGAGCCCCCGCGTTGACGTGACCGCTTCTGGATGACGGTAAAGGATCTGAAATAATGTCACCCGAAATCAATACCCGCGAACAGGCGAAAGCCCGTGCGCGTGAAATCCGCGCCATGGAAACAATGGCAGGACACCCCATCTCGCATTCCGCCGCGCTCGAGCGCGTCGCGGCTGAACTCGGCCACCGCGACTGGAACACCGCTTCGGCGCGCCTCTCGAACCTGCCCGAAGTGCCGGTGCAGGTTGGCGACCGCGTCACCGGGCTCTACCTGAAGAAGCCGTTTGAAGGCGTCGTCATGGCTGTGCGCGACATTGGCGGCGGTTCGGCCTTCGAGGTCACGCTGCACTTTGACGAGCCGGTCGATGTGGTCGAATTTGAAAGCTTTTCGGCCTACCGCCAGCGCGTCAAAGCCACGATCTCGGCCGACGGCAGCTCATGGGCAAAGACCAGCGACGGCCACCCGCACATGCGGCTTCTGTCAGTGATGAACGGGATCGTCTGACGTGACCGCCCCATTCGTTGACAAACGGCCGGCTTACATCGTCCCGACGATGGAGGCGGGCCGAGACTTCATTCTGCGCGGAATAGAAGGCGAGATCGTGATGCTGAACCTGCTGCGCCTGCGCGAGACAGCTGACTATTCCGATCATCCGGATCTCGCCCCGGCTCAACCGATCTCGGGCCGAGCGGCCTATGACCGCTATATCGCCCACACGCTGCCCTTCCTGGAAGCCAGCGGTGGGGGTCTGGACCTTGTGGCTGAGGGCGGCGCGTTCCTTATAGGCCCGCCGGATGAGCGCTGGGACCTCGTTCTGCTCGTCCGGCAGAAGGACGCTGCAACCTTTCTCGCCTTCGAGGAAAACGCGGCCTATGTCGCCGGCATCGGCCATCGCACGGCGGCAATTCAGGACTCGCGCCTCCTGCCGCTTAGCGGGGCTACGCCTCAGGGATAAAGGCGCGTCGTCGTCCAGCCATCGCCATCGCGCGTGTAGCGCAGCCGGTCATGCATGCGGAACGCCTGGTCCTGCCAGAACTCGATCTCTGTCGGTGCCAGGCGGAACCCGCCCCAAAAGACAGGCCGGGGAATGTCAGGTCCGTCGCCATACACTTCAGAAATTTCGGCAATGCGCTGCTCGAACACCGACCGGTCCGGCAGGGGCCGCGACTGGTCGGACGCGATAGCGCTGATCCGGCTCTGGGGCGCACGCGACGCAAAATAGGTGTCGGCATCGGCCTCGGAGACCTGTTCGATATTGCCCCGGATACGCACCTGTCGGCGCAGGCTCTTCCAGTGCAGGCACAGCGCCGCCTTGGGATGGCCGGCCAGCTGGCGCCCCTTCACGCTCTCAAGATTTGTGAAAAACGAGAAACCGGCGTCCGAAATGTCCTTCAGCAGCACGATCCGCACGTCCGGCATGCCGTCTGGATCCACGGTCGCCAGCGACATGGCATTGGAATCATTCAGCTCCGCCGCACGGGCTTCGGCCATCCAGTCCCTGAAGAAAGCGACCGGATTGTCAGCAAGCGGGATCAGCGGACGGTCGCGTTCCGAGGCATAATCGGCAGCGCTGGGCGAAGGGGGGATGACTGGGGACACAATAAAACTGCCTTTTTCCGGGTTTGTTAGGCTTCATGTTTTCATATAGGAGGCATCCAGCTTTAACGAGGGGTGCGGCACAACATGTCACACAACACATTCGGTCATCTGTTCCGCGTCACGACCTGGGGGGAAAGCCACGGGCCGGCCCTCGGCTGCGTGGTTGACGGCTGCCCTCCCGGCCTCGCCCTGACGCCTGCGTACATCCAGGCCTTTCTCGACAAGCGCCGCCCCGGCACATCGCGCTTCGTCACCCAGCGCCAGGAAGCCGACGAAGTCAAAATCCTCTCCGGCGTGTTCGCGGACGACCGCACAGGTGGCCCCGTGACCACCGGCACACCGATTTCGCTGATGATCGAGAATACCGACCAGCGCTCCAAGGACTATGGCGAGATCCGCGACCGCTACCGGCCCGGCCATGCCGACTTCTCCTATGACGCCAAATATGGCGTGCGTGACTATCGCGGTGGCGGACGCTCCAGCGCCCGCGAGACCGCCGCCCGCGTCGCCGCCGGGGCCGTGGCCCGCTGCGCACTCGGCGACGGCATCACCATTCGTGGCGCGGTCGTCCAGATCGGCCCGCATGCCATCGACCGGGACAAATGGAACTGGGACATGGTCGACCAGAACCCGTTCTGGTGCCCCGATGCAGAGACGGCGGCCCAGTGGGAAGACTTCCTTGATGCAACCCGCAAGTCCGGCTCATCCACCGGCGCCATCGTCGAAGTCCATGCCAGCGGTGTGCCCGCGGGATGGGGCGCGCCGATCTATGGCAAGCTCGACGGCGAACTGGCTGGCGCGATGATGAGCATCAATGCCGTCAAAGGCGTCGAGATCGGCGCAGGCTTTGCCTCGGCGGCGCTTAGCGGCGAAGAGAATGCCGACGAGATGCGCGCCGGTAATGACGGCGTCCGCTTCCTGTCGAACCATAATGGCGGCGTGGCAGGCGGCATCTCGACAGGACAGGACGTGGTCGTGCGCATCGCCATCAAGCCGACCTCCTCCATCCTGACCGAGGTGAAGTCCGTTACCCGCGACGGCGAGAATGTGAACGTTCGCACCAAGGGGCGCCACGACCCCTGCGTCGGCATACGCGCCGTACCCGTGGCCGAAGCCATGATGGCCTGCGTGCTGGCCGATGCGAAACTGCGCCACAGGGGCCAGACAGGGCGCTAGACGCTGTCACATTCTATTCAAATTCCTCCCGTCGAATTCACCCAACCAAGCTGCTAATTGAAGCACCAGTTGAACAGACTGGCGGACAGGCAAAATGGGTGGCGTGGAAATCTTCGGGGTCATCGGCTTTGCCGTGGCCGCCTATGCCGTTGTGGCGAACGACTCGATCCAGACGCTGGGTACATTCCTGTCGTCAAATGCCAAACGGCCTTGGTGGGTGCTCTGGATTTTCGCCAGCCTGATCATGGTGCTCGTGATCGCCTACGGCTATTTCCACGGCAATGGCGACGTCGCTTATGACCGGCTCGACAAACTGTCCGTGATCCCCGGCGAAGGGGATCGCACTGTACTGCTCATGCCCGGCATACAATGGTGGCACGCGCTGCCGCCGATCGTGCTGCTGGTGATGACGCGCTACGGCATTCCTGTTTCCACCACCTTCCTCGTGCTTACCCTGTTTGCCCTGTCCGGCGGCTCGTCGGGCGATGGCGTTCTTCAGAGCATGCTGGTCAAGTCTGCGCTCGGCTATGTCGTTGCCTTTGTCGTTGGCGTCCTGATCTGGATTGTCATTTCACGCACATTCGAGCGCTGGGTGTTCGATACGAAGGAAGACTTGCCCTTCCCTTACTGGGTCACGTTCCAGTGGCTCTCCACGACCTTCCTCTGGTCGCAATGGCTGATGCAGGATCTCGCGAATATCTTCATCTACCTGCCCCGCACCGTGACAGTCACGGGCGGTGTGACGCACGTCAGCTTTGATCCAGGCTATGTCATATTCGGCACGATCCTTCTCGTGCTGATCCAGGCTTTTATCTTCGCCACCAAGGGCGGCGAGATACAGAAAATCGTACAGTCGAAGGTCAACACGGTGGATGTGCGCGCCGCAACCATCGTCGACGTTTTCTACGGCGTCATCCTGTTCGTCTTCAAGGAGGTGAGCAATGTGCCGATGAGTACGACCTGGGTTTTCCTCGGCCTGCTCGCCGGACGGGAACTGGCCATCGCCTATGTCGCTCACCTGCGCGACAAGGGCGAGAGCGTGCGCGACGTGCTCAGCGATGCCGGACGTGCGTTCCTCGGCCTGATCATATCGATCCTGCTGGCCTTCCTGATGCCCTTTATCGGCACCGGCAAGCTGCCGAGCTTTTGATCAGCCGGGCTTGCGCCAGGTTGTCACCTTCGTGAGGAAAGCGAGCGTCTCGCGTTCCTTTACCAGTCCTGCCCCGCCGCAGGCCTTGGCCACGTCCCAGTTCAGGTAGCCTTCGTAGTACGGCTCGTGGAAGCCATGCGGGAAATATTCCAGCAGGCCGTCCATCTCGGGATAGTCGCCGAACTGCGTACTGTCGGCGAGGATGAAAAGGCCGCCGGGTTTCAGCACGCGCGCCACTTCAGCCAGCACGGCGCCGCGCACCTCCGGTGGCAGCTCGTGGAACAGGAAGATCGACACGACCATGTCGAGGCTTGCATCCGCCTGCGGCATCGCCTCGGCGGCCTCGTGCAGCACGCTGACATGGGGCCAGCGCGCGAGCCGTTTGGCTGCCGCCTCAGTATAGTTCGGTGACAGGTCCAGCCCACTCGCTTTGAGGCGCGGGTAAATGTTCATCACGCGTGACAGGAAGCGGCCATTACCGCAGGCCATGTCCAGCAGGCTGACCGTGCGCTGGTCGCGGCCTTTCAACTCGCGGGAAATCTCGGCCAGCGCTGCCCGCCGCATGGCATCCGCCGTGCCGCTGAACAGCGCTTCGACCTGCGTATCGTAGATTTCGGCGCTCTCATCGGTGAACCAGCCCCCGGACTGGTAATGAAAATTCTGCTGGTAGTAGTCGGGATAGCGGTTGGAGCCTTCGGGCAGCTGGCTCTTGATCTCCGTCCCGTCGCGCGCCTGCCGCCGCCGGTCCACCTCGCCCACATCCGCCATGAAGGCGCGGGCCGATTTCAGCGCCTGCGGAAAATCACGCACGCGCACGTCCTGCGGCGCTGGATAGAGCCCCGCCTCCACATTGAGGCGATCCTGAACGAAAAGCTGAAGATAGGCCTTGCGCAAGGCGGCCATGTCGGGCGTGCCCTTGGTAGGACGGAAGGCCGGTTCGCCGGGCCGGTTGAATCCGCCGGAACTGCGCCGCGCCGCTGTCATCTGCGCCCCGTACCAGGCCGAACGCAGGCCTTGCTGCGCCGCATAGCGGGCGCGGGCGGCGGTTTTCGAGGCTGTTTCCAGAAATCCCATGACGGTAATATGGGGCGGCGCCATAGCCGGGTCCAGCCTTCAGGTCCGGTTCAGGTTGTCCCTGCCACATTGGCCCTCAGTCTGGCGGCATGATGCCTGCCATTGAAGGAGATTCGCGATGATGAAACGATCGCTCTTCGTCGGCGCCGCAGCCCTTGCCGCGCTGGCCATTCCAGCCACTGCCTCGGCGCAGGGCTACGGCTATGGCAATAGCTACACACCGCAGAACACGCAGTGCGAGCGCCAGCGCAGCAATGACAAGATGGCTGGCGGTGTCGCCGGCGCCCTTGTCGGCGCGCTGGTTGGCGGCGCCATCGGCAACAATGTCGACACAGGCGACGACTATTACTACCAGCCCGGTCGCCGTGGCCATCATGGTCGTGGCCGGGGACGTGGCCGCGGTGGCTATTACTATTCCCAGCCCAGCGACAATAGCGCAGAAGTCGCCGTTGGCGCTGTGCTTGGCGCGGTCGTCGGCGGCCTTGCCGGCAGCAGCCTCGCTGCAGGCAACAATGATTGCCAATCTGCGGGCCCGACACCCTACCAGCCCGCAGGCGGCTATAATGGCGGCGGCTATTACGACAACAATACCTATAATGGCGCCTACCGGGGCGACTCGATCCCGCGCACGACCGACGGCCTCTATGGCGGACGGGAAGTGATGCAGGCACCCCGCTACCCGGCCTCGCCAACGCCCGCCCGCGCCTATCCTGCGTCAGCCTATCCGACGTCCGGTTACCCTGGCCCGGACTATGGCAACCAGGGCTATAGTGACCAAGGCTACGTCGATCAGGGCTATTCCGACTATCAGGACAATTCGGCCTATTCGCAGCAGGAATGCCGGCAGATCTACATGAATGGTGGGCATGTCATGGCCTGCCGCAACAGCCCAACCGACACGTGGCGGCCGGTCGCCAATAATGGCCAGCAGCGCGACGAACTCTACGGCGGCTACTAGGCCCTCACGGCATGAAACAGGCGCTCGGCATTGCCGTCGCCACCTGAAATCGGGCTGGCCGTCCAGGCATGGATGGGCCAGCCTTTTTCATTCATCCACACCTCGAAGCGCGCCGCGGCCGCATCGGCTTCGGTAGTATTGCTTACAATGCCGCCCTTGCCGACATTCTCCCTGCCGACCTGAAACTGTGGCTTGAACAGACCCACAAATTCCGCCCCCGGCGCGGCGAGGCTGAGCGGCGCGTCCAGCAGTTTTTCAAGCGAGATGAAACTCGCATCGCAGACGAGAAGGCTGGGCGCTTCTGCCAACATGTCCGCCGTCAGCGTCCGCGCATCCTGCGCCTCGAACGATGTGACGCGTGGATGACCCTGAAGCGAGGCATGGAACTGCTCGCGCCCGACATCAACCGCTGTCACATGTGCGGCGCCCGCCCGCAGAAGAACGTCCGTAAATCCACCCGTAGACGCGCCGATGTCGAGACAATGACGCTGTGCGGGATCAACACTGAACGCTGCAAGCGCGTGCGCAAGCTTCAGCCCGCCGCGCGAGACATAGGGGTGCGCGGCCTCGGCAATGATCGAATCGGTCGCGGAAATCATTTGGGATGACTTGGTGACGGGAACACCATTCGCGGTCACGCCGCCTGCCTCAATGGCAGCACGCGCGCCTGCCCGGCTGTCAAAAAGCCCCATGGACACAAGGAGTTTGTCGGCCCGGTCTTTCATTTCATGAAACTTTCCCAGCAATTGCTGCGTTGTGCCCTATAATGACCCAAATATCGACAGGAGACATGCCCATGCTTGACCGGTTCGCTATCGGACTTTTCGCCCTCACCCTCGCTGCCTGCAGCCAGGAAACCGCCCAACCCCAGGAGATGCCGGCAGAACCGCTGCCAGCGCCCGCAGAGATGCCGGGGCCTGATGAGGGCGTGTACCCATCCATGATGAACTCGACGGCCTCGATTGTCGGCGGTGAAGGCAGCGAAATTGGTACGGCCAACCTCATCGGCGGCCCGAATGGCATTATTATCCGCGTCGAAATCGCTGAGGGCGGCCTTGCGCCGGGTTGGCATGGCCTGCATCTTCACATGATCGGCGACTGTTCCGATACGGGCACGTTCAAAGCCTCCGGCGGCCATGTCGGCATGATCGAAGGCGGCCACGGCCTGCTCAACCCGAAAGGCCCCGAGGGCGGCGATATTCCGAATATCTGGGCCGCTGCAGATGGCTCGGCTGGGTATGAAGCTTTCACGACGCTTACTAAAATGTCTGACCTGCAGGACGAAGATGGCTCGGCTATCCTGATCCATGAAGGCGAAGACGATCACATGACGCAGCCTATTGGCGGTGCCGGTGCGCGCGTTGCCTGCGGTGTGATCAAGTAAACGAAACGTCCCCACAGGATTGAACCCTTTTAGCAGCCGCCGATCGCCTAAGCGACGGCGGCTGCTGCTCTTGCCTTGAACAGCGGAGCAAGACACGGTGCGCCCCAGAAAACACCATTGGGAAGCTATCACCATGAAACACCTTACACGTCGCGGAATATTGATGAGCGGCGGCGCCTTCGCCGCCCTGGCCGCCTGCTCGCAGACACCTGCCACACTTGATGCAACGCCCCAGGCAAACACATCCGCAACCCCTGCAAAAGCATCTGGCTGGATGGACGGCACCGCGATGGCCGCAGCTATCGCCTCTGGCGAAACCACGTCGCTTGATCAGGTGAACGCTGCCATTGCGCGCGCAAAATCCGTCAACGGCCAGATCAATGCGATTGCAACGGAAATCTATGAAACGGCCCGCGCCGAGGCTGGAAACACGCCTGCAGGTCCGTTCCAGGGCGTACCAACCTTCATCAAGGACCTCCACGACTGGAAAGGCGCGCCGACACAATACGGCAGCCGGGCGTTCAAGGGCCATATGCCCGACAGCGATGCCCCGCTGCCGGCCAAATGGCGCGCAGAAGGCGTGGTTGTACTCGGCAAGTCCACCTCACCTGAAATGGGCCTGATGGCCTCGACCGAGCCACTGGTGACCGGCGAGACGTGCAATCCGTGGGACACGACACGCATCGTCGGCGGCTCCTCCGGCGGTGCGGCTGCACTGGTTGCTGCCCGCGTCGTGCCGTTCGCCCATGCCAGCGATGGCGGTGGCTCGATCCGCATCCCGGCCAGCACCTGCGGCGTGTTCGGCCTGAAGCCATCGCGCGGTCAACTCCCCGCTCACGCGGGCGAAAACCCGCCCATCGATATCTCGGTCCAGCACGCCGTGACGATCTCGGTGCGCGATTCGGTAAATCTTTTCCGCGACACGCAATCAAATGACGGCACATTCGCGCCGCTTGCGACGAACCTGCAACCCTTGAAGCGGCGTCTCAAGATCGGCTTTACAACCGATGCCTTTGCCGGCTCGGTCGTTGCGCCGGAAACGAGAGCTGCCCTTGATGATGTTGCCGCGCTTTGTGAGCAGCTGGGCCACGAAATCGTGCCTTATGCGCCGACCTATTCAGGACAGGAATTTGTCGACAAGTTCCTGCTCTATTGGGCAGCCGGCGCGGCAGAGTTTGCCCAGCAGGCCAGCGCCTATACCGGCAAGCCGGTCGGCCCTGATATTGTTGAACCGTGGACACTCGGCCTGACCCAGATGTTCATGAGCCGCAGGGACGAAATGGAATCGACCCTGGCCTGGCTGAAGGGATTTGAGTCCGTCTATGATGCCGACCTTGCAGACCAGGGCGTCGACATCCTGCTGACACCGACGACGGGCAGCCCTGCCGTCAAGCTGGGCGAACAGGCGCCGACCGTGCCGTTCGATACGCTTTATGAGCGGGTCATCACTTTCGCCGCCTTCACTGCGCCGATGAATGTGTCGGGCGCCGCGTCCATGAGCGTGCCGCTTTCGTGGTCGCCATCGGGCCTGCCGATTGGGTCCATGTTCTCGGGCAAACGCGGCGATGACCAACTCCTCTTCGAACTCGCGCTGGAACTGGAAGCGGCCCGCCCTTGGGCCGAAAAAATGCCGGGAGTCGTCGCGCTCTAGATGATTATTGAACCTGCCCCCGTCACCAATGCGGATTCGGACGATGTGCTCGGCATCGATCCGTTTCTGTTTGGTTTCGGGTTTGCGGCGGATGGCACGGCGACCCCGCTGAAATGGGAAGATGTCATATCAGGCGATTTCGCCGCCTATCCGCGCATGTGGCTGCACCTCAACCGCCTGTCGCGGCAGGCGCAGGGTTGGCTCTATCGCAAGAGCGGCATCGACAAGGTGGCGGTGCAATCCCTGCTGCAGGAAGAAACGCGGCCGCGATCGACACGCCACGGCACCGGCTTCCTGATCAACTTGCGCGGTGTGAACCTCAATGCCGGTGAAGCATTGGAAGACATGATCGCGCTGCGCATGTGGGCCAGCGAAGGCGTGCTGATCACGCTACGCTCGCGCCGCGTTCAGGCCGCGCGGGATGTCGAGGCGCTGGTCAAGGCAGGCGAGGCTCCGGCATCAACGGGCGGCCTCGTTGCGGCCCTTGCCAATGCCCTTAATGACAGGATGGAGCCGGAAATCGCCGCGTTCGACGAGCAATGCGACGGTTTTGAGGACG
The DNA here is from genome assembly GCA_018827375.1 of Alphaproteobacteria bacterium. Taxonomy (GTDB): domain Bacteria; phylum Pseudomonadota; class Alphaproteobacteria; order Caulobacterales; family Hyphomonadaceae; genus Hyphomonas. Next base: position 48,913 of record JAHJYW010000013.1, read on the forward strand.
AAATCCTGGATCCAGCCATCCGCCTCGGCCGGGCAACACTTTCAGAATTCCGACGCAAGGTTCTGGCCCTTCGCCGTTATATCGTGCCCCAGCGCGAAGCGCTCGCGCAGCTGGTGCGCGAAGGCAGCGCCGCCGGGTTCTTCACCGATACGGACGTGCTCTACCTGCGCGAGTCCGTCGACCGCGTCACGCGCCTCGCAGAAGACCTGGATGCCATCCGTGAACGCTCCATCGTGCTGCAGGAACAGGTGATGGAAGAACGCTCCGACATGATGAACCAGCGTCTATTCGTGCTCTCAATCCTATCGGCTGTTTTCCTGCCGATCAGCTTTGTAACGGGCCTCTTTGGCGTAAACGTGGGCGGCGTTCCCGGCGTCAACAGCCCAATGGCGTTCGCGGTGCTTGTCGGCTCTCTGGCGCTGGCCACCGGCATCATGCTGGCGATCTTCCGCTGGCGCCGATGGATCTGATACACAACCCTTTCCCTGGGGTCACATATTAACCATAACTTTCGGGCGAGTGCGAAAACGACGCACTCGCTTTGTCATAATTCAATGGTGTTCAGGTAGTTAAAGTTGAAACGGCGCTTATCCCGGCGACGTAACGACCTATATTTGCTATTCTCCGCTCCCAGAAAGTCATCACATCGTGAACCGTTCCGCTTACATCGCTCTGAGCCTGCTGGTCGTCATCGTCGCCTATTTCGGCATCCGCAGCGTCATGCGCGGCAGTATCAGCTCGCAAACAGAAGCGGCTGCCATCGATACCACGCTGAAAACACCGGATGCGATCGTCGAGGAAGTCTCAACCTCTCCGCATGAGGTTGTGCTGGAAGCCAAGGGCCGCACGGCGCCCGACAAGTCGGTTACGGTTAAAGCCGGCACGACCGGCACGGTTGTCTCTACACCTGCCAAAGAAGGCAGCTATGTCCGCAAGGGCGCCCTGCTCTGCGGACTGGATGTCGAGGCCCGCTCGGCCCGCGTCAGCGAAGCGCAAGCCCGACGCGATTCCGCTAACATTGATTACGAGGCCGCCCGTACGCTGGCGTCGAAAGGCCTGACACCTGCCAACCAGGAAGCCGCCGCAAAAGCTGCACTGGACGCCACCGAAGCAGCGCTCAATGCTGCCAAGGTCGAACTCTCTAAAACCCAGATACGCGCACCGTTCGATGGCGTGTTCGAAACCCAGCTCGCGGAAGCTGGCGACTATCTCGGCCCCGGCGGAGCCTGTGGCGTGCTGGTCGACATGACCCCCGTCATCGTCGTGGCCGAAGTCGCAGAGGACTATGCTGTCAAGCTGAAGCCGGGCATGGACGCCACCGCCAAACTGGCGAGCGGCGAATCCTACCCTGCCCGCATCCGTTATGTGTCGCGCACCGCCAGCGACCAGACCCGTACCTTCATCATTGAAGCTGAAATTGAGTCAGGCGATGCCACGCTCGCCGCTGGCGTCTCTGCCTCGCTGATCGTGCCCGTCGGTGCCATTCCCGCAACACTCATCTCGCCGTCCCTGCTCACCCTGTCGGACGGCGGACAACTCGGCGTTCGCTATGTCGAGGCAGACAATACGGTCCGGTTCGCGCCAATACAGGTCATTGACGAAGGTGTCGGCGGCGCCTGGGTGACGGGCCTGCCTGACACAGTTCGCATTATCTCCATGGGTCAGGACTATCTCAGCGAAGGCGTCACGGTTTCACCGGTGACCGCCGGTGGAGCCCAGCGATGAACGGACTTATCGACGGCGCCATCGGGCGGGCCCGCATGGTGCTCGCCATCCTGTTCTGCGCCATCATTGCCGGTACGGTCACCTATATCGGCCTGCCAAAGGAAGCTGACCCGGACATTCAGATTCCCTTTGTCGGCATCACGGTGCCGCTGGCTGGCGTGACACCGGAAGATGCCGAACGCCTCCTCGTCAAACCCATCGAACAGGAAATCCAGTCGCTTGAAGGCCTGAAGACGTTCAGCGGCTACGGCGCCGAGGGCGCTGGCCAGCTCGTTCTGGAATTCGAGCTGACGACCGATATCGACCAGGCCATTCTCGACGTCAAAGACAAGGTGGACATGGCCAAGCGCTATTTCCCCGCCGACGCGCGCGAGCCGGTCATTACTGAATTCAACGCCGCCCAGTTCCCGATGATGGTCGTGAACCTGTACGGCAACGCGCCGGAGCGCGGACTCAACGACATTGCCGAAGACCTGCAGGACCTGCTCGAACGCGACGCCGGCATCCTCGAAGCGCGCATTGTTGGCCGCCGCGAAGACGTGCTGGAAATCATCGTCGATCCCGTAAAACTAGAGACCTACAATATTTCCTATCAGGAAATCCTTCAGGTCGTTTCCTCGAACAACCAGCTTGTGCCCGCTGGCCAGATTGATACGGGCGAAGGCAGTTTCGCCGTCAAAGTGCCCGGCCTTATACGCACGGCGCAGGATGCGCTCGACCTGCCGATCCGCCGGACCCAGAACTCCGTCGTCACCTTATCTGATGTTGCCGAAGTGCGGCGCACCTACAAGGATGCGACCAGCTACGCCACGTTCAATGGCCAGCCCGCCATTCTGGTCGAGATCATCAAACGCACCGGCGCCAACATTCTCGACACAGCAAATTTCGTGCGTGCGACGATTGCTGAAGAGGAAAAGGCATGGCCCTCGACTATCAAGGCGCAGGTCACGTCCGACGCGTCTGAAATGATTGGCGAACAGCTCGGCCAGTTGCAAAGCTCCATCGTCGCCGCCGTGATGCTCGTGATGATTATCTGCGTCGCCGCGCTCGGCTGGCGCTCAGCCCTGCTCGTTGGCATCTCGATCCCGGCCTCGTTCGTGATGGCCTTCCTGATCCTTGGTGCCTTTGGCTATACGATCAACATGATGGTCATGTTCGGCATGGTGATCGCCGTGGGTATCCTCGTCGACGGCGCCATCGTCGTGACCGAATATGCCGACCGGAAAATGGCTGAAGGGCTTGACCGCAAGGAGGCCTATGCGCTCGCCGGCAAGCGCATGTTCTGGCCCGTGGTCGCCTCGAACGCAACGACGCTGGCCGCATTCGTACCGTTCCTTTTCTGGAATTCGATGCCCGGCAAGTTCATGGCTTACCTGCCGATCACGCTGATCTTCGTGCTGACCGCCTCGTTGGTTATGGCGCTGATCTTCCTGCCCGTTCTGGGTTCGGTGATCGGTGCCCGCCCCAGCGGCACCAATGAAGACCTTGCCGCGCTTGCAGCCGATGCCGACCCTGGCCAAGCCAAGGGCTGGTTGGGTGGCTATGTGAAACTGGTCAAGGCATTGATCGCCCGCCCACTCATGGTGACCGGTGTTGCCATAGGCTCTGTGGTGCTGATCTTCATGTGGTTCGGCAGCACAAGTCACAAATCGGAACTCTTCCTCGATATCGAGCCCGAGCAGGCCTACGTGTTCGTGCAGGCACAGGGCGCCCTTTCGGCGGCCGAACAGTCCGAACTTGTCAAACGTGCAGAAATCGCCATACGCGACATTGATGGCATCGAGGATATCTCGACACGCACAGGCGGCTCTGGCGGCGAAGGATTCAGCCGTGAGGGCGGCGCCGCGCCGGTCGATACGATCGGCCAGATCCTGCTGGACCTCGCTACGGATGATGGCGTGCACGATGGCCGCAAGACACTGGTCGCCGTCCGCGAACGCCTCTCGACCGTGCCAGCCCTCAAATACCAGATTCAGGCACGCGAACAGGGCCCACCTGCCGGCAAGGACGTGCAGATCGCCCTTCTGTCGGAAGACGGCCCGGCCCTCGCAGCAACCGCCGCCCTTCTGCGCAACAAGCTCGACAGCATGGAAAGCCTGCAGGAAATCGACGACACTCGCCCACTGCCCGGTATCGAATACCAGCTTGAAGTCGACCGCGCGGAAGCCGGTAAATTCGGCGTGGACGTATCTCAGGTCGGCGCGGCCGTGCAGCTCATTACCAACGGCATCCTTGTTGGCCGCTACCGGCCCGATGATGCGCCCGATGAAGTCGACATCCGCGTCCGCTTCCCGCAAGACGACCGCAGTGCGTCGGCCATCGACCAACTGCGCATCGCAACGCCTGCGGGCAATGTGCCACTCTCCCTGTTTGTGGACCGCGTAGCAGCCCCGCGCGTCAGCTCGATCGAGCGCCGCGATGGCAAGCGCGTCGTCGACGTGCGCGCCAATGCCAAGGTCCAAGGTGAAGGCGCCGCCATTGTTGCCGGCCTGAAAGAGTGGATAGCTCAACAGGACATTCCAGCCGATGTCGAAGTCCGCTTTGAGGGAGCTGACGAAGACGCGGCCGATGCAGGTGCGTTCTTCGCTGGCGCCGCTGCAGCCGCCCTGTTCATGATGGCGGTTATCCTGCTCTGGGAGTTCAACAATTTCTGGCAGGTCATCCTGACGCTCACCGCCGTGATCATCTCGACGGCAGGTGTGCTGGTCGGCATCCAGCTTGTGCTGCCCTATGTGTCAGTCCTCATGATTGGTACGGGCATCGTGGCCTTGGCGGGCATCGTGGTGAACAATAATATCGTGCTCATCGATACCTATAACCGTCTGCGAAGCGACGGGCGCACGCCTGAATACGCCGCGATTGCGACGGCTGCCCAACGTATCCGCCCCATCCTCTTGACCACCGGCACGACCATTTGTGGCCTGCTGCCGATGGTATTCCAGCTGAACGTGGACTTCGGTGCGGGCGCGATCAACTATGGCAGCGCCTCATCGGAATGGTGGACGCAGCTGGCAACCGCCGTTGTGTTCGGCCTCGCCTTCTCGACGCTCATGATCCTGCTAGTGACCCCGGTCTGGCTGCTTGTGCCCCACCGCGTGGCCCGTTGGGGCCGGCGCGTGATCCTGCGCAAGCAGGCCGAGCCTGCCCGCCAGATGGCTGATAACGAGAATGAGAAGGGCCGCGTCCTGCCCGCAGCCGAGTAGAGACTGTCACAAACATTCTTGCGATCTCCGCAACCGCGGCTACCTATAGCGCGTGCAACCGACGTCACCCGAATCCTTAGCCCAAGCGCCAGTCTCTCCGTTCAGCATCCCGATTTTCCGGAATGTATGGCTGGCCAATCTTGCGTCCAATTTCGGAAGCCTGGTCCAGTCGGTCGGTGCGGCATGGCTTATGACGACGCTGTCCAACTCGCCAAGCGATGTCGCCCTGGTGCAGGCATCGACGGCCTTGCCGATCATGCTGTTTTCGCTGTGGGCGGGTGCACTGGCCGACAATCTCGACAGGCGCATCATGATGCTGTGCACACAAAGCTTCATGTTAATTGTCTCGGTCGGCCTCACCCTGTTCGCCTGGTCGGGGGCTTTGACGCCCGCGCTCTTGCTGACATTCACGTTCCTGATCGGCTGTGGCACCGCCTTCAATAGTCCGGCATGGCAGGCGTCTGTCGGGGACATGGTCCCGCGCCCTGTCCTGCCCAGCGCTGTGGCGCTGAACAGCATGGGCTTCAATATTGCCCGCAGTGTCGGCCCCGGTATTGGCGGTATCATCATCGCCACGGCAGGCGCGGCCGCCGCCTTCCTGGTCAATGCCTTCAGCTATCTCGGTCTGATCTTCGTCCTGCTGAAATGGAAATCCCCGGAAAATACGCGTCTCCTGCCGCGTGAACCCACATCCAACGCAATTCTGGCGGGGCTGCGATACGTTTCTCTCTCCCCCAAAATCCAGATCACGCTGCTCCGCGCAACACTCTTTGCGATTGCCGCCAGTGCCGTACCGGCCTTGATGCCCCTCGTCGCGAAGGAACTGCTGCAGGGCGGCCCCCTGATCTATGGCGGTATGCTGGGCGCGTTCGGCATCGGGGCGGTTCTCGGTGCGTTTTCGAGCCGTCGCCTCCGTGTGCGCCTCTCGACCGATGGCATCATCCGCCTGTCATCGACGGCGCTGGTCATAGGCGTGACGATTACAGCTTTCAGCGGATCGGTACTTCTCACGATACCCGCCCTGATGATCGCCGGTGCGGGCTGGGTGCTTGCCCTGTCTACGTTCAACGTGGCGATCCAGTTGTCGGCGCCCCGCTGGGTGGTCGCGCGCAGCCTGTCCATCTACCAGATGGCGGCCTTTGGAGGCATGGCGCTGGGCAGCGCGACCTTCGGCTATGTGTCCGAGCATTGGGGTGTGCGCGACGCCCTGCTCGCAGCGGCAGCCTTCCAGGCCTTCGGGATGATCATCGGCCTGTTCGTGAAGCTGCCGCAGGTGGAGAATATCGATCTCGACCCTCTCGGGCGCTGGAAAGAACCCGACATTGCCCTGGCGATTGAACAGCGCAGTGGCCCGATCGTCATCACCGTCGAATACAGGGTTGCGGACCGCGATATCGCCAGCTTCCTTAGCGCCATGCGCGAACGGCGGCGGATCTGTCGGCGCGACGGCGCATTCCGCTGGACCCTGTCGCGCGATCTAAACGATCCCGATAAATGGGTCGAACGCTATCGCGTGCCGACATGGATCGATTATGTGCGCAACACGCAGCGCCGGACGAAAGCGGATGCAGACGTTGGCGACGCGATACGGCGCCTGATGAAAGATGGCCAAAAGCCCGTAGTGAGCCGCATGATCGAACAGCAGATGTCAGCTGACGCCTATGCCGGAGCTAAGGCCGCCACAAGCCCGCCCGAGCCTAGCGAGACATAGGATAGGCACCTTAACGGCCCATTCCGCATGATTATGATGCGCCGAAAGACTATGCAGGCACATCTATCTTGTCTTTTGGTAAAATACCTCATATTCTATCCAGATGAGCGAGCCCCTATCGACATTCGACATCAAAATTCTCGAACAGCTCCAGAAGGACTGTTCCGTCTCAACCGTTGAGCTGGCGGAGATTGTAGGCCTGTCCCAGTCTCCCTGCTGGCGACGCCTGCAGCGGCTGAAGGACGAGGGCTATATCAAGAGCCAGGTGGCCATTCTTGACCGCGAAAAGCTCGGCTTCGGCCTTCACATTTTCGCCTATCTCAAAGTATCCCGCCTGTCGGAAAAGGACCGCGCGACCTTCAGTCGGAAAGTGCAGAATACGCCTGAGATTCTGGAGTGCTATTCCATCTTCGGCGAGATGGACATCATGATGAAGATCCAGGCCAAATCCATGAGCTGGTACCAGGACTTCCTGATGAACTTCCTGATGAACCTGCCCGGCGTCGAAAACGTGAATTCGACCGCGACACTTGGCGAGATCAAATCAACCACAGCCGTGCCCGTACGCGGAAATCTGGCGCTTTAGGCCCCGCGGCGATACGCGCACACAGGGCCTCAGCGTTGCGCGGCTGCCTACTCGTTCTGAATCATAGGCGGCGCAGAAGCGAAGGGTTGGATCGCCAGCGCCTCGTATATCTCTTCCGGAAAATAGACATCACCATTCTTCACCACCATGCGCGGTGACTTGATGGCCTTGAGGTCAACGAGCGGATTGCCAGGCAGGAGCACGAAATCGGCAAGCTTGCCGGCTTCAATCGTGCCAAGCGACGCGCCATAGCCAAGATACTCCGCCGGACCCTGCGTACCGATGGCGAGGACAGCGGGCACCGGAATGCCGGCCTCATGATAGAGTTCCAGTTCGCGGTGAACTGTGAATCCTGTTCCATCATCGGTTCCCGGCAGGATACGCACGCCTGCATCGTAAAGCAGCTTCAGCGTTTCCAGCGTCTTGCGGAAGCCTTCGACATAAGCTCGGTCTGCTGCATCGTCCTCTAGCGTCACAAAAGTACGCTTGCGGTACCGCTGGTAACCGATTGGCATATGATCGAGATAGTCCACATCGCCGGGCGCTGTCGCGCCAGCCCGGCTCAGCATCAGGCGCTCAAGAATGACCGATGTCGGATCAATGCCGACATCGTTCTCTTTCATCAGCGATATGGTGGTCCGCACCTTTTCGGAATTCAGGTCAAGCTTGGCGCCACGTGCCATGCCGGTGAGACGCAGCGGCGTGCGCGTATCCTCGTCAGGCGCCAACAGCCAGCCAAGCATCAGCTGGTTGATGTGCGTGATCTCATCATACCCTGCCTTGATCATGTTGTCGGCATTGGTGAAGGCGGGCACGTGCCCGATGATACGCATGCCCTTTTCGTGGGTCCGGGCCGCCATGGCGGGCACCCAGGCCGGGTTCATCGAATTATAGATCTTGATGAAGGGGTAGTCGCGTGCCGCATACCAGTCGACAGCGTCAAGCGCTTCCTGTTCGGTCGATGCAATGATGCCGTAGCGGGCGGAGAAAGGGCTGCGCCCTTCAATAAAGCCAGCTGGTGTGATGCGCGGCCCAACGACAGTCCCCGCATCAAGCTTGGTCATGAGGTCTGCGAGGAAGTCGTTATTGTTGCCCATGTCACGCGTTGAGGTCACACCGGCAGCGATATAGTAGAGACCGGAATCGAGTGAGGCGTGGGAGTGCATGTCATACATGCCGGGCATCAGCGTGCCGCCCTGCCCGTCAAAGACTGTCATGCCATCGGCCAAAGCGTCACCTGCTGCGTAGGCTTCGACCGTCTCGATTTGCGTACCGCGCACGATTACTGTCGACGGGTCACTCAACGTACCAGCATTCGGTGCAAGGATGCGCACATTGGAGATGGCAAACGCGGCGCCATAAGTGTGACGCAATTGTTTGGCGAGCTTCTCTGCACGGTCGACCTTGAGCGTGCGGGCGAGTTCCATGAGAGGCGTCGCAAGGTCTTCGTGGCCGTCCTGTATGATGGCGGACGATTCCGAGAATTCCGCGAAGAAAGCGCCATCCTTGTCGAGCGCAATCAGGCCGGGAGACATGTCGATACCGGACAAGAGATAGATATCCAGATCAATGCTGGTATCGGCGCCTCCAAGTGTCACGCCCTCAATCTGCTCGAGCCGCAGCTGGCCTGACGGGATGACCGGCATGGAATGGTCCGCGTCAGCCAGCAGGGCCTTTGCGTAGATATAATTCGCCCACGGGCTGCCATCGTTCACAGCATAAAGGGCCGGTGCGTCGAGGCTTACGGCGCCGGAATCTGCCTGGCTGTTCCAGGTTGCGACGCCGTCCTTCAGCTCAAAATCCTCGGTGATATCCGCGCCCATGAGCGACGTGCCGGCAATCGTCCATTCTATGGGAACACCTTGCGCATCAACGACAAGACGCTCGGTATGCTTGGGACCGCGGCCATTGCTGTCGACATAGTATTCGACATCCATGACGTCGCCATTTTCGGTCGCCTTCACATAGCCGACAACCTCACCATTCTGGATGATATTGAGCGACTGCATTGTTGCCGATGGCGCATCCTTGTCGACTTCGTCAGAAGTGCTGCAGGCACCGAGCACTGCGAAGGCTGCGGTCATCATGAGCGCCCATTTTGCTGGCTTCATTGGGATTGCCCTCCTGAGGCGGCCGTCGTGGCTTCATTGGCCTTTATGAATGTGAATATGCGGTCGGAAAAAGGCGCCTGAAGCGCGTCTTCATCAAAAGGTGAATGCCCGGATGGCAGCATGGCAAGATCGACCCGGGCCTGCGGAAGGCCACCATGCGTCAGGGCGTATCGCGTCGCGAGCAGCGGCGTCGCCAAATCACGGTAGCCGCCGAAAACGAGCAGCTGCGCATCGACGTTCGCGTTCATGAACGCGGCCACGCGCGGGGTCGCGTCGGCATAGAAGAGTTCGAGGTTCGCACCAGACCAGTCCCACGCAAAATTGGCGTCAAGATTGAGTGACCGGTAGTCCTCTCCCTGATCAAGGCCAGTCATATCCTTGAGGTATGCGGCGATATCCCCGGCCAATATCTTGTTGGAACGACCAAGGCCGAGCGAGGGATCGTTTGCGGCGGCGGGTCTGTCCGGATTGGCAGGTGCGGGCTTCACGGCATCAGTCTTCGCCGTGTTCAGGCGACTGATCAGAAGGTTGTCGCTGGCGAGAAGGGTCTCGAGGAAGTCCTGAACATCTACACGCAAATCAGACCTTAGTACGAGATCAACCGGAAGACCGGTGAGGCCCGCCATCTCAACGGCAAGGCGTTGCTTTTCCAGCGGATCAAGCAGGGCGCCTTGCTGGAGCGCAACCAGCAGGTCCGTTTCGCTGAACTGCCTAGCTGCTTCCCACGCTTCGGCTTCACTCGGTACGTTGAGGGATGACCTGCCAAAACGCCATGCGGTGGCGGCCATGGTTGGCAGAGCAAAGACATTGCCAAGGTCGCTCGCGCCCGCGCTGGCATTGAGCATGGGCGAGACCATGACCAGCCCCCTCACGTTCATTTCACCCAAACCTGGCAGGAGGTTGGCCAGGCGGAAGCCGCCATAGCTTTGGCCGACAATGAAGACGGGCGCGCCGGGCCGGTCATGGGCCGTCATCCAATTGTGGATGTAGGCGCGGACGGCCTCCACATCGCCATCGACACCCAGAAACCGGCTCGTGCCATCTGCCGATGCCGCGCGGCTGAAACCTGTCTCGACGGGGTCAATAAAGACAAGATCGGCCGCGCGCAAAATGGTGTTGGAGTTGTCCGGGAACGTCGCGGCGCCGCGCTCGCGGCCATGCGGCCCCAGCGCAAAGTGCAGCGGTGAGGACGACGCCCCCGGACCACCATTGAAGAGGAAAACGACAGGCCGGCGCGACAGATCACACGCACAGTCCTGCAAGTATGACGTGCCGGATATGACACTACCGGCAGCGCCTTCGGCTTCGTCGAGCGTGAAACTGTCCCAATGAACCTTGTAGGCAAGTTTGTCGGAACCGAACCGGTCGGCGACTTCATAGGCCTCGCCATTCTCGACATGGCGCCAGGACGATGCGTCAGGCTCCGCTGAAACCGTTGCACAGGCCGCAAGGCTGAAGGCAACCAGAAGAATTGGCCATCGAAGGGCCCGGACGGAAACATGGATTTTCATGAGCCTAGTTTCATCGCATTCCACCTATCATTCCTATGCCAAATGCAACCGGGGCCGACACAGAGGCGGATAATCAATACCGCGTCACCCCGATTGAAGGAAAATCAATTCGCAGAAGCGCTTCAACCCCGATTAATCGCTATCGACTGGCCGCGTCATCTCTCTAGACTTGAACGCATGCCAGCGAAGGACCGGACCATGAAGCTTACCCGCCGCAATTATCTCGCCCTGAGCGCGGCTGCTCTGACCGGCGCCGCTGCTTGCCGCAGTCCGGCCATTGCCGAGACGGCGGATTCGCCAACAACACCAAGCATGCTGCCAGACCGCAACTCTTTCTCGTTGGGTTCGGTTGTCTATCTGAATGGCGGGTCGCAACACCCGATCTCGAAGCAGGCGCATCAATCTGTGGCTGCTTACCTCCAGCACCGCGAGACACATCCTGTTCCAGACCCCTATTCGCTGAACAGCGACGGCGTTATCGAGAAGTTTGCCAAGCTGGTGAATGCCGATCCTGACGAAATCACCTTCGTGCAGAGCACCACCGCCGGCGAACAGATGATCGTGAAGTCACTGGACCTGCCGAAAACCGGCGCGAAAGTCGTGACAGATACGCTTCATTTCTTCGGGTCTTTCCCCCTCTATGGCGAACTTGAAAAATCGGGCTGCGAAGTGACCTGGATCCAACCGCGCGACGGCCGCATCTCGCTTGAGGACATGGACAAGGCGATCACACCGGGAACGCGCCTCTTATCGCTGTCGCTTGTCTCCACCTTCAACGGATTTGAACACGACCTGAAAGCGGTGTGCGATCTTGCGCATTCGCGCGGGGCGCTTGTCTATGCCGACATCATTCACGCGGCCGGTTGCGTGCCGGTGGACCTCCATGCGAGCGGCGTCGATTTTGCCTGTTGTGCCAGCTACAAATGGCTGATGGGGGATTTCGGCCTCGGCTTTCTATACGTCCGTCGCGGTGCCATGGGCGAGTTGAAACGCACCAATTATGGCTATTACGGCATCAGCGAATTTGCGACCCACATGTACCCCCTCGACGCGCCCGGTGACGGTTTGGTCGATTACGCGTTCTCGGACGATGCTGCAGGCTGGTTTGCGCTGGGTACCCACTCACACACAACCATTGCGATGTTGGACGCCTCGCTGGACTATATTCAGGAAATCGGCGTCGATGCGATCCAGGCCCACGCCGTAACGCTGACCAATCGCCTGAAGGAAGGTCTGGCCTCGCAAGGCTTTCAGCTTGCCACGCCGCCGGAAACACGCACACCCATCGTGACCGCCATCTACGCCGATGCCTACAAGAAGCTGAATGACAAGATGAAAGCGGCGGGCATCGTGACGACGGTTTCGCGCAACCGGTTCCGCCCCACCGTATCTGTCTTCAACACGACGGATGACATCGAAGCGTTTCTTGAGGCCGTCGGCAAAGCTTAAGCCTGCCGATCCGCCAAGAGGCCCTTATTCTGCGGTAACGAACTCGCGCAGGTCTGAGGAGAACTCTTCGGACGTGGCGCCAAGATAGAGCATGTGCCCGGATTCATAGTTCTCGAACCGGACCCGGTCCGATGGCAGACCGGCCTTGTCGAGTTCGGCATAGGCATCGGTCGGCATGGTCACGAGGTCGTAATAGCCGGATGCCACGAACAGGCGCAGAGCCGGTGTGCGTCGCATCGCCCAAGCAAGGTCTACCGCATAGCTCTGGCCGGGCGCGACGCCGCGGCGTTCCCAGTTCCAGCTGGACAACAGGTCGCGCCAGTAGATGGCCGCATAAGGGCGGCCTGTGCTGATGTCGAGGTCATCGCGGATCATCTGGTTGAAAGCGGCCACGAAGCCGGGGACATAGCGGCCCATGGCAGGATCGTCTGCAACCGGATCACCTCCGCTGTTGGCCAGCGGCAGCGTATAACGGCTGTCATACATGCCCACTTCAAGGCCCTTGTTCTTGAGCAGGACTTTGGCGAATTCGCGTGGGTCGACATGGAGGTCATCCCCGATCTGCGCAGCGTTCAGGCCGGTGAAAGCCTCGACTTTAGCGAGAACGGAAGCGCGTTCAGAGGTGCCAAGATTGCCTGCCTGTTGCTTCGCGAGCGCACCGGCATATTCACCGTCTGCGAAGGCACGCGCTACGGCGTAGACCTGCGCGGCGTCCTGCCCGGAATAGGATGTTACACCATGAAAGGCCGCCGTAACCGCAAGGCCAGGCAGGCTGCGCGCAAGCTCGGCAGCAGTTGGCTTTGGTGGTTCAGCAGACAGGTCCCGGCCACTGAGCGTCGTACCCAGAAGAATGATACCATTCAGTGTGATGCCACGCATGACGCCGTTGTAGATGGGGCCGCCGACCAGCGCCCGTGGCAGGACGGCAGCGCGCATGGAGCCGTAGCTTTCGCCGAGCACATACTTTGGTGCGTTCCAGCGGCCGTGCTCGCTCAACCAGAGTTCAATGAACTGAGCGACGGACTCTGCGTCCTCATCCACACCCCAGAATGTCTTGGCATCGACACCGTCTGCGGAGCGGCTGAAGCCTGTCCCCACCGGGTCAATGAAAACAAGATCGGCGACATCGAGAATGCTGTTCGGATTGTCTTCGAGGCCAAAGGGCGGCGTGTTCGATGGGTCCACCTCCTTGTCCAGAACAACACGACGGGGACCGATCGCGCCCATGTGAATCCAGAGCGATGCCGATCCGGGACCGCCATTGAAAACGAACATGACCGGACGGCCTTCCGTCGGCACGTCTGTCCGCAGGTAAGAGAACGAGAAAATGGTGGCACGCGCATGCCCCTGCATGTCGCGCAGGACGGTATCGCCGGCGACGGCATCATAGGCGACAACCTTGTCCCCAATGCGCATCTCATGGCTTGTCACGCTGCGATAGATGTCATCAGCCTTGGCCTCATCCGGAGCAATGCTTTGCGCAGGCGCAAGCGAAACGGTAGGCTCTGATGTTTGCGGTTCAGCTGTGGCGCAGGAAGTGATGCTAGCAACGAGCCCGGCACATGCGAGCGCGGTCGTAATGAGCTTGAAGGTCTTCATGAATTCTGCGCTTTCAATGCTGCGTATATATATTCGGCCGAGGCGATATCCTGGATGACATGTCCGAGCGACTTGTAAATCGTGATATCTGTATCTGACTGCCGCCCAGCAATCGTTCCGAGCAGAACTTCGCCAATCTCGCCAAGAATGTGGCTCTCGCCAACAGCGCCGCTGTTCAGGGCATGCCGGAATTCAGCGCCTTGGGCACGCACCGAGTCAGATGAATCTGCATAGAACCGGGAGGCAGCGACGAGTGCGTCATCAATCTCGCGTGGACCGTCATAACTGGATCCGACAACATTGATGTGCGTACCGGCCGCAACCACGTCCGCCAACAGGATGGGATCGGGCGATGCCGTAACTGTACAGACGATATCGGCCCCGGAAGCTGCCTCTGCGACCTGGACGAAAACCCGCACTGCGATCCCCGTCTTCTCGGCCACTTCGGCAGCAAGTGCTTCGGCGCGCTCTTGCGAACGTCCCCAGATACGAATTTCATCAAGCTCACGCACATGCGGCATCGCGAGGGCGTGATGCAGCGCCTGCTCTCCCGTGCCGAGAATGGTGAGGATACGCGCATCGCTACGGGCGAGAACATCCGTCGCCATCGCGCTTGCACTGGCGGTGCGGATGGAAGTAATCGCGCCGGCCTCGGCGACGCAGGCGGGCGCGCCAGTCTCTGCATTGAACACAACGACTACGCCCTGATGCGATGGCGCCGGCGCGGCGCCGCGCTCAGGCGTCACGCAGATGAGCTTTGAGCCGAACGCAGCTTCCGGCCCCATTGTGCCCGCCATGACACCAAACATGCGGCCATGATCAAGGGGCATGATCTGCCGCAGCATCTGGGCTGTCTTGCCGCTTGAAAGGCGCACCATCGCGGACCGCATCACCGGGATACAGGCATCGTAAGTCAGCGTTGAGGTGACTTCATCCGGTCCGATGAGCAACATGATACACCCTGTTCATTCAGCCATGTCAGGTTTGGTGGATCCGTTGATCCAGTCACGAATATCCGCGCCAAAGGCCGCCGCACTGGTTTCCACTGAATAGGCCATGTGGCCGCCATTGTAGAAACTGGTTTGCACACGGTCGAGTGGCCAGTTGGACTGGGAGACAGCGTATTCGGTGGCACCAACCGTTGTCATCGTGTCCTGATATCCATTGCCGAGGAAAAGGCGGAAATCAGGATTCGCCTCAAATGCCTTGTCCAGCTGCTGACCAAAGGCAAAGGCGGCGAATGGCGATGGCGGGCCATAGGTCCACTCACCGACGTCCGCCAAGGGCGTGTAGTCGTCACCAACCTGAAAGCCGAAGAAAGACTGGATGTAGGTTTTGAAGGCATCCGCATAGTGGTCGCCAAGCATGTCCGATGGCGTGGCGCCACGCGTTGCGGGGCCAGTATAGCGTGCGTCGCTACGGCCGAGGACAAGTCCCTCTTCCTTCAATAGCTCAACACGGAAAGTCTCCTTAGAGATGCGATTATTATGCTCGACATAATAGGCGGCTGGGATGCCTGTATAGGCTTCCAGCCTTGCCGCTATGTCAGCGCGCCGCGCCGGATCGATCTGGTTGCCCTGGAAAAGCGCGCTCAGATACTCTGTCTCGCCGAACGCCTTGGCCTCCGCCATGAACGCTTCGAACGTGCGGCCTGACGTATCGACCTTGCCGAGTTCCCACGCCGTCGACGCGAGCGTTGGCAGGGATACGACATAGGAAATGATATTCTCGCGGCGCTGCGCGTACTCAATGATGTTGACAGCCTGCCCCATCAGGAAGACGCCATCCACGGCATGGTCCGGACCGCGCTCCGCGAGCTGTCCGGCGACTTCGGCGGCGCGGATCGTTCCGTAGCTTTCACCCAGGATGAATACGGGCGCATCGTTTCGGCCATGCTGAGCGAGCCAGGCTTCAATGAAGTCGGCGCATTGGGCGCCATCGGCTTCCACCGAATAGTACACTGACGGATCGACGCCTTTCCTTACGCGGCTATAGCCTGTCGATGCGGGATCGAAGAAAACGACGTCTGCCACATCGAGCGGTGAATAGGGGTTCTGCACAAGAGTCGCCGCGCTCGCGGGCGCCGACAGGTCATCGGGTAGAGACAAGCGATAAGGACCCACAGCGCCGATATGCAACCACAGAGACGCCGCGATCGGACCACCATTGAAGACGAACAGAACCGGCCTGTCTGCGGCGGCATCATCGGCGATGTAGGAGAAAGAAACGATATCGGCGCCCTTGCCTTCCACCCCGATATCAACGGGTGTGCTATCAAGAGCGGCGGTATAGGCGATTGTCTGCCCACCGAATTCACCCGTGGCTGACTTGGATACAGGCCCCGGAAAAACCGACGCCACCTGCACCGATTCAACGGCGGCAGGTGGCGTATCGGCTGTTGCACAACCTGTGATCGGCAGGCAGGCGGCCACAAGAAAAGCAGTACAGACAAATCCCGGAATACGGCCCGATATCGGTTGGATTCTGGAATTCATCTGCACTGTTTCCTCAGGGTGGGGGACTAAAACTTGTAGTTCACGCCCGCAAAGTATCTGCGGCCAAGAATATCACCATAGTTGAGGGTCGGATAAGAAGGACCCTCATCCGTGAAGTTGGTCACACCGGCACGCAGCGACAAGCCATTCTCGAAGGCATAGATTGCCGACAGATCATGCGTGACGTTCGCATCGGTGAACGGGTTCGGATCGTTCTCGATCGTTGCACCCTCAACCCGCAGCACATTGTCCAGATAGTTCAGCTGGTAGGACAAACGCAGCGGACCATAGGCGTAACCCGCGTTGAAGCGTGCTGTCCAATCCGGGCTTTCCACTGTGTCATCCGTGCGATTGAAGGTGGTGCCCGTCACCGAGGTGCTGAGTTCCGCAACGTGTGTCGCTTCGAGACCAAGCGAGATGTCACCGGCAAGCGAAGACGCAACATCCTTGAGGTCGAAGCCGTAGTTCACGTAGTAGACTTCACCCTTGAAGATGATCTGTCCTGCGTTGAACGTTGTCGTCCGTCCCGTCGCCACCGTACCGGCAGGGTTGGACCCGTCGGCAGTCTGGAGGCGAGTGAAGGCAGAACACACGGCATCTGACGGCGAAGTGCTGTCATAGCACGCGGCCATGAAGTCTCCGGTCGTGAAGGCCGACAGGCCATCGGTGAGCTCGATCTCGATACGGTCAACCGACACTGTCAGGCCTGGAACGAGGAATTGATCCAGGACGAAGCCGTAAGTCGTCGTGTCAGACACTTCGTTGCGCAGGTCGGCATTGCCGCCCGTCTCGATGCTGGTGACAGAGAAGTTTTCTGCCGGATCCTGGAAAGTTGCCAGGTTGCCATATTGCGGATTGGCAGCCCATTCGGCTTCGCAGTTCGCACGACGCACTGCTGGGTTCGGGCCGGCATTGATGCGGTCTGCATCGCATGGGTCAAACCCGGAATTGCCGACAACCGTCGTTGATGGCGCGAACAGCTGGTTCAGAGTCGGAGCCCGGAAGTTGCGGCTCTTGGTGGCCCGCAGTGTGACGCCATCGACGACTTCCCAGCGGCTGCCAAGGCTCCACACGGACTCCTCACCAGCAATCGAGTTGTCGACAAAGCGGTATGTACCGCTCAAGTCGAATGCCTGCACAAAGGGAAGCGTGACATCGCCGCCGAAGATCGGCACGAGAACTTCCGCCGAGAATTCGTTGGTGCTGTAGTCGCCGGATGTCGCGACTTCGCGTGTACCACTCCCGATCAGGCCGAGCTGGTTTGCCTCAAGGGGCGTAAACATCGCGTCTTCTTTACGCGTCTCATAGGCGAGCACCATGTCGATCGCACCAGCTGGCAGCTGATAGATCTCGGTGCCGATTGTCGCGAGGAAGTCGAACTGGGTGTTCTTGTAGTCCTGTCCCGACATGACAGACACGTATTGCGTGGCAGCCTCGCTGATATTGCCAGCACCGAAGGGGTTCAGCGGCGCACAGTTTGGATCATCGTTCGTAGCATCCGCATCGGCATTGATCGAACAGACGATGTTGCCGGTGCCGTCATCAACAGCGCGAACAGCCGCGTTGAACTTGGCGACATTGGCATCCCAAACGCGCTGCGAACCGTTGACTTCGGCAAAGCTGCCGGAGACCGACCAGTAGACGTTACGGTCAGCCGCGTCGAAGTCACCTTCCAGGCCAAGCTGGACGCGTGCGATCTCGGTTTCATTACGCTGGATATTGGTCGGGAAGAGATCGTCATAGAAGTGGCGCGAAAGCCAGAGTGGGGCGCCAAACGCAAAGCCCGGATTGGCGGCCGAAAGAGATGCGATCGCATCATCGGTCAGGTAAGGGTTGCTCGCCGTGAACAGGATGGCGCCAAGCGCTGGATCCGTCTGGTTGAGCACGGTCCGTGCGTAACCCTGCGGGATGCTCTCTGCTTCATTGTTCGCGTAGAGCATCTCGAAATTGAGGCGCAGATTTGGCGAGAGGTCATAGTGGCTGACCAGGTTTGCACTGAGACGGTCCACACCCGTGCGCAGACCTGCGAGGTCGCTGTAGCGCGTGCCATCGCCACCTTCGGCAAACGGGATGCCGATGATATTGCCTGGATTGTAGGGAATGATCGATCCGTCAGGTGCAAACTGGATCGGCGAACCGTCGAGCGTCGTCTGCAGGAAGGGAGGCGGCGCTGGTGCGTTAAAGATCGTGCCGTTGCCGTTGAAGTTCCAGAAGTAGGCCGGGATCACTTCGGTCAGCGAAGGAATGCCGTCATTCGGGCCGGTATCGTCCGGGTTGCCGGATGTGATGCGCGAACGGTTGGAAGCCTCAAAGTCGGAGAAGCGCGCGATGGGCGAACTGGAGCTTTCAATGTTCACAGCCACGTTGCCGCGATCATTGTCGAAATTCGTCCCGGCGGTAATGCGCCAGGATGTCTGCTCATAATTTGATTCCTCGGTGTCACCATATTGCAGGTCGAGTTCAACACCCTCGAAATCGTCCTTGAGGATATAGTTCACAACGCCGGCAATCGCGTCAGAGCCGTATACGGCTGCGCCACCGGCCTGAACCACTTCAATCCGGTCAATGAGGCCGGTTGGAATGATGTTCGCATCGACCTGAGCATCGCCAAGACCGCTGGATGTCGTGACAAAGCGGCGGCCGTTCACAAGTGTTAGTGTGCGGCCTGCACCGAGGCCGAACAGTTCAGCATATTGCTGTCCGTCGCCGCTATTGCTGCCGTCACCCGCGGCCTGATTGAATTGCGGGACAAGGGATGTGATCTGGTTCAGGGCATCAGCTGCGCTGGTCAGGCCGCGCTCGGCAAAAACATCATTGTTAAGCGTCGTCACGGGCGCCGCAGTGGAGTCCACCTCACGACGAATACGCGATCCGGTGATCACAACAGTTTGCAAGGTCGCTGTTTCATCTTCGGCGACTGGCGCCGACAGTGTCTCCACTTCCGGCTCCTGTGCATAAGCAGGCGCGGAAACCATCGCAGGAACAAGCGCGACCATGGCGCAAGTGCCAAGCAGGCTTTTCAACATCACATCATTCTTCATCTCGAACCCCTTATGTTCAAAAGTCCATTGGCCGTGCACCCGCGCGTTCGCCAACTTCCCGACTGTCATCACGCTAGGAAGAATGTGACGGATTATTTATCCTATTTGTGACGATCCGGTCGGGAACTCAGCAACAATTATTCTCCAGACAATGCCCGGAGAATATTTCATTCACTCGCCAGGGATACCGCGGGCTCGGCCTTTGCTCCGGGGCGCCGGCCGATAATCAGGTAATACAGGCAGCCAATGAAAGCCCAGGCCAGCAACAAGGCGTATGGCCGCCAATCAGCGGACCAGCCGGCAACGATAATAAGAATGCCCAGGCCCACACCGGCCACCGCAAGGGCATAGATCATGCCCTTCGCTGGCCGGAACCGGGCAGCCTCGTACAGATCGGGGCGTTTTCTCAACAACCCGACCGCTGCAAGGCATGTCGCGCTATATTTGAGGATCGTTGGAATGTTCACGGCCAGGAACAGGAAGACGAGGTTTTCCGGCAGGAACAGCCCGATACAGCAAAGCACAAAGGCGCATAGGATCGCCGCCAGCGGCACGTCATGCTTGCCGGAGACCTTGGCCAGTGGTGAGGGTAACATGCCTTCGCGGGCCATGGCGTAAAGAAACCGCGACATGATGATGAAAGTCGCATTGATCGAACTTCCAATCGCCACGACCGCGCTGGCAACGATAAGGTACCGGCCTGCCGGACCGAAGGCGGCAATGCCCGCATCAAGCAGCGGCGCAGACGACGCACCAAGCTTTTCCGGCCCCAACACGCCGAGTGCGGCGATGGCCACCATCAAATAGACCACTGCTGTCAGCACGATGGAAATCGCGATGCCAAGGGGAATCGACCGCGCAGGGTTCTTGACCTCACCGCCGACCTCTGTGGCGCTCTCGATGCCAAGGAATAGGGAAATCAGGAGCGGCACCGCGGCGAAGACACCCGCAGCGCCATGGCTCGCAAAGGGTGTGAAATTGGACACCTCGATCGAGGGGACGCTGCCGAACGCGAACAGGGCGCAAGTGCCGAGAAGGATCACCAGCATCACGCCCTGGCTTTTCGCTGCTGCCGACACACCCAGCAGGTTCACAACGAGCACGAAAACCAGAAGCGCGAACATGGTCGGCTTCAGCGGCAAGGCGATAAACGCACCGGCATAGGAGACAAGCACCATGGTCAGGACGATGACGGCCGACGTGCTGCCGGCAATGCGGAGCCAACTAATGATGAAACCCAAAAACGGATGAACGAACCGGCGCGGCCACTCGTATGATGCGCCGGTTACAGGAACAGCTGCGCCCATGAATCCGTAGATGATGGCGTAAACCATCATCGGCACCATCGCGAGCAGCATGGAGACGATCATCGCCACGCCGGCCAGCTGTGTGGCTGGCGCGAGGACTGAATAAACAGACACACCAATTGCCGTTCCGAGGCCGAGAGCAACAATGCCCGTCACGCCAATATCTCGGCGGAGTTCTTCTTTTGGCGGTGCGTTATTCGGCATTGATTGTTTTCCCGGCAGGCACAGCGGCGGCCTGTCCGTCTTCGCCGTATTCCTGCAGCCCTTGGGCCAGGCGCTCAAGTCCGTTTTTCAGCTTGTCGGCGTCGAGGGCAACTCCGATTCGGATGTGCCCCGCCATGCCGAAACACTCGCCCGGTACGACAACAACACCATGGCGCGCGATCAGCCATCGGGACAGGTCACGCGTATCCTGCACACCGACCACGCGCGGAAAGCAGGTGCATCCGGTGAGCGGCAATTCAAGCGCGATCAACCCGCGATCGACCATGTCCTGCAGACCTTCCTGCGCGACAGGCCGCGACGCCTCCATGATGGAATCGCGCCATGTGTCATAGTCGCCGGAGCTTGCCAGCACTTCTGCCGCGACGCAGTGCGATAGCTTGGAAACACCGAAATCGACACGGTCGCAATGGGCCTTCAGACGCTGCATGACGTCGCCGCTCGCAAACATCCAGCCGCAGCGGAGCGCATTCAGGCCAAATGTCTTGGTCAGGCTGCCAATACGGATCACGTTGGGATGACGCTCGACGTCCAGTCCTATAGAATCGACGCCTGCATAATCCTGATAGACCTCATCAATAAGGAGCAGGACATTCCTGTCGTCCAGCGCCTCTGCCAAGGCCGAAAGGACCTCTGTCGACACAGAGACGCCGCTCGGATTGTGCAGGTTGCTGAGAACGACCATCCGCGTGGCGGGCGTGAGCGCCTTCAGGACCTCATTGATGATGATTTCAAAGTGCGGTGCTTCGCGGTGGAAAAATCCGAACTCCAGCCCTGCATCCAGGGCGCAGTTCGCAAATATATCAAAACCGGGATGTTCTATAAGCACCGTATCTCCTGCCGAAAGGAGCGCACCATAGACCAGCGACACCGCCGTGGTTGCGCCGGTTGTGCAGCGGATATTACCGGCCCGCACGCCGTACCGGCTCGCAAGGTGCGCGACGACATCAGGATGGCTGCGCATGAAAACACTGGTGAAGGAAAGCGGCGCCCCCGAGCGGAAAGCCCGCAGGGTGGTTTCGGCAAGCATCGTCGACGGCTCGGGAACAGAGCTTTCAAACAGGCTGACCTGCCCCGGCTTGCCGGAGCGCATCAACGTTATCGCATCGCGCACCCAGTGAGCATAGCTCATCTGTTTGCCCTCGGCGAAGGTATCGTCGGATCTACTCAAGTTTATTGACCTCATACTTTGCCCCCAACTCAGAGGCCAGAAATGCGCGCCCTAAATCGGTCATTTGATCTGAGAATAGTTCCGGCAATAAGAAAGTTTATGCAAAGCCAGCCCCTGCAGCCGCACTGCGCGCATAAATGATCTTGCGAGAGGCGGGCTGGCGACAAACATTGGGCTGCGCTGTGCCGACCTCAATCGTCTTCAAAACAGGCGTCTGGCGTGATGTCGGGCACCGGAACCCAGCGCATACCTTCAAAGCGCTCACCGTCGCGCTCATAAACGGTTCTCTCGCCCACGATACAGCGGCCAAAACTGTCAGGCGCCGGGAAGAAGGTCATGCCATCGGTATGGACCGCCTGGACCAATGACAATTCGTCACCGCCCAACACGTCACTGACGAGCTGGCTCCACGCCTCTGTCGTCAGATCGACGTCACCGGCCTCGCGCGCCTTGAGGATGGGGCTGAGAAAGGCATGCAGCCCCCGCTTGCCATCCGAGGCGTTGCGCAAACGCGCATCCAAATCGGCGAAGTAAAGCGCGCCACGTTGGTAAGGTACATGACGGATATCGTCGTCCCCGAAGCCGACTTTCTTGATCTCACTTATCGGCCAGTCACTTGCCTTTGTCGTGTAATAGTCGCGGCTCATTTTATTGAGACCCGCAACATATTCATCGAATGACACATGCCCGGCCCTGAAAGGAAGCGTATACTCGAAATAGGTCGTCAGGCCTTCTGAAAACCAGTTGGTGCCAATCGCATCTCCGCTAAGCGACCCCGACCATTGGTGCAGCAACTCATGCACGAAGGTGCTCTTGGGGCTTTCACCGTGCACTTCGTCATCATTCAGCGGACCGCGTGACAGCATGAAGGAATTCGCGAGCGCCGTGCCACCGCCATAAGGCGGCGTATCCAGAAGGCGCATGAAAACGCGGTATTCCGGCGCCGGGTCGAGATGGTCAAAATAGGTCTCGAAATAAGTGTACATCTCGCTGGTGAAGGCCATGGCCTCGCGCTCATCAAACGGGAAGTTGCCCAGCCAATAGGCGTGGAATTTGGTGTCGACGCCTGCATCCGGATACTGCTCGGCAGGGCCCGCCATATACCAGCCCTGCATCACGCTGTAGGGCGCCCCAGGCACCTCAACGCGCCCGTTCCCAAACGTCGTCACGCCAACAGAGGGCTGGTCGAATGCGGTGAGATCCCAGTCGAGCGTTGATTTCCGGGAGGCCGCATTTTCCGGCACAAGCAGGAATCCGGCGCCGGCGCCGCTTATGCCGCCAGCCGACGGACGAATGCCAAAGGCAGGTCCGCGCGGACCGCCTTCCGGCTGCACAAGCGCGCGATAGCTTATCCGGACAGGAAACTCGACCGGGCGTTCAGCTGTCCAATGGCGAAAATAGGGATAGCCGCCGGGAACCGGCTCATCATCCTGCGTGGTGAACGCAACCGCGCCCTTGGCGTCTGTCACTTCAAGATCGGTAATGCGATCTGCGATATGCTGGACGTTCACGTAAACGACCGGAGCCATCAGCTTGAACGCTTCGGCACCCGGCTCAAGACCACCCGTCAGCGTGGCTTCGACCTCAATCGCATCGACCTCTTTGTCCGTGTTGAGTGTCGGATGCAGTGTCATGTTGAAACCGGGCGTCTCCGCCGCAAGCTCGGTCACAACAGGGATGGATGCTTCCTGGCAGGCCGTCAGCATGATGGCGCAAAGACCGGCGCCTACCGCAACCATCATGCTCAGTTTTCGGCCAGCATTTGCCCGTCGCATCGGGTTATATCGAGGGGTCATTCATGTCTCCTGCTGGCATGTGTCGAGCGTGCAGACTCGCAGGTGGTCAGCGCAAGAGCTAATCCATTGCCCACCGTGATGGTCTCATAGCGCATAATTTCGCCGCAAGCCGTCGGTGTGGCGCATACTTTTTGCGCCTGGTCACGTCCTTGCCAAGCAAGCGCCATGCGCCACGCCCGATGATCCAGAATAGGCTTGCCCGACACAACCGGAAAGCAGGCGCAATTCGATTAAATAATGCATTCGCGTGCGTTAGAGTCGCCCCTAACGGGTTTCGGCCCACCCTTGTTGCCCGGAGGACCGCTATGTCGCCCCTTTCCCCTCGCCCTATCCGGCCTGCTCTTGCTGCACTCGGCGCCGCTGCCTTCCTGACCATTGCAGGATGTAAGAGCGACAAAGCAGCAAGTGATAATACTCCGGTTTCCGAAGTGGCCGCCGCCCCGATGATGGATATCCTCCTCCAGCCGCATCTATCGGCTGCCACCGAGGTCAACGCCATCGACATCGACGTCGTTATTCCTGCGCCGAAAGCCAAGGCAGACGTGCCGTTCCTCTCAATGGCGATCATGCGGGTCATGGCGCCGGGCGCGTTGAGCGATCCAGCAAGCCTCACTGCCCGGGACGATCTCGGACCATTGCCGATGACGATAGAGGAAGACCCCGAAGATCCCTCAAGCTTCCGTCAGGACCGCCGCTGGATCCCGGAGCGTGACACGGCGGGTGATGTGCATGTCAGTTACACAATCCAGCCTCGCGTCATCACGCCAAGCACACGGCCCGGCCCGCTTATCGACACACGGACAGAACTGTCCGGCTTCTACGGATCTGGCAATACGATGCTGGCCCTGCCCGTCGACGGATGGCCACGCCATGTGCGCCTCGACTGGGATCTTAGCGAAATGCCGGAAGGCGCCCGGGCGGCCACGAGCCTTGGTCTGGGTACGGTAGAATCCGACGTCACGCAGGAGAACCTAAACAATACATTCTTCATGGCAGGCCCGCTCAAGAGCCAGCCGGAGTCCGGCGACGGTGAATTCGTCGTTTACTGGATGACGCCCGCAGCCTTCGACCTAGAAGGCGCCGCGGAATGGACCAAGACGGGATACGCATACTTCACCGAATTCTTTGGTCAGGATGTGCCGGCATTCCGCATTTTCATGCGCACGACAGAGCGGTTTCAGGGCGGCGGTGGCGGCGGCTTCAATTCCTTCATTTTCGGTACGGTCGATGGCGAGGACCGCGACCCTGATGAAGTCCGCTCGCTGCTGGCGCATGAAACACTGCACCACTTTGTCGGTGGCTATGGTGACGGCGGCGGCGCAGGTGGCCAGCAATGGTATTCCGAAGGCGTAACTTCCTATTACACGATCGTCCTTCCCTATCGCGCCGACCTGACCAGCCCATCCAAGTTCATCGATGCCTTCAATGCGCATGCGGAAAACTACTACACGAACCCACGCAGCAACCTTTCCAATGACGAGGTCACCGCGCTCTTCTTTTCTGATTCCAATGCCCAAGTCGTGCCCTACAATCGCGGCCCGCTTTACATCGCCCTCTTGGACGCCCGCATGCGTGCGGCGACGGGCGGCGAAAAACGTGTCGACGACCTGATTTTCCGCTTTATCGCTGAACGCGACAGCGCAACTGACGCAACCGCACTCTGGCGGCAGATCCTTGTCGATGCGCTC
>JAHJYW010000014.1 GCA_018827375.1 Alphaproteobacteria bacterium
AATGCGCAGGCCGCCGAGCAGGCCCTGCGCGCGTTCAAGAACGTCTACTGGATCGCCGGCGGCGTGCCTAAGGCCGAAGGCATTGAGCCGCTCGCTACGCTCTTCCCGAACATTACCAAGGCCTACCTGATCGGTGCGGCAGAAAACGCTTTCGCTGCGACGCTGAAGGGCAAGGTTGCCCTGCAGAAATGCGGCACGCTGGAGAATGCCGTTGCCGCTGCGCTGCGTGACGCGAAGGACGCAGGGGAGGAGGACCCCATCGTGCTCCTCTCACCGGCCTGCGCCAGCTTTGACCAGTTCCGCGACTTCGAGCACCGGGGCGACGTCTTCCGCTCGATTGTCCAGTCGATGATGCCTGCCGAGCTCAAGGTGATGGCTTGAGCCCAGCGCCGACCGCCCTGCAGTTTGCCCGGTCGGATACGTCCTGGCTGACCGAATGGCGCCGCACGATTGACTGGGGTTTGATGGGCGGGGCTTTCTTCCTCATCGGGATCGGCCTGTTGATGTCGCTGGCTGCGGGCCCTACGGCGGCCATCCGTATCGGCTATGACAACGAGTACTATTTCACCATCCGTCAGGCCATGTTTGCGGTCGCGGCTGCCGTGATCCTCGTGTCGATGAGCCTGCTCGACCAGGCATGGGCCCGGCGCGTGGCGGCGGTGATCTTTTTCGTGTCGCTGGCGCTGATGGTCTGGATCCTTGTGTTCGGTTACGAGGCCAAGGGCGCACAGCGCTGGATCCGCATTGGCGGCTTCTCCCTGCAGCCAAGCGAAATGGTGAAGCCGGCGCTGATCGTGCTCAGCGGCTGGTTGCTGGCCCAGCGCGAGGCGTATCCGAGCGGGCCATGGGCGGTCATCGCCTTCCTGTTCTATGCGGTGACGCTTGGGCTCCTGCTGTTGCAGCCGGATGTCGGCCAGTCGGCCCTGCTGACGGCGGCCTTTGTGATCACCTTCTTCATCAGCGGCCTGCCATGGCGTTGGGCCGCCGCCTTTGCCGGGGGCGGGGCGGCGCTTTCAGGCCTGCTCTATGCACTGCTGCCGCATGTGCGTTCGCGGGTGAACAGCTTCTTTAACCCGACGCAATACGACACCTACCAGATCGACAAGGCGGCTGAGGCTATCGGGCGGGGCGGCCTGTTCGGCGTCGGTCCGGGGGAGGGGCTTGTGAAAGCCAGCCTGCCGGACGCGCACACAGACTTCATTTTCTCCGTCATGGTCGAGGAGTTTGGCCTGGTGGCGGCGATTGTCCTGCTCGCGGCTTTCTCGCTGATGGTTCTACGCGGGTTCCGGGCGGCGGCACGGCTGGACGATGGTTATGCCCGCGCGGCGGCAGCCGGATTGTTTGCCCTTTTCGGCCTTCAGGCGGCCATCAACATTGCTGTAAATGTGGCCCTCATACCACCAAAAGGCATGACACTGCCTTTTGTATCGTATGGAGGCTCTTCTATGATCGGCACGGCATTGACACTCGGGCTTGCACTGGCACTTGTGCGCGGACAAGGTACGCGCACAAGGGGACGGTATGGGTGACGGTAGCTCCGATAAGCTGGTAATCATCGCGGCAGGCGGAACGGGGGGACATATGTTCCCGGCGCGCGCCTTTGCCGACGAGATGCGTGCGCGCGGATGGACCGTGGGCCTGATCTCGGATTCCCGCGGGCTGCGCTATGCGGCAGACTTTCCGGCCGCCTGGAAGGAGGAGGTGAAAGCCGCCTCGCCGAACTTCCGCAAGCCCTGGACGCTCCCTGCAGCTGCCCTGAAGATCAATGCCGGTATCAGCCGCGCCGCAAAACTCATGAAGGCAACACGGCCAGCCCTCGTCGCGGGCTTTGGCGGCTATCCGGCCTATCCTGCGCTGGCGGCGGCCAAGCGCCTAAATGTGCCGATCATCATCCACGAACAGAACGCTGTGCTCGGCCGTGTGAACCGCCAGTTCGCGCGTCATGCCAAATTCGTCGCGAGCGGTTTCAACCGCCTCGACTACCTGCCGCAAGGCGCGGCTCACATGGCCATCGGCAATCCGGTCCGCGCGCCCATCATCGCTATGCGCGAGACGCCCTATCCGCCAACCGACGGCAAGCTGAACCTGTTCATCACAGGCGGCAGCCAGGGGTCCAGTATCATTGGCGACACCGTGCCGCTGGCGATTGCCGATTTTATCCCGGCGCCGCTGCGCAGCCGGTTGAAGGTGGTGCAGCAGGTGCGGGCAGAGCAGATGGAAGGCGTGCGCAATGTCTACCGACGCGCGGGCGTGGACGCCGATCTGGCGCCGTTCTTCAGTGACATGCCCGAACGGCTCGCGGCAGCGCACCTTGTTGTGGCGCGGTCAGGTGCGGGCACCGTCAGCGAGCTGGCCGTTGTCGGCCGTCCGTCGATCCTGATCCCGCTTGCGATTGCCATGGACGACCATCAGGCGGCCAATGCTGAAGCGCTCACGGATGTGGACGCTGCCGACATGGTGCTGGAGGGCAACCTCTATCCGAAGCTGCTGGGTAGCCTGATCGCGGTGCGTCTGGAGCATGGTGACGACTTGCGCCAACGCGCAGCGGCCGCAAAATCAGCAGGCAAGATGAATGCGGCCAGCGACCTCGCCGACATGGCCGAACGCGTCGCGGAGCTTTAGGCCGCCGAAGGGCGGCAGCCATGTGTCTTGTGCATCTGCGCCGCGCGCAACCAGTCCCAGCCGAAGGCCGCGTCTGAATCGCCATCGCGCTCGCGGGCGGCGAGGCGTTCCAGCGCCTCGTCCAGCGTTGGCGCATGGCCGGCCGGCACCCACCACATGACGAAATGCATCCCGCCGAGGACTTCGAACCATTCCTCGCGGCGCTCGTAGAACCGGCGATGGACAGTGCCCCAGACGAATTTTTCGAGGCTCTGGACATCTTTCCAGACGGTCAGGTTCGATACGAATTGCGGGTCGCCGTCGATTTTGGCGTCGGTATTGCCCGTCCCCGGCTCGCCGGAGCCTTCCATCATCCAGACAAAGCCCGGCATGGATTTGCCGAGGCCGTTGATGAAGTCGAGATTGTCCATGAAATCCTTGACGCGCGGGTCGTCGGTCGGGGCGACGAGGCGGCCGATATTGAGCTGGGCAAGGTGCATATCCATGAACAGGTCCCCACAATGTGAAAGCGCCCCAAAGCGCCTTTGATTGGGTCAATCAATCGCCACGATTGTTTCCCAGTCTGGAGCTTGCCGCCCCGGACGCAGAATTTCAATGGGCACGGGTCCTTGCGCACGGAATGCACAGCACGGTATCGCTATCGTTCACACTTCATCTGACGGATCGGTCTTCTTCATGGCTTCACCCACTCCTTTCGACCTCGGCCCGGCGCATATTGTTGGCATTGGCGGCATCGGCATGTCCGGCATTGCGGATGTCATGCTGACCATGGGCTACCAGGTCCAGGGCTCGGACATTGCCGAAAGCGCCAATGTGCAGCGCCTGCAGGAGAAGGGCGCCAAGGTGTTCATCGGACACAAGGGCGAGAACGTGAAGGGCGCTGGCACGGTGATCATTTCCTCCGCCATCAGGAAAGATAATCCGGAAGTGCTGGCCGCCCGCGCAGCGGGCATCCCCGTGGTGCGCCGCGCCAACATGCTGGCCGAGATCACGCGCCTTAAATACACGGTTTGCGTGGCGGGCACGCATGGCAAGACGACAACGACCAGC
Organism: Alphaproteobacteria bacterium; assembly: GCA_018827375.1. GTDB lineage: Bacteria > Pseudomonadota > Alphaproteobacteria > Caulobacterales > Hyphomonadaceae > Hyphomonas. The sequence goes on from JAHJYW010000014.1 coordinate 3,673, forward strand.
ATGGTGGCCTGCCTGCTTGATGGCTGCGGCATTGACCCGACCGTGATCAATGGCGGCATCATCCATGCCTATGGCTCGAATTATAAAGCCGGCGAGAGCGACTGGATGGTCGTCGAGAGCGACGAAAGCGACGGCACGTTCGCCAAGCTGCACCCGACCTGCGCCATCGTCACCAATATCGATCCGGAGCACATGGACCATTACGGCTCCATGGATAAGCTGCGTGAAGCCTTTGATACCTTTGTCGAAAACCTGCCTTTCTATGGGTTCGCGGTCCTCTGCACCGACCATCCCGAAGTGCAGGACCTGGCCGCGCGCGTCACCGACCGCCGCCGGATCAGCTATGGCTTCAACCGTCAGGCCGATGTGCGGGCGATCAACCTGAACACCGATCTCGACGGCGCCCATTTCGACGTGGCGCTGCGCCGGCCCGGCTCGGCCACGCCGCGGATCATCAAGGACCTGACCCTGCCGATGGCAGGCGAGCATAATGTGCAGAACTCGCTGGCAGCGATCACCGTGGCGCTGGAGCTTGGCGCGACCGATGACCAGATCCGCACGGCCCTTGCGGCCTTTGGCGGGGTGAAGCGGCGCTTCACGACGGTCGGCGAATGGTCGCCGAAGGGGTCGGGCGAGGCACCGGTGCGGATCATCGATGATTACGGTCATCACCCGGTCGAGATTGCCGCGGTGCTCAAGGCGGCCCGCGCCATGCTGGGCCAGGGCCAGTTGATCGCCGTCTGCCAGCCGCATCGCTACACGCGCCTGCGCGACCTGTTTGACGATTTCTCGCGGTGCTTCGATGCGGCCGATGAAGTCTATGTCGCCCCTGTCTATGAGGCCGGTGAAACGCCGATCGACGGCATCACGAGCGAGGCACTGGTCGCAAGTATCAAGCGCCACGGCCACCGGGGCGCGCATGTCCTGGCGTCCTTGGACGACCTGCCCGATATGGTGCACCGCGTGGCCGAGCCCGGCGGCATGGTTGTCTGCCTCGGGGCAGGGGACATCACCCGGTATGCCGGTGAGCTGGCCGGCAAACTGTAGCGACTGTAGCGGCTGACGCGACGCAAAGCGGCTTGTTCGCTGTCAAAGACCTTTCCTCGCGCTGCGGAATGTCGCACGGTTGCCGTCGAGCGCCGCATAGAGCGCACCGGGAGAGCAGACTATGAGCAGCGATATTACCGATCCGACCTTGCCCGCGACGGAAGGCCAGATGGCTGAAATCGAGAATGCCCAATTGGGCATTGCGCGGGCGGGCGAAGGCGGCGCAACAGGCAAGACGGGCTTCGCCTGGGCCTGGTTCGAATGGGCCCGCAATCCGTATTACATTCTCATCGTCATCTATATTTTCGCGCCTTACTTCGCGCGGGACATTATCGGCGGCAACCTGCTGGCCAGCGGCGCGCTGGACGGCATGGACCCGGCCAAGGCCCAAGCTGTGGCCGGAGCGCAGGGGCAGGCGACGGTGGCGGGCGTGACGAAATGGGCCGGCCTCATCGCAGCCCTGACGGCGCCCTTCCTCGGCGCGGCCTTTGACCGGGGCCTCCGGCGCAAGCGCTTCCTGTTCGTGTGCCTTGCCACGATGGCTGTGGCCAGTTTCATGCTCTGGTGGGCGATGCCGGGCGGCCAGGGCCTCTCGGTGCCGATGATCATGGCCTGCCTGATCGTGGCCTATGTCGCCTATACCTATAGCGAAGTGGCCCATAATTCGATGCTGTCCGATGCCGCGCGGCCGGAAGCCCTGCCGGGCGTCTCGGGGCTTGGCCTGGCGCTCGGCAACGGGGCCGCGACGCTGATGTTCATTGCCATCGTCCTTCTGTTTGCCTTGCCGGATGTGATGCACTGGCCGCTGCCGGAGGCGGCCTTTGGCATCGACACGTCCAAGTTCGAACAGTTCCGGCTGGCCGGGCCGCTGTGTGCTGTCTGGATTGTCCTGATGATCTATCCGTTTTTCCGCCATGCAAAGGATACCGGTATCAAGGGCACGCCGATCATTCCGGCGTTCCGCGACGGCGTGCGCGGCGTGATCAACACCGTGAAGCGCGCCAGCGAGCACCGCGAAGCTTTCAAGTTCCTGATCGCGCGTACCCTCTATGCCGATGGCATGGCCGCGCTGCTGGCTGTTGGCGCGGTCTATGTCAGCCTTTTCCTCGGCTGGGGGCTGATCGAGCTGACCGTCTATGCGATCTGGGCATCCATGTGGGCCGTTGTCGGGGGCATTTTCGGCGGTTGGCTGGACCGGCGCATGGGACCGAAGAATGCGCTTATTTTCGAATTGTCGGCGATTGTCGTGGTCATGTTCTATGGCCTGTCGATCACCAAGGAGACGATCCTCTTCGGCCTGATCCCGAATGTGGAACTGTTCGACTGGCCCTATTTCGGAACGCTGTCTGACCTTGCCTATCTCGTGCAAGGCATGCTGATCGCGATCTTCGCCACGGCGAACATCTCGTCCAGCCGCTCGATGGTCGTGCATGTCGCGCCGCCGCATATGCGCGGCGAGTTCTTTGGCCTGTTTGCCATCGCCGGAACCATCACGGTGTGGATGGGGCCGCTGCTGATCGAGTATTTCACCAAGTGGTCGCAGGACCAGCGCATCGGCATGTCGGCCATCGCGCTCCTGTTCTTCCTGGGACTGGCGATGCTGACAACCATCAACGCAAAAGACAGGCCGGCCTCCTGACGGAGGCCGGCTGCCGGCGTTTCCTCTTTATCCCCGTGGGTGCTGCGTCTTGCGCGCAGTCACGCCGATATTAGCTGGTTGGCCCGAGTGACTTGCCGTCATTATTGCCGGTATGCGTCCGGTTGATCTCGCTGACGCGGCGGGGGCGCAGATAGAACGTGTCAGAGACCGTCCGTTCGTTCTGGAGCACGTACCCGAACGGGCTTTGATAGGTGTAGTAGACTTCCGCCATGATGACAGAACCGGGGGAGGGGACAATACCCGCTGCGACGGTCACCTTGGTGCCGGGTGCAAGGGCGGTAAGGTTGTAGGAATCCGACCAGGCGACTTTCGGGTTGCCATCGCCATTGTCGACCAGGCTCGTGATCCGCAGACTGGAGTCGGCTGCATCATAGGGCTGCATCATGACTTTGGCTGCGGCAAACATTTCATGCATGTCCTGGTCGGTGACCGTCGACAGGCGAGCGGTAAGGTCACCGAGGCTGGCGCTGGTCGACGTGACGCGCCGTTCAATGCGCATCAGGAAACTGAGTTCGATACAGCCGAAGTAAATCAGGATCATCACCGGCGCGATCAGCGCGAATTCGACCGCCGACACGCCGCGTTCATTATAGCAGAGGCCCTGAATGCCGCGCCATTTGCTGCGGCGCGTAAAGCGCGAGAGAAAGGATGTGGCTGACATGTTCTAGTCTCCAAAAGGCTCGTTACGGAACACGGCATTCGCCTGCACCAGATATTTGGAGCCTTCCATATTGGCCAAAGGTGCGGTCATGAGCGGTGTCAGGAGGCTCCACTCATAGAAGATACGTACAGCAACAATCTCGTTCGGGCCGCCTGGATCATAAGTGAAGCCGTCATCGTCAAACTTGCCTTCCTCATCAATCGGCATGTCGATGTTGAAAGAAGAGAAGCCATCGAGGGACTTGACGTCGATGTGCAGTTTGGCATCGCAGTCGAGCATATCCATCAGCCTGTCACACACGGATGTGCGGAAGTTCTGCTCGTTGAAGCCGCTTTCCTGCGCCTGACCCGTGCGGATCTGGCGGGAGGCCTCGGCCACGGCATGTTCCATGATCGTCGAGACAATGAACAGGACGCAGACTTCCAGCAGACCGAAGATCAGGAGGAAAAAGGGGGCGGCCACCATGGCGAACTCGACGGCTGCGAGACCGCGGCGGTCTTCCGCATAGGCTTTCCACGTTCGCATGATGCGCGGCGTGAGAATGCCAAAGCAGGTGTTGAACATGATATCACCCCAAATCTGACCAGTGTCTCAGAGCCGGTGAATAGCAGGTCTGAGTTTGCGCCGGGTTGATCGCTTAGATGAAATTTTATCGATTTGACTAGCTAGGGCCGTTGCAACGCGCAGGGAGGGTATTGCCCTAATTGCCGTTGTTCATGTTCTGCAGGCTCTTCTGCTGGCTCATGACCTGGCCAAAATAGGCGTTTTCGTCACCAGCGCTCGTCACCGAGCGGCACTCGGGCGCGCAGTCATAGGTGAAGCTTGCGCCCGACCGGTTGATCGTGACAAGATTGGAAGCGTTGGCTGTCACGACGACATCAGAAGACATGATCTGCTTGCCTGACTTGTCGAAGATCATCAGGTTGGTCGTACCGAAGGCCTTGCCGGTGATGAAAATCAGATGCTCATCATGAACCGCGACGTCAGCCACGTTCTTGTTGCCGATCACGATACTTGCGGCTGAGCCCGGGACCCGAACGGGAACCGTCTTGTTTGTCTCCACCGAGATATTCTGCGCCGTGGCAGCAGCGGCGAACAGGGAGCCTGCAAACGCGATCATGCAATACTTGACAGGAATGTTCATAGTCGGTGCTCCACCTTCGTCTTGATAGAAAAGTATTTGTACGAAGAAGGTTGCTCGTTTCCTAATCCAGAAAAAGTGACGTTATTCCCTATAGGGCGAATCAGCGGTTGACGATTGCAAAGAAGGTAAACGAATCACTCATTTGCTTTCACGGATTATCTGGATTCCTTCATCTGATATTTGGAATAGTCCTGTAGTTTCAGCGTTGTTCCAGAAAGAAAAAAATGTCTGGAACTTTTTTATCGCATGATGGGAGTTTCCAATGTTTACACGTTTTCTTAAAGACGAATCCGGCGCCACGGCTATCGAATACGGCCTGATCGCTGCTCTGATCGCAGTTGCTATCATCGGTGGCGTTACCGCCCTCGGTAACAGCGCCAACGCGACCTTCAATACGGTTGCTGGAGAGATGGGTTCGGCACCAGCTGCTGGTGGCTCGGACTAGGTTAGCTAATCGTCTGAACCTTCAAGGTTCATGGAAAGGCCGTCGGGGAAACCTGGCGGCCTTTTCTTTTGGGCTTCGGCTGGCCGCATCAGCAATCTGGCGAAATTAAAAACTTCCTTCAGTCTTTTGCATCACTTTCTCCACAAATGGCTGATCGGAGGCGACCCCGCATGATACTGAATATTCTTGGCGCAGGATTTCTTGTTCTCTGCATCTTTGCGGCGATGCTTGATATCAATCGGCTCACCATTCCGAACTGGCTCAACCTGTCCATTGTCGGCCTGTTCATTCCGGCTGCGGCGGTTTCGGGACTGCCCATGGAAATGCTGGGCGGACACCTCATGGTCGCCGCGCTGACTTTCCTCATCGCCTTTGGCCTGTTCGCCTTCAACATTGTCGGGGGAGGGGACGCGAAGATGATTCCCGCCGTCATGCTGTGGCTGGGGCCTGATGCGGGCATACCATTCATATTCCATATGGCACTTGCCGGCGGAGCGTGCGCCCTGCTGATCCTGCTTGTGCGGCGTATCATGCCGGCCGCTGCGGTGCCGGGAATTGTCCGTGCGCCTTTCGAGGAAAATGCAGGTGTTCCATATGGTGTGGCGATTGCGGCAGGAGCGATCCTGGCGGCTTCGGCGTCTCCACTCCTTTCTGATTTATTAAATCAACTGGGTGCTTTGAGTTAACCAAGCCTTAGGCCCAATCATGGAAGTGTCTCGACTGGACGGGGGGTTCCGCATAGTCGCAGTTCGCCTACCGGGTTCAGTCTTTAGAGGGAGTGGCGCCTATGTCGCCCATGCGTCTTATTATTCTGGTTGGTGCTGCCATGGCGGCCATGGCAGCGGCTTTCCTTGTGCGCAACATGTCGAAACCCACGACGGTTACGGAGATCGTTCCGGAAATCCAGACGCAGGTTCAGGAAGTCTCTGAAGTTCAGATCCTGGTCGCGCGCCGCAACCTTGAGATTGGCGACCGCCTGGCGACCAGCGATTTCGAATGGGCGCCGTGGCCGAAGGCAAATGTTGCTGAAGGGTACCTGACCGAAGCCAAGGCACCAGACGCCATCGAGCAGGTTGCCGGCGCCATCGTGCGCATACCCATCTTCAATCGCGAGCCAATCAATCCCGCAAAACTTGTCCTGACCTCTGATTCCAGCGTCATGGCAGCAATCCTGTCGCCGGGCATGCGGGCGATGTCGGTCGAAATCTCCACGGAGTCAGCGTCAGGCGGCTTCATCCTGCCGAATGACAAGGTCGATGTGATCCTGACACATGAGATTCAGGTTCAGACGGAACAGATGGTAACCGAGCGCCCGTCGACAGCGACGATCATCAAGAACGTCCGCGTTCTGGCCATCGACCAGGTGTTCAAGCCGGATGAGGATGGCGGCTCTTCCCAGATAGGCAATACTGCGACGCTCGAACTTTCTGAAAAGGAAGCAGAGCTGATTGCGCAGGCCCAGAGAATGGGAACCCTTTCACTGGCCTTGCGGCCCTGGTCTGATGCCGGCGAAGGCCAGAGCCGGGATTCGCGCACAGACTTGCTGACGGGGGGCTCCGGGATGCAGGGCGGAATTACGGTTTTCCGCAATGGCACACCGACAACAACAACAGGACTTGGGGGAAGTTGAGAATGAGACTTCAGTCTCCCTTGAGGGGTGGCCTTCTACTGGCCGTCGCGGCCATGGGGCCGGGTTTTGCCTATGCTGCCCCCAATGACATGGGAACGGTGATCACCGCGCCCGGGCAATCGAGCGTGTCGCAACAGGTGACACTGGGCCTTAACAAATCCCTGATCATTGACCTCGAATATCCGGCTGCGGATGTCGTGATCACCAATCCGGCTATTGCCGACGCCGTCGTGCAGACATCCCGGCGGATCATTTTCCGCGGTGTGAAATACGGCCAGACAAATGCTTTTGTTTTCGACCGTGACGGCAACCAGCTCCTGAACTTGGAAATTAATGTCGAAACCGACATGACCAGTCTTCATCAGCTGATCGAACGCCACATTCCCGATGCCCGCGTGAATGTTGAGGGCCTGAACGGCAACGTCCTGATCACCGGTAGTGTGGATGACATGGCGCAAAACGACCAGGTGGAGCGTCTCGTCTCCGCTTTCATCGGCGCGGCCGACGGGACCCAGATCGTCAACATGGTCGAAATCGCTGCCAAGGACCAGGTCATGCTGGAAGTGCGCATCGTCGAGATGCAGCGAACCGCGATCAAACAGCTGGGCATCAGCCTGTCTGGGACACCCGCCTTTGGCGACATGGCTAAGCTGGTCGAGAAGCAATTGTTTTCCGATACCAATGGGGATGGCATTCCTGAAGATACGGGAACAACGGGTCTTGTGCCCGGATTGCCGCAGAGCTTTGCCGGCAACGTAAGCGCCAGCAATAGTTTCCCGATCCAGGGCAGGGCAATTGGGGGCCTCGGCGGCACCCTGTCCTATTCCAATTATGTTGGCGCAGACCTTCAGTCGAGCGTCGGGATCGCGCTGGACGCTCTGGAACGTATCGGTATCGTTAAGACGCTGGCCGAGCCAAACATCGTTGCGATGTCTGGCGAGAGTGCCAAGTTCCTAGCTGGCGGCGAGTTTCCCGTGCCCGTCGGCCAGGATCGCAACGGCAACGTGACAATCGATTTCAAGCCTTATGGCGTGGGGCTTGGCTTCACGCCGGTCGTGCTTTCCGAAGGCCGGATCTCGCTCAAGGTCTCGACGGAAGTTTCGGAACTTACGTCTCAGGGCGCTTTCCAGGGGGACACACGGTCGGTGATCGACAGCGATGGTAACATTACGCAAGTCGCGGGCGTCACCATTCCGGCCCTCTCGGTGCGCCGTGCTGAATCCGTGATTGAGCTGCCTTCAGGCGGCTCAATGATGATGGCGGGCCTGATTCAATCGAAGACACGCCAGACGCTGGACCAGATCCCTGGCTTGAAAAAGCTGCCGGTTCTTGGCGCGCTGTTCCAGTCGCGTGACTTCCTGCAGGACGAATCCGAACTGGTTGTCATCGTGACGCCCTATCTGGTCGACCCGACACAGAAGGATCAGCTGCGCACACCTGCGGATGGCTATGCCAACGCATCGGACGCCAAGACCATCTTCTTCGGCAAGCTGAACGAGCAATACGGCAAGGACGGTGCGCCTGTGGACGCAGAAAACTACCGGTCCCCCGTTGGATTTATTGAAGAGTAAGGGATATCCGAATGAACCCGAAGCTTAAAACAGCCAATATGCTACTCGCTGCGGGCCTGTGCCTCGCTGGCTTGGCAGCTTGCTCGAGCCATGCGCCAACGGCCGTGCCGTCGTCCTACCTGCAAGGTACGGCGCTGGACCGCAACGCCATCGGCGTCTCCAAGCGGACCGAGTTCCTTGAAATCAAGATTGATCCGATGTCGAGCGAACTCACCCAGAAGGACAAGGCGCGCATAGAGGATTTCGTTCGCACCTATCGCACCAATGGGCATGGGCCGCTGATCGTGTCGCTGCCTGAAACCAGCGACAATTCCCAGCTTGCAGTGGAAGCCATTGTCACCGCGCGTGAGATCGCGTGGCAGAACGGTGTCGAGTATGAAGAAATTGCTGGCAGCAGCCATGGCGCAAACTCCGATGCGTCGGAACCGATGATCATGGCGTTCCAAGTGTATGACGCGATCAAGCCCGACTGTAAGTCGATGGCGGAATATGACGTGGCCGACATTCGGTCGAACAATGAAATGCCGAGCCTTGGCTGCTCGATCCGCACGAACCAGGCCGCCATGATCGCGGACGCCGCCGACCTTCTGGGTCAGCGTGAACTGGATCAGGGCGACGGCGGGCGTCGCAAGGTCATCCTCGAAAAATTCCGCCAGGGCGAGTCAACCGCATCGGCCCGCACTGCAGCCGAATCCGGCGCAATATCCAGTGCGGTCAACTAGACGCGACGTGTCGAAGAGAAGGACGAAACTATAATGTCGAAAGAGAAAGCGCTCTTTGAAGACGAATTCGACGCAGACTTCGATGATGTGTTCGCTGAGGAACGCGAACTGGATCCTCTTGAGGTGCCAGCGAATGATTCGTTCGACAGCTTCCTGAACAGCGATGACCTGCTGGCACCGCCTGAGCAGAAGCCCGTCATGGCCGACCAGCCGATCTTCACGATGCCGGATTCCACTGGCGGCGATGCGCCCCTGCCTGCCATTTCCATCAAGGTGTTCTATGAGCGCGAGGAAACGCGCATGATGATGGACGTGTGTGCGCGCGACCGTCGCATGGGCCGCGCCACCCTCGAGGCGATCCCCGGCGGTATCCCGGCAGCGATCGACTTCATGCAGAACAATCCGACTCCGAACCTTCTGATGATCGAGTCCTCGTCACCGGCCCACCAGATCCTTGGTGAGATTGACGCACTGGCAGAGCATTGCGACGAGAATGTTCAGGTCATGGTCGTCGGCGTAGTAAATGACATCAAGCTCTATCGGCAGCTCGTGGCACGCGGCGTCAGCGAATACCTGGTGCCGCCGTTCGAGCCGATCCAGATCATCCGGTCCATTTCCAGCCTGTTCGTCGATCCGGACCGGCCCTTTGTCGGCAAGCAGATTTCCGTGATTGGCGCAAAGGGCGGGGTAGGGTCCTCCACCATCGCGCATAACCTTGCCTGGGCACTGGCCGAGAACGTCCTCGTGAACACAACGCTTGTGGACCTGGATCTCTCTTTCGGCACCACGGCGCTAGACTTCAACCAGGAAACGCCGCAGACCATCGCCGATGCGCTGCTCGCGCCCGAGCGCGCTGATGATGCCGTCATCGAACGCCTGCTCGCCAAGGCGACAGACCGGCTCTCCCTGTTCACCGCACCGGCCTCGATCAACCAGATCATGGACATTTCGGACGAAGCCTTCACGACCGTAATTGAAAGTGTTCGCCGCAACGTGCCCTACATGGTGCTCGACCTGCCGCACACCTGGAGCCGCTGGGTGCAGCGTACGCTGGTCGCATCGGACGAGGTCATCATCGTTTGCCAGCCCGACCTTGCCTCGCTTCGCAATGGCAAGAACTTCATCGACCAGCTCAAGGGCCAGCGTCCGAACGACAATCCACCGCGCCTCGTGCTCAACATGAGCGGCGTTCCGAAACGCCCGGAAATTCCCGTCAAGGATTTCGCGGCGGCCATCGGCGTCGAGCCGGAAATCATTCTGCCTTTCGAGCCTGAACTGTTCGGCACGGCAGCCAATAATGGCCAGATGATTTCCGAAACCGACGCGGCCTCGCGCTCCTCCATGGCTATCGACCATCTCGCATCCGTCCTGACCGGACGGTCCGTGGTAAAGCCGGACAAATCCTTCCTCAAGAAACTCCTCGGCAAGTAAACTCAATTGAAAGGGCCCCTTAGATGGCCTTCGGCAAGCGTTCAGGATCACCAGATACGTCAGCGCCAGCAGCGCCAAGACCGGCGGCTCCCGTGGCGCAGCCGCGACCGCAGGTATCCAAGCCGAAGGTGCCTGATGCTGTTCAGGTAAAAGGGGCGCCGAAGCTTCAGGCGACAGCGCCAAAGAAGTCCGAACCAAAGCCGGAACCTGTTCGCAAGGTCAACCAGCAGTCCGAGCAATATTACGCAACAAAAACAACGGTCTTCAACGCACTCATCGACACGATCGACCTGTCGCAGCTGGCCCAGCTTGACGCCGAAAGCGCGCGTGAAGAGATCCGCGATATCGTGGTCGAGATCATCAGCATCAAGAATGTGCTGATGTCGATTTCCGAGCAGGAACAGCTGCTCGACGACATTTGTAACGACGTGCTCGGCTACGGCCCGCTCGAGCCGCTCCTGGCCCGTGACGACATTGCCGACATCATGGTCAATGGCGCGGACACGACCTACATCGAGGTCAACGGCAAGATCGAGCGCACGAATATCCGCTTCCGTGACAATGCCCAGCTGATGAACATCTGCCAGCGCATCGTGAGCCAGGTTGGCCGCCGCGTGGATGAAAGCTCACCTATCTGTGACGCGCGCCTTCTGGATGGCTCACGTGTGAACGTTATCGCACCGCCGCTGGCGATTGATGGCCCCACGCTGACCATTCGTAAGTTCAAGAAGGACAAGCTGCAGCTGCAGGACCTCGTGAACTTCGGATCAATCAGTGAGGCTGGCGCGGAAGTGCTGCGCATTATCGGTCACTCCCGCTGTAACGTTCTGATCTCCGGCGGTACGGGCTCGGGTAAGACCACACTGCTGAACTGTCTCACCGCTTTCATCGAACCCGGCGAGCGCGTCATCACCTGCGAAGACTCCGCCGAGCTCCAGTTGCAGCAGCCGCATGTCGTGCGCCTTGAAACGCGCCCGCCGAACATTGAAGGCTCGGGCGAGATCACGATGCGTGAACTGGTCAAGAACTGCCTGCGTATGCGCCCGGAACGCATCATCGTCGGCGAGGTTCGCGGACCGGAAGCGTTTGACCTCCTGCAGGCCATGAACACAGGCCACGATGGGTCGATGGGCACACTGCACGCTAACAGCCCGCGCGAAGCGCTGAGCCGTGTGGAATCCATGATCACGATGGGCGGCTTCTCGCTGCCCGCCAAGACGATCCGCGAGATGATCGTCGGGTCGATCGATATTGTTGTTCAGGCGTCGCGCCTGCGTGACGGTTCGCGCCGCATCATGTGCATCACCGAAGTGATGGGCATGGAAGGCGATACGATCGTGCTGCAGGACGTTCTGAAATTCGAGATGGATGGCGAGGACGAAAACGGCAAGATTATCGGCACCCACCGTGGCACGGGTGTTGGTCGCCCGCGCTTCTGGGAGCGTGCGTCCTATTACAATCTTGAGCGTGAACTCGCTGCAGCGCTTGACGCGCTGGGGAGCTGATCCATGGATAGCAGCCTGATGGTCTTTGCCGTTGCCGGTCTCGCCTTTTTGGCGCTGGCCGGTATCGGTCTCGCTTTCACCAGCGGGGAAGGGGACGCTGCGAAGAAGCGCGCCAAAGCCATTGGTGCGGGCGTGTCGGCCGGCAAGGTGCGCGGCAAGGTCCATGACGAGAATTCCAAGCGCCGCGCCAAGACAGAGGCAATGCTCGACAATTTGCGCAAGCAGGACAAGGAGCGGCGCAAGTCGATCACGCCGCGCGATGTCGCCTCGAAGATCTCGCAGGCAGGCCTCGAACTGCCGGTAACCGCTTTCTGGATCGGCTCGTTCGTGCTCGGCCTGGTCTGCGCTTTCGTCATCTACCTGTCAGGGGCAGATGGCCTTGTGATTTCGGGCATCTCTTTCAAGAGCAAGCCGGTCATGATCGCCGGCGCATTTCTCGCAGGCTCGCTTGGCTTGCCACGCTATATTCTCGGGTTCCTGACCAAGAGCCGCTACAAGAAGATGATTAACCAGTTCGCTGATGCGCTCGACATTATCGTGCGCGGTGTCAGGTCCGGCCTGCCGCTCAATGAATGTATCCGCATCATTGCCAAGGAAAGCTCCGAACCGCTGCGCAAGGAATTCGTTACGCTGGCCGACAATCTGGCCATGGGCGCTGGTCTCGATCGCTCGCTGAACAGTTTCTACAAACGGGTGCCGCTGCAGGAAGTGAACTTCTTTGTGATCGTGCTGATGATCCAGGCTAAGGCAGGTGGTAACCTGTCCGAGGCGCTGGGGAACCTGTCGACCGTTATCCGTGCCCGCAAGATGATGCGCGAAAAGGTCAAGGCGCTATCGTCGGAAGCCAAGGCGTCAGCCATGATTATTGGTGTGCTGCCATTCGCCGTTGGCCTGATGGTGTTCATGACCACGCCCGATTACATCATGCAGCTCTTCATTACTGAGACAGGTCACGTCATCCTGGCCGTGGCGGCAACGATGATGGGTATGGGTGTCATGGTCATGCGCAAGATGATCAACTTTGACATGTAGGGCGGCTGGCGATGTATGATTTCCTTGTAAGCTTCACCCATCCCGAGACGCTCGCGGCCTATCTCGTCGCGGCGGCTGTCTTTGCGACATTTGTGACGGTCTTCCTGCCTTACCTGAAGGGCGACAAGCTGGAGACGCGCCTCAAGGCTGTGTCGAACCAGCGCGAGAAGCTTCGCAAGCAGAGCCGCGCCGCGCTCGAGACAAAGGGCCTGCGCCGTGAAGACAAGAGCATGATGGGCGCGATTTCCTCCAAGCTAAATCTTGCCCAGGCTCTCGAAGACCCGAACGTGGTCAAGCTGATGAACCAGGCCGGCCTGCGCGGTCCAGGTCCGATCTCGGCTTTTTACTTTGCCCGTATGGCCATGCCGTTCGCAGGGCTCGTGCTGACCTTCTTCTATATCTTCTTCGTCAATGATTTTGGCCTCAATCCGGCGATGAAATACGGCTCGCTCGCCTTTGGCATGGCCGCCGGTTTCTATGCGCCGAACCTCTATGTCTCGAACCTTGCGGCCAAGCGCCAGAAGTCGATCATGCTTGGCTTCCCGGATTCGCTCGACATGCTGCTGATCTGCGTCGAGGCGGGCATGTCGATCGAACTCGGCTTCAACAAGGTCAGCCAGGAGATCGGCTCTGCCTCGCCTGAACTGGCTGAGGAATTCGGCCTCACGGTCGCTGAATTGTCCTACCTGCCTGATCGCCGCCTGGCCTATGACAATCTCGCCTTGAGGACGGGGCATGAAGGGGTGAAGGCTGTCTGTATGGCGCTGTCGCAGGCGGAACGTTACGGCACGCCGCTGGGCGATGCGCTGCGCGTGATGGCCAAGGAAAACCGCGAGATGCGCATGTCGGCGGCCGAGAAGAAGGCGGCGGCATTGCCCGCCAAGCTGACGGTGCCGATGATCCTGTTCTTCCTGCCTGTCCTTTTCCTTGTCGTGCTTGGCCCGGCCTATATCAAGTATCAGGACATGCAGAGCAAGAATGATGCGGCGCCGGATCTGACAACGACCCAGATCGAGCGCCCCGTGAAGGACGTTGGTTAGGAAAATCTCATTGCGGGTTGAGCCAGTATGAACATGGCTGCGTCTGAATCTGTCTGATCTGAAAGCCTAGTTGGGGCGGCGAAGGCGCAGGCCGGTATCGCTTGTTTCCGGCAGGGCTTCTGGCATGTCGCTGACAGGGGTCGACGTCGCTGCTGCTGGACGTTCGGCCGCGGGACCGGACGGACGCGGCGTGGCCGGCAGCTTGCCCAGCTCAGCCTTTTCCGCGAGCGCGTCCCATGTGCGGGTCGGCTGCACCATTTCGCGAAGCAGTTCTGCATTCTGCTCGATAATGCGCGTCGGTGCATTGCCGCCGCTCGCGGCTTTCATTTCCACATACTTACCCTGCAGTCCCAGCACGAGCGCGAGGTTTTCCTTCACGCGCGTATCTGTATCAGGTTGGGCGTCGGCCAGCCGCAGCTTGGCCTCGGCGCCGGCAAGGTCACCGGCGAGCGCAAGCGAGAGGCCGTAATTGGCCAGCGTCGACGTCCGCGTCGGTTCGATCGCGAGGGCGCGTTCATAGGCTGCCTGCGCATCGGCATGGCGATCAATCTGGTCGAAGGCCGTGCCGAGCGCCGCCCATGCTTCGGCCCGTTGAGGCTCCAGCGTGGCGGCCTGGCTATAGGCCTGGATCGCGGCGGAAAAATCCTGCTTGGTCGATAGGGCGCGGCCCAGAACCATCAGCAGGTCGGCGCTGTCGGGATGGATGACCATGACCTGCGAGAGCACATCGATGGCGCGGTCGTCGCTGCCGATCTCGCGCAGGGCCTTGGCAAAGGTGATGGCGGTTTCGAGGTTTTCAGGGGCCTTTGTATATTCCTTGGACCAGAAGTTTGCCTTGGTCAGCGGGTCGGCGCGGTTGGCAGCGGCGACTTCCTCCGGACTGGCCGGCTTCATCGCTTCTTCCATCGCCTTTTCAAGCTCGGCCTTCTGGGCCTTTTCCTGTTTTGACGCGGTGCTCGCGCAGCCCGTCGTTGTCGCAGCCAGGACAAGCGCGAGAACAGCCAGTGACGTTTTGACTCTGGACATGGGAAGGCTCCAAGTATGTATCAGATGCATGTGAGGCCGAGTCTGGCCTGCCGAGGTCAAGGTTCAGTTAACAAAACCGGCCGTCTGATTAACAAATCGCCCGGAGAGGCACGTAAATGCACAAGACTTTCACCGCCGAGGAGGCCAATGCGGCCGCCATCCACCTTTTCACGACATCCGGCTTCGAGAGCCTGAACGATGATCCTTTTGCTGGGGCACGCGCCCTGGGCAAGGGGCAGGGGTTTACCGGCGCGGCGGGGCAGGTGGTCTATCAGGCGGGGAATGATGGCAAGATCAGCCATGTGCTGGCGGGCATCGGCAAGGGGCAGGACGCGCTGGCCGTGGCGGCCATCGCGGCGAAACTTCCCGAAGGCACCTATGCGATTGCCAGCGATGGCGGGATGGCGTTTGCCCATATCGCGGCAGGCTGGGCCGATGGCGCCTACCGCTTTGACCGCTACCTCAAGGACAAGGCCAAGCCACCGCTTCTCGTCATGCCGGCGAGCGCGAATGCTGACGCCCTGTCGCGCGAAGCCGATGCCTGCGCCCTGCTGCGCGATCTCGTCAACACGCCTGCTGCCGACATGGGCCCGCAGGATGTCGAGGCGGCGATTGCCGACATGGCTGACCAGTTCGGCGCGACCCTGACAACGATCGTTGGCGATGACCTGCTGAAAGAGAACTACCCGCTGGTGCACGCCGTCGGGCGGGCCGCTGTTTACGCGCCGCGCTTCATGGAACTGGAATGGGGCGACCCGTCGCATCCGAGCCTGGCGCTGGTTGGCAAGGGCGTGACGTTTGACTCCGGTGGCCTCGACATCAAGCCGGGTAGCGGCATGCGGATCATGAAGAAGGACATGGGCGGGGCGGCGCATGTTATCGCGCTGTCGCAGCTGATCATGAGCGCGAACCTTCCGGTGCACCTGAAACTCTATGTGCCATCGGTCGAGAATGCCGTTGCCGGGGATGCCTTCCGGCCGGGTGATATCCTTGCCAGCCGCAAAGGCCTGACCGTGGAGATCGACAATACGGACGCCGAAGGGCGGCTGATCCTCGCCGATGCCCTAGCGCGGGCATGTGAGTTCAAGCCGGATGTACTGATCGATTTTGCGACACTAACCGGCGCCGCCCGCGTGGCGCTGGGCGCAGACCTGGCGCCGTTCTATACGGATGATGAAGATATGGCGGGCGCCATACAGGCGGGATCGGCGATGTCCGGCGACCCGGTCTGGCGGATGCCGCTGTGGGACCCTTACCTGGCTGACCTGAAAAGCCCGATTGCCGATCTCGTCAATTCAGGCGGCCGCTTTGCCGGCTCGATCACGGCTGCACTGTTCCTGAAACAGTTCGTCGACGCGCAGAGCTGGACGCATCTGGACGTTTGGGCCTGGCGGCTTGGCAAGTATGGTCGCCCGGAAGGCGCGGCGGCCTGCGGCCTGCGCGCTGTGTGGCAGATGCTTAAGGACCGTTATTCGGCCTGAGGTGGTATGATCCGGACTTCCGAGAGGCGGATCGCTTCACGGATGCGGCCGCGCAGGACCAGTGTGTCGATATTGTCCGGCTCGGCAGCCATCGCGGCCTTCACGTCGGCGAGGGCCGGCTCGAGGTCGTTCATGTTGAGGCGGGCTTCGGCGCGTAGCTGGTGGGCCGCGGCAAGGCCGGGCAAGGCTTCAAGCGCCTTGTCGAGATCCTTGATGGCCTCAGGCCATTTTCCGAGCAGGATCTGGGCACTGGCGCGGTCGACGAGAAGATTGGGCTCGTTCGGCATGATCTTGAGCGCATTTGTCAGCGTTACAACAGCGGCTTCGGGGGCGCCGGCGACGAGCCAGGCATTACCGGCCTGCGTCAGGTAAAGCGCGCGTTGTTCCATCGTGCCGCCATCGGAGGCATTGGCCAGTTCTTCAAGCCGCGCTGCACCTTCATCCTCCTGGCCGAGGGCGATCAGGGCGAGTGCGACACATTGGCGGGCGCCGGGGCGATTGCCTTCGAAGCTCCAGGCGAGTGCGTCTTCATAGGCCTCTTCTGCATCGACATCGATGCGGGCGATACAGGCGTCGAGGCGTGTGGCTTCACGGGCGGCGATATCGGCGCCGATATTCTGCAGGAGGGCGACGGAGATCGCCGCGGCAGCAAGGATAGACATGGATAAGCAGCTCCGGGACCTGTAGTGTCGCCTATAGTCATGACTGGGAGGCCGAGCGCAAATGACAGTTCCGACATCACTGCTTTTTGTCTTTGGACTGGGTTATTCGGCCCGGGCGCTGGGCGAGCGCCTTGTGGCGCGCGGCTGGGGCGTCAAGGGTACTTCCCGGTCCGTTCCGGGACCGTTGCGGGGGCGCGTTGAGGTGGTTCAGTGGGACGGGAAGGGGGACATTGCGCCGCCTGACGGGTCGCACTGGCTGGTCACACTGCCGCCGGATGCGGACGGCTGCCCGGCGGCGCGCGTTGCAGGACATCTCGCCGGAAAGGCGGCCTCGGTGACTTACCTTTCGACGACGGGTGTCTATGGCGACCTTGATGGCGGCTGGGCGATGGAGTGGAGCGCGGTCAACCCGGGCTCCGATCGCTCGAAAGCGCGGGTGGTGGCGGAAGGCCAGTGGCGCGAGGCGACGGGTGGCAAGGCGCGTATTGTACGGCTGCCGGGAATCTACGGGCCAGGGCGGTCCCCCTTTGAGAAGCTGCGCAACGGCACGGCGACGCGCGTGGTGAAGCCGGGGCAGGTGTTCAGCCGTGTCCATGTCGACGATATCGCGAGCGGACTGGAAGCGCTCATGCTGAGGCCTTCGCTGTCGGGCGTGTTCCACCTTTGCGACGACCTTGCGGCGCCGCCGCAGGATGTGACGGCTTTTGCAGCCGGCCTACTGGGCGTGGAACCGCCGCCTGAAACGCTGCTGGACGAGACCGACATGAGCCGGATGGCGCGCAGCTTCTACGCAGAGTGCAAGCGCGTCTCGAACGCGCGGGCGAAGGCAGCACTTGGCTGGCGGCCGACCTATCCGTCGTACCGGGAGGGACTGACGGCTGTGCTGGCGGCGGAAAGCGCCGGTTGCTGATCGGAACCGCCGGCCCCGTGAGCAGACGGTTGACGGTTCAGGCGTTGACCACGATGGGGCGGAAGCCCGGCTGGACAACCGGTGTCCGGCGCTGATCGAACAGGCGTACCACACCCTTTCCTTCGCGCTTGGCTTCATAGAGGGCCGCGTCAGCGCGTGAGATGCTTTCCCTGAAATCCACATGATCATCGATGAAGGCAACGCCGATGCTGGCGCCGACGGTCAGCAGTGTGCCCCGGTAGGCAATGGGGCGGTTGATGACGGCAATGCACTGGTTGCCAAATTCCTGGATCTCGGCGCGTGCGTCCTGATTGGCA
This sequence comes from Alphaproteobacteria bacterium, assembly GCA_018827375.1. GTDB lineage: Bacteria > Pseudomonadota > Alphaproteobacteria > Caulobacterales > Hyphomonadaceae > Hyphomonas. The sequence goes on from JAHJYW010000014.1 coordinate 21,957, forward strand.
TAGACGATCAGGAATTCATCGCCGCCGGTGCGGAATGGCTTGGCGCGGCCGGCGCCGACATTCTTCAGACGGCTTGCGATGACTTGCAGCACAAGGTCACCAGCTTCGTGGCCGTGCGTGTCATTTATGGCCTTGAAGCCGTCGAGGTCGATTGCAAGCACCGCTGTGCAGGCGGGCGTATTGCTGCGGGCGAGTGCGGCCAGCGTCGTGTCGAGGTCGCGCCGGTTGGACAGGCCGGTGAGCGGATCGGTTGCGGCACTGGCCTCGGCATCTTTGACGCGGTTACTGATCGCCCAGCTGAACTGGAAAACAGTGAAGCAGAGGCCCAGCGGCAGGACGTAATGGTTGACCTCGAAATAGGGCGTGATCTCGAACAGGCGGAGATAGAGCCAGACCGTGGCCATGATCAGCGGGGCCCAGCCGATCAGGACAGCCCCTGCGCCCGGCACGCCGCGGCGATGCAAGACCCACACGCCGGTCAGCACGACGATCGGGCCTATTCCTGAGCAGAGCATGTAGACGGCGCGCGACAGGTCGCTGGGGAAAAAGCCGCCAATGCTGCTGATGACGCACATGAAGACAAGCGCGTTCATCGCGATGAAAAAGGCCGGCCAGCGACGGCGAATATCCAGGAAGTTCGAGATGAACACGGCGCCAAAGGCCGTGACAGCGCCCTGAAGGATATAGACAAGCGTTATCGTGCTCACGTTCGCTTGCGGCCAGAAAAGCGACTTGCCCATGCCGGTCGAGAAGATCACGTAGAGGATCGCCGTGACGCAGAACCAGAAATAGAGCCGATAGGCCACCGTGGTGGACTTGCGTGCGATTGACCAGGCGTAGGCGGTAAATGTGCAGGCAATCCCCATCAGAAGGGCGAGGAGGGCGACACTGCCCTGAAACCACGACTGGTAGTCGGCGCTTGTATGGAACCAGACCGGCATGACCACCATCGGGCCACCGCTCGCACGCACATAGATCGTACGGGTTTGGCCGGCGGGAACATCAATCTCGAAGCTTGGGAACGGGGCGGGCAAGGCAATGCCTGAGCGGGCAACGCTGGCGCCAGCCGTACCCGACTGTATCCGACCCTTTTCATCGAGCAGGTAAATATCGGCGCGCTCTAGATAAGGAAAGCGCACGACCAGATCACCATGCACATCTGACGAAGTGGAATTGTACAATTGCGTCCGCATCCAGACATCGCCCTTGCGGCTGCTCGCCTGAATGACATCCGACTCGCTTTTGATGAAGGCAATATCGCTGGTCGGGCTGAGGATGTCCGCAAGCGTGATGGCGGCTGGTACGTTCTTGGCGACGCTGGCCTGACGGCTGATATTCATGCGCCCGTCGAGTTGGCCGAGGTCGACCGTCTGCGCATCAGACGGAAAGGACAGGGAGACCCATACCACAATGAGAAGGCTCAAGAATCGGCCTGCAAAATTAAGGAAGTTGGTCCGCAATGTCTGTCCGCCCCGAGTTTTAAACGACTGAGCGGGTGTATGACATTTAAAGCGGTATTTATGGTTAGGCGGGGCTCTCAGATTTGCCCTGTGGCGTATACAGATTTTTAAGGACGCGTTTTGTTCCCTGAATTAGCGGGTCCGCCCATGCCGCGGGGCTGCATCATGTCGCCGGACCGGGGGCGTACAGGTGCGTCTACAAGCAATTCGGCCCGGGTGAGGCGGCGGTCATGGTTCGTGTCGAGGGCAGCGAATTCACTGATCAGGCGGGCGCGAAACTCGTTTTCGCTGACCTGCCCGTCGAAATTGCTGTCGAAGGCGATACTGTTTGGCAGCGCGTCTGCATCGCCCAATGCGTAGACGGACCACTCGGCAAGTCCGAGGGCGGAGACGCCCGAATGGGCCGAAGCCTTGAATCCTGCCCAGTCGTGCCGGATGCCATTGTCGAGTTCGGCTTCGTCGATCACGTGGTCCTGGTTCATGTCCATGCCGGCAAAGAGGAGGCCTATGGGCCGGGCGATCTTGCCGTCCAGAGCGCGGCTGGCCTGGCCTTGCATCCCGCCACCCTGCTGCGGCGGCTGTCGGCCTGATGTGCAGGCCGTGGCAAGAAGGAGGGTGGCTAGGCAGATGCCTGCTCCCGCGCGGGTGGAGGGCGTGATTTTCATTGTGAGGAGGACCTTCAAGCCTGAATCATGTCGAGTTTGAACGTATGGCCCTGCCTGCTTCCGTCGGTGGCTTACGCATTTGTAATTCCCAGCGTTATGGGTGTGCGGATCGATTGGGGGATCCCGCGAAGTCCATTTCGTGTTAAACGGGAGTTACCAACAGACAGGGCTTGTGACCGACTGGCTGGCAAGCCCCACGATAAGGGGACGCAAAAAATGAGACACATTGTATTCGGCATGGCCGTCAGCGCCATGGCATTGACGGGCTGCAGCCATTTCAAGACGGCTGGGCATGACAAGGATGGTGCGGCGATGGCGCCGACGTCTGAACTGGTCGCCACACCGCCGGAAACCGAAAAGATGGATGTGGCCACAATGGCGGGCGCACCGTTATTTGAGGGCATGGGCGATTTCCACCGCGAGATATCCACTTCCAGTGCAGACGCGCAGAAATATTTCGATCAGGGCATGGTGCTGGCCTTTGGCTTCAATCAAGCCGAGAGCATCCGCTCGTTCAAGGCAGCGCAAAAACTCGATCCGGAGTGCGCCATGTGTTTCTGGGGTGAGGCGATGGCCACGGGCCCGAACATCAATGTCACCAGCAAGGGCAAGGCGGTGATGTCCGATGCAGACCGCGTCTCGGCCTTTGCCGCAATCAACAAGGCGATTGAGCTGAAGGATACTGCCACGCCAGAAGAGCAAGCGCTGATCATGGCCATGGCGGCGCGTTATAATGGCGACCCGTCGACCCCGCGCGAACCGCTGGACGTCGCCTATGCCGAGGCGATGGGAGACTATGTGCGGGATCACCCGGACGATTATGATGCCGAGGCCATGTATGCCGAGGCGTGGATGAACACGATGCCGTGGGACTATTGGTCGGCTGATGGAGCGCCAAAGCCGGAGACGGTGAAAGTGATCAGCGCATTGGAAGACATTATCGCCAATGCACCACAGCATCCGCTGGCGCTGCATCTTTATATCCACGCGGTGGAGGCCTCGGCCGATCCGGGGCGAGCGGAGGATGAGGCGGACCGGCTGGCGGGGCTCGTGCCTGGATCGGGCCATCTCGTGCACATGCCGGCCCATATCTACTGGCGCGTCGGGCGCTATGATGATGCGGCCAAAGCGAACGTCACGGCGGCCAAGGTGGATGAGGACTACATCGCCCAATGTAATGCGCAGGGCTTCTATCCGGCGCTCTATTATCCGCACAATATCCACTTCCTCTGGGCGGCAGCGAGCATGTCGGGCCAGCAGGAAATGGCCATTACGGCCGGTCAGAAAGTGGCTGACAATGTTCATATGGAGCAGATCGAGCAATTCCCGACGATCGAATTTTTCAAGACGATCCCGCTCCTTTCACTGGTCCAGTTCGGCCAGTGGGACACGATCCTCGCGACCGAGCAGCCGCCGGAGTCGCTCGATTACTCAAATGCGATCTGGCATTACGCACGCGGCGTTGCGGCGGCGCGGACGGGCAATGTTGACGCGGCCATTCAGGAGCGCGGCGGGATCGTCGCGCTGAAGGACAGCGTGCAGATCAGCTTCATGGATACGGCGGATTATCCGGCCAGTACGCTGATGACGATTGCGGACGAATTGCTGCAGGGCGAGATTGCCAGCGCAGGCGGTAAGCATGATGACGCCGTTGCGCACTTCACGGCGGCCGTGGAAGCGCAGGACTCGCTGCCCTATATGGAGCCGCCCTTCTGGTATTACCCGACGCGGCAATCGCTGGGCGAAGCGCTGATCGCGGCAGGCCGGTATGACAAGGCGGAGGCGGTCTACCGAAAAGATCTTGAAGAGTATCCGCACAATGGCTGGTCAATGTCCGGGCTGATGAAGGCGCTGGAGAAGCAGGGCAAGACGGATGAGGCCGCCGCGATGAAGCCGATGTTCGACATTGTCTGGCGCAAGTCGAATGTGACGCTCGACGGTTCACGCATCTAGGCGAGGGTGCGGGTGATCTCGGTGCAAATGTCAAGCAGGCGGGCGATGTCCTGCTCGCGGCTGAGGCGGTGGTCGCCATCCTTGATCAGGGTGATGGTGAGGTCGCTGGCCGTCATTGCGTCGACGAGGCGGGCGGCGTGGGTCCATGGCACGTCGGCGTCTTCCATGCCTTGCAGGATGCGGACGGGGCCCTCGAACGCGATGGGCTTGTCGAGGATCTGCCATTGGCGGCCATCCTTGATAAGGGCGCGGGTGATGACATAGGGCTCGTCATAATCTGACGGGCGGAGTGTCTGGCCGGTCTCCATGATTTCGGCCTGCGCCTCGGGCGAGAATTCGGGCCACATCAGCTTTTCGGTAAAGTCCGGCGCCGGGGCGATCAGGACGAGGCCTTTGACGCGCTCGGGCCGGGCGAGGGCGGAGAGCAGCGCCATCCATCCACCCATGCTGGAGCCGACGACGACCAGAGGGCCGTCTGTCTGCGCGTCGATGGCGCCGATGGCGTCAGCGCGCCACTGGCTGACCGTGCCGTCGGCGAAGGCGCCGTCGGACTGGCCATGACCGGAATAATCGAAGGCGAGAAAGCCGTGGCCGGTCTGATTCGCCCACGCTTCGAGGCGCAGCACCTTGCTGCCGGTCATGTCGGACTTGAAGCCGCACATCCAGACAAAGGTGAGATCGCCCGTGCTGGCGTTGCTGCGGCGAAAGGCGAGGCGGTGGCCACCGGGGCCGGTGAAATAGGACGTTGTCATTACCTCTCCGTTCCGCCATCTGTCTCCCCTGTCAAGCGAGCGAGGGACGAGAGCAGCTTTGGACGATTTTCCGGATCTCAGCGGCAAGACCATCCTCCAGGTGGCGCCCGAACTGTCGGCTGGCGGCGTCGAGCGCACCGTGCTGGAAGTGACAGAAGCGATTGTGGCGGCCGGTGGCCGGGCGCTGCTGGCGAGCAAGGGTGGGCGGCTGGAGGACGAGTTTGCGGCCCTTGGCGGCGAGCTGTTCCGGATGGATGCGAAATCGAAGAACCCGCTGGTGCTGAAAATGAACGAGGGCAAGCTGAAGAGCCTGATCGCGCGCGAGGGCGTTAGCCTTGTGCATGCCCGTTCCCGCGCGCCGGCCTGGAGTGCGTATTGGGCGGCGCAGGCGGCGGGCCTGCCGTTTGTGACGACCTATCATGGCGCCTATTCGGGCACGAGCGGCCTGAAGCGGCGCTATAATTCCGTGATGGCGAAGGGCGATCTCGTGATTGCCAATTCCAACTGGATCGCGGCGCATGTGCACGATGTGCACGGGCTGGATGCCGACAAGATCGTGACCATCCCGCGCGGCGTGGACCTTGGCCAGTTTGATCCGGTTGCCGTGTCCCCTTCGCGGATCGAGGCTGTGCGCGGGCGGTGGGGCATTGCGGGCGACAAGCGCGTGACTTTGTTCCTGCCGGGGCGCCTGACCGAGTGGAAGGGCCAGCTAGTCGCGATCGAAGCGCTGGGCCTGATGTCGGTGGACGAGCTGAGAAAGCTGGTATTGGTGCTGGCCGGCGATCCGCAGGGCAGGGCGAGCTATGTGACCCGGCTGGAGGATGCGATCCTGGAGCACAGGCTGGGAGGCACGGTTCTGCTGGCCGAGCACGAGCGCGACATGCCGGCAGCGTGCCTTGCATCGGATATCGTGATGACACCGTCAATCCGGCCGGAAGCCTTCGGGCGGGTGGCCGCCGAGGCCTCGGCAATGGGGCGCCCGGTGATCGTGGCAGACCATGGCGGCGGGCGCGAGACGGTGATCGAGGGCGAGACCGGCGCGCGTGTGGAACCGGGCAATCCGGCGGCGCTGGCGGGGGCTATAAGGGCCTTGCTGGACGTCGGACCAAGTGCCCGCGCAGGCATGGGCAAGGCCGGTCAGGCGCACGTTCGGTCGCATTTCTCCAAGCGGGGGCTTCAGGCCGCGACGCTTAATGTCTATAAGCGGTTGTTGGAGTAGGGATTTATACCGCAGACATGGCCAGGACTGAGACCACGATGAGCCCGGTGAACCCCGGTGCCAGCGCAAAGGAAGTGCTCATCATCAAGTTGAGCGCCCTGGGCGACTTCGTGCTGTCGCTGGGTGCGATGAAAGCTGTGCGCGAAACGCACCCTTCCGCCCGGATCACGCTGCTGACCACGCCTTTCTTCGAGGAATTCGGCAAGATCTGCCCCTATGTGGACCGGGTCGAGACCGATGGCCGGCCCGAGGGCATGAAGGCCACGGCGGCGCTGATCCAGCGTATCCGCAAGGCCGATTACGACATCATCTATGATTTCCAGACGAGCGGGCGCACCAAGAACTATTTCACGGCGCTTAGCCGGTCGGGCAAGACGCCGCTCTGGTCGGGTCATCATGAGAAGGCTGCCTTCTTCCACGACAATGCCGACCGGGGGCGCATGCACTCGATTGACCGCCTGGCCGAGCAGCTGGAAGTGGCGGGCGTTGCGCCGGAGGGCCGGTGGCTGGGCACGAGCGCGCCTTTCCCGGACCTTTCATGGGTGCGCCACAAGCTGGGCGATACGCCGCGCCTGCAGCCTGCCTATTTCTCGCTGGAAGAGCCGTACATGCTGCTGATCCCGGGCGCTTCGGCCCACCGGGAGGCCAAGCGCTGGCCGGAAGAGAATTATGCGGAACTCGCCTCGCGGGTGGCCGATGCGGGCATCCAGCCTGTGATCATCGGCGGCAAGGCGGAAGGCCCGCTGGCGCACGAGATCGTGCGGCGCGAGCCACGGGCGAAGAGCCTTGTGACCCGGACGGACTTGTTCCAGATCGTGACGCTGGCCGAGAAGGCGCTGTTCGTGGTCGGCAATGATACCGGGCCGATGCACATGGCGACGCTGGCCGGCGCGCCCGGCATTGCCCTCTTCGCGCTGACCGAGAGCAACCCGGACCATGCCGCGCCGCGCGGGCCGAAACAGCCGGTGATCATTAATTCTGCCCCGACACTGAAAGAGCTGAGCGTGGATGACGTCTGGCAGTCGGTGCGGGCGCTTGGGCTGTTGCCTGCTTGACTTGCAAAGATTTTGGGAACAACCGACGCGGCTTGATGATTAAGCCAACGAATGGCATATTCGCCAAGCCTATGAACAGCCACAAAGGAGACAGGCCATAGCTCGCAGACCAGACGCCGACGCCCCGCCGAAACAGACCGGCCCGCGCACCAATGAAGATATTCGCGCCGCCAAGGTTCTACTCATTGATGAGAACGGTGAAAAACAGGGCGTGATGCCCCTCGCAGCAGCCCTTGATGCGGCGCGCGAGGCGAGCATGGATCTTGTTGAAGTGTCCCCCGACCAGGAAGTCCCGGTCGTGAAGATTCTCGACTATGGCAAGCTGCGCTTCGAAGAGCGCAAGAAGAAAGCCGCAGCCAAGAAGAAGCAGCGCTCCAGCGAACTCAAAGAAATCAAGATGCGCCCGAACATCGATACGCATGACTATGAGGTCAAGGCGCGCGCGATGCAGCGTTTCTTCGAGGATGGCGACAAGGTGAAGGTGACTCTTCGCTTCCGTGGCCGCGAAATGGCCCACCAGCATCTCGGCATGCAATTGCTCGAGCGCGTGAAGCTGCAGTTCGAAGAGACCACGAAAGTGGAAACCGAACCCAAGCTGGAAGGCCGTCAGATGACGATGGTCCTGGCGCCGCGATGAAGATGCGTGCTGGCCTGATCCTGGGCTTTGCCCTGTTGGCGGGCGCCTGTTCGGCGCCTGCACCGGAAGCCGCGCCTGAAGCAGCCGAACCTGCTCCGGTCGAAACGCCGGATATCGCGACAGAGACTGACACGGCTGTACAGCCGGAGATGAACCCGCTCGACGGCATGGAAGACAGCTGCGGCATGGCTGCGCTTGAATCCTATATCGGCATGGCTGCCAGCGAGATTCCCGAGGCAGAAATGCCCGAGAATACGCGCGTGGTCGGCCCTGACGATCAGGTGACGATGGACTATGTACCAACGCGCCTGAACGTGCTGACCGATGCCGAAGGTGTGGTGCTCAGCCTGAAATGCGGCTGATCTAAGCGACGGAATCACCCAGAACAAAGAACCGGACGGGCCATTTGGCCCTCCGGTTTTTCTTTGTGTGGCGGGCGGAGGGAACAGGGCCGCATCGCATTAGCAGAAACACATAGGAAAACACGGGTCGCGAACCCTGTTTCCCTCCGCTGCCGGGGCTTGTGACCCCCATGACAGCTGCCTGGGAAGAACAGCCGTCATGACAGGTGCATCATGGCCCCGCCGGGCTTACGGTCGGACATGTTTTCGTCGATCTGGCAGGGTAACGGGCGGCGGGGCAGGGAAAGGCGATGCGCTTTCCCACGAGTGCGGCACAAATCGCCTGCTGAATCGGGCATCTGGCCCCTTGATTCTCTGTTCCTGATCCGTCATAAGCCGCCTCTTCCGAGCGGTGCGGGCGAACGGCATGCCCCTCTGCTCATGAACGACCAAGGGCCGCCCAAGGGTGAGAGCTCATATAAGGAGACAAGAAATGCCGAAGATGAAGACCAAGAAAGCCGCTGCAAAGCGGTTCAAGATCACCGCTACGGGTAAGCTGAAGCACGGTGTCGTGGGTAAACGCCACCGTCTGATGAGCCATAACGCCAAGTACATCCGCCAGAACCGGGGCACGAAAGTTGCTTCGAGCGCTGATGTCGCGCGCGTCATGAAGAAGTTCCTGCCGTACGGCCTGTAGGCTTTTCCCGTTTTTCCCCCGATCTTGACTTAGGAGGCCACCATGCCCCGTTCACGTAACAAAGTGCCAGCGCACGCTCGCCACAAGAAAATCATCAAGCAGGCCAAAGGCTTCCGCAACCGTTCGAAGAACACGTTCACGAACGCACACGCGGCAGTCTGGAAAGCCGGCCAGTACGCCTATGTCGGCCGCAAGGTCAAAAAGCGTACGTTCCGTTCGCTCTGGATCCAGCGTATCAACGCTGCTGTGCGCATCCATGACGACGAACTCACATATAGCCGCTTCATCGACGGCCTGACCAAGGCCGGCATCGAAGTCGACCGTAAAGTCATGTCCGACCTCGCCATCCGCGAGCCGGAAGCATTTGGCGCGCTGGTCAAGCAGGCGAAAGCCGCGCTCGCCTAGGCTGCACCCAAAGTTGCTGCATTACAGGAGAGCCCGGCCCTTAAAGCCGGGCTTTTCCTTTTGGCGTTTGCATGATGTGTCGAAGCGACTAGAAAGCGCGCAGAATCCCAGGAGAGGCTGAAACCTTGTCTGATATCAAAACGATAGAGAAAGAGGCCCTTGCGGCAATCGCTGGCGCGGCAGACCTCGATGCGTTGGACGCCGTTCGCGTCGCCGAGCTTGGCAAGAAGGGCCGCGTGTCCGGCCTGATGGGCGCGCTGGGCAAGATGACGCCCGAAGAGCGCAAGGAAAACGGGCCGAAGCTGAACGCGCTGAAAGTGACGGTTGATGAGGCCGTGCGCGCGCGCAAGGCGGCGCTGGAAGGCGAAGCGCTTGAGGCGCAGCTCGCGACCGAGAAGGTCGACCTGACGCTGCCACCGGCACCCGGCCCGCGCGCAGGCACGCTGCACCCTGTGATGCAGGTGTTCGAGGAGATCGCGGCGATCTTCGGCGACATGGGCTTCACCGTGGCCGAGGGCCCGGACATTGAAGACGACTGGCACAATTTCACCGCGCTGAACTTCCCGGAAGGCCACCCGGCGCGCGAGACGCATGACACGTTCTTCCTCGACGCGCCCGAAGGCGGCCTGCCGAAAGTGCTGCGCACGCATACGAGCCCTGTGCAGATCCGCACCATGATGAGCGAGAAGCCGCCGATCCGCATTCTCGTGCCCGGCCGCGTTTACCGCAATGACTGGGATGCGACGCACACGCCCATGTTCCACCAAGTCGAAGGCCTGGTGATCGAGGAGGGCATTCATATGGGCCACCTCAAGGGCTGCCTGATCGACTTCGTGAAGGCCTTCTTTGAAGTGGACAATGTTGTGTCGCGCTTCCGTCCGCACTTCTTCCCGTTCACCGAACCATCGGCCGAGATGGACGTTCAATGCCTGCGCGAAGGCGGCACGGTTGAAGTGGGCAAGGGCACGGACTGGCTGGAAGTTCTGGGCTGCGGCATGGTGCATCCGAACGTGCTGCGCAATTGCGGACTGGACCCTGCGACGCATCAGGGCTTTGCCTTCGGGATGGGCGTTGATCGCCTTGCCATGCTGAAATACGGCATGCCTGACCTGCGCCCCTATTTCGAGGCCGATCCGCAATGGACGCGCCATTACGGCTTTGCGCCATGGACGACACCGTCGGTCAGCGGAGGGCTCAGCTGATGAAGTTCACTCTTTCATGGCTTACCGATCACCTAGCCACCAAGGCCGGGCTTGACGAGATTCTGGCGCTGATGCTGAAGGCGGGGCTGGAGGTCGAGGAAGTGATCGACCCGGCGGCGAAGCTCGCACCTTTCACCGTGTGCAAGGTGATCGAGGCGGTGCCGCATCCGGACGCCGACAAGCTGCGCGTGTGCCAGGTGGAAACCGTCGACGGCATGAAGCAGATCGTCTGCGGCGCACCGAATGCGCGGGCCGGCATGACGGCGATCTATGCGCCGCTCGGCGCTTATATTCCGGGCCTTGAGTTCGCCCTCGACAAGAAGCCGCGCGCCATTCGCGGCGTCGAGAGCCAGGGCATGATGTGCTCGACCAAGGAACTGGAAGCGGGCGAGGACCATGACGGCATTGCCGATCTGGACGATTCCATTCCGATCGGCACGCCTGCTGCGAAGGCGCTTGGCCTGACGGACCCCATGATCGATTTTGAGGTGACGCCAAACCGGCCGGACTGGCTGGGCGTCGAGGGCATTGCGCGTGACCTGGCAGCGGCCGGCGCAGGCCGGTTCATCCGCACCGATCCGAAGAAGATTGCGGGCAGTTTCGATTGCCCGGTCGAGATCAAGCTGGAAGCGCCGGAGGCCTGCCCCATGTTTGCGGGCGCGCTTGTGCGCGGCGTGACGAACGGTCCGTCGCCGGACTGGATGCAGGCGCGGCTCAAGGCTGTGGGCATCCAGCCGAAATCGCTGCTGGTAGATGTGACCAACTATATCTCGCTGGATCAGGCGCGGCCACTGCACGTCTATGATGCGGCCAAGCTGCGCAGCACGATCGTGGCGCGGCGCGGCAAGGCGGGTGAAACGTTGGATGCGCTGGACGGGAAGACCTACAAGGTGACGCCGGACATGTGCGTGATCGCCGATGCAAGCGGCGTGATCGGCCTCGGCGGCGTGATGGGCGGTGCGTCAACGGCCGTCTCTGCCGAGACAGTCGACGTGTTCATTGAGAGCGCGTGGTTTGATCCACTGACGACAGCGCGCACCGGCCGCGCGACGGGTATCCATTCCGATGCGCGCTACCGATTTGAGCGCGGCGTTGACCCGCAGAGCTGTGTCGACGGTCTGAACATGGCGCTGGCGCTGATCCTGGAAAATGGCGGCGGCACGGCCTCGAAGGCCAATGTGGCCGGCGCGATTGATGCGCGCATCAACAAGGTGACGTTCTATCCGGCTGATGTCGAGCGCCTGACGGGGCTCGTGGTGAAGCTGCCGGAGATGCGCCGCATCCTGAAGGACCTTGAGTTCGATATCGAGGATGCGGGCGATGCCTGGTACCTGCTGCCACCGAGCCACCGGTTCGACATGGAACAGTCGGCAGACATCGTGGAAGAGATTGCCCGGCTGATTGGCTATGACTCGCTGCCAGTGACCTCGCTGCCCGAACCGGCGGGCGGTCGCCGCGCGATCACGACGCCGATCCAGGAACGCGTGCGCGTGTCGCGCCGTGTGCTGGCGGCGCGCGGTTTCCTTGAGGCGGTAACGTGGAGCTTCATGGCGAAGGATGATGCGGCGCTGTTTGCCAAGCATGATCCGGCGCTGGCCGTGGCGAACCCCGTCGCGAGCGAGTTGAACTACATGCGCCCATCGATCATCGGCAATCTTGCGGCGGCTGCGCAGAAGGCGGCCAACCATGGCGAGCCGGGCGCACGCCTGTTCGAGGTTGGCCCGATCTATCTGGGTGATGGTCCGAAAGACCAGCGCACGGTTGCTGCCGGTATCGTGCGGCCTGCGCCGCAGCGCCACTGGCAGGGCAAGCCGCAGGGCTATGACTCTTTCGCGGCGAAGGCGGACCTGTTCGCCATTCTCGAAGCGCTCGGTCAGCCGGGCGACCGGTTCCAGGTGGGCGTGCCGACGCAGCCGCACTGGCATCCGGGGCAGGCAGCGTGTCTGAAACTCGGCCCGAAAGTAACGGTTGGCCATTTCGGCGCGGTCCATCCGGGCGTGCTGAAGGCGCTGGGCGTGGACGGGCCGATGTTCGGGTTCGAACTGAACCTCAATGCGTTGCCGCAGATGAAGGTGAAATCGACCAAGACCAAGCCCGTGCTGCAACGCGCCGACCTGACGCCGATCCGCCGCGACTTTGCCTTCCTTGTCGATGATGCCGTTCCGGCAGCCGATCTCGTGAAGCACGCGACCGGCGCCGACAAGCAGCTCATCGTCTCGGCGGACGTGTTCGACATCTATCAGGGTACAGGCGTGCCCGAGGGCAAGAAGTCAGTTGCTTTCGAGGTGACGATCCAGCCGCGCGAGAAGATGACGGACGAAGATATCCAGAGCCTGATGGACAAGGTTGTCGCCTCTGTCGCCACGGGCGCGGGGGGCGTGCTAAGAGGCTAGCCAGACGACATTTACGGGAAGGGGACCCTGTCGATGGTCATACATCAGATCGCTGTGCAGCAGGGTTTTCGCCACAAGCTGTACATGGAACTTGTACCGGAAGCGCGCTCGCACGGCATTTCGCGTCTGAACTGGGTGATCATCGCCATTGTGCTGCTGAGCTTCCTGACGCTGGCGCTGGAGACCGAACCGACCCTAACCGCGCAGCCCGAATGGCGCGCGGCGTTCCACGCCTTCAACGTGTTTGTCGTGACGGTGTTTGCCGTCGAATATGTGGTGCGCGTCTACATCCATGGCCTGAAAGAGGAATATTCGGGCTTTGCCGGGCACCTGCGTTACATGACGCGGTTCTATTCGATCGCGGACCTGCTGGCCTTCCTGCCGGAATTGATCGTGATGATGATTGGCGGCGGTGTGCCGCTGGTGGCGCTGCGGGTGTTCCGGCTGTTCCGTCTGATCAAGCTGGCGCGGTTCGTGCCCGCCTTCGACGTGCTCGGCGCGGCCGTGCGGCGGGCAGGGTCGCAGCTCCTGACGACACTCGCGATGGCGCTGGCGCTGGTCTATGTCTCGGCCGTGGCGCTCTATTTCATCGAGGGCGTGGGCGGCAAGCAGCAGGAGACGTTCCAGTCCATCCCGCGGGCGATCTGGTGGGCCATCGCAACGCTGACGACAGTGGGCTATGGCGATGTCTATCCGGTGACGCCGCTGGGGCGGGCCTTTGCCTCGGTGATTGCGCTGGCCGGTATTGGCGTGGTGGCGCTGCCTGCAGGTGTGTTTGCGAGCGCCTTTTCCGACGAGTTGCGGGAGCGGGAACTTGCAAAACTGGAGCACAGGGTTGAGGTAGCGGAAGAAGCGGCCGGGATCACACCTGATCCGGGCGATCGCTGACACGACATGAGACCACCGGAAGGAACCCGATGACCGAGACCGAAGCCCGCACCCCGCTCAGCGTTGCCATTGCTGGTGTGGCCGGCCGTATGGGCCGCCAGCTTGTCGGCGTCGCCATGGATGAGGGCCTGATCGTTGCCGGCGGCACGGAAGCAGCGGGCAAGGGCCCTTTCGACCGCGATATTGGTGAACTGGCGGGTCGGCAGGCGCTGGGAGTTCGCCCGGTTACGGACCCCGTTGCGGCGGCGGCCAATGCCGATGTCTGGATCGATTTTACCCGGCCCGAGGCGACGCTGGCGGCGCTGAATGCGCTGAAGCATACGCGTGTCAGCGGTGTCGTGATCGGCACGACGGGCATGAGCGCAGCCGAAGAGAAAGAAGTCGCGCGGGCCGCCGAGCATCTCGCCATCGTCAAGGCGGGCAATTTCTCGGTAGGCATCAACCTGCTGCAGGCGCTGACGCGGATGGCGGCAAGCCGGCTTGGCGAGGGCTGGGACATCGAGATCCTTGAAACGCACCACCGGCGCAAGGTGGATGCGCCGTCCGGCACGGCTTTGATGCTGGGGGAGGCGGCGGCCGAGGGGCGTGGAAGCGCGCTGGAAGACCTGCGCGCTGCGCCTTACGATGGACCGGATAGCGGTCGCGTGGCGGGGCAGATCGGTTTTTCCGTGCGCCGGATGGGCGATGTGATCGGCGAGCATTCGGTCAGCATCGGCTCTGACAGGGAAATCCTGACACTGGGCCACCAGGCCCTCGACCGAGCGGTGTTTGCGCATGGCGCACTACAGGCGGCGGCCTGGGTGAAGGGACGTGGCCCGGGCCTTTACGGCATGGATGACGTGCTGGGGCTTTCGGGCAACTGAGCCCGGACTGCCGTATTGTAACAGCTGAATCAGGGTTGACGCAAAACTGTTGCGTGGCAGCATGACATCTTCGTTAGGAACGGTTGTGGAAGGTATCGGCATGATCGGCATCGTCGTCGTCAGCCATGGCAAGCTCGCACGCGAACTGGTCGCCGCCACAGAGCATGTGGTGGGCGAGCAGCCATGCTTTCGTTCGATATCCATTGAGGTCGAAGACGATATCGAGGCGCGGCGCGACCAGATCCGCGAAACGGCCAAGTCCTGCGACAGTGGGCGCGGCGTTATCATCCTCACTGACATGTTCGGTGGAACGCCCTCCAACCTCGCCATGTCGATCATGAGCGCGGGCAATATCGAGGTCCTTTCGGGCGTGAACCTGCCCATGCTGATCAAGCTGGCCGAGGTGCGCGAAACCCTGTCTCTGGCAGAAGCCGCCAAAGTGGCCGCCGAAGCGGGCCGTAAATATATCAGCATTGCGTCTGAACTGCTGGCGAAGACCACCTAGTGCAGCCATCGACCACATCTGCCAGCCAGCGCGTCATGATTGTGAACCGCAAAGGGCTTCATGCGCGCGCCTCTGCGCGGTTGTCGCGGCTGGCCGGTGAATTCGATGCCAATGTCGTTGTGCATCACGAGGGCCAAAGCGCCGATGCGCGCTCGATCATGGACCTGTTGATGCTGGTGGCGCACATGGGCTGCGAAGTAGAGCTGACGGCCGAGGGCGCGGAAGCGGCGGAAGCCGTGACGGCACTGGCGGCATTGATCGCTGAAGGCTTCGGCGAGCAGGGCTCGGACGACGTTATCTGCTGACAATCACCTTTAATGGCGGGCAAAACGCCGGTTAATTGGTCGCGCCCGGGTCGAGCGGATCAATCACCGTGACCTGGCTGGGACGCTTGTCGCTGTCTTTGGGCTCCGGCGCGGCAAGATTTGCAATCCTGACTGATCCATCGGGTTCTGCATAGGCTGCTGCGAGTTGCGCGATCACGGCCACGAACTCGGCGCGCGTCACAACCCGGTCGAGATTGGGGTCGAAACGGACAGGATTGGCCAGCGTGTCGTCGCGTGTCGGCAAACCTCGGGCCCAGTCCTGCTGTTCAAGCGCGCTGAGCGTGCCGTCCTTGTTGGTATCCGCCAGTATGAAGGCCGCGTCGGCGCCTTCGTACAATTCCTCACGCGTGACCTTGCCATCATCATTGGCGTCAAAGCTCACGATGAGACCGCCGCCGGGCACGAGCCGGTTCGCGGCATGGCGGCCATGCGGCGCGTCGGGATTCAGGTTGCCCATGCCGGGCAGGCGGACGAGGTCATCAAGATCGTCGGCATCGTCTGTTGTGAGCGATACGGTCTCGACGAGGCGCGCGGCCTCTTCCTCACTCATGCTTTCGGCTGCCGCAGGTGCGGACAGGCAAAGAAGCGCCGACAGGGTCGTTGCCAGGAGACGAAGATGCATGGACGGTTTCCGTGGGGTGGCTAGAGAGGTAGACTATGCCCCTGTGGTTTATTTGCAACATGACGTTTCAGTTACCTTGCAAGCCCAGAGGGGTGGTCTTACCGTCTCGTTAACCCGGCCTTAATGGAAAGGGAGCATTCCGTTAACCACTTCCGGCTGCCGCACAGGTGGTCGATTCGCGTAATGGAATTGGAAGATCGATGGCGATAAGTGCAGACCAGGTGCCAATCATCATGTCCGCCGGCGCGGCCTCTCTTGGCCTTGCGGCACTGTTGTGGGCATTACGGGTTTCGGATGGTGCGCGGGGCGCTGCGCGCAAGTTTCGCGACCGGTCTTCCGACCTCGAAACCGCGCTGGCTGAGCATCGTTCCGTGCTGGGGGCGCACCCCGGTGTGATCCTTGTCTGGCAGGGCGACGCCATGGAAGTGGATGGCGAAGAGATCATTGCGCCGGAACTTTATGGCTCTCCTGTCGCGCTGGCAGGCCTTCTGAGCTTTACCGATGACGCGATTTCCATGGATCCCGCCGTGCGAATCATCGAGGGTCTCGCCGACCTCGAAGCGCGTGACAGCGCTGGTCAGGACACGACATTGCGTATCCGTCTGCGTGAACTGCGCGAGACGGGACAGGCGTTTTCGCTAACGATTATCGGGCCTTCGGGGCGCTTTCTGGAAGCTGACGGGCGCACGGCTGGCGCCCGCGCCGTTGTCTGGGTGACCGATACGACGATCAAGGGGCTTGAGGAAAGCTCCGCCCGGGGCAAGCTGGAAGAGGCGCGGCAGGTTATTGCGCGCGACCCCACAGCCTTTCTCGACATGCTGGGAAAATCACCTTTCCCGGCCTGGCGCGTGTCGGGCATGGGCAAGCTGCAATGGGTGAACCCGGCCTATATCGAGGCCGTTGACGGCATCAATCTCGACCGTGTGCTGGACCGGCAGCTAATGCTGGACCAGGCCGCCGCCGAGCAGGCGCGCAAGACGATTTCCGAGGGCGTCGATATCGACGAGACGCGCCATATGGTCATCAATGGCGAGCGGCGTGCCATGCGCGTGCTGACCTTCCCGCTGTCGGGCGGGGCTGGGGCCATGGCCTTTGATGTGACCGCGCAGGAGAATGCGCGCGAGGAACTGAACCGTCATGTGCGCGCGCATGACGAGACGCTGAACCATGTGGCTGACGCGGTGGCCATTTTCGGCGCCGACCGCAAGCTGACCTTCTACAACAAGGCCTTCCGCGACATGTGGGACCTTGAAGAAACTTTCCTGCTGGACCGGCCAACGCATGGCCAGCTGCTGGACCGGCTGCGGGAGCGGCGCAAGCTGCCAGCGCGGACGAACTATGCCGAGTGGCGCGCTGAAGAGCTGTCCTACTATCTCGATATTGACGGGGTGAAGGAAGATATCTGGTCGCTGCCGGATGCCCGTACTTTGTCTGTTACACGCCAGCGCCACCCGATGGGCGGCCTTCTGCTGCTGTTCAAGGACATTACCGGCGAACTGGAACTGAAGACCAAGTTCAATGCCATCGTGAAGACGCAGACCTCGACGCTCGACAATCTGCACGAGGCGGTTGCCGTGTTTGGCGGCGACGGACGCCTGAAGCTGTTCAACAAGGCCTTCGAGCGCCTGTGGAGCCTTCCGCACGAGTTGCTGAAGGACAAGCCTGACTATTCGGTCGTGGTGGAGGCCTGTGTGCCGCTGTTCCACGATGTCGAGATATGGGAGGGCATCAAGGCCCACATCACCGATCCGTCCGCGCGGGCACGCCAGTCGACCACCGGCGAGATGCGCCGCTCTGACGGGTCGATGCTGACCTATCTGACCCATCCGCTGCCTGATGGTAACACGCTGATTGCCTTTGCCGATGTGACGGCAACGCGGCGTGTGGAATCGGCCCTGCGTGACCGGGCTGAAGCGTTCGAGGCCGCTGACCGGCTGAAAACGGAATTCGTGCGCAATGTAAGCTATCAGTTGCGTTCGCCGCTGACGGTCATCTTTGGTTATGCCGAGCTGCTGGAAACCCAGCGCAATGGCCAGCTGACCGAGCGCCAGTCTGACTATGTCAGCGCCATTCTTTCGGCGTCCGACCACCTGTCGAAACTGATCGAGAACATCCTCGACCTTGCCATGATCGAGGCGGGCCGCATGGATCTCGACCTGGAAGACGTGCAGCTGCAGGACGTGATCGAGGAAAGCATCGAGATGGTTGTCTCGAAGGCCGAGGACACGGAAATCAGCGTGCGCTCTGACGTGAAGGGCAAGCTGGGCGTCATACGCGCCGATCAGCGCCGTATCCGTCAGGTCCTGTTCAACCTGATTTCCAACTCGCTGCGCTTTACAGAATCCGGCGGCGAGATTGTCGTCTCCGCCCAGCGCATTGGCGACATGGTCACGCTCTCCGTGCGTGACAATGGCAAGGGGCTGGAAGCGGACAAGCGCGCGACCAGCTTTGACAGCTTTGTTTCCGGCGATCAGCGCGGCGCAGGCCTCGGCCTCGCGCTGGTGAAGCACTTTGTCGACCTGCATGGCGGCACGGTCGGTATGAAGCCGGTCGAGGGCGGCGGGCTGGAAGTGACATGCTGGCTGCCTGCGCAGGCTGTGCTGCATCATGGCAGTTCGCCTGAACTGATGCTGGCCGAAGCGCGCGCCTAGGCGATCAGACCGCGATCGAGAGGCTATCGTCGTCCTTTCCTTTGCCGAGGATCGTGATGCCGCATTCGCGGCGACGCTTCAGCGTCAGCAAGGCCTGGTCCGCGGCGACAAACATTTCAGATGCAGACCCGTACGCGTCGGGCGTAAGGCATACGCTGATGCTGGACGGCGCGTTGAGCATCTTGCCATAATAGCTGTGTGACACCGCGAGGTCGTCGCGAAGACGCGCGGCAAAGTTTGCGACATCGCGGGCGTCATATGTATCCCAGAGCAGGATGGCAAATTCGTCGCCGCCAAGGCGTGCGCCAAGTCCCGGCCTGTCAGCGATGGATCGGCGAAGGCGCTGGGCAACGAGCCGCAACACGGCGTCGCCGGCATCGTGGCCATAGCCGTCATTGATCTGCTTGAAATTGTCGAGATCGAGCAGGATCAGCGAAAAGGGCGGGCCGCCGAGGCCGACAGCGCCAAATGCGTCAGCAAAAGCCTGCTCAAACCGTCGCCGGTTCGCGAGGCCGGTGAGGAAGTCGGAATGGGCGAGTTCGGCAAGGCGCTGCTGCGCCGCTTCCAGTTCCTGGTTCTTGGTAAGCACTTGCTCTGCATTGCGTGAGGCCAGTCGATAGGCGCGGCGAAACTTGCCGGAGAGGATGACATTCTCGCGCAGCACGACGGCGTTGAAGAGAACGGCAGGTCCGGTAATCAGTGTACCAAATATCATGCCGCGCAAAAGGTCTGCCCACAGGTTGGAGCCTGAGAGGCGCGAGACGATCATCTCTCCGACAGCAATGGCTGACAGGATCATGATGGTCGTGCCAATGGTTATGCGCAGGACATCGCGGTTGGATTCAATCTTTGGATTCAGGCGCGCACGCAGCCACCTGAAAAGGAGTCCCTTCCAATTCACGTTATGTCCCTCCGCGTCCTGCGTCCCTGCTTTTACTGCGCGCGCGTTCAGACAGGTTGAAGCGGGTTCGACGAGTTTTTCAGAGGCCGTTAACACTTGCGAAGCCACGCGGATTCGGGCGTGCTTAACGGCATGCAAATGGCCCGCCGCCCAAGGGCGACGGGCCTGTAGCTGCCACTGCAGAAGGGCGTTTCAGCCCTTGGTGAATTTGAGCAGGAAGCGGTTTGTCTTGCGCCGAATGGACGGATCGAAAACATTCAGGCTGCCATCATCTTCCGCATTGGCGAGGAGGTCACTTTCCTCGACCAGGGTAAAGCCGTTGGCTTCCGCCATGGCGATAATGATGGCCTTGTCGATGCGATGGGTCTCGCCGCCAGTCGTGGCTGGCGCCCCGACAGGCGCCATATGGTCAAGTGCAATGAAATGACCGCCGGGCTTTGTGACACGCGCAATTTCCGCAAAGGCTGTCTCTGGGTCACCGAGATCGCCGGGTTCTGCGCCTTCAGGCGTGTACCAGAGTTCATGTGGCCCAAGCAGCCATGTGACCAAATCGGCAGAGGCATCCGGAATGACGGACAAGTCATCGAAGGGCGCGCGCACGGGTGTGACGTTTGCAAGACGTCCATCGACGCGCTTGGAGACGGCATCGCCAAGGAAAGCGTCGAACGCCGGCGGGTTCTGCATGTAGACCTTGCCACTGTCGCCCGCGACGCGGGAGAAGAGCTCTGTATACGTTCCGCCGCCGGCCTCAAGGTCAACCACCGTCATGCCCGGCAGGATGCCCGTGAAGGCGAGGACGTCCTTCGACTTGCGGACCTCGTATTGTTCATAGTCGGCAGCGGGACGGTCGTCCTGTCCGAAGACGCTGGCATAATCGAATGAGGCGACGGGGGCTTCCGCCGCAGGGGATTCGGCGGGTGCCAGTGAGGTCGTGTCCGTGGGAGCAGAGGGTGTCGTGCAGGCGGTGGCGAGGCCGCCCGCCAGAAGTGCGGCAAACATGAATTTCATATGTGTTTCCTCCTATGCGCCCGTTGTTCAGGCGTCAGCCAGCATTTTCTCACTCATTGACCAGAGCCGTTCTGCCTTTTCATCATCGCAGATCCAGGGACGGGCGTGTTCCCACCGCTGGCTGTTTTCATCAGCGAGTTTTGCAATGTCGCAGTCCTCGCAATAGACGCCGCCACGCCCTTCTAGCTGCGGTGAAGTGGCCGCCCAGACGCTGGTAGACGCGCCTTGCTCAGGCGTCTTGAACATGGCCTTTATCTGCGGCGGAATAGATCCGTCGGGGGCTTTCCAGCCGAGCGCGACCATTTCCTCGTCACTCAGGTGGCGCTGGAGCGGCGTGAAGATGCCGCCCGGATGGACGGAGAATGCGCGCACACCGACATCGCGGCCGCGATGGTCGACGCCTAGGGCAAATAGCGCATTGGCAGACTTGGCCTGTCCGTAGGCATCCCATTTGTCATAAGGTGTGTTGTTGAAGTGGGGGTCGTCCCAGTGCACGTCAGAGCGGACATGGCCGGTCGAGGAGAGGCAGACGACGCGGGCCGAGTCTGCCCGCTGCATGGACGGGGCAAGCGCGAGGCTCATGGCCATGTGACCGAGATGATTGGTGCCGAACTGGCGTTCCCAGCCGGGGCCGACACGGCCTTCCGGGCAGGCCATGATGCCTGCATTGTTGATCAGGATGTCGAGGCCGCGCTTGGTCTCGTCATATTCGCGGGTGAACTTCTCGACTGTTTGAAGGTCGGCCAAGTCCATCGCCGCGATCTCAATATCGCCGGTGACGTCTGCGAGGGCGGCTTCGGCCACCTCGACGCGGCGGGCGGGCACGGTGACCCGGGCCCCAGCGCCGGCAAGCGCGCGGACGGTTTCAAGGCCGAGGCCGGAATAGCCGCCGGTCACAATGGCGTTACGGCCGGTAAGATCGATGCCGGCGAGCACTTCGCTGGCGGTCGATTTTGCGCCGAAGCCTGATCCGATGGGTTGCTGATCCTGAGCTGCCATATGCCTGATATCTCCCGTATGCGTTTTCGGGAGTTTGCGCCGAGAGGGCCGCGGCGGCAAGGGCAGGTTAAGTTTCCTTAAGCAGCCGACTGCATGGACCTCGCCTCAACCAAGGCGTATATTAAATGTTACAGAATATCATTTGGAGATTGCTGCCATGCGCTTCCTGACAAGTCTTGTTTTCATCGCCGCTGCGGGCCTGATGGCCGCGCCTGCCTCCGCACAGTACGGCCAACAGGTCGAACGAACACAGGCCGAGATCGCGCTCGAAAAGGCCACGGAGAACCTGGAGAAGGACCGCGAAGGGCGCGCTGATTCCATGCGGGCCTGTGCCACCAAGGACTATGTCGCCTGCACCAAGCTTGGCGATTACTACCGCAAAGGCTGGGGTGGCATGCAGGATTATGACAAGGCTGCAGAGGCCTATCGCAAGGCCTGCAATGGCAAGGATGCGGCTGGCTGTGCCTCGCTTGCCTACCTGACAAACAAGGGCAATGGCGTGGAGCAGGACCTCGCGCAATCGCGCCTGCTCTACAAGAAGTCATGCGACCTGGGCGAAGTGAGTGGCTGTGCCGGCTATGGCAACATGATGTTTGCGGGCAAGGGCGGCGCGAAGAACGTGGCCGAGGGCACGCGTATTCTTCAGTCAGCCTGTGATGATGGCTATAAATGGGCCTGCGACCGGATTACCGGCCTTGCCGCCTATGATCCGAACGATGACACGTGGGAACGCCTGAAAGACGGCGCCGGACGCTGAGGCGTCAGCTGCCCGAGCCGGTCTTTGCCGGCTGTGTGAACATCGTGTTGACGAAAGATGGCAGGGGCGCTGGCGCCGGAATGTCGGCCTGAACGGTCTGCGGCTTGGCGAGTGGCGCAGCTGCCTGCTGGACAGGGGCAACCTGTTTCGGCGTGTTCCAGTCAGCCGGGCGTACCGGTGCAATCAACAGATCGGCCAGCACCGTCGCGCCGCCATCGACGCGCATGCTGGGCGCATAGGCCCGCCCTTCGATGCGGCATCCGGGAAATGCTTCGATGATTTCGCTGGCGCTGATTGTGCCCGTGATCTTGCCGTGCACGACGATGACCGTGCCCGTCACATGGCCTTCGACAATGGCTCCGGCCTCAACAACGAGCAGGCCGTCTGCCATGATATCGCCTTTCAGATGGCCTGACACGATGGTCGGGCCTGAGAAGGTCATCTGGCCTTCCAGATGCGTGCCTGCGGCGATGTAGCTGCCTTCGCCAGACTTGGCCGAACGGGGCGTTGCGGATTGGTTTGCCAATGGTCACATCCCTTGGTGACTGAAATTCAAGGGTTTTCAGAGCAAAAAACGTGCCATGCGGCCAATCGGCGGGCCTTGATATCGCCCTCGCACGGCCGCTGGCCTGTTAGGGTTTCGACGCGACGGCGCCTTGTTTGCGTGCCAGATTGGCCTGCATGAACCTCCGATTCCTCTTCCTCTGCCTGCTCATTGCGTTGTCGGCGTGTTCGCAGGAGCAACGCGAAGCAGCGCCTGAAACCGGCCTGCTGCCACCGGGAGCCGCGGGCATCGACCTGTCGCATCACAATGGGGACGTTGACTGGGATGTGCTTGAGACCGCGCCGCTGGACTTTATCTACCTGAAAGCCACCGAGGGACGCGACTGGACGGACGCAAACTTCCGGCAGAACTGGATCGAGGCGAGCCGGCGCGGCTATACGGTCGGCGCCTATCACTTCTATATATTGTGCAAGCCGTGGGAGGCGCAGGCCGTCAATTTCATCCGTGCGGTCGAGGTGCGGGACGGGACACTGCCACCGGCGGTGGACCTAGAATATGCCCATAATTGCAAGCCGTTCCGGGACGAAGCAGGCACGAAGGCGGAGCTGCAGGCTTTTTTCGACAGGCTGGAAGCGGAGTATGGGGCGGTACCCGTGCTCTACACCACGAAGGAATTCCATGCCGACTGGATCGCCGGATCATTTGATCGCTATCCGCTCTGGATACGGAGTGTCGATGGCGCCCCGGATATGCCCTACGCAATCTGGCAGCATTCGATGCGGGGAAAGGTGGCGGGTATTAAGGGCGACGTGGATTTGAACGTGGCCGCCGAATGACCGCTCAATCGAAATCGACCAGAACGCCGAAGTGATCGCTGCGGGCGCGGCCTGATGTGTCTTTCCGGTCGAGCGCGCGAACATGTATGCATCGAATTTCGCCGCGCGTGGCGACGTGGTCGATGGTCATGTCGTCGAGAGGGGGAAGTGATCCGCGTGTCACGACATCCACACCCGTCAGGGCCGCTTCGAGTTTCTCATAGGATTTGTGAGGTCCCCAGGCCCTGGGCATGCGGCGGTTGTAGTCGCCCGCAACAATCAGGGGGCGCAGATGGCTGAGGGCGTCCAGCGCAGGGCCTAGCTGGTCGAGGAAGAGTTCATGCTGCCTCCAAGGCTCAGTCTTTTCACTAGGAGGCGAAGTCGGCGCCATATGCCATGGGATGCATATGCCGAAACAATAGACCGTGCGACCATCCACTCTGGTCTGGCCGAGCACGGCGCCCCCAAGGTCGGCGAGGGCCTTCGGTAGGGGTACTTCAGTCCACGGCGCCTTGCTCCAGATCAGGACCAGTCGTTCGCTTTCGGCCTTGGGTCCGACGACATATCCGCGATGCGACAGGACATGACCGCCCATGGACTCAAGAGAGGACAGATGGGCTTCCGTCAGAACGACCAGATCAGGATGGAGCGACTGTATCTCGGAAACAAGAGACGCGGCCTGCCACGTGTGCGGGCCGCGTCTCTCTATGTTCCAGTTGATCAAGCGCATAAGCGCGTGAGCAGACTAGTTGCGGGCTTTGTCGACCAGGCGGTCGTTCTGGGCCCAGTGCATCATGCCGCGCAGTTTTTCGCCGACTTCCTCGATGAGGTGGTCGTTCATGCGGGCGCGCTTGGCGTGGAAGCTTGGGGCGCCCGCCTGATTTTCGAGAACCCAGTTACGGGCAAACGTGCCGTCCTGGATGTCGGTCAGGACGCGCTTCATCTCGGCCTTAGTTTCCGAGTTCACGATGCGCGGGCCGGAGACGTATTCGCCATACTCGGCCGTGTTCGAGATCGAGTAGTTCATGTTGGCGATGCCGCCTTCATAGATCAGGTCGACGATCAGCTTGGTTTCGTGGAGGCATTCGAAATAGGCCATTTCTGGCGCGTAGCCGGCTTCAACCAGCGTTTCGAAGCCTGCCTTGATCAGTTCGACGATACCGCCGCAGAGGACAGCCTGTTCGCCGAAGAGATCGGTTTCGGTTTCTTCGCGGAACGAGGTCTGGATGACGCCGGCGCGCGTGTTGCCAATGGCCTTCGAATAGGCCAGTGCAACCTCTGTAGCCGAACCGCTTGCGTCCTGATGGATGGCGATAAGGCCCGGCAGGCCGAAGCCCATCTGGTACTGCGCGCGCAGTGTGTGGCCCGGGCCTTTTGGCGCGGAGAGCGATACGTCGACATCGGCGCGGGGGCGGATGAGATTGTAGTGAATGTTGAAACCGTGGCCGAACATGATGTGCTGGCCAGCACGGAGGTGCGGCTCGATTTCGTTGGCGAAGAGCACGGCCTGTTTCTCGTCGGGAACGAGGATCATAAGCACGTCAGCCCATTTCGTGGCTTCTTCGACTGTGGTGACTTCGATGCCTTCGGCTTCGGCTTTCTTGCGGCTGGACGAACCTGGCGCGAGGGCGACCTTGAGCTGCTTCACGCCGCTATCGCGCATGTTCAGGGCATGGGCGTGGCCCTGGCTGCCATAACCGACGACTGCGACTTTCTTGTTCTGGATAAGGGAAAGATCCGCATCCTGCTCGTAGTAAACTTTCATTGGCTTCAAAAAGCTCCGCTTTGGGGTGGGGGTTGATTGGAAGGGTGAGTATTCAGTTGGCGTTGCAGACCCAGCTGTCGCTGAAATTGGCGACGCCAATGATGGTCTGGTTGAGCCGGGCGATCTCGTCAGAGGCGCGGGCGTGGCGCGAGAAGTGCCGTGTGCCTGCTTCTGTTTCGACCGTGGTGATGATGTCGTGCGTATCCAGCAGAAGAATCACGCGCTTCGACCCGTCAGGATTGACCTGGATATCCTCGCGCGCGCCATATTCGGGCAGGGCCTGAGACGCTGCGGTCTTCAATTCGTGGGAGATGAGCTGCGAGACGTCAGCCGGAATGTTCGTGCCCAGCGTGCAGACAGGAACACGGGTGCGTTCACCTTCGTCGCTGGGTACGTTGCGGGCTTCAAGCCAGTAATTGGGCAAAGCGCCGATCACGTCATAGATGTAGGCCGTGCCCGAAGGCGAGGCCGTGTCGACAACCCGCACGACGGGACGGGGGGCGGTTGCGGCGCGGCGGTCGGAGCGGGCAACGAGCTGGGCAGCGCGGTCGATGTCGCATTGCATCTGCGCACGCTCGGCGTCGCCTGCGAGCGCAAGCGCCGTGCCCGCCACTTTCGGGCGGCAGCTTTCCGGAGGATCTTCCACTGCACTGGCAGCGCCTGCACAGAGCAGTGCCGACAGGAGGAGAAGGCCGAGCCTGCTCATCCCTGTTCCTTTCCCCGTTTGATCGAGAGAACGCCTGTACGGCTGACTTCGACAAGGCCGAGCGGGCGCATCAGGTCGATGAACTGGCTGATCTTGTCGGAAGCGCCCGTGAGTTCGAAGATGAAGCTCTCATTCGTCGTGTCGATGACGCGGGCGCGGAAGATCTCGGCGATGCGCAGCGCCTCGACGCGCACTTCACCCGTGCCAGCCACCTTGATGAGGGCAAGCTCGCGCTCGATGCCGCGCTTCGACTTGGTAATGTCGATCACTTCGCCAACTGGCACGATGCGCAGCAGCTGGGCCTCGATCTGCTCGAGGATATGCGGTGTGCCTTGGGTGACGATGGTGATACGCGAGCGATGCTGGCTGGCATCAACTTCTGCCACCGTCAGACTATCAATATTGTAGCCGCGGCCCGAAAACAGGCCGACCACGCGAGCGAGAACGCCCGGTTCGTTATCGACGAGCACGGCAAGCGTACGCCGCTCAACGGCCTCGTCGGCATGCGAGAGGAAATAGGCCGATTTGGGATTGCCGGGGGCGCCGCTGGTGCCGTCGCTCATTGTGTCGTCTCCGTTTGGCTGCCCGGCACGGAGGACGTGTCGAGGATGACGCCGGGCCTGCGCGTTTCAAGGCGGGCTTTCAGCGCCTTGGCGCGACTGATGGCTTCGCGCCTGTTGTCATGGGTCTGGTCATTATAGCGCTCAACGATCTTGTCGAGTCGGCGCGGGTCGAGATGGGCCTGCAGTTCTGACACCATGAGGCGGCGGCAGTCATCGATGAACTCGGCACTGTTGTCGCCGGTCGGGCCGCCATCGCGCGTCAGGGCCTCCAGCTCGAAATAGGCCCACATAAGGGCATCGAGAATAGGCGGACGGTGGCCGCGATAGGCGCCGTCCTTGTCCACGCCCTTATTATCGGCGTCGAGATTGGGGAAGAACATGCGGCCGCGCTCGACCAGTGCAGACAGGCCGATCAGCTGGCTGGTCTTGCCGCCGATAAAGCTGCCCTCATTGGCCTGGAGGTGTCGCGTGCGGGCAAACATGGCCGCCCGGCCGAGGGCATCAATGGCGTGATTGCCCCATTCGAGGCTGGCGGCATCGATGCTCTGGCGCAGGTGTTCGGTCTGCAGGCGGCGCTGGCGGCGGGTTTCAGCACGTGAGGCGAAGGCGCTGACAAGGGCCACGAACGCAGAGCCGAGTGCGACCACCACATCAAGGTGTTCACGCAGCAGGGCGAGAATCTCGCTCGTACTCATCGTTCGGTCCGTCCCGTAACCCAATGCCTGGCCGGTCATCAGACCAGCTTCTTCCCGGCGTCGCTGACTTCGTTACCAGTTATCTCGCCCAGGATCATCTCATTATGCGCAGAGCCCGAGGGAATCATCGGCAGGCAGTTTTCGGCCTTTTCGACGCGGCAGTCGAACAGGACCGGGCCGTCATGCGCAATCATTTCAAGGATCTTCGCGTCGAGCTCGGCTGGATCGTCGCAGCGGATGCCGTAGCCACCGAGCGCGTCAGCAAGTTTGACGAAGTCCGGGATGCTTTCCGAATAGGAGTGCGAATAGCGCTCGCCATGCAGCAATTCCTGCCACTGGCGGACCATGCCCATCCATTCATTGTTCATGATGAAAACCTTGACCGGCAGGCGGTGCTGAACGGCGGTCGAGAACTCCTGCATCACCATCTGGATCGAGGCTTCGCCGGCAATGTCGATGACCAGCGCGCCCGGATGGGCAACCTGGATGCCGACGGCGGCCGGCAGGCCATAGCCCATCGTGCCGAGGCCGCCACTGGTCATCCAGCGGTTTGGCTCCTCGAAATGGTAGAACTGGGCGGCCCACATCTGGTGCTGGCCGACTTCGGTGGAGATATAGGTCTCGCGGTCCTTGGTCAGTTCATAGAGGCGCTGGACCGCATGTTGCGGTTTGATCACCGTATCGGAGTTCTTGTAGGCAAAGCAGTCGCGGGCGCGCCATGTCGCGATCTGTTTCTTCCAGGCCGTGAGGTCTGGCCGTTTGCCCTTGCGGGCGGACAGTCCCTTCAGGATCGCTTCCAGCGTCGCAGCGCAATCACCGATGACCGGCACGTCGACACGAACGATCTTGTTGATCGAGGACGCGTCGATATCGATGTGCACCTTCTTGGAGTTGGGCGAGAAGGCATCGATCCGGCCAGTGACACGGTCGTCGAAGCGGGCGCCGACACAAAGCATCAGGTCGCAATCGTGCATGGCATTGTTGGCTTCAAAGCTGCCATGCATGCCCAGCATGCCGAGCCAGTCGGGGTGGGACGCGGGGAAGGCGCCAAGGCCCATCAGCGTGGATGTGACAGGAATACCGGTCACAGCCTGCAGTTCGCGCAGTAGTTTCGAGGCGCGCGGGCCGGAATTGATTACGCCGCCGCCTGTATAGAAGACGGGGGAGGTGGCGGACATGATGAGGTCGACAACGGCCGCGACCGCATCCGGCTGGGGCTGGGTCTGCGGTTTGTAAGTCGACTTGTGGACACCTTCCTTGCCGAGATAGGCGCCGGTCGCGAACTGGACGTCTTTCGGGATGTCGATGACAACCGGGCCAGGACGACCGGATGTGGCGATCAGGAAAGCCTCGTGCATGACGCGTGCGAGATCGTTCACGTCAGTGACGAGGTAGTTGTGCTTGGAACAGGTGCGGGTGATGCCGACCGTGTCGCATTCCTGGAAGGCGTCGGTGCCTATCAGGTGGGTCGGGACCTGGCCGCAGAGAACGACCATCGGGATGGAGTCCATCATCGCGTCGGTGATAGGCGTGACCATGTTGGTTGCGCCAGGGCCGGATGTGACAAGGGCAACGCCGCACTTGCCGGTGGAGCGCGCATAGCCTTCGGCGGCATGCCCTGCGCCCTGTTCGTGGCGCACGAGGATGTGGCTGATGTCAGGCGCCGAGAACAAAGCGTCATAGATCGGCAGCACCGCGCCGCCGGGATAACCAAAGAGCGCATCTACGCCCTGCTCACGAAGGGCCTCGATGACAATCTCTGCACCCGTCATCAGGCGGGGCTGTGTCGGGGCCGAACTGGCGGCACTCGTCTTGGTCTTGGTGGCTGTGGTCATCGGGGCTCTCGGACTGTGTGGGAAAATTTGGGCTAGGGCTGAAATGAAAAAGGGCCCCCTGAGGAGACCCTTATATGCGCGCATCCGCAACCGACTGTGTGATCAGTCGACTACGGATGCCTAATAACGAGTACTAGTGATGTGCGCACGGTTGCGTTTCCTCCAACGTCGAGGTCAGGAATAATCTGCCTCTTTGACGCTGTCAATCTCCCTATAAAGGGCATGAATGACCCGAAGGCGGTTTTCTGGCTCTGGCGAGGGGATGCGCGGCCAGAACGGGAATTGCCTGCCGATCCATGTAAATTGCCGCTTTGCATAGCGCCGCGTATCCCGTTTGGCATTCTCGGCAGCCAGTTCGGCGCTGATCTCGCCGCGCGCAAAGGCCGTGAGCCAGGGCATGCCGTGGGCTTTCATGGCGGGAAGCTCAGGGTCGAGGTTGCGCGCCATCAGGGCGCGGGCCTCGTCCATGGCGCCCTGCATGAGCATGCCCTCGAAGCGCCGATCAATCTTCTGGTAGAGGCGTGCCCGGGGCGGGGTGAGGGCAAAACCGATCCATTCACCCTCGTTCAGGACAGGCGGCTGGCGCTCGTCATGGAAGTGGCCAAGGGGGCGCCCGGTAGCCAGCCAGACTTCATAGGCGCGTGCAAGGCGCTGGCGGTCGCCTGTGCCGAGGCGTTCGGCAGTTTCGGGATCGACGAGCTCCAGCCTGTCGCGCAGGCCCTCAGCGCCCTCGGCATCTGCGATGGCACGCACTTCGGCGCGGATGTCTTCAGGCACTGGCGGGATGCTGGAGAGGCCCTGTGTAAGGGCCAGCAGGTAAAGCCCGGTGCCGCCCACAAGGATGGCGCGCTTGCCTTTCAGCTCGACACGTTTGATCTCGCGCCGGGCTTCTTCCAGCCAGTCACCCGTGGAATAGCGCATTGCCGCATCGACATGACCGAAGAGATGGTGTTCGACGCCATTCATCTCCTCTTCGTCGGGGCGGGCGCTGATGACACGCAGGTCCCTGTAAACCTGCATGGAATCAGCATTGATGACTTCACCGCCCAAGCGCCGGGCGACGGCGATGGCGAGGGCGGTCTTGCCGCTGGCGGTGGGGCCGTGAATGAGGATTGCCGGATGCATGCTCTAGACCTAAGGGCTAGTCGGGTAAGTTGGAAGACACCAAGAGACTGAATAACATGCGCCAGAACCCGGATAAGTCCCGCAATTTTTTTGCTGCCATTGCGGTTGGGGAGCCATCCCGTGCCGGTCTACCTGCAGAATTGGGGGCGATTCTAACGGCAGCGGGTGTGCAGGATGCACAAGCACGCATGTTGGCGGACGGGGCCCCCTGGCAGGCCTGCGAGTATGTTTTTGCGGCCGCTGAGGCGGAACTTGAAGAGGTTCGCGGTGGGTTGAAGGCGCTTTCCGGGGTGGATATCGCCCTTTTGCCGGCGGAGGGCCGCCGCAAGCGCCTGCTGATCTCTGACATGGATTCAACGATTATCGGTCAGGAATGTCTCGACGAGCTGGCCGACTTTGCCGGCCTCAAGGCGGAAGTTTCCGCGATCACCGAGCGGGCGATGCGCGGCGAGCTGGATTTCGAAGGGGCGCTGACGACACGTGTGGGCATGCTGAAGGGGCTGGAGCTGGCTGCACTGGAGGCCGCCTATGTCGAGCGGATCACGCTGAACCCCGGCGCGAAGACGCTGACGGCGACGATGAAGGCCAATGGGGCGCATGCCGTTCTGGTCTCGGGCGGGTTCACATTCTTTACATCGCGCGTGGCGAAGGCTGCAGGGTTTGATGCGGACCGGGGCAATACGCTTATTGATGACGGCGCACAGCTGACAGGTGAAGTAGGCCGGCCCATACTGGGGCGCGAGGCGAAGCTGACCGCGCTCGACGAAACCGCCGCGACGCTGGGCCTTGCGCGGGCCGATGCCCTGGCGCTTGGCGACGGTGCGAACGATCTGGATATGATCTGCGCGGCGGGCCTTGGCATCGCCTATTACGCCAAGCCGATTGTCGCCGAACAGGCCACCGCAGCCATCCAGTACACGGACCTGACGGCCGCGCTGTTCTTCCAGGGCTATGCCGCGCGAGAGTTTCTCGCTGGCTAGGGCTGCCTATTTTCAAGGCCAATTGCGTGCATTTCGCTTCCTGAGCGAGCCTGCCTGACTGATTGATGAGCAGATTTCTCCCAATTTACTACAGCTGACGCGATATCTGTTGCGCAAGATTGGGGCTCGCCGCGTACTGCTTTTATTCCAGCGGGTGAGGTCAGTAGAGTTTTCGCCACAAGCCCGCCCCATATCCCAGAGGGCATTGCAATGAAAAATCCTGACTACGATTCGCTGATCTCGCCATCCCGGCGCAATCTGATGAAATTTGCCGGTGTCGGTGCACTTGGTGCAGCGACAGCGAGCCTTGTCGCCTGTTCCGAAAGCGCCAGCGCGGCCGGCACGACGGCTGCGGCGACGACCCCGGCCATCGACCCGAACGCGATTGCGATCATGTCGGCAAACGAAAACCCGTATGGCCCATCGCCGATGGCAATCGAAGCCATGTCGAAAGAGCTGAACAACCTGAACCGTTATGCCTATCCGCTGACGCAGGCCTTCGCCGCGAAAATCGCTGAACGCGAAGGTGTAGCCGTCGAGCAGGTTCTGGTGACCAATGGTTCGTCGCCTATCCTCGCGGCCTTCTCTGATTATGTGAACGTCAAGGGCGGTGAAATCGTCACGTCAGCAATCACGTATGAAGGCGTTCCGCGCGTCGCCGAGCAGGCTGGCACAAAAGTGGTTTACATGCCGCTGACACAGGACCTTGGCTATGATCTCGAAGCGATCTCTGCTGCCATCGGTCCGAACACGGGCGCTGTCTATATCTGTAATCCGAACAACCCGACGGGCCGCACGATCGAGCCAGCCAAGCTGAAAGCCTTTATCGAGGACGCCTCCAGCAAGGTGCCGGTCTTCATCGACGAAGCCTACATGGACATGGCTGACGACTTTCCAGCAGGCGTGATGACCGAGTTTGTCGCCGCCGGTAAGCCAGTGATCGTGGCACGCACATTCTCCAAGATCTATGCAATGGCCGGCCAGCGTCTCGGCTATGGCATCATGCCTGCCGACATGGCGATGGCGATGCGCAAGACGGGCCGTCTGTCATCGGTCAACCATCTCGGCCTCGTGGCCGGCATGGCCAGCCTCGACGACACCGTTTACTTCGATGACATGCGCCTGAAGATGATCAAGGGCCGCGAGAAGCTGATCGCCATGGCGAACGATCTCGGTCGTCCGTATGCGCCAAATCCGCAGGGCAACTTCATCTACATGGACCTCGGCATGAACAACCAGGAATTCGCCGACAAGATGCTCGAAAAGGGCGTCAAAGTGGTGGGTTCGCGCTGGTCCGAGAAGCCGGAATGGACGCGCATCTGCGTTGGCCTCGATCACGAGATCGAAAAGTGCCATGCCGCTGCCAAGCAGATCCTCACGGCGATCTGATCTGAAACGCATAGAAGAAAGGCGCCGCTGGTTCAGCGGCGCCTTTTTTATATAGGCTGTCGAATATTACCTGGTCAGTTCAATCGACAGGAACTGATCAAACCAGCCTGCATCGCCGCGCCGCTTCACGCGCAGGAGCAGGGGTTGCTGCGGCGTCATCATCGCCGTTTCGACACGGGACACCGTGTCGGTGATGGTCGCGACCTTGTTGAAGTTCACTTCCACGATAACGTCACCGCGGTTGAGCTTGCCGAATGAGCGCCCGCGTGAGCTGACGCCTGTAACGACGACGCCATCAACGTCTTTCGGGATGCCGAAGCGGCGGCGGATATCATCATCGATGCTGGCCAGTTCGGCGCCGAGATCATTGCTGCTGGCCGGGCCATCGGGCAGGATCTGAGCGGGCGTGCTGTCTTCATCGTCTTCCAGCTCGCCCAGTGTCACGGAGATCGTGCGGGCCTTGCCATCGCGGATGATCGCGAGGGGCACGGTCTTGCCAATCGGCTCGTCGGAGATGAGGCGGGTCATTTCGCGGACACTGGCAATCGCCTGGCCATCGAATTTGAGCACGAGATCGCCGACTTCAAGCTTGGCCTTGTCGGCTGGACCGTTATCGGAGATGCGCGTGATGATGACGCCGCCCTTGCCTTTGGCCTTGTAGGCCTTGACGAGTGCCTCATCTGCATCCTGAACATTCACGCCCAGCCACGAGCGGCGCACGCGACCATGCTCGACCAGCTGCTGCGAAATGCGTTTCACGAGATTGGACGGTACCGAAAAGCCGATGCCGACAGAGCCACCCGTCGGCGAGATGATCGCCGTGTTCACGCCCACGACTTCGCCGCCGAGATTGAACAGGGGACCGCCAGAGTTGCCCCGGTTGATGGCGGCATCGGTCTGGATGAAGTCATCGGATCGACCGGAGTTGAGGTCGCGGTTGCGGGCCGAGATGATGCCGGCGGATACCGAGCCGCCAAAGCCGAACGGGTTGCCGATGGCAATAACCCAGTCGCCGACTTCTGCTTTGTCGCTGTCGGCAAGATCCACGAAGAGGAGGGGCGTGTTGCTCTTGACCTTGAGCACGGCAAGATCAGTGTCGCGGTCGCGCCCGATCAGTGTCGCCTTGAGCACGCGCCCGTCAGAGAAATTGACCTCGATCTCGTCGGCATTATCGATCACGTGATTATTGGTGATGATGATGCCATCGGCGCTGATCACAAAGCCGGAACCGAGTGAGCCCTGGCGCTGGAAGCCATCCTCGTCGCGGCCGAAGAATTCGTTGAAGCGCTCCATGGGCGAGCCTTCAGGGAAGGTCGGTAGGCCATTCGGCGCAATTGTCTGCTGGGTCGAGATGTTCACGACCGCTGGCATGAGTCGTTTCGACAGTTCGCGAAAGCTGTCCGGCTGCACTGTCTGGTCTACGCCGACGACCGGCTGCGACAGGCTTTGCTGAGCGAAAGCCGGCAGCCCGGAGGCAAGGATGAAACCGAGGGCGGCGAGTGCCGGAATGCGCATGGACCAGAGGGCTCCTGAGAGTCGGATGTTGCTCGTATCCTGATCAGTATGGCGCTTTGCGCCCCTGTTGCAACAGGCTCAGGCGCCTTGCACTGCAAAGACAACAAGCAGGGCGCCAAAGACCGCCGAGGCAAGTCCCGCAAAGGCGACATCGCGGCTCGACATTTCTGCGAGGCGAGCGGCCATGCGGCGCATGAAGTCGGGGGCGATCGCGTAGATCGCCCCCTCCAGAAAGAACCATAGGCCGGCCGCAGCCAGCATCAGGTATAAGGTGGACACAGGCCCGACACCCTAGCGGGAACCGCCATTGACGCGGGCGCTCTCGATGAACTCATCGCAGATGCCGAGGCCTTTTGGGGCGACGATCACCTGGGTGCCTTCCTGAATGGCCTTGTCACAGGCAATCAGGGCGCGCTGGAAGCGGAAGAATTCCGGGTCCTTATTGTACGCATTGGCATAGACTTCAGTGGATTTCGCATCGCCTTCACCGCGGATCATTTGCCCCTGTTCGCGCGCCTGGGCCTCGATGACCGTTTTCTCGCGGCTGGCTTGGGCACGGATCAGACGGGACTTCTCTTCGCCCTCGGCGCGGATACGCTGGGCTTCCTGAAAGCGGGCCGACTGCATACGGCTGTAGACGCCCTGAGCCACTTCCTGCGGCAGGTCGGCCTGACGAATGCGGACGTCAATGATATCAATACCATCATCCGACAGCTGTTCGTTCACCTTGACCCGGATGCGGTCCATCAGCTGCGAACGCTGGCCGGAAATGATTTCCGGCACGGGCACGTCACCGAGTTCTTCACGGATGGTCGAGTTGGTGATCTGGTTGAGCTGGCTCGCCGCTGCCAATTCTGTGCGGAAACGCTGGTAGAACTTCAGCGGATCCTTGATACGCCAGCGCACGAAAGCGTCCACGGAAAGACGACGCTGGTCAGAGGCCAGCACTTCGATGTTCTGGATATCAAGTCCGATATTCTTCTTGTCGAGTTTTTCGACCTGCTGGATCAGCGGAATCTTGAAGTAGAGACCAGCCTGATCCTGGCCCGCTGCGTTATACACCTGCTTGGGCTCGCCGACTTGAAGCATCAAGGCCTGTTCGTCCTGACGGACAACGAAAAAAGAGTTCATGAGCACCAGCAGCACAGCGCCGGCGATGATGATCGTAAGCCATCCAAATGTACGCATTATTGCTGTCCTCCGTTCGTGGTCCGCTGTGTTCGTTCCAGCGGCAAGTAGGGTACGGCGCCCGATTCCTGATCCATGATCAGCTTGTCGGAGCGTTCAAGCACGCGTTCCATCGTCTCGAGGTACATGCGTTCACGCGTGACGCGGGGCGCCTTGCGGTATTCCTCGTAAATCTGCTCGAAGCGTGACGCTTCACCCTGTGCGTCGGCCAGAACCTGATCGCGATAGGCTTCGGATTCCTGCAGGATACGCTGCGCGGTACCGCGGGCCTGTGGAACGACTTCGTTGGCGAACTGGGTGGCCTGGTTCACATTGGTTTCGGCGTCCTGTTCGGCGACGTTCACGTCATTAAACGCCTCGATCACCTGTTGTGGCGGATCTGACTTGTCGATTGTGATGGACAGAACCTGAATGCCAGCGCGGTAATCGTCGAGCAGGGCCTGGACCTGTTTGCGCGCTTCCTGCTGGACCACGTCACGTTCGGTCGTGATGACGCTTTGCAGGCGCGTCTTGCCGACGACCTCACGCATAACGGATTCAGCGACCTGTTCGACAGCCTCGTTGGGATTTTTCACGTTCAGGATGAAGTTTTCAGGGTGTTCAGAATCGACCTTCCAGAACACGGAAAACTGAATATCGACGATGTTTTCGTCCTGCGTCAGCATCAGGCTCTCTTCAAGCGTGTTACCAATACGGGTTTCCTTGCGGTTTTCGACCTCGACGAGAACATGTTCCTCAAGGGGGGCAGGCAGATGAAAGTGCAGGCCGGGTCCAAAATTTGTCTGCCATTTGCCAAAGCGGAATACGGCAGCTTGCTGGGTCGGGTCGACCATGACCACACTTGTGGACAGCCAGCCGAGCAAGGCGATGCCCACGAGAACGACAAAGCCTAGCGGGCCGAAGTTGGGGCCCGTGGTTCCGCCGCCGCGTCGTCCGCCACCGCCACCATTGCCGTTAGAGCGCTTGCGAAAGCGCTCCTGCATGCGTTTCATCTGGGCTTCGAGGTCGTTATTGTTGCCTCCGCCGCTACTCGGGCGGGTCCAGGGCGATCCGGCATCCTTGCCGGGTTCGTCTTCGGATCCGCCGCCCCATGGGCCACCGGATTTGTTCTTGTCATCCCAGGGCATAGCCCCTCCTGTCTTGTTTCGTAAGCTTCTATATAGGGTGTTGCGTGATATGTGCATGCCTCAATCGGGGCTTCAAGGACGCAGGAGTCGCATCTGGTGTTTGGTTCGAAGGAAAAATCCCGCCGAAAACTGGCCGGGCAAGTGCGTGAAGCGCTTGGCGCGCCGGACTGGCTGGAGTCTGTCGACGTGGATGAGTCGGGACGCGCAATCCTAGTATTGCTAGCGGATCCAGCCGATCAGGCCGGCGCCGAGGCCCGGCGAATCGAGGCCGAAGGACGGGCGGAACTCGTGCCTGGCGTCCGGGCGGTGACCAGTATCCTGACGGCCCATGTGACGGCGCCAACTCATTCACATGTAAACCCACATGTTAAGCTAGAATCGGCCCCCCGGCGGGTATCCAAGGGTGCGCGCCTGTCTGATGAGGCGATGCAGCAAGGGGCACCGACGCAGGCCGCCGGTATACCGAAGATTGCCGGTATTGACCGTATTCTTGTCGTCGCCAGTGCCAAGGGCGGGGTTGGCAAGTCCACCGTGGCGGTCAATCTCGCGGCGGCAATGGCCAAGGCGGGGATGAAAGTCGGCCTGCTCGACGCAGATGTGTACGGCCCGTCAATTCCGACGATGCTCGGCATGCAGGATGCGCAGCCTGAGACCGCGGCCTCGAAGAAACTGGTGCCGGTGGAGGCCTTTGGGCTGAAGACTCTGTCGATCGGCTATCTGTCGGATCCTGATGCTCCCATGATCTGGCGTGGGCCGATCGTGATGTCGGCAATTTCGCAAATGCTGAATGATGCCGAATGGGGCGAACTGGACGTGCTGGTAATCGACACACCGCCGGGCACTGGTGACGCGCAGCTGGCGATTGCCCAGCGCGTGCCGGTGACGGCTGCGGTGATCGTGACCACCCCGCAGGAAGTGGCGCTGGCCGATGTGCGGCGTGGGGCGGCGATGTTCACGAAGACGGCTGTGCCCGTGCTCGGCATCGTCGAGACCATGAGCTGGTTCGAGGACCCGGCGGGCAACCGCCATTACCTCATGGGCGAGGGCGGCGGCGCAGCTATGGCCAAGACGCTGGGCCTGCCGCTGCTGGGGCAAATACCGATGCTTCAGACGATCCGCGAGGGCGGCGATGCGGGCAAGCCGGCGGCGCTTGCGGGCGGCGAGCCCGGCCGTATTTTCCACGAACTCGCCCGCACTGTGGCTGTCGGCCTCGATACGCTGGAAACGAAGCCTGCCCCCGAAATCGTCTTCGAGGACTAGGCACCGCTTCAGGCGTTGAAGTTCAGCACCAGGCCCGGTTCCGGCCAGCGGCACTTGATGAGCTGGCCTGTGCTGGAGAGTGTCAGCCAGGCATCCTGCATGTCGGCCCCGCCAAATGCGATATTGGTGACAAGCATGTCCGGGAAGGCGGTGTGGCTGAAATCGCCCTGCGGCGTGATCGTCGTGATGCCGCCATTGAGGATGGTGGCGACGCAGACATTGCCCGCAGCTGTCATTGCCAGGCTGTCAAAGTATTGGAGGCCCGGCATGGTTGCGACAACGCGTCCGCCATTGAACGGGCTGGCAGGCTTGATCTCGCCGGGCGCGGCCAGGTCGAATGCCCACATGCGGCCGGTCATCGTGTCGGCCATGAAGACGGTCTGCTCGTCGGGCGAGAGGCCGACGCCATTCGGGCTGGAATAGTGGAAATCGAGCTCTTTCGCTTCCGATGCGCCCTTGGCCAGGAAGAAGAGGCCGCCATAGTCGCGGTGGCGGGAATACGATTTGCCATGGTCGGTGAAGTAGAGGTTGCCGGCCTTGTCGAAGACGAGATCGTTCGGGCCTTTCAGCTTGTTGCCATCGACCGTGTCGAGCACGCGCTCAACCTTGCCGGTGGAGAGGTCGATGCGCTCGATGCGGCCGCCGGAATAATCGTCTGCTGCGTTACCGGGGATCAGCAGGCCTTCGACATTCGCCCACTGAAAGCCGCCATTGTTGCAGCACCAGAGCGCGCCGTCCGGGCCGATGGCGAGGCCGTTTGGGCCGCCGCCGGGCGTCGCCACGACTTCTGACTTGCCCTTGCCCCAGTGGCGCGAGATCTGGCCTTTCTGGATTTCAACGACGATGACCGAGCCGTCTGACATGACGACGGGACCTTCCGGGAAGCCGAGACCATCGGCTACGAGTTCGAAATCCATGCGTGTTCCTCCTTGTTTTGGAGGCACACTAGGCGGCGTGAGGATGGGCTGCAA
Organism: Alphaproteobacteria bacterium; assembly: GCA_018827375.1. Classification (GTDB taxonomy): domain Bacteria; phylum Pseudomonadota; class Alphaproteobacteria; order Caulobacterales; family Hyphomonadaceae; genus Hyphomonas. The sequence continues at coordinate 60,695 of JAHJYW010000014.1, forward strand.
CGGATGACGCAAGGGCGCTTGTCCCGCGTCTGGCAGACCATTTCCGGCTTAGTCCGGGATCAGGAATCTGTTTCGGCGTGGCTTGGGGCGTGAACGCGCTCAAGCTTGCGGATCGTATAGGCAAAATCATTGCCGTCGGTGGCCTCGAAATGCTCTGCCGTACGCTCCTGCCATTCATCCTCTGCCAGCTCAGGGAAAAACGCATCGCCCTCGGGATAGGATTCGACATCCGTCAGGTAGATGCGGTCGGCGAGCGGCAGGGCCAGCGTGTAGATGGCTTCGCCGCCGATCACGAAGGCTTCCTGCCGACCGTCGCGTGCAGCGACAGCCCGCGCAGCATTCATGGCCGCGATGAAGTTGGAATAGACGCGGGCGCCGGGGGCATCATAGGTCCAGTCACGGGTCATCACGATATTTTCGCGGCCGGGTAGGGGGCGCTTTGGCAGGCTTTCCCAGGTCTTGCGACCCATGATGATGGGATTGCCCATGGTTATGCGCTTGAAAAACATCATATCGCCCTTGAGGCGCCATGGCAGTTCGCCAGCCGCGCCAATGACGCCATTTCGCCCGCGGGCGACAATCAGGCTGAGTTTCACATCGTTTTGCATGGCTGAGGTATGCAACTTTCAGTTTTTTCGTTGACGCACGGCTTTTTTGCCTCGCCTTGTTAAGCATGTGGAACACATTCTTTGTGGCTGTAATCAACTGGATTTGTCAGATATCCGTCACGAAACGCAGTCGCAGGGGCATGGCGTGCTGAATTCATTTATCTCGATAATCACTAACGGCAATACAGGACAGGCGCTTCCGGTTTTCGCCGCGCTGGCCCTCACCTTTACGGCGATTTACATGCTCCAAGGGCGAGCTTGGGCGCTGATGTATGTCGCTTTGATACCTTTTCTGAACTGGTCATTTGGCGTGATCCCTGAATTCCAGATTCTCGACAAAAGTGCGACCTGGACCCATGGTCTGTCGCTGCACCCGATGACCATTGTGACCGGCATGGTTTTCGTCGTGCGCGACTTCGTTCAGCGCGAGATGGGGCACCGCGTGCTGGCTGTGATGGCGATGGCGGTGGCCTGGTCATTCTTCTATGCATGGCCCGTGATCGCGCTGGCGAGCGGCGTGGCCTTCGCGATTTCCGAGGGCGTGGACTGGCTGATGTTCACCTTCACCAAGTATCGCCTGTCGACCCGTATCCTTCTGTCGAGTGCACTGGCGGCCCCCGTCGATACGACCGTCTTCCTTTATGGCGCAGACCTCGCCAAGCAGATTGAATTCGGGGCGGAGCCCGGCAATTCGCTGCACATCGCGAACTGGGTTGTCTTTGTCATCGGCAAGATGGTGGGCGCCGTGGCGGTGTCGATGATCATGCGGCGGCGGGAAGACCTCGGCCTGACGGATCCGGCCGAGGCCTGAAGCGTCAGGACGGATCTTTTTCGAGAAGCCCGAAACGTGCCTTCATGCCGGCAAGTCCAGCGCCGACCAGCGGCGCGAGCAGGAAGAGCCAGAGCTGGGACATTGCCGGTCCGCCCGCGAACAGGGCCGGGCCAAAGCTGCGCGCAGGGTTTACCGACACGCCTGTGACCTGGATGCCGACAATGTGGATGGCTGTCAGCGTCAGGCCGATGGACAGGCCTGCCATTGGAGTCGGCGCGGCGAGGTTTGTCGAACCAAGGATGACGACCAGGAACAGGAAGGTGGCGACCACCTCAAAGATGATGGCGGCTATCAATCCATATTCACCCAGATAGCCGGGTCCCCAACCGTTCTGGCCGAGCCCGTTGACGGCGACATCATAGCCCGTCTTGCCGCTCGCGATGAGTAAGAGGATGCCGGCACCGATCGTGGCGCCAATGAACTGCGCGAGCCAGTAGGTGAGCATGGTCTTGCCGTCCATGCGCCCCGCGACGAAGGCGCCGAAGCTGACTGCCGGGTTCACGTGGCAGCCGGAGATGTGGCCGATGCCATAGGCCATGGCCACAATGGCAAGGCCGAAGGCGAAGGCGATGCCGAGTTGTCCGACTTGGTCACCGGCCAGAACGGCCGAACCGCAACCAAAAAGAACAAGAGTCAGGGTGCCGATCAGCTCGGCTGCAAAGACTTTCATGGTTTCCCTCCCAGGAATATGGCGGCCCCACGCCGCCAGTCTGGAAATTTGCTGCAGTTTCGGGATTTCGGCAATTGACATGTTGTGATGCACAGCTAAAAAAGTGAAACGTTATTCTATTACATAAAACAGGTTTCCTCCCATGAAATACCTATTAGCTGCAGTGGCCACAGCGCCGCTTCTTGCCGGCATGGCGCATGCTCAAGCCGAAGATGAAGTCCGCATTGAACAACCCGTGATCGTAACATTGCCCGGGCCGCAGCGGACCGCCGGGGAATTGGTCAGCAATGTGGCTTCGCTCGACCGCAAGGCACTCGTCGAAGACTTGTCTTCGACACTGGGAGATACGCTGGACCGTCAGCCCGGCGTCGCATCAACGTCGTTCGGCCAAGGCGCAAGCCGACCTGTCCTGCGCGGCCTTGGCGCAGAGCGCGTGCAGGTGCTGACCAATGGTATCGGTGTGATCGATGTGTCTGCGGCGAGCCCGGACCACCAGGTGGCGGCTGACGGGATCGACGCCGTGAAGGTGGAGATCCTGCGTGGGCCGGCAGCGCTGGTCTATGGTGGCCAGGCGATTGGCGGCGTGGTCAATGTGATCGACGGCCTGATCATGGAAGACCTGCCCAAGCGGCCGATCTCCGGCGAGGCCTATGCGGCCAGCAACAGTGTCAATGATGGCACGGAGGCCGGGGGCCGGGTGCAGGGCGTCATGGGATCGCTGGTTGGAACACTTTCTGCCTCGACACGCGATTTCGGCAATTATGACATTCCTTCCTCAGCCCAGTCTGATCGCCTGCGCGCTCAAAACGGTGAGCCGGCCGGACCTGATGGTGAGCTGCCGAACTCTTTCGTCCAGACCAATTCGCTTGCAGGCGGCCTGTCATGGGTCGGCGACAATGCCTTCCTCGGCGGCGCCGTGCGGCAACAATCGTCGCAGTATGGTCTGCCGCTTGAAGAAGAAGCCTTCATCGACCTGACGCAGACGCGTTATGATGTGCGCGGCGGGCTCAATATCGACAATGGCTTCCTGACCAACATCAAGGCGGCTGCCTCTGTGGCCGATTATGAGCATACGGAGTTTGAGGGGCCGGGTGAACCCGGCACTATCTTCAAGACGGAAGGTTTTGAAGGCCGCATCGAGGCTGGCCACGTGCTGGGCCCGCTGGAAGGGGAATTCGGTATCCAGTATGCGGACAGCTCCCTCGACGCCATAGGCGACGAAGCCTTCATCACGCCGACGGATACAACGAGCCTTGGCGTGTTCCTTTACGAAACGCGGGACTTTGACAGTGGCCTTGGTATTGAGGGCGGCCTGCGCGTGGAGCAGGTCGACCTGGACAATGAGAACGCCGGCAAGGTCAGCTTTGATCTCGTCAGTGGATCGGCTGGCGTTCACAAGCATTGGGCCTCGGGTTGGTTCATCGGCGGTCAGGTCGCATGGGCCGAGCGTGCGCCGAACCAGAGTGAACTGTTCGCTGACGGTCCACACCTCGCGACCGAGCAGTTTGAGGTTGGCGACGTGAACCTGAGCAAGGAACGCGGCCTGAACGTTGAAGGCACGGCGCGCTGGGAAAATGACACGATGAGCTTTGGTGTGAACCTGTTCCACACCGACTTTGCTGACTTCATCTCATTGGCGCCAACGGGCGCGATTGAGGATGACTTGCCGGTCTACATTTTTGTGCAGCAGGATGCCAAGTTCACGGGTGGTGAGGCTTTCGCCAACTATCAGCTCCTGGACGGACCGCTGAAAGCTGACTGGAAGTTTGATGCCGGGGTCGACTTTGTGAATGCCGAGTTCGATGACGGATCGGACGTGCCCTATGTGCCGCCGGTAACGCTGAATGCCGGCGCCGAAGCCGACTGGGGCGCGCTGGCGCTAGGCGCGAAGCTGACCTGGGCGGGCGATCAGGATTCGCCGGGCGTCGGCCAGCTGGCGACCGACGGTTATGTGACGGCAGACCTGCATGCGGATCTCGACATTGCACGCTATGGCTTTGGCCGCGAGGGGACGAAGCTTTTCCTTGAAGCGCGCAATGTGAGCGACGAGGAAGTGCGCATGGCGACCAGCGTGCTGAAGGACAGCGTGCCGCTGCCGGGCCGGAACATAAGGGCGGGTATTCGCTACTTGTTCTAGGAACGCCTCAGGGGATGACCGGGCCGGGCGAGTGCCCGGTATCCGGTCATTCCCGTATTCTCTTCATGCCTGAGTGGTCCAATGTTGGGGTGGATTTTCAAGGAGGAGAGAGCATGGCAACGGGCGCCAAGGACTACGCCGCCATTACGGACGGTATCAATCATGGCATTTCGGGCCTTCGTCAGTCGGGTGCGCTCGACACGATCTCGGCTTTTGGCGCAATGTCGAAGGCCGCCATGGCTGATGGCGCGCTCGACAAGAAGACAAAGGAATTGATCGCCCTGGCAATTGGTGCGGCGAAGCAGTGCGACGGCTGTATCGGCTTTCACACCAAGGCCCTCAAGCGCCTCGGCGCGACCGATCAGGAAGTGGCAGAAACTCTGGGTGTTGCCGTATACATGTCGGGCGGGCCCGGCCTTATGTATGCGGGCGACGCGTGGCTGGCCTGGCAGGCACTCGAAGACCGCTGAACGACCTGATCAGACCGCAACGGGCGCCTTGATATGGGCGTGGGGCGTGTAGTTTTCGACCTTGAAGTCCGCGTATTCCCAGCCGAAGAGATCAGTCTTGTCAGGATTGAGCGTGATCGAGGGCAGGGCGCGTGGTTCACGCGTAAGCTGCAGCTGTGCCTGCTCGATATGGTTCAGGTAGAGGTGGGCATCACCGAACGTATGAACGAACTCGCCGGGTTTTAGCCCCGTTGCCCGGGCCATCATCAGGGTTAACAGCGCATAGGATGCGATGTTGAATGGAACACCGAGGAAAATGTCGGCCGAACGCTGGTAAAGCTGGCAGTTCAACTTGCCGTCCATGACATTGAACTGGAACAGGCAATGGCAGGGCGGCAGGGCCATTTCATTTACATCGGCCGGATTCCACGCCGACACGATCAGGCGTCGCGAATTCGGATTCGTGCGGATTTCGTCAAGCACCCACTGGATCTGGTCAATCACGCGGCCGTCCGGTGCGGCCCAGCTGCGCCATTGTTTTCCGTAGACGGGACCAAGGTCGCCATTGGCGTCTGCCCAGTCGTCCCAGATGGAAACGCCGTTATCTTTCAAAAACTTGATGTTTGTGTCGCCCTGTAGAAACCACAGCAGTTCCACAATGATCGAGCGCAGGTGCAGCTTCTTGGTTGTGACCATCGGGAAGCCGTCTGAAAGGTCGAAACGCATCTGGCGACCGAACACGGCGCGCGTGCCTGTGCCTGTCCGGTCTGCCCGCTCAAAGCCGTTTTCCAGGATGTCTGACAAGAGGTCGAGATACTGTTTCATGCGGGCCTCGCGTGCGATTCGTTGGTTAAAGATATTAACACAAACTTGCTTCCAATGACCAACATTCAGGCATGCGACGAACCAAATTGAATGAATATTATGAAATAGATGCTTTCGTATCCAAGAGATAATCACGCTGGGGCAGGTACGACAGTGAAATCGACAAAGTTGAATAGTCTGATGAACCGTTGGCGCGCTGAGACACGCGGCAATATCGCCATTATTTTCGCGCTGTCTATCATCCCGATTCTCTCCATCGTCGGCGTCGCAATCGATACGCAGATGACGATGACCCAGAAGAACAAGGTGCAGTCTGTCATCGACAATGCCGTCATCTACGGCTCGCGGTCGATGCAGGCAGGAAAATCCCGCGCCGATGTGACCAAGGAAGTGAATACTTACGTTGCTGCACTGCTGAAACAGCAGAGCAGCACACTGACCTGCACAGGCGTTGCGCTTCAGTATGTTGATGGCAAGCAGGACCTCAACGCCACCATCCTTTGCGCCCAGCCGACGACACTGTCGAACCTGTTTGGCCAGACCAAGATGGAGTTTCGCGTCCAGTCGGGGTCGACCTATGGTATCGGCAAGCTGGAGGTCGCCTTCGTGTTCGACGTCTCCGGCTCGATGCGCAGCAATGGCAAGATGGGTGACCTGAAGGTTGCGGCGCGCAATGCTGTCGATACGTTGATGCCGCCTGACGTCGAACTTACCAATCCTGATGATGTGCGCGTTGCGATGGTGACTTATGACACCAAGGTAAATGCTGGCGCCTATTTCGAGGACGTGACGAACAAGAAGGCAAAACGCACAATCTACCACACCTATCGTCAATGCCGGTATCAATGGGGTAGCTATTGCTACGGTGGTTATACCAACGTGACGGTGTCAACGCAGGTCAACAACTCATGCGTACAGGAACGGCTGGGCTCGCAGGCATTTACCGATGACGATCCGGGCCCAAGTGCCTGGCTGGAAGCCGCGGACCCTGTGTTCGATGAATACTACGGGAGATGGTCGAGCATCCCTTCGTGCAATGACATTGGCCCTCAGCCTCTGACGAGCAAACGCAGTGATCTCTACGCCTATATCAATGATCTCGACGATTATGGAAGTACGGCCGGACATATGGGCGTGGCCTGGGGCTGGTACCTCCTGGCGCCGAAATGGAGTTCGGTGTGGCCTTCTGCGTCCAAGCCGCTGCCCTATGACGAGCCGGATGCGACCAAGGCCATGATCATGATGACCGATGGCGAATTCAACGCCTACTATAGTGGCAATACGCAGGGTAATTCCTTCCAGCAAGCCCAGAAAATGTGTGATGCTGCCAAGGCGGAAGGGGTCGTCATTTACACAGTCGCCTTCCAGGCGCCGAAGCAGGGCAAGGATATTCTGAACTATTGTGCGAGTTCGTCGGACTTTGCGTTCACGCCTGACAATGGCCAGGAGCTGGAAGATGCCTACAACATGATCGCTCAGTCCATCTCAGACCTTCGCATCACATACTAGATGTGAGGAGGGCGTCCCGCGGTCTCGAGCGAGTTTGGTAAACGACCTCTTGCGCAGACCTTCGGAAAACGTCTGCTCTGCCTAACGCGCCGAAAATCTCTATGGGCGATACTGGCAGATGGGAGCGGCCAGAATGGCTGGGTAAGAGGCGCTATCATGTTGGATATTTCGAAACATCGGCCTCAGCGCTGTTTCGTGCGAGATGTGCGCGGCAATGTGGCAGCGATTGCAGCCCTTACAATCATTCCTATTCTTTGTATCGTCGGTATCGCCATCGATTTCCAGATGGCTGTCACCCAGAAGAACAAGGTTCAGTCCGTTATCGACAGCGCCGTGATTGCAGGATCGAAGGCCATGCAGGCCGGCGAAACGCAGGACGAGATTCGCCTGATGGTGAAGAACTACGTGAATGCGTTGATCCAGGTTCAGGGCAGTGGCCTGACATGTGAATCGCCAAAGATGACCTTCACGGATGGCACCCAGGATATTGATGCCAGTATCAGCTGCTCGCAAAAGACCACGCTGTCACAACTGCTCCACCGTGAGACGCTGGATTTCCAGGTCTCTTCCGGCACGACCTATGGCGTCGGAAACGTCGATGTCGCCTTTATTTTCGATGTCTCCGGTTCGATGAACTCGAATAACCGGCTTGAAAATCTCAAGACGTCCGCCAAGACAGCCTTCGACGAACTCCTGCCCGATGACCGGGAGCTTGATGGCACCGTCCGGATTGCGTTGACCACATATAATGCGAACGTGAATGCCGGCGCTTACTTTGATAAAGTGACACGCAAGATCACTTTGGGAACGGATTCATCGACTGGCTCCAACTCGGCGAAGTCACGGTATGACGCCTACAACAACCGTGTGCTGATTGATCAGTCGACAGGAAAGCGCTTCTTCTACTACGAGCGCACGACCTGCAGCTACAACTGCAGCTATAGCAGCAGCTGGACCATAACGCCCAAGCGCCGCTGGTTCGAGACGGACATTGGCGACAATACATGCGTCTCGGAACGGGTGGGTGTGAATGCCTTCACCGATGCGGCTGGCGGCACGGGCGCTGATGATTCCATGATCGTGGGGAACCCGCTCTGGAACTGGAATACCTATATCAGCTACAAGAATAGCGGCTCCAATGAGGTGGAGTATGGCGGCGCCAACTCGTCCAGCGGTGCGTTCAACCCGACGCCCGCTCAGTGCGAGAACTCGTCGCCCATGCCGCTCACAGAAAATAAGACGCAACTCAAAGCCTATGTCGATGCGCTGCACGCAGGCGGCGGCACGGCCGGTCATCTTGGCATTGCCTGGGGTTGGTACCTGATTTCGCCAAGCTGGAATTCCATCTGGCCTACGGCCTCCCACCCCTGGCCATGGGAAGAGCCGGACACCGCAAAGGCCATCATCCTGATGACCGATGGCGAGTTTAACCAGACACACCCATCCGTCAGCAAAAGCTCGATCCAGCTGGCCATGGAATTCTGTGATGCCATGAAGGAAGAGCCCTACAATGTGCAGATCTACACAGTCGGGTTTCAAGTGCCAAACAGTGCAGCCAAGACACCCAGCGGCGCCACCATTCTTGATTATTGCGCAACGGATGCGGGTCACTCATTCACACCAAACAATGGTGAAGAACTGACCGATGCATACCGGGCGATTGCACAGTCCATTTCGGATTTGCGCATCACACGCTAGCGCGGTGAACACAGGAAGTCGGGGGACCTATGGCAGGCAAGTTAATCAGGCGATGGAGCGTGTCCAATGGGGCCAATGTCGCTATCATGGCCGCATTGTTCATTCCTGCTATATTGGCACTTGGCGGTGTGGCGATAGACTTTCAGTATACGGTTCGTCAAAAGAACAAGGTACAGTATGCGCTGGACTCGGCTGTTCTCGCAGGCGCCCTGTCGCGTCAGGCCGGAGCCAGCGAAGACGTCGTCGAGGCATACATACGCGCCTATACCGAGGCGCTGATCGGGCGTCAGGGCGGCGGCATCTCGTGCACGTCGGTGGCGGTGACTTTCAATCCTGACAACAAGGATATCCGTGGCACCCTCCGATGTGACCAGCCGACCTTCATGTCCGATCTCATCGGTTTCGAAAAGCTGAGCTTTCCCGCCTCATCGACATCAACTTATGCGGTCGGCAAGGCGGATGTCGCTTTCGTGTTCGACGTGTCGGGATCAATGAACAGTTATAATCGCCTCAGCCTGCTCAAATCGGCCGCTGAAGTCGCGTTTGATGAATTGCTGCCCGACGACCAGCCACGCAGTGGCGAAGTGAGGCTGGCAATTGCCACCTATAACAATGCGGTCAACGCGGGCGACTATTTCAACGCCGTGACGCGCAGCCAAACACTCACAGCCGATGCCAGCAATTCTGCCGCACGCAGCACCTATGATACGTACAATGGTGCGCGGATGATCGATGCTTCATCCGGCAAACGGTTCTTCTATTACGAACGCGAGCGCTGCCCTGGCGGATCTTGCACTGGCGAGTGGGATGCCGCGCGCCAGCCATTTGAGAATGCGAGTATTCGGGACACCTGCGTCTACGAGCGCACGGGAAACGACGCCGCAACGGATGACGCACCAGGTTCGTCTAAATGGATCGGCGCAGGCAACCCACGCTGGAACTGGTGGACCGGCAATTCCAACAAGCGCAACGGCCAGTGGGAAATCGAATCCAGCAATGGCGACAGTTCGCGCGGCGCCTATGACATGAGCTTTGCCGATTGTCGGGCGTCAGGCCCGGTGCCGCTGACAGAGGACAAGGCGGCCCTCAAAGCGCATGTGCAGTCACTTAGTGCGAATGGCGGTACGGCAGGCCATATCGGTCTTGCCTGGGGCTGGTATCTGGTCTCGCCGAACTGGGCCGATATCTGGCCGGAGCCGTCTACGCCGCTTGAGTACAATACCAAGCAGAACGTCAAGGCTGTCATCCTGATGACGGATGGTGATTTCAATTCCTATCATCCAACGGCCAGTAAAAGTTCGTTCCGGCAGGCGCAGGACCTCTGCGACACAATGAAGGCGGCGCCATCAAAGATTGAGGTCTATACGGTCGGCTTCCAGGTGCCGAGCAATGTGCAGAAGACCGGGGATGGGCGGACAATTCTCGAATATTGCGCCACCACGCCAGCCTATGCCTTCAACGCCACGAATGGCGAGGAACTGGCCGCCGCGTATCGCTCAATCGCGCAGTCGATTTCGGAACTCCGTATCAAGCAGTAAGCGCGTCGAGCGGATAGGACATGGCGACATCACACCGGTCATAGCGCTGGCCATACGTGGCGAGCATACCGGCGTCATGTTCGAAGCCGAGCTTTTCGTAGAGGTGGATGGCAACCGCGCATTTGCGATTCGTAAGCAAATAGAGGCTGTTCATCTCCATGGTGCGCGCCCGTTCCAGGGCCTTCGCAAGCAGGAACTCGCCTGACTTGCGGCCCCGCGCCGATTTCAGGACGCCCATTTTCGTCAGCTCGAAATGACCGTCCTTGACCGGCATCAGTGCGCACGTACCGACAATGCCCAAGCCGCCGGTGGACACGAAAAGGATCATGCCGCCCTTGTCGATGATCAGTTCGCGCGGGTTGGAAAGGATCGCAATGTCATTGGGTTCCAGCGTGAACATCTCGGAAATCCACTCGGCATTGATGTCGTGGAAAGCACCGGCGAGATCATCTGAGAATTCAATAAGGGCATGCCCGTTCATCGCGCGGGCAACGAGTGATCTTTCATCGAGCGCGGCTTCGATCCGGGTGATCTGGTCAAGCAGGCTTGCATCAGGCCCGGCCGCCATTTCCGCGGCGGCCCGGGCGACGTGTGGCCAGACATCGCGCTTCATCCGGGCGACGGCAGCGGTACCCGTTTCGGTAAGGGAGATCGTTTTCTGGCGGCGGTCCGCGTCGGATACCGTGGTGTCGACAAGGCCCATGTCGATGAGGCCAACAAGGCTTCGGGTCACAGCCGGCTGGCTCACGCCCAGCGCATCGACGGCCTCACTCACGGTTAACGGGCCATAGCGGTCGAGCGCGGCGAGCAGGGGAAAATGGCTTGGCTGCGTAAGGAAACTGTTCTGCTCGAAAATCTGGGTTGCCTCGGCCTGCATGCGTTCGGCGAGGCGCTTCAATCGGCTTCCCAGCGCAAGATAGCCAAGGTCCTGCAATATATCTGGCATCATGCCCTCCGCTATATACATAACACGTTATGTATAAGCCCGTTGCTGTCAATATGGCTTGGGGCAATATCAGGCGCGTGACGCTAAGGCCTTTCATCTGGCGCCATTGTCCCCTATATTGCACCTGTCTTCGGACTATGGCGATAAACGCGCGTGTAATAAGCGGCTCGGACCCGGGGGCGGTACCCGGCGACTCCACCACAAGCAGGCTCAGGCATTCTTCGCCTGTTTCTGACGGGGTCGAAATAGTATCGACGGACGTGTAAAGACGAGGCCTTCACCGGATTGAGCCCCCTTAGAAGCTCAAATCAACATAGTTGCAAATGACAACCATGCTGAAGGTCAACTGCTCGCAGCGTAGCTGTACGTAGTTAACCGCTTTAACTCCTAAGGATTCAGCTCCTTAGGCGGGGCCCGGAGGCGCCTGGCAACAGAAGCCTCCACTTTTCTCCCCCTATTCGCGGTAATCGAGCGGCGGTTCACGGTCGCCGAGCAGCGACTTGTATTCGTAATTTTCGCCCCGAGCGGCGTCGAACTCGACGCGCGCGGCCTTGCGCAGTTTCGGGTCCTTGTAGAGCTCGATCGCGGCGAGCGTCAGTGTCTTGGCGGCCACTTGTGCGCCTTTGTAACCGATTGTCATGCCGCTGGCGGCCGTCGCCTGCCAGCTATGCGCGGATGTACCCGGCACCCATGTCGCTGTGCGCAAGCCAACTGTCGGGACCGCATAGGACACATCTCCCACATCCGTCGAGCCATAGCCAAGCGAGACCTCGTAGGGCTGTATCTCATTCTCGCTCCCGAGTGGCAGCCCCGGCTTGCTGAAGCTCTTGTAGATTTCCTCGGCGAAGGCTTCTTCTTCCGGCGTGTAGGTAATGCCGCCGACTTCGCGCAATTTTGAATCCATCATCTTCGCGAGTGTCTCGTTGACCAGAAGCGGATTGTTGCCGTGGATGATTTCCCAGTCGACGGTTGTGCCTGTGCCAAGCGCTGCGCCACGGGCGGCGTCCTCCAGCCGGGCCCAGATTTCCTCGACGCCTTCGGCATCCGGATGGCGGACGTAGTAGAAGACCTCGGCAAAGTCCGGCACCACATTGGGCGCGACGCCACCTGAGGTGATGACATAGTGGATGCGGGCGTCCTGGGGCACATGCTCGCGCATCATGTTGACCATGTAGTCGAAGGATTCGACGCCATCGAGCGCGGAGCGACCACGTTCCGGCGCCCCGGCGGCGTGCGCGGAGACGCCATGGAAGCGGAACTTGGCCGAGCGGTTGGCGAGCGAAGTGCTGGCGGAGGCGGAGTTTTCGTCATCGGCATGCCAGTGCAGGGCGATATCGACATCATCGAAGAGGCCATCGCGCACCATGTAGACCTTGCCGCTGCCGCCTTCTTCGGCGGGCGTACCATAAAGTCGGATCGTGCCGGGTGTGCCGGTCTTTTCGAGCCAGTCGCGGATGGCCAGCGCAGCGCCGACCGAGCCTGCAGCAAAGAGGTTGTGGCCGCAGGCGTGACCGGCATGCTTGCCTTCAATGGGCATGCGATCCGGGCTGGCATCCTGATTGATGCCGGGCAGGGCGTCGAACTCGGCCAGCACGGCAAGGATGGGTCCGCCGGAGCCATAGCTGGCGACGAAGGCGGTCGGGATTCCAGCGACCCCTTGTTCAATTGCGAAACCGGCATCCTTCAGCGTCGACTGCAGCAGGCCCGATGACTTCTCTTCCTGATAACCAACTTCGGCCCAGTCCCAGATTTGCTTGGCGATGGCGGCCGTCTGGTCATAGCGCGCATCGACGCCGTCGAGCACCGCCTGGTCGCCTTTGGACTGTGCGTGAGCGCAAGCGGTGAGGGCGAGGGCGGCAAGACTGGGGGCGAGAAGGCGCATACTGGAACTCCGACGGTCAAGGTTTCTGTCGGCCCCAGACTGTCGCATGGGGCCGATGGAAACAAGGCGTATGAGAGGTTTGTTGGCGCGATCTGGCCTTCTGTCTACTCGACGGGCGGGACGGGTTGCGGGGGAACGTCCTCGCTGAGCTCAGGTACTTCCAGAACGCCCCGGCCAAGGTGGCTGTGGCCGCGGCTGTAGAAGAAATAGATCAGCAGGCCAACCGCGCCCCAGACAGGCAAAACCATTTGCGCAACGAAAGGCAGGTTGAAGTAAAGCCCGAGACAACCGAGCGCCGCGATGGGCGCGATCAGCCATATCAGTGGCGTGCGGAACGGGCGGTGACGATCAGGATCGGTGCGGCGGAGAATCATCACGGCAAGCGCCACCATGAAGAAGGCGAACAGCGTACCTGAGTTCGAGATGTCGGCGAGCTGGCCGACCGGGAAGAAAGCGCCCGCAATGGCGACCACGATGCCGGTAAAAATTGTCATCTTCCAGGGCGTGCGATATTTCGGGTGCACGTCCGCCAGGCTTTCCGGCAGCAGGCCATCACGCGCCATGACAAAGAAAATGCGCGTCTGACCGTAGATCATCATCAGGATGACCGATGGCAGGGCAATCGAGGCGGCGAGGCCAACCAGGTTGCCGATCAGTGGGAAATTGATCCGGCGCAGCGTTTCAGCCAGAGCCTCCTTGGAACAGACGATGGGGGCCGTGCCTTCACGCGCCAGTTCCGCGCAGCGATTGGCAAATCCGATACCGTCGGGGCCGAGTACAATCCCAGCCGCATCGCGAACCGGCTGGGCGCCCACGGTGCCGACAACGCCTGCCGCGACGAAGAGGTAGAAGATCGTACAGATCGCCAGTGATCCTAGCAGGCCGATCGGCACGTTGCGCTGCGGATTCTTGGTTTCTTCGGCGGCCGTCGACACGGCGTCGAAGCCGACATAGGCGAAGAAGATTGATGCGGCCGCGCCAATGACCCCCAATCCGTCATGACTCATTATCCCGGTCGGCAGCAGGGGCGAGAAATTCTCGCCTTTCAGCAGCGGCATGCTGAGGACGATAAAGGCTGTCAGAGCTACGATCTTGATGGCCACGAGCACGGCATTGACCGAGGCGCTCTCGCTGGTACCGAGGACGAGCAACCAGGTAACTGCGCCCGCGACCAGAATGGCCGGCAGGTTGACCACGCCATGGCTGAAATCGACGGTCGGCATGAAGCCGACGAGGCCCCATGCCGGCCCGCTATTCAGGAACTCGGGCAAGCCGAACCCGGTCGTATGCTCAATCAGACCCATCACATAACCAGACCAGCCAACGCAGACCGCAGAAGCGGCGACCGCGTATTCTAGGATCAGCGCCCAGCCGACCATCCAGGCCAGCAATTCGCCCATCACGGCATAGGTATAAGTGTAGGCAGAGCCCGATACGGGCACCATCGAGGCCAGTTCGGAGTAGCAAAGCGCGGCCACGGCGCAGACAAAGCCGGCGATCACGAATGAGAACATCATGCCCGGCCCGGCCTTTTGTGCGGCGGCAGCCGTCAGCACGAAAATACCGGTGCCGATGATGGCGCCGATGCCCAGCATGGTCAGCTGGAAGGCGCCGAGTGAGCGGTGAAGTGATTTCTTCTCCGCGGTCGCCAATATGGCGTCCAGCGATTTCACGCGGTCAAATATCATGTCGGGAAATCTTTCAGGCGAGATGCCTATGGGAAAAATGATAGAAGCAATTTCTGGCGGCGCAAGATCGATTCCGGCGCGTATCTGCACGTCCTGTCCCGGCTGGGAAATTTCATCGCATTCGCCCGATTGCCTGCGTGAATTCCTTTCATTGGCTACGGAACGGGCCGTTTTGACCCTTTAGACGCAGTCTATAGGGGAATGCCCGAATTACCGGGATTGCAGTTTCGTGCATTTCAGGGGCACCAAGCTGCGGGCATCTGCTGCCCCGGAAAATTCAACAACGCACAAGGTATGTCGCCCGTGAAAGCCACCTCAACTACACCTGCCAAGTCGCGGAAAAAACGGGAGGCCTTCCTGCCTTTCCTGCCGAAATTCATGAGCGGCACGAAGACACTTCGCTGGCTGAAACGTGTTCATGCGTGGACGGGCCTATGGGGCGCGCTGATCTTCCTGATGATGGGAACAAGCGGCTTCCTGCTGAATCACAGGTCGACCGCGAAGATCGACACGGGCGCGCCAAAGGAAGTGTCTTCTGTCGTTCTCGAGGTCGATCCTGCCGCAATCGGGTCAAAGGAAGAACTGGCTTCGTGGGCACAGGAGAGGTTCGGCACAAGCCTCACGCCGCGTGGGTCCACCGCCGAACCGTCCCGCGGAGGAAAAGGAGACAGCGCCGTGTTCATGGACACGGAAGTCACGCCGGTTGAAGTCTGGATGCAATCCTTCAAGGGACCCAATGGCTCCCTCGTCGTGGAATATGCAAAAGGCGCGACCACCGTGAGCGCCACCCGGAAAGCCGAAAATGTCCTTGGCCTCATCAAGAACCTCCACAAGGGGAGCGGTCTCGGCATTCTATGGATCCTGTTCATCGACCTCACCGCGGGTGCGCTCATCACGATGAGCCTGACGGGCGCCTTGCTATGGAGCCAGCTGCACGGGCCGCGCCTTGCGGCGATCGGCATCGTGACTGGCTGCCTGACGCTCGGCCTGTTTGCCGCGCTTCCGCAATTTATCTAGGTCAGCTGTAGCGCGCCTCGACCTTTGGCCCGGCCTTGCCGGCTGCGACAGCCTCAACGCTGGCCTTGAGGTCAGCCAGATAGGCGTCGACTACGTCAGCATGCTTCGGCGAAAGCATGAGGTGCAGGCTAGGTGGCTCCTTGGTGACAGAGGTGAACCAGCCACGCCGGTAGATTTCGCCATAGATGGCGAAGGCGTGATGCTCCGGATGGCGGAATGCAACGAGGCCAAGCATCGGGTTTCCGAGAATCTCGAAGCCGAGCTGTTTGACGCCTTCCTCTATGCGCTCGCGCGTTTTGCACACGAGCCCCTGCTTCTCACGGTAGCCTTCAACACCAAGCGTGTTCATCACCGCCCAGGCCGCAGAGATGGCGCCGCCGGGGCGTGTGCCGGCCAGCGTCGGCGTTTTCATTGGCGCACCTGACCAGCCAGCCATGTCGAACGGCATATGTTCATAGAGCGCTTCGGAGCGGAAAAGCACGGTCGAGGCGCCCTTGGCGCAATAACCGTACTTGTGCAGGTCGGCGCTCATGGACAGGACTTGCGGCACCTCGAAATCGAATGGCGGAACAGGCACGCCGTTCATCCGCGCGAAGGGCGCGAAATAGCCGCCGACGCAGGCATCGACGTGCAGCCAGACATTCTTCTTCGCCGCGACCTCGCCGAGCGCGGCAATCGGGTCGATGATCCCATGCGGAAAGCTGGGCGCCGAGCCGACCATCATGATCGTCGCGTCATCGACTGCTTGGCCCATGGCGACCGGATCGGCTTCGTAGGCGCCATCGGTTTTCAGGGGCACGCGGCGGATTTCGATATCCATAAGGTGCGCCGCCTTGTCGAAGGCAAGGTGGGCCGACTGCGCGAGCACGATATTGGCGCCCTCGCGCGGCTTGCCATTGGCGCGGGCATAGTCGCGCGCGGTCTTGATCGCCATCGTGATCGAATCGGTGCCGCCCGATGTCATCGCGCCCGTTGCGCCTTCCGGGCCATGCAGCAGCTCCAGCCCCATGGCGATGACCTCTTTTTCCATCTGCGCGAGACTGGGGAAGGCAAGGGGGCCAAGGCCGTTCTCGGCCATGTACATCCCGTAGGCCTCATGTTGGACGTTGGACACGTCCTCGCCGGCATTGAACACGTAGACCGCCGTGCGGCCATCACGCCAGGCCGCATCACCGCCGCCGCGTGCCACCATGTCGGCTTTCACCTCGCTCCAGTCGCGTCCGTGTTCTGGCATCTTCATGGCGTGTGCTTCTCCCGCATCTCGTTGATATTTTTGCAGTCAGCCTATACGCATGAGCTCGCCATGACCAGCGTGTGCAATGTGGCGCTGATTCTGTTTCTGCCACTGCAGATCGGGCTATGCAGACATCCCCCATGAGGCGACAAGGCGAGGTGAAAAATAATCCTCGCCTGCCGTGCGAAGCCCGTTGCCGGGTGAAGGTGCCGGGCATAGTGTACGCGAAACTAACCAACACGAGAATCGAGGGTCGATCAGCGAACATGACGGACTATATCGGATATGATGCGCTCACCCAGGCCGCCATGCGCGGCGTCGTACGCGAGGCGCTGAAGCGCGCGCTGGCCAATGGGGGCCTGCCTGGCGAGCATCATTTCTACATCACGTTCCGCACCAAGGCGCCCGGCGTGAAAGTCGCCGACTACCTGACCGAGCGCTTCCCGGAAGACATGACCATCGTCGTCCA
The DNA here is from genome assembly GCA_018827375.1 of Alphaproteobacteria bacterium. GTDB lineage: Bacteria > Pseudomonadota > Alphaproteobacteria > Caulobacterales > Hyphomonadaceae > Hyphomonas. Next base: position 78,197 of record JAHJYW010000014.1, read on the forward strand.
GCACCAGTTCTGGGACCTTGAAGTCAACGAAGGCCACTTCGAGATCATCCTGAAATTCTCCGGCGTCCCGCAACACCTGTTCGTGCCTTATGCCGCCATCACGCGCTTCGTCGATCCGTCGGTGAATTTCGGGCTGACCTTCGAGAACCCGACCAAGGACGACGCTGTCATCGCGCCCGCCGCAGCCTTTCAGGCCGCGGAGCCCGAGCCGGCCCCGGCTGCCGGCACCGTCGTCAATCTTGACGCTTTCCGGCGCAAATAGGTTTCCGGCGCATTGGCAGAGACAGACAAGCCCCGCATCAGCGACGCTGACATGCTCGCCCGTTTTCAGGGCTCCAAGAAGCGTCCGCCCTGTTCCGACACACTCGGGATGACCCTGGTCGAGGTCGAGCAGGACGCGATGCGGATCCGCATGGATTTTGACGTGCCGCAGATGTTCGCCAACCCGACCGGCGCGGTGCAGGGCGGGTTCATCTCGGCCATGCTGGACGAGGCGATGAGCACATGCGTCATCATCGCGTCCAATGTGACGATGACGGCGCCAACCCTTGAAATGAAAACAAGTTTCCTGCGCCGCCTGATGCCAGGGGCTGCCAGCGTCGATGCGCGTATCCTGAAGCTTGGCAGGTCGGCTGCCTTCATGGAGGCAGAGTGTTTCGGTCCTGAAGGCGAACTGGTCGCCAAGGCCACAGCGACGGCGATCCCGATGCCATTCAAGCGCCTCGGCTGATGAGCTTTGATGCGCGCGGATATTGGCAGGACATCCTGGGGAATCCGGACAAGCGGCCACCCGCGACGGCCTTCGTCAATTTCGAACTGATCGGTTTTGATCCGGAGGCCGGCTGGTGCGAAGCGGCTTTCCTCGCGCCATCGCAGGCCGCCAATCCGGGCGGGAATGTGCAGGGCGGATTCGTGACTGCGATGCTGGACGAAGTCATGTCGGTGGCTGGCTCAATCGTGCAGGGCGGGCCTGCCATGTCACCCACACTGCAGATGACGACAAGCTTTATCCGGCCTGTTCCTGTCGGTGTACGCCTCATTGGCCGTGGCCAGGTCGTGCGCCGGGGCCGTGCCGCCATCTTCACCGAAGGCTGGTTGCATGATGAAGCCGGCACCTTGCTAGCGCAGGCGACTGCCAGCTGCATTCCCCGCGCGATGGACTGGTCATAGACTGACGCGGGAATAATTGGGCGTTACCGCTTTCCTTGTGTTATCCTCCCCACAAAGAAGACTATTGGGAGGAAAACATGGCCGATGATGAGAGCACGCTAGCCGTGCCGCAATCCGTAATCGAGGTGACGGCTTTCATGCCGGATGCCCGCAGCAATCCGCACCCGAAGCTGAAGGCGCTGCGCGAGAATTGCCCTGTGATGCGCGACGAGATGGCCAAGACCTGGTTCCTCACGCGCTATGGCGATGTCCGCGCGACGGTGAACGACCGGTCGTTTGTGCGTCACCCGCTTCAATCGGAGGAGGGCTCGATCTCGCGCCAGCTGATTGAGGACGAGGACGAGCCGGGCCGCACAAGCATCCTGTTTCTCGACGAGCCTGATCATTCGCGTGTTCGCCCACCGCTCGCCAAGGCTTTCTATACACGCATCAACAAGATGAAAGCCGAGATCGAGGCCATCGTGGACGAGACGATCGAGGCGGCGCCTGCCAGTGGCCGGTTTGATCTCATGGCTGAGATTGCCGTGCCGATTCCCGTTCTGGTCATTGCGCGCATCCTGGGCGTGGACGAAGACCGCCTGCCGGAATTCCGGCAATGGTCGGAAGACGTGATCCTTGGCCTCAATCCCGTGCGCACGCCGGAAGAGACGGCGCGCATGGAAACGGGCAGCATCGCGCTCGACACTTATTTCCGGGAACTGATGGAAGCCCGGCGCGCTGCGCCCGGCGACGACCTCATCTCCGACATGGTGCAATTGCAGGCGAGCGGAGACGCGCCGCTCAGCGATGACGAACTGGTTATCAATCTCGGAGCGCTGCTCGTCGGAGGCAACCTGACGACCACCGACCTGATCGGCAATGGCGTCTGGCTGTTCCTGACGCATCCGGATCAGATGGCCGCCTTGAAAGCCGATCCCGGGCTGGGTTCGCAGGCCGTCGAGGAAGTGCTGCGCTTCGAGGCGCCCGTCTCTGCCACATCGCGCATCCTCGAGACGGACAAGGCCGTTGCCGGCTGTCCCATGAAGCACCGCCAAGTCGTGTTCTGTTCGCTGGCCTCGGCCAATCGCGATGCTGAGACGTTCGATGCGCCGGATGCGTTCGACATCACTGTGAAGCGGCCGAGCCACGTTGCGTTCGGCGGTGGCCCGCATATCTGCATCGGCGCCCCGCTGGCGCGCATGGAGGCACGGCGCGTGTACCAGAAACTGTTCGAGCGCTATCCGGATATGCGCCTGCCGCAGCAGGACATGGTGTGGCGGGCCCTGCCATTTTTCAGGGGCTTGGAGCGGCTCGACGTAGACGTCTAGCCGCTAGTCCATCGCCTCGGCGCTAAGCCAGATGCCTTCGCGCTCGCCCACACGCCGCTCGACCAGCAGGCGGGCGACCTGGTGGTCATCGTCGAACACATTCCCGGTGAGGCTGTCGAGCAGGGCCTTGGCAAGATTGTCGAGGTCCATCCAGGGCGGCTCGCCGGTATATTCCATCACGATGTGCACGCTATAGTCGCCAAAACCGGGGCGCAGGGGCGGGAAGTCCTTGCGGAAGAACTCCTTTAGCAGGCCCTTGTAGTATTTGGTCTGCGTCGTCAGGCCGGTGCACCGCACTTCCAGAGCGCCCATCTCCGTGATGCGCGCACGGACTTTTCCGGACTGTATCCAGCCCTCGTTCAATGCCGTGTCATCCCGCGCGCGGCCATGCGTGCCTCAATGGCTTCCTTGGAATTCTTCAGTCCAAGACCGGTCGCATCCCGCAGCAGCTTGATGGCGGCAAGTTTCCGGCCTGCGGCTATCTCGGCGTCGATATCCATCCAGCGCGATATCGTGACCTGCTTGACCGCTGCATCCACCTCTTCCCGGCTCATAAGGGCGGGGGAGACCGTACCGCGTCCATTTCCCCGCACCAGGAAGCCCAGCACGAACGCAAACACGAGCGCGAAAAGAATGACGGGGTCTGAGAGCTTGTCGATCATGATGACATGTTAGGCGTGCCGATCCCTTTTGGCCACCTTGCCCAATGCGGCCTGCATGCTAAACCCCGCGCCAGACATATCCAGCGCATTCCAACGGAGCCCTTCTTCATGGCCAATAACCCAACCCGCACCGAAACCGACACAATGGGCCCTGTTGAGGTCGCTTCCGACCGCTATTGGGGCGCGCAGGCTGAGCGCAGCCTCGGAAACTTCAAGATCGGTTGGGAAAAGCAGCCAGAGCCCATCATTCGCGCGCTCGGCATTGTGAAAAAGGCCGCCGTGCAGGCCAACATGGATCTCGGCAAGATGGATCCAGAGCTGGGCAAGGTGATCGTGCAGGTTGCCGACGAAGTGATTGACGGCAAGTTGAACGACCATTTCCCGCTCGTCGTTTGGCAAACGGGTTCCGGCACGCAGTCGAACATGAATGCCAATGAGGTGATCTCGAACCGCGCCATCGAAATCCTCGGCGGCGAGATGGGCTCGAAAAAGCCGGTCCATCCGAACGACCATGTGAACATGAGCCAGTCGTCGAACGACACCTTCCCGACCGCCATGCACATTGCCTGCGCCGAGGAAGTGACGCACCGCCTGATCCCGGCCCTGAAGCACCTGCACGCCGCGCTCGACGCCAAGGCCAAGGCCTGGGCCGACATTATCAAGATCGGCCGCACGCACACGCAGGACGCAACGCCGGTGACGCTTGGCCAGGAATTCTCCGGCTATGCCCAGCAGGTCGAGAATGGCATCGCGCGCATCGAATCCACGCTGCCCATGCTGATGCAACTGGCGCAGGGCGGTACAGCCGTCGGCACGGGCCTCGCCTCGCCGGTCGGTTTTGCCGAGAAAGTGGCCGAGAAGATCGCCGCGATCACAGGCCTGAAATTCACGTCCGCCCCGAACAAGTTCGAGGCCCTCGCCGCGCATGACGCTATGGTCTTCACGCATGGCGCAATCAGCACGGTGGCGATGAGCTGCTTCAAGATCGCCAACGATATCCGCTTCCTCGGTTCAGGCCCGCGCTCCGGTCTTGGCGAACTGGCCCTGCCGGAAAACGAGCCCGGTTCATCCATCATGCCCGGCAAGGTGAACCCGACCCAGTGCGAGGCGCTGACGCAGGTCTGCGCGCACATTCATGGCAATAATGCCGCCATCGGCTTTGCCGGCAGCCAGGGCCATTTCGAGCTTAACGTGTTCAACCCGATGATGGCTTACAACTTCCTCCAGTCGACACGCCTTCTGGCGGACGCTGCCATCAGCTTTACAGACAATTGCGTCGTCGGCATTGAGCCGCGCCTTGAGAATATTGCGACAGGACTCAAGAACTCGCTGATGCTGGTGACGCCGCTCAAGGAAAAATACGGCTACGACCGCGCCGCCAAGATCGCCAAGACGGCCCACAAGAACGGTACAACCCTGCGCGAAGAAGCCATCAAGGACGGCATCCCGGGCGATGATTTCGACAATATCGTCGATCCAAGCAAAATGATTTCGCCGGGCTGATCACAGGCGCGCTTGCGCCGTTCCCGCCGCTCCTTCAGAACGTCGGGCAAACAGGAGGAACATCAGGATGAGCATGGATTTCAGCAATCTCTTTTCGGTCGAAGGCAAGACGGTCGTCATCACGGGCGGTTCGCGCGGCATCGGCGAGATGATCGCGGCGGGCTTCCTCAGCCAGGGCGCCAAGGTCATCATCTCGTCGCGCAAGGCGCAGGCCTGTGAAGAGACGGTCGATCGGCTGAAAGCCGAGTATGGCGGCGAGATCTATGCCATCCCGTCAGACGTGGGCACGCTGCTTGGCATCAACCACCTCGCCGACGAGATCGCCAAGCGCGAAGACAAGATCGACGTGCTCATCAACAATGCGGGCGTGGCATGGGGCGCGACGCTTGAAGACTTCCCGGAAGCTGGCTGGGACAAGGTGATGGACGTCAACGTGAAAGGCGTCTTCTTCCTCACGCAGAAACTGATGCCGCTGCTGCGCAAGTCCGCCAGCGCGGAAGAGCCCGCCCGCGTGATCAACATCGCCTCGATCGATGGCATGCACACGAGCCCGATGAGCGGCTTCGCCTATGGCACATCAAAGGCCGCCGTCATCCACCTGACGCGCTTCATGGGCGCGCATCTGGCGGGCGAGCACATCCTCGTCAACGGCATCGCACCGGGTCCTTTCCCGACCTACATGCTGTCCACCGGCGTCGGCTTCAAAGGCGAGACCGAGGGTGTGGATTGGGATTCCGTTTCCAGCCGTAACCCGTCAGGCCGTGTTGGCGCGCCGAGCGACGTGGCCGGCCTCTCGATCTTCCTGTCGTCCAAGGCGTCCGCCTATATCACCGGCCACACCATTCCGTGTGATGGCGGTATCGTCTCGTCGAGCTGATCGCCGCCCTCGGCAAGTCTTCTGCAGGAATGTGTGGAGGCTTGCCGGCAGGGGGTGGCGCGATTCCTGTGCGGGTTTAGATTGGCGCGAGAAGAATCACTTCCGCCCAGAAAGGCAGATATCCATGTCCAAACCTCCCGTCGGCTCCAAGGATAACCCGTCCCAGTTTGACGTGATCGGCAAGCTTGCCGACGACGAGCCTTATTTCGTCATCCGCGCGCATGACCCGCTCTCTTCGGCGCTGGTCGAGCTGCACGCCTATATCGGGGCTGGCCAGTCCGGCGCAGCGCACAACAAGCTCGCCGAGATCATGGCCATGACATCGGCCCGCGCCCCGCGCCCGGCCTCCAGCCCGAAATACCGCGAGACCTTCGCGATTTCGCTGGCCATGGAACAGTGGCGCGAGACCCACAAGGACTAGGCCATGCAGCTGGCGCCGGTGACGCTGGCGGACGCGAATGTCCGCCTCGAGCCTTTTGATCCGGCGCTATATGGCGCAGCCTTGCGGGCCTTGGCCGATAGCGCACCTGAGCAGTTCGTTCTCTGGTCGCACCGCGGGCCGGGTGATTGGGTCGGCCTGTGGCTGGAAACGATCGCTGCGCGTGCGGCGGCGGGCACGATGATCCCGTTAAGCGTCCTTTCTCCGGATGGCGCCATCTTTCTTGGCATAACCAGCTATCTCGACCCCAATGCGGTCAACCGAAGCGTCGAGATCGGGATGACCGTCTATGCGCCAGACGCGGCGGGTACAGCCGTCAACCCGGCGGCGAAGCGCCTGCTTCTCGCCCATGCGTTCGGGCAAGGGGCTGTGCGCGTGCAGTTCCAGGTGGATGACCGCAACAAGCGCTCGCAATCGGCTGTCCTGAAGCTTGGCGCGAAACGCGAAGGCATCCTGCGCAATCACCGTACCCTGCCGGACGGCTTCGTCCGCGACACGGCGTTCTTCTCTATTATCGACACGGAGTGGCCGGAAGTGAAGGCGCGTCTCGACGCTCGACTGGCGGCCCCTGTCTGAGTATCCTGAAGCAATGACCACGCCGATCAATCTCAACAAGGCCCGCAAGGCAAAGGCGCGTTCTGCGAAGGAACAGGCCGCCGCCGAAAACCGTGCCAAGTTTGGCCGCACCAAGGTTGAGAAGTCGTTGGAGCAGGCCCGCGCCGAGAAACTCGCCCGGCTCACAGAGGGCCACCGCCTGGACGAAGACCCCGAAAAACAGGGTTAATCAGGTCCTATCGAACGGCCCCGGCTTTGCACTTTGCTCTGGTGAAGTGTTCCAAACCGGGAGTGGCCGTCAGATGAAAAACATCCTCATCAAATTCGTGTTCTGCGTCGCAGCCTTTTCAGGCGGGATTGCCTGGGGCATCGCTGCCGAAGCGGCGGAATCCGGTGTCACGCTGGCCACGATGTTCGGCTACTAGGTCCTAGCTCCCGCTCTTCGGCAGGCTGCCATCCAGCAGCATTTCATCATAGCGACGCCCTGATACCCGTTCGAGCGCATCAAAGATGGGCTTTGCCGACTTGACGTCCAGCAGCGGGATCTGGCTGGCCAGCTCGGATGCGCGGGCATAGCGCAGCTGCGCCGTTTCCATGTCGCCGCGTGCCTCTGCGCAGGCCCCCTGATTGTGAAGCACCGCCGGTGCACGCGGGTATTCGCGGGCCAGTTCGTCCCATTGGGCGCAGGCCCCGAGGAAGTTGCCGTTCCGTGTTGCTTCGACCGCCAGCGTGAAGCGCGTATCATTCTGCTCTTCCGGGATCAGGCCTTTCTGCATGATCTCTGCACGCAGGGTTTTGTTGTACGGCGCAATATCATAGCGAAAGCGCCGGACGGCATCGATAACAGCGTCATGGACCAGGCCGATGGGCGCGTCATACGGATTATAACTGCTGCGATAGGGATCACGGTAGGTGCCGGTCTCGACCGTGCCGTCACGATACTCGGCGATGTCGATACACGTTTCGCGCGCTGCAGAGCCGGGCTGAACAGAGGTGAACACGGGCCGGTTGGCGCCGAGGTCAACCAATGTCGCCGTCACTGAGACGGTGACCGTCTCGTTCGTGCATTCAGTTTCCACAATGCCCTGACGTTTGCAGTTGAACAGGCCCTCATGTTCCACACAGCGCCGGTCGCGTTCATAGCGCACTTCGGCTTCCCAGCCTTCAATGGCAACACCGCCTTCATAAAGGCTGTCCGGTGCGCCGGCAGACCGTGCGAACCAGGGGCGGCCATCCAGACTGATTTCCGAGATCATGGCGCCAAATTCCGCTTCCGCCACATCGCCGCCAGGGCCGCGGAAGCGGCCGACGTCGGGATCACGGAATTCAGCGGCCTGAGGATAGTTCGGCGCGATTCGTGCCTCGTAGTCATATCCGGGCGTCTGGCAGGCCGCCAGAAACACCGTAGCCAAGGCCAATAGGCTATACCGCATGGAAACAGTCCCCCCTTTAATCACGTCCGATTCGCAGACTGTTGAAGTCGGCGTGAACCCTCCATGAACCGGTGCCCTGAGGCGACCCTTAGGTCAATGGTTGACGCGAGCGGGAGGCGACGCCACTTGATTGCTTCAGAATTCAATGGAGCCTGCCCAAAATGACCAGCCCGCTTTTCAAACCGCTCAAGATAAAGTCGCTCAACCTCCCTAACCGGATCGTTATGGCCCCCATGACACGCAGCAAGTCGCCGGGCGGCATACCGGGCGAGGATGTGGCGGACTATTATGCGCGCCGGGCGGCCGCTGATGTCGGCCTGATTGTTACTGAGGGCACCACGGTCAAGCGGGGCGGGGCGTCGAATGACCCCAACGTGCCGAACTTCCACCGCGCTGATTCGCTCGCCGGCTGGAAACGTGTCGTCGAGAAGGTTCACGCCAATAAGGGCCTCATCGCTCCTCAGCTCTGGCACCAGGGCATGATGCGCAAGCCCGGTACCGGCCCGGAGCCCGAGGCGCCGACTGACAGCCCGTCCGGTGTTACACATTCCGGCAAGGAAGTTTTCGAGCAGCCCACCAGCGCCGAAGTCGACGACATGGTCATGGCATTTGCGAACGCGGCTGGCGAAGCAGCCCGCATCGGCTTCGACGCCATCGAGATCCACGGGGCACACGGCTACCTGATCGACGAATTCTTCTGGGACGTGATGAACAAGCGTGATGACCGCTTCGGCGGATCGCTGCCGGAGCGCGCCACTTTCGCCGCGGACATCATCAAGGAAACCCGCAAGCAGGTCGGGCCGGACATGGCGATCATCCTGCGTTTCTCCCAATGGAAACAACAGGATTACACCGTGAGGCTCGCCCATACGCCAGCCGAATACGAAGCCTTCCTCAAGGTCTTCGTTGATGCAGGTGTCGACGTGCTCCACGCCTCGCAGCGCCGCTATTGGGAACCCGAATTTCCTGAAGTCGACGGCGAGAACGGCCTGAACGCGGCTGGCTGGGCGAAGAAACTGACCGGCCTGCCGGTCATCACGGTCGGCTCTGTCGGCCTGACGGGCGACTTTGAAAAGGCCTTCCGCGGCGAGGGCGCCACCATCCGCAAGCTTGACGATCTTGAAGAGCGTCTTGAGCGCGGCGAGTTTGACATGGTCGCTGTAGGCCGGGCCCTGCTGCAGGATCCGGATTGGGCCAAGAAAGTGCGTGAAGGCCGTCTCGATGAACTCGCGAACTATGACGCAAAGTCGCTTGCGACGCTCTACTGAAGCACGAAAATTATTGAGCGTAGACGGAAAATGTGGAAATGTCGGGCGCATGAAAGTGTGTGTCTGGCACGCCAGAATGGCTGTAGCCGTCAAGGCGCAACACTTTTCCGTAGATTAATTCGCTTGATGGCCTGAGGCCTTAGACTGACGTTCCGTTTGCCTCCGGGAAATGTTCGGTTGCGGCACCGGTACTTGCGTTCCTGTTAGCCCCGCTTGTCATCCCTGTTTAATTCCGGGCTGGCAGGCGGGGTCATTTTCATCCGATTGGCATGCGCCCTCGTACACATGGACAGAACGTTCCATGCTGTCACAGGAGATGTACGACATGCGCCTCACGAAAGCCCTTACGCCCGCCCTCATCGCGGCCACCACGCTGGGCTCCGCCTGTGTCAGCCAGAATGTGACCCAGTTTGCCGACAGTCCGCGCCAATTGGTGCTTGAAGATTATTTTCTGGGCCAGACACAGGCCTATGGCGTGTTCGAGGACCGGTTCGGCAAGGTCCGTCGCCAGTTCAAGGTGGACATAACCGGCACGCTTGACGGTGACCGGCTGACCCTGACCGAAAATTTCAAATACGACGATGGAGAGCGCGATACCCGGGTCTGGGAAATCGATGTGCTCGGCAATGGCGCCTATCGCGGCACGGCCGGCGATGTGCCGGTGCCAGCGGAGGGCCAAGTCGCTGGCAATGCCTTCAACTGGAAATACAAGGTAGACCTGAAAGTCGGCGATTCGACATGGAATGTCGGTTTCGACGACTGGATGTACCTGATGGAAGACGATGTGCTGCTCAACCGGGCCTATGTCACCCGCTACGGCATCGAGATCGGCCGGGTGACGATCGCTTTCCGGAAGCCCTGAGGGGGGGCGTCTGGGCGGCGCTGTCGTCGTAAAACGCTTTGATGCCGTCGCAGACTAACACGCAGGCCAATCCCTGCTATATGTTCTGCATGAGTTCCAATCCGAATCGTCTCTCGATCAGCCAGATGGCTGCTGCGCGTCCCCCCGCTGCTGCAGGCGAAGCTGAGTATCTGGCTGGCCTGAATCCTGAGCAGCGCGAAGCCGTGCTGCACACCGATGGCCCGCTGCTCGTGCTTGCCGGCGCCGGCACTGGCAAGACGCGCGTGCTGACCACGCGGCTCGCCCATATCATCGCCACCAAGAAAGCCTGGCCCAGCCAGACGCTGACAGTCACCTTCACCAACAAGGCCGCGCGCGAAATGCGCGACAGGGCGTTGAAACTGATCGGCCCGGACGGCGAGGGCCTGCGCTGGCTCGGCACGTTCCACTCGATCAGCGCGCAGATCCTGCGGGCGCATGCCGAGCTTGTCGGCCTGAAATCCAGTTTCACCATCCTCGACACCGACGATCAGGTCCGTCTTTGCAAGCAGATCATCCAGGCCGAGAACATTGATGCCAAGCGCTGGACGCCGCGCTTCCTCGCCAGCCTTATCGACGGCTGGAAGAACCGCGCTCTGACGCCGGACCGTGTGCCGTCCGAGGACGCGCACATGTTCGCCGACGGCAAGGGCATCAAGTGCTACGAAATCTACCAGAACCGGCTGAAGGTCCTGAACGCCTGCGATTTCGGCGATCTGCTGGTGCACAATATCACGCTGTTCCGCGAGAATCCGGACGTGCTGAAGGACTATCACTCCCGTTTCAAATACATTCTCGTGGACGAGTATCAGGATACCAACGTCGCCCAGTATCTCTGGCTGCGCATGCTTGCGCAGGGCAATCACAATATCTGCTGCGTCGGCGATGACGACCAGTCGATCTATGGCTGGCGCGGCGCTGAAGTGGACAATATCCTGCGCTTCGAGAAGGATTTCGCCGGCGCCAAGGTGATCCGGCTCGAGCGCAACTATCGCTCCACACGGCATATCCTCGCCGCCGCCTCCAGTGTGATCAGCCACAATCGCAGCCGCCTCGGCAAGACGCTCTTTGTCGGGGATGACAGCGACGCCGACAGCATGGATGCCGAGAAGGTCAAAGTGCGGGGCCTGTGGGACGGGGAGGCTGAAAGCCGCCTCATCGCGGATGACATCGAAAGCTGGGTCCGCGCAGGCGGCAAGCATGACGACTGCGCCGTTCTCGTACGTGCCTCATGGCAGATGCGGGCCTTCGAGGAACGCTTCATCATGCTGGGCATCCCCTACCGCGTCATCGGCGGCCCGCGCTTCTTTGAGCGCGCTGAAATCCGCGATGCGATGGCCTATCTGCGCCTCATCCGATCGCCGGATGACGATCTGGCCTTCGAACGCGTCGTCAACGAGCCCAAACGCGGCGTCGGCAACACGACGCTGGCAAAACTGCAGGCCTATGGCCGCGCCGATGGGCGCAGTCTCTACACGTTGACGCCCATGGTGCTGCAGACCGACGAAATCAAAGGCGGCGCCAAGCGGGGGCTGACCCAGTTCATCGATCACATCAACATGTGGCGCGACAAGCTCGCCAATGGCCTGCCGCATACCGAACTGGCTGAAGTGATCCTCGAGGAGTCGGGCTATACCGACATGCTGCAGAAGGATCGCAGCCCGCAGGCCCAGACACGGCTCGACAACCTGAAGGAACTCGTACGGGCCATGGGCGAGTTTGATACGCTGGCCGGCTTTCTTGAGCACGTGCAACTGGTCATGGATGCCTCCAGCGGCGGGGCAGGGGAAGACCAGGTCCAGATCCTGACGCTGCACGGCGCCAAGGGCCTCGAATGGCCCATGGTCTTCCTGCCCGGCTGGGAAGAGGAAGTCTTCCCGTCCCGCCGCAGCCTCGACGAAAGCGGCCTCAAGGGCCTCGAGGAAGAGCGCCGCCTTGCCTATGTCGGCATCACCCGTGCCCGGGCGCGGGCCTATATTTCTTTCGTCGCTAACCGCCAGATCTATGGCCGCTGGCAGAGTGTCATGCCCAGCCGCTTCGTGGATGAACTTCCGCATGAACACGTCGACGCGATGAGCGAGACTGGCTTTTCGGGCCTTCCGGGCGGCGAAGAGGCCTTCAGCGGCACGATGGAAGATCTTGGCGCCCGCTCATCCTATTCCAGCCCCGGCTGGAAGCGGCTGCAGGAAAATGCCTCGCGCACCCCGTCCCGCGCGCCCGGCGAGGCCGGCCCTCTGGCCGCCACGTCCGGCGGAACCAGCGCCTTTAAGACAGGGTCCCGCGTGTTCCACGACAAGTTCGGCTACGGCAAGGTCGCCTTTTCCGAGGGCAACAAGCTGACGGTCGACTTCGACAAGACCGGCCGCAAGAAAGTCATCGCGACGTTCGTCACCGCGGCCTGACCGGGAACCTTGGCCATCGCCACCCATTGGTCGGCAGGCGACAAGGTTAATTTCCATGGCAGGTTATATCGAGAAAAGGCTCTATGATGGCGAGCATGTGGTCTATCGCGGCCGGTTTCACGGGCTGAGCTGGCTGCCGGGCTGGCTGGCCCTTATTTTCCTTGGCGTGCTGGTGGTTGGCGTCGTCATGTTCATCTCTGAGCAGATCCGCCTGCGCACCACGGAATTTGTTGTCACAGACCGGCGCGTTATTCTTAAATCGGGGTTCTTCCGGGCAGATGTCCAGGAAATCACGCTGGACGCCATCGAGGGCAGCGCAATTCACCAAGGCCCGCTTGGGCGCCTGTTTCGCTATGGCCGCCTTACGATACGCGGCCGGGGCGATACGCATATCCACTTTCCGTCAATGGCCCGTCCGGCCCTTTTCCGGGCTGAAGCCGAACATGCGCGCCATGACAGTGAACAGGAGCCGGCCGACCGGATCGTTCGCGAGCTGGACGAAATTTCGGGACATGCCGCCTGAGGAAAAATGCAGCACCGGTCAGGGCTTGCCAGGGGTAAGTTCAAGCCATGAGCGCTGATGGGTTTGGGAACGCTTTTATGGGCCAGACCGATGCTGCAGGTTTGGTTTACAAAAGGCCGGCCGAATGGTTTCCGAACAGGGCATTCATATTCCGCTCATCCGTGCCGGAAGCAGGCCGGAATTCACACCTGGCATCACAAGTGTACGAATTGTGCCGCTGCGCGTGACAATCCAAAACGGCCCATTTGTTAACAAGCAGCCTTGCGCCGTTTACCATTTCGGAACGATGCGTTCCGTTCTGGGTCAATGATGACAGGCGATGCGATAGTGAATCCCAATGAATACCATTGATCTGCGGGCGATGTACGTAGCGTTCCGTTTATCTGCCGTCCGTCCCTTGCATTAAATGGGCGTTAACGGCACATGGGTTATGGGGCTGTGTATAGAATTGCACACTTGTAATGGGCGGAGGGTCCATTGCACATCAGAAAGAGCTCGTAGACGTCATGATTGGTAGCCTACTCGGCATGTTGTCCACGGACATGGCCATTGACCTCGGCACAGCGAATACGCTGGTCTATGTGAAGGGCCAGGGCGTCAAGCTGGATGAGCCTTCGGTCGTTGCCTACATGACCCAAGGCGGCCGCAAGATCGTCTATGCGGTGGGCGAGCAAGCCAAGAACATGCTCGGCAAGACGCCGGTGAACATGGAAGCCATTCGCCCGATGCGCGATGGCGTGATCGCCGATTTCGAAGTTGCCGAGGAAATGATCAAGCACTTCATCCGGAAGGTTCACAACCGCCGGGCGTTCGTGTCTCCTCTCATCATTATCTGCGTGCCAAGCTCCGCCACCAGCGTTGAGCGCCGCGCCATTCACCAGTCGGCCCTCGCAGCCGGTGCCCGTGAAGTCCAGCTGATTGAAGAGCCCATGGCCGCCGCGATCGGCGCCGGTCTTCCGATCGACGAACCGGCCGGTTCGATGGTTGTCGACATCGGCGGCGGTACATCGGAAGTGGCCGTCCTGTCGCTTGGCGGCATCGTCTATTCGCGCTCCGTGCGCGTCGGCGGCGACAAGATGGATCAGGCCATCGTCAATTATCTTCGCCGCGAGCAGAAGATCCTGATCGGCGAAATGTCCGCCGAACGGATCAAGAAAGAGATCGGCACAGCCATGGCGCCTGAAAACGGCACCGGCATGGCCCTCACCGTGCGCGGCCGCGGTACGCTGGATGGCGTGCCCAAGGAAACCGAGATCACCGAGGCCATGATCGCCGAAGCGCTCAGCGAGCCGGTGAATGATATCATCGACGCCGTGAAGATCGCGCTCGAAGCCATGCCGCCTGAACTCGCTGCCGATATCGTTGATCGCGGTATCGTACTTACGGGCGGCGGCGCCCTGCTGCGCAACCTCGACACGGTCATCCGTGAACAGGCGCAATTGCCTGTGATGATTGCAGACGATCCGCTGAAATGCGTCGTGAACGGCTGCGGTTATGTGCTAGAAAACTACTCGAAAATGAAAACGGTCCTGTCTCCGGAAGTCTAGGGAAACGGGCAGAAAAAACGGCAAGGAAACAGGGCGAATGGCGCGCCTAAGCCGATCAGGACAAAAACCGAAGCAGCGCTCAGCCAAGCGACTGATTCTCTTTGTCTTCATTTTCGGCGCGGCGGCCCTCGTGGTTGCCCAGTCGGCCCCTCAGATTCGTCACGTTTTCGATCCTGTCCGCACGACAGCCGGAGACCGGCTTGGTGGTGGCGACACGATCAGCCTCTGGGCCCGCATGACCGGTCAGGTCGCCCGCGAGCGCCGTATCAAGGATCTTGAAGCCGAAGTGCGCGAACTTTCGCGCTACAGGGCGGCCGCCATTTCCATGGCCGAGCGCCTCGAAGCCTATGAGCAGATTCTGAACCTGATGGGCGAACCGCCCGTGCGCGGTGTCACGGCACGCGTCACAGCAGAAAGCGACGGTCCCTTCGCCCAGACATTGCTGGCGAATGCCGGTCGCGCCCAAGGCGTAGATCCCGGCGCAATTGCCCTCAATGAAGGCGGCCTCGTCGGTCGGGTCATCCAGCTCGGCGAGCATTCCTCGCGCATACTCCTGATCACGGACTTCAATAGCCGCGTGCCTGTCATGGGCGAAGTGAGCGGCGTGCGCGCTATCCTTTACGGCGGACGCGACGGGCTTGGCAGCATGACGGACATGCCAGAGCGCACGGGCTTCATCGAGGGCGAACGTATTCTCACGTCGGCTGAAGGCGGCGCCTTTCCGCGCGGCCTGATCGTGGGCGAGGCGCGTCTCCTCAGCGGAGACTGGCGCGTGAAATATGGCATGGCGCGCCGGGCTGGCGGCTATGTGCAGATGATCCCGCCGCCGCTCATCGATACGCCTGTTGCGGTCGAAGAAATCCCGGTTTCCGACGAAGTTGCGCCTGAACAGGCGAGTGCTGCCCAGGGGGTGCGCCAGTAATGGCTACCCGCAAATCCGGTCGGCCGCGCAAGAGTCTCTGGTCCATTACAGGACCCACACCCCGCCTGTTGTTCGGGGCCTTCGCGATTGCTGCAATCGGCCTGCTTGGGCTGACGCCCAAGACCATGTTCGGCCTGTCCATCGCCTGGCCCTATGCCGCGCTATGGGGCGCGGTCGGTTGGGGCCGTGTTGGCATGTCGCTGCGGCCGATGATCCTTCTGATCGCTTTTGGCCTGATCCAGGATATCAGCTTCAACGCACCCCTCGGCTGTTTCGTCATCGTGAACCTCGTCGTCTATGGGTTCAGCGCCTGGATCGCCGGGATGTTTGACGTAATGAACGAGCCCCTGGTCGCCGTCATCGCGCCGATCCTGCAATTCATTTCCGGTTTCCTCGTCCTCTGGCTGATGGCCAGCGCGCTTGAAGACCATGCGGTGCGGGCAACGCCGCTATTCGCCGCTTTCCTTACGACCGGCGTCATCTATGCGGCCTGCCACCGCCTGTTCGATCTTGGCCGGGCACCCGGCGAATCCGTGGGGCAGACGACATGAGCCGCAATCGCAGCATCGAAGACGATTTCACGCGCCGCATGGTCCTTGCCGCGAGCGCGGGTGGTGTTGTCTGGGCCGGGCTGGTCGCCCGCCTGTTCCAGCTTCAGGTACTTGAGCGCGAGAAATACCAGGCCGCCGCCGAAGACAACCATATCAAGCTGGCACTTGCACCGCCGCAGCGGGGTCGCATCCTTGACCGGTTCGGCAAGCCGCTGGCGTCGCACCGCCGCGCGGGTCGTGTCTCCATCGTGCCTGAACAGACGCGCGATCCGGCCGGTACGCTGGCGCAGGTCGCCGCACTGATTGACCTGCCGGACGAACGTGTCGAGCGGCTGGCTGGCGAGATCACCGCCAGCCGTCGCCGCAATGCCGGCTTCGTGCCGGTCGTTGTCGCCAACGAGCTGACCTATGAAGACTTTGCGCGCATGAACGTGCATGCCGCCGAAATTCCGGGTGTGCAGGTCGAGATGGCGCTGACGCGGTCCTATCCGCGCGGCCGGGATTTTGCGCACGTGCTCGGCTACGTCGCCCGGGCGAGCCAGGACGACCTGGAACGCCTGTCGGTGGGCATGGAAGGGGACGAGGCCAAGCGCCTCGAGAAACTCTTCCGCCATCCTGACATGCGCACCGGTCGACAGGGCATGGAGCGCTTTGCCGAGGAATACCTGCGCGGCAAGCCGGGCTTCCGCAAGCTGGTGACCAATGCCCACGGCCGCGTCATCGAGGAGATCCCCGACGATCGCTTCGCGCCTGTTCCCGGCAAGGATCTCTACATTACCATCGATTCCGATCTCCAGCGCGCCACGATCGAACGGTTTGGCGAAGAGAGCGGCGCCGCTGTCATGATCGATATCGAGACCGGTGATGTGCTCGCCATGGTGTCGACGCCGGCCTTTGACCCGAATGATTTCGTCAATGGCATTTCGGGCACGGCCTATGCCGAGCTGCGCGACAATCCGCAATCACCGCTCTATCCGCGCGCGCATGGCGGTGTTTACCCGCCGGGCTCCACGTTCAAGATGGTTGTCGCCACCGCCGCGCTCGAATCCGGCGCCGTCAAACCGACTGATCGTGTCACCTGCAATGGCTACTACCATTTCGGTAACCGCACATGGCACTGCTGGAAGAAGGGCGGCCACGGCACGATGGACATGCACAATGGCATCAAGCACTCCTGCGACGTCTATTTCTACGACATCGCGCGGCGCACCGGCGTCGAAGCGATTGCCGCAACCGCGCGCAAGTTCGGCTTCGGCGAAGCCTGGACACTCGGTATGACCGGCGCACGGGGCGGCCTTGTGCCGGACCCCGAATGGAAACAGCGCGCCGTCGGTGAGCCCTGGTATGAAGGCGAAACGCTGAACTTCGGTATCGGCCAGGGCCAGCTGGGCGTCACACCGCTCCAGCTTGCGCTGATGACGGCACGTATCGCCTCTGAAGGGCGCAGCCTGAAACCGCATCTTGTCGGCCTTGGCCCGCAATCGGACGAGGATGGCATCCTCGACCAGCCGCTCGACAAGGACATCATCAATATCATGAAGTCCGGCATGTACGGCGTGACCTCGGAGGCAGGCGGCACCGCATATCGCTCAGGCGATCTTGGCCTCGGCGGCCCCCGCATCGCCGGCAAGTCGGGCACCGCGCAGGTGCGTCGCATCACAATGGCTGAGCGCGACAAGGGCATCCGCAAGGGCCTCAATATCGAGCGCGAATTGCGCGACCACGCCCTGTTCGTCGCCTACGCGCCGGCAGACAATCCGAAATATGCCTGCGCGATCGTGGTCGAGCATGGCGAAAGCGGCTCCGGCGCCGCCGCGCCGCTCGCGCGTGATATCCTGCGTTTCGCCATCGAGAACGATAGCGGCCGAAAGCCCGCCTATGGCAAGACGGCCTCCGTCACACCGCCCGGACAGGGTGAGCCGACATGAGCCGCGACGGCTATACCGGTTTCAGCCGCGGCGAGGCGCGCACACGCACCGCCACCTCGCTGAGTTTCGAGACGATGGGCCCGCTGCGCCGGCTCGCGAAACTGCCATGGGGCTTCATCCTCCTGATCATCGCCATGGCGCTTACGGGCGTCGCGATGCTCTATTCCTCTGCCTATACCAACCCGGCTGAGCATAACCTCTGGTATCTCCAGCTCACGCGCTTTGGCATTTCCTTCGTGATGATGCTCCTGCTTGCCATGATGCCCCTCAGCTGGTGGCGCACACTGGCCCTGCCGGCCTATGCTTTCACGGTGCTTCTTCTGGTGCTTGTCGAGGTGATGGGTGTGACCGGCGGCGGCGCCCAGCGTTGGCTGCAGATCGGGCCGGTAGCCGTGCAGCCGTCAGAGTTTGCCAAGCTCGCCACCACGATGGCACTCGCCTGGTATTATGACCGGGTCATCACCCCGACATCGGGCCGCATACTCATTCATCTCGGCGCCGTGGGCATCATGCTGATCCCGGCTGCCCTGATCTTCAAGCAGCCTGACTTCGGCACCACACTGGCCCTCATTGCGTCAGCTGGTGTGGTCATCTTCCTGGCGGGCCTGTCGATGCGCGTCATCCTGGTCGGCATCCTGGCGGGCATCGCGGCCGTGCCGGGCATCTACTTCATCCTGGCAGACTACCAGCGCGAGCGGGTCGACACGTTCCTCGCCCAATTGTCCGGCGAAGCGACCAATGCGCTCGGTGAAAGCTACCAGATCGAACAGGGCCTGATCGCGATTGGCGGCGGCGGCGTGAACGGCAAGGGCTTCCTCCAGGGCATTCAGTCCCAGCAGGACTACGTGCCAGAGCAGCACACCGATTTCATCCTCACTGTCATCGGCGAGGAATTCGGTTTCCTTGGCACGACAGCGCTGCTCATCGGCTTCGCCGTTATCCTCGGATGGTCTTTCTATTCCGCCTCGCAGTCCCACAGCTGGTTCGGGCGGCTCGCATCGGCAGGCGCGGCCGCGACGGTGGCGTTCTATATCGTGTTCAATGTCGGCATGGTGATCGGCCTCCTGCCGGTCGTCGGCATGCCGCTCCCGCTCATTTCCTATGGCGGCACGGCCATGCTCACGACAATGGCCTGTTTCGGTCTCATCCTGTCGGCGCATATGCACAGAGACGAAAAGCTGTCCTCGACGGGCATCATTTGACCCGCTAACAGACCCTGCAATTGATTTTCATGCCGCGCCCGCTAGGGTCGTGCGAAACAATCTACCCCGGGGAGAGGGCATATGGCAGGCATTGGCCGCAAGACAGACAAGTGGGGCTCGCGCTTCGGATTCATCATGGCGGCGGTCGGTTCGTCAGTCGGTCTCGGCAATTTCTGGCGGTTTCCCTATACGGCGGGCGAAGAAGGCGGCGGCGCCTTCATCCTGATTTACATGATGTGCGTTCTGCTCATCGGCCTGCCGCTGTTGATGGCGGAATATGCCATGGGCCGCAAATCCGGCATGTCCGCCGTCGAGGGCATCCAGTCGCTCGCACGGGCGGAGAGCAAGAGCCAAAACTGGGGCATCGCGCCCTGGATCGGCACGCTCACCGCGTTTTTCATTCTGTCCTTCTATGTCGTGATCTCGGCCTGGCTGATCGCCTTCCTGCTCCAGTCCTTTGGCGGCTTCAATGGCATGGACGCAGCGGCTTCGGGCCAGAACTTCGCCGATACGATCGGGCAGGGCGAACATCCGCTTCGCTCCAAATGGTACATTCTTGCCCTGCTGGCCTGCTTCATCGGGGCCAATGTCTTTGTGGTCGGACGGGGCATCAAGGGCGGCATCGAAAAGGCGTCTTCCATCCTGATGCCGGCCTTCTTCGTTATGCTGATCGTGGTTGTCGGCTTCTCGGTCACCAATGGTGACACGGCTCGCGCAGCAGCCTTCATCCTGCAGCCGAAATGGGCAGATGTCGGCTTCGGCACGTTCCTCGCCGCCATCGGCCAGGCCTTCTTCTCCATCGGTGTCGGCGTCGGCCTGATGATCACCTATGGCGCCTATCTCTCGAAGGATACGGACATCACGCGCTCGTCGCTGATCGTCGTGGCCTCCGACACGCTGGTTGCCCTGATCGCCGGTTTTGCCATCTTCCCCATCGTCTTCGCGGCAGGGCTCGATCCGGCCGGCGGGCCAAGCCTCTTCTTCGTGTCCATGCCGGTGGCCTTTGGTGCCATTCCGGGCGGCGCGATCTTCGCCTCGGTCTTCTTCGCGCTCGCACTCTTTGCCGCCTTCACTTCGTCCATCTCGCTGCTCGAAGTCGGCGTGTCCTGGCTTGAGGAACGTCAGGGCGTCACGCGTCTCGGCGCTGCGAGTGGCCTCGGGTTCGGCCTGTTCATGATTGGCGCGGCCTATGTCTTCTCGCTCGAATATCTCGACTTCATGGACTTCATGACCGAAGGCCTGCTCCTGCCACTTGGCGGACTGCTGACTGTCATCTTCGCGGGCTGGGTTCTCAGCCGCGAAATGCTGACCTCAGAGCTTGGCGAAGGCACAGTCATGAATCTCTGGCGCCTCGTGATGCGCTGGTTCGTACCACCCTTTGTCGGGATCATTCTGGTCTTCGGGTTCATGGATAAAATTCAGGACCAGTACAACGTGCAACTGCCCGGCGCCCTTACGGTCCTGCTTGGCCCCAACTGGGTTGCCCCCGTCGAATAGGTTCGCGTAAGCCCCTCTCCTGCGCGAGAGGGGCGCTCCACCTTATCCAACCCCCATGGCACCCGGCATATACTTATGCCGATGCCAGCCTTCAGCCTCTACCGCCCCCTGCAGGGCCTGCCGTGGTATCTGCTGCCGATCTGGCCGCTGATCTATTTCCGCATCCAGCGCTTGCGCGCGTGGTTCAAGGCAAACGGTGGCCCCGGTTCGCAGATGCTCTGGGCCGTCACAAATCATGGCCGGGTGGACGTGGTCTATCTGTCTGATGACATGGCCGATATAGTGAAACATCCATTGGTGCAGATCCCGCTTTCCCGCAGTTTCAACACGGCCTTGGCTGAACAATACGAACGCCCCGCACATCCCTGCCCCCGGCGCATGCGGGGGCCTCAGGTAATTTCGCTGGGAATACCTGCAAGAGATCCCGACCTGTCCGGCTACTTGGGTCCAATCCCTGACACTTGACCCCGAATCCAACTCAAGAACACCAGACACACAGTCCAAGCGCCCTCACAGGCGTCGCTGGCACATCAGCCCTTTTTCGTCGGTCCGAACATCTCAGCCAGATCATCCGTGGCCTGTATGAGGTGGTCGACAATGCCGGGCTCCATCGACGAGTGGCCGGCATCGGGAATGATATGCAGCTCCGCTTTCGGCCAGACCTTGGACAGCGCCCAGGCCGTCGAGAGCGGCGTCACCACGTCATAGCGCCCATGAACGATCATGCCGGGCACATCCTTCAGCGTCCGTTCGCATTCCTCAAGCAGCCATGAATCGTGGGCAAAGAAACCGCGATTGACGAAATAGTGGCATTCGATCCGGGCAAAGGCATCAACGAAATCATCCTCGTTGAAGCGCGGCGGTGTCGTCACTGGGCCCTTGATCGAGAGCGTCTCGCCTTCCCAGCGGGCCCAGGCGCGGGCCGCTTCGATGCGCGCATTCTTGTCGCTGCCGATCAGGCGCTTGTGAAAGGCGTTCAGCAGGTCCCCGCGCTCTTCCTCGGGGATCGGCGCGATATAGCGGTCATAGGAATCTGGGAACAGGCGGCTCGCGCCTGACTGGTAGAACCAGCTGATTTCGGCTTTTGACACGAGGAATACGCCGCGCAGCACCACACCCAGCACGCGCTCCGTATGCGTCACGGCATAGGCGAGCGACAGGGTCGAGCCCCAGGAGCCGCCGAAAACAACCCACTGATCCACGCCGACATGCGCCCGCAGGGTCTCCATGTCATCGACAAGGTCCCAGGTCGTGTTCTCGCGCAGTTCCGAATGTGGGGTCGAGCGGCCACAGCCGCGCTGGTCGAACAGGAAGATGCGGTAGCGCGTCGGATCGAAGAAGCGGCGCATTTCGGGGTTTGAGCCGCCGCCAGGTCCACCATGCAGGGCAACAACCGGAATACCGTCCGGATTGCCTGATTCTTCCCAGTAAATCTCATGAATATCTGAAACGCGTAAACGTCCGCTGCGGCGGGAATCGTGTCGTGGATACAATGTACGGCGGGTCTGGCGTTTATTCATGCGTTCTTCACTAATTGTCAGCAAGTCTTGGAACTATCACTGGACTTGGCTCTTTACCATTCGTAAGAATTATTACGGGTGGGGACCCGCAAGTGTGTTTGAGGTGGCTGTTTAATGCGTAGCGTAGTCCTGAGTTTATCCCTATGCCTTCTTGGCGGTTGTGCAACCGTCTCCATGGTACCGGGCGAAACGACAGTGGAAAGTGGGCTCTCGCACAACCAGTCCGCGTTACGCAAGGTTTCGGCTGAGTATGCCGACCGCGCCACAGAAGAGGGATGGGTCGAGGCTTCCGGCGGTCTTGCCGGCTTCGCAGACATGCTGATTAACGGCCGCGGCGACACGCCAGATGATTATGCTACCCGGATCGGCGCTGACACAAATGCCCCCGCCATCGTGCTTTCGCGCATCTCGGCCGACAGTGAAGCAGCCCGTACAGGCCTTGCCTCCGTTTCGGTCGAAGCCAAGGCCGTCCTGAACAGCGCGACAGCCGACGCCGCTTCCCGCACCGATGTGATGAGCTATGAACGTGCGCTTGTGCGTGCCCAGACGGCCTATCGCAACTTCCAGACTGCACTGGGCCAGGTTTCTGCTCGCGCCGACATGGACATGGATACAGCTCCCGTGGATGCAGAACTCGCCGACTTTGCCAACACGATCGATTCTGCCCGTGATACGGCTGACCAGCTGGCCGACAAATACGCCTCGCTGAATTCGATCGTCAGCTAGCGACGCACAACGCTTGCTCCGGCCAGCGCCCACCCGACCAGAAATGATACACCGCCCAGCGGTACAATGGCGCCCAGCCATCGCGGTGCGCCCAGCGCCATCGCATAGAGGCAGCCTGAAAATATCACCACGCCTGCAATGAACGCCCAGCCGGACAGGCGCAAAAGACCCGTCTGGCTACTGATTGCAATCGCGAGTGCTGCGGCCGCATGAACGAGGCCGTAAAGCGTTGCCTTGTCCCACCAGTCCAGAGCATCCCCGCCAAGGTCCAGCCCGTGCGCCCCGAAGGCGCCGAGCGCGACGGCGGCAAAACCTGTGAGCGCAGCGGCCAGGCCCAGCCGGTTCATGCGTCCGCGACCGGTTTACGGGGCAGGGCATAGGTCACGATCGCATGGCTTGCGGCTTTCTCTGCGCCCTCAATGCGCACATCCACATCCATCACGGCCAGCGCCTGGCCAATCTTCATGATCCGCGCATCGGCAATAACCACAGGCCCGATACAGGGCCGCAGGAAGTTTATGTTCAGGTTGCTCGTTACCGTCATCGGTTCGTGTCCCGTCACCGTCATCACCGCCATATAGGCGACCGTATCCACGAGGCTCATCTGCGTCGGCCCGGAAATATAGCCGCCTGGCCGCAAGTGCGTCTCATCAGCCACCAGCCTTACCACGGCCCGGCCTTTTTCCATCAGCGTCACTTCGCTGCGGTTTCCGGAACTCTTGAATGCACCCGCCAGGAATGTATTGGCCTCTACCGCCGTCATCTGTGACATGAATTGCGCTGCCTCCCTTTGCGTCACCCCTTGATGGGCTGATCTCCATCGTCCACCCTAAAGCCGACCCATCACCCGCCAAGAGGTGACCCCAAGGAAGGATATCCCATGCTTAGCGCCGGTGACGAATACCCAATCCACCAGACCCCCGAACCCGTGGCCTATTCCGGCTCAGACCGGAATTTCTATGATCGGTATTTCTTTAACGGATACAGCGCAGACGGCTCGACCTTCTTCGCCGCCGCCATGGGCGTCTACCCGCACCTGAACATCATTGATGGCGCCGTCTCCATTCTTCGCAATGGCAAGCAGGCCAGCGTCTATCTTTCCCGCCCGCTCAACATGGAGCGCATGGACACGCATGTCGGCCCGCTCTCGGTCGAGGTGATCGAACCCCTGAAAAAGATACGCCTGCGCCTTGAGGAAACCGAGGGCCTTGCCCTCGACGTCGAGTTTGAAGGCCGCGCCTTCCCGATTGAAGAGCCGCGGTTCACCCGTCGCCAGGGCCCGCGCATGATGATGGACCTGACGCGCATGACGCAGAATGGTCGCTGGTCCGGCAACCTGCGCATGGATGGCACCGAGGTCGACATCAAGCCGGCTGACTTTACCGGTACACGCGACCGCTCATGGGGCGTGCGCCCGATCGGCGCGCCGGATGCCCAGCCGCTTATCCCGGCGCCGCCGCCGCAGTTCTACTGGATCTGGACGCCAACCAATTTCCCGAACTTCTCAATGTTCTATCACGTCAACCATGACGAGACCGGAACGCCATGGAACACGCGCGCTGTCATCGTTCCGGATGGCGCAGACCAGGGCGGCGGCATGCACCTCGCCGATGCCAAGATGAACACGGTCTACACACCCGGCACCCGCCGTATGCAGAGCGCGCAGCTGGACATGACGGATGCAACCGGCCGTGCCCACAAGGTGACGTTCGAGCCGATGGGCACCTTCCTGATGAAGGGCATCGGCTATGGCCACGACAAGTATCGCCATGGCGCCTTCCGGGGTGACCAGCTGGCCATAGCGCGCGAGGACTTCGAGCCGGCAAAGATGCCGTGGCACGTCATCGAGAATCTGCACATCCAGGAAATCGTCCGTGCCAAGCACGAAAGCCCCGACGGTGTCGGTTCCGAAGGCATCGGCACGTTCGAACAGCTCTTCATCGGCCCCCATGCGCCGAGCGGCTTCAAGGATATCCTCGACCCGGCGAAATAGGGGCCTGAGGCTCTAGGCGTTAAGCCCTTGCCATGCCTGCATGGCGAGGGTGATCGCCCGCATGTCTCCGGTCGTGGTGCCCTGCATCAGGTTCATCGCATAGGACATGGTCGTGTGAGACTCCATGTCGATCAACGCGATGGATCCACCATAGCCGCCCCAGAACATGGAATGCGCGTTGAGGGCTGGCGACATCGGGCCGGAGAGGCCAAAGCCTAGACCATAGCGCACCGGAATCCCGAGGATCAGATCAGTGCCCTGAATCTGTTCTTCCAGTGCCTTGCGGCAGCCGGCTTCGCTCATGAAGCGCTTGCCACCCGCCATGCCACCATTGGCGAGGATCGTGTGGATCGTTGCCACCGAGCGGGCATTGCCGGTGCCGCCCGCCGCTGGTATTTCCGCGCCGCGCCAGGCGCGCGTCCGCGTCTCGCTGACATCGATGCCGGGATTGGTGAACGTGACTTTCTTGATATCCGTCATGGTCGGATCAGCCGATATGCTGGCATCCGCTGGCGGCTTCAGATCCGCGACGCGGGCGTCTTCGGAGGCGGGCAGGCCGATATGGAAATCCGCGCCCAGCGGCCCGGCAATCTCTTCGCGGAATAGGGTGCCGACGCTTTTGCCTGCCACGCGGCGAATGACTTCGCCAACAAGATAGCCCTGTGTGATGGCATGATAGCCGGGGGCAGTTCCTGGCGCCCACAAGGGCGCCTGCGCGGCAAGAAGGCTGGTCGCCTTCTCCCAGTCGTAGAGGTCGTCATTGGTCATGGGCTCGCGCCAACCCGACAGGCCCGCTGAGTGGCTCATCAAATGGCTGAACTTGATGTCGGCTTTTCCATTGGCGCCAAATTCCGGCCAGTACTTCGCGACAGGTGCGTCGAAGTCGAGTTCGCCGCGATCGGCCAGCAGGAGGGCGGTCAGTGCCGTCATCGTCTTCGTGGTCGAATAGACGTTGACGATCGTATCCTTTTCCCAGGGGCGGGTCTTCTCGACATCGGCATATCCGCCCCAAAGGTCGACGACCGTTTCGCCATCCTTCGTCACGCAGAAAGACGCGCCAATATCCGCGCCCGTATCCAGATGCGTCTGGAACTGGTCCCGAACGCCTTCAAATTTATCGTTCACAAATCCCTGTACTTCGGCTTTTGCCATGCCCGTGTCCTCCCGGTTCTTTTGTGATGAAACCCTAGGAGGTCAATTTAACAACGGCAACGGGAAGATGGTCAGCGGTTCGCATCGCGTCGCGTCACCCTAGCCCCAGAGTGCGCTCATCGGCGGATCAATCCAGCCATCGCGGTAGGTAAGGCCGTTCGCGACATCATCCTTCAGCCAGAGCGGCCCGTCGAGGTCGGCCGCGTCGCAGAGGCCTGCCAGCAGCACAGCCGGCGCCATCGAGATGGATCCGGCCACCATGCAACCGACCATCACACCCATGCCGCTGGCCTTTGCGGCGCGCACCATGGCGAGCGCCTCGGTCAGGCCGCCGGTCTTGTCGAGCTTGACGTTCACGGCGTCATAGCGACGGGCGAGATCCTGGATATCGGCGCTCGTATGCGCGCTCTCGTCAGCACAGATCGCAACCGGGGCAGGGCGGCGGACCAGCGCAGCATCATCCGCAGCCGGGAAAGGCTGTTCAATCAACACAACACCAAGATTGGCCGCGGCCTTCGAAATAGCAGGGAACTCGGCCGGCAGAAGGCCTTCATTGGCGTCGACAATCAGGCGGGCATCGGGCCGGGCGGCGTGCACCGCTTCAATGCGCTTCAGGTCTTCCGCACCACCCAGCTTCAGCTTGAGAAGGCGGCCCTGTGTGGTCTTAGCAGCTGAGGCCATGGCCTCGGGCGTATCGAGGCTGACCGTCACTGCCGTCTCGACGGGCTTTGGCTCCGGCAGGCCCGCAAGTTGCCAGACGGGCGCTCCGCTTAGCTTCGCTTCAAGGTCCCAGAGCGCGCAGTCCAGGGCGCAACGCGCGGCCCCAGCAGGCATCTGCGTCTGCAGGTCTGTGCGTGTCAGCCCGGTCTCCATGGCGCTCCGCATGGACTCGATGGCGGCCACCACGCTGTCGACGGTTTCGCCATAGCGCGCATAAGGGACACATTCCCCCCAACCGCTTGCGGCGTCCTGCTGTAGTCTGACGCGAACAGTGTTGGCCTCGGTCTTTGCGCCTCTGGAAATGGTAAACGCTGCCCTCAGGGGCGCGGAAACAGGGGTGATTTCAAGGTGCCGATTGCTCATGCCTTGTCCCGATCGATCAAATTTGATCTTCTTCAATGCCCTTGCCTTAAGCATGTTTTGCTAGGCAAGTCAGGTAGTTACACACCGATGGCAGACACAGTTTCCCCCGAATTCGCGCTTGATGAAAGCGGCGAACGCACCGTCCTCCGGTTGACCGGGGACTGGACCGTCCAGCATGTGCAGGATGTCGACGATGCCCTGCGCGCTCTGAACGTTTCATCTCCGCTGGCTGTGGATGTCTCCGATCTTGGAAAGCTCGACACGGCCGGGGCCTTTGTCATCGACCGCACATTGCGTGCGGCTGGCTCTGACGAGCAAGGCGAGCCGAACATTATTGGCGAACATCCAAACGCGTCTCGCCTGATTGCGCAGATCCATGCTGTCTCGACGCCGGCTCCCGCAAGTCCGGCGCTGGATGGCGGCCTCATGGCGATGCTCGACCGCACGGGCCGGACGTTCATGCACATCTTCGCGGAGAGTATTTCGACACTGGCTTTCCTTGGTGAAACGCTGGTCACCTGTGCCCGCCTCATCGTTCAGCCGTGGAAGCTGCGCTGGACCAGCATAGTCGCCGTAATGGAAGAGTCCGGACTCGACGCGCTGCCCATCATTACATTCCTGTCCTTCTTCGTCGGCATGGTCATCGCCTTCATTGGCGCAACCACGCTCAAGAGTTTCGATCTGGAGATCTATACGGTCGAACTGATCGGCTATTCCGAGCTGCGTGAATTTGGCGTCGTTCTGACGGGTATTGTGCTGGCGGGCAGAACGAACTCGTCCTTTACCGCGCAGATTGGCACGATGAAGATGCGTCAGGAAATCGACGCCATGCAGACGCTCGGCCTGAAGCCGATGGAAGTGCTCGTCGCGCCACGCGTTCTGGCCATGCTGATCATAACACCCGTGCTGGCCTTTGCCGCCACGCTGGCCGGCATTGCCGGTGGCATGATGGTGGCGTGGCTGTCGCTCGACATCAATCCGGGCGTCTTCATCCTTCGTCTCAGGGATTCCGTGCCCATCGACCAGTTCTGGGTCGGCATGTCCAAGGCGCCTGTCTTCGGCCTTGTCTGTGTGCTCATCGCCTGCCGCCAAGGCCTTAATGTCGGGGGCAGTGTCCAGTCGCTCGGCCGGGCGACCACCACGTCCGTGGTGCAGGCGCTGTTCTCGATCATCGCCATCGATGCCATGTTTGCGATCTTCTACATGGAGCTCGGCATATGAGCGCCGAGCCGATCATTCGTATTCGCGATCTCGAGACGCGCTTTGGCACGCATACCGTGCATGAGCATCTCGACCTGGATGTGCAGCGCGGTGAAGTCCTGGGCGTGGTGGGGCCATCGGGTACAGGCAAATCGGTGCTGTTGCGCGCGATTGTCGGCCTGAAGCATCCCTCCGCGGGCACCGTTGAAGTGTTTGGGCACCAGCTCGATAAGTTGGGCGATGAAGAGCGCAACGGCATTGAGCGCCGCTGGGGTGTCATGTTCCAGGACGGCGCGCTGTTCTCAAACCTGACGGTTCGCGAGAATGTCATGGTGCCCATGAAGGAGCACACGACACTTGGCCCGAAACTTCGCGCCGAGCTTGCCGACATGAAGATCCGACTTGCAGGCCTTGAGCCCGATGCCGGCGACAAGTTTCCGTCAGACCTTTCCGGCGGCATGCGCAAGCGCGCGGCACTGGCGCGCGCACTGGCGCTCGACCCCGAGCTTCTTTTCCTTGACGAGCCAACGGCTGGCCTTGACCCGATAACGGCGGCAGGCTTCGACACGCTTTTGCGCCAGCTGCAACAATCGCTGGGCCTGACCGTCTTTCTTGTTACCCATGATGTCGATACCTTGAATGCGGTTTGTGACCGGATTGCCGTACTGGGCGAGAAAAAAGTGCTGGCGATTGGAACGATCGACGAACTGCGCGCCTTCGATCACCCGTGGGTGCAGGAATATTTTGGCGGCCCGCGTGGCCGTGCCGCCACCGGACACTAGAATGGAGACCGGATATGGAAACGCGCGCTAATTATGCCCTCATCGGCGCTTTTGTGCTGATCGCGGCCTTCGCGGTTGCAGGCTTCGTGATGTGGCTGGGCCAGGCCCAGTTCCGACAGGATTTCAAAGCCTATGACATTGTCTTCGAGGGGCCGGTCTCACTCGAGGAAGGGGCATCCGTCCGCTATATCGGCATCAAGGTTGGCGAAGTCTCGACCGTTCGTATCGACCGCGCCGACACGTCCAAGGTGCGCGCCCGTATCCGCATTGACCGCGAAACCCCTGTGCGCAGGGACTCCACCGCCTCCATTCAGCTTGCCGGCATCACCGGTGCCACATTCATCCAGATAACTGCCGGTACCGGAGATCCGCTCGAAGCGCGGGCCGGCGAGCCTGTTCCGGTCATCAGGGCCGAGCGCACGCAGCTCGACGAGCTGTTCTCGGGCGGCACCGAAGTTCTCGGCAATGCCAACCAGGCGATCCAGCGCGTGAACCTGGTCTTCACAGACGAGAATATCGATGCGCTTTCGATGACGCTCAAGAATCTGGAATTGCTCAGCGGCAAGATCGCCCAGGACAATGGCCTTGCCGACAAGGCCTCGGCCACGCTGGATGATGTGTCGAAAGCCACGCGCAAATTCGAAGGGGCCTCAGCCTCGTTCGAGACGCTCAGCACCACAACCAATACACGCGTTGCCGAACTGGCAGACCAGCTCGACCTCGTCGTTAGCGATGTACGCAGCATTACAAAGACCGCCAACGAAACGATCGAACAGAGCAATCGGGCGGTCTCGGCTGCGGCTGATGCCATCGAGGGGCCCGCAACATCTGCCATCGAGGACGCGCGCCTCGCCAGCCAGGACCTGCGTATCCTGATCAACCGGCTTGACCGGGTTGCCCGAGAGATTGAACGCAATCCCCAGAGCTTTGTCGCTGGCGATCCCATTCCCTATGAAGGAGAGCGCTGATGTTGCGCCGTCTTGTTATCACGCTGGCCGCTGCCAGCCTCGCGTCCTGCGTCTCGCTCTTGCCAGAGCAGAAAGTCCCTGAGGGTCTCTACCGCTTTGGTCAGATTGAAACACTACATCCGCTCGATGCCTCGATTATCATTCGTGAGCCGGAAGCTTCGCGTCTGTTCGGCGGTCGCGCCATTGCGGCCGAGGACAATAGTGGCGCCCTTCGCCTCGTGCCCGGTGTGGAATGGACTGATAGTGCCACCCGCATGATGCAGATTGCACTGCTCGATTCCTTCGGCAGTGAGGGTGCCGGTGTCGCCATCGGCTCCGACACGGGCGCAGATGCGGATTACGAACTTGCCTGGCGCATGTCGGACTTCACCCTGTCGGGCACGACGGCGCGATGCCGGATTCAGGCCACGCTGCTTGAAGGGCATTCGCGCAAGGTGCTCGCGCAGACAAGTGTTTCAACATCGGCTGTCGCGCAGGGGAGTGACAATGCCTCACGTGCAAAGGCCCTGACCGATGCGGGCAGGGCCTGTGTCAGTGATGTCGCTGCGTTCGTGGCCGCGCAGGCCGTCGCGCCAGAACCGAAGTCCTGACGCAAGGGTCCTTAGCCGGCTTTCATCTCGTCGAATGGCAGGTCCTTGTCGACGCGCACGTCCTGGGGCAGACCCAGAACGCGTTCGGCGATGATGTTCTTGAGGATCTCGTCCGTACCGCCCGCAATACGCAGGCCGGGGGCCCACATGAAGCTCTGCTGGAAGATCGCGTCGGCTGGCATCGTCTCGGTATCATTGATGATGCCGTAATGGTCCTGCATCTCGATGGCCGAGTTGCAGATGTCCTGCAAATGGTTGGCCGTGATGATCTTGCCGATCGAGTTTTCCGGTCCCGGTGTCTGGCCGCGTGAGAGAGCGGTCATGGTGCGGAACTTCGTCAGCTTGTAGCCTTGCGCCGCGACATACCAGTCGGCCAGCTTCTCACGGAATGCCTGGTCGCCCATCGAGCCGGCATCCTTCGCATAGTTCATGATCTCGCCCCAGTCCGGGCCGGGTGAACCGCCCACAGCGAGACGCTCGTTCATCAGTGTGACAAGGGCGACCTTCCAGCCGGCACCGACTTCGCCGAGGCGGTCGGAATCCGGAATGCGAACGTCCGTGAAGTAGACTTCGTTGAACTCGCGGCCGCCGGAGGCCTGGTGGATCGGACGCACTTCAACGCCCTTCTGCTTCATGTTCACGATGAACATGGTGAGGCCCTTGTGCTTTGGCACTTTCGGGTTGGTGCGCACGAGCACGATGCCGAAGTCGGAATAGTGCGCGCCTGAGGTCCACACTTTCTGGCCGTTAATTACCCACTCGTCGCCGTCTTTCACGGCTTTCGTCTTGAGGCCCGCAACGTCAGAGCCAGCCGATGGTTCGGAGAACAGCTGGCACCAGATCTCTTCGCCTTTCAGCGCCTTCTCGACATAGCGTTCCTTGTGCTTGTCGGAGCCGAACGCGATGACGGTTGGCACGCACATGCCTAGGCCGATGGCGAACGGGCCGGTCGGGGCATCATACTTGCCCTCTTCCTGACCCCAGATGACCGATTGCATGGACGTGCCGCCCCGGCCGCCCCATTCTTCAGGCCAGGTGATCTGAGCGAACTTGTTCTCGGCCTTGATCTTCTGCCAGTCCTTGGCGCGCTGCAGCGCATCCTTGCCGGAACCCGGCCGTGGGCGTGCGCCCGATTTCGGCTCGAGGTGCTTGTCGAGAAACGCACGGGCTTCGGCGCGAAATTCTGCTTCTTCTTTGGTGTCGTTGAAATCCATACTCAATTTCCTCCAGAAATAATTGTTTGATTTGACCGTTGCGACCACCTGGCCGCCATAATCACTTCCAATTTGCGCTGTCTAAGAAGGGTCGGGATATGCACCACACAGCATTGTGCTGGTCGTAGCGGATCTCGCACTAAGGACCCTTTTTTATGTTGAACTCGCTCAGGTATCTTTCGGTGGCCGCTTCTGCTTTGTGCATCATGGGTGCGGCTCAGGCAGACGGCATGATGAAATTCGACGGTGTCGATGTCCCGATCACGAACGTGTCGTTCAGTGTCTCGCGTCAGGCCGTTGTGGATCCCGAAAGCTTCATGCCGGTTGCGCCGGCCCGCAGCACGCTGGCCAGTGGCGCGATCTACGTGACGCGGACGTTTGATGCTGCTTCGGCCAAGGTCCTGCAGCATGTTATCGACGGCGAGACGATGCCCAAATTCGAAATCATCGTCTCTGATTCCGCCGCCCCGACGCGAACCGTGTGGATGTTGAGTAATGTTGTCGTCAACAATTACAGCACCTTCATGGGTGAGACCGGCGCACTCATCGAGAGCTTTGACGTCACCTATGACTCCGCATCGCTGCAGGTCTTCGCCGGTGCCGGCAAGACGCCGAAGTCGAGCGTCAGCTGGACCGCTACCGCTCCCGCAGCCGAGCCCGGCCACGGCGAATGACATCCTGTTCAGGCGGCGCCCAGTCGGGTGCCGCCTGACCAAGAAGGGGATGTCGAAATCAGGCCGCATTCTTCGTTTCCAGCGAGCGGACGAGTTTCTCTTTCCAGACCTTGGGGCTGCCAGCCTGAACCGCGAGCAGCTTGGCCCGGCGGTAGAAGAGGTGGCAATCGACTTCCCATGTGAAGCCCATGCCGCCATGCGTCTGGATGTTTTCTTTTGAAGCAAACCAGAAGGCTTCCGATGCGGCCACGCGGGCAGCGGCGGCGGCTTCCGGCAGCTCGGCCGCATCCGTCGACAGCGCCCAGGCGCCATAGAAACAGTTCGAGCGCGCCACTTCGTTCTTGACGTACATCTCGGCCAGCTTGTGCTTGATGGCCTGGTTCCCGCCGATTGGACGTCCAAAAGCGTAACGCTCCATCGCATAGTCTTTTGCCATTTCGAGGCAGCGTGATGCGCCGCCCAGCTGTTCAAAGGCGATCAGCACGGCCACGCGGTTGAGAATTTCGTCATTGAGGCTTGCGCCGTCGCCGGACTTGCCGAGCAATGTGGCAGGCGCCTTGTCAAAGGTGAGTTCGGCATGGCTGCGCGTTGGGTCGAGCGTCGAGAGAACCTTCTTCGACACGCCCTTGCCGGACAGGTCGACCAGCACGAGGCTTGCGCCCTTGCCGTCCTTGGCAAGCACCACGGCATGCGTGGCAATATCACCGTCCGTAACGGGAACTTTCACGCCGCTGAGCGTCTTGCCGTCAAACGTGGTTTTCAGGGAAGCCGCATCCGGGTTGCCGGGGCCTTCGCTGGCCGCGTAGCAGCCGATCACGTCGCCGGATACGATCTTCGGGAAGATGTCGGCCTGCTGGGCTTCGGAACCTGCGAGCTTCAGGGCTTCGGTGAAGAAGTATGCCGTCGAGGCCCATGGCACGGGCGCCAGAACGCGGCCCATTTCTTCGGCGAGCACGCACATTTCCAGCATGCCGAGCCCGAGGCCGCCATGCTCTTCCGGAATGGATGTGCCGAGCCAGCCCATTTCGACGACTTTCTTCCATACGCCTTCATTATAGGCTTTGGAGTCGTCGTTCAGGATGGCGCGCACTTCGCCCATCCCGCACTGGCTTTCGAGAAATTTGCGCGCTTCATTGGCGAGAAATTTCTGGTCCTCGGAAAAGTCGAAATTCATGGCGTTTGGCTCCCTGGGCCCCTTTGGGGGGATGTAACTTTGCTATGGAAGCAATCTAGCGCCCTTTACGTGCGCGGAAAGCCGTGACCCAGCGGAAATCCTCGATTTCGCGTTTGCATGACCCGGCGATAGGTCAAATTTCACCTATCCCTTTCAGCTCATTGAAAGGGGATTTTGGCAGATTTGGCGATTAGTCTGGGGGACACCAAACTATGGCCAAGGCACTATTCCACAAGTCGCAGCGCGTCTTTGTCAAACCTGTCGGCACCTGGGCGCTGGTCGAGCAGGTCATTCCTCACTGGGTCAAGAATGTCGATGAGCCTCTGCGGGTGTCATATGATTGCGGGCTTGGTCGACGGTTCGAGGCCCATGAACTTGTCTCCGAGCAGACCATGCACAAGCACGAGCGACCCGAGGACGACGAGGAAGACTTCCTGCTCGAGCAATGGCGCATTGACCGCAAATTGATCAAATGGCGGGCCGACGCGATGCTTGGCATCGATCCCAATCCGAGCACCTATCCGGTGGTCGTCACAGATGATGGTGACTGGGGCGGCTGGCGGGTAACAGGGAGCGAATATGACCGGGATCCACGCCGGATCGAACATCAGGCCCGTATGATCGTACATACGCCGGATCTGATGCGCATCGCACGCCGTCTGGCTGATCTGGCCAGCCAAAATCCTGACGACCTGGCGGAAGGGGCGCGGCAGATGGCGGCGCGGTGCGCCCACATCCTGCGCCATGTTTACCAGTCGGATGACGCGTCCGTTGCCACGGCTGCCGAGTAGGCTGTTTCAGCGCGCCCGCGCAATCGCGAGGGCCAGCCAGGCCAAGGCCGCCCCGATACAAGCGCCCAAAAGGTTTGCCGCCCCGTCCAGCAGGGATGGCGTGCGGCCGGTGCCGGCCAGCGCCTGCGCGATTTCCAGCACGACGCCATAACCGACCGCCAGGATCGTTCCCCGCATGATGCGCTCGCGCCCCAGCCAGAGACAGATCAGGCCCGACAGAACCATATAGGCAATCGCATGCTCTGCTTTGTCGCTGAGGTGCACATCCGGAAGGGTCCGGCCTGGCACAAGCGACAGGATGGCGATGGCCACGGCGACAAGCAGGCTGGTTATCCCGGCGATGCGCCGAACATTGGGTGTCGCAAGGAAGGACAATAGCTGCTTCATGCGCATGTTTTCCGTCTTGTTTCCTGCAGGCAAGGGGCTGTTTGCCCCTTGGAAACGGACCGTTCCGTCCCGATGTGAAGGATGCCAATGCTCGACGTGGTTTTCATCAGCCCGTATCGAGGACTTATCCTGCTGCCGTTTACCGGAGACATCATGCGCACTGAAACCCCCGTTGCCGTCAAACTCGTCGATTACGCTCCCTATCCGTTTGATATCGAGCATGTCGATCTTTCCTTTGTGTTGGAGCCGGACGCAACCAGGGTAACCTCGATCCTGAAGATCACCCGCAAGCACGGTTTCGGAGATATGCCGCTCGCGCTTGATGGCGAGGCGCTGAAACTGGTTTCCGTCGAGATCGACGGCCGGGCGCTGACGCCATCTGATTACGATCTTACCGAAGACGGGCTGATCCTGCCGAACGTCCCGGACACATTTTCCCTGCGCACCGTGGTCGAAATCGCCCCGTCAAAGAATACGGCGCTGTCGGGCCTGTACATGTCGGGCGGACGTTTCTGTTCGCAGTGTGAATCCGTGGGCTTTCGCCGCATCACCTATTATCCGGACCGCCCTGACGTGATGAGCCGCTTCTCCGTCACGATTGATGCGGACAAGGCCGCCTGTCCGATCATGTTGTCCAACGGCACACCGGGCGACGTGCAGGATGCGGGCAACGGTCGCCATTCGATCACGTGGGACGATCCTCACAAGAAGCCGTCTTACCTTTTTGCGCTTTGCGCTGGCGACTATGATGTCTACCGCGACAGCTTCACGACCATGAATGGCAAGGAGATCGATCTCGCCATTCATGTCGACAAGGGCGACGCCCCGCGCGCCGCCTGGGCCATGGACAGCCTCAAGCGTTCCATGACCTGGGACGAGGAAACCTATGGTCGTGAATACGACCTCGGCGTTTTCAACATCGTTGCCGTGCGCGACTTCAACTTTGGCGCCATGGAGAACAAGGGCCTCAATGTCTTCAACTCGGCCTATGTGCTGGCCGATGAGGACTCGGCCACCGATGCTGACTTCGAGGCCATCGAGAGCATCGTCGCGCACGAATACTTCCACAACTGGACCGGCAACCGCATTACCTGCCGCGACTGGTTCCAGCTCTGCCTGAAGGAAGGCCTCACCGTCTTCCGCGACCAGAACTTCTCCGCCGACATGCGCTCGCGTCCCGTGCAGCGCATCAAGGACGTCATACGTCTGCGCGCCCGCCAGTTCGCCGAGGATGCGGGTCCGCTGGCCCACCCTGTCAGGCCTGACCACTATGGCTCAATCGACAACCTCTATACTGCGACCGTGTACGAAAAAGGCGCCGAAGTGATCGGCATGCTGCGCCGCATCATTGGCGAGGAGACATATCGCGCAGGCATGGACCTCTATTTCGACCGCCATGATGGCCAGGCCGTTGCGATAGAAGACTTCTACAAGTGCTTTGAGGATGTGACCGGCAAGGACTTCACCCAGTTCCGCCTCTGGTATGCGCAGGCAGGTACCCCGCGCGTGACCGTGACCGAAAGCTGGGACGAGGCCGCCGGGGAACTCACAATCAATATGTCCCAGACAACCCCTCCAACGCCCGGCCAACCCGACAAGAAGCCGGTGCCAATTCCGCTGGAACTCGCCCTGCTCGACGGCAAGGGTGGCACGGACGCATGGATGACCGTGCTTGATACGGCCGAAACGACGATCACCCGCAAAGCCCCCACCGGTCGCCCGCTCCTCTCAGTCAACCGCGACTTCAGCGCACCGATCCGCGTCGAACGTGAGCTGAGCCGTGACCAGCGTCTCGCCCTCGTCGTGGCCGAAACGGATCCCTTCAACCAGTGGGAAGGCGTGCGCACCCTCGTCACCGAGGAAATCCTCAAGCTCTCCGAAGGTAGCCAGGCCAAGCCTGACAGCGAACTCGTCGGCGCGATTGCTGCCGCAATCCGCAATGCCGGCGACGACCCCGCGCTCGCGGCGCTGCTCACGCGGCTGCCCGAAGTCGGCGAACTGTTCCTTGAGCGCGAACCTGCAGACCCTGTTGCCCTGCACTCTGCCCGCAAGCGCCTCCAGTCGGCACTCGCGAATGCGCTCGTGGACACGGTGGGAACAACCCTCGAAGCCCCATCTCCGGCGCCGTATGCGCCTTCGGCTGAACAGGCAGGCATTCGGGCATTCCGGGGGGCTTGTATCAACCTCCTTGGTGCATCCGAGGACAAGGACGCGCGCCGCAAGCTGTTGATCCTCTACAAAAAAGCCACGAACATGACAGAGCGGCTCGCTGCGATGCGTGCCCTGACAATGCACGGAAAATGCCCGGAACGTGACGAAGCGCTGGCTGATTTCGAGACAAACTGGAAACACAACCCGATTGTCATGGACAAGTGGTTTGCCGTGCAGGCCGGGCAGGGAACAGCCGAGACGGTTGCAGAACTGGCCGCCCACCCGGACTTCGACCTGAAGAACCCGAACCGCGTGCGTTCCGTCGTTGGCGTCTTCTCGACCGCCAACCTGTCCGCCTTCCATGCGCCGGACGGCTCAGGCTACCGCGCCGTGGAGGATATCATTCTCAAAGCTGATGCGGCCAACCCGGCCCTGGCTGCCCGCCTCATCACCGCTTTTGAACAATGGCGCATGCTTGAGCCAAAGGCGGGCGCGGCTGCAAAGGAGACGCTGAAGCGTCTGCAGGAAGCGAAACTGTCACCCAATTCTGCCGACATTGTCGGGCGCGCCCTTGGCTAAGGTAGTTAACGCTTTCGTCAGCATTATTAACACTTAGGCAATGATTCCCCCTGAAAACGGTATACGGGTAAGTATGTCCAATTCAGGTGAATGGAGCCTCCTTGGCGGATCAAGTCGTCAGTTCTGATGCAATGACCGCTGCAGACAAGGCGTCTGTAAGAGCTGCCGCGCGACTGAAATGGACGATTATCGCCATTATTATCCTTATGGCGGGCGCGCTTGGCCTCAAGGCATGGGAAGAGCGGCAGAGCGCCGACGCGGCGTTGCTGTCCGGGCTTCAGGCGCAAGCTGCCGCCCTTGCGGGACGTATTGAAGGACGCGCAGAGACAGCCGAGGTCGCCATTCGTCTCGTGGCGGAGTCTGGCGCATCGCGTTCTGCTATTGCTGCCGCCACACCCGGTGTCGACGCTGTTCTGTCCCTCAATGACGCGCAGCAGTCACCTGCCGGAAGCCGACTGCAGGTTGCTGCTGAAACGGCTGAGTCCCTGCTCGAATCTGGTCATCGCTTCGGTGTCTCTTCGCAGGGTGACATTGTTCTCGTCTCCAGTCCCGAAGAAGGCGGGGCGATGCTTGCCATCGCGCCAACAGGAACCTGGCTGCCGGCTGCGGGAGCTGGACGCCGGCTGACGCTTGTCTCGGGCGATGTTCGCATCGGTTCTGGCGATCCGGCGCTCGAAGCGTCTGCGGAGTCACTCCAGCCGGGCCAGACCAGCCTCACGGCGACCGGTGATTTCAATCGTCTGGCCAGTGCATGCTTTCCGCTGAGCGGCAGCCCCGCGGCGGTCTGTGAGACTGTTCTCCACCCGACCTTCACGCTGGACGATCTCGTCCGCCTGCTCATCTTTGCACTCTTGCTGGCCGCGCCCGTGCTGGCCATCGTCGGCCTGATGAACCGCCTCTCCCGCGAAGACGCTGTTACCCTGATCGAGGAAACGCGTGAGGATGAAGCCGACCGCATCATGGGGCTGGTCATGCGCGGTGCGCGCGCAGGCTATTGGGAATGGGCACAGGGCAGTTCCGCCGTCTTCCTGAGCGATGGCGCTTCCGAGCTGCTTGGCATGGAAGGTTCGGGCCTTATCGATGTGAAGGACCTCTTGCTGCAGGTCCATCCCGAGCATCAGGCTCGGATGATCGAGACATTCGAGAAGGCCCGCGATATCGGCTGGATCCAGACCAATTTCCTGTCGCATACAGAACCGCCGCTCTGGATCGAGATGCGCGGCAGCATGACGGAAGACCCGACCGGGCAGACAACGGTCTTCGGCGGGATCGTGCTCGACATAACAGATCGCAAGCAATCAGAAGACCGCGTGAAAGCCGCCGAACGTCGCCTGCGCACGGCCATCGAAGGCTTCAACGGTCCGTTCGCGCTTTGGGATCATCGCAAGCGGCTGCTCTACTGGAACCGCGCCTTTGCGCTCGACTTTGGCCTGCAGGACACGCTGCGGCCTGGTATCAGTCACGATACGATCATGATCGCCCGCACCGGTGCCATTCGCGCCGAGAAGCAGTCTTCCGAGGATGCGCGGACCCTGCTGGTCGAGCTGCATACGGATCGCTGGCTGAAGCTGGTCGAACGACCGACAGCCGATGGTGGCCTGATCAGTGTCGGCATCGACGTGACCGAGAATGTCCATAATGAGGAAGCGCTGAAACGCCAGAAGCAGAGCATGCGCAAGGCTGTGCTCGATCTCGAACGCTCCGAAGGCCGCGCAGGCGAACTGGCCCGGCGCTATTCCGAAGAGAAGGCCAAGGCAGAACATGCCGCTTATACCAAATCGGCCTTCCTGGCCAATATGAGCCACGAGCTGCGCACGCCGCTCAATGCGATCAACGGTTTCTCGGAAATCCTTGCGCATGAACTCTACGGCCCGCTCGGCGATGCGCGCTACAAGGGCTATGCCCACGATATCCTGGCATCCGGCCAGCACCTGCTCGACATGATCAACGACATTCTCGACATGGCCAAGATCGAAGCGGGCAAGATGACGATCAACCCGCAACCGATTGACCCGGTTGACCCCGTCGACGCCGCGGTCCGGATGATCCGCCGCAAGGCCGAGGACAAGGGTATCCAGATCGTGCTCGAAGCCCAGCCTGGCTTGCCTGACCTTGATGCCGACCACCGCGCCATCCGCCAGATGGTGCTGAACCTGTTGTCGAACGCGATCAAGTTCACCGATTCCGGCGGCACGATTACCGTGACTGTTGAGCAGCGCGGGCCGGACATCCAGATCGGTGTCACCGACACGGGCATCGGTATTCCGATCGAGGACATGTCGCGTCTCGCCAAGCCGTTTGAACAGGTCTCTGGCTCGCGCGACCGCAATTATGAAGGCACAGGCCTTGGTCTTGCGCTCACCAAGTCATTTGCCGAGATGCATGGCGGCCATATGAGCCTGTCATCCATCGAGGGCGAAGGTACGAGCGTGTCGATCCTGTTACCGATCTCCGGCGCCAGCGAGCGCGTCGCCGAGGAAGAGTCCCGCGAAGTCGCTTAAGGTATCAGGTTCCAGTCCAGGATGCGCGCGCCATCCGGGCCGGCATCCACAACGCCCCAGGCGCCTGTCTTCAGCTTCCGGTCGAGACCCTCTGGCTGCGTATCCACCACATCCGGCAGGAACCGCGCGATGCCATTGCTGGTGACGATCAGCACATTTGCCTTTGCTTCCAGCGTTGCCGCGCGTTCCAGCAGGCTCGCCCAGGCATCACGCAAAGCGGCCGGGTCAACCTGCCAGCCCTCCGGGGGCGTTGCATCCCGGTCCCATGCCGCGAGCGCTTCGGCGCCAAGACGCGCAATCACCTTGTCCTCGGTCTGGTTTTCGTCCGGGCCGTAGTCCACTTCCGTCAGGAAGGGCAGGATGCGCAAGGCCGGTGCGTGTGGGCGGGCGTCAAGGATTGCGCGGGCCGTCTGCCGCGTGCGCAGGAGCGGTGAGCAGAAGGCTGCGCGGAAGGCCGTGTCGCGGAAATGCGCGGCCAGTGAATCAGCCTGCGTGCGCCCCGAAACGGACAGGGAAAGGTCCGTGCGTGCGCCCACACGGGTTGGTATGTCACCCGCATCGAACGTGTTGCCGTGGCGCAGGATGATCAGGCGGGCCAATCGCTTACATCCTTGCCGGATCGCCATGATCGCGGATCAGGCGTTCTGCCAGGGCGACATCTTCCGGTGTATCAATGCCGGGAATGGCGATCGTGTCAGGTGCAACTTCAACGCACTGGATCGACATGCCATTCTCCAGAAGCCGCAGCTGTTCCAGTCCTTCAAGCTGTTCGTAATGGCCTTCGGGCAGGCTCACATATTGGCGCAAAGCTTCCAGTCGAAAGGCATAGAGGCCGATATGCCGACAGACGGGTGACAGATCGCCGGCCGCACGCAGTGCCGCTTCCTTGCGCATGGCTGGCAGGATGATTTTCGAGAACCAGAGCGCGCGGCCCGCGGTATTGTGGGTGAGCGTTGTGCCGGAAAAAGGCGTTTCCAGCTTGTGCGCGCGCAGGGCATCCAGCGCGTCCCATGTCAGGCGCACATAGGGCGTTGCCGCATCCGTGCCTGAGGTGAGAACGGCTTCAGCGACAGCGATGATGTGGGCTGGCGGGGTGAACGGCGAGTCGCCCTGCAGGTTGACCACGACCTGCGGGAGGACGCCGAGGGCGTCTGCGGCGGCAAGGGCCCGGTCGCTGCCCGATGGCAGGGCCGGGTCTGTCAAGACCACGGGAATGTCGCGTTCCTTGCAATGCGCCTCGATGCGCGCATCGTCTGTCGCGACCACATGTGCGGCATCTTCGAGGGCTGCCGCTGCCTTGGCCGCCATCGCTGCAACACGGCTGACCATGGACTGGCCGGCAATCAGTGTCAGTGGCTTGCCCGGGAAACGGGTCGAGCCATAGCGGGCGGGAACAACGATGAGCGTCTTCATGCGGCGGGCACCTTGATCGCGTGGCCTAGAGTCTGTCCGGCCGCACGGATTGCGGGTCGCGCATCTCCTGCATCAATCCGATCAGCGGGCCAACCCATTCGAGTGTCGCCTCGCCGACGCCTTCATCTCGCAGGAATTGCGTGAAGGCCGGGATCAGTTCTGCATCGCCGCACTGGTCAACGGCCGCTTCCAGTTCCGGCACAATGATTGTCTGGAACGTGTCGGCAAAGCGCTCGATCTGTTTCTGCTTGGAGATCAGCTGCATGGCGACGAACGGATCAACGTCACCATCGGCATCCTGCAGGCGGCGCAGGTCATTGATCATGCCGCGATTGCTGGCAGCGAATTTCTTCAGCACCTTGTCGGTCTTGTAGTCTACCCATTCAGCCGTGCAGGGCTTGGGCTCGACGGAGGCACAGGCGGCGAGGCTGGCGAGTCCCAGTGACAGGATGGCAATTTTTAGTTTCAGCATGGCGACGTCCGCTCCGGCTTGATCATGCCGCACACTAGTGTGCGCAGGCGCAGGCGCAAAGGGCGGAGTGCTGTATGACGAAAAATGGCCCCGGTGCCAGAGACAGCGGGGCCATTGGGTATGGCAGAGACTGCGCGTCGAAAGCCTATTTATTGATCTCGATCGTGCGGCGGGACTCCTGCAACCGGATGAAAGCCGCTTTTTCCGCGTCTCGCAGCTGGCGGCTTTGCTTGATGGCGGCCAGTGTCTCTGCGGCTTTCAGGCGGGCGGCGTCACCGTCGACGCAGGCGACATGCAGATCATCGCCGTTGGGGCCTTTTGCACCCAGGATGCGGGTCTCACCCGGGGCAAGCTTTGCGTCACGGCAGGAAAGGGCCAGTGTCTCGAGCGCGCTTGTAATCTGTGCGTCGCGGGCTGCCTGATCGGCGCCATAGGCGGCTTCGATCTTGGCCTCCAGTTCGTCTGTCCAGCGCTCGATACGGGCTTCGACCGCGCGATTGGTATTTTCAGAATCAACGCCATAGGTGGCCTCCCATTTGGAGACGATATGATCCACTTCGGCTTCCCATTGCGCCATGCTGCTTTCGTATTCCGCTGACCAGGCGTCCCAGGCGGCTTCATTTTCATCAGCCTGCTTCTCGGCAGCATGAGTAGAACTCGTGTGGCTATGAGCGCCGCCTTCAAGTTCAGACATATCTGCGACGGGTGGAACCGGCGGCGTAGATGGCTGCGGCGGCATGGCGGGCATCGGTGGCAGGGGCGGCATGGCTTCGGGCACGGTAATGTTGCGGGTTTCTATGCTGATGCGATGGTTCAGGTCGGCGATTTCCGCTTCGATGGCCGGATCAGGCGTCGTGATGGGGTCTCCCAGCAGGACGAACTGGCGGTCCTCGACTTTCTTGCCATCGATGAACAGAGTGGAATTGTCGATCTTCAGGCTGCGTGTCAGATCTGTTTTCGCTTCTCCGGCACTCGCTGTCACCGAAGCTGTCGAGATGACTGCCACTGAACCAAGCAAGGCTGTCAGTCCCATGCCGGCCAGTCGACGGCGCTTCGTGGGGGCCGGGTAGGCCATGCGGCGCATGCGTTCTTTCAGGGAATGTGTCAGCGGCAGGCTGGCGGCCATCGGCAGGCGCTCCGGGACGGAAATCCGCACGGCTTTGAGCAATGTTGAGCCGTAGGCGTGCGGGCTGGCCGCGCCGCAGCGCAGGACGTCGCTGTCGCAGGCAGCTTCCTGGTCTGTGCGGAAAGCCGTGCGCGCCATATACGCGAGCGGGTTGAACCAGAGGCAGGCGACGAAGAGTTCCGCAACCTGGAGTGCCCAGAGATCTCCCCGCTTCACATGGGTCAGTTCGTGAGCGAGGGCTGCGCGTTGCTGGACCCTGTCATAATCAGCTTCGAACCAGGCTGGCAGGAGCACGATCGGGCGCAGGAGGCCGGTCACGAGTGGGCCGTTTGAGATCAGGCTGGTTGCAATCTGCGGTGTCCGTTTGAGGCCGATCTGGCGGGCAACATCATCCGCCAGTGCCTGCAATTGTGGTGAGGCTGGCGTTTTCTCGCGCGCGACGACAGCCATGAAGCTATGCTGTGCGGCACTGTTGCGGACAAGGGCGACAAGTGCGCCGATGACCCAGATGGCCAGCAGGACAGTCATGGCCGACAGGGCAACATCCATACCCGGAATGAAACTGCCGGACGGTGTGGAAGGAACAGTCGGCGAGATGGACAATGTGTGCGTCACAGGTGTTATCGCGCCGGATGGGACATCACTGGAGGCCCAGACCTGGGAGGCTGCCGATCCACCGTCCATTGCTGCGTTTGACAGTGTCAGGTTTGGCGCAAGCCCAAGCAGGCTGACCCAGGAGATACCCGTCGGCAGCGGCGGCATGACAAGACGCGCCAGCGGCAATAGCCAAAGGGCATAGGCGAGACCCGCACCAAACTCGCGGGCGACGGCCTTGCGGGCAAAGAGAACCACAAGGATCAGCAGCGAAACGGCCAGGACCATTTCCATGACGGATTTCGGATCAGGCGTGAGAAATTCAGTGATCATTTCTTGAGGTCCCCCAAAAGTTTTTCCAGGTCTTCGATGTCCTGAGGTGTCAGGCCGCGGCTGTCGGCCAGATAGGCGACAAGCGGCGCAGCGCGACCGGAAAATACCCGGTCGATGAACTGGCCTGCGGCCTTGGCCTTGTAGGATTCTTCGTCAATCGCGGGGAAATAGAGATAGCGCCGGCCATCCTCTCGGGTGCTGACCGCACCTTTCTCGACAAGACGCGACAGGAGTGTCTTGACGGTTCGGCTGGTCCAGTCCTTGTCATTTGCGAGTGCCTCATGCACATCGCTGGCTGCGACGCCGGGTTGCTCCCACAGCACGCTTAGGACTTCGAGTTCGGCGGCCGATATTTTCATTCCTGCTCTCTCCCCGAGATGGACTACACTCGTAGTCTTACGTCTAGACTACATCTGTGGTCAACGCATTTCTGATGACAAGACTGTAACGTCCGGCTTTGATGCCGCAGCGATG
Source organism: Alphaproteobacteria bacterium (assembly GCA_018827375.1). Taxonomy (GTDB): domain Bacteria; phylum Pseudomonadota; class Alphaproteobacteria; order Caulobacterales; family Hyphomonadaceae; genus Hyphomonas. The sequence goes on from JAHJYW010000014.1 coordinate 122,760, forward strand.
CTCTTGTCTCTTCTATTCGCCAAGACGCTCCTGTAGGGTCGCGGCTTGTGGTCAGGGCGGCAAGTTGAGGAGAGGGCGATGAGAATAGCGACATTCAGTGCGCTGGCGCTGGCGCTGTTGCCGACAGGCTGCGCGACAACCGGATCGGCAGGCGATTACGGCGCGATTCTCGGCGATATCATGCGGACGCCTGCTGGCCAGGGCACCCTGACGCAGGCTGAAATTGATGCGGGCCTGCGCGAGGCGCTGACAGTCGGCACCAATGCCGTGGCCTCGCAACTCGGCAAGACGAACGGCTATTTCGGCGACCCGCGCGTGCGCATACCGCTTCCCAAGACCTATCGTGATATTCAGAGCAATCTTGCCCGTGTCGGCGCAAGCGGTCCGCTTGATGACCTGGAGCTGCGCATGAACCGCGCCGCCGAGGCCGCGGTTCCGGAAGCCAGAACGCTTATTCTTGGCGCCGTGAAATCCATCACGATCAATGATGCCCTGCAGATTCTGAATGGCGGGGACACGGCTGCGACGGATTATCTCCGTTCCCGCACAGAAACCCAGCTGCGCCAATCGTTCACGCCCTATGTGAGGCAGACACTTTCCCAGTCCGGCGCCTTTACTTCAATGGAGCAGGTTGCCGGCCAGTATGGCTTTGGGGGTGTCACGGGCAGCTTGCAGAACGACCTGACGCAGCATGCTGTGGGGCTCGGTCTCGATGGAATCTTCCTCTATGTGGCGGAAGAGGAAAAGAAGATCCGGGAAAATCCTTTGGCACGCACAAGCGAAATCCTGCGCCGCGTTTTCGGGAACCGCGCCTGATGCGCAGAATTAAACGTGAGTTGAAAGCTGGCGGCGAGCTCGCAGGTATCGAGTTTGGAGACCCTATCAAGCCTTATGCGGCTGTATGGCTCCATGCGACCGGTTTCAATGCCATGACCTACCAGTCGCTTCTGGCGCCGCTCGGCCTCAGGGCCCGTATCGCAGCCCTCGACATGCGCGGGCACGGGCGCAGCACCTTGGCGGCCAAGCCGCGCAGCCTGAAGTCATGGAGCCGGTTTCGCGATGACGTGATCGAATGGCTTGAAAAGGAAGCACCCCAGGGCGTTGTCCTCGGTGGGCATTCCATGGGCGGCTGTGTGGCGCTTATGGTTGCGGGCAAGCGACCGGATCTGGTCAAGGGGCTGGTCCTCGTCGACCCGGTGATCCTCTCGCGCAAGGTCTATTTCTGGAATCATGTTTTCCCGCCGGTCTCGATGCTGATCGCGCGCAATGGCATGGCCAAGCAGGCGCGCAAGCGCAAGCCGGTGTTCAAGTCGTTCCGCAATGCGCTGGATTCCTATACGGGCCGAGGCGCGTTCAGCAGCTGGCGCGAGCCTTTCCTCGCTGATTACCTGCTTGATGGCGTTGATCGCGTGGACCATGCGGAAGCGGCCAACGCCGAACAGGAATGGCGCTTGTTGTGCGACCCGAAATGGGAAGCGGCGACTTTCGCGGCGCAGCGCAATCGCCCCTGGGCGGCAATGCGCAAGGTGCGCAAGAAGAAGATCCCGATCACGATCCTGCGGCCGAACTCGGCATCCGTCATCAGCGGAAAAGTGCGCGCCCAGTTGATCCAGATGCATCCCAGCCTGATGATGAAACAGGTGCGCGGCACTTCGCACTTCCTGCCAATGGAAGCGCCGTATGAGGTGCGCGACCAGTTCTCCGCCTTCATCGCGCGGCTCGTGGAAGGCTTCACTGTCGAGGAAGATGGCCCTGTCGCCCGCTCTCTGAACGCGCGGCGCAGACGCGTAAGCTAGGCTAATCGATTAGAAAATCTGCAAAGTCGCTTGCGTGCCGGACACGCAACAGACATTGCGCGGATCATGGCTTCGGGTCTAATCGCTCCAGAATCCTGGAGTTGATCCGCATGGTCGAATTTCTGACCTCTTCCCCGATACAGATCGCCATCGTCCTGTTCCTCGTGGCTGTCGTGTTTTTTGGGTTCGTGCGGGAATCCCTTCCTGCGGACGTTATTGCGCTTATGGCCATGGGCACGCTGATGCTGACCGGCATCATGAGCGTCAAGGAAACGCTGGGGGTCTTCTCCAATGCGGCGCCGCTGACCATCGCGGCCATGTTCGTCATGTCTGCCGCGCTCGACCGGACAGGCGTGATCGATCAGGCCGGACGATGGGTAACGCAGGCAACGCATGGCTGGCCGCCCATCCTGGCCATTATGGTGATGATGCTGGCAGTGATCTTCATGTCGGCCTTCATCAATAATACGCCTGTCGTCGTGGTGCTCATCCCGGTCGCCATCCGACTGGCCAAATCGCTCAAGATCTCGCCGTCCAAACTGCTGATCCCGCTTTCGTTTGCGTCCATCTTCGGCGGCACGACCACGCTTATCGGCACGTCGACAAACCTCCTGGTGGATGGCGTTGCCCAATCGGGCGGGATGGCCCCGTTCGGCATGTTCGAGATCACGGCGGCCGGTGCGGTGCTCGCGCTTGTCGGCATGACCTATTTTGCGCTGGTTGGCTGGTGGCTGCTGCCCAACCGCGACACGCTGGCCGGCATGTTGCCTGACCAGAAGGAGCGCCGTTTCATTGCGCAGATCCTGATACCGATCGACTCGGTGCTGATTGGTTGCCCCCTGTCGGAAACCGGCTTTTCAGCGCAGCGCGGGTTCTCGATCATCGACGTGTTCCGCGAAGGCGTGTCGCTGAAGGCTTCGCTCGGTAAACTTATCCTGCGCGGCGGCGACCGGATCGTCTTGCGCTCGCCTGTATCGGAAATGCTTAGCCTGAAGGAACTTGGCCATGTTGCTATCGGTGCTGGTGCAGATGAGCCTTCGGCCTTCGAGCCTGTCCAGACGAGTGAAGTTATCATTGCCGAAGGCGTGATCGGCCCGCAGTCGCGCCTGATCGGCCGTCGCCTGCTCGGCCTCGGCCTTGCCCGCCTTTATGGCGTCTACATTATGGCGGTGCACCGGCGCGGCGAGAACATGGCCGAGCAGCTCGGCGAAATGCGTCTTGATGTCGGTGACACCGTGCTGGTCGAAGGTCCGGCTGCCGGCATGCGTCAGATGTTCGAGGATGGCGCGCTGAACAACCTGACGGCCACCAGCGACCGGGCTGTGCGGCGCGACAAGGCCGGCATTGCGGTGCTCGCGCTTCTGCTGGTCATGGGGCTGGCGGCGTTTGAAGTGCTGCCGATTGCGGCGCTGGCCATCATCGGCGCGACGGCCGTTGTAGCGCTCGGCTGTCTTGATCACCAGGAGGCCTATCAAGCGATCCGCTGGGATATCCTGATGTTGATCTTCGGCATGCTTGCGCTGGGCCAGGCCATGGAAAAGACGGGCGCGGTCCAGCTTGTGATCGATCTTGTCGCAGGGCCAATGGGCAGCCTTGGACCGCTGGCCCTGCTCGCAATGGTTTACCTGGTGACATCCATGCTGACCGAATTCATCAGCAACAATGCCGCCGCTGTGCTGCTTACGCCGATTGCCATCGGCTTCGGCACGCATCTCGGCATCGACCCGCGCCCATTCGTCGTGGCCGTGATGTTTGCTGCCAGTGCCAGTTTCGCGACGCCTATTGGCTACCAGACCAATACGCTGGTCTACACGGCGGGCGGCTACAGGTTCATGGATTTCGTGAAGGTGGGCCTGCCCCTGAACATCCTCATGTTCATCGTCTCGATGTTCGTGATCCCGTTCTTCTGGCCGCTTAGCTGAAGCTTACCAAAGCGAGCGGTCAGGCTCGGCCGCGCGCGACAGCTTCTCCATCAGGCTGGCGAGTTGGGTCCGCTCGTCCGGGCTCAGCGCTTCCACGAGGTTGCGTTCTGCTTCCAACGCAATCGGCACGATCTTGTCGTAGACTGTCTTGCCCTTTGGCGTGAGCGACAGGATTGCGCGGCGGGCATCCTCGGCTGAGGCCTTGCGGGCGATATGTCCGCTATCGAGCAGGCCCGAGACGGCCCGGCTGACGGCCACCTTGTCCATGGCCGTTACCTGGCCGATTTCGGTGGCCGTGATGCCGGAATTCTCCCCCAGAACGGCCATCACACGCCACTGCCAGATCGAAATACCAAACTCGCGGTCGTAGAGGTCCGCAATGTTTCGCGATACGGTGTTGGACAGGACTGAAAGGCGGTAGGGCAGGAAATTGCTCAGCCGCAGGGAGGGTTTCGAGGGGGCGTCAGACATCAATCGATTCCACTTTCACACTTGCCATGGCTGCGCAAATTAGTTACATATGAAACTATATTATTGCATTGCTAGAGGAGTGAACCATGGCCGACCTGTTTGACAACCCCGCCGGGCTTGATGGCTTCGAGTTCATTGAGTTCTCGGCGCCTGAAAAAGGCCACCTCGAGAAAGTGTTCGAAACCATCGGTTTCACGAAAGTAGCCCGTCACCGCTCCAAGGATGTTGAACTCTGGCGCCAGGGCGGGATCAACCTGATCACCAATTACGAGCCGAAATCACCGGCCTGGTATTTCAGCCGCGAGCATGGCCCCTCGGCCTGCGGCATGGGCTTCCGTGTCCGCGATGCACGCAAAGCCTATGACCATCTTCTGGCGCAGGGCGCCGAGCCGGTCGAGATGCGCACCGGCCCGATGGAGCTGCACATCCCCGGCATTCGCGGCATCGGCAATTCGATCATCTACCTGATCGACCGCTATGATACCGGCAAGAACGAACTATCGATCTACGACATCGACTTCGAATACCTGCCGGGCGTCGACAGCCAGCCCAAGGGGGCAGGCTTCAAGCTGGTCGATCACCTGACGCACAATGTCTATGGCGGCCGCATGAAGTATTGGGCGGACTTCTACGAGAAGCTCTTCAACTTCCGCGAAATCCGCTATTTCGACATCAAGGGCGAATACACCGGCCTTACCTCCAAGGCGCTCACGGCGCCGGACGGCAAGATCCGCATTCCGCTCAACGAAGAGGGCGAAGGCGGCAAGGGCCAGATCGAGGAATTCCTGCGCGAGTTCAACGGCGAAGGCATTCAGCACATCGCCCTCATTTGCGACGACCTCGTCGCCTGCTGGGACCGCCTGAAAACACTCGGCGTGCCCTTCATGACGGCGCCTCCGGAAACCTATTACAACATGCTCGACGGACGCCTTCCCGGCCATGGTGAGCCGGTTGACGAGCTGAAGATGCGCGGCATCCTGCTCGACGGCACGACCGAGGGCGGCGAGCCTCGCCTCCTGCTGCAGATCTTCGCACAGGCGCAGGTCGGCCCGGTCTTCTTCGAGTTCATCCAGCGCAAGGGTGACTACAAGGACGGTTTCGGCGAAGGCAATTTCAAGGCATTGTTCGAAAGCATGGAACGCGACCAGGTTGAGCGCGGTGTGCTGAATGTGAGTGAGAAAGTTTGAGCAAGCGCCAGAGCGATTTTGCGGCACATATGGGCGCGCTCTTCGCCCTGATCGGCCTGTTCATCGCGATTAGCCTGTTCAACCATCATATGGTCACGCCTGGCATGGATGTGGGCGATGAGCACGCGGCCCTAACGCGCGCGCGCATGTACGGCATTCTCACCGGCATACCTGTTGGGGGCACAATCGGCTTCTGGATCGGCAAGCTGATCCAGCATCTGCGCAAAGCGAAGACAAAGGAGAAGGCCCAATGAAAGCCCCGAAACTCAATGGCGTCCACCATGTCGCCTATCGCTGCAAGGATGCGAAGGAAACGGTCGAGTTCTACCACGATGTGCTCGGCATGGATTTCCAGCTCGCCATTGCGGAAGATCATGTACCGTCCACAGGGGCCTATGATCCCTACATGCATATCTTCCTCGATGCGGGAAACGACAACGTGCTCGCCTTCTTCGAGCTGCCCGAGCAGCCCGACATGGACCGTGACCACAACACGCCACAATGGGTCCAGCATATCGCCTTCAAGGTCGCCACGATGGATGACCTGCTGAACGCCAAGACGCGCGCCGAGGCGCACGGCCTCGATGTGATCGGCCCGACCAATCACGGCATCTTCCGCTCGATCTACTTCTTCGACCCCAACGGCCACCGTCTCGAACTCGCCTGCAATACCGGTACGCCGGAACAGATGGCCGAGCTGAAGCGCGTTGCGCCGGAGATGCTGGAAGAGTGGAACCGGACGAAGAAAGCGCCCAAGCACGCCGCATGGCTTCACGAAAAGATCGAGACGGAAAGCCACTGAGGCGCGCCGCAATGTTTCGAGAGGAGAGTTGAGGTTTGATTTCCGCGAGAGAGCCTGGCTACAAGGAAACCTTGCAAATCAAGCTCGGGAAGGCCGCGCTATCAGCGCCAGATGCGCAATTGTGTGCGTGGGTTGCATCCCACTACGGTGTTACCGCTCCGTTGAACGTTCACTATGATGAGATCCATGATGAAGAACTGCCACGGCTGAATATCATCTTTGATCGCCGAGGCGATGCCGCCAGTTTCCAGAAGAAGGACGGGTTCGGCTTCAACACGCGCAAGCAAGGCAGTGTTCTAAAAACTGCACGTCAACTCGGCGTGCTGGATCATCTTGATGCCGCGTCGCAGGAAAAAACGCTGGTGATATTTTCAGAGCTTGAAAATGCCGTCAGGGCAGAGGCTGTGGCTGCGATTACAGATGCTGACATTGAGGCCATTCGTTCTGTCACGCCCGGCCCGCGCGCCTGGCTGGTTTCAAGAATCTTTGGAGTCGCCATCGTGTTTTTTGAAGCGAATAGTGACTTGTCAAGCAAGGCGGGCAAGCACGCGCAGGAGGCGTGGCGCAAAGCACTTCAGGCAAAGTCAAAGGAATATGACGCGTGCAGGTATTTTGATGCGGAGCCGTTGCGGGTGAGCTTTGACTCCAGAGAGAACTTCGAAAAAAACTATAACGGAGACTGGCGCGCCTACTACAACTAGAAACTTAAAAGAGAGAAACGAAATGAAACTCGCCACCCTTAAGAACGGCGCCCGCGATGGCCGCCTCGTCGTCGTCTCGAAAGACCTCACCAAATGCACCGATGCTGCGCGCATCGTTCCCACACTGCAGGCTGCGCTCGACAACTGGGCTGTCTACGCGCCCCAGCTGCAGCAGCTGGCCGAGCAGGTCGAGATCGGTTCGGTGCCGACCTTCCGCTTCCACGAGCATGATTGCGAAAGCCCGCTGCCGCGCGCCTATCAATGGGCCGACGGCTCGGCATACATCAACCATGTCGAACTCGTCCGCGCCGCGCGCGGCGCCGAAGTGCCCGAAAGCTTTTATGATGACCCGCTGATGTACCAGGGCGGCTCTGATGCCTTCATTGGCCCGCGTGACGACATTCCGCTCGTCGACCAGAGCTGGGGCTGCGACATGGAAGGCGAGATCGCCGTCATCACCGATGACGTGCCTGCCGGTGTCTCCGAGAAAGACGCCGCTGGCCATATCAAGCTCGTCCTTCTCTGCAACGATGTCTCCCTGCGCGGCCTCATCCCCGGCGAACTTGCCAAGGGCTTCGGCTTCTTCCAGTCCAAGCCGCCGAGCGCGTTCAGCCCGGTTGCGGTGACGCCGGAAGAACTCGGCAATGCCTGGAAAGGCAGCCTCGTGCACCTGCCATTACGCGTCGATTACAATGGCGAGGCCTTCGGCCGGGCCGAAGCCGGGCAGGACGCCACGTTCAGCCTCGCGCGTCTCGTCTCGCATGCTGCCAAGACCCGCCCCCTCAGTGCAGGCACGGTCATCGGCTCCGGTACGGTCTCCAACAAGGGCGAGGATGGCGGCCCCGGCAAGCCGGTCAGCGAGGGCGGGCGGGGCTATTCCTGCATCGCCGAAATCCGCATGATTCAACAATTGTTGAAAAATGCACCCGAGACCCCCTTCATGTCTCCCGGCGATGTGGTACGCATTGAAATGCTGGATGGCGAAGGCCATTCGATTTTCGGCGCAATTGAGCAGAAGGTGGCATCAGCCTGATGGCGAGCAAGGTTTACAAGACGGCAGCAGAGGCCCTCGAGGGCCTCACATTCGACGGCATGACCGTCATGGCAGGCGGCTTCGGTCTCTGCGGCATTCCTGAAAACCTGATCGCGGCCCTCCGCGACAGCGGCGTGAAGGATATCACGGCGATCTCGAACAATGCAGGCGTCGACGGCTTCGGCCTCGGCCTTCTTCTGCAGACAAGACAGATCAAGAAGATGATCTCGTCCTATGTCGGCGAGAACAAGGAGTTCGAGCGCCAGTATCTCTCCGGAGAGCTGGAACTGGAATTCAACCCGCAAGGTACGCTGGCAGAACGTTGCCGGGCAGGCGGCGCGGGCATTCCCGGCTTCTACACCAAGACCGGCGTCGGCACGATGATCGCCGACGGCAAGGAACACCGCGAGTTCAATGGCGAGACCTATATTCTCGAAACGGGCCTCGTGTCAGACCTCTCCATCGTGAAGGCCGAGAAAGCCGATACGCAGGGCAACCTGATCTTCAACAAGACGGCCCGCAACTTCAATCCGCCGATGGCCATGGCCGGTAAAGTGACGATTGCCGAGGTTGAGGAGATCGTGCCCACCGGCGATCTCGACCCGGACGAAATCCACCTGCCGGGTGTCTTCGTCCAGCGCATCGTCAAGTGCACCTTCGAGAAACGCATCGAGCAGCGAACCACACGCAAGCGGGAGGCCCACTAATGCCCTGGACACGTGACGACATGGCGGCCCGCGCCGCGCAGGAACTGGAAGACGGGTTCTATGTGAATCTCGGCATCGGCATCCCCACCATGGTGGCCAACCACATTCCCGAAGGCATGGATGTTACGCTCCAGTCGGAGAACGGCATGCTCGGCATGGGCCCTTTCCCTTATGAGGGCGAGGAAGACCCCGACTTGATCAATGCGGGCAAGCAGACGATCACGACGCTACCACGTACGAGCTTCTTCGACAGCGCCACCAGCTTTGCGATGATCCGCGGCGGGCATATCAACATCGCCATCCTTGGGGCCATGGAAGTGGCCGAGAATGGCGACCTCGCCAACTGGATGATCCCGGGCAAGCTGGTCAAAGGCATGGGCGGCGCAATGGATCTCGTTGCCGGCGTCAAGCGCATCGTCGTTGTCATGGATCATGCCAACAAGAAGGGCGAAACCAAGGTGCTGAAGGAATGTACCCTGCCGCTGACCGGCAAAGCTGTGGTCGACCGGATCATCACCGATCTCTGCGTCATGGATGTCGTCGAGGGTGGCCTCAAGGTCATCGAACTGGCGCCGGGCGTGACGATGGACGAAGTGAAGTCCAAGACCGAAGCGACGCTGGTCGACTAGCTGGCCGGGACGCCTTCAACGAAGATTACGCGGTAATCAGCGGCCTGGAACCTGTGTTCCCGGGCCGCCGTGTATTCGGGGCTGTCATACCAGGCCTTCGCCGCATCCATGTCGGGGAAGCTGAGGATCACCACGCCATCTGCGTCTGCGCCTTCGCGCACTTCATGTGCGCCATAGAAGGCCAGCGGTGTGATCTTGTGATCTCCACGTATGGCACCCGCGGCTGCGGCGTAACGGGCCATGGCCTCTTCATCACGCAGGCGGTCGCGGATCAGGATGATGTAGGCAGACATGGGTGTTTCCTCTCACGGGTCTCGTTTCCGGAGAATAGATCGACCATTGCGTCGAAAATCGCAATGGCCATGATCTCAGCCTAGTGTCGGCAGGTCCGACGGCGCAAGGCGCGGTACGATCCTATAACGCGACAGGACGAAGCAATAGAGCGCAAAGCCCATCAGTCCCACGCCGGTCGCGGCGAGCAGGGTCCGCCCGAAGGGCTGGGTCTCCAGCTTCTCCAATGCTTCGCCAAAGCCCACGGCGTGTTCGGCATCGGCCGTAAGGCCCGCATACAGGATCAGCCCGCCGACGATCAGCAGCACGAAGCCATGTGCTGCCAGCCCATACCTAAGGAACGGCGCAAGGCGTTCTGTCACGGGCGTGCAGCGAATGTCCTTGCGGTAGGAGGCCTGCCAGGCCTTCACAAAGAGGTAGATCCCCACACCGAGCGTTGTCGCCCCTGCTGCAATGACCAGCGCCCGACCCGCCGGGTGCTGCATCAGCATGGCGCTCCAGATGGCGGCCGAATTGCCGTCATCGCTCGCATGGCCTTTCCACAGGATGGTCAGCGCGGAGACGCCGAGCACCGCGTGCGTCAGGCCCGACATAATCTGCCCGGCCCTATTGGCATAGCCTTCGGCATCGTCGCCCTCATCCTCAAGGTCCATCACGCCATCGACGAGGCGCCATAGCGTGTAAGCGAAGAGGCCGGCGGCAACGAAGGCCAAAAGGAAGGCGCCAAGCGGGCGTGAAAAAATATAGGCGAGCGCGCCGGTCGTGCCTTCAGCCTCGCCACCATTGATGGCCGCAAACAGGGCCAGTGCGCCAACGACAAGATAGACCAGCCCGCGTGCGGCATAACCCGCCCGCATCAGCCAACCGAGTGTGGTGTTGAGGTTGTTGACCATATATTCCCCGTCCATGCGCAACAGCGCTATAGGGACTACTGCTTCACAGCCTGCTTGTTCCGCGCCTGCACTTGTGATGTTGCGGGCGTGGACCGCTTTGCCTATTAGTTGCAACTGAAACTATATCGCTTGAACTGGACACATTATGAACCCCGCCTTCGAATCGCTCACGGCCCTTGCCCCAGACGCTCTGCTCGGTCTGATGACCGCTTATCGCGAAGACAAGCGCGCCGAGAAGTTCGATCTCGGGGTAGGCGTTTACAAGGATGATGCGGGTCACACGCCGGTCATGTCGGCCGTTGCTAAGGCAGAGGCGATCATCCTGACGCAGCAGACGACCAAGGTTTATGAAGGCCCACGCGGCAATCCTGATTTCTGCGCCGCGATCGAGCGTTTCGTGTTCGGCGACAGCTCGCACCTGATCGAGAAGGGCCGTTTGGTCTCCCTCGCAACGCCCGGCGGCTGCGGCGCGCTGTATCTCGGCGTTGGCCTGATGAAGCGCCTTGGTGTGAAGACCGTCTGGGTCAGCCGCCCGACCTGGCCGAACCATCCTGCGCTGATCAAGAATACCGGCCTGGCGGTGGCCGAATACGACTATGCCGATCCAGAAACCGGCAAGGTGGATTTCGAAGGCCTGATGGCCAGCCTGTCGCAAACCAAGCGCGGCGATGGCATCATCATCCAGGGCCCGTGCCACAACCCGACCGGCATCGACCTCAGCGTCAAGCAATGGATCGATCTGGCCATGCTCACCGTGGAACGGGGCATCATCCCCATGCTCGACATTGCGTATCATGGCTTTGCAAGCGGTCTGGACGCAGACATGGAAGGCGCCCGCCTCTTCCTACAGATTGCCGAGGACTCGATGGTCTCCTATTCCTGCTCGAAGAATTTCGGTCTCTATCGCGAGCGCGCCGGCTGTTTCCTCGGTCAGGCATACACCGCTCGGGCCGCTCAGGCCGTGATGACCCATGTCGCCGACATTTCCCGCACCAGCTATTCCATGCCGCCCGCCCATGGTCCGGCCATTGTGGCAACGATCCTTGGCAACCCCGAACTTCGCGCCGAGTGGGAAGCCGAACTGACTGAGATGCGCGAGCGCATGATCGGCCTGCGCAAGGCCCTGTCGGACGAACTGGTTACCCGCACGGGATCGAACCGTCTGGCCGCTTTGGCGACGCAAAATGGCATGTTCAGCCAAGTGCCCGTAACGCCTCAAGACACAGTCGACATGCGAGAGCGCCACGGCCTCTATCTGCCATCATCCGGCCGCATGAACATTGCCGGCCTGCGTCAGGCCGACATTCCACGTATCGCGGAAATCCTGGCAGAATACCTCTAGAGGCTGAGGCCGCGCGGGGCGATCCGCTCAAGATCTTCGAGCATGGCGGGCGGGGTCGCGATAGCTTTGCGCGCATCGAGATCCAACGTGATCGCCACGACCTGGCTGGTGGCCCATGGCAGGCCTGTTACCGGGTCCATGACCCAATGCACAAGCGAATGTGTCTTCTCGGCCGTTGAGCCCAGCGAGGTGTGGATCTCGTAAAGGTCGCCTGCCTTGGGCCAGCGATGGTAGCGCAGCCGGTTTTCCAGCACGGCCGCGCCCATGCGCACGCCGCCAGCAGCCTCGGCCACGCGCTTGCGCCAGTCATACAGGAGGTTCGGCACGCTGTCGGAGATCCGACCGATGATCCATGCGGGTGTCATGCGCCCGTGCACATCGAGATGGTGTTGCGGCACGGCGCCTTTGCCAATCATCGGAATGCCCAGGTCGCGCGCCGTTTCGATACGAATGTCGCTGGTGTCAAGGGCAGGGGCATTGGGGTCGAAAGAGCGCGGCGCAGCTTCTGCCGGCGGTGTGTCGATATGGGCTTCAAGCGCGGCCCGGGCACGTGTGCTCCAGGGAAAAAGTTCACGTGCTTTTGTGTCGATATGGGCAACACGTGTCAGGAAGGCTGCCGAGAGCGCGCCGTCGCTATGACGCAGTTCCTGATAGATGACGGCATCGCTCTCGCCGACGCTGACAACGCAGCCATCCATGCTGATCGGGCGGCCCGGCAGCACTTCGCGAATGAAGCGCACATGCTGGTCAACCGGCACGATCGTGGAGGGAGCGCTTTCCTGAAAGGCCAGCGGCATGTCCAGCGCATGGCTGAACGCGGCCAGCCCTTCGACCTGTTTCTCGACATAGAGGCGCACATTCATGTGGCCCATTTCGTCGCAATCCCATTGGTTGCAACTGCCCCGCCACAGTGTGATCACGCGTTACAATCCCGGCAGGTACCGCGCACTTCGATCACGGCGCGCGTCATCACAAAGCCTGCAGCGGCAGTTTCTTCTTTCAACGCCTCGCTTGTCGCGACTGCGTGCAGCTCTTCGGCGCCGCCGCACGTCGCGCAGATCAGGAACACAGCGGAATGGCTATGGCTGGTATGTCCACAGGGCACATAGGCGTTGAGGCTTTCAATCTTATGGGCGAGCCCCGCTTCCTGCAGGAAGTCGAGCGCGCGGTAGACCGTCGGCGGCTTGGCCGAGCCTTCGCCGTCGAGGTTCGCCAAAAGGTCATAGGCCTTGGCCGGTTCGGCGCTTTCCAGCAGCAGGCGCAAGACCTTGCGGCGGATGCGCGTCATCCGCGCGCCGCGGCGCATGACAAGCGCTTCGGCATCATTCAGGAACGTTTCAACATCCTGCGGGCTGCAGGGCGTGTTGGCGTGAATGTGGTCGTGTGTGTGTGCTGTGGCCATGTCCGCAATGTCGTGTGTTTTGCAGCCAATGTGAAGGGGCAAGCGGTTAACGCCTGTTTCCGGTCTGGACGGCCTCCGCAAATCACCTGAGATTCGTTTCTGAGGCGAATCAAGAGGATATGTAGATGGAACTGTCGGAACGCGGCGGACTGGAGCTTTGGCGGCGTGCTGTAACGGCTTCGGTGCGTTCGGATGCACCGGATTTGACGGCGCGCCAGCAGGCCATCCTCATGACCATCGCCCTTGTTCCCGGGCCGCACACGGTTCGCGGGTTGGCCGATCATCTCGACATTGCAAAACCGGCCGTTACGCGCGCGCTCGACACGCTGTCGCGGCTCGATTTCATCCGCCGCATCAAGGATGACAATGACCTGCGCAACATCTTCATCGAGCGGACGCCAGCCGGCATGACCTATCTTCGGTCTTTTGCCGGCCTTGTTATGGCCGCAGCTTCGGGCGAAACTGATGAAACCATGACGCCACGGCGCGGCGGAAAGTCGACCGCAGCCGCCTAGGCGCCGTTTGCCGAGACCTTGCACATGCCCGATCTGACCGATAGCCGCCTTGCCCGCCCCGAAGGGCAGGGCCAGCCATTCCAAGTGATTACCGGCGCAGCCGACCTGCTGGAAGCGCCTGACCCTTCGTCACGGCTCGCGACGCAGGCGCTGTTTGGCGAGATTGTCGATGGCTTCAGGCGCAGCGGCGATTACATGCAGATGCAGTCACGGCGCGACAATTATGTCGGTTGGATCCACGTGTCTGGCCTATCGGAACAGGTCACCCGCCCAACTCATAAAGTATCGGCGCTGCGGACCTTCGCTTACGCGGGGCCGGACCTGAAAGCGCCTGTTGAGTGTGTCCTGAGCCGGGGGGCGACGCTGGCGCTCACCGCGACCGAAGGCCAATATGTGAAGTGTGTTGCCGGATGGGTCCATTCCCGACATGTCGCGCTTCTCGACGCGCAAGAGGCCGATCCGGTCTCCGTTGCCGAGACCTATCTCAACACGCCCTATCGATGGGGTGGGCGCGACAGCGTCGGGCTCGATTGCACCGGCTTGATCCAGCAGGCGTTCGAGGCGGCTGGCGTGCTCCTGCCACGCGACAGTGACATGCAATATGCCTGGGCGGGTGAGGACATTGGCGACTGGAAAGTCTCAGGCGCCCTCAAGCGGGGCGATCTCGTGTTCTGGAAGGGCCACGCGGGCATCATGACGGACGCGCACCATCTCCTGCATGCGAACGCCTGGCATATGGAAGTAGCGCGTGAACCGCTCGATCAGGCGATCACCCGGATCAAAACGTATTACGCCGAGCCCGTTGGGGCTCGGCGCATTGATCTTGATAGCCGTGCAGGACAGGTGCCCCACTGGATGGGCGAACCTGTGGCTTACTGAGGAGCTGCCTCGGTCGCAGGCTCTTCGCTAGCAGGGGCCTCAGCCGGCGCAGCTTCTGTTTCGGTCGCTTCCGGCGCGGCTTCAGCAGGGGCTTCACCTTCAACCGCTTCGGTTGCTGCACCCTCGGCTGGGGCGGCTTCGCCTTCAGCGGGGGCCGCTTCGCCTTCACCCTCAGCAGGCGCAGCTTCATCGGACGATGCTTCCATCGGTGCCGGGAAAGCTGGTGCATTTGGGGAATTGGCTGCGAGGTAAGCGATTACGTTGGCGCGGTCCGTGTCGCGACGCAGACCGGCAAACGACATGGACGTACCGCGGGCATAAGCGCCTGGATTGTTGAGCCATTGGTTCATGTCATCATATGTCCAGCTGCCACCGAGGCCTGAGAGGGCTGCCGAATAGCTGAAGCCCGGGTGGACGGCCTTGGCAGCACCGACAACGCCATGCAGGTTCGGTCCGGTGCCATTGGCGCCGCCGTCCGTGATGTTGTGGCAGGTGGTGCACTGGGCCTTGAAGACGCGCTCGCCCTTGGAAGCGTCAGCTGCGGCAAGCACCGCACCGAGGTCGAACACCTCTTCCGCTGCTTCGGCGCCGCCGCTGTCGGCGACTTCGACGCAATAGGCGTACTTGGTGCACATCTGCTCGCTCAGGGAGGTCGCTTCAGCTTGTTCTTCCCCATGATGGCCACCGCCACCGTGGTTGAACACGATTGCTGAAAGCTGGTGCAGGGCCATCAGGCCGAGCGCGGTGGCGAGCAACGCGCCGAGGATCTTGTTGAGACCGAGTTCTCCCATTGGGGCATTCCTTCGAATCTGTCGTGTCATGTGTCTTGGCGCGCGCCTTTTGGCACGCTAACGGAGTACAGACAACATAAAGGCTGTGAGGAAGGGGCGCTTCTCCTTTCGTCGCGGCGATCCGACGCATGCACACAAGGTTAAAAAGGACGCTGAATGGCCAATCACATCGCGTATCAGGGCGAACCGGGCGCAAATTCCCATATCGCTTGCAATGAGGCCTATCCGCGCCTCACGCCGCTGCCCTGTCGCACGTTCGAGGACTGCTTTACCGCTGTCGAGAGGGGTGAAGCTGAACTCGCCATGATTCCCGTCGAAAACACGATTGCCGGGCGTGTCGGCGATATCCACTACCTGTTGCCCACGACAAACCTCCAGATCGTGGCGGAGCACTATTTGCCCATCCGGTTCCAGCTCATGGCCCTTCCGGGTGTGAAGCTGGCGGAGATCAAGAAGGCGAGGTCCCATATCATGGGGCTGGGCCAGTGCCGTAATTTCCTGAAGGCCAACAATATCGAGCCTGTAACGGCTGCTGATACAGCGGGTGCCGCACGTGAAGTTGCCGAAGCGGGCAACCGCGCGGTCGCCGCAATCGCGCCGCGCCTGGCTGCCAAGGTCTATGGTCTCGATATACTCGCCGAGGACATCGAGGACGCGGCCCATAACACGACCCGTTTCATTATCATGTCACGCAAGGCCACGGACATCGAAGCAGGCCACGGGCCGGCCAAGACGGCTTTCCTATTTGAAGTGCGCAACATCCCGGCCGCGCTCTACAAGGTGATGGGTGGTTTCGCCACCAATGGCATCAACATGACCAAGCTCGAGAGCTACCAGATCGGCGGTTCCTTCACAGCGACGCAGTTCTATGCGGAAATCGAAGGCCATCCTGATGAACGCCCGGTGCAGATTGCCTTGGAGGAGCTTGGCTTCTTCTCCCAGTCGCTGAAGATCCTTGGCGTGTTCCCCGCCAAGCCGACGCTCGGTCTCTAGCAGACGGGGGTCTCGAATTTCAGCGCGTCGGCGACATGCTCGGCGAACAATTTGGCCTTTCCGCGCAGCTTGCCTGATGTCCACACGCAATGGATGGGGCTGGGCGTGGAGTTCCACTCCGGCAGCACGCGCACGAGGGTGCCGTCGTTGACGCAGTTGGACACAAGCCAGCTGGGCGCGAGAAACACGCCAAGGCCGTTCTGAGCAGCTTGCAGCAGGAGGTCCCCCGAAGAAGCCTTGAACCGGCCGTCTACTTTGACGGAGACGGTCTCGCCATTGCGTGTCAGGTCCCACTCGGTTGCGGCTGTCTGGCGGAACATCACCGCATCATGCTGGCTCAGATTCTGCGGGTGTAACGGGACCCCGCGCGCTTCGAGATATTCGGGCGCGGCAAAGAGTGCGCGTGGCACCTCACCCACTTTCTTCGCCATAAGGCTGGAATCCACCAATGTTCCGATCCGGAAGGCAAGATCGACGCCTTCGCCGACGAGATCGGTGTACCGGTCATCGGTCAGCACATCGACCCGGATATGGGGATACATCTTCATGAAGCTTGCAATCCGTGGCCCGATCACCAGTCGCGCCATCGACGAGACAGAGGAAATCCGCAGCAGGCCGACCGGCTCATGGTCCAGCCCGCGCGCTTCGGCTTCGGCATCGTCGAAGTCGGCGAGGATATCGGCGGCGCGCTTGTAGAAACGCTCGCCCGCCTCGGTCAGGCTCAATGAGCGGGTCGTGCGCATGAAGAGGGCGGCGTCCAGTCCGGCCTCAAGGTCCTGTATCCGCCGCGAAACCGTGGGCTGGCCGAGGCCGAGATCACTCGCTGCCTTGGAGAAACTGCCCGCATCCGCGACGCGAATGAACAGGCGCATGGCATCAATACGGTCCACCCAGGGCCTCCTATGCGTATTCCGAATGAAGCATATGGGGTCTCGCGGCGTTCTGCGAAGGGCAAAAGCGCCTAAATCCTTGATCAACAGGGCTGCATATTCCCATAGCCCGCGATTGATCCAGGAAAGCCACCCCCATGAGTGACCTGAAGATACATGACGAGCATACAGCGCCGGAGGCTGCACGCGGCAATCTTGCCGCCATCAAGCATGCGTATGGTGACATCCCGAACACGCTCGGCGTGCTGGCAGAAAACCCCGCAGCGCTTGATGCTTACCTGGCCCTGTCCAACAGTTTCGACCATGCCGGGTTTGATCCGCTCGCACGTCAGGTCGTGCTGATAACGGCCAGTATCGAGAATGCCTGCCACTTCTGTGTGGCGGCCCAAACTGCCGCTGCTGCAGCCGAAGGGCTCGATGCCGGCGTGATTGATGCTGTGCTGAAGAGCCAGCCGATTGCCGATGCGCGGCTGGATGCACTGCGCGTGTTCACGCGCCGCATGGTTCGCCAGCGCGGCTTTGTGTCAGATACGGAAGTGACTGTCTTCCTGAATGCCGGATGGACCAGAGCTGACATTCTGGGTGTCATTCTCGGCGTCTCCCTGAAGACACTCTCCAACTATACCAACCATGTTGCCGAAACGCCGCTCAACAAGGCCTACAGGCCCTTTGCCTGGGCGCCTTGCACCCGGGCCTGCGCGGCTGGCACTGCGTGAAAGTAAGTCCGCACAACCAGCGATTGGGTCGTTCACGGAATTGTGGGTGCGCCTCACAGGCGTTTGCTTTGGCAAACAGCGCCTATGCGTGACAATCTGCGACCATACGAAGAGGGACGCGCCATCATGATCGCAAGACTCAAGGCCTATGCACCGACTATCTTCAGCCTCATCGCCGCGGCGGTGTTTCTCGATAGCCTGCGGTACAAGTTTACCAACGCGGTCGAAACGCAGGTGATCTTCGGTCGGCTTGATGCCTGGGCTGCCAGTTTCGGGGCAGGGGGGCTGTTCGCGCAAACGGGCCTGTTCAGCCAGTATGTGATTGGATCAGCCGAGCTTGTTGCCTCGACACTCTTCCTGCTTGGCCTGTTCCCGGCCTTGCGCCGCCTCCAGACGCTGGCCGCCCTGATTGCCGTCGCTGTGATGACCGGCGCCGTCAGCTTTCACCTGTTCACGCCGCTCGGCATTGATCCGAACAATGATGGCGGCGGCCTGTTCGCCATGGCTGTCACGGTATGGCTCGGCTCGCTGGCCCTGCTGATTTTCAGGCGGGACACCCTGTTCAGCATTCTTGGCGGCATCCGCGACGCCATCCTTCCCGGAATGGATCGCGATCCGTCATCTCACGTCGCAGGAACGCGGGCGCGCCCCGTCTGAGTTTCTGCCTGGTCGCCGGGGATTTGTTGGTGAGGCATCGCCCCTTCCTGCCTCGCTCACTCTCCGCCCCGGCGACCTTCTTTTTCAATCCAGACCATGGGTGCCAATATGAAAATCCGATCCACGCTTCTTGTCGCCGCGCTGCTTCTTGCACCCGCCATGGCGTATGCCCCGTCCGCCGCCGCAGAGCCTGCGATCTACACAGGTCGTTTCTCCTCCACAGCTCTTCAGGGTTACGACCCGGTCGCCTATTTCAAGACAGGCGCGCCAGCCAAGGGATCGAAAGACATCACCACCGAATACAAGGGGGCGACCTTCCAGTTCACGAGCGCAGAGCATCGTGATCTCTTTCTCGCAGATCCTGAATCCTACGCGCCCCAATATGGCGGATATTGTGCCTGGGCGATGGCCGACGGCAACCATGCCAAAGGGGACGCGCGCTACTGGAAAATCGTCGATGGGAAGCTGTACCTGAATTACAATTCCGACATCCAGGGTAAATGGGATGCGGACATTCCGGGTTTCATCTTGAAGGCCGATGCGGAATGGTCTGCGCTTAACCATTAAGGCAGATTTTGCCACACATCTGAATCAGATTTTGACGGTGGACGGCCCGTGATCTCACGGCTTGGCCGCCGTTTTTTATGTGTTCTCAAGGCACGGATTCATGAGCGTTGCCCGCCGGCCACACACTTAGGCCGTCTACAAACATGAATCCGAATTCACACAGCTTGCCACAATCCATGGCTAGATTCCGGTTTCCCGGAGACGGGATAAACATAAGGAATACCTCCCATGAAATTTGCACTCACCACGGCCCTGACTCTCGTTGCGTTCGTCGCTACTCCCGCCTTCGCGCAGGAGAACGGTTTCTACGGCACGGTCGGTTACGGAAACTACAGCGCCGATGACGCCGACCTTGGCGCTATCCAGCTGCGTGGCGGCTATAACTTCACCGAGTTCCTGGGTGCCGAAATCGAAGGCGCGATCGGTGTTGCCGACGAGTCCACCACGATTGCCGGCGTCGACGTGAATGTTGAGCTGGAAAATTCCTACGGCGCCTATGCCGTGGGCCGGATTCCCTTTTCCGAGAAAGCCGACGTGTTCGGCCGCGTCGGTTACGTGAGCACGGAAATCAAAGCATCGGCTGGCGGCTTCTCGGCTTCCGCAGACGATGACGCAGCCGCACTAGGCATTGGTGGCAATTACTATTTCGCCCCGAGCCAAGGCGTGCGTCTTGGCTATACCCACATGGACTATGATGACTCGATCGACGTGATCGATATCGCCTATGTCCTGAAGTTCTAGCCTGGACGAAAGGGTCCGGCCGCGCGGGCAGCCCTTGAATTGACCGCAAAGCAGGACGGCCCCCGCGCTCCGAGAGAGCGCGGGGGCTTCTTTTTTCTAAACTACGTGTAATTCCTTGAAAATACACAAAAAAAACGGGCGAGACATGCTCGCCCGTTCTTCGAATTATCGTCCGTAGACTTATTTCTTTTTTGCAGCTGGCTTTTTCGCAGCTGGTTTTGCGGCTGGTTTCGCAGCAGCTTTTTTCACGGCTGGCTTGGCAGCGGCTTTCGCAGCAGGCTTTGCGGCCGGTTTCTTCACAGCAGGCTTTGCAGCTGGCTTTTTCGCAGCTGGTTTAGCAGCAGTCTTGGTCGCAGCTTTTACAGCTGGCTTGGCGGCCGGCTTTTTTGCTGCTGGTTTTGCGGCCGGTTTTTTTGCGGCCGGTTTTTTCGTTGCAGTCGCCATTTCCAATCTCCTGTAAGTGGCGAGCCAATAATATTGTGATTCGCGGGAAATCAACTCTTGATTTTCACCTGACGCGCGAGCGGGAAGGGGACGTCCGTATACGTCTAATCGTCCCGAAGGGCCCAAGCCTTCAATATATGATGCGCAATTGCCATCGGCGGTGGGGCATAAAGTTCAGAATGTTTGCCGGAAAGAATTTCGCGTGCTTCGGCGCGTGTGATCCATCGCGCTTCATCGAGCTCTGTTTTGTCCACCGTAATTTCGAAATTTTCCGCTTCGAGAATCAGCCCGACCATGAGCGAAGATGCGAAGGGCCAGGGCTGGCACGCGACATATTCCGCGCTCGCTGGATCACATTTTATACCGGCCTCTTCGAACAGTTCGCGCGCGGCGGCCTGTTCGATGGTTTCGCCCGGTTCGCAAAAACCGGCGAGGCACGACATGAAACCGGCCGGCCACATTGCCTGACGTCCGATCAGGCACTTCCCGTCCTTCACCGCCAGCATTATGGCGACCGGGTCCGTGCGCGGAAAGTGCTCTGTGCCGCAGGCCTGGCACTGGCTCTTCCAGCCGGCGTCGACAATGCCGACTACACCGCCGCACTTGGCGCAAAAGCCGTGGCTGGAATGCCAGGCGAACAGGCTGCGCGCGGTGGAGGCGAGGTTCGCTTCCATCTCGGCCATGGCGCCAACTGCCGCGCGGAAATCCATGAACTCGCCGGTGCCGGCGATCAGTGAGGCGGCCACGTCATACCGCTCAGGCAGGTTCATGGCGAACACGGGCGCGCCGGTCTTGTCCTCACCCATGAACAGCACGGGCGATCCGGGTGATAATTTGCGCGCTTCCGGACCCATCCAGAACAGGCCGCGCTTCTCTACAAAGGGCTCGCCTGCCCGCATCATGAAGAACAGGGACCCGTCATCCTGCATGGCTTTTTCCAGCCAGGCTTCGTCAGTGCGCCTGTGCGCGGCGCGATCGAGGGGCTTTGCCGCCAGCGGCATATCATTGGAGTTTGTCATGGAATGGGACACTACCGGTTTGCCAAGGGAAGGGAATTCCTTACCCGGCGTCGGCAATCCTGCCCATCCCCCATGGCCAAAAGCTCCATGTTCGGCTAGTGGGCGCGCCAGACACCTAATTCATCCTCCCGAAAGCCTTTATATTCCTATGTCCCAGTCTATCGACAAAATGCGCAACATTGCGATCATCGCCCACGTTGACCACGGCAAGACAACTCTGGTCGACGAGCTGCTGAAACAGTCCGGTACATATCGTGAAAACGAGAAAACCGTCGAACGCGCGATGGATTCAAACGATATCGAGCGCGAGCGCGGCATCACGATCCTCGCCAAGACGACCTCGGTCGAATGGAATGGCTACCGTATCAACATCGTCGATACGCCCGGGCACGCCGATTTCGGCGGCGAGGTGGAACGTATCCTCCAGATGGTCGATGGTGCCATCGTGCTGGTTGACGCTTCGGAAGGCCCGATGCCGCAGACCAAGTTTGTTGTGTCCAAGGCCCTCAAAGTCGGCCTGCGCCCCATTGTGGCCGTCAACAAGATCGACAAGCCCGAGCGTCGCCCCGACGAAGTCATCAACGAAGTGTTCGATCTCTTCGCCAACCTCGATGCCACAGACGAGCAGCTTGACTTCCCAATCCTTTACGGGTCGGCCAAGCAGGGCTGGATGAACACCGAATACGAAAATCCGACCACCGACATGGATGCCTTGTTCCAGATGGTTGTCGATCACGTTCCGACGCCGAAAGTCGAGGAAGGCCCGTTCCGTCTTCTCGCCACGACGATCTCGTCCGACCCTTTCCTCGGCCGTATTCTGACCGGCCGCATCTCTTCCGGCACGATCAAGCCAAACCAATCGATCAAGGTCCTCGCGCGCGACGGTTCGCTCGTCGAGCAGGGCCGGGTATCCAAAGTGCTCGCCTTCCGTGGTCTTGAGCGCGTTCCGGTCGACGAAGGCATGGCAGGCGATATCGTCTCGCTCGCAGGCATGACTAAGGCCAACGTCGCCGACACGTTCTGCGACCCGTCGGTCAACACGCCGATCGAAGCCCAGCCAATCGACCCGCCAACCATATCGATGACGTTCCGCGTCAACGACTCGCCTTACGCTGGCACCGAAGGCACCAAGGTCACGTCCCGCATCATCTGGGATCGCCTCGTGAAGGAAGCCGAAGGCAACGTCGCTCTCAAGGTTGAGCGCGCCACCGATGCTGAAGCATTCACCGTGTCAGGCCGGGGAGAACTCCAGCTCGCCGTGCTGATCGAAACCATGCGCCGCGAAGGCTTCGAACTCGGTGTCTCGCGTCCGCAGGTGGTGATGCAGGAAGGCGAGAACGGCGAGAAGCTTGAGCCGATCGAGGAAGTCATTATCGACGTCGATGACGATCATTCCGGTATCATCGTGCAGAAACTCTCCGAGCGTAAAGCCGACATGCTCGACATGCGCCCTTCAGGCGTCGGTCGCACGCGCATGGTCTTCCACGCGCCGACCCGTGGCCTGATCGGCTACCAGGGCGAACTCATGTCCGACACGCGCGGCACGGCCATCATGAACCGCATCTTCCACGAATACGCGCCGCACAAGGGCCGTATTCAGGGGCGTCACACGGGCGTGCTGATTGCCATGGAGCAGGGCGAGGCAGTTGCCTTCGCACTCTGGAACCTCGAAGACCGTGGTCCAATGATCATTCATCCGGGCGCGAAAGTTTATGCCGGCATGATCATCGGCGAGCATACGCGCGACAACGACCTCGAAGTGAACGTGCTCAAGGGCAAGAAGCTCACCAACATGCGCGCCTCGGGCACGGATGAGGCTGTCCGCCTCACGCCGCCGCTCCAGATGACGCTTGAGAAGTCGCTCGCCTATATCGCCGACGACGAGCTGGTTGAGGTCACGCCGACCAATATCCGCTTGCGCAAGATCTATCTCGACCCGCATGAGCGCAAGCGTCACGCCAAGTCGAACCACGATTACTAGGCGATACCCGATTCTGAACTTGATCAAGGCCTCCCGGAATTCCGGGAGGCCTTTTTCATATGCTCCTCAGGCGCGCTGGTCCTTGGGTGAGCCCATCACTATGTATGACGTGATCGAGCTGACCTGCGGCACGGTGCCGAGAACTTCCGTGTGGAAATGCTTGTAAGCCGCAAGGTCGGCCACCTCGACCCTCAGAAGGTATTCAACCGTGCCTGTAACGTTATGGCACTCGCGCACTTCGGGTGCCCGCTGCATGGCCTTCTCGAAGGCCAGCTGATGCGCTTTCGTATGCTGCGACAGGCCGACGGTGATGTAGGCGAGGAAGCCGCCGCCGGTCGCACTCCTGTCGACGACTGCGCGGTATCCCTGGATCACGCCAGTGCGCTCCAGCTCCTGCACCCGGCGCAGACAGGCAGAAGGTGACAGACCGACCTTTTCAGACAGATCAAGATTGCTGATCCGGCCATTGGCCTGCAGCTCACGCAATATGTTGCGGTTCATAGTGTCTATATCGCTCATGGATTGCGTGAATACCGTTATCACTTACCGATAAGCAAGCACATTGCGTGATCTATCGCATATTATTGCGTCCATCATGCCCGTGGAACTCCTTCTTGCCCTTGCGGCCTTTGCCTTTGTCGCTTCGATCACACCGGGGCCGAACAATCTCATGCTCATGGCGTCCGGTACGAATTTCGGGCTTCGGCGCACGCTACCGCACATGATCGGCGTCAATATCGGTTTTGTCCTGATGTTGCTGCTGGTGGGGTTGGGGCTTGCACAGGTCTTTGACGCATATCCTGTTAGCTACACGGTGCTGAAGACTGTCAGCGCGCTCTACCTGCTCTACCTCGCCTGGAAGATCGCAACAGCATCTCCGCCGCCCACAACATCGGGCGAGGCGCAGGCTGGCAAGCCCTTGACGTTCCTGCAGGCCGCGGCCTTCCAGTGGGTAAATCCCAAGGCCTGGGCCATGGTGCTGACCGGTATGAGCGCCTACACACTGCCCGAGCGCCCGCTCGTCAGCCTGGCCATCGTCACGATTGTCTTCGGCCTCGTAAACCTGCCCAGCATTTTCACATGGGCTGTCATGGGCACGCAGGTGCGCCGTTTCCTGAACAAGCCGGCCCGGCTGCGCGCCTTCAACATAACGGCAGCGTTGCTGCTGGTCGCCACGATCTGGCCTATCATGACGAGCAGCGGACTTGGGGCGCACTAGACGCATATCGCGCTAGACCGGGAACCGGGGCGACTGAGCGGCGTTTAGTAACCAGTACAGACAGTCCTGAAGGTATCACCCATGTCCTCTTTTGCGCTCTATCTCATCGGCTTCATTATTTTGATCGCCGGCTTGGCCTATGGCGCATTTATGCTGGGGGTGGCGCTTCTCTGGATCGGTGTCTGTTCCGTTATCCTCATTGGCCTCGGGATTATCACCGGGGTTGCAAAGACAAGGTCAAAAGATGAATCGCCAGCCGACTAAATCCCGCCCCAAACGCAAGCGCGGCGTCGACCTTCTGGCGCGCAACGGCGTCCAGCGCCTGTCTGCACGCATCGACCAGCGTCTTCAGACCATGACTGACGAGATCATGCAGGAAGCCGTCATGGGCCTCTTCACCGCTCTCGCCGCCCGGCAGCAGGAGCGGGCGCTAATTCCCGCCCGCACCCGCCGCAAGAATGGCCGCTGATCCAGCCGGGGACTATTCGTCCCCGGCTTTTTCTTTTGCCTCGTCCTTCTTTGCCGGATCGTATTTCGCGAACCAGCCCATGATATTATCCGTCTTGGCGATCAGACGGCTTGGGCGCGAAGCAATGTAGTGCGGCGAGCCCGGTACCCGCACATAGACCGTATCCACACCGCGCATCTTCAGCGCCGTATAGAACTGCTCTGCTTCCCAGGCGGGCGTGCGGTAATCCTCTTCACCCACCATGACCATCGTCGGTGTCACCACCTTGTCGACGAAACGGATCGGTGAGTGCTTCAGGAAGGCTTCCGGGTCAGACCATGGCTCTGCTCGTATCCAGTGGCGCCGCACGACCTGCGCAATGTCCCCGGCCAGCGCCATCGTCATCCAGTTGATCACTGGCTTGACCGAGGCCGCCGCCACAAACCGGTCTGTCTGCGTCACGATCCATGCCGTCAGGATGCCGCCGCCTGACCCGCCCGTCACGAACAGACGCTCCGGGTCGGCATAATTGCGCGCCACCATCTCGTCGACGACCGTCATCAGGTCATCATAGTCATGGCCCGGATAGGCCTGGTCGATCTCCAGCGCGAAATCCTCGCCATAGCCTGTCGACCCGCGTGGGTTCGACCAGACCGTGACATAGCCTTCGGCCGCATAGCGCTGGATTTCGCTGGCGAAGTACGGCCCGTACATCGAGTAGGGTCCGCCGTGGATTTCCAGGATTAGCGGGAAGCTGCCATCGGCCTTGAAGTCCGGCGGCAGGGCGACCCATGCCTCGATCTCCTTGCCATCATGTTTCGAGCTGACTTTGACTTCTTCTATCTTCGCCATGTCGAGATAGGGCAGAACGTCCGCATTGAGATCGGTCAATACTTTGGCGTCCTTGCCGTTCGCGCCGATAACGGCAATCTCGGACGGCTTGTCCGTGAACCCGGCGGTATAGGCGATCACAGGCTTCTTTCCGCCGCTCAGCGAGAAGCTGCCCTCGGCATAGGGGCGCCCGATAGACGCGCCGCCAAGGCCTGTCACCACCTGGCTCACGTTGCCCTTAAGGTCGATCTCGTAAACCGACAGCACGCCATGGTCTTCCGACATCACGAACAGGCTCTTGCCGTTCGGCGCCCACACAGTTTCACCAATGTCGCCGGCAAAGTCTGCCGCGAGGGGCCGCTGGTTCGAGCCGTCAGCATCCATCAGGTAGAGGTCAGCCTGCTGGAATGAGAGCGTCTTGTCGTCAAAGCCCCGATAGGCAATCGTCTTGCCGTCAGGCGACACAACAGGGGACATATCGGGGCCGTCGCGCTTGGTCAGCGGCTTGACCGACAGTTCAGACAGCTCCACCGCGTAGATCTCGCTCTCGACAGGGTCGAGGTCGCGGTCGTCGGCGGTGTTGCCCGAAACGAGCAGCGTGTCATTGTCGAGCCATTCCGGGCTCTGCATGTCGGCGTCGCCGAACGTCACCTGACGCGGCGTGCCGCCATCGACCGGCAGCACGAACACCTGCGTTGCGCCGTCCTCCAGGTAACCTGCGCCATCGAAGCGGAATGTCAGCGTGTCGATCACCTTGACCCCGTCATTCCATGTCGCGCCTTCCGGCGGCGTTGGCGCCTTGGCGAAGCTGGGTGCTTCTCCCTTCACGAACATGCTGAACGCCACATGCTTCCCATCGGGTGACCACACGGCTTCGGATGGGCCTTCCAGGAACTGGGCGAGCGGGAAGCTGCGGCCCGTGTCGAGATAAAGCAGGCGTGCTTCCGGTTTGCCATCAGTCGCAGTCGCATAAATGAGGCGCGTGCCGTCCGGCGACCAGCGGGGCGACGACGCGCCCGTGCTACCGGCAAGAAGGGGCCGGTTCGCACCGCTCTCCAAATCGATGATCCAGATCTGGCCCGTGTCCTTGTCGGTCATCCGGTCCATCGAGTGGCGCACATAGGCGATGCGCTTGCCATCAGGGGAGACCTGCGGATCCGAAGCATATTCCATATCGAACACACGGTCCGCCGTGAAGCGCCGGGAAGGGGCCTCATCCTCTTTTGCAACAGCGCTGCCTGCCGCCAGCATGACAGAGACGCCTGCCAGCATGATATGTCGGAATGTCATCGCTTCCCCCTTCTGGTTTTTCGCGAGCGGCAGATCTACCAGCAGGTCTTGCCCCGGACAACTCGAAACCGGGCACGGCTTGCCTGTCGGCGGGGCCGCCTGCCTCACATCCTACTAGATGTTGTGTGAGGGTGGGGTGGCCGAAGCGGGCCAGCAGACGATTCCCGGGAATACGTGAAAGCGACTCATCCTCGCCCTTGCGATTCGCGTCGCCGCCGCGCATATAGCCCGGAGGAGGCAGGTGGCGGACGGGCCATTCGCCAATCGGGTCAGATCGGGAACGAAGCAGCCCCAACGAGTTCCGCCCGGGTCGTTCGCCTGTCTCCGCCTTTTTCCCGATTTTTGGATTGACCCCGCCAGTCGCCTGCGGCACGAAATAGCAGTGGCGCTGTTCCCCCTTTAGGAGCAGGTCATCCGGCCCGGCGTTAAGGTTTCATTAACCCGAATTCCACGCCATTTTGACAGTTTTGAGAATTGTCCCGTTGACCGACCGTTAACCTTCCGACACTATATGTAGTGTCAGGAGAGAAGTTGGGGGCCATATCTGGCTACCGGGGGCTTCAGTTCCTATATGTAACAATGAAACTGGAGGGCTGCACATGTCTGCATCCGAGGCCAAGTCTGTGACCAAAAATTCGCCGCGCAAAGGCAAGCCGAAAGCAGGTGCCGAGGCTGTGTTGCATGTGGTCGAAGGTGCACCGGTACAGACCGATCCATCGCGCGACGCCCTGTTGACCGAGTTCGGCAAGACGACCCTGCGCGACCGCTACCTGCTGCCCGGCGAATCCTATCAGGATATGTTTGCCCGTGTGTCGCTGGCATTCGCCGACGATGCCGAGCACGCCCAGCGCCTTTATGATTATATGTCCAAGCTCTGGTTCATGCCGTCGACGCCCGTTCTCTCGAATGGTGGCGCTTCGCGCGGCCTGCCGATTTCCTGCTTCCTCAACCAGGTCGGCGATTCGCTTGACGACATCGTCGAGACCTGGACCGAGAATGTCTGGCTCGCATCGAATGGCGGCGGCATCGGCACCTATTGGGGCAATGTTCGGTCGATCGGTGAGAAGGTCGGCCAGAACGGCCAGACGTCGGGCATCATCCCTTTCATCCGCGTGATGGATTCGCTGACCCTCGCGATCAGCCAAGGCTCGCTGCGCCGCGGTTCGGCCGCCTGCTACATCGACGTCCACCATCCGGAAGTCGAAGAGTTCCTCGAGATCCGCAAGGCATCGGGCGACTTCAACCGCAAGAGCCTCAACCTGCACCACGGCATCAACATCACCGACGACTTCATGGAAGCCGTCCGCAATGATGAAGACTACGGCCTGGTCAGCCCGAAATCGGGCGAAGTCCTGCGCACCATCAATGCCCGCAAGCTCTGGCAGAAAATCCTCGAGCTGCGCATGCAGACCGGCGAGCCCTACCTCCTGTTCACCGATACCGTGAACAATTCCATGCCGGCCCACCAGCGCAAGCTCGGCCTCAAGGTTACCCAGTCGAATCTCTGCTCCGAGATCACGCTGCCAACCGGCGTCGACCATCGCGGCCAGGATCGCACAGCGGTCTGCTGCCTCTCCTCTGTCAACGCCGAGAAGTTCATGGAATGGTCGAAGGAAGAGCGCTTCCTCGAAGACATCTTCCGTTTCCTCGACAACGTGCTCGAAGACTTCATCGAACGCGCGCCGCCGGAAATGGCCCGCGCTGTCTATTCGGCCAAGCGTGAGCGCTCGGTCGGTCTCGGTCTCATGGGTTTCCACTCCTTCCTCCAGTCGATGAATGTGTCGATGGAAGGCGCGATGGCCAAGGTGTGGAACGAGAAGATGTTCAAGCACATCCGGCAGGGCGCTGATGCCGCTTCGGTCAAGCTCGCCAAGGAGCGTGGCCCCTGCGAGGATGCCCGCGACGTCGGCATGATGGCGCGCTTCAGCCACAAGCTTGCTGTGGCGCCAACCGCGTCGATCTCGATCATCTGTGGCGGCACGTCCGCCGGTATCGAGCCGATCCCGGCCAACGTCTACACCCACAAGACGCTCTCGGGCTCCTTCACGGTGAAGAATCAGCAACTCGAAACCCTGCTTGACGAGAAAGGTCTCAACTCTGACGAGATCTGGAATTCGATTCTCGAGCACGAAGGCTCGGTCCAGCACCTCGACTGCCTCGACGAGCATGAGAAGAACGTCTTCAAGACGGCGTTTGAACTCGACCAGCGCTGGATCATCGAGCTGGCGGCTGATCGCACCCCCTATATCTGCCAGTCGCAGTCGCTGAACCTCTTCCTCAAGGGCGACGTCTCCAAGTGGGACCTGCACATGCTGCACTGGACGGCGTGGGAGCGCGGCCTCAAGTCGCTCTACTATTGCCGCTCCAAGTCGGTGCAGCGTGCGGCCTTTGCTGGTTCCGAGCGGATTGAAGGCAAGACGCTCGATACGCCCAATACCGATTATGACGAGTGCCTCGCCTGCCAATAGGCGGCCCTTGCGCGAATCTCCTAGACAAGGCGGCCAGTTCTCACGGACTGGCCGTTTTCGCATTTAGGGGGAGCGATCGGGTGCCTGAAATTCAAGCAATGGGTGCGGCGGTTGCTGAATTTTGAACAAAAATTTATACGCATTAACAATATTCCGGCGCCGAAAAGCCGCGATATTGCGGGAAAAATTCAAAAAAAATCGTGTTGTGGAACAGGAAGTGCAGGCATGCGTACAGGGAAACAGAATTAATCTTTTATGGACGAAAGGCATTTGGGGATCCTGTGTCCTTTATGCTACATTAAGTCACGTGAGGTGTAATTCTCGATAAGAGCGCAAGCGTACGAGGATTAGCCATGAAGGGTGTGAGACGTATGGTAATCGCAATAGCATCTACAATGATGACAATGGCCTGCCAGGGCTGTGTGTCCACGTCACCGCATGACTTTGCCCGATCCGAACCCGCCGCGCCGCCAAGTCTTGGCATGAGCATGGCTGTTCCTACCGCCCTCGCCACCCATAATATTCAGGCCGATCAGGGCGCCACCATCTCTGTTCACGTTGTCGATGGCGCGCCAGCACGCTTTTCAGGCACGGTTCTCGGTGCGCTTCCTGCGCCTGTGTCCCAGCTCAGCAATACGACGCCAGCGGGCTTCGGGAGCTTCTCCGGTATTGTCCCGTCTGATCTTCCGGAACTTTCGTGGACGGGCAGCCCTGCTTTGGTTGCTATCGCAGCTGAGCGCGGCAAGGCACGCCTGGGCGCGCCGACCCAGATCGAAAAAGACATTGCCACCGAAATCGCTTTCGCCGCGCCACGCGCCATGACAGGCCTCAAATTCGATGTCGGCGTTGCCCCGCGTATTGCCGTGCGTGACGATGGCGAAGTGCTGAGCCAGCGCGTCGGCGGTGAAGTCCGGATCGGTCGGGATCTCAATATCCTCGACAAGAATGGCCAGCCGAAGGGATGGTACATCTTTGCGGGCGCTGATGGTGAAGCCCTCGTCTGGGATGCCGGCACGACAAGCTTCACGCCCAATTTGAATGACATGTCCCTGACAGACCAGGTCACCGTTGGCGACATGCAGGCTGGCGTATCGATCCAGCGCGCAGGGGGGGAGCTTTCGCTCAGTTACATCCGCCGCGAAGTGAAGTATGAAGATCGCAATGGCAGCTTCAGCAACACTGAAGATTTCGCAGGTGTAAGTTTTACCATGCGCCGATAGGTGCTAATTCACAGGTCATGATGTTGATCCAAAAATGTTCTCGGGTCGCGCTCGTCGCGGCCCTTTTTGTTGCGCCACTGGTCCATGCCCAGGAGGTCGAGAAACCGGCTGTGCTTTCGGTGGCCGTCGAGAACGACAAGTTCGGCGGTGGCACGGATCGCAACTATTCCAACGGTTTGCGCATCGAACGCGTATCTGGTGCCGACGAGATTTTCCCGGCGTTGGAATGGGTTGCCGACCGCATTCCCTTCCTCGATCTCAAGCGGCAGGAGCTGCGCCAGGGTTTCGCCCTCAGCCACGTTATCTTCACGCCTGAGGACAAGACGCTGGCCGTGCCGGACCCGACAGACCGGCCCTATGCTGGCTGGCTTTATGCCTCTGGCACCATTGTCGGCACTAATGGCAACACGCAGGATACGCTGCAGGTCAATCTCGGCATTGTTGGCCCGTCTGCAGGTGGCGAATTCGTCCAGAACAATTTCCACCGCGTCATTGGCGTCGCCGAGGCGCAGGGCTGGACCGGCCAGCTCAAGGATGAGCCAGGCGTCGAGATCATCGCCCAGCGCCTCTACCGCTTTCCCGGGCCTACGCTCCCGCTCGGCGTGGAAACAGATCTTGGGTTCGATGTCGGTGGCGCGCTCGGCAACGTGCGCACCTATGCTGCTTCCGGCCTGACCGCGCGGATCGGCTGGGATCTCGATTCCAGCTTCGGCCCGCCGCGCATCCGTCCCGCACTGTCAGGCGCGGGCGAATTCATCCCCGGCACCGACGAAAATCCCATGGGCGGCTATTTCTTCATGGGCGTGGCTGGCCGCGCGGTTGGCCGCGACATGTTCCTTGATGGCAACCTGTTTCGCGACAGCCCGCGCGTCGATGACCGCAAGACCTATGTTGGCGACCTTCAGGCGGGTCTCGCCATCCACTACCGCCAGGTGCAGCTCGCCTTCACCTATGTGAACCGCACCGAGGAATTCGACGCCCAGGTCACGCCCCAGCGCTTCGGCGCCTTCTCGATCTCGGTCGCCCGCTAGAGCGTCGCCATATCAATCACGAACCGGTACTTCACGTCGCCTTTGACCACACGGTCATAGGCGGCATTGATATCCTTCATCGCGATCACTTCCACGTCGCTGGTCACGCCATGCGCGGCGCAGAAGTCCAGCATCTCCTGCGTCTCAGCGATGCCGCCAATCCCTGATCCTGCCACGCGCTTGCGTCCGCTCAGCAAGAGGCCGCCATGCATCGGCTCCAGCGGTTCGATCGCGCCGACGATCACCATCGTCCCATTGCGCGCCAGAAGCATCAAATAGGGGTTCAGGTCATGCTTCACCGGCACCGTGTTCAGCAGGAAATCGAAACTGCTCCGGTGGGCCTTCATGGCGCCCCGGTCTGTCGATACCAGCACTTCATGCGCGCCCAGCCGCTTGGCATCAGCGCCTTTTTCTTCTGACGTCGTGATCATCACCACTTCGCAGCCCATCGCCACGGCAAACTTCACGCCCATATGGCCAAGGCCGCCCAGCCCGATCACGCCGACCTTGTCGCCCTTCTTGACGTTCCAGTGCTTCAGCGGCGACCAGCTCGTGATGCCGGCACATAGCAGCGGCGCCACTTCCGCCGGATTGAGCTTGTCGGAAACCTTCAGCACAAACTCATCGCGCACCATAATGTGTTTCGAATAGCCGCCCTGCGTTACGCCGCCGATCACCGGCTCAGTGCCGCCATAGGTGCCGACCGATCCCTTTTCGCAATACTGCTCGTCGCCATCATGGCAGGCGTCGCACTTGAGGCAGGCGTCGACAAGGCAGCCCACGCCAACGGTGTCACCCACCTTGTGCTTCGTCACATCTGCGCCGACTGCGCCAACCTTTCCGATAATCTCGTGCCCGGGAACGATGGGATATTTCGTCCTGCCCCATTCATTGCGCGCCGTGTGGATGTCGCTGTGGCACACGCCGCACCAGGTAATGTCGATCAGCACATCATTCGGCTGCAGGTCACGGCGCGTGATTTCGAGTGGCTCAACCGGCGACTCCGGGCTCTTTGCGGCATAGGCGGCAACTTGCATCGTCTTCTCCCTTGTTTTTCTTTCCAGCCATCGTGCACGGGCTTCAGGCGGGAGTCGAGAAGGGAAGCGGTTGCGACCCGGACATGCGCCCGATAGATGTGGAACCAGCAGTCACTGGTGAAATATTCTCTATGCGATCAAAGGTCATCATCCTCAACGGCACCAGTAGCGCCGGCAAGACTTCGCTCGCCCGCGCCCTGCAGGGCGTCACTATCGAGCCCTTCGTGCATGTGAAAATGGATGCCTTTCTTGAAATGATGCCGCCGAAATATGCGGACCATCCTGATGCGCTCACCTTCCTACGCGTGGAGGGCGCAGATCCGCCGGAAGTCGAGATCTTGACGGGACCATATGCGGCGAGGGTTCTGCGGGGTATGCGCAGCGCTATCGTGGCTCTGGCAAAAGAGGGGCTAAACATAATCGTCGATGACGTCTTCCTCGCAAAGGAACAGGCGGAATATGACCGGCTATTGGCTGACCATGATGTGTCTTTTGTCAGAGTGGACGCTGCGTTAGAGGTTGCCGAGCAGCGGGAAGTCGCTCGCGGTGACCGGGACATCGGCCAGGCGCGCTGGCAATTCAGCCGCGTCCACCAGAACGTCCGCTACGATTTCCGAGTGGATACAACAGACACAGCGCCAGACGCCTGTGCTAGGTCAATCGCCGCCGCGCTCAATCTCTGAAGTTCACCCCGCCTTGCGAAATGTCAGGCTGATGCGCCGCGCGCCGATCATCGGGTGATCGCTCGCCTTAACTGGCAGCACGCCATGATAGGCGAGGCGCGCACTGCGCCCGAACACGAGCGCGTCGCCATGCTCCAGCAGCACCGTCTGCTTCGGCCCTGACCGCTCCGTCCCACCAATCACGAACCGACCCGGCAGGCCGAGCGAGACCGACACCACCGGTTGGCCAAGGTCCTGCTCATC
The DNA here is from genome assembly GCA_018827375.1 of Alphaproteobacteria bacterium. Classification (GTDB taxonomy): domain Bacteria; phylum Pseudomonadota; class Alphaproteobacteria; order Caulobacterales; family Hyphomonadaceae; genus Hyphomonas. The sequence continues at coordinate 156,599 of JAHJYW010000014.1, forward strand.
CCGGTCCTGATGCGGCGTCAGTCGCGCGCCCACTTCATAGCAATTGATCAGGCAGGCATCGGGATTGAAGGCAGCCGCGCCGAACGCCGTCGCCGCGCTTACTGCAACATCCCGCAGCGCATCCGGCATGTCAGGCCAAGGCTTGCCACTCAGCGGGTCCAGCTTGTCATAGCGATAGCCTGTCCGGTCAGAGACCCAGCCCACCCGTCCACAATTTGTCATCGACACCGACATGGTCTTGCCGCCCGGCGTAACGAGATGCCGGAACGGCGCGGTCTGCAGAACAGGGTGCAGCGCGGCCCACATGGCCGCCGCATCCGCAAAGCCCGGCAGGTGTAGCACACCCTCGCCATGCCATGCTTCAGCCGGACGAAGATTACTCAACAGGTCAGCCATCAGGTCGCCTCATGGAAAATGATGCCCGTCGCAAGTCGCGCGCCACGTCTTAGCGTGCTGACACCGTGGCGCATTCTCACACGATACTCGCCGCGCACGCCCTTCACCGGTCGCTCGTTTACGGCGAACACCACGGCCTCGCCCGCGCGCAGCGGCACGACATGCGCCCGCGACTGCATCCTTGGTCTCTGCTCCGTCATCACGAATTCGCCTCCGTCAAAGTCATCAGGCTCGCTCAGCAGGATAACGATCTGAAGCGGGAAAACGATCCCGCCATACAGGTCCTGATGCAGGCAATTATAGTCACCCTCCGTGTAGGACAGGATCAGTGGTGTTGGCCGTGCCTGTCCCGCCGCCTGGCACGTCGCAACGAAGTCTGCATGTTCCGCCGGATAGCGCGTGTCCATCCGCATCCGCTCGGCCCAGCGGTTGGCGATGTCCGCGCATCCAGGATACAGTCTCTTGCGCAGCGTGGCGATCGGGCCGGGCAGGGGATAGCGGAAATACTTGTACTCCCCCCGCCCAAACCCGTGCCGTGCCATATGCACATGACTGCGATAGGGCGCGCTCTCGCCGAACGCCGCCATCAGCGCAGCTCGCGCCTCCGCCTCCAGCATCACGCCCAGCGAGGCAAAGCCGGTCGCATCCAGCCCGTCCTCGACATCGCCCCAGTCAATTGTAGCAAGGCTCACGCTGCCGTTTCCCACGCGAGCAGGGCCCGCTTGCGCGCCACGCCCCAGCGATACCCGCTGAGGCCCCCGTCGCTGCGCACAACCCGGTGGCATGGCACAATGACCGCGACCGGGTTTGCCGCGCAGGCCGCCGCAACCGCCCGTACCGCGCCGGGTTTGCCGATGGCGCCCGCCACGTCCGCATAGGAGGCCGTGTCTCCGGCCTTTATCGCGCGCAGCGCATCCCAAACGGCCAGCTGGAATGGCGTGCCTCTAAGGTCGAGCACCAGCTCGCTCGCTGGCGCCTCGCCCCGTATCACCGCCTCGACCTGCGCAATCGCGCGGTCCATGCCAATGCCTGCGTGTACCAGCTCCGCCGCCGGGAACCGGCTGCGCAAGTCCTCCACCAGCGCGGCATCTTCCGCGCCGAACAGCCCCGCGCAGATGCCGCTCTCACTCCTGGCCACCATGATCCGCCCGTGCGGCGTATCGCCAAATCCGTAAACCAGTCTCTCAAGGTCTTGCATGTCAGTCTCCGTGTCTGCCTTGAGATCGGTATAGGTCGGCCGAAAACGCCGCGCATTCCGATACATGCTGTCCCGGCAGGAACTGTGTTGCCCGGTCTTCACCTGATCCTCGGCCATTGCTGCGCGGGGGGGCACTTACCATATTGGCCGTGCAGCAATCCTCCGGCCCATGCCGGGGATAAGGGGCTCCCCATGACGCCAGATTTCCTGACGCCGGAACTCATTCAGGCGTTCTTCGCCGTTATCGCGATCGATCTCGTTCTGGCGGGCGACAATGCCGTGGTCATCGGCATGGCTGCGGCCGGCCTGCCCAAACACCAGCGCGCCAAGGCCATCCTCATCGGCATTGTTGCCGCCACGGTGCTGCGCATCGCCTTTGCGCTCGTTGCAGCCCAGCTCCTCCTTATTGTCGGCCTGCTCTTTGCCGGCGGCGTCCTGCTGCTCTGGGTGGCGTGGAAGATGTGGCGCGAGCTGCAGGAACATGCCGCTCACGATGCGACAGAAGCCCTCGCACAGGCAGACCTAGACGGCGACGGCACCATCGCCGGTCAAAAGCCTGCAAAATCCCTGCGCGCCGCTGTCGTCCAGATCATCCTCGCCGACGTCTCCATGTCGCTCGACAATGTGCTCGGCGTGGCCGGCGCCGCGCGTGAGCATCCCTGGGTGCTGGTCTTCGGTCTCACGCTGTCCATCCTGCTGATGGGGCTCGCCTCGTCGCTGATCGCCCGCGTGCTCGGCAAGCATCGCTGGATCGCCTTTGTCGGCCTTGCCGTGATCCTCTATGTGGCACTGCACATGATGTGGCAGGGCGGTCTGGAACTTTGCACCGAGGGTCTGCCCATGCTGGGCGCGCATGTTCCGGCCGCTTGCGGCGCAATGCATTAAAAGACCTGCTGCCTCTATCTTGCGGGCTGACAGGACAATCCCGATATAACAAGTCGTGCCAGCGCATGCTGGTGTTTTCATGGACAACACATCTCATGGGCCGCTTGCTGAAAGCCCTGGTCATGACGCTCCTCATTATGGAGATCACGGCCATTGTCGACCTGACCGCCGTCTGGACCGTCCTCGCCGAATTCCATGTCCCGCAGACCTTCGTGAACATCGCCTTGGCTATCTCGGTTGCAGGCCTCGCCGTCCTCACGGCTGTGGTCTTCCGCCGCGCCATGCGCGCCGAGCGCCGTCTCGAATCTGAGGTGGACGTGATTGATTGGGAGGACGCGCCGCTTAGCGCCCCTCAGCCCATCATGCCGGTGAATGCCACTGCGCCGGGCCAGCCCCGCGCCGTGCTGCCGCCAAATATGCAGACTTTCCCTCAGCACCCTCGCTAGCCAGATAGGCCTCAGGCCACTTTCTCGCGATAGTCGCACAGCCACACATCCATTTGCGCGGCGGGCAGCGGAGCTGAAAACAGGTAGCCTTGCATCAGGTCACATCCGATGGATGTGACGAATGTGGATTGTAGCCGGGTTTCGATGCCTTCGGCTATGACGCGCACATCGAGTGCCTTTGCCAGCTCCATGATTGAGACCAGCAGGTTGCCTACCTTGTTGTTCGTGCCAAGCGAGCGCACGAGCGACTGGTCCAGTTTCAGATTGTCGAGCGGCAGGTCCAGCAAGGCCCTCAGGTTGGAAAAACCAGTACCGTAATCATCGAGCGCAATCTTCACGCCTGCGGCACTGAGCGTCTCAAGGGTGGCCTGCGCCGCCTCAAGATCGCCCACAATGGCAGATTCCAGAATTTCAACGCAGATGTGCTCGGGACTGATCCCGAATGCCGCAAGCCTTTCGAGAAAGCTGTTTGCGAAGTCCTCACACATGATGTCCTGCGGCGAGATGTTCAAGGACAGGTAGCTGACCAGATTGTTGTCCAGCCACGGCTTTACTTGCTCGAAGGCCATCGTGCGCACGCTTTTATCGAGATCGCTTGCGAGTGCACACATGCGTGCCAGATCAAACAGCTCTGCCGGATCGATGGGGCCGAACTCCTTGTGAGTCCATCGGGCGAGTGCCTCCACACCGCGCACGGTGCGTTTTGTCGTGCAGAGAATGGGCTGGTAATAGGGAACGATCTCACCCTTGGCCATGGCGTCGGGCAAGTCGCGCATAATCTGTGTGCGTCTTTTTTCGGTCTCGTTGAGCTTGTGATCGAATACCAGCACGCGGCCGCGGCCTGATTGCTTGGCCATCATCAGGGCAATATCTGCATAGCGCATCAGCTCTTCAGGATCGGTCGCATCATCGGGATAGATGGCCATACCGGCCGAACCTGAAACAGTGATCCTGCTATTGTCATCCTTGACCGGCATGAAGGCATATTGGCGGGCTTCTTCAAACCCCTGGATCAGCCTTGTCATACCGATATTGGGCAGTTCGGTCAGAAGGGCGAATTCGTCGCCGCCCCACCGGGCAACAGCGAAAACGTCAGGCAGCTCGCTAAGGCGTTTGCCCACGACCTTTAGCACCCTGTCACCCGCTGCATGGCCGAAACGATCGTTGATCTGCTTGAAGAGGTCGACATCAATGAACGCGACGCCGAATGACTTGCCGGTCGACTGGGAGGCCTGAATGGCCTTTTCCATTTCGGCATCGAAGCCGAGTCGGTTCATCAGGCCGGTCGTTGTGTCTGTCCTGGCGATCTGCAGCGTACTCATATGCATGCTCTCGACATCGTTCAGGCGCTGTACCAGTTCTTCTGTCCGCTTGGACCAGGTCGATTCCAGATGCTGGACCTGAGATTCCGGTTCGCGCCGTAGTGTCTCGGATATCCAGGCCGGGTCGGCCTCACTGTTGTCCGGCTGGAGTGTGGCGAGAATGATGGCGACCAGGCCGAACGAGCCGTCAGGCAATGTCAGGGGCATCTTGCGTGTCAGCGCAAAGAGACCCTTTCCAATCTCTTCCTCGTTGAGGCTTTCTTCCCCGCCAAAGACGCGGCGGTCTTCCGTGCGGAACACTTTGACCTGGTCCATCGGGAAGAAGGCGGAATCGTCTTTTCCGAGATAGTCAGCCGTACCGATAAGCTGCTCGAACGCCTTGTTGCCATAGATCCACTGGTGCTTCGTGTTCTTTGCGAAGACGGGGTATGGCAAGGCGTCGAAAATCTGACGAAGGTCTTCGAGTGCGGCGATCATCGGGCCTGTTCCTGTTGCGTCCCTGCGCACCCAGGGCGCATTGCGAGCCAATGAGGGGCGCAACAAGTGCCGTCAGCTTCACGCATCCAAGGCTCTATATATTATACATAATAAACAATATACTAATGCGGGTTGCGAGTGTGGTCTTGAAATGCGCATTTAGGTTGCCGTGCTATCTGCCCGTGGCTGTGTTTCGCGTCGTGCTTGGGACACGCGCTGGAATCGTGCGTATAAGAGCGGGATCGCCAAAGTGCCCGCAAACCTGCCGCCAGCGCATTTTCTGTGAGCAGGCCTGTGGACAAGTGTCGCAATCGTTACTCGAACATCTTGCGACATTAACCTGAATGAAGCACTATATGTGGTGTATATTGCTCCAGACATCGACATGAACACCCAAGGAGGCCCTCATGGCTGACGGACACCAGAATTTGCCAGGACTGCTGACACCCAGCTTTGCCTACAAGCCGTTTCGTTACCCGTGGGCCTATGACTTCTGGAAGAAGCAGCAGCAGGTCCACTGGATGCCCGAAGAGGTGCCATTGGGCGAGGACTGCAAGGATTGGGCGGTCAAGCTGTCAGACGGCGAGCGTAACCTGCTGACGCAGATCTTCCGCTTCTTCACGCAGTCCGACGTCGAGGTCGGCGCGAACTACATGACCAATTACATGCCGCTCTTCAAGCCGACCGAAGTGTCGATGATGCTGGCCTCGTTCTCCAACATGGAGACGATCCACATCGCGGCCTACGCGCTGCTGCTGGAAACCATTGGCATGCCCGATTCGGAATTCTCGGCCTTCATGGAATACCAGGAGATGTCGGCCAAGCACGACTATCTCGGCCAGTTCGGCGTTGAGACGAACGAGGACATCGCCGTCTCCATGGCGGTGTTCGGCGCCTTCACCGAGGGCCTTCAGCTCTTCGCCAGCTTTGCGATGCTGATGAACTTCCCGCGCTTCAACAAGATGAAGGGCATGGGCCAGATCGTCACCTGGTCGATCCGCGACGAGTCGCTCCACTGCGAAGGCATGATCAAGCTCTTTCACGCCTTCTGCGCGGAAACTGGCGTGATGACCGACGAACTGCGCGAGAAGATCCGCGAATGCTGCCGCACTGTGGTCGCGCTGGAAGACAAGTTCATCGAACTCGCCTTCGAAGCCGGCGAGATCGAAGGCATGACGCCCGACGATATCAAGCAATACATCCGCTACATCGCCGACTGGCGCCTTGGCCAGCTCAAGCTTGAGCCGATCTACGGCCTCGACAAGCACCCGTTGCCCTGGCTCTCGGAAATCCTCAACGGGGTCGAACACGCCAACTTCTTCGAACAGCGCGCCACCGAATATTCCAAGGGCGCCACGCGCGGCGACTGGCACGGCGACGACGGCGTCTGGACCAATTTCGACAAACGCAAACCCGCTGAAGTCCCAGCGGAATAGGGCCTTCATCCTCCCCCGCGTGCGGGGGAGGTGCCGGGGCTGAAAAAGATGCGGGTCAATTCCCCAGCTTGAAGTCCAGCGGATATTCCAGGCCCGTTACGGTCACGAACTGGCCCTCGACCAGTTGCGGCGCGAACTCGGCTTTCGAGACGGAGCTTTCCGCTTCGCTTACGAAGACTGGATCAGAACAAGCCGCCGACACATGGAACGGCTTGCCACGCGGGTCGATGCTGAAGGCCACTTTGCACGTGCCCGAAATGCCCCGCTCGGCCGCCCGGCGCGGATAGACGGGCAGGGGCGAGCGCACCACCTGATAGTCGCGCGAGGAAATCATCACCGGCCCGATGGTCGGCATCTTCACATTTATCGACAGACCCTCAGGTACCGTGCCAGGTACGACCGGCGTCGGCAAAATAATATCCGTATACGTTGCAGAGGCGCGTGGGGGTGGTGGCGGCTGCATGGCCGCGTCGAGCGGCGTGGGTTTTGCGCGTTTGGTCATCGGCGCATCCGGATCCGGCCGCTGCGGCGTGATAACGTCCAGTACGCGTGAGGTAACTAGCTCGGGCGTGATCTCCTTCACGTCGATCAGCGAATTCATCAACAGGAAAAGGCCATATGCCACGGGTAGAGCCAGCAGTGCGGCGGTCGGCGCGCGAGCGGCAGGGGAATTCAGCATGGGTGTTTCCTCCGGGTTTGCCGGGCCGGTCATCCGGTCCCGTGTCAATTATTGTTATGTAATAGTGTTACAAAATTGGCGTGAGTCAATCAAAAACAGGGCACGGGACCGCGGCGCAGGATATGTCAGGGGCTACGAACGGTCCGGGAACGGTTCTGAAAGGCGCAAGTGAGGGGCCGCCCGTGGCCGTGGGCGACCCCTCCAACGCACAAGACCGGGAGGAAATGGCCTAGCGTTGTTCCGCGTCGGCGAGGATCATCACGGCCTGCTGGGCGAATACATCAGCCGTTTCACGGCCTTCGCTTGCCTGCTGCTCATTGATCTTGGCGACGGCGGCCGACACGATATCGTCGACACAGCTACGGTCTGTGTAATAGCCGCCGAAGACGGGAACATAGCTTGTGCAGGCCTTTTTGGCCTGAGCCTTGATCGAGGCCATCACGACGGGTGCGCCGGCATCAAGCGCCAGCAGGTCCTTGTCGTACTGGATCTCGACGCTGATGGGTTTTTGCGCTTCAGCAAAAGCGACTGGCGAGAGGATCACGGCAGCGGCCATGATCGATACAATTGGTTTCAACATGGGTGTAGCCCTTCAGAAGTTAGCGCCGGAATATTCCGGCAGGAAACTCCCCCCGCAGCTGAGCCTTATGAACGCTGTTCCCCGTAATGCGCTCATCCGCGCAATGGCCAACCGGGAACAGCCAACTCATGCTGCACTGCAATATTGTCCTCGCAGGCGCAGCAGGGCAACCACTGAAGCGCGTATTTCATGCCAAACGCTGCGCTCGCACTCTCATCGCCTGCTTAGCGGGCGCGATTGCCCAAACCTTCATCTTGAGAGGCGGAGTGAGGCCTGTTTTCTGAAGATCTGCCATGCAATTTTGCATCTATTATGGTGCCAACAGCCGCCAGATTGGACGAAAGATTCGAATATAAAGTAATATAAAACAAGGCTTTGTCTCGAATTCGGCGCGGCCTGTCGAAACTCAGAGAAATCCTTCCGCCGCGTCACGACGAAATGGCGGCGGCTCTTCCAGGTCGGTCCGATGGGCGCACCATTTCCGGGATCTGTAAGCCTGTTTACAGCTATAGCGACGCCCGTCTGTGTTTCTCCGTTCCCCATCTTTGGGTGACAGCCTTAGGCGGCGATTCGCGCCATGATTCATGGAAGCCATCGAAAATATCGATATCACCCGCTGCCGAAATCTATTTGAAAATGAGAACCATTCGCAATATATGACATTGATCCATTTGGAGTCCCGCTAATGCCCCGCGACCTGATCAAGACCCTGACCTATAGCCTGATGCACTTGTGCGTCGCAGTGACGGTGGCCTTCGTGCTCACCCGAGACTGGCGCATCGCGCTGGGCGTCGGCGTGATCGAACCCATGGTGCAGACAGTCGCCTACACGCTCCATGAAAAAGCCTGGAAACGGTCAGGCCGCCCGGCGGTTCACTTGGCCGGTTCGGCGCCATAGGCGCCTCGGCCCGGCAGCCTGCGCGCCGCCAGCACCATCACGCAGCCTGCCAGCCCCATGCCGAGGATCATCCCTGCAATGTTCATCAGTGAGGCACTCCAACCGATCCGGGATGCATCAAGAAAGCCATAAGGATAGATTCCCGTCATGGCCCCGCGCGCCATCACCAGCGTGGCATACCCGGCGGGAAAGGCCATCCATGGAATAATTTGCCCCAACTTCAGGCTGTCCTTGCGCGACAGCATCAGCCAGTCGATCAGCATAAGGACTGGGGCCACATAATGGAGCAGGAAATTGGAGACTTTGGCCATGCCATGGGGCGTCCAGACGTCGCGCAGCATGAAATGGTACACCAGTGCCACCAGCATTATGTACAGCGTCAGTGCTGCGCGCACACCCGGCCGCGAGAAAAAGCGGCCGGGCTTGCTCTCGGGCGCCAGCGCGCTCCAGGCCATGGCCACAGCCACGAGCACATTGGTGTCCAGCGTGAAATAGCTGAAATACGAGATGAGCGTGCCGGATAGACCGTGCGGATTGGGCGGTAGGATCGACAGGAACAATTCCAGTCCGGCGCCAGCGGCCGCCGCCGTGGCAACCACTCCGTCAAACAAGCGTGTACGCATTAGTCCACCTCCAAGTCCCCAGAAGTAAATAAGATACTTTTTTAGCTTGTCGCCAACCCGTTGCGCGTATTGCGCGAAATTCCACCTTAAGTGTTGCGCAGCCCGATGGCAGCGGCAATTGACGTTCCAGCCCTTTTCCGGCATCTGGGCCCATGACGAAACTCACCACACCCGCAGCGGTCGTTGACGCGCTGGACAAGCTTTACAGCGAAGCCGTCGAGGCCCTTTCAGGCGCGCTCGACCTCTACCTTCATAAGGGCACACCGCCTGACGAGAATCTCCGCCAGAGCGGGGCTTTCTGTTATCCGCAGATTCGCCTCACATATGATCCGGACGGCCCGCCGCCGCCGATCTCGCGCGCCTTCGGCAAGATGTCCGAAGCCGGCATCTATATATCCAGCTTCACCCGGCCAGATTTTTTCCGCCCCTACCTGATTGAACAGCTCACGCCTTTGATGCGCGACTATGACATCGAAGTCGTAGTCGAGCGCTCTTCTCAGGAAATTCCATATGCTTATGTCTGGGAGCAGGGCCAGGCCGAAGGCCTTGAGGAAATTTCCCCCGCTGAACTCGCACGCTGGTTCCCCAGCCCGCAGCTTGCCGATATTGGCGATGAAGTCGCCGATGGCGACCTTTACGAGCCGTATGAAACTCATCCGCTCGCCCTGTTCGATGCGCCGCGTGTCGATCTCTCCCTAAAGCGGCTCCAGCACTATACCGGCACGCCGGTAGAGCATTTCCAGCACTATGTTCTCTTCACCAACTATCACCGCTATGTCGATGCGTTCTGCGACTGGGCGCTGACACAGATCGGTACGGACAGCCACTATACGTCGCTGTCGGTTCCCGGAGGTCTGGAAGTCTCTGACGTCAACGAAGCTTCGCGGGCGGATATTGATGCGGCGCCATGGCGCCGCTACCAGATGCCGGCCTACCACCTGCGCGCACCGAACGGCGCAGGGATCACGCTGGTCAATATCGGCGTCGGCCCGTCCAATGCCAAGACAATCACGGACCATCTCGCCGTCCTGCGTCCGCAGGTCTGGCTCATGGTCGGCCATTGTGGTGGTCTGCGTCACAGCCAGTCCATCGGCGACTATGTCCTCGCCCACGCCTACCTGCGCGAAGACCATGTGCTCGACGCCGTGCTACCACCGGAAATCCCGGTGCCGGCGCTGGCTGAAGTCCAGGTCGCGCTGCAGGAAGCTGCCGCCCGCGTCACCGGCGAGACGGGCGATGCCCTGAAGCGTCGCCTGCGCACGGGCACGGTCGTCACCACCGACGACCGCAACTGGGAACTGCGCTTCACCGCCACGGCGCGGCGCTTCAACAAGTCCCGCGCCATTGCCATCGACATGGAAAGCGCCACGATTGCCGCCAATGGCTATCGCCTGCGTGTGCCCTATGGTGTGCTGCTGTGTGTCTCAGACAAGCCGCTCCACGGCGAGATCAAGCTGCCCGGCGCGGCCAACCGATTCTACGAACGCGCCATCGGCGAACACATCCGCATAGGCATCGAAACCCTCGAAATGCTCGCCGCGGACAAGGGCGCCAAGCTGCATTCGCGGAAATTGCGGGCCTTCGACGAGCCGCCGTTCAGGTAGAAGGCGGCTTGCGCTTTGCGCCGCGCGGCAGGAACAGCATGAACTTCGCCAGCGGACGCTTGAACAGGATGAGATAGGCAACGTGCAGACCGACAAACAGGAGAAGCAGGTTCGCGGACAGCTCGTGCACTTCCGATAGCGGGCCTTCGTCGCCTTCGCGTTCCCCTTCGTCGTCATCGTCGTGATCGCGCGCGCGTATCGATTCGGTCCTTCCACCCGCGACAGCAGGAGCTGCTGTCATATCCGCAGATAAGGACGGCAGGGACCGGCCCCCATCCATGACGATGCCGGTTCCCGTTGCTGTCACGAGGGTGAGAGCAATGCCCAGCATCAGGGTGCGGCTGATGGCGGGATGTGTGGCTGCGCCCTTCAGTTTCAGACCGGAAAAGTCGGGATAGAAACGCGTCAGCCCGAACTGGCGCTCGCCGCCGATCGCCCAGGCAAGCCGCGCGGCAATCACGAAGGCAACGCCATAGCCAAGCCAGGCATGGGCGGGAAACACTTCACCGGTGAGGTAGGCAAGGATCGCCAGTATGGCGAGCGTCGCATGATAGAGTCGTACGCGGCTCATAACGTTCATCGCAGGCACTTTCGTCTTGAAGTGACCGCATTGGGCTAGTGAGTGATCTTGGAAGCGTCCATACGTAGTGTTCCGCGCAAAAAAAGCGGGCGCCCTCGTAAGGACGCCCGCCATTCAGTCCAGAAACTTAAAGCCTATTTGGCATCAAGCTTCGTGATTTTCGTACCTTCGATGCTCAGGCCGGCCATCAGGCCCTTCTGGTCGAAGATGAACGCATAGGCATCATCCTGCAGGGTCGAGGTCGAGAGGTTCTCGGCAACACCGGCATTCACCAGCACGACCGTTGGGCCGACGCCGATTTCCCAGCCGTCCGAATCTTCGACATATTTGACGGCATCATCATTCATCAGGAATACGGCATAGCCATATTGCTGTGCGCCGGCCTGAAGGCCCCACGAGCCAGTGAATGTGCTGTAATAGTCCTGGACGACGCCGCTCTTGCGCATTTCGCCTTCACCATAAGCGCCGCCAACACCGAGGCCGGCCTTGACGATTGACGGGAAGATCAGCACCGCGCGGGCTTTAGAGGCGATCGCTTTTGCGGCCGAATTGTCAGCGGTCAGGCGGTTGAGCGCCTGCGTGCTCTGCGAATCGATATCGGCGCGGCTGACTTCATCCGGCATGCTTGTGCAGGCGGTCATCAGGGCAGGCGCGCCCACCATGACGCAGGCTGCGAGAAGGGCGGAACGGAATTTTGTCATTGAGGTATCTCCTTGATAGGCAAACAAGCCTTAGGCCATCACTACGCGGAAGGTCTGGCGCGGTTCCCGGCCTTCAGCAGCTGACGCAGCGTACCGTCTGGACGGGGCAGGGATCGCGCGCTAGCTCATCAGTCATGAAAACCCGCATCTATCCGCTCGAAGGCGTCCGCAATTTCCGTGATTTCGGCGGTTACGCCTCCCGTTATGGCGGGGCCGTGAAGCCCGGTCTCCTTTTCCGCTCCGGCCATTATGGTGAAGCCTCGCAGGCAGATATCGAGGCCATTGAGGCGCTTGGTATCGCGCTCCAGGCAGACCTGCGCCGCCCTGACGAACGTGAGAAACAGCCCGGTCGCTGGTCGGCGCCGAATACGATCACCCATGATGGGGGCCGGGAAACGGACGCCCCGCACACGCGCTTCCTGCAGGAAGTCGAGGTCAATGCCGAGGCCGCCGACGGCTGGATGAACAGCTATTACCAGACCGCTCCCTACAAGGCCCACCATACCGAGATGTTTGCCGACTGGTTCCGCGAACTGGCCGCGCTTGACGGCGATCAGGCGGGCCTCGTCAACTGCGCTGCCGGCAAGGACCGCACGGGCATCCTCTGCGCCCTCACACATCATATCCTTGGCGTCAGTGAGCAAGACATCCGCGAGGATTACGAGCTCACCAACAAGGCCGTGAATGTCTCGCTCTTCCTCCCTGACGCCGCGAAATATTTCAACGACATGCTGGGCAAGCACCACGATACGGAAGTCTACCGGCCCTTCCTCGGCGTGCGCCTGCGCTATCTCGAAACTGCCTTTGCCACTATGAATACCGAATCCGGCTCCATCGACGCCTACCTCGCCGACACGCTCGGCGTTGATGATGCGATGCAGCAGGCGATTCGCGGTCGGCTGATCGAGCGCTAGGGCTGAGCGAAGTCTAAGGACGGGCGCGATTTCACTTGAGATGCGGCATCGCATGGCAGGTGGCGGGAGACTCCCCATTGCCCCCGCGCCTGCGAAGCCGCTAATGTCGCCGCGATGAGCGAATCTGAAACCCCTGAGCGCGACGACCAGACCTTCTCCATGTTCGGAGAGGAAGAGGCTGGCGCGAAGCCCAAGGCCTATCAGGTTCTCGCCCGCAAATATCGCCCGCGCCTCTTCACCGACCTGATCGGCCAGGAGGCCATGGTGCGCACGCTCTCGAACGCATTCGAGACGGGCCGTATCGCCCATGCCTTCATGCTCACCGGCGTGCGCGGCGTCGGCAAGACCACCACGGCGCGCCTGCTGGCTCGTGGCCTCAACTACGCCCGCGAGGGACACGACGCCCCCTCGATCCATCTCGACCCGCCCGGCGACCATTGCGAAGCCATCATGGCCAGCCGCCACCCGGACGTGCTGGAACTTGATGCCGCCTCTCGCACAGGCGTTGCCGACATGCGCGACCTGCTGGACGGGGCCCGCTACGCGCCCGTCTCGGCCCGCTATAAAGTCTACATCATCGATGAAGTGCACATGCTGTCGACGGCCGCGTTCAACGCGCTGCTGAAGACGCTGGAAGAGCCGCCGCCGCATGTGAAGTTCATCTTCGCCACCACGGAAATCCGCAAGGTGCCGGTCACGGTCCTGTCGCGCTGCCAGCGGTTCGACCTGAAACGGCTCGACTCGGTTGAACTGGCCGCCCACCTCAAGCGCATCGCCGAGCGCGAAGGCGCCAGGGTCTCCGAAGAGGGCCTTGCGCTCATTTCCCGTGCCGCCGAAGGCTCGGTGCGTGACGCCCTCTCCATTCTCGATCAGGCCATCGTCCAGACAATGGATGGCGGCGAGGTTACCGGCCCGGCTGTGCGCGACATGCTTGGCCTTGGCGACCGTGGGCGCCTGCTGGATGCCTTCAGCTTTGCCATCAATGGCGATGCCAAGGCCGCGCTGACCGAGATCAAGGAACAGGTCCATGCCGGGGCAGACCCCTCGGTCATCCTGAAGGACCTTATGGACATTGCTGCCGACGTCTCCGTCGCGCAGGCGACCGGCGGCGATTTCGATCCCGGCGGCCCCGCTGACTGGGCAGCGCGCACGCAGGCGCTGGCTCAAAAGCTGACGCCCGCGCAGGCGTCACGGTGCTGGCAGATCCTGCTTTCCGGCTTCAACGATTTGCAGACGGCGCCCGACACGGCGACGGCGCTCAACATGGTGCTCCTGCGCCTGACAGCGGCCTGCAGCCTGCCATCCCCTGAGGAGGCCGCGCGCCTCATCGCCAGCGGAGGCACAGATGCGCCGGGAAAGTCTGACGCCCCCCTTGAGGCGCCGCACCATCCCGGCGGCATAACCAGCTTTGCCGATATAATTGCATGCCTGGACGAGCTACGCGAAGTGAACCTCCAGGTCGAACTCGAGAAATTCGTCCGGCCCGGCAAGATCATTCCCGGCCTGCTGCAGTGCGAGCTGGAGCCTGGCGCCCCGGCAGACCTTCTGGCCCGCCTGAAGAAATTCCTTGAGAACGAAACCGACATGGACTGGGTCGTGGAGCGCGTTTCCGGCGGCGGCGAGACCGTGCGCCAGACTGAGATCCGTACCCGCGAAGAGCGCTTTGCGTCCGCCGCCGCCCATCCATCTGTCGCCGAGGCGCTTGCCAGCCTGCCCGGCGCTGTCATTGTGGATGTTATCGAACCCGAACCGCTTGAATCCGCGCCGGTGGGTGACAATGTCATCCAGCTCGCCGCGCGGCGCTCATAATAGGAGGATTGCAGATGAAAGACCTCGCCAAGATCATGCAGCAGGCCCAGGAAATGCAGGGCAAGATGCAGGAGGCCCAGGCCAAGATCGAAGCTACTGAGGCCGATGGTGTCGCAGGCGCGGGTCTCGTGCGCATCCGCCTCAAAGGCAAGGGCGACCTCATTTCCGTCCAGATCGACCCATCCCTGATGAGCGACGATCCGGAAATCCTCGAAGACCTGCTCAAGGCCGCACATTCGGACGCGCGCAAGCGCCTCGACGAAGCTATGGAAGACGCCATGAAAGCCGCCACCCAAGGCCTCGGCGGCGGCATGCTCCCCGGCTTCAAGCTGCCGTTCTGATCACAGCATATGTCGCAACGCTCCGCTGGTCCTGAACTTCTTCGTCTGATCGAGCTGATGGCCCGGCTGCCCGGCTTTGGCCCGCGCTCGGCCCGGCGCGCCGTGCTGTTCCTGTTGAAGCGCAAGGACCAGATCCTGCTGCCTCTCGCCGATGCCCTGCGCGAGGCGGGTGAAAAAATCGCGCGCTGCGAGATCTGCGGTAACTTCGACACGATCCAGCCCTGCGCTGTCTGCCAGGCGGATGGCCGCGACGATGGCGTCATCTGTGTCGTGGAAGACGTGCCGGACCTCTGGGCGCTGGAGCGCGGCGGGGCGTTTCGGGGGCGCTACCACGTGCTCGGCGGCGTGCTCTCGGCGATTGATGGCATCAGCCCGGATGATCTCCACATCGGGCCGCTGGTTGGCCGCGTCGAGGCGGGCGGCATTCGCGAAGTGATCCTCGCCCTCAATGCCACCGTGGACGGGCAGACAACTGCCCACTATGTCGCCGACATGCTGGAGGGCACGGGCGTGGAAGTGACGCGCCTTGCCCACGGCGTGCCTGTTGGCGGTGAGCTGGACCATTTGGACGACGGCACGCTGGCCGCCGCCCTTAGGTCTCGCCGGGACGTAAAGCGCTAGGCGCTAGTCTGCCAGATCGACCCGGAAGATGCCGTCCATGTCCTTCGTCGCGACATAGAGGTGGCCGTCAGGCCCCTGGATCACGTCGCGGATCGGCAGGCTTTCGTCATCGCCTGTCAGCAGATCCTCGCGGCCAGCAACCTGACCGTCTTCCATATCGATGCGAACCAGTTTGAGGCCGGCCGGCCCATTCATGCCGCCAGTGAACATGTCGCCTTTCCAGCCGGGATAGACATCGCTGGTCAGCTTGACGAGGCCTGATGGCGCAATGGACGGCACCCAATAAGTGAGCGGCTGTTCCATGCCTTGGGCTTCAGTCTGGTCGGTGATGACCGTGCCATCGTAATCAACGCCATAAGTTATCTTGGGCCAGCCATAATTGGCGCCCTTCTTGATGATGTTGAACTCGTCTCCGCCTTTAGGACCATGCTCTGTTTCGTAAAGCGTGTCGCTTTGGGCGTCATAATAGAGGCCTTGCGAATTGCGGTGGCCATAGGACCAGACAGCCGGATTGCCGACCGCGCCATCGGCAAACGGATTGTCGGCCGGGATGCTGCCATCCGTGTTGATGCGGATGATGGAGCCATGCGTGACCTTGGGGTCCTGCGCCTTCTCCATGTATTTGAATCCTTCGCCAAGGGTCGCGTAGAGCGTGCCGTCGGCGCCGAATTGCAGGCGCGAGCCGTAATGGTAGGCCGTGTCGCGCCGGTCAGCCCAGAAGATCTCCGTTACGTCTTCCAGCGCGCTACCGTCATCGCTAAGGCGGCCATGGATGATGGCCGCGCCATTGGCAGCGTCATCGCCCTTAGAATAGGAAATGTAGACCAGCCTGTTGCTGGCAAAATCAGGGTCCAGCGCGATGCCCAGATAGCCAGCCTGGCCTTCAGTATAGGCTTGCGGCAGGCCGCTCACCGGCACAGGCGTACCTTCGCCGCCGGGCACAAGCTTCAGGCCACCTTCCTTCTCGGTGAACAGGAGGTCGCCATTGGGCAGGAAGGCCATGCCCCATGGGAATTCGGCCTCCGTGACCACCGGGGTGAGCTTCAGTTTGATGTCGCTTTTGACACTGGGCGTGTTGTCGGCGGCGCTGCCGCAGGCGGCGAGGAGGAGACTGGCCGCGAGGCCTGTAATGGAAAGGCGCATGGGAACCCGGATCCTTGTTCTGAAATGCTGCGCAGAGGATAGTCTGCTGCGGCGCGGGAACCAAATAAAAAAGGGGCAGCTCCTGCGAGCTGCCCCTGAGGTGTAGAGCGCGGCGGTTCTTCAGCCCGCCGCGAATTGCTAGACTACCAGGACTTCCGCAGCGTGACGCCGTAGAGCGCTGGCTCGGTAAGGAAGACGTTGGTGAACAGGCCCGAGCTGTCATCGGTCAGGTAGGCACCCGTGATGACTTCTTCGTCGGTCAGGTTCTTGGCGAAGGCTTCGACAGCCCAGCCGCTGACATCATTGTTCAGAACGACAGCGAGGTTG
This sequence comes from Alphaproteobacteria bacterium, assembly GCA_018827375.1. Classification (GTDB taxonomy): domain Bacteria; phylum Pseudomonadota; class Alphaproteobacteria; order Caulobacterales; family Hyphomonadaceae; genus Hyphomonas. The sequence continues at coordinate 173,579 of JAHJYW010000014.1, forward strand.
ACGTTCGACCAGCTGTCGAGCTGATCACGCTGCGTGTTGAAGATACGGCTGTAGCTTTCACCCTGCAGGTAATAGTCGCCGCGGATTGTCAGGTCCCACTCGGAATTGCCGATGGAGCCGAACGTGTATTCCGCAGCCAGGTTCAGGGTGTACTCAGGTGCACCCGGCAGCTTGTTGCCGTCCGCGTCCTTGGAGATGCCGTCGAATGGCGTCAGGGCCCCGATCGTCTGGGTGTTGCCAGCGCCGTCGGTATAGGTCACGTCGCCGAGACCGAATGCTGCTTCCTGTCCGGCGAAGGCGCCGGAGCAAAGGCCACGGGAGTCACCATTTTGCAGCACCCCGGCCTGGATGGCACCGAGAACGGTGGCATAGCCCTGAGCAGACACGACGCAGTTCGAATAGCTTGCTGCGTTCTTGATGGCGACAAAGTTCGGGTTGCCCGCCGTGCGGTCAAGCACGTCGATACTTGTCGTGTCCTTCAGTTCAGCCTTGAGCAGGCCGAGGTTGGCCGTCAGCAGCCAGTTGTCTGCTGGTGTCCAGAGATACTCGATCTCAAGACCCGACAGTTTGGCATCGACGTTGAAGTTGGCCGAGGTGCGGTTCACGATCTGCGTGATCTGATAGCCTTCATAGTCATAGTTGAAGGCGCTCAGGTTCAGCGACTGGGTATTGTTCGCAAACGTGTTCTTCGTGCCGATTTCGAAAGCGTTGACGAATTCAGGTTCGAAGGTTGCCGGGAACAGGTTCGAACCCGCTGGCTGTGGTGGGTTCAGACCGCCACCCTTGTAGCCTTTGGAATAGGAGCCGTAGATCAGTGTCGCGTCCGTGAAGCTCAGGACAGGCGACCAGTCGAGGCCGATCCGTCCGGTTGTTTCCTGGAAGTCTGCTTGCAACAGGCCCGTTGGCACGAGTGGATCGCCATTCTGCACCGCAGGATACTGCGAAACAGGTGTGAACAGGGCTGTCGGAACAACGTCCTGTTCTTTCTGGTCGTCCGTATAGCGAAGGCCGAGCGTGAACTTCAGCGTATCTGTCACGTCATAATAGGCTTCGCCGAAGAAGGCCGTCGATTCCAGACGGTAAGGCGACAGTGAGCGGAAATAGTTGCCGCTGTCTTTCGCCGGGACGCCTGTGAACAGCGTCGCTGTGCCATCTGACGTGGCGATCGGAACGACGCCGCCGAAGATGCTCCCACCGGTAGCGTTGTTCAATTGTGTCAAACCCGTCAGGCCGTTCGAGAGAACGTAGTAGCCTGCAAACGGATCCTGCGGATCGATCGCTTCACCGTCCACATAGATTGCGCCGAGGTTGAAGTTCAGCTTGCCGTCGAAGCTCGACTGCATGCGGATTTCCTGTGTGAACGTCTCGCTCTGGCCACCCGAGAGGTCAAACGTTGTCAGGAAGTTCGACGTACCGAGTTCGGGATCCGTCACGAAGCCGCCAGGGAAAAGGGCATTGTAAAGGTCTGCCAGCGGGCTGACACCTGCAGGGACGCCCGAGAGGTCGTTGAACGGCACATCCGGCACGGTGCGGTTATAGTCCTGCACCGAATACTGCGACGTGTTCTGCTTGCTGGTCAGTGAAGTGACCTTCAGGCTGTCGGTCAGATCCAGCTCAAGCTTCAGGGTGTAGATGTCCTGCTTAGCCTGGTAGAGGCCGTCATTGAAGGACTCGATGCGGCGCAGGTCCTTGTCGAGTGGAGACGTGTAGACGTCGCCGTTCAGAAGGCCTGATGCGATGGCGAGACCGCCGGCGAGAGTCGATGCCGAGTTGGTCTTCTCATAGCTCTGGTCGAGTGGCGCATCAACGCAACCCAGCGAAGTGACAAGCGTGTCCAGGCCCGTGATCGGAATGCCGGCAAAGCTGGTCTTGGTCGGATCTTTCTTACAAAGTTCCTTGCCCGAGCGTAGGCGGTTATCGTCTTCCTTGAATTGCTCATAGGAGAGCCAGCCGCGGAAATTCTCGGTTGGTTCGAAGCCCAGCGTGGCGCGGATCGAGCGAAGGTCGCGTCCGTCAATATCGTTGCCGGTCACAGTGTTGGTCACATAGCCGTCGCGGGTCGTGTAGGCACCGGCAACGCGCAGGGCCAGCTTATCGCCGATTGGCACGTTAACCATGCCCTGGATTTTCTGGGTATTAAAGTTGCCGGCTGTGAGCGAGACGTTGCCCTGGAATTCTTCGAAGACAGGCTTGGCCGTGATGATGTTCACGACGCCGCCTGTTGCGTTCCGGCCGTAGAGCGTGCCTTGCGGGCCGCGCAGAACTTCGACGCGTTCAATGTCGAAATATTCCTGTTCGAGCAGGAAGGCGCCGGCGATTGGCACGTCGTTCTGGTGGATACCCACGCCGTTATCTGAAGACTGGGCGACGGCGTCGTTACCAATGCCGCGGATCTTGAAGTTGGCGCCCGTGAAGTTGCCCTTTGTGAACGATACGTTTGGAACGGCTTTGACGAGGTCAGCGCCGCCAGTCAGCTGCAGGCGGTTGATGGCGTCTTCATCAAACGCCGAAACGGCGATCGGAACGTCCTGAATGGATTGTTCTGTTTTCTGGGTTGTCACCGTGACCGTGGCGAGCGTGCGGGTCGATTCCGGCGCGTCGCCTTCCTGAGCCCAGGCGGCCTGGCCCAACAGTCCAATTGCGAGCACTGAAGCGCCAGCAAACAAGACGGTTTTCGAGTCTGTTTTCCGTGTCATTCTAAATTTTCCTCCCCTCGGGCCCGTCGGGATGGCAAGCCGCGATTTAACTGATTTTGATGAGCGTCCTCATTGGCGGGACAGCTTCAATGATCATCACAAATTGAGTGAGGCCCTAATGTCAACAGATTTGCATGGCGGTCATGCATTTGGTTTCGGGTAGGTGTCATTAATGTAACGCTGCCGCTTGGCCCCATTCCGACAGGCTGTTACAGGCGATCCATGACACACAGCAACACATCCGCACTCGTGCTTTTCTCTGGGGGACAGGACTCGGCAACCTGCCTTGCCGTTGCGTTAACACGCTATGGCCGGGTCGAAACTCTTGGCTTCGATTATGGCCAGCGTCACCGCGTGGAACTCGACTGCCGGCAACGTTTCATCGATTCGATTCGGACGCAGTTTCCCGAATGGGGCGAGCGCCTTGGCGCCGACCATATGCTGGACGCGAGTGTGCTGAAGTCGCTGGGTGAAAGCGCCATGACAGATGACGTCGCAATCGAGATGACGGAAGCAGGCCTGCCCTCGACCTTCGTGCCCGGGCGAAACCTGCTTTTCTTCACGCTGGCGGGGGCTTTGGCCTATCGCCGCGGCATCGACGTACTTGTCGGCGGCATGTGCGAAACCGACTATTCAGGCTACCCCGACTGCCGCGCCGCCACGCTTGCGGCGCAGGAGCAGACCCTCCAGCTCGGCCTCGATTCCATGGTACGCATCGAGACACCGCTGATGTATGTCGACAAGGCGGGCACGTGGGCCCTCGCCGCGGAAACGGGCGGCCAGGCCCTCGTCGATCTGATCACGGAAGAGACGCATACCTGCTATCTGGGTGACCGGACGCAACGGCATGAATGGGGCTATGGCTGTGGCACATGCCCGGCCTGCGAATTGCGCTCGAATGGCTGGCACCGATGGAAGGCCGACGCATGACCTGGACCGTCAAGGAAGCCTACTACACGCTTCAGGGCGAAGGCGCGCAAACTGGCCGGGCCGCCGTTTTCCTGCGTTTTGCCGGATGCAACTTGTGGTCGGGTCTTGAGCGCGACCGCGACAAGGCCGTGTGCCGTTTCTGCGACACCGACTTTGTCGGCACGAATGGCGTCAACGGCGGCAAGTTCCGCGCGGCGGAAGATCTTGCGGCCCATGTGAAGACGATCTGGGAAGCCGAGGCCGGTGAGGCAGGCCTCCGCTATGTCGTCTGCACGGGGGGCGAGCCACTGCTGCAGCTCGATGCGCCTCTCATTGCAGCCCTCAAGGCGGAAGGTTTCGAGATTGGGGTCGAGACGAATGGCACGATCGCGGCGCCCGAAGGCCTCGACTGGATCTGTGTCAGCCCGAAGGCCAATGCACAGCTGGTCCAGACCAGCGGGAGCGAGCTGAAACTGGTCTATCCGCAGGATGAAGCCGAAGCGCAGCCGGAACGGTTCTCGAAACTGGACTTTTCGCACTTTTTCCTGCAACCGAAGGACGATCCGGATCAGGCCCGAAATATTCAGGCCGCAACGACCTATTGTATGAAGAATCCCCAATGGCGACTGAGCTTGCAAACGCACAAACTGATCGGGCTTCCGTGAGCGTGGAGGGCCGCGTCTTCGAAATCTCCAAAGCGGTGACTTTCGAGGCGGCGCACTTCATGGGCGGCAAGCCCGAAGGCCATCCCTATCGCAATGTCCACGGGCATTCCTTCCGTCTGGAAGCGACGGTGGCCGGTAAGGTCAGGCCGGGCGAGCAATGGGTTGAGGATTTCTCGCATCTCACCGCGACGCTGGAGGCCACGGCTGCGAAGCTTGACCATAAGCTGCTGAACGAGATTGAAGGCCTGGACGTCCCGACGCTGGAGCGCATCTGCCTCTGGGCGGCAGCGGATCTGGCCCCGGGCCTGCCAGGCCTCACCCGCGTTGCTGTGGCCCGGCCAAGCCTCAATGAGCGCTGCGAACTGGTGCTTTAAACCGGTTCGCGGAAGCGATCAGGATTCCACGTCGGTTTCAGGTGCGCCTGCCAGCTTCTTCGCAAATTTGCGTGCAAAACGATCAGAGGCGCGCTTGGCGTCCTGCCATGTCGCGATGCCGGCATAACGGATATCGGTTTCAAACCAGTCATAGGTCATTGTGCCCATCTCGGTGCCGCTTGCACCAAAGGCAGTCGCTGAGAGCTTCATGCCGCCGATGCTGACGGATGCGCCATAGTCGAGACCGGGCTTGTCACCGAGCTGCTTGAAGGTTGGCTTGTTCGGGGTGGCCTTCTGGATCGTGACGCTGACGCGGTCGACCTCAAGGCCAGCGGCCTTCAGCTCGCGCAGCAGGTCCTCTTTCACCGCTTCGGCAAGGTAGGTGCCTTCGCGTGCGCCGTAATCATCCTCAAGCTTTTCCTCAAAGTCAGTGGAGTAGCCCACGTCGATTTCGGTCGCCATTGCGGCGGGCGTGGCAAATAGGGCGAACGTAGCGGCAGCGAGTGCGTATTTCATGGGATCATTCTCCTGAATTGTCCTCATGCTCAACGTAGCATGCTGCCGCCCGTTCCTGAAGTCACGGGGCTGTGAGGCCTGTGTCAGACCGTATCAACAAAGACGATTTCCGCATCCTCGACGCCTTCCAGCACGAGGCTTTCGGGCCCTGTCACGGCAACGCCGTCGCGGGCTTTCAGCGTTTCACCGTTCAGTGTCACTGACCCGGCAGCCAGAACCAGATAGCCGTGGCGGCCTGCGGTCACTTCATAGGTCAGCTTTTCGCCTGTCTTCAGAGTGGCGCCCAGAATCCTGGCATCCTGATTGATGACCAGGCTGTCCTTGTCGCCATCACCGGAGGCAAGAAGGGCCCAGTTGCCGGAGCGTTCGCCTTTTGGAAACTTGCGCGCACCCCAACTGGGTTTGCCGCCAGCAGAGCGTGGCTGGATCCAAATCTGGAACAGGGTTGTGGCTTCGTCTTCCTCGTTCCATTCCGCATGCTGCACACCGCTGCCGGCGCTCATCACCTGAACATCACCCGCTTCGGTGCGGCCATGATTGCCAAGTGAGTCCTTGTGGGTGATTGCCCCTTTGCGGACATAGGTGATGATCTCCATGGACTGATGGCCATGGGGTGGGAAGCCGGTATGCGGCTCGATCGTGTCATCATTCCAGACGCGCAGGGCGCCTTCGCCCATGCGGCGGGGATCGTGATAGCCCGAGAAGGAGAAGTGGTAGTTTGCGTTCAGCCACTCGTTCTTGAAGCGGCCCAGGTTTTCAAAGCGTCGAATGTCAATCATCGGTATGCTCCATCCGTATAAGTGTTGGTGTTGAAAGCTATATGGCATGGCTTGAGTTCCCATGTAGGGCGGCGGCTGGATCACATTTATGCGTTTTGCGCATGACTGGACGCCGCCGCGAAATCCGCTACCTCATGCCCATGCTCCCGCTCGTTCATCATCCAGATTATGACGCCCGCACTGTGCCGGACGACCACCGCTTCCCCATGCGCAAATACGCGCTGGTGGCCGATATGCTCCGGGCGGCAGGCCGTGACTTTATTGAGCCGCTGCTGGCGCCCGAGGCTTGGCTCCACCTTGCGCATGACCCGGCCTATGTCGGCGCCATTCTCGGCCAGACGCTGGACGCAAAAGCCGCCCGCAAGATCGGCTTCGAGATCACACCCGCCATTGCCCGGCGGTCTCGCGCAGCCGTGGGCGGCACCTGCCTCGCCGCGCGGCTTGCGCTGGAACACGGTGCGGCGGTGAATCTCGCCGGGGGCAGCCACCATGCCGGGCCGGATGGCGGCGCGGGTTTCTGCGTGTTCAATGATGTCGCCGTGGCGGCGATGCTGTTGCTGGAAGAAGGCGCCGTGCGCCGCGTGGCCGTGGTGGATTGCGACGTGCACCATGGCGACGGCACCGCGCTGATCCTCGGGCCCGAGCCACGCGCCTTTACCGCCTCGCTACATTGCGAACAGAACTGGCCGCGCGAGAAGCCGCCCTCTGATCTTGATATCGGCCTGCCGAAAGGCACGGGCGATGCGGCCTATCTCGCCGCGCTGGAAACGCTCATGGCCGAAGCGCTCGCCAGCCAGCCGGACCTCGTCTTCTACAATGCGGGGGTCGATCCCCATGCCGACGACCGGCTCGGTCTGCTCAGCCTGAGCGATGAGGGCCTCGCCGCTCGCGACCGCTACGTGGCCGCGGCCTGCGCCTCAGCGGGCGTGCCGCTCTGCGCCGTCCTCGGCGGTGGCTACAGTTTCGATGCTAGTGCCGTCGCGCGTCGGCATTGCGGGCTGGTGACGGCGCTGGTCTAGGGCCGTCCTTCGCCGCCGAATGCGAGTGGCAGTGAGGGAAAACCACTTGCTCCGACTCACCCAGCGCCGCACAACACAATTCATGCCTCCCAGCCCCCAACTCGATGAAGCCCGTGCGATCCTGCAGCGCGTTTATGGCTTCAAGGCCTTTCGCGGCCTGCAGGAAGACGTGATCAGCGATGTGCTTGAGGGCCGTGATGCGCTCGCCGTGCTGCCGACCGGTGGCGGCAAGTCGCTCTGCTACCAGATCCCCGCTCTGATCCGGCCGGGCTGCGCCATTGTCGTGTCACCGCTGATCGCGCTGATGTCGGACCAGGTCGACGCGCTGAAACAGGTTGGCGTGCGGGCTGAGCGGCTGGACAGCTCGATGGATTTCAAGGCCCGCACCGAGGCGCTGAACGCGGCGCAGCGCGGCGAGATGGACCTTCTCTATGTCTCGCCTGAAGGGCTCGGAACCGGCCTCGCCCAGCGCCTTACGGGCATGGACGTGTCGCTCATCGCCGTCGACGAAGCGCACTGCGTCAGCCAGTGGGGCCATGACTTCCGGCCGGACTATCGCGCCCTTGGCCGCCTGCGCGAACTCTTTCCCGGCGTGCCGCGCCTTGCCGTGACCGCCACCGCCGATACGCGCACCCGTGACGACATTCTCGCCCAGCTGCAGCTGACCGAACCCGCGCTCCATGTGGCGAGCTTCGACCGCCCGAACCTGACGCTCTCAGCCGAGCCGAAGGGCGGCGGCCGCACGGCGCGTGTCGTCCAGCTGGTCAAATCGCGCGGGGGTGTGTCTGGCATCGTCTACGCCGCCACGCGCAAGGGCACGGAAGACGTGGCCGAGGCGCTGGAGCGGGCAGGTATTTCCGCGCTCGCCTATCATGCGGGTCTCGATGCCGAAGTGCGCTCGGAGCGCCAGCGGCGGTTCCTGCTGGAAGAGGGGCTGGTCATGTGCGCCACGGTCGCCTTCGGCATGGGCGTCGACAAGCCAGATGTGCGGTTCGTGATCCATGCTGATCCGCCGAAGACGCTGGAAGCCTATTGGCAGGAAGTCGGCCGGGCAGGGCGTGACGGCGAACCTGCTGAAGGCATTGCGCTTTACGGGCCCTCGGATATGGCACGCTCGCTCTCGTGGACGCATCAGGGCGATGCGCCGGAAGAGGTCAAACGCGTCCAGCTGACCAAGACGCGGCAACTGTTCGCCTTCTTCAATGGCGATGAATGCCGGCGCGGCGCGGTGCGGCGCTATTTCGGCGAAGAGAAGGTCGAGCCCTGCGGCGTCTGCGATGTCTGCACGGCCGAGCCGGGGCAGGCGCATGATGCGACCCGCTGGGCCCAGATGGCGGTCTCGGCGGTCATCCGCTGCGGTCAGAAAGTGGGCCGGGGACGGCTGGTGTTGCACCTGATGGGCACCACAAAGGACGGCTTCGATGAACAGCTCTCCACCCAGTCCACGTTCGGCGTTGGCAAGGATCTGCCCAAGGCGGGCTGGGACCGTGTGTTCGATGCGCTCCTGTTCGACGGTATGCTGGCCGAAGGCGGCGACCTGATGCGGCCCTCCATCATCGTGCCCGATGGCGAGGCGGCCCGCGCCCTGTTCCGGGGCGAGCGCACGCTGATGCTGCGTGAGGACGTGGCTGCGGCCCGCAAGAAACCCACCAAGGGCCGCTCTGTGGCCTCTGCCGCCGCCGTCGCCGACCTGTCAGGGCGCGACCAGGACCTGTTTGATGCCCTGCGGACGTGGCGGACCGACACGGCCAAGGCGCGCGGCGTGCCGCCTTACGTCATCTTCCACGACCGGACCTTGGCCGAAATCGCCCGCGAACGCCCTGCCTCTTCGGATGCCCTGCGCCAGATCAGCGGCGTCGGCGAGAAAAAGGCCCAACGCTACGCCGAAGATGTGGCCCGGATTATCGCTGAAGCGGCGTAAGCGCTGAATCCCACAATCCAGCAAAAACAGCGTTTTCCACGGGTTTAACCTCTCCAGCCTTGACCCGGGCGCCGTGGCGCCTCACCTATGGTGCCAATCGAATATCCCTCTGCCGGAGATGACATGTCCCCTTATTCACGCCTTGACGACGAAGAAGCCGAAAGCCCGCCAATGGGCGAGCCAAATGCGTTCCTTGAAGAAGCCCTCTTCAAGGCCCGCACCATCCTGCTGACAGGCGGGATCGACTTCAAACAGGCCAAGCGCGTCTGCGAACGCCTGCTAGCCCTGTCCTCGGAGAGCGACGCACCGATCCTGCTCGTCATTTCCTCACCCGGCGGCCACGTCGAGAGCGGCGACATGATCCACGACATGATCAAATTTGTCGGCGCACCGGTGAAAATCCTCGGCACAGGCTGGGTCGCTTCTGCTGGCGCGCTGATCTATTCGGCCGCGCAGAAAGAAAACCGCTACGCTCTCAAGAACACCCGCTTCCTGCTTCATGAACCGCGTGGCGGCGTTGGCGGCCAGGCCACGGACGTGGAAATCCAGGCGCGCGAGATCATCAAGATGCGCGAACGCCTGAACCAGATTTTCGCCGATGCCACAGGCAAGAGCCTCGACCAGATCAAGAAGGACACAGATCGTGACTTCTGGATGAGCGCCGAGGAAGCCGTGGAATATGGCCTCGTGAACAAGATCGTCACCCATCGCGGCGAGATCAAATAGGCTGACTGAGGGGCCGCAAAGCCCGTCACGCAGACCTGAAGAACGCCCGGGTCATTGGTCCGGGCGTTCCTGCATCAGGCGCCCGGTTTACTTTCCGTTAGGGATACGTTTGCGGCGCGTAAACGAATTTGACCGACAGTCCCATGCTTAACGGGTTAGGGATGCGTGTTAATCAATGCCGGTGCGTATAGAGGATATTGCGGTTGCGGTCCGGCCTATCGGGGCTGAGACATCCGCTTCGGCTGCGCTCGGCCTGTTCCTCTCGGATTCTTCGCTTTTTGCCGTACCTGTCGTCGTCAATGGCGCAGCCCTCGGTCACGTCACACGTTTGCATCTGACCGAGATTATGGCCGGACCCGGCGGGCGGGAAATATACGCCGCCCGCTCGGTCAGCAATTTCATGACACCCAATCCGGTAATGGTCGAAGCGGGTACATCCGTTGCCCTGATCGCCAAGCTGGCCGCAGACGGGAACACGTCTGCGCTGACAGACGGCGTGATCGTCATTCATGACGGGCGCTATAGCGGCCTTGCCAGCCCCGGCGCCATTCTTTCGGTCATTGCGCAGGAAAATGCCCAGCGCGCCCGTGCCATGCAGGCCGCCAGCAAACGGCTTGCCGCTGCCAAGGCCAGCGCGCTCGATGTCGCGCGCGAAAAATCACGCTTTCTTGCCTTTCTCAGCCATGAAATCCGCACCCCGCTGACCGGCATTCTCGGCGTTGCCGACATTCTGCAGGACAGCGTATCCGGCGCCGAGCCGCGGCGTCTCGCTCGCACAATCAGCGAGAGCGGCAACCATCTCGACCGCCTTCTGGGCGACCTGCTGGACCTGTCGCGCCTTGAGGCGGGCAAGCTGACGGTCAATCCGTTTCCGTTTGACCTCCGCGAGTTTGCCGTCGAGGCGCGCGACCTCTGGCAATCACGCATCGCCGGAAAGCGGCTGGATCTGCGCATCCATGTCGATTCCGCGAGTGTTCCGCGTATCGAAGCTGATGCCATGCGCATCCGCCAGATCCTGTTCAACCTGATGAGCAATGCGCTGAAATTCACCGAGAGCGGCCATGTCAGCGTTTCGCTCGGCACGGCTGTTACGGCTGGAAAGCTGGCGTTGCGCATGACCGTGTCTGACACGGGCTGCGGTATTTCCGACGCCGACAAGGCCCGCATGTTCGATGCGTTCGAGCAGGCCAGCGCCACCACGGCGCAAACGCATGGCGGCACCGGCCTTGGCCTGTCGATTGCCAAAGGGCTGACAGCCAGACTTGGCGGCCGGATAACGCTGGCTGACAATCCTGGCGGGGGATCCGTGTTTACGGTCACGCTGCCTGTGATGCGCGCCGGGCCGCGCCTGGCAGCGCAAGCGCCACACAAGCCGCGCATGCGCAGCCTTACGCTGGGCCATATCCTGATTGCCGAGGACCATGCCGTCAGTTCGCTGGTCATGTCCCATGCGTTGAAGGCCGCCGGCTGGAAGGTCGACACGGTGGAGACCGGCGAATCCGCGGTGGCCCGCGCGCTTGTCGAGCCCTATCAGGCCATCCTGACGGATATCCACATGCCGGGCGGCAATGGCGACATGGTCGTCCGGTCCCTGCGCCGTGCCATCGGACCAAACCAGCTGACGCCGATCCTGGCTGTCACGGCCGACCTGAGCGCCGAGCGCCGCGCCGCGTGCGAAGCGGCCGGCTTTACAACCCTGATCGAAAAACCCATCCGCCCCCGCGCACTGGTCGCCACACTCGCCGATGTACTGATGGCAGGCGAAGATACGACCGGCTGGGAACTCGGCGCCAAGCGGGCGTGATAATGATTTGCTGAGTGCGGCCGCGCGGGCTTCCGCTAATCGCCCGGGATCGCAACATCCTTGCCAAGTGTGTCCTGCACATAAAGCGTCGTTATCCACACGGTGACGACAATCAGGATCGGCGTCGCGAGAAGCACACCAAGAGGCCCGAAGAGCATTCCAAAAGCAAGTATGGCCACAAGATTCAGAGCGGGTGGAATGGAGGCCGCCTTTTTCTGAATGATCGGGTAGATCAGATTGGCCTCAAGCTGCGAAATGACGAGATAGGCCGCCGCTGTATACACGGCGGTCATTGGACCAATAGTGAAAGCCAGCAATATACCGGGAATGGCCGCTATCAGCGGACCGACCGTAGGCACGAATTGCGAAAAGCCCGCCAGCAAGGCAAGCCCAATGAACGCCGGAATACCCAGCGCCCATAGCGCGATGGCCAGAAGAACGGTGATTATCATCATGTCCACCGTTATGCCCAACAACCACTTTTTCAGTGCGAGCGCTGAGTAGTCGAGCGCTGCACCCACCTTTTCATCGGGACCCTTGGGAATGAGGAGAAGCGCGCCGCGGCGATAGACAGACGCGGAGCTCGTCAGAAATGCCGCAGTAAAGAATACGAGCAGCGCCGTTGTCATTCCTGACGCTGCGGGCAAGGCAAAGCCGCCTGCGCTGGAGACCATGTCAATTGCAGATCCGCCGCTATCGCCTGACGCAAGATGCTGAATTTCGGAGACGATAGCAGCGCCAACAGGGTTGCCTTGCAGTGTTTCCTTTGCCTGCTCCCATGCCGACGGGAGACGATCAAACACGCCGGATAGCTCTGCGCTGAGCTGGGCGCCGAAAAGCCACAGAATACCTGTAAGGATTGCAATAATCAGGAGCGCGCCCAATGCCAAGGCGGCGCCCCGGGGAAGCGGAGCCACCTTCATCAAGGCATCCGCGACACCATGGACTGCAATTGCCAGCAGCACTGCTGCAAAGCCAAGAAGGACTGCATCTCTCACGACCCAGAGGAACAGCGCGAGCGCAACCATAAGAATCGTCAATAGCAGTCGCGCCGTGAAGCCCCATAGAGTTGACGGGTCTCTCCCGCCGCTCACGTGATTTTCTTGTATACGGTAAGCCCTAGAACCAGCAGTACGACAAAGATGATCAATGCCACGCCGAACAGAAACATGGCGATATTTGCGGCCGCACCAGCGAGTCCGCTAAACCCAAGAATACCGGCTACTACTGCTATGAGCAGAAATACGAGCGCTAATTTAATCATGGGAATGTCCTGTTGTGTGAGCTGCCTCACAATTCAACGGAACATTGCGGAAATCGTTCCCTGCTGGCGAAGATACACGTAGTGACCGTGGCGCGCTCGGTTCCGAACATTGTTCTCTAAGGCTCTACGATAGCCCGCCGCCTATGGAATTCTCTCGGGAATAATCGTCAAGCGTCGGAGATACTTTGTCAGATCAATTACTCTGGACGACTTCTTCAAACCGCCCGTGTGGCACAACCATTCCGAAGCTGCGGACGGGGCTTGCGGTGATCCGACCTTGCCCAAGTGGTGGTTCGGGGGAGACGAGCGAAGAGTAATGATTTCAATGAGTTGTGGGTGCGCGGGACAGGTCGCCCCCCCCATATTTTGCCATGAACAAAAAGGGACTTTGTCCCACAAATAATGCTGCTTCATTATCTGACTACGAGGTTATTAGGTCTCTCGAACGATCCTTATAATGACCTGAGACCCATTTGGTCCCGCATTTGAATAGAGATGCTACTCCACCCATCAAGCTCATTGAATTTGAACAGCTCATCCATAACGCTAATATCGACCTATCATCGAGCTTATGTCCATTCACGAGATGCGTGAGGAAATCATATGTTCTCCTTTATAACGGTAGCAAATGTCGCTATTAAAGCCGTCCTATTTGCGGCCGCCTTAACGTACGCGCTCACAGTATCTGTGAGGTGGTCCGACATTCCAAGCCTCGCGAGGTTTCAAGGACAGTCAGTTCGTAAATGGCGTAGCGTCCTGCATCAGCGCCTGTACATCTGGCAGTCGCTAGAGATCGTAGGCAAGCTGTACTTGCTTTCCGCGTTGTTCATTCAATTTGCGAGCATCAACCCCAATTCTCTATTCTTAAAAGCAGTTACGGGGGATATCGAATTTGCAAGACAAAAAGATCAGCAACTTTTCGACGAGACCCGAGAAATCCAGACTGGTATCGACATTCTAGAAATCAAATCGCGGCAAATTGAAATTCGGCGAGAAATAGTGGCTCTAAGATCTGACCTAATTCCGGCCAGTGCGATAAACGGAAATACGGATTTTACCGATGCAGATAGCGCAATCGAACAGCAAATTCTTGAAGCTCGTGCAGAACTAGTTTCGATAGAGGATACGAGAAAGGATTATAAAGAATGGTCCCAAAGGCGCTACGACTTATTTTTTGAAATTCTAAGCTGGGATCGGCACGCACCGCTGTGGTTTGCGATGCTTGGTATAAGTGGAACCCTCTTTCTTCTGGTGGCCAGATTCATGGAAATGAAAAAGAAAAATGGATCGTATGTGGTAGAACATCAATTTATCTCTTCGTCGCGCGCTCCCTCGAAATCCCTTCAAAAGCTTCATGAGATTCAGCGGGGGAAGTTGCGATCCCGCAAGGGAATGCGAGCAACCAAAAATGATGTTGATATAGATTAGCGCTGAAACCGCATTATCCGCAACTCAGGGTGAGCGAATAAAATTATGTTCGATCGGAGATGTGAAATGTGGGTCTTCGTTCAAGCCTCTCTTAAGCTGCTAGCCTGGTCCACTTACTTGTAAAGCCGCATTACAGCAGCGCTCTGTTCGCCTCGACGATTAATTATAAGTTGGCACACTGGACAATGCAGCGCGGCTCTTTAGGTATGCAGATATCGAAAGGACCACCTCTAATGAAAATATTCGCAATCTTATCCATGCTCGCCGTTATTTGCGCGACAAACTCAAATGCAGAGCCGGTCGAAAGTAATCAGACAGCTCAGAATGGCGTTAATATAAAGGTGTATACTGATGAATTTGCAGATCGCCAGGAATATAATGCTCCGAGCGTGGCCTTCAAAGTGGACGAGTTTCCGGTGGAGAGTAAGGTCTTATTTTATCGCATTCGGGAAGGAGGCAAGCTAAGTCCAATCGTAGTCAATTTTATGGTTATCTATCCCGGCGACTGGAGCCGTTATGACAAGGTCGTTTTCAAGGGTGGTGAGGAAGCTGAATTCCATGAAATAGAAAGAAAGGTTATGGACTGCTCTATGTCTGAGTGCGTCTATATGGAAAGGTTCGCGATTGGTATTACTCCAAACCAAATTACGAAATATTCTGAGGATGGTGAGATCAAGGTGCAAATAAGAGCGCTGGACTCCAAAAGCACCATTATTTCCTTGCCGACCGCAAATTTCGAAGCGCTCAACGCGCTTAAGTAAGATCTAGAAGTCTTCTAACGTTATCGAGCGACTTCAAATGACGGCGTATTCAAATTCAGTAACCTGCGTTTTTGGAGAAGGTGCGAGACTGATCTGGCTAATCAGTATCGTGTCAGAGCAGAACATTTGCTAGGTTTGAAATGACAAGCTGGTTTCCGGAGCGGCGAGGACGTTCACTCGTAGACCAGACTAGTAGTGAATGCGCCTTATGTCCAAGTCGTAGAAATGACGTTTAGCTGGTCGACGAGACTTTTTGCGGTCCGCACAAGTTCGTCTTCGCCGATCATCCCGGCGTGCAACATTGAACCTTGAAGAGTCGCGCCGGCCATCATCATGAGATGGAGTCTCCGAGAAAGGTTACGAATCTCATTTTGTGTGTCCGCGCCGCCTCCATCCGCGTCAACCACGCCTTGTAGGACGGATATGCCTGTTACATGTGAGGAAACGCCGGAGAGCATACGGTGGAAGCTGTACAACTGGGGAACTTGGCCTTTCTGAGCTAGGGTATTCCAGTTCAACCTCGCAGCCTTTACCCCTTCCGGCATTCCTGCATGAAGTTGACGAAGCGTTGCCTCGCAATCTTTGACAAGGTCGAACGCACCGCTGTCTCGATGAACTTTGATCTGTCCTTGAAGCGAATATGCCGCGTCGCGTCGCATGAGGAGCAAGAACTCCTCGCGTAATCGGTAGTTCGCGGCGATACAAATCGCGGCCTCCAAACCTGATCGAAGGACAATGTCGGCTTCTAGGGAGAATGCGTTCTTGTGCAGAAGCGAATATCCGCGATGGTTGCTCCACAACCGCTTGAAGAGCATTATCGAGAACATCTTGGGGTCACTATTCAGACCAACGACTTTGAGCGACGCATCCCAGAGCAATGCGCCTAGATGAGAAATCTTGTCATAGATCGCACGCTCATCGCTCGTGATCACAGTCATCCGCGATTTACCCAGAATTGAGTTGCAGAGACGAGCAGCGCCAAAACCGCGATACCTATCGCGACCCAAGAGCGGACATCCGAAGGACGTGCCTGCCTCCGTTCCAATTCTCGCATTCCGGCGATATGATCCTCAGTTCCTGGCCGCCATCCGGCAATGAACTTGTGCAAATCTGAATCTGAAAGCTGCCGGAGTGTGGCCGGTTTTTTGTCTGGCATCTGATCTAGACGGATAAAAGACCTCAAACTTTGCTCACCTCGTTGTTCGATAGAATATCAAGATGGATAGCGTCCGTCTAAAGTGCCAGTTCAAATTTCCAAATGTCTTACAAACGAATGTTTTTGCGTCACACAAATCCCTGCTTTGAGAGCTAAGAGCGTGCAGTCACAAACTCATTCAGTCTAGCAATCACGGCTGCGACAAACTTCTCGTCGCGCTTTGCATAGATTAGTGTGGATATCGGATCTCGATCTCCATAGCGGAGATTAATGCGCCCAGATTTTACCAATCTTTGCGGCGTTATATTTGAGAGTTGAACTGAGTTCCCCATAATATGACCGGTGGCGGTGCCTCCCGCCAAAATATAGTCAGGCTCAAAAGAAAGGTCCTTCACCAAGTATGACTTTCGACCAAATTTTAGAACTTCACCGTCGCTTTTCATTACCGTTCTTCCGAGCAGCAGACGCCGGACTGGACGTGTAAAGAGCAAAAACGCCATTGCCACTGCCATGACTGGCACCATGTCAGCCCAAGTCGGACCAGGCGCATAAAATACCAAACTATCCATGAGATCATTGATTTGTGAGCCGGTTACGTCCGTTGCTTCTGCAAAGGTATCGCCACCATACGAAGCTAAAGTTTCAATCCAACCGTCGCAATAATTTCCAGAACCCACTTCATCAACGTAGCAACGATAACTGCCAAGAACAGACACGAATCCAAACGCGTAAAGTACTATGACGAGCAGAAGAGCTGCGGAAAAGGAAACAAAAAGTCCTATGCAAAGATTGCCAAGCAGCGTGGATCGCTTCCTTGCAATGCTCAGGTTTCCACTATTTGTCACTCGGATCAATTTTTGAGCAAACGAAACTGCTTTTTTTTCGGTAGATATGGCTTCTTCGATCACCCTAATTCCCCGTCGAAAGATGATATCATTAAAACGCTATCCATCCTTCCGCTCGAAGGCAACGCTAGTGTGTCCGGCTAGTTGTGCGTCGCCTTGGCCGAGCGTCGCAGCTGACCCTCAAAAACGAACGTTTCTGCGACACAATTTTCCCCACCGGTTTGCACCCAGGTTAAAGCAGTTTAGCCGTCTCAAAAACCGTCTTGTAATTATCCCGTCTCATAATAGAATCCAAATAGGTTTTTGAGACAAACGGAGGGATGAGAACCGATGAAAGTGGGATATGCACGCGTATCAACTAGGGATCAGGACGCCGCTCTTCAGATCGAAGCTTTGACAGAGGCCGGTTGCGAGAAGGTTTTTGAAGAGACCGCTTCTGGTGCGCAACGCGACAGACCCAGGTTAGCCGAAGCTCTAAACTGGGTGCGCAAGGGCGATACCTTGGTAGTTTGGAAGTTAGA
The DNA here is from genome assembly GCA_018827375.1 of Alphaproteobacteria bacterium. Lineage (GTDB taxonomy): Bacteria > Pseudomonadota > Alphaproteobacteria > Caulobacterales > Hyphomonadaceae > Hyphomonas. The sequence goes on from JAHJYW010000014.1 coordinate 190,963, forward strand.
CAGGTTGGCGCGGTCTCTCCGGCAGCTAATCGAAACCGTCGAATTGCTTCATCAGCGCGGCATCGGATTCGTCTCGGTGACGGAGGCCATCGATACGACGACCCCCGGCGGCAAAATGATCTTTCATGTTGTCGGTGCTTTGGCTGAGTTTGAGCGCGATCTTATAAAGGAGCGTACGAATGCTGGATTGGTTTCCGCGAAATCGCGTGGGGTGCAGCTTGGTCGACCTAAAGCCATGACCGATGATCAAATTGCTGTTGCGCGGTCTCTGAAGGCCGCTGGACAGCTTTCATCCGCAAAGATAGCGGATCACCTCGGCGTCTCTCGAGCGACGCTGTATCGGACGCTGAGCGAACCACTCTGATCTCGCGGTGGGGACTTCGTGACTACAAGTGCTTTTAAAAAAATATTGGCAGAAAACACCGAGCTCATGTGTGTTGCTACTAGAAATGCTCTCTCGAACACATTCCCCATTACTTGGAATGCAAGCATAATTCTAGGTTTTGAAATATAGTCTGCTACAGTAAGCGCAGACAATGTAGCGACGAATTTGAGGCTCCGCAGGGTGTCCCACTGCGACGACAATTGGATCTGCGTAATGACGAAAAGCGAAAAGCCTAAAACCGTTCTGGAGACCATACTGGCTTGGTCGGAAATACGCCCGCTTTGGCAGCGCGATGCGGTGCGCCGGATTGTATTAAATGGCTCGCCGGACAGTAAGGACATCGATGAAATACTTGCGCTTTGCAAGAAAGAACATGGAGACCAAACCATATCGGCTGAGGCCATTCCCTTATTGCGAGAGCATCTCCCCGTCGATCCTGGCGAAGGTGAGTCCATAGGTCTTGCTTCGTTGAGGGATGTGGTCGGGGTCAATCAACTCGCAGTCGGCCAAGAGTTGAATTTCGCGAGAACCGGGATCACCGTTATCTACGGTCCGAATGGGACTGGAAAGTCTGGTTATTCACGTATCTTGAAAAAGGCATGCCGGGCGCGGCACGCTGGCGAGATCATGCCGGATGTCTCCCGTCCGTCGCCAACTGGAAACGCAACAGCAATGCTTACAATAGCGAAGGCGGACGGCTCCACTTTAACTATCAATTGGGAAGATAACGACCGACCCGCACCGGTACTTTCCGCCATAACTGTGTTTGACCGAGACTGCGCGTCTGTCCATATCAAGAAGAAAAATGAGGTCTGGTTTCGTCCCTTTGGCTTAGACATTCCAGATGATCTGGCAAATGTCTGTCATTCCGTCAAAGAGCGCCTCAGTGCCGAGAGAGAGCAGCTTGTTGCCAAGCGTCATTCTGTTTTTGACACCCCCACGTGGAATGCCGAAACTAAAGTCGGCAGTATTATGGGTGGATTGAGCGCCAAAACAAATCTAGATTCGCTTAGGGAGCTTGTAGGACTCACTTCGGAAGAGCAATTGCGTCTCAACACTCTTAGGAGTGATCTCAGTCAGAGTCCCGAGAAGGCCGCCAGTGAGCAAAATCGCAAAGCTAACAAGATTGAGAGTTTAGTTGAGCAAATTAGTCGGATTACTGATCAATATTCGGATGAGCGACTGAAAATAATCTATCAAGCCAATCAGGCATCGATAGCCGCTCGCCAGGCAGCTGAGCTTGCTGCAAGTGCGGCATTCGGAGATCTGCAAGTAGGAGGCGTGGGCGCGGCGCTTTGGAGGTTAATGTGGACGGCCGCGCGCAACTATTCCCGGAGACTAGGTGAAAGCGGTATTCCGTTTCCGCCGAGGGAAGGAGAAAATTGCGTACTGTGCCACCAAGAAGTGACAAGATCGACGTCGATAAAACTGGCCAGCTTTGAGGAGTTTGTCCAGATGGATGCTGAGCGCCTCGCCAGAGAAGCGGAAGAGGAAACCAACTCACTCATCACTAATTTTAGATTGTTTAACGCCGTACCGCGCTTGCGAATTGAAGCAAGAGACATTCTTGATCCCATTTCTCCAGCACTAGCGAAATCTGTAAGAAGGTTTTTCGCTTCAGCAAAGCTTCGGCGTCGAAAGTTTCTAATGTGCCTTTTGGAGAACGAACCGTTTTCCGCAACGTTGATGTGTGATCCCCGTATCGAAGAATTACAAATTCAGGTTGATTCTCATCGGAACTATGCGCTTGCTCTCTCTGCTGGGAACAATCAAGAAGGGCGCAGGATTCTAGAGCAAGAGCTGGCTGAATTGAGTGATCGCAGCCAAGCAGAGGCTCTGCTCGAAATCGCTGAAGTCGAAATTGAACGACTCGTATTGCAGGATAGGTTTGATGCCTGCTTGGCGGAGACTGCGACCGCCGCGATAACTCGCTTAGGCAACAGCATAGCCGATGAACTTATTACACCCCGGATGCAGGACAAGTTTCAGGAGGAGATTGTTTCACTGGCAGGCAGCCGTGTTAGAGTAAAAATCGACCGATCCGGTGGCAAGTTCGGCTCTCCACAGTACGAAGTGAAACTGTTCGCAAACCCCAAGGCGAAAGTACACGATGTGCTGAGCGAAGGCGAACAGACATGTGTGGCGCTTGCAGCCTATCTAACTGAGCTTTCCAACGCGACCCACAAATCGGCGCTTGTTTTCGATGATCCGGTCACATCTCTTGACCACATGTGGCGAAAATCTGTCGCAAAGCGCCTAATCAAAGAAGCTGCAGAACGACAGGTAATTGTCTTCACGCATGATCTAATATTCGTGAATGACTTGAAGCAAATGGCCAATGACGGCGACATCCCGGTCGGACTTGCGCATCTGCGACGAGGAATACAGGGTGTAGGGATTGTGAATGAAAGCCTGCCTTGGGAGGCTGCATCGATGCGCAGTCGCATTGATGGACTTGAAAAGGCTGCTCGCGCTGCGCAGAAGCTTCACGATACGATGGACGACTTTGCGTACAGATCAGCAGCCTATGATTTTTACAGTAAGCTTCGTTCGACTTGGGAGCGGGGCTTGGAAGATGTTCTCTTCAGTGGGGTCGTGCTGCGCCATCGAGATTATATTAACACCAAAGGTTTGCACCGAGTTGCCGCGCTAAATAGCGACGACGTTAAAGCCGTTGAGCGGGGGTTCGGCAAATGCAGCGACTACATTGACGCGCATGACCCCTCTCGTGGTCGAGATGGAGCGCCGCCTGATCCAGCGGAGTTGTTCGCCGACTTAGCATCCCTAGAAATTTGGGAACGAGATCTGAGGGTGCGGCAAAATGAATTGAGCAACGATCGCAAACCTGGAGCAGCGAAAGTAGTACCAGCATAATTCATCAAAACGAAGTAAGCGGCGTCGACCAAAACCCCCATCGCATGGACGCTAGTTCAAACCCGCCTTACTTCCGGCGGCGTATGATGGGTGCATCCTGATCCGGATAGATGTTCTGTTGCGGTTGCAGATTGTCCGTTTCAGACGTGGCGACGAGTTCACCGTCTTCGAGCGTCCGCATGAATGCACGCATTGCGGCGACTGATCCATATTGCGCATATCGATTACACATGAATTCACTTCACCCGATCGATTTCCACAAGACAAGCTCTTGACCAATGTTCTGGTTTCGTTCTTTTGTCCGTTCTTCATTCTTGGAGACGCAGAATGCGCAAGCCGGAAACCCTTGAGAGCCTCTATCTCGACTTTGACGGCTTCTTTGCGTCGGTCATGCAGCAGGCTATGCCAGCACTCCGGGGGAGACCGGTTGGTGTCATACCGTTCGAGACGGATGCTGCCGACCGCACTGTGGTCATAGCTTGCTCGAAGGAAGCCAAGGCACGCGGCTGCCAGAATGTCATGCCGGTGCCGGACGCGCGCCGTTTGTGTCCTGACATCCTTTTGGTGACACAAAGGCCTGATCTTTTCAGACGCGCACACAACACTCTGCTCAATGAAATCGCCTGTGAGATCCCCATCGAGACGGTGAAGTCGATTGATGAAGTCGCCTGCCGGCTGGACCCGAAGGATGCGCGTGATCCGGAAGATCTGGCGTGCAGGCTGAAGGCGCGGATCGCCGCAAATGTTGGTCCCTACATCACCTGCTCGATCGGCTTCGCGGCGAACCGCCTTCTCGCAAAGACAGCCTGCAAGATCGACAAGCCAAACGGTGTGACCATCTGGCGACCGGAAGACATGCCGGGTCCGCTCATGGGACTGCCGATCGATGAGATTTCAGGGATCGGGAAACAACTTGAAATCCGCCTCATGCGCGCCGGCATCACCGACATGGCGACGCTGCTGGCGACCCAGCCGAAGCAGCTCCGCAAGCTGTGGGGAAACGTCAACGGAGAGCGCATGTGGTATGCGCTCCACGGCTACGACATCAAGGCCACGCCGACTGCGCGGGGAATGTATGGCCATGGCAGGGTCATGCCGCCCGAGTGGCGCAATGCGGAGAAAGCTGAAGCCTGTTCTCGCCTCTTGTTGACCAAGGCAGCGCGCCGGATGCGCCGGGATGGCTACAACGCACGCAAGCTCTGGCTCTGGCTCGATATTCGCGGTGGCGGCTGGTTTGGCGAACACACCCTGCCGAGTGTGCACGATGATCATGCCTGCCTCGATGCATTGAGAGTTTTATGGCATCGCGCCAAGGCTCAGATCAGCAAGCGCGCGAGCATTATGCGGGTGGGTGTGACGCTTCTCAACATCACGCCATCCGAACACCGCCAGCTCGATCTCCTGATGGATGACGACAAGGACTGCCAACGCTGGGAGGCGATCACCGACACGATAGACGGCCTGAACGCGAAGTTCGGAAAGCGCGTGGTGACGATGGGACCTTGGACGGCGCCACCGGGTGGATTTACCGGCGGCAAGATTGCGTTCACGCGCATCCCGAGTGCGGAGGATTTCTGGTGAGCTGGTTAAGCGATATGAGCCTGAAGGATCTGGATGATAGCCAGGCGCTGGAGGCAACATGCATAAGGTGCCTGCACACGTGGCTGCAAAGTTCGACGCAGCTTCTGCTGAAGGTCGATCACCGGAATGTGCATCTGGATGAAGTGGCGGCTCATCTTGCTTGTACGCGTTCGGGATGCCGACATGTTGGGGTCAGGCTATCGTTGGTTCGGAATGACGATACGAGCGGGTTTGTGGGAGGGATGCCGTAAGTGGCAATGTCTACTTTGTATAACGCTGGTTGCACGCGGTAAGCCTTTCATTGGCGCCGCGCTCTGAGAGCGCGCTAGAGTGCAATTCGTAGATACGACTCACTCGTTGAGCGGCAGCTCAATAGCACTCGTCACAGACCATCTGAGAGTCTTGCAGCGCGTTTTCTAATGCGAATACAAACCCGACTTGATCCGAGGCGCGAGCGTAGTTCCTAAATATGGGTCATTACAGTTACTTTACGCCGAAAAATGCCTAGGCATCAGGGTGCACAGACTCTCATTTCCCTAAGACTTCCTCGCTCTGGCATAAGATGCGCTTGTCGATAAAGTATTATGAATCATACAGATTAGGTCTTGGGACTGGGGGGACAAAAATGTTGTCGATGAAAACAAGATGGAAATATTGCGGCTCGGTGGCTTTATGCTTCACACTTGCAAGCTGCTCATATCCAGTTGAGGCGTCACCATCTGCAGACACAGAACGTACCGATGAAGCCGATCCTACGTCCTGGCAGATCACTGAAATCTATTGGTCAGATGCAGATAGCGGAAGGATCAATGGGGAGCGTTTCAGGCTATCTGATATCGACGCTCCTGAAACTGGCGGCGTAGGTGCTGCCGTTGGTCCTGCGCAATGCGAGAAAGAGCGGGAGCGAGGTTTTGCCGCAAAAGAGTTCGTGGTTGAACTCACTCGCGACAAAGAATTGAAGATTACCAAGAGCTATGGTTTCGACAAGATGCCAGAACCTCGCCTGTTGATAGACCTATCGGCCGACGGTGTAGACGTCTCTCAAAGGGGTGTCGAAGCCGGGTACCTTCGTCCGTGGCCACACGATGGAACGAAGGCTTTGGCACCTAAACCGGATTGGTGCGATTAAAGCGGATGGGATGGGATGACGATAAGACTGGAGACTACGTACCCCCGCCACTTCCGAAATGGATTTGGATCGTCATAATTCTGGCTATCGCCGGGTTTCTCGCTCTTGCCATTTTCGCGAGCGGTTAGCGCAGACCAACGAATTGAGCGCTCTCCAGAACCGCAAGCTCAGGCGCTATCGAGAAATGATGCAAGGTCCAAGATCTTGTCCGCCGCAAGTGTCTCAATGGTGCGTCTTAAGCTTATTGGACCACCTTTGAGTTGGTTCTCAGAAAGGCGGAAACTGATGATCACTTGCACCCCATTGAGCGCGTGAACCGCCTTCACCGAAACATCCCGGTCTTCAAGGTCTACGGTGACAGTATCGAAACTCCATAAATGAACACGCATCGTATTCTCCGCTTCGGTTGTGCTGCGGCCGAAGACTCCAGATGCGTTCGCTTAATTCACTCCTTAAAGTTGATTGCTCTTATCACTTTTGGCGCAATGTCAGCATTCCCTTCGAAGATTTTCTAATTAAATTTGCAATCATTGGTTTATGGTTATATAGTGGAATTGATTTGGCGGGGGTCAGTTTCATGAAAAGGCATCTGTTTACGACTAGCTTAGCTTCGATGCTATTTTCTGCATGCGCAGGAGCCACCTTTCATAAGGTCAATGATGATGGGAGCTTGGTAGAGGGGGACATCGGACTGCATTACTACATGCCAGTTCCACACCTTCTGGTTCAGCGCCCAGGCAATAAAGACGGAGCCACAACAACATCCATTATCTATCTGCCGGATTTGAGCCAAGAGTATGCAATAAAATATAAAAGTGGTCTTGGCAGCGGTAAGATGGAGGTGACGCTAGCAAACGGTATACTAGCGAGCTTCAATCAAGAATCAGATAGCAAAATTCCAGAAACGTTGGCTAATTTGGCTGCACCAATAAGCGGTGTGGCAGCGGCGACTGCTAGTGTTGCTGCATCAGGACTTTCGGACGCCCAGGCAGATCTAATCCGCAAACGAATTGATGCGGGGTTGCTCGATCCTTCGGCTTTAGGGGGGTATAATCCACTAACTCCATTTGATAATGCCTGCCCACCGAATCCAGCTAAAATTAAGTTGGCAGATCCGCCGCATAACGATCAAATTAGTCCGGCGAGCGTCTTGGAGATAATCTCAGCAGCTAATCATTTGGCTTGCGCTAGTGAATTACTGAATGACCAAGCACTATTCCCAAAGAAGGCTGGAGAGGCTGCAGCCGCCGCCAGAAGACTTCCAACTATCCTATTTGACTTGTCCCAAGATGCCAGGGATTCGCTTGCTGCGACACTAGGGATAGACGGCAGTCCAGAAGCCGCCATTCTCAGATCGATCTCTAAAGCCTTTTCAGATTTTGATGCAGGACAAACCTCGGAGGCATTAAAAATAGAAGATACGCTCAATCGCGCTGTAAGCTTGCTGAATGATGCAGCCGATACAATAGAGCCTCCCAAACCTAGCAAAAACCTACCGACTTTTGAGCTCTATCGCATCGTTATGGATGTGGGTTACACAGCGTATCATCCCGTGGGAAATTCTGAGAATTTGTGCGCGGATCCGGCGCTAAAAGCTACGTTGAAGAATATCTGCACACCATAACGAGATAGATTTGTAATGCCGCGTACACGCCTTGCTGTAGTGGAGTTATTGATAACAAAATTACACCGTAAATGACTCCGAGACGACTGCGCTCTCAGAGAGTCACAGAAACGCGTTTTCAATCCGGACGAAGATTTCCTCATCGAAACTTCAAAACGCGCTCAGCGACTCTCCTGGAGCGCTACAGACTCAATTGTCGTCGTCTTCCTCGTTGTCATCGTAATCGTCATCTTCGTCGTCATCATCCGGAAGCACCCAAATAGGATGATAGATGGACCGAGCAGTGGCGATCAAATCAAGCTCTGAAGAACTCGGCATGCGTGTGGCAGCCAGGTATAAACTGACGTCATCCGGTTGCTCTTGCATGAGCCAAAACGGAATGAGGTCAATGACGTCGCGTTTGAAGTGTTTCGCGATGCCGCTTAAATGCCGGAGAGGTATCTTGGACTTACCATTCATCCAGCGTTTCAACGTTGTTGAGTGAGTGTATCCGAGCGCTTGGGAAAGCTCCTCAAACCGTGAGTTATCCTCGTCCCCGGCAAGCTCTCCTTCAATGAAGAATATGAGCCTTTCGTGTGGTGGAAATTCATTCAGCCATCTGGTGTCCATGAGTAATTCTCCTCTTGTTGTTGAGAGAAGATTCTAGCTGTCGCTATGGACCACGTCGGGTGGCAAATTTGCTGGCGTTTTTGCGTAGGAATATAGTATTTCGCAACCCCGGAGATACCTGCCTCCAGTCTGAGTTGGACCAATCCAGCAGATCTCCTTTAAGGAACCCGCCATAGAGCTTTCTGGTTCGCTCATACGTCTCCTGCGCCGCCTTTTTCAGCGAATTTGAACCGGAGGCCGACGTCTCCCCCAACCATCTAAATTGCTTCTGCCGAAAGCGCTCCGCAGACTTCTGCTTGATAAGAACTTTCCGACAGTATGTGATCCAACCCGCGTTGATGTTCTTGTTATTGATGTCGACCCACTTGCCCTTTTTGATGCAGCGCCCCTTCTCAACCTCCATTTTGGGATCGAACGCGGTGGCCATCCGGATGGCTTCCCTCAATGCTTTTCGCTCTTTCGAGCCAACAACGAAATAGATGGGATCTTCGATCCAAAGCAGACCATGACAATGGATGGCGCCTGGATCCGCGGGAGTCGGCTCGGTCTGGAGCCATACGCCGAACTTCGTGTCGCCAAGCAGTTTGTTTAGTCGGTGAGTGATGCGCTTATGGACGATAGAGGCCAGCTCCACCTCTTTCGCTTTTGAAGCGTGAATAAGATCCTTGCCTATCCACGATGTGAAGGCGCGATGCGTGCGTGTGTCCCCCTTAACTCCATAAAGAAGGAAGTTGTAGCGAAGACGGTGCTTGGTATCGAACCAACGTTTTGGTCGGTCCTTCGCTGATGCTCTCAAGGAGCGTGGAATATCGTGCACCTTGCCATCAAGAAAGAGGTCTATGAGATGACCGTCCTTGAGAGATATTTTACGAGATTGTTTGGCTCTTATTTTTTCTATTTTATTTTCTAATGAATTATATACTTCCAGTATAACTGGAGCTTCAAAAGAGCCGCCTGATTCAAGCGCCTTAGCATCGATCATTTTCTCAATAAATTGAATAGCATAGCCATCTGCTGTCGCAGAGGAGCGCGGATTGGAATTTTTCAAAGATTTACCCGATTTGCCTAGATTTTTTGGTGTTGGCGAATTGACATGGACCGACTTCAAAGTCCTTCAGACTCGCGCTCCCGAAGCGCAAGAGTCGCAGATACTTCGCAAGGCTTGCAATATCGGCCTCGTAAGAAAAGACTGCATATTGTTGATTTGATCACTGCAAACTTACCTGACCCAAGCGTTGGGATGAGCGGTTATGCCGAACGCTGTTCTCAATGGCCTATCGGCTAAGCAATTGAGCCGGACAATTAAGACGCTTCGCTCATCTTCAAAGAAGGTTGGTCTCTTGTCCTCTTCAGTGAGGATAAGCTTTGGGGAATTACCTACAGGATCCACCAAAACCCCAAGCGGTTTCATATCCAGTTTATCGGAATCCAATTCTGATTGAGTCAACTCAAACACAAGTTCACGATCAACAATCTGCAAGTCGAGAACTTCGGAGCGATCCGTAATGAATTCCAAGTCGCTCCAACCTACCGGCAGACCATTAGTCTCGAAGCGTTCGTCTGCAAGGCACGCGTCATTAAACCGACTACCAATGTCGAGAAGGGTCTTCTGCGTACATAACACTTGGTCAATTTTATCAGTCCCAAGAGCACCAAGAATTTTGATTGAGACCAACTGATTAAATCCAGTCTCGTGCGCGAGGTCTACAGCAAGAGCGATCCGGAAGAGATCAGTTGCTCCCCAGGCGCGCGAGAGCTTCCCATTTTGGTTCTTGTACTTTCCCGGTGAAATCAGTTTTTCGCGCTGCATTCCCTTGGTCAAGGCCAGAGAGGTTGCGCCGGTTGCCGCGAACATTTCCTCATCGGTCCAAAATCCCCTGACGTACGGATGAAAGCTCAAATCGGCGAATTTATCTGGTTGCATTTTTTATATTCCATCGGTTGACTCGTGATAGAATATTTGAAATACCACCAGTATCGGTCGATGGCAAGCGCGAGAAAGGATCCAAGAAAATGTTCACCTCAAATACAGGAATTGACCAATTTCTTGGTTCAAAACTTCCATGACGCGCCGTCGCTCAATCCACTCTTGGCCGCGCTTGATGAAAGCAGCTGAAGCATCAGCCTACATAGGCACCTCTCAAACCAACCTTCGGCGGCTGGTGGAGCGAGGAAAGCTAGCTCAACCCTTAGTGCGAGGGGGAGAAAGGCTTTGGGATATTCGGGACCTTGACGATCACGCAGAAAGTCTTCGTCATGAAGGAGCGCCAACCGAAAGTGATTGGGTGTCAATTTGAGAGGAAAAATGGCTGCAATTCGCTACCCTTACACAGTATCCGATTTCGACCGTTCAGGACGGAAGCGCTGGTACGTTCGATTTGTTGTGGACGGCAAATACAAAAAGGTTCGGATAAGGGCGGTTGAGGGTTCAGAGGCATGGGTAGCTGAATACCATGCCGTTCTCGCGGATTTGCGCAACTCTGACAAAGCGCCGTCTCGCAGCGTGCATATTCCCGTATACTCACTTCACTGGCTAATAAATCAGTATATTTCGAGTGCCGAATTCTCCGAAGCCAAGCCAGCTACACAAATCCAGCGCCGTTCTATCCTTCTCAGGATAGCGCGTGAGAGTGGACAAGGTGATTGCCGAACACTGACTCGTGAAGCGGTACAGGCCGGACGTGATGCCAGATCGAAGACACCTGGCGCTGCCAACAACATGTTGAAGGTTGTGAAGCATCTATATGCTTGGGGTATCGAAGCTGGCCACGTCAGCCACAATCCAGCGGAAGGTGTGAAGCGTTTGAAGGCAGGAGAGAGTAAGTGGATACCGTGGACATTTGAGCAACGGGAAACATTTAAAGCCGCTCATCCAATTGGCACCACCGCTCGGACAGCTTTCCATCTGGCATTTGACGCAGGCTTGCGTAGATCTGACGTCGTTCGGATCGGTCGCCAGCACCGCGATGAGACGCATCTAAAGATTGACCAAAAGAAGACCGGTCGGCGAGTCTCCATTCTGGTTACTAGTGAGCTAGCAGCAGCGTTGGATCAGGCACCTAGTAGTGGTTTGAACTATATAGAAACCTCGCATGGCAAGCCGTACTCGGAAAAAGGATTTGGTGCGGCCGTCCGGCGATGGGTTAGCGCAGCGGGACTCCCATCTGGATTGACGCTCCACGGCTTAAGAAAGGCAGATGGTGTGCGTATGGCGGAGAGCGGTGCGACCGAAAATGAAATTGCTGCAAAACTTGGTCATAGCGACACAAGATCGGCTGCGATCTACACAAAAGGCGCAGATCAACAACGGCTCGCAGACGCTGCGATCAGAAAATATATGGAACAAACTGTCCCGCAAAACTTCAGTGCGGGACAATTCACAGAAGAAAATTCAATGAAATCAGCACCTAAAATTGCAGGTGGTGGTTCGGGGGAGACTTGAACTCCCGACCTCGCGATTATGAGTCGCGCGCTCTAACCAGCTGAGCTACCGAACCGTTTCGCTGATGCGAGGGCGCCTCTTACACGGGAGCGGGCCGCCTCGCAAGCATGTCTCCTGCTGCTTTTGCGAGGCAATTTGCATTGCGCTGGCCGAACCTCTCCGACCGTACTAGTTTAACCATATGATACGCGCCGTGATGCTGTTCCTGATAAGCTGTCTTTTCGCTGTATTCCAGCCTGCCATGGCCCAGAGCCAGGCGGCTGTGGAGGCTTATATGGCGGGTCATTACGATGCCGCAGTGGCTGATGCGGCAACAGATCGCGGGGCAGATGCCTGTGCTTTCAGCGCTCGCAGCCTGCTGGCCAAGGCCGTCAGTGGCGATAGCCAGCCAGCGCACGGCCTGTTGCAGAGCGCGCTGGATGAGGCCAATGCCGCCTTGACGGTTGATCCGGGCCATATCGAGGGGCGCCTGCAGAAAGCGATTGCGCTGTCGCTCATGGCGCGGCCGATGAGCCTCAGGGAGGCGCGTGATTCCGGCTATGGCGAGCAGGCCCGAAAGCTGGCTGAAAGCGTGCTGCAGGACGATCCGCAGAACGCTTATGCGCATGGCTTCCTGGCCGTATGGAACCTGGAAGTGATGCGCCGGGGGGGCGTGCTGGGCGCCATGATCATGGGGGCGAGCCATGACGCGGCCGAAGCCCATTATGCGGCAGCTGCGGCGGCCTCACCGGGAGACGCAGCGCTAAACTGGCAGTTCGCGCGGGCGCTCGCTACGCTCAATGCCCGCAAATATCGCGCCGAGATTTCCGCTGCGCTGGAGGCGGCGCTGGCTGCGCCGGTCGACGACGCACTTGAGCTCGCGATGCAGGACAGGGCGCGCACGCTGGCAGGTGCGATGGCGACGCAGGACAATCGCGATATCGAGGCGCTGGCAGAAGGAATGCTGTAACGCCTATTCGGCGGCGACGGCCTCGGCATGCGCTTCCTGTTCGGAGAGGAACCGTTCGGCTTCGAGCGCGGCCATGCAGCCCATGCCCGCAGCCGTGACGGCCTGGCGATAGGTCTCGTCGGTCACGTCGCCAGCGGCGAACACGCCGGGAATGTCCGTCGCGGTCGAATCGGGCGCGGTGATGAGATAGCCGTTCGGTTTCATCGCCAGCTTGCCTTTGAACAATTCAGTGGCGGGTGCGTGGCCAATGGCGATGAAGATGCCGTGGACGGGCAGGTCTTCGGTCTCGCCGGTTTCGAGATTCTTGAGGCGGGCAGCCGTGACGCCGAGCGGGTCGGTGTCGCCAAGCACGTCTTCGAGCGTTGTGTTCCAGCGCACGTCGACCTTGGGGTTCTTGAACAGGCGGTCCTGCAGGATCTTCTCGGCGCGGAAATGATCGCGGCGGTGAATGACCGTCACCTTGGAGGCAAAGTTCGTGAGGAACAGGGCCTCTTCAACGGCGGTGTTGCCGCCGCCGACGACGAGGACTTCGCGGCCACGATAGAAGAAGCCGTCGCATGTGGCGCAAGCGGAGACGCCGAAGCCCTTGAATTTCTGCTCGGAGGGAAGGTCCAGCCATTTGGCCTGCGCGCCGGTGGAGATGACAATGGAATCGGCCGTGTAGACCGTGCCGCTCTCGCCAATGGCGCGGAAGGGGCGCACGTCGAAATCGACACTCGCGATATGGTCGTCAGCGACTTTGGCACCCATGGCGAGCGCGTGTTCGTGCATTTTTTCCATCAGGGCGGGGCCCATGATCTGGCTTTCGCCGGGCCAGTTCTCGACCTCGGTCGTGATCGTCAGCTGGCCGCCGGGCTGGATGCCGGTGACAACCAGAACGTCGCGCATGGCGCGGGCGCCATAGACTGCGGCGGTCCACCCGGCGGGGCCGGAGCCGATGATTAGGATTTCGGCGTGGCGGGTATTCGTATCTGTATCGGGCATCGGGGCCTCCCTGAAGGGGCGTGGAAACTGTTCAGCACAGGTATGGCGACTCGCGGCCCAAAGTAAAAGGGGCGCGGTGTCTCATGTGCCCGTGTAGAAGGGCTAAAGCGGCTTTGAAACCACTTCCACCGTGGCGTGGCTGAGGTCGAAGGCGTCTGCGAGGCGGGACTTCACGTCGCGCCGGACGGTCTCGATACAGGCGCCGGGATGGGCGGTGACTTCCAGCGTGATCAGGTTTCTCGTCTCTGTCAGGGCCCAAGCGTGGACGTGGGAGACGCTGGCGACGCCCGCCACGTTGGCGGTGAGATCTGCAGTTATGTCTGCAGAAGAGAGGCCTTGCGGCGTGCCTTCGAGGAGGATGTGGCCGGACTGGCGGGCGATTCGCACCCCTGCAAAGCCGACAAGCAGCGCAACCAGCACAGAGAGCAGCGGGTCTGCCGCCATCCAGCCTGTCGCGAGAATGACCCCGGCGGCGACAATGGCCGCCACAGAGCCGAGCATGTCGCCCGCCACATGCCAGAGTGCGCCTTGCATGTTGAGGTCATCCTTGCTGCCGCCATGCAGCACAAGAAAGGCGATGATGTTGACGATGAGGCCGCCGACAGCAACGCCCATAAGCATGCCGCCCATGACATCGACCGGGTCCATGAGGCGGTGAATGGCTTCCCAGACGATCCAGATGGCCAATAGAATCAACAGGATGCCGTTGGTGAAGGCGGCGAGGATCTTCATCCGGGCAAAGCCGAAGGAACGCTGCGGGTCTGCCGGGCGATCAGCCAGCTTGTAGCCGACCCAGGCAAGGACAAGCGAGCCGGCATCGGTGAGCATGTGGGCGGCATCGGCGAGCAGCGCGAGCGAACCGGAGATCAGGCCGCCGGCGACTTCCGCGAACATGAAGGCGCCGGTCAAAGCTGCAGCAATCGCGACACGACGGCGGCTGTCAGCCGTTGTCATGTCAGCGCCATGGGAATGGTCGTGGCTGTGGCCATGCCCGTCATCATGCGCGTGGTCGTGATCGTGGCCGTGGGAATGTTTGCTCATGGCGGACAGGTGACGCTGATCGGGGCCGGGGTCAATTCGTGTGTGATAGCGTTGCATAAAGTGGGGGAGAGGCGCCGGCGCCCGATGTCCGAATGATTGTACGTAAGAAGCGCGAATACGGCCCGGATAGAGACCGAAAGTGTCCAGCCTTGCACGAATGGCGCGCGCGTGGCCTGATGCTGTCAAAAACCTGCCCCGGAGGACACGTTCATGACATTTCCGCGCCTGCGCCAGCTGGTGATTGCCAGCGAGACGACTGACACGATCGACACGCTTAAAACGGTATTCGGGCTGGACGCGCCATTCCCTGATCCCGGCGTGGCGGAGTTTGGCCTGGTGAACGGCGTGTTCGCGATTGGCGATCAGTTCCTTGAAGTCGTGGTGCCGACGGTGGAGACGGCGCCAGCGGCGCGGTTCATGGCGCGGGGCGGGCCGGGCGGCTATATGGCGATTTTCGAGGTGGAAAACCTGGCGGTGACGCGGGCGCGAGTGGACGCGCTGGGCATTCGCCGCGTGTGGGATATTGACCTCAAGGACATTTCCGCGAGCCATCTGCACCCGGCAGACCTTGGCGGGGCGATTGTCTCGGTGGACCAGCCCAAACCTGCAGGCGAGTGGCGCTGGGCCGGGCCGGACTGGCGCCATCGCAGCGTGGTGGGGCGCCTGACTGGCGCGGAGCTGACAAGCCCGGACCCGATGCGGCTGATGGCGCGCTGGGCGAGCGCACTTGGTGCGGGCGGCAGCGGCAACTCGCTGGAAATGGATGATGGGGATATCGTGTTCAGTCAGGGCGACGTGGAACGGCTGGTGTCGTTTGACCTGTCACTGCCGGATAGCGAGGCCGTATTGGCGCGCGCGACGGATGCCGGGCTGGAGGTGGACGGGCGCAGCGTGCGCGTGGCGGGCGTGGAGATGCGGCTAGCCTAAAGGCTCAGGCCTCGCGCAGTTCGGAATGGCTTTTCAGGACGTCCGAGCCGCTGTCATGGCGGATGAGATAGGCGGGGTTGTCCTCGTTGGCGTTGCGTTTGACGTGGGCGCCCTTGAGCGTGCGGGCGACGGGCTGCGTGAAGGTCTCGGTGATGAAGCCCTGCGCCTTGCCGCGGCCCCAGTCCCATTCGACGCGTGTGCCGGTATCGTAAGGTGTGGTCATGGGTCTGCTTACGTGTGTGGGGAAGGATTGGATCAGGAACTTACTTCCCTCACGCCGCATCCCCGGGCTCGACCCGGGGTCTCTCGCGGCGGCGCCGGGAAGCCTTCGCATGTGATCTCGGATCAAGTCCGGGAAGGCGGATGTGGAGAGTAGGTTCAGATCAGCGTATCGGCTAGGTCGCGTCAGTCAGGATTGGCTTCCTCGATCAGCTCGATCT
>JAHJYW010000015.1 GCA_018827375.1 Alphaproteobacteria bacterium
CCCGGCGTGGCATTGAAACCGGCCCTACGCGCAACGACCAGCCTGGCCGATCTCTACGACCTCGACGCCCTGTTTGCCGTTGCACCGGCCCAGCATACCCGCAAGACGCTTGCCGCCCTGAAGGGCCATATTGCACAAGGCACACCTGTCGTCCTCTGCTCGAAGGGCATCGAGCTCTCCACCGGCAAGTTCATGACAGAAGTGCTCGCGGACGAGCTGCCCGAGGCCAGCCCTGCCGTCATGTCAGGCCCCAGCTTTGCCATCGACGTTGCCAAGGGCCTGCCAACCGCCGTGACACTCGCGGTGAAGGACGAATCCATCGGCAGCGAACTTATCCAGGCTATCTCCACCCCGACCTTCCGCCCCTATCTGGCTGGCGACCTGCTCGGCGCTGAAATTGGCGGCGCGGTAAAAAACGTGCTCGCCATTGCCTGCGGCATTGCCCTTGGAAAGGGACTTGGACGGTCCGCTCATGCCGCGCTCATCGCCCGCGGCAGCGCTGAAATGACCCGGCTCGCCCTCGCGCTCGGCGCTGAGCGCGAAACCATGTCCGGCCTGTCGGGCCTTGGCGATCTCGTCCTGACCTGCAGTTCTGAAACCAGCCGCAACATGAGTTGCGGCCTTGCACTGGGGCGCGGCGAGAGCCTCGACAGCATATTGGGCGCGCGCAATGCAGTCACCGAAGGCGTCGCTACAGCCCCGGTCCTGCGCCAGCTTGCCAGCGAGCATGATGTCGACATGCCGATCTGCGCTTCCGTGGCAGCGATCATAACGGGCGAGATCAGCGTGGATGATGCTATCATGACCTTGCTCATGCGCCCCAATAAGGCAGAGGGCGTTGAGGCGTGACCTGCACGTCCGATTGAGCTCGCGGCCGGGAACGGGCACCATACCGTTCGTCTGACCGGCCTCTCTAATACGACCTCGGTCATGCCAGGTCAGGACACGGCCGATCGCAAAGCAAGATGATAAAAACGCCCGGTTAAAGTATCTCTGTTCACTTACAGACTGCCATTCTCGTCTATGGCTTTCAGTACACGCGCCATGAGATCCAGCGTTTTCCGGGAGCGCGTCCGTTCAATGACCCGGCGACAGACGACCTTCAGTCGGTCGCTCTCCGATTCCGATGATTTTTTTGTCGTGCCGCCTGTATCGAACAGCTCACTGATGGGTACGCCAAGGCGCTCCGACATCGCCATGAGGATTCCGGCGCTGAGCCGGTTGCTGCCGGTCTCATATTTCTGGAGCTGCTGATGACTGATTCCCAGCTGTTCGCTCAATTCCATGAGTGTCAGGCCAAGGGCGTTTCTGATCCTGCGGACATTGTGCCCGACCTGGCGATCGACTTCTGTCGCTGTGCGGGCTGCATTGGCGCCTGGTCGCGGTTTCTTCAACCGAATCTCCCTCCCTGCGGCTTCTTTATTCTGTCCGCTACAATAGACGGCTCATGAGCTGGCGTCGAGCGTCCAGCGCCGCATCGGGCGCCCTGTCGATCCGACGAGCGATACCGGGCATGATTCTCCTGCACGGAAGAACATTCTGCCGCCTGTGTCAGGCCGTCGACGCCTGAACCCCCTTCTGTAGACGGATCTGCGCATCGAAAGCATCCGCCATGCGGAACCCCGGCCAAGGCCTCGGCCAGACGACAGGATAGTCAGCTGAAAAAAGCCGGTCACCATTCTTCAGGTCATGAGCGACGCCGACCTGGCTGATCGCACCCGGCCGGTCGAAATACCGAACTCTGTCACCGCAATACCGAAAGGACATTGCTCGCCGCCACCGATCAGATGGATTGCCCCCCGCACCGTGCACGGTGCGCACATGATGGATAATCACATCGCCCGGCATGACATCAAAGCTGATCAGATCGTAGCGTTCCGGAGCTGCTTCGATGTCGGGACACCGGATGTCAGCAGACGAGGCGATCGGAGTCTGTGAAACAAAGACATTGGGCGCAAAGATTTCATCCCATCGGTGGGACCCTCGGACATATTGCGTAACCCCATTGGCCAAGTCAGCGGGGTCGAGCGGCATCCAGACGACGACGCACTGGTCCCCCTCGATCTGAAAATAGGAAAGGTCCTGATGAAACGCTGTTCTTTGCCGCGTTTGCGGAGCTTTGACGAAGGTCGTATCCTCCCAGAAATTGAGATAGCAAGCCTCAAGCAGTTGGCTCACGATCTGTGGTAGTGCCGAATCAAAGGCGACTTGCCTGACACCCCTGTCGTGACGCCAGGCCGCAACGTCGTAGAAGAAGAGGCCGGCCGGTCCTGTGCCGACCGTCTCCTGCAGGGGACGGGACAAAGGATCGGCACGGATCATGTCTTTGAGCCGCTCCATATCGAACCGGTCTGCAGAACCGGTCTCGACCATCCTGTCCCCACCCCAAACCTGGCGCGCGATTGCCTCGAAATCGTAACCGGTGGAAGAGGATCCGAGGCAGGCCATTTGGCGGTCAACGGCCGCGCGCAAAAGGTCAACCTCGTTTGCTGACAGCGCATTGCGCAGGCAAAGAACGCCATCCTCGGCAAAGGCATGACGATCAGCGACAGTCAGGCAAACCGCATTGCGGCCAGTCATACGACTTGCGCCTGGCTCGGGGCGGACCGAGTGCCCATATATTGAGCGACGATCGCGTCGGCATTTCTGTAGCGATCCAGTTGGCGATCAAATGTCGCCTCATCCATACGGGAAACAGCCGGGATCCAGGCCCAGCCGTCTCCTTCGCGCTTTGGCAAGCCAAGCGGCTCGGTATCCCAGACCCTCTGTACCAGGTTGAAGAACTTCTGATGCGTGAGCCAGCTTAAACGCGAAACCTTGTTATCAAGGCTCCAGGCCGTCAGGCCCAGGCCGAGACGACACCGCACCCTGAAATCGTCAACGGCATCCTCCATCAAGGAACGGTCCGTGACAAAGCGCGAACATTCCCAGACGTCCCTGCCCACTGGATAGGGCTGGAGATCGCAATAATCGGCAAAGAGTTCGCTCATCATGTGCGGGCGTATGGTTGGATTGAGCCGCGACGATCCGACCACGTCGCCGGTCCTGTTTCGCACGATGACATAGACAGTGTCATCAGTGTCGAACTGATCCTTGTCATAACCTTTCGCGATGCCGGGAATATCCCATCCCCACTCGCCGACGACGATGCGGTAACGCATCTCATGCATGGCATCGATGAGGGCACTGTTCTGGGCGCGGTTGTCAGGCGTAACTATTTTGAACACGGCTTCTTCTCCTTGTGTGGCAGAAGAACCATGTTCCAGGCACGTCATCTGGTAATGTCCCCTTTCGGGGGCTTGTCATGGAAATATCTGATGACGCGCGATCGCGCTCGCAACCAGATGAGTCCGATTGACGGCGCCCAACTTGTTGCTCGCCCGGCGCAGGGTCTTCTTGACCGTGTCTTCTTGAATGCCAAGGATGTGAGCGATCTCCCAGTTGGATTTGCCCGAGGCAGCAAACGTCACGCATTCAGCTTCACGTCCGGTAAGCTCGGCCACCTTCTGATAGGGAAATGGGCCATGCATCCTCTCGAGATGATAGTAAGCGGCCTGGCAAACGATCTCCAATTCTCTGATCTGGATCGGTGACAGGTCGGTTTTGAGGGGGCCTCCAAGTGATACGCCACCCGACACGCTGTCGAGCGCATGCATGGGAAACATCATGCCATGTGTCAGACCGAACCCATGAACGAGGTCGACAATCCGGCGCCCAGAGCGCGTGGCATGAGCACGCGCTTCAGCCCAGGTGAATGGCCGTTTGGACCGTATGGCGCAGATCGCCACCGGGTCATGCAGGATAGCCGCCTGCTTCTCGCGGGCAGCCTTCAGTTCCTCCGGCCAGTTGGAAAGATAGAGGATATCCTTGAGCGGCACGCTGTAGGGATTGACGAGATGTCCCAGGAAAATCTTTTCAAATCCGTAGGCTTCGATGAAGCCGCCCAAAGCGGTCAGTGCGGCGCTATCGCTATGTGTTGCGAGAATGAGCCTGATGGCTTCGAGAACTGCGCTACCGTCATAGTTTCGCATGGGCGTCATCCCGGTTTCAAAATGTCTTCGAACGCTCCCCGCCGCCCGGCCCATAAGGTGGGCGGCAAGGCCACTTCAGCAGAATATCAATCTTCACGTTGTATTATATTCCCACTTAAGGTTTAACATCGTTATTTTCAACTGCTCGAATGCTCATTTGGAGGCCAAGGTGGCGACAGATGCTCAGGCAGACCAACAGGCGCAGGATGAGCGCCGCTGGCAGGACGCGCTGCGCTCCGGGCTGCGCCACCTCGCGGCGGGTCTTCCGGACGATGCGATTAGCGTGCTGGACGAAGCAAATTCTCTATGGCCTGACCATATCCCCATTCTCCGGTCTCTGGCTGCCGCTCACCTGCGTGCGGGACACGCCTCCGACGCGCTCGCAGTGTTCGCGACCATCCTTGCAACCAATCCCCGCGATGCAGAGGCTTTGCACGGAAAGGGGCTTGCCCTCCATCTGCTTGAAGACCGTGAGAATGCACTGAACGCTTTTCGCTGTGCGGTCACGGCCCAGCCTCATGCATGGCGGTCTCTGCAATCGATCGCAGATATCACGCCTTGCGAGGAAGAGCGCCTTGACGCTATCGGCCGAGCGGCTGCACTGCTTTGTCACCTCTGCGAAGACCCGGCCGTCCAGCCCATCCTATTCGTCAGATGTATGAACGCGCTTCTCGATGCAGGCCGTGACGCGGATGCGGTCGGCTTTGTCAGGCAGAATTTTGCACGGTTTGAGGATCAATCGACCGCTTATGCCTGCCTCGCGCGGGCCTGCTATGAGACAGGGAACTTTCGGGCTGCCCTGGAGCATAGACAAGACTCGCTTGTCTTTAGCGCGCCCGGTGCGGCGAAGATTTCGCCAAGACCTCTATTCAAACCCGATGCGGCAATAGCGGCCCTGTTGAAGGTCTTCGCCATATTTCAGGCAGGTGGCGTCACGCCGTTTCTGGCCGCAGGAACGCTGCTCGGCTTTCACCGCAATGACGGCCCGCTTGTCTATGACCGGGATGTGGATATTGGCGTGCTTTCCAGCCCCGGCACAGCGCCAGACATTTACCGTATCCTCCGCGAGGATTTCAGGCTCATGCTCGCCCGCCGCGCCCGGCCAAATGACCGGTACTTCGCCCTTGATGTTGACGGGACCGGCGTCGATGTTTTCATCTACGAGCAGCGCGCAGGTAAGCTGCATTGCGGCCTCGGATCCTTGCCGGGTGATATCGCATGGCGCTTCAGCGCATTCGGGTTGAAGGAAGCCGTCTATGGCGACAAGACATGGACCGTGCCTGACAATCCGGACCGCTACCTTGCTGAAACTTACGGGCCAGGTTGGCGAACGCCCGACAGAGCGTTTGCCTCAGTGCTGAGTTCTCCGGCCCTTTTTTCCACAGATCCCTACGCTCGCGCCTACTATGCGTTGATCCGTGCCGAGACCTCGCGTCGCATCGGTGATGTGGAAAAGGCGCGACGCCTGTTGCAGCAATCACCGTTGCCGGTCCTTCTCCCTCAGATCAACGAAGACACGGCTTGATATCGCCTCCAGGCGGAGCCTGCCCGGACTTCAGATGCGACTGCACAAGACCTTCGTGACGCCAACCATGCCCGGCTTAAACTGCTTGTAATTCTCTCTGGATTTTAATTTTGTCGATTATTGACTCTACTTTAGATAGGATCATAATTCTACCTGTTGCCAATCTCGGCGACGCTTATGCGAATAGGAGAATCGGTATGTATACAAATTCAGATGACCATCAGGAAGAAATCCTTGATTTGATCGAACTTGGCTCAGTCTCCGAAGAGACACGTGGGCAACCCAACGGGCTCATTGAGTTCTTCGGCCAGAGTTCACGCGACTAGATAGCCGCAAGCCCACTTTGACTGGGAACGGCATCCAATCGGCCGGAGCGTCTTTCGGGCAACCCAGATGCTCCGGCCAACCACTAATTGTCGCAATTTTCGACTGCATCAAGCAGTCCAAGATCAAGTACGGGCCGGCCATCGCCGTGAAAGTATGACACATTTTTTTGCTCTTTCTCCGGATGTTTATGCTTGTCAGTTTGAGGCCGCGATCATCCTTCTTGATGTCAATGCGGACCGATACTTCAGGCTAACATCCGAACAGACTGACTTGTTGCATGAGATAAGCGCAGTATCCGCCCCCGCTCAATTAAGCGAAGGTGCACGTCGCTTTGCCAACCGTCTCTTAGATCGAGCTGTGATAGCGCCAGCTGCGCACGACCAATCGACGATGACTCTTTCGCCGATCACAGAAGCGCAGGAAAGTATTCTGGATCTCTACTCTGAAGAGCCATTTCACACTGCGTTTGGCCACCTGGTTCCCCTCGCTTATGCTATCATTTCCTGCTGGACGCTTGAGCGAACAGGCTCCTTCGCGCGCGTTGTGCGGGCAGTTCGGAAATGGAAGAAGAACGCGTTACGCCGGCCGCACCCACCCAGCGTTCAGGTCCATGCGCTGGTAGCTGACTTCCATGCCTTGTCACCATTTCTGCTCACAACGGACGATGCGTGCCGCTTTCGCAGCCTCGTCCTGATAAAGTTTCTCGCCTTGTTCAATATTCCCACAGATTGGGTATTCGGCGTTCGCCTATCCCCCTTTGGCGCGCACTGTTGGGTAGAACAGGACGGTCTGATTTTGAATGACCACGCCGACAACACGACAGAGTACCGCCGAATAATGACCGTTTAGGAGGCTGTGTCATGCTATCATTCTTCGCAATGATCTGGGACCAGTATGACGTGCCGGCCTGCTCAGCGGCCGACGGAATTCACAATGATATAAGTTCCAATTTTCGCCCTGCAGCTCCGTCTATTCATCATCCCGGATTTGCGATCTATGACTTGAGTGGCGCTGGCAGCCAAAACAATCTTCTTCCGCTTCAGGGAATTGATCCAATCTGCAACGGCGCCGTGTTCGGTCGACTGTATCAAAAAGGAAGAAGCAGTGACGCGCTCTCGCGTTTGCCGCCAGACGAGCAAGGGATACTTTATCGCACGACGGGCCAAGCGCTGATTGATAGATATTGGGGCAACTATGTTGCTTTTCTGGCCTCGGCTGGCGCTTCTACTGTGATTGTCGACCCAACCGCGTCCATTCCCTGCTACTTCGCCAACCAAAACGGTGTGACGCTGGTATTTTCCCATCTGGAGAATTGCACGTTTCTGGACGTGTCCAACTTTTCCATAAATGAGGAACACGTTCGTACGCTACTCTCATATGATAAGATCATAAACGGCTCTACGGGATTGAAAGATGTATCAGAGCTCCTCGGCGGCGAGCAGTTGACGATTTGTAAAAGCGGTTCATTTCGAACCCGTTTATGGGATCCTCGCGCGATTGCTCGGGATGTTTACGAACCGCCTCGAGACACAGCAGCCGAGGAACTGAGAGCAACGGTCCAATACGTTGTCGAAGCCTCCGCCAGGAATCGATCCGAGATCGTTGTCAGTCTCTCCGGAGGCTTAGATTCGACAATTGTTCTCCATTGCCTTTGCGCCGCCCGCCCCAGAGGACAGGTTCGCGCGGTACATTACATAATGGATTCTGATGATGCTTCTGAGGCGCATTATGCTCGCTTGGCGGCAGAGGCAAGCGGATGCGAGCTGATAGAAATCGTAGCCGAACCTCAGTCCGGTCTCGATTCACTCGGTCGGCATCCTGCTAGCGTGCGTCCTCATCGCCAGTTCCTTTCGCCAGATCCGGCCGGGCTCCTTCCGGAATCGTTTCGAACACCTGGAACGACTCTGATGACGGGACAGGGTGGAGACCATCTGTTCCTGGCGTCCCAAAGTCCGCTCGGCTTTGCAGATCATGTCCGCAATCACGGCATAGGTCTGGAGACGGTCCAGGCACTTGTTGACGCCGCGAGACTCTCAGGCAAGTCTATTTGGCAGGTTCTCCGAAAGACCTTGCCACCGCTAGTCGGATGCCGTGGAACCAGCGCGATGGAAGCAGCCATCGCCGGACGCTGGACACACATCAATCGCCACGTTCAGGCCGATCTGGATCGTCAGAGTGTGCTTCCCGACTGGATACGTGTGTCGGGCGGGTTGCCACCAGCAAAATTTGATCAGGTCAGCACGCTCTTACATATGTTTCAAATGCGGGAGCCATATTTCAAACCCGGTGCAGTCCAGACCACTCATCCCCTCATAGCCCAGCCACTTATCGACCTATGCCTTCGCCTGCCCAGCTACCTGCTCACGTCTGACGGGACGAGCCGCGGCCTTGCCCGGCGCGCCTTCAAAGGCTTCATCCCTGACGAGATCCGTCATCGAATGAACAAAGGACACGCTTCCCGATACTTCACAGATCGCGTAACGGCCTACCGCCGCGAAATCGTCGAGGCGCTCATGTATGGAGAGCTGGCCGGGAGGGGGTTGATCGAGCCGCGAGATGTCGCATCGTTTTTTTCCGACGATGACTATCGTATGGCGCGCTCTGGCAGCCTGTTGCTAGCTTACTATGCCATCGAATCCTGGCTTCAGACCTGGAAGGCTATTCGTGTGGGTCGGCATGGGATCAATCGTCGCTCCTAATCCCCGGTGCAACGCCATACTCATCGAGAAATGTCAGCATACGTTTCCACATATCCCGAATATTCGCGGGTGAAGATGGACCATGGCCCTCGCCCCAGTAGCGTACATATCGCACATCCTTTCCTTCCCGCTTGAGCGCACCAAACATCTCGTCAAACTGCGCCATATCGAAACTGTCCAGGTCCGAATGCATCAGGAGGACAGGCATGTCGATCTGGTTTGCCAAGAACACAGGGCTATTGCGGTAGTATATGCCGGGATCAACAAATGGCGTGTGGCCAATTCCAAAATCGCTGCCTCGCACGGAGTCATAGCCCGTGTATGCGCCGAATTCGTCATATAGAAGTCCATAAATACCGACGGCGCCAAAGTAGTGACTGAAAAGGTCTGCCCAGCTATTTTTGGCGATCACTGCACGATACCGAGATGTGTGGGCCGCGACATAAAGTGCCGAGATTCCGCCCTGACTAAAGCCGTGCAATGCGATCCGATTGAGATCCACTTGTCCCGCATCAATAAGTGCATCGACGCCAGCGTCGATGAGCGCTGGCATGCCCGCAATCGGCCCCTCGACCGTGCGGATGAAGTCGCTTGGCGTTGCGACTCTGGCATAAGCGTATCCTTTTCCTGCCCAGAGGTAGGGCGAGTGGGGATCGGGATAGTCGAACGCAGGGGCCATAGCCGAGCATTGGCCTGCGACACCCGGATAGATATCCACAATAAGTGGGAACCGATCGCCGGGTTCGGCATCCGGAGGCAAAAGGAGACATGTCTCCAACGTCCTATCTGGCAAAAGGCCTTCCGGATCCTTTGCGATATACTGAACATTGCTCCACTTTCCGAAATCAATATCTTGAAGGTGAGTGTTGAGTTTAGCGATTTGCGTGGTCGCCGCCTTGGATTTTGTGCCGGTCGCAAAGACACGTGTGACTGAACCTGTTTGGGATCGAAAAACCACCTTCCCCGCGGGGATGGAGGCTGCGATCGGAAGCGCATCGGCGTCTGGTGCGTCGATAATCGTACTCTGACCAAGTTGTTTGGCGCGTAGGTCCACAAGGGCGATCTGCGCCTTTCCTCCCCGCTGAAACGTAAACATTGCTTCGTCGGCAAAATCCGGGCGAACCAAGCTTGCGCGGGTGGAAAACGTCCCATGCGGCAGATAGCGGACGTTGTCTGCCTTGCCCGGCATTAGTCGGTCACGGATCCCGTAGCGATCAAGCCGATATATCCCCTCACTGCCCCACACAGTGAGCTCGTTCGGGCCAGCATGGACAGGAATTGGCGATGTGGCTCCGACTTTCGCAGTTAGATTGACATGGCCGCCTTGTGGCGACACCGCATACCAGTCTGCTCTTGGAGGAGCTTCCGGCCGCAAGTCCTGATAGGAGAACCGCGGCGCCAGATCCTCGCCTTTTGGTATCTTACGCGCGAAGATCGCCAGCCTATCGCCAAGAAAAGACACGCGTTCCGGTCTCTGAATGCCCCCTCTTTCGCGCTCGGACACGAGGTTGAGACCAGAATGGTCATAACGGGTGACTTGCCCGGTCGATGTGTCGATCACGACAAATCTCCCATTGCGAGGATCCCCACCGCGCTCCCAGGCAAAGGCTGCCAAGCGACGTCCGGCTGGATCCCAGCTGATCGTATAGGGCATAAATTCTAAGCCGCCCGCCAACACGCGGCGCTCATTTTTTTCCAGGTCAAACAGCGTAAGCGTAAAATGACGTGGGTCGTTCTCGACAAGCAGCTCGGGGTCAACCTGATCCGGAGGTGAGACAGCTAATGCAGCCAACTGAGAATGGTCTGGCGAAACGCGAATATCTGCATAAAGCCCCTCTGCAAGGATCTCGGTTCTGCCAGAAAGCGCATTGGCACGCACGAGTTGGCCTGCCGCATAGCGGTCAGCCGCCCCGGGAGGCCTTGATCGCACTTCATCTGCCGTCGATGTGGTACCTGTCCATGCGTCCTGCCAAGCCTCGCTTAGTCGCTTGACGGTTAAAGCACGCACACTGGTTGTGGCGGGTTGGTCACCTTGAGGTAGCGTAGAAAAGACCAGGTCAGTTTCTGAAATCCAGACGGGGTTGAAATCGCCCGTTCTGCTGAATGCAGGTGCGTGGGCAAAGGAGACGCTGCGCTCGCGCACCATGTCATATGCGCTGATAGTGAGATCCCCGAACCGATACTGCATAAGGCTAAGAAAGCGACCGGTTGGGGAAAACCCGTCAAGCCACGCATGCGGAACGGGATCGAGACCCGGCAACAAAACGGGGGGAGCGCCAGACGCCAGGTCATAGCGCCATAACTGGTGACCGGATTTGCCGAATGCATAGGTTCGAAAACTATAGTCGGGAATTTCGTCATAGGGCCGCAGCTGCTCATAAATGAGCCAACGGCCTGTCGGATCAATTGTGGCCGTCCCTAAGCCTTCAACTCTCAGCATGTCATCCAGGGAAAGAGACCGGGAGTCAGCCATAGCCGCAGCAAAAAGCTGCGTGAAAAGCAGGACAGCAGCGAGTATCACATTTCTAAGGATGGAAAACGCGTAGCAGTGCGCGGTGGAAACATTGCCTGTCGTTGCCACTGTCTAAAACGCCTTCCGAATTTCAATAGCGACGAAGCGACCAAGTGGGGATGCATTCGCCGGGTCGAACCCAGCAATGCGGCTGGTGCCAACCGAAGGCGTATGAGGTGGTGATTGATCGAGCAGGTTCGTCACAGAGAGATTGAACGTGGTCCCGTCGAGCCAAGGGTTCTGGCGCTGACCTAACGCATAGCTCAAGGACGTATCGATCGTTGTCCACGCAGCGATCGACGCAGCAGTGTCGGTCTCATCAGTCTTGTAGCTATCAGCATGGTTGACGAACACGTTGCCGGCTAAGCCCCCTACCGATACGCCAACATGGGCTCGGAGCTGAAGATCGACTGGGTTCAGATATGTATCGAGAACTACTACCTCGGGCGTTGTCGGAGACGCCTGCTGGGTGAAGTCGAGTATATGATTGGCATTGATCCCCGCCGATATCTTTCCCCAGTCGGTTTCTGTTGCGTAATCGACTTGGAGATCCACGCCACTTGTTCGGGTGGAGGCAAGGTTTCGAACGACTGCACTGTTATTGATGATACCGACATTGTCCAGGCTGTTGCCTCCGCCCAAGAAGATCACTGGCTGGCTCAGAGAAGCCTCAAGGGCATCAAGTTCGGCTGCGCTCGGAAAGAAAATGATGGTGCCATCGGGAAAGGCATCCGGATCATTGAAGGCAATACTGGGGGCCAGTACGGCGGGCAGGTTCTGGGGTATCGGCGTTGACCCGAGACGGCCCTCGAAGGCTATGTCATAGTAGTTCGTTCGAACTGACCAGTCGTGACGACCCATGTGGCGGGTATAATCAACACCCGCCGTATACGTCCGAGACGTCTCTGGCTCGAGATCAGCAATCGTTCCGGACGTCTGAAGATAATCCACGCCTTCCAGTGAAGGATCCGGCGCAGGGATACCGCCTAGCAGTCCCAGAATAAACGAATAGGGAACCACAGCCGCGACTCTGTTGAGGTCACCTGTACGTCCAAGCGGGGGCGGCGCAAAGGACTCACTATAACTGCCACGCGCAATCAACCCGCTAACCGGCGACCATAAAGCCCCGATTTTCGGGTTCACTGTGGAGCCAAAATCGCTGTAATCGTCAAGTCGGCCCGACACGTTCAGTTCAAGCCGCTGAATACCCGGGACAGCGTTTCCAGATCCAAAGAAAGGGACAAGCAATTCGCCATAGACAGCGCTTACGTCACGCTCGCCATCGCGCTCGGCGCCTTCGCCTCGCTGCTCATTGACGAATGTTTCACGGCGGACATGGACGCCCAACGCGCTCTTTACGGTCCCTCCACCAATGCGCCACAAATCACCATTCAGCCTGAGATCAGCCGAATAGAGATCAGAATGCGTGACCTTGACGCTAGGTTCGAAAGGCTCTGGCAAAAGGGTCTGCGCCGTCTCGATATTGTAGATATTGCTATAGGTTGAATCGAATGTCACCGCCCAGCCAGGAGTGATTGCATATGTTGCGCTGGCACTGAGCGACTGCAATTCTGACGAGGCTTCGAAACCCAGGACCGAGCTTGTATTGCTCGCATAGACAGAGAGACTGTCAGCCTCGCGCTTCGAATAAAGTCCCGACACTGAAACATCCAGATCGGCATTGACAGACTGCCTGAGCGAAAGAAGTCCGCTTTGGCGTGTCTGTTGCGGCAAAAGATCGAAGAGCCCGACATTCGAAATCGGCGCTCCGTCCGTCTGAGTCGGGACCGGGATATCCGGCCGGTCAGCCAGCGAGAGATTGTCACGATCAAAATACTCGTAGGTTGCGATCACGTTACCGCTTTGCCAGGCCGTACCCAGTGTCTGGCTGAGCCGGTATTCTTCGAGATTGCCTTGCGTCACAGCCCCATAACGCACGGCCGTTTCGGCGCCCTCGAAATCATCCCGCAAGACAAAGTTCATGACGCCCGCAACGGCGTCACCGCCATAAATGGACGACGCACCATCGGTCATCACATCCACGCGCTCGAGTGCCGAGATTGGGATCAGAGAGAGATCCACGAAGTCGCCAATTTCTGAAGTTGGCGCGAGGCGATTGCCATTGAGCAATGTCAATGTGCCGCCGGACCCGAGCCCCCTCAGATTGGCGCCAGATCCGAAAATATTGTTGAACTGTGAATTACTGTCGCCTGGCAGTCCAGAGGGTGCAAGCTCCGTCGACCCACCGCCAAAATTCTGCGGCAGCGTCCTGATGAACTGCTCAGTCGTTGTCACGCCTGAACCGAGTATATCATCGCGGGAGTAAATCTGGAGCGGCGAACTCTCAGGCGTGACGCCGCGCAAACTGGTGCCCGTCACAATAATTTTGTCCACCATCAGCGGCTCAGGACTTGAAGCATCTGCCTCAGCATCAGAAACGACCGAGGCCGTGTCGGAGATGCGTTGTGGCAAATCCGGATCTTTCAGCGTTTCTTTCTTTTTATTGTTGTTCCGATGGCGAATAATAAAGGTGTTGCCCTGCCCTCGCACAGCTTCCAGATCCGTACCGTTCAGAAGCGCCTCAAGCGCCGCGGCGGCCGTATAAGTGCCGTCCAGGCGCACACCGGCGCGACCCGAGACAGAGGTTTCGGAGAAGAGGATCTGGGCGCCTGACTGTTTACCGAAGGCATGAAGCGACGCTCCGAGTGTGTCTTCATCGATCGTGAGGTGGACTGTCTCGCTCGCATTAAATGGGTCCGCCCACGCAGGCCCGCCGGGGGAACCCGCGGCCAGCGCAACCGCCGCAATGCTGACAAAATATCGCTTGAATGATGTTGCTGTGATCATGGTCCCCTCCGGATTTGCTTGACCCCGGCCGGGCATTCCATCCCGGCAGTCAAAACCCTCAACGGAGCGAGCTTGAAGAAGCGGCAGGAAAATATTTGGACTGTGAACGGATGTCCTCTGCGGGGCACGGCGCTTTTCAGACCGCCTCTCCAGGACTACCGCGCGGGGATATATATCCCAATGTCAGCGATCGTATTGCACTCGCTTGGTTTCCTGGGAGATCGGAGCATCCGGTATCCACTCAAGGCCGGGTCCGTATTGCGCCGCGTTGACGGGCGCCGTCTCTGGCGCGACGCGTTTCCCCAACTGTCACCGGACACCTTGCAGGCAGGGTCATGTGCGACCCATGACATGCCGATTACGTATTGCGAGCTTGACCTGTGCTGACGCTGAGGAGAGACCCCGCCATCAGATTCTGCGGTGTCAGTAGGGTGATCAGGGCTGTGTCGGAGCGGATGGCACCAGCAGGATCTGTCTGTCGATCTCTTCGATGGCTACGGGCAACATGAGAACCAGATTTGCAGCGAAATCCGCAGGCGCATCGGCCTGGAACGTCCCGCTGATGCGTTCAGATGCCAAGCGCGCATCGGGCACGATAATTTTCGTATCGGAATACCGGTTCAGTTCAGCCGCAGCTTCCTCCAGGGTCACATTGTCGAACTGAACGATGCCTTGGCGCCAAGCCGGGCCCGTCGTTATGTCAACTTGCGAAAGGACCTGGGTGCCATCTGCAGCAATGCTGAGCCGGTCTCCGGGCGCGAGGCGTTTGCCGGGCTGCTGGTCGGGAGCCAAGCGCTCATTGTATGGCAGGGAGTCTTCTTCAGAGGCTGTTACGTGAACCGATCCTTCGAGGAGTGTGATGGCGACTCCAGATGGCTTGAGATATACCTCAAACGCGGTTCCGATCGCGCGCGTCCGGCTGGCGCCCGCCTCCACCACGAACGGTACGCCCGTTCTGGCCACCTCGAATAAAGCCTGCCCCCGCTCCAGGCTGACATGGCGTTCGCGCGAAGTGTAGAGAACTGCCATTGCGGTGTCTGTATTGAGCGTGACCACTGATCCGTCGATGAGCGTGACGCTGCGCTGTTCGCCAACGTCGCTGGCATAGGTCAAAGGACTGGGCACTTCAGGCGCCCGGAGGTTCAGCAGGAGCGCTGCGCCCAGTGCGAGAACCGCTGCGGCCGTGACCAGCACAGCACCAACTGTCCGTCGCGAGCGGCGCGGCTTGGCGGGCGCAGGGCTGACATCGGTCGCGGCAGTGCCCGTCCTGAGCGAACGATCGATGATCGGCACGCTTGCCTCGATTTGCCGGAAGGCGGCCGCATTGCGGGGATCGCGCTCCCAGACGCGAAAAGCATCCCAGGTAGCAAGGTCCACATCGGGTGCCTGGAGATCGCCATACCAAAGCGCAGCGGCTTCAAGCCGGCCGGTTTCCTCGTCATTTTCGTTCATCACGCGGGGTTCACTTAGCCCTGTCATTGCGCGGGAGGCCGGATTTCAAAAGGGCTTTCGAAACGGCTCCCAAGGCATTGGCTATATCACTCCTTACAGTGCGTGGCGATACGCCGAGACGCTCGGCAATGGCATTGTGTGTCAGGCCCTCGAGCCGGTGGAGTTCGAGCGCCTCTCTCTGGCGCGGTTTCAGCTTGGCAAGGGCGGCCTGCGCGACGACCAGGATTTGACTATCCATCAGCTGCTGCTCCGGGCTTAGGGTTCTGCGACAGGCGAGCCGCTCTTCCTCATCGCCGATATCGGTACTTTGGCGGCGGTGTTTGACATAACCTGATTTGAGGTAGTCGCGGGTCAGGTTGCGCAGGATCGTGTAAAGAAGAGGGCGCAACTCTTCCGCCGGCTTGTCTGCATAGGCGCGTTTGGCAGAGATGAAGGCTTCCTGGACCAAATCTTCAGCATCGGCCGCGCCTATGCGCAAGCGGGCGAAACGAAGGAGTTCGGTATGGAGCGACCGGTACATTTGCGCGAGCCCGGGAGAAGCGCCTGAGGCTGTTCCGATCGATAATTCCGGAGCCTGTAGCGCCATCGACAAAGAGTGGATTTCAATTTTTTCCACTGAGTCCGAACCTCCAGCCAAACGCGGACTATAAGTTTTCCGATAACTTCAACGTATAGTTTAAGTTCAGTTTATTTTCCAGCGAAAACATAAAGTCGACTTTATGGTATTCTGCTTTCCACAAGCCAACTTGGGGCATGGACAATGCGCGAAGAGAGCAGATTGCCGCCGCCATCCGAGCGGCGCGGCGCGCCAGGGGCTTAACCCAGGAAAATTTGGCCGAGCGTATCAATCGAACGTCTGCGAGCCTGAGCAATCTCGAACGCGCCCACGCCCTCCCCTCGCTTGATACCCTGATCCTTATCGCCGAAGCGCTGGATGTTCCGATAGACGCGCTTGTGCAAGGTCCGGCGCCGGGCCGGAAGTCACGGTCAAGGATCCGGGAAGAAAATGAGGTCATCGACCGCATTCGATCACTTTCAACAGAACACCTCAGGATCGCTCGCATACAGATCGAGGCACTCGGCTCAATGAAGAAGTGACGATCAGAACTTCTCAAAAACCAGTCGGATATGTGCCGCTGTGCGCTGAAGGATTCGATCATTCGGATCCAGCTTGGCACGACTGATCGGATCCAGATACGAGGATGATCCAATACAGCGCTCTTGTGAGACGGGTATCCGCCGGCTCCGTCAGAGTTTCCGGAAGCCTTCAGCTCATGTCGGGAAAATTCTCGATACGCGTCAGACACTCTGTTTCCTCTAGCCCACAGGCCGCTGGCTTTGACACTGTTATCCGCACTGAACGATTTCAGTTCTCAATTTCTATTATGTAAACTTCTTATTCTCATTATTGAGAATGTAAAGTTCTCATTTCTCGATATGCACAACGATTACGCCTTTCTTGTAGTGGGAAAGAGGCGCTGCATGGAACTTCAGAAGATCTTAGGCGCAAACGTTCGACACCATCGTAAATCGATAGGCTGGACGCTGGAACATCTCGCCGGTGAAGTTGGTGTTTCGCGCGAAACAATCGGCAAGATCGAACGCGGCATTTCGGCTCCTCTATTTGAAACAGTAGAAAAGATTGCGAGTGCGCTTGGTGTGTCACCGCAACTATTATTTGGTGCTGCTTCCTATCCACCGGGCGAACGGGGCCGACTACTCTCAGAAATAAACAGCATTCTCGCAAATCTGAATGAGAAACAATTGTCTCGGGCGCAAAGGCTGTTGGATACACTCAGAGGATCCTAGACGGATTGGTTCGCGGTTCCAGCGAATTGATATCGAACCTTTCAATGAAGAAGTGACGATCAGAATTTCTCAAAAGCCAGTCGGTTATATGATGTTCTTCTGCCCGTCCCGGAAAGAGATTGGCCGAGGAAAACACTCTCAAAGCACACAGAATCTGGTACCGGAAAGCACGAAAAATCTGACGCGTGAATGTTGGTCGCAGATCTGAATTTGAGTAAAGCCCGGCACTCGTTGGATAAGTTGGACCCGAAATCTCTGGTTTTCCTTCGTGTTCGCTCCAGACCGAATTAATCGGTGCCGCTGCACTTGGTGCATTACGAAAGGTCACCTCACGTCTCATTGGCTTTGATCCCCTGCCTGCCGCAACTCTTTGTAATCCTAAAATGGGTTTATCCGACATTGGGATTACGAATGCAACAAGTTTTTACTTGAGGCTGACGTGACCAAATCCCTGAGAACAAGAGCGCACCGGGTTCTGCTCGAAGAACTGAAGGCCGCGCGACATAGCGCCGGTCTTTCCCAACAGGCAGTGGCTGACATCCTCGATGTGCCACAGTCTTATGTGGCCAAAGTCGAATTGGGTGAACGTCGCCTTGATGTGATAGAGTTCTTGAAACTTGTCGAAGCAATAAGTGGATCGTGGGGAAAAATACTGGAGAAAGTTTCTTCCACAAAATAACTACAATGGGCCGGCGGCGGACTATGCTATTCGAGCGCCCCTGCACTGTTCAGCCACCCCTATAGTCAGGCCGTGTCCGCAAAAAACTCAATATACCGGGCATGCGCCACGCTTAAACCCGTGAGCGGACAATGACAGAGATGCGTTCGGGTTTGACGCCGCTTCCCAATAGGAGCCTGTATCTAGGACGTGCTCATCCGCGCGACGATAAACTGCCCTCCTCGACGCCATAACGCGCTCTTAGGCGGTACCCATCCCGCCCCGGTACGGTCTAGCCAGGCGGAAGATGGCCATGCATTTCGGTTGCATTTTATTTCTTCTTTTGGTTGTATTTCCGGCGCTACCACAGGGCATGGTGGGGAGGCGGGATCATGCAAATACGTCACATCAAATCCTTCAGCGATATCCTGCAGCGCTACGACGATACAATAGGCCTATCAACGAGCGACTGGGCCTGGGAATTCCTGAGACGCAACGATCGATTCCAGTCCAATGCTCGGAGCGATACACCCGCGATATCCGGAGATTTAACAGGCGAGGCTCAGCACGTCAGACTTGCCCGGCGAAACCGGCTGGCCGAGACCTGGGGACTTCTCACGTTTCCTGACATCAATCTTCCGGCAAGCCGGACAAATGTCTTCTGGTCGGATCGCGCCTGTCCCGGAAAGGTTGCCCTCTTCGGCCGCGAGCGCGCGACCGACGAGCCAGATGGATTGTTCGACCTTGCGGTTCAACAGTGCAAGGTGACCCACCTGACCGATGGAGCTGGCCAGGCTCATCTCCTTCTGCGGGGCAGCGGATGCGTCCTGCAGGTACGCTATCGCGGCCTATCTTTCCGCTCCGGAGCGACGGACACGAAGTTTGACGTGTCGCTGTCCTCCGTACACCGCCCCGGGGCCGAGGCGCGCGCGTTCGCCCAGGCCCGAAGGCTGCTCGGCGAAGCTGGTACACCTGTCTGGACGCGCCGCCATGTCCTATTTCGCAATGCGCTCGTGGCACTCGAGGCGCACGAAAGCGGTCTATGCTACCGCCAGACCGCCATGATTTTTTACAATGAGGCGCGCGTGACCCAGGCTTGGAATAGCGGCTCGACCGCGATGAAATCAGAAATGGCGCGGCGCCTCGCCAAAGGCCGACAGTTGCGCGATGGCGGATATTTTGAACTTCTGTCTTATGGCAGCGCTCGTCGGCCAGGCTTGTCTCCCACTCACCCCGCAGGGCATGTTGACGGGTCATCTGCTAGAGGGCCCCTTCCCCATGCACGTTCAGATCGTGTCGCTGCAACCGAATAACCAGCGGCCGGCATCGGGGATTTGACTAATCGCACAAGGCCTTGAGCACCCTGACGACCCTGTCCATCTCAGCGTCAGGTATTCGGGAGATGATATGGACCGCTTGCCTGCGCGCGCGCGACGCCGGGGTTTCCAACGGTGCCTGAGCGCTCTCAAAGAATACAGCAAGCGACACTCCGAGCTCAGAAGCGATCGAATACAGCAAGCCCGCCGAGATCCTGTTCTTTCCCTGCTCGTATTTCTGAAGCTGCTGATGGGACAAGCCAAGCCGTCCGGCGAGTTCGACAAGTGTCAGCCCCGCTGCCCGGCGTGCAACCTTCAGCCGCGCGCTGACCCTGAGATCCATCTCGCTGGGAGCTCGGAACGCTTTTGGCTTATCATCGGTCATCTCGGCGCGGTCTCTCGTGTCACGGATAGGCTATCCGCAAGGACAGCCTCCGCTCACTCAACGACATAGCGCGCGTATCCGGCAGGAAATTTTTAATAGTCGGATGCGTCAGTCGCCATCCGTGGACGCTGGCGATTATACGGCGGCCGAACGGGATAAAGTGTTCGCGCCAGTCACATCAGCAACAGGCCTCTTCAACCCAACCGAGACAAAGGAAGCGAAGTGCCCTGCTGTGCCTCTCACAAGCTACGGCGAGGGAGGCAGACATGCGAATCAAAATGTGGAGTTTCGACAACGTTCTGATTGACCTGGAGGACCGAGACGTATCGGTGAAGGCCGTTCACGCGCTCAACGGCACCGAAATTACAGTCGCGTTCAGGTTGGGCGAGAAACAGGTCAGAGGTGAGGCCGGCGAATTGCGAAAGCGAATCGAGATCCTCGCGGCAGACCGCCTGCTTGACCTGGCGTCCTTTCTCGACAGTTTCTGAATGGCGTCCGGGCGGCGCTCGGACCTGCCGGCACAACACCCACATGCGACCAATCCATAATACCAATGATCCGCCGCCCAAACGGTTGGCCCTATCCGGATCACGCATATCCAATTGCGCAGCCAGGTCGAAAGTCCGAGAGGCTCAAGCCTGATATCACACCACGCTTAGTCCCTGCTCGACACGTGCCGTTTTGGACCTGGCCCGGCGCGGCCCGGGCGGGGCAGAAAAAGTCTTAACGCCTGTAACGGAAAGACGGGGATCTAGAGCGTGACTCCCCGCGCTTTGCCTTGTGCGGCTTTCTTCAGGCACGGCCTTCCCGAAGGGGTTGGGAATGGCATGACCGGAAAGCGCGCCACAATGCACACCAGCCGTCCTGTTGAGTCTCCGTTCCTGACGACGCGCGAAGCTGCCAACTATCTTCGCGTGTCGGAGCGAACGCTTCAGAACTGGCGCTATGCGAACCTCGGTCCGATCTATCGCAAACATGTCGGTATCGTCGTCTACCATGTCGACGACCTGCTGAGATTCTCGGAGTCCGGCCACCGACCGGGCAAGGCACACTATGACACCTAATATGACACGCGTGTCCCTGCGCCAGGAAGATACGGGTCTGTCCACACGTCTTCTCTTTGGCAATCCATCCTCCACGTATGATATTCGCCCTGGCGTCTCGATCGCGGCCTTCCAACAGGATGCCGTCTTTGGATACGAGCGCAGGCGATCCAATTACCGATCTGTGGACGGATGGCAGATATTCATTCTCAAAGCAGCCGGCCCGGGAGACTTGGCGAGCAGGATCCGCGGGATCCAGCCGGGCGCGGAAATCCTGCTGTCTGCGCTCAATCACTTTCATGCGCGCCGCGCAACGCACGCCCTTGACCTCGTCTGGCAGCATACCGAGCCTCACACGATATCCACGTCGTTCTGGCTGCGCTTCTTCACACAACTGCAGGCCGGACTCGACACCTCGGACCTGCTGAGGCGCCAGGTCTGGTGATGCTGACAAAACGCCCGCCCGCGCTATACCTCACCCTCATCGGGATTGGTACCCTCTGGATCGGAAGCGTCATCCGTCCGGACCCTTTCCTCTTCTATAATCCAAGCGCAAGTGCGCCAGTCGGCTGGTACAGGATCCTGCCCGAAAGACCCGTGGCGCGCGGAGATCTCGTCGCAGCCAGACTACCCGAAGCAGCGGGGATCCTCGCCTCTGCTCGCGGATACCTGCCCGGCGACATACCGGTAATAAAGACGGTATGGGCCGTCCCGGGTGATCTGATCTGCATGGACGACACGAGCCTTGAGGTCACCGACAGGCCACCTCTTGCGCTTCGCCACCAGGATCTGTCCGGTCGTGCCCTGACGCCCTGGCGACAGGGCTGCACCCGGCTTCGACCGGACGAAGTCCTTATCATCTCCAACAGGACCGCGGACTCTTTCGACGGCCGGTATTTCGGTCCGGTGCGGACAGGTGACATTATCGGCAGGGTCGCCTTCATGGGAAATCTCCCCATCACGATGCCGCCCGCCTGCGCCAGACAGGACATATGCTCGCATCAAATCAGGTCGCTTCTGGCTTATCCGCTCCTACTGATAAAGCGGGCGGGAAGCACGCGTGCAACGCGTCCATCTCGCACCTGGCGCAATGCGCGCGACGCCGGATAATCCGTTTGCCCCCCGACTGGGGCGGCTACGATCCACGCGTCCTCGCGGACGGCAAGGAACCTATCTTTCCCGGATGGCAAAGGCATTCTCGATCTATGGCGGCCCACGTCGCTCACAGGTCGGGCTGCGCCGCAGGAGCGGGGACCGCAATGGACGCCGCCGGGTCATCGTCAAAACGCGCACGGTCCGCATGGCGGCATCAAGCCGGTCCGCGCTGATGAACCATATTGGTTATATCAGGCGGGATTCGGCCCTTTCAAATGAGGATCGTGGCCAGCTCTTCAACCGTGACAGCGACACAGCCGATAGCAGGCCATTTGTCGAGGGCGCCTCCACGGACCGCCATCATTACCGGTTCATCATATCGCCCGAGGAAGGCGCCGAACTGGCTGATCTCAAGCCCTTTGTCCGCGATCTGGTCGGCCAGATGGAGAAAGACCTCGCAACACGGCTTGAATGGATTGGCGCCGAGCATCACGACACAGGGCGACCTCATGTCCACCTCATTGTCCGTGGCAGGCATCAGGACGGGCAGGATCTGAAGATACCCCAAGAGTATCTCTATCATGCCGTTCGGGAACATGCCGAAGACCTGATCACGCTCGAACTCGGTCCCGAGACCGCGCTCGAGGTGGACCGCAAGCGCCAGGCTGAACCTGCCTCTGAACGCCTCACACGCATCGATTCCGTCCTGGAAAGGCAGTCCGATCCGGGCGGCTTGTTTGAACTTAAAAGCAGCCCGGTCGATCTGCGCGCGCAACATGCAGCTCGGCTGAGAACGCTGGAACGCCTCGGCCTTGCAGACAAGCGCGGCTCAGGGCGATGGCTTCTCGATCCCGATTTCAAGACAGTCCTGACATCCCTCGGCGAGCGCCAGGACAGGTTCGACATCCTGAACCACGCCATTGCCAGGACAGGCGGCCGGCGCATTGACGCCGATGGCGTATTTGACAGCGCTGACCCTGATGCCCGCAGCGTGACGGGCGCCGTGCTTGAGACCGGCAAGCATGGGATCATGCAGGATCGGCCATACATTGTCATTGATGGTCTCGACGGACGCGCGGTATTCGTTGAAACTGGCAGCACTGAGCCGGCAAACTTGCGCCAGGACATGATCATAAGTCTCGCGCCGGCCAACAGAGCGCCGGAGGCGACTGACCGCGCCATTGACCAGATCGCACGCAAGAATGGCGGACTGTATTCAGCAGCCTTTCACCAGAAGGACGATCCGCGCGTGACCGCTGAAACGCTGAGGCGGCACGTCATGCGGCTCCAGGCAATGGTCCGGCCGGCAAACCTGCACCGTTCATCAGATGCCGTCTGGACCATTCCAGACGACTATCTTCAAAAAGTGCAAACCTGCGAGCCCGGGGATGCCCGGATGCGCAAGCCGTTTATCCGGATTGAGTCCACGCTGAGCCTTTCGGCCCAGATCAAAGCGCTCGGACTGACCTGGATAGACACATTCGTGCCGTCCGCTGACATGCTGCACGGATTTGGCAATCAGACCGCAGACGCCCAATTGATGCGACGCACCTTCCTCGCCGAAATCGGCATCGCACCGGATAATGGCAAGCCACTGACCCCGGAGCACAAGGCTGAACTTATCCGCAGGGACCTGGCGCAGGCGGGTCAGACCCTGAGACAGACCATAGGCAAGCCCTACGCCCCTTCACCGACACGAGGAGAGGTCGCCGGGATCTACCGTGGACCCGTGGCCAGGATCAGCGGAAAATTTGCTGTCATCGAGCGCGCGCTTGATTTCACGATCCTGCCATGGCGTGACGGACTCGAGCGTAGCCGCGCCATGGCGGTATCCGTCCGGCTGCAATCTGGATCAGCATCCTGGACCACAGCTCAGCGCGGTCTCACGATCTGACACGCGCAAAACACGCGTGGCGCCTGGGCAGACGAGGCCCTGACCCCTGGGCGAGGTGCAGGGCGCCTCCCGGATAAAAAAAGTCACGCTGCAATCGCTACGCTATTTAACCCGAAAGGTGCGCAATTGCGCGCGATATGACCTTTATTGCCCTGTTTTTACATAATTTTATCTCTTCCCCAAAAGAGCTCCTCTCGCGCAAATAGGCGCATGAAACCGCACACAAACCTGTCCTGGCAAGTCCTCAGTGTCGCCGCGATCATCGTCCTGGCGCTTTGGACAGCAACCCAATCGACCGCAGCGTCCCTCGGCTGGTCCAGACGCCTCGGCGAGCCGTGGTTTGTGCTCTTCGACTGCCCCGTCTATGCGCCATGGGCCTTTTTTGGCTGGTGGTTTGCCTTTGATGCCTACGCGCCCGACATATTTGATCGCGGCGGAAAGATTGCTGCCTCAGGCGGCCTGCTCGCCTTTTTGTTCGCTGTCAGCTCCTCCATCCTGCGGGCCCGTTGGAACAAGCATGTCACAACCTTCGGCTCATCCCGCTGGGCGATGAAACAGGATATGCGCAAAGCCGGCATCCTCGGACCTGGCGGCGTATTTCTGGGCGTGACCTCTGGCGCGTATCTGCGCCATGATGGGCCTGATCACGTGATCGCGTTTGCTCCGACACGTTCAGGCAAAGGCGTCGGCCTCGTCATTCCGACGCTCCTGTCCTGGACCCATTCTGCCGTCGTCCACGATATCAAGGGCGAGAACTGGCAGGTCACCGCCGGATGGCGGGCCCTTTTCTCCGACTGTGTCCGGTTTGACCCGACGGACAAGACCTCAGCGCGATTCAATCCCTTGATGGAAGTCCGCAAGGGCGATCGGGAAGTCAGTGACGTTCAGAATATTGCCGATATCCTGGTGGATCCCGAAGGCGTCCTTGAACAGCGCAATCACTGGGAGAAGACGGCCCACTCCCTCCTTGTCGGCGTCATCCTCCACATCCTTTATGCCGACAGTGAAAAAACGCTCGCACGCGCCGCCAGCTTTCTCTCCGATCCTGACAGATCGTTCCGCGCCACGCTCGCGATCATGATGCATACAAATCACGTCGGCACCGATGACGCTCCGCGCACCCATCCCGTCGTCGCGCAATGCGCCCGCGAACTGATGAACAAGTCTGAGAATGAACTCTCCGGCGTCCTCTCGACAGCCATGAGCTTCCTGTCCCTTTACCGCGACCCGGTCATCGCCGAGGTCACGTCTCAATGCGATTTTCGCATACGCGATCTGGTGGAGGGTACGCGCCCCCTCTCCCTGTTCCTTGTGGTACCTCCATCCGACCTCTCGCGCACGAAGCCCCTCATCCGGCTATTGCTAAACCAGATCGGCCGACGGCTGATGGAACACGAAGGCGGATCTGACCGGCGCCGCGTGCTGTTTCTTCTGGACGAGTTTCCTGCCCTCGGTCGTCTCGAATTCTTCGAGAGCGCCCTTGCCTACATGGCCCATTATCGCCTGAAGGCCTTTCTGATCACCCAATCCCTCAACCAGATCGAAAAGGCCTATGGCCCGGCCAATGCGATCCTCGACAATTGTCATGTCAGGGTGGCTTTTGCGACCAATGACGAGCGAACGGCCAGACGGATTTCCGATGGCCTGGGGACCAAGACCGAACAACGCGCGATGAAGAATTATGCCGGCCACCGGCTCGCACCCTGGCTGTCACACAAAATGGTATCGCGCCAGGAGACGGCCCGGCAGCTTCTGACCCCGGGCGAAGTCATGCAACTGCCCGCCTCTGATGAACTCATTCTCCTCTCTGGCTGCCCGCCAATCCTCGCAAAGAAACTTCGCTATTACGCTGATCGCAATTTCATTGAGCGTCTCAGGACGCCTCCGCTCCAGGACAAGGGACTTGCCGCTCCCCGCAGCGATGACTGGAAGGGCCATGTCCGCACGGTCCATGAAGATCTGCTGGACACGGATCGTGTAGCCGATCTGTCGGCTACTTCGGTCGCCAACGCGGTCGACAATGGCGGTCATGGTTTTGAACAGGCCGGCAAGCCGGTCCGTCCGGCGCAGCCCCGGCGCCCTGCCCAACCGCATCGACCTTTGCAGGCCGGTCTGTTTGACGCGATCCAGATTGCGGACGGCATCGAGACCACAAGAGGCGTAGACCTGACAGGTCGGGGCGACAGATGAAAACACGCATCCAGGCGGCGATCTCTCCGGAAAACCTTGCGCGCCTGCAAGCCATGGCTGCGCGCCCGAGCCTGTCAGAGAGCAAAGTCGTCGACATGGCCCTGGCAGCCTTCTTCGCTGGCGATACCGACGACCAGAGGGACGCGGCCATCGCACGGCGCCTCGACCGTATGACCCGCCAGTTTGGCCGCCTTGAGCGCAATGACCTGATACTCACAGAGACACTCTCGACCTTTGTCAGGTATTTCCTGACCGTCACACCCCCTGTGCCCGTCAGCCAGCTCGATGCGGCCCGCGCAAAGGGCGACCTGCGGTTCGATCTCTTTGTACGTCAGGTCGCCGAGGCGCTGCAGTCCGGTGACCGTATCCTGCACAATGCCATCGAGGATTTCACGGCAGAGTGTGGCGATTTTGCCTCCGACCCGGAACCCGGGCGCCAGGACGCGCAGCGTGATAGCGAT
Organism: Alphaproteobacteria bacterium; assembly: GCA_018827375.1. Classification (GTDB taxonomy): domain Bacteria; phylum Pseudomonadota; class Alphaproteobacteria; order Caulobacterales; family Hyphomonadaceae; genus Hyphomonas. The sequence goes on from JAHJYW010000015.1 coordinate 26,245, forward strand.
GCGTGAGTCTGTCTCCCGGTCCCGCGCGCGTGACATGCTGGCGACGGCCTTCGGACCTGTCATCATGAGCGCGCTCAATGATCCTTGTGTGATCGAGATCATGCTTAATCCCGACGGCCATCTCTGGATTGAGCGTCAGGGCGCGCAGCAGACAGACTGTGGCGGCCTCATGGCTGCTGAACATGCCGAGCGCGCGATCAGGCTGGTTGCAACACTTGGTGGCCGCGAACTCACGCCCACGAGCCCGATTGTCTCTGCCGAACTCCCCATGGGCGGCGAGCGTTTCGAGGCCGTGATGCCGCCTGTCGCACCCGGTCCCTGCTTTTCAATCCGCCGTCCTGCGCAGCGCATCATCCTGCTCGATGATTATGTCACCTCAGGCACCATGTCGGCGCATTTTGCCAGCGCCCTGCGCAAGGCCGTGCGTGAGCGCGCGAACGTGCTGGTCGTCGGTGGCGCAGGGTCCGGCAAGACGACGCTCGCCAATGCCCTGCTTGCGGAGATCGCCCGCACCGGCGACCGGCTGGTCATCCTGGAAGACACGCGCGAACTCGTCTCGACAGCGCCGAACCTTGTGCGCTTGCGCACGCAACCCGGGTCGGTCACGCTCGCAGAGCTCGTCCGCTGCACGCTGCGCCTGCGTCCTGACCGGATCATCATTGGCGAGGTCCGCGGCGCCGAAGCCCTCGACATGCTGAAGGCCTGGAATACAGGCCATCCGGGCGGCATCGCCACCCTGCATGCCAATTCTGCCCTTGGCGGCCTCTCGCGGCTTGAACAGCTCATTGGCGAGGGCGCTGTCCGGATCCCGCACGAACTGATCGCCGAGACAATCGACTGCGTTGTCTACATCAGCCGGCGCGCGGGGGCACATCGCGTCGAAACCGTGGCCCTCATGAACGGGCTGGGTTGCGACGGTTACGACCTCAGCCCTGTCCAGCCGAGCTTTGAACTCGTGCTGCCGAGCCTGCCTTTCGCTGAACCCCTTCATTCAACCGCTCCTGAAAGGACACATCCCAAATGAACAAGGATCATGTAAAATTACTCGCCCTCGCAGGGCTCATGGCCGCGCTCTCTCTACCGGCCCACGCCGCTGGATCAGGTATGCCATGGGAAGCCCCGCTGCAATCGGTCCTGGAATCCATTGAAGGTCCTGTATCGAAGATACTCGCCACGATCGTCATCATCCTGACCGGCCTCGGCCTTGCCTTCGGCGAGAGCGGCGGAGGCATGCGCAAGCTCCTGCAGATTGTCTTTGGCCTGTCGATCGCATTCGCTGCGACCTCGTTCTTCCTCTCTTTCTTTTCGTTCGGCGGCGGGGCGACCCTCTGATGACGAACACCCGCGCCCTGCCCGATGGCTACTGCGTCCCGGTGCATCAATCCCTGACAGCGCCCATCCTGCTGGCAGGTGCCCCGCGATTGGCCACCATTGCCAATGGCACGCTCGCAGCAGGGCTCGGCGTCGGCCTGCAGCTCTGGGGGGTCGGGCTCGTATTCTGGATCATTGCGCAGGGCATCTGCGTGTTTGCAGCGCGCCGCGACCCGCAATTTACCGAAGTCCTCGTTCGGCATATCCGCCACAGGAGCTATTACGAATGTTGAATCTCGCTGAATACCGCCGGCGGCCCACTTCGCTCGCCGACTATCTGAAATGGGCCTGTCTCGTCGCCCCCGGCATTGTCCTCAACAAGGATGGCAGCCTCCAGCGCACGATTGCCTATCGTGGACCTGACCTTGAAAGCGTCACGCCCGAAGAACGGGTCTCGGTGACGGCCCGTATGAATAATCTTTTGCGCCGGTTCGGATCCGGATGGGCCCTTCACATCGAAGCAAGCCGCAGGCCCTCGGTCACCTATCCCACGAACGCCTGGCGCGACGGCGCCGCCTGGCTCGTCGATGAAGAACGCCGCGCTGCCTTCGAAGAAGATGGGCGGCATTTCGAAACCGATTGCTTCCTGACCCTGACCTGGATGGCACCCGCTGATCGAACCGCCCGGATCGAACGTCTTTTCATCGAGGATCCGGCGGATGCCGCGACAGCTTTCTGGAGCGAACATATTGGCTATTTCGAAACAGAAACGTCGAGGGCATGCGACCTGATGGCCGACATGATGCCGGAGGCCCGTTTCCTCGACGATGCCGAGACACTGACCTATTTGCATGCCTGCATTTCGGTGAACCGTCACGTGCTTGAGGCACCTGACCTTCCCATGTGCCTTGATGCCCTGCTTGCCGATACGCCCCTGACCGGCGGCCTTGTTCCGAGGCTGGGCGAGGAGACATTGAAAGTGGTGACGATAAATGGCTTCCCGGCGACCGGCGAGCCAGGTCTCCTGTCCGAACTCGACCAGCTTGGATTTGCCTATCGCTGGGTCACGCGGTTCCTTCCGCTGGACAGGTCAGACGCTGAAAAGACATTGAACGCCTATGTCCGGAACTGGTTTGCCAAACGCCGTTCGCTCACGTCCTACCTGCGCGAAATTCTCACCAGCGAACCTGCCACGCTCATCAATAACGACGCCGGCAACCAGGCGGCCGATGCCGATCAGGCCCTGCAGGCGCTCGGCGCCGGCCATGTCGCCTTCGGTTACTGCACGATCGCTGTCGTGGTGCGCCACCGCGATCCGGATTTGGCAGAAGATCAGATGCGCGCCATTGAACGGGTGGTCAGGGCACGCGGCTTCGCCTGCGTCTGCGAGAGCGTCAATGCCGTTGAAGCCTGGCTTGGAACGCTTCCGGGTGAGGCCAATGCCAATGTCCGCCAGCCCCTTCTGAATACCGTAAACCTCGCCCATATGGCACCGCTCTCCTCGGTCTGGGCAGGGCCCGAGCGCAATGCACACCTCGCAGGTCCGCCGCTGCTGATGGCGCGGTCGGCCAGTTCGACCCCTTTCAGGCTCGTCACACACCAGGGTGATGTCGGGCACATGATGGTGGTGGGACCGACCGGGTCCGGCAAGTCGGTGCTGCTGTCCCTGCTCGCGCTCCAGTTTCGCCGCTACAGCCAGGCCCAGGTCTTCATCTTCGACAAGGGGGCATCGGCGCGCTGCGCGACATTGGCCCTTGCGGGCACCTGGTACGCGCTCGGCCTTGACGGCGATATCGCATTCCAGCCGCTGCGGGACATAGACAGCGAGGCCGGACGTGCAGTGGCGCAGACCTGGGTTCTCGGTCTTGTCACGCAGGAAAGCGTCGCCGTAACCCCGCAGGTCAAGCAGGCCGTCTGGAGCGCGCTGCAAAGTCTTGGCGCCGCGCCGGCCAGGCAACGCACGCTGAGCGGCCTTGCCGCGCTCCTGCAAACACCTGAGCTGCGACAGGCCCTGGAACCCTATACGCTTGCGGGTCCCTATGGCGCCCTGCTTGACGCAGACACCGATCAGCTTGCCGGCGGCGATGTTCTCTGTTTCGAAATGGAGGAGTTGATGCATGACAGGCGACTTGCCGCTCCCGTGCTTGCCTATCTTTTTGCGCGTCTCGACGCGCGGTTCGATGGCCGGCCCACCTTGCTTGTCCTCGACGAGGCCTGGCTCTTTCTGGATCATCCGATGTTTGCCGGACGATTGCGCGACTGGCTGAAGACCTTGCGCAAGAAGAATGTCTCGGTCGTATTTGCAACGCAAAGCCTTGCAGACATTGCCACGAGCTCAATTGCACCGACCCTGGTCGAAAGCGCTCCAACCCGCATCTTCCTCGCGAACGCCCGCGCAGAGGAGCCCGCGCAACAGGCTGCCTACCAGGACTTTGGCCTCAACCCGCGCCAGGTGGAGCTGATCGCGCGTGCGACGCCAAAGCGCGACTATTATGTCCAGTGTCCGGACGGAAATCGCCTGTTCGACCTCGAACTCGGACCTGTCGCGCACGCGTTATGCGCATCTGGCTCAAAGGCCGATCACGCGCTCATGACAGACATCCTGGCGACAACCAGCCCGCAGCACTTTGCGTCAGCCTGGCTCCAGGCACGCGGTCTTGGCTGGGCAGGCGAACTGATAAGAGCGGAGGACGCCCTGTCATGCGCCGCCGAATAATTTCACTTGTGCTCGCCGGGAGCGCCGTCTCCCTCCTGGTCGCTCCACCTGCAGAGGCACTGCTCGGGGTCGGTGACGTCGTCCTCGATCCGACAAACCTCGTGCAGAATATCCTGACGGCGACCCACACGCTCGAGCAGCTCAACAATCAGATCGTGCAGCTCCAGCATGAAGCCCAGATGCTGGTGAACCAGGCCGAGGACCTCAAACGTCTCGACTATGCCTCGATTGAACACCTCAAACGTCTGCTCGAACGCATCGACACGCTGATGCGCACCGCTGGGGAGGTCAGCTATGAAATCCAGGCCTCTGAGGGCCAGTATGCCGAAGCGTTCCCCGAGACCTACGAGGACCTCTCCAATGCCGCGATCCTCTCTGAAGCGGCCGATCAGGTCCGCATCACACGCAACGCTTTGCGGGCATCCATTCAGGTCCAGTCGGCCATTGTAACGTCCATCGCCGACGCCCGCGAAACGCTGACCGATCTGGTTGACGAAAGCCAGGCAGCAACGGGCAACCTGTCCGTTGCCCAGGCCGGCAACCAGCTCATGGCGCTTGTCATCGAACAACAGATGCAGATGCAGCAACTGATGGCGGCGCAATACCGGATGACCAGTCTTGAAGAGACGCGCGCGGCCGCCATCACGCAGCAGGCCAGCGTCCGACACCAGCGCTTCCGGGGCGACGGTGTCGCCTATACGCGGAAGTAGCGTCATGGACGACCTCAGTGTAATCGATCAGTTCGTTGCGACATTCTCCACCTATATCGATAGCGGTTTCGGCTTGCTGCAACCCGATGTCGCCTACCTGACCAGCACGCTGATTGCGATCGACATTGCGCTGGCGGGCCTGTTCTGGGCCATGGGGCCTGACACCGATATTGTCGGTCGTTTCCTGAAGAAGGTCCTCTATGTGGGCGCCTTTGCCTTCATACTCGGCAATTTTGCGCTCCTGTCCGATATGGTCTTTGCCAGTTTTGCGCAGCTCGGGCTCAACGCGACGGGCGGTACGATCACGGCTGAGGATGTCATGAAGCCAGGCTTCGTTGCCGCGACCGGGTATGAGGCCGCCCTGCCCTTGCTTGACGAGATCGAGAAGCTGACCGGCCCGGTCGCATTCTTCCAGAACATCGTGATCATCATTGTCCTCTTCCTTGCCTGGGCGATCACGCTCCTGGCCTTCTTCCTCCTCGCCATCCAGCTCTTTGTCACGATTATCGAGTTCAAGCTGACGACCCTTGCCGGCTTCGTGCTCATCCCGTTCGCGCTCTGGAACAAGACAAGCTTTCTGGCCGAGAAAGTGCTCGGCAACGTCATCGCATCCGGTATCAAGCTCATGGTGCTGGCCCTCATACTCGGCATCGGGTCCACGCTTTTTTCCGCCATCACGTCGACCTTCCAGCCAGATGCAGTGACGCTTGAGCAGGCCGCCTCGGTCATTCTCGGATCGCTCTCGCTCCTCGCCCTTGGCCTGTTCGGTCCAGGCATCGCCACCGGCCTTGTATCGGGCGCTCCGCAACTTGGCGCAGGCGCTGCCATTGGCACGGCTGCTGGCGTCGCCGCCGGAACGGTCGCTGGCGTCAGCCTTGCCAGGACAGGCATCGGCGCGGCGGCGGGCCAGACCCGCAGTGCGGTCGGCGCCGCAGCGTCAATGGCGGGCGGCGCGCGCACGGCCTATCAAATGCGTGCCGCCGCCTCTGGCAGGACAGGATCAGGCGCAGCAATGGCCGGCATGAGCGGGATCGCCCAGGCAGGCATGCATGCCGCGCGGACTGGCGCAGTCGGCATCGCCCGCCGCGCCGGCGGCAATCTTCAATCGCGCCATACCGCCGGAGCCCGGTCCGCTTTCAGGGCGACTGGCGGCCAGGGCGTACCGGACGCACCTGCGACGGGAAGCCAGGATACCTCGCCGACATGGGCCCGGCATATCCAACGCACGCAGGGCCTGCGCGATGCGCAGATGATGGCCATTTCTGCGGTGCGGGACGGTGACAGGCCCGGCGGCGGCCTGTCGATCGAACTCAGAAGCGATGAGGACTGAGATGAGGTTCTGGAACCGGCCATCCCCACGTTATGGCGACACCCAAAAGCCCGTCACCCCCTACCAACGGGCAGCGCAGGCCTGGGACGACCGGATCGGTTCGGCCCGGGTGCAGGCAGCCAACTGGCGACTTGCGGCATTGGCCAGTCTTGCACTTTCCTTTGCACTCGCAGCCGGTCTCATCTGGCGTTCGACCCAGTCGATTGTCACACCCTATATCGTCGAACTGACAGGTGAAGGTGCCGTGCGTGCTGTCGGCCCGGCCGAGGGGCAATACACGCCAACCGATGCACAGATCGCTTTCCACCTGGCAGAATTTGTCCGCAACACCCGTTCGATTTCGATCGATCCGGTTATCGTCCGGCAAAACTGGCTGAAGGCCTATGCCTATGCAACCGACCGGGCCGCTGCCACGCTGAATGATTATGCGCGCGACAATGATCCGTTTGCAGACATAGGAAAACGATCGGTCTCTGTCGACGTGACGAGTGTCGTGCGCGCCTCTGACGACAGCTTCACCGTACGCTGGCGTGAAACAACCTATCGCAGCGGCGCGGAGACCGGCCAGTCCATGCATACCGGCATATTCTCCATCGTGATTGACCCGCCCCGCACGGAAGAGGCCCTGCGGGCCAATCCGCTCGGCCTCTATGTCCATGGTCTCAACTGGTCGAAAGATCATCAATAGGAGCATCTATCCCATGCATCGTCCTGTCCTTGCCTTCCTTGCATGCGCGGTCCTTGTGGCGTGCGAGTCCCTTCCGGCCAATGTGGGTCCGGACATCATGCTCGATGCACCAGACCGTGTCGAAGATCTCCATCTGCCCTTTGACGAGGACACCGAAGACCTGGCCAGCATGGACGGGCGGTCAGACCCTCTCCTTCAGACGGCCAGTGCGCCGGACGATATTGCCATTCCCATGCAGGGCCACGTCCTGCCAATGCCCGTAGAATCTGCCGCCCCCTTGTTAAAGCCCTACGAGGCCATCGAGGCGGCGAATGGCAAGGCGGCCATGGAGCCCTCCACTGACAATTACATGAACGCGATCCAGGTCTACCCCTACCGTATTGGCGCTCTCTACCAGGTCTATTGCGCGCCCGAACAGATCACTGACGTGGTGCTGCAGCCTGGCGAAGAACTTGTCTCTGTCTCTGCAGGTGACACGGTGCGCTGGGTGCTTGGAGACACGGTCTCAGGCACGGGCACGCAGGCTCAGGCGCATATCCTGATCAAGCCGACCCAGGCCGGCCTCAAGACAAATCTCGTCATTACGACGAGCCTTCGTGCCTACCATCTGGAAATGCACGCGTTCGAAGAGACCTATATGGCGGCCGTGTCCTGGCGCTATGCAGATCAGCAGCTGATGACGCGGGTCATGCGCGCGGACAGCGTCCCGGCGCCTGTTCCGTCATCGCCCGGTTCATTGCCGATCGAGCGGCTGAAATTTCGCTACGATCTCTACGGCGACTTTCCGCACTGGCGGCCCGAACGCGTGTTCGATGATGGCCGCAAGGTCTATATCCAGTTTCCGGACCGGCTCGACCAGGGCGAGGCGCCAGCGCTCTTTGTCGTCGGACGGGACGGCAAGTCCCAACTGGTAAACTATCGCATGTCTGGCACCTATTTTGTCGTCGACCGGCTGTTTGCCCGCGCCGAATTGCGTCTTGGCGAAAAACACCAGGATGTCGTGACGATCCTGCGCAATGACCTTGGTGCCACACGGCCATGACAGACACGCCCCCTCCTTCAGACCCGCCACTGGAGATTCGTGGCCGCCCGCGGCCGGTCAAACAGTTCTCCAGACGTGCACTCATCCTCTTGCTCGGTACCGCCAGCGCGATCGTGCTGGGTTCACTCTGCTTTGCGCTGCGCGGAAAGGGGAAGGATGCCGCCGGTCCCGTTCGTGAACTCTATCGCACCGGGCACAATCCGACCGCGGATGCCCTGGCAGCGCTGCCTGCATCCTACGAAGAGCTCCGGCCGGCGCCCGACATGCTCGGCCCTCCCTTGCCGGGGGATCTCGGCGCGCCCATCCTGAAAGCACAGCGTGAAGGTCGCCTGGGAGGGCTGGAGGATGCCCCGGAAAGCGATCACCTGCGTGAAGAGGCAGCTGCGATGGAGACCGAGCTGCGCGCGCGCCAGTCGGCGCTCGCTGAATCTGCCAGAACAAGCGGCATATTCTTCAAGCGCGGACCAGACATCGGGCGTCCGCGCACTGAAGCTCCGCTTGCCGCCGCACCGGTCCGCGCCATGCCGCGTCCTGATCTCTCCGCCTTTGCGGCATCTGAGCAGGGCACGTTCGGGTCATCCGTCGGTATGGATCCCAACCGCCAGGTTTCCAAAGAGGCATTTCTGAGCGGTGGGGCGGATCCAGAAATCTACAATCCACACCAGTTGGAGAGACCCGTATCACCCTATCAGTTGATGGCAGGGACGATCATTCCCGCGACCCTTCTGACCGGCGTCAACTCCGACCTTCCAGGGCAAGTCATCGCTCAAGTGACCAGTCCGGTCTATGACACGGTCACGGGCGCCCACGTTCTCGTACCGCAGGGCTCACGCCTGATCGGGCGCTATGACAGCGTGATCGCCTTCGGCCAGTCGCGCGTGCTCCTGGTCTGGAGCCGGATCATCATGCCGGATGGCGCCTCGATCCGGATCGACTCGCTCGCCGGCGTCGACGCTCGCGGATACGCAGGGCTTGAAGACACGGTCGATTATCATTCCCGCAAACTCCTCCAGGGCGTTGTGCTTTCCACCCTGCTGGGCGTCGGTACGGAACTCGCAAGTGATGATGAGGGCGATATTGCCCGGGCCCTTCGTCGCTCGGCTCAGACTGGCGCGGACCAGGCGGGCCAGGACATCGTGCGCCGCAACCTCGATGTCCAGCCGTCGATCACGATACGCCCCGGCTGGCGCCTCGGTGTCCTGGTCAACAAGGACATTGTATTTCGCTAGCACAACACGATCTCAGAAGCGCAAGAGCACGCTCAAGATCATCGGCACGCGATTGCACCAAAGACACGTCACTGATTCCAGGTTCGTGTGCCACACGGCAGCGGTCTGCATCAGCAATGGTCTTCGGAATACGGGGGCAGGTGTTCAAGTCACCTTAGCGTCACCATTTTTCTCTAATAATTACAAAGAATCGGCGGACTTTTTCGAGTGATCGTATGGTCACTTATTTTTGTGTCCGCACTTTGTCCGCACCGAATGGCAGGAGCTGCAAAGTTAACTGGGGTGAGCTTTTCAGGTGCTTGCTGTCGGTGAGGGGCAAGAGTTCGATAAAAAGGCTATCTGTATTAGCGCTTCCCCATTGTCGCCAATCCCGCGATCAGCGTCCGAGAAGACACGACGCGATCTCGCTCCGCCATCGGCCGTGAGGTGCGAGGGGGTCGTGTCCGTGTCCGCTGCTAATTTCTTTCACAACTCTGTCGCCGACTTGCAGCCACGAATCGTGAAATTGTACATATCGACACATCATTATTAGAATCTTGGCAAAGCACAATTGATGCCAAAATGAGCGTCGAGGCACTTTTTGACGGGATCAATCGTATGCGGCTGCTGAATAGTCCGCGAATGCGACCTGTACGATCTCTTCCAGTTCGGCGATTTCCGCTTCGGTCAGCCTGGCGAAAGCGCCGGTCCGTCTCGCCTTGGACAGGTGGCCGTTGTTCTGCCGGACGAACATGATGAAATCCTTGGCCAGACGGTCCGGCATTTCGACACGGTTCATGATATTACGTTCAGCGTCATCATGGGCGCGAAGATAGGCGATTTCCCTTGGGAGATCGGTCTCGATGGTTCGCTGGACGCAGGCATACAAGAACTCCGCCGCCTCTGTTGCGTCGAAGTAGCGATAGAGATCGCCCGTGTCATTGAGCACTTCGACATTGCGCTCAGGCGTGGCGCGCCAATCGATGAATGGCAACAACGGAGCGGAGTAGGCTTGCAGCGTTGCCCTGTATTCGTCGATCCGGTCGAGCATGACGCTGGAGACCGGAAACACCATGCCCGCAGGCGCAAATTTCCGTTCGGCCAGAACATGATGGATCAGGCAGCGGTGCAGGCGCCCGTTTCCGTCTTCGAGCGGGTGAATATAGACAAAGCCGAACGCAAGAACGGCCGCCTGAATGACTGCATCGACCTTCGTTACGCGCAACCGATTGTTGCAAGTGTTCCAGGCAAGCATCATGTCCGGCAGATCGTCCGGTCTTGCACCAATGAATTCGGGCAGAGGATCCTGATTGTGGTCGCGTTCACCCAGAAACACACCGGCAGTCCGATACCCGACCGAAGTGAAGCGGTCGTCTCCCAGCAGAATATTGTGTAGCCGATAGATCTCCGTCTGGTTCATTGGGCGTTTGCCGGCCTCCTTGATGGCGTTGGCCCAGCGTTCAAGACGGTTGCGCGGGGGACGTTCGCCCTCGATTGCAAAACTCGCCTGACTGTCTGCCAGAAGCATGAAGCTGGCTGCTCGGGAAATCAGATGCGCGCCGGTCTGGCCCACGGTTTCCTGCGCTGCGTATGCAAGGTCTCTGGCAATGAAGCCTTGCAGAGCCTCGGTTCTGCGCACGATCGGGCAGAAACCCTTGCTGCCCAGCAGATTGTCCCTGACGCGGTGGCGCTGCGAAAGATGCGGACGATCAAGGGTAATATAGTCACCGGGATCAAGCGCATCGACCGCCGCGATGCTTGCTGCGTCAGGGATATCCAGTTTCTGGCCCGTGAACTCTTCGTAGAAGAACCAGAGCCTGCGGGCGAATATGCCTGTTGGTGCGCTTGCAATATAGGCTTCAAGGGGTTTCGGGCCGAGGGCATCGAATGCGCGCTTCAGAATCAGAAGGTCGAATGTTTCGTTGCGGAGCGCGAAGACTATGTGGGCGATTGGATCCTCGCCCGGATTGTATCTCTTGTCGAACAGCCGCCAAGGTCCTTCGCGCCGCTGACTTCCGCTGATATGGCCCGACGAGACACAGGCGGGATCGCGTACAGGTGCCTCAAGCCCGAGACCGTGCACGAGGGCGGCCCATCCGATGAGGCCGGAGTTTTCCGGGAGCGGTTCGTCCTGGAAGCTGGCGGGAGAGGCTGAAAGGAAGGCCATGCGTCGAAAAACTCTTATTGGTGTCGAAACACGATTGTATTTTTGCAGTATCGTCGAAAAAGAACAATTACTCGATAACGTCGAGAACTGCAATCAATCATCGAAAATGACGTCAAAATATACCAATTCGTCGAAAAACACATTAATTATGCGTGCTTGATCCCATTAGTCCATAGGCCAACTCATCCTGTCGAAACACCCAATGCGGCTGCCACCATGTCCGATCCATCATAGGCGCAGTGCTCACGCGGTATCTCAATGAACTGCTTTCAAACATGTATCTGTCCAGTCGCGCATCGAATCCACTCACTTGTGCAAGCCCGCCAGTTTAACTCATTGTGCTTTTGCTCATCCATAGTGAGGCTCTGAGTCACAAATCAAACTAAACTCAGGCTGAGCACCTTCGTTTGGCAAGCCTCCTGACTTCTCGCTCGTGTGCGAGGCGCTCGCCCAGCTTAGATCTGTATCTCCCTATCCTTGCGAGCGCCTGCAAATTCGTAGCCCAGGCCGGCGTGTCGCCTCCGGATTGATCGCGCCAGCATGCTAAGACCCGGCTTTTCGATCGGCTTGAGGGACAATTGAATGAGCGGCAGGAACAAGCGCTGCTGCGGATGTTCGCCGAAGGCATCGACGGGTTCAGGGGCGGCCTCAGCGCGAAAAACGACATGACGATCACGGGTACACCGACGGCCACCGCTACGCGGGACCTTGCGGACATGGTCAAAAAGGGCGCTCTCATCCCTCAGGGCGAACTCAAGGCGACCCGGTATTTTCTGAACCTGGACTGAGGGACTGAAGGGGCTCAGGGCAACGGACCGAAACAATTGAATTGTTGCCGACTGCCAGTCACATCCTTTGCGGTTATTGTCAGATCTCTGTCATGAGGCTGAGTGGCATGCTCCCGTAGCGTCACATCTGGCCAGTTGCCTGACCCGTGCTAGTCTCCCGCGAAATCGAGGAGACGCCCCCATGCTGCAGAAAACTTATGAAGCCTTCGCTGTCACGATCGAGGACAAGGTCGCTCATATCCAGATGAACCGTCCCGAAGCGATGAACACGATGAATAAGGCGTTCTGGAACGAGCTGCCAGCCATCGTTCGCGATATCGACATGAACGTGCGCGCACGCTGCATCGTTATCTCGTCTACCGGTAAGCACTTCTCCGCAGGCATGGATTTGGCCGTATTCGGTTCAGGTGAAGGGGGTGGCAAGGTTGATCGCTATGTCGCGGCTGAGGCCTTCCGCTCCAACATCCGGCAGATCCAGTCCAGCTTCAACGTTCTGGAAGAGGCGCGTGTGCCCGTTCTCTTTGCCCTGCACGGCGGCGTCATCGGCGGTGCGATCGACATGATCTCGGCTGGCGACATCCGCTGGTGTACGAAAGATGCCTTCTTCACGATCATGGAAACCAATATCGCCATGACTGCAGACGTCGGCACTTTCCCGCGTCTCCAGCGCTACATCCCCGAAGGATGGGTCAAGGAAATGGCCTATACCGGCCGCCGCATCGATTCCGCCACGGCCAAGGACATCGGCCTCGTGAACGATGTCTTCGATACCCACGAGGAATGCATCGCGCATGTTCTCGCCACGGCGAGGGAAATAGCCTCGAAAGACCCCCTGACGGTCACCGGCTGCAAGACGCTGATCAATTACGCGCGCGACCACAACACGGCCGATACGCTTGATTATATCGGCGTCTGGAATGCCGCGATGCTGCCTCCCTCGCACATGCAGGAAGCCTTCGCAGCGCGCGCGGAAAAGCGCGACCCGGACTATCCGGACCTGCTGAAACTGCGCGACACGCCGATGTAGGCCTAGGCCGAAACAATCCGGTAGACAGCTGTCGCCGTCATCACGACCGTATCGCCGCAAGACGCGGCACCGCCAGTGAACAGCACAGTTCGCGTCTTGCGATCAACGCGTGCCTTGAATGTCGGCTCACCGGTCACATCCGCGCCGGTCACATCGATTGTGACGGACACAAGTTCCACCATGTCGGGGGCACAAACGCTCTCAGCATCGGCGCGGATCGCGGCCATAAGGTCGAGCGCAAACCGCTCGTCAGCGCGCAGTCCGTTGATTGTTCGCATGTCTGTTCCTCGTTCAGCAGGGCTGTCCCCGCTGTAGCGACACAACGCGCGAATGAAAAGAGCCAGACCCGCCTGGAAAGGGGGGCGGCCTGGCTCTTCGGTGCGATCGACCGAGCAGAGGGGCTGCAAGGAACGGTGATCGCAACCTATATTTACTACGAGCGATATGCGGCAACAGATCAGCCGGAATCAAAAAAGCCGCCCTGCGGGGGGCGGCCTTGTTTGAATGTCTCCATGCAGCCTTGATGTGTCAGGCGGCTTTGGCGGCCTTCAGTTCGGCATCGAGGTCGTGGCCGATCAGGTCGCCGAGATGACCAAAGCCGGTCATTTCATAATGCTCTTCCATGAATGTCGAAATCGACGGCAGAAGATGGCCGATGGCCTTGTGGTCCAGTCCCAGCTTGTGAAGCGAGCCGATCATTGTTTGTGCGACAACGCGCTTGCCGCCGGGCGTCTGCTCGATCAGGCGGGCGATGATGCCGGTTGCGGCGCCGAATTCCGACCCGGTCCGGGCGGCGAGCGCACGAGCGCCGGGGATGGCCTTGAACATTGCCGGTGCGAAGGGTGAAGCCTGTCGCTCAGCTGAATTCAATACAATCCCCAGCGCCTTAGTTGCAGTAGATTCCGAGAGTCCATTGATTGTAGCGATGTGCGCAATGAGATCATTCAGCATTAGCGTGGCACTCCTAGGATTAATGGCTCCGGAAGACCCATTAACCTCCCACATGCTTTCCGTTTCCTTTACGCGATGCGCTACATTGCAACTGATTTGCCATAGTCCGTTAAGCGCTGTTAGGACGGGGTAAACAGGTAGGGCACTTTTGTTTACGCCCTGTCCACAGGCCGCGCGAAGGTCTCATGAAAACAAGGCACGTCACATGATCAGGATCGGCATTCTCGGCGCAGCCAAAATTGCACCAAAAGCAGTCATCTCACCGGCCAGCGCGCGCACAGACTGCGAAGTGGTCGCCGTGGCAGCGCGCGACGCCCAACGCGCACGGGAGTATGCCGACGAACATGGCATTCCGCATGTGGCTGAATCCTACGAAGCCTTGCTGGCGCGCGACGATATTGACCTGATCTATAATGCCCTGCCCCCGCACCGCCATGCTGACCTGACCATAGCGGCGCTGGAGGCGGGTAAGGCAGTGTTGTGCGAAAAACCCTTCGCGATGAATGCAGAAGAAGCCGACCGTATGGTCCAGGCCTCAGTCCGTGCCGGACGCCCCCTCATTGAGGCTTTTCATTATCGCTTCCATCCGGCCTTGCAGCGCGTGCTCGACATTGTTCGCAGCGGAGAGCTGGGCGCCGTGCGCCGCATCGAGGCAGCCTTTGACGTGACCATACCCTACCGTCCCGGCGAGCTGCGTCATACTTTGGCGGTCGGCGGCGGCGCGCTGATGGACCTTGGCTGCTACCCGCTCCACGCCGTGCGAACCCTGCTGGGCGCCGAGCCGACCATCCTCTCCGCCACAGCCCACTGCGATCATCCCGGAGTCGATATTACAACGTCGGCCGAACTGGCCTTCCCGGGCGGCGAGACGGCCTCGATCCATACGAGCATGGCGCCGGACACGCCCTTCGATGCCTGGATACGCGTCCACGGATCAGACGGCCATCTGGAGATCACGAACCCCGTCCATCCCCATCGCGGCCACAGCATCACAACCACGATCAGGGGGAAAGCCGAGACCTTCACGGCCGACGGCCAGTCGACCTACGACCACCAGCTCGCCCATGTGATGGATGTGCTGGCAGAACGCGCTGCGCCCCTGACAGGTGGCAAGGATGCCGTCGGCAACATGGCGGCCATCGACGCGATCTATCGCGCCGCCGGGCTCAATCCACGCGGCCTCTGATCAGGCGGCGCTGGCCTGCGCCATGCTGATCCAGCCTTCGACTTCGTCTTCCTCGAACTTGGCATCTTCCCAGAGAACCCGCTCGCCCTGAGGTGACGTCAGGAAATCCATCGACGCCAGGAACACATCCCGCGCCGAGGCCGAGGCCAGCTCGGCCGCCGTGCGGATGCCCGCCCCCACCAGGATCTGCGCGTCATGCACCCGCAGGCCCGGCACATCCATCATCAGGCGCGTCTGGTCCTGCCAGTCGACCAGCGTGTCGGCATCAATGTGATGCACATTCAGGAAGCTCGCTGTTTCTTCGGGGTCTGAATCCATCAGGTCGCCGACCGTCGTGATGCCCGCACGCCCGAGGCGCTTGGCCGTTTTCCGCCCGATCGACGGCGCATCCACGACGGAAGACTCACGCGTCAGACGCCCACGTCCGCCAATCTCCGCGACCGGTGCAGGCTCAGGCGCAGTCTCGGCGACCGGTTCCGGCACGGGCTCTGGCGCAGGCATTGGCTTGGGTGTTTCGTTGACGGCTTCCGGCTTGCTCACCGGCTTCGGCTCCATCTTCGCAACGGTCGGTTTTGGCGCAGGCTTGGAAACAGGTTTCGGCGCCGGAGCTTCTGCCTTTGGTTCGTCATTAAGCGCCTTCTTCACGGCGCTGCCCAGTGGCGCAAGCTCCTGCGCGTCGAGTTGCTTCAGCGGTACGCGCAACACCTGTTTCGCATGCAGTTTGCGGATGGCCTTGTCATCGTCCGGCAAGGTCTTCACGACTTTGCCGGTCTTCTGGAATTCGGCATACATGCGCTCGACCTGGCGGCGGTCACCCGCATCGGCCAGCTTCTTCGAGATCATGCGCAGCGGAATATCCAGCGTCTCGATATAGCCCTGGATCGTGAGGTTCACCTTGGGCGGCGCGACGGCGGCCTCCGCGATGGCGCGCGACATCAGCACGCCCATGCCGGCCGTGGCATAGGCCACAAGGTCAGCCACGATTTCCAGCATGGTTTCGTCGAGACCGGCCGGCGGATTCTTCACGCCGACATCAAGGTCATAATGGTCGATGAACGTGTGGTAGTGGGGATGCGACCGCTCGGCACCGGCGCGCACCATATCGGAGACGAAGCCCACGCCATCCGGCACCTCGATGTCGGGATAGCCAAGTGTCTCGATGCGGAAAGCAATCTCGTCGTGCGACTTGGCGATACTCCACTCCACCGCGCGATGGATCGCGCCTTCTTCCTCGGTCTGGCCTGTATGGAAGGGCTGCAGCGGGTCAGCGTAATAATGGCTCAGGACGCCGAGCGCATAGGCGGCCTCGCTCCACTTCCTGCGCGCCAGCAGGTCGACAGCCGTGGCGTACCACTCGGTGGCCTTGTCACGCGCACCGCCCCATTCGCCCTCGGAAATGTGCAGGACGTGATTGCGGAAATCCTTGAATGTCGTGTCAGGCGCCTTCGCGCCTTTCAGCAGGTGCTCGTGATGCACGAGAAAAAGAGACTTCCAGCGCTCGGAGTCATCGCCCGCAATCAGGTCCAGCGCATTGAAAGCGATATGGTGATGGGTCGACGTACAGCGGTGCGCACGGATAACCCGTTCCAGCAGGGACATGTCGCTCACTCCGGTCTGTTGATGCCACAGACAAGACGTGCGCGAAGATGGTTACCGCGAAATTAACCCTTCGCGATGCGGGCGAGATTTGCATCCCGCCCGCTGCGAACAGGTATTATCTGACCGCAAAATCCGTTGGTTCGGTGCTTTTGCCCTTGGTGTCTTTTTCGCCCTTGGGCTGGCCGTGCTTCTGCGCGCCCATGAAGCCAAAGATGTGGCCGGCGACCTTGCGCATCTGGATCTCCTCGGAGCCTTCCGTGATGCGATAGCGGCGATGGTGGCGATAGATGTGCTCGAATGGCGTGTGGCGTGAATAGCCCATGCCGCCATGGATCTGCATCGCGCGGTCGGCCGCGTTGCAGCAGAGCCGGTTTGCCCGGTAGTTGCACATCGACACCTTGTCCGACAGCTTGATCGCCACTTCGGGTTTGGACATCTGGTCCATCTCCCATGCCGTCTTGAAGATCAGCAGGCGCAGCATCTCGGCTTCCGACATAAGCTCGACAATCGGGAACTGGATGGCCTGGTTGGTTGACAGTTTCTTGCCAAAGGGCGCGCGCGTATTGGCGTAGTCGATGGACTCATCAATGCAGAACAGCGCTGCACCAACCGAGCTGGCAGCCTGGCGAATACGGTTCTCGTGCACAAAATGCTGGGCCAGCGCGAGGCCGCCTTCAGGTGGACCAAACACGGCGCTTTCGGGCACCCACACGTCCTTGATAGTCAGGCGTGGGTGATCGGTCGGCATGTTGAATGTCCACATGTACTCGAGGATCTCGATGCCGGGATCATCTGCCGGCACGAGCAGGCAGGTAATCCCGCGGGCATCGCCATCCTCGCCGCTGGTGCGGGCAAAGCACATCATGTGGCTGGCATGGTGCATGCCGGTGATCCACATCTTCTCGCCATTGATCAGCCAGCCATCCTTGCCGTCTTTCTTGTGGCGGACCGCGCGGGTTTCCATGTGCGTGGCGTCAGAGCCGTGGTTGGGTTCCGTCAGGCCGAAGGTCGCGCGGAACTTGCCCTCAAGGGCCGCCGTTGCGAGGTGTTTCTGGTCCTCGCGGGCAAAGTCACGCAGCATCAGGATCTGCGGCATGTTGCCGACGATCGAATGCTCGTTCTGCAGGTCATTGTGCAGGCCAAGCCCCTTGCGGGCGAGATGCTCGCGGATGATCGCCATCGCCAGGTTTGATCCGTTCTGACCGCCATACTCCTTGGGCAAGCCATACCGCAGGTGTCCCGCTTCATCCGCAAGGCGTCTCGCCTCGCCGAGCAGCGCTTCCCATTCCTTGCGGGGCAGGCCCTGGTTCTCGAAATCCGTGCGGGCCCATTCGCGGCGATGGTCGAAGAAACGGATATTGTCGTCCTTCTGCTCCAGCGGCTTGATTTTGTCCTCGATGAACTGGTCGAGGACGACCAGATAGTCGGCGATATCCTGCGGAATGCTGAAGTCCATTTTGTTTTCTCCCTGGCACGTGGCCTTGTTCTTTGCGCCACTCTAACTCAGGCGCTGGCAGGAGCAATTTGTGTCGTAGGGGCAACCTGACTGGCCTTTCGCTTACGCCGGGGCATCGTCCGAATTCTGCATCCTGAACGCTTGACGAATTATTCAGCGTTTGATAGTCATTAAACGGAAGGGGAAGATGCCCTTTATCCACCGCGTTGTACGCACACACACAACCTCGAACAAAGGCACCCTCCCATGCTCCGTTCCGCTCTTCTAGGCGCCGCTGCCCTGGCCCTCACCGCTCCTGCTTTTGCCGCAAATTTCGTTTTCGAAACGGCAGAGCCTGTTGCTGAAAAGCACATCATCGCTGAAAGCATTGTCTGGACCTGCGAAGGCACGACCTGCGTCGGCGACCTCGACCGCAAGAAAGCTTCTGTTCGCATCTGCAAGAAGATTGCAAAGGAAGTCGGCGTCGTCACAGCCCTTCGCAATGAGTCTTCGGAACTCACGGCTGACGAAATCGAATCCTGCAAGTCTTCGGCCAAGAGCTAGCGCTCTTTCGCCAACAATGACCTCTCCTCGGGCCGCCACAGGAAACTGCGGCGGCCACTTTTCTCATGGCTCAATCATCCGCAGGCTCGACAGGTTGCCATAGTTCCACCTTGCGACCGTCGGGGTCCATGACCCATACAAAATGGCCATAGGACTCGTTCAGTGGCTCCCCCTGCAGTTCAACGCCTTCCTGCTGCAGGCGCGCGATCATGCCTGGCATGTCATCGACCATCAGGTTCATCATGAAGTCGCTGTCTGACGGCTTGAAATAGGTGCTGTCCCCCTTGAACGGCGACCAGACAGTCTGGGCGCCTCGCGGGAACATGCTTGCAGCCGTGGCATGGCTGAACATGCTGCCGCCGAACTCCTCGATCCGGATACCCAGGACACGCGCATACCAGGCCCGCGTCGCCTCGACATCCTTGCAAAGAAAAAACAGCCCTCCCAGGCCAATTACTTTCGCCATCCCCTCACCTCGCCTTCATCATATGGCCGCGATCGCGTCAGCAAGCAGGTCGCGCACCTCGCCCGCCACGCGCTTGAGTTCATCATTATCGATTGCCTGCATAGATGCCAGTGGATCAACCGCGCTGACCTCAACATCATCGCCAACCTGCCTCAGGATCACGTTGCAGGGCAGCATCGCGCCCACATGTGGTTCAATCTTGATCGCCTGATAGGCCATATTCGGATTGCAGGCGCCGAGGATGCAATAGGCCGGCATGTCGACATCAAGCTTCTTCTTCATTGTGGCGCTGACATCGATCTCGGTCAGCACCCCAAACCCCTTGTCCGACAGCGCCTTGCGCGTGCGCTGGTCGACAGCGTCAAAGTCTGCTTCGGTGATCGTCCTGTTGATCGTATATGACATGGTTAGGTCCGCCTCTGCTCTTGCCAGTGCGCTTTGCGTTGCGCCGTCCGCCCACATTAGCACATGCGGCTGACGCGATATTGCGGACATATCCCTAGGCCGGGCCTGTTGGCATTCACCACCGCCTAACGCATGATGACATGCGAATGATGCCACCGGAGGCCGCGCCATGCCCATCGAAGCCAAACGCACGCCGGATGACCGTTTCGACAATCTCCCCGGCTATCAGTTCGCCCCGAACTATCTCGACACCCTTCGCGGTTATGAGGGCCTGCGCGTGCATTATGTCGACGAGGGGCCGAAAGACGCCGTGCGGACTTATCTCTGCCTGCACGGAGAGCCCTCCTGGGCCTACCTCTATCGCAAGATGATTCCCGTCTTCCTTGATAGCGGTGCCCGCGTCATCGCGCCTGACTGGCTGGGTTTCGGACGCTCTGACAAGCCGGTCGATGATGCCGTCTACACATTCTCATTCCACCGCGACATGATGATTGCCCTGATCGAACGGCTCAACCTGAAGAATGTGACGCTGGTCTGCCAGGACTGGGGCGGTCTGCTCGGGCTGACGATCCCGATGGACATGCCCCAGCGCTTTGAGCGCCTCATTGTCATGAACACGGCCATCGCCACGGGTCAGTCGCCAAGCGAAGGCTTCGATAATTGGAAGGCCTACATGCGCACGCAGCCAGACGTGGATGTCGCCGCACTGATGAAGCGCGGCACGCCTGTTCTCTCTGATGCCGAGGCCGCAGCCTATGGAGCGCCTTTTCCGGATGCCAGCTACAAGGCCGGCGTACGGCGCTTCCCGGAGCTTGTCATGACGGCCCCGGGCATGGACGGCATCGACATCTCGAAACGCGCTACCGCATGGTGGGCCAACAAATGGTCGGGCGACAGCTTCATGGCCATTGGCGCGCAAGACCCTGTGCTCGGCACGGGCCCCATGGGTCAGCTGCAAAAGACCATTCGCGGCTGCCCACCCCCCATGATCGTGGCAGACGCCGGTCATTTCGTTCAGGAATGGGGCGAACCGGTCGCACGCGCGGCCCTGAAGCATTTCGGTGAGCTGTGATGGCGCAAAAGCCGGAAGCCGGTTGCGGGGCAGCCATATTCGATGATGACGGTCGCCTGCTTCTGATCCAGCGCCTTACCGAGCCGGAATCCGGCGCCTGGGGCCTTCCGGGCGGCAAAATAGATTTTGGCGAACCGGCCCGCGAAACCGCCCGCCGGGAGATCGCCGAGGAACTTGGCATCGATATCGAAGTCGGAAAAATCGCGTGCGTTTCTGAAATCATTAACGGTGGTGACGGTCGTCACTGGGTATCGCCAATCTTTTTTGCGCGCCTCGCTTCGGGCGAGCCGCGGCTGATGGAGCCTGAAAAACATGGAGGTTTTGGCTGGTTCTCCCTGGATGACCTTCCCGGCCACCTCACCACGCCCACACTCACCCTTCTGAAAGCCCTGCCAACAGCATCAGGCCCCTCGCGCGGCGTCTGAATTCTGCTAGAAAATGCCGATGAGGCGTTTGCGAATCCTGTTGATACGATTGCTGGTTGCTGACCTCGCACTCACCCTGATCTTCTTCGGCTTGACCCGGTTTGTCGACCAGACAGACAAGATCAGCCATGGCACCGGTGTGGTGTTCTATTCCGCCTCTCCACGCGAAGCGAATGCGCGAATCGACAAGGGAATTGCCTTGCTGGAGGCCGGTAAGGTCGACCGACTCATCATGGTCGGAGGACACCGACCGCAGGAAGGGATTGTCGGCAGCCAGGATATGGCGCTCACAGCGATCCGAAAATCAGGCTACGGCGCCAGGATCTCGGCTGACATCTCCTCCCGGGACACGATCTCCGGCTTGCAGAACCTCGCGTCTCAACCTGCAATCGCCGATACAGATCAGGTCGTACTCATATCAAACTGCATGCACCTTTTGCGCGCAAAATTCGCCTACCACTCCTTCTCGCAGGACGCCCCCCACGCACGCTCAGCGTGTGCAAAGAGCAGTCTCAATCCTGTCGATATCTGGCAGCGGGCACATTATGAAGCGATCGCGTGGATCGTTTATGCACTGCCTGATTCCTGGCGTAGAAACATTCTGGATCGCTTGCGGGGCGGGCGATCTGGCGATTGACCAAGGCTTTTCATTCCGCCCTGCGGACTTTGCCAAGAGCGACCTTGCCTGTTCGCTGATTATGACGAAGGCAGCCTCAGCCTCACACCCTCCCTGTCGCGTGACTTCAAGCTCGGATCAGCAGGCATTGGCGCCCGTATCGGCTACAAGGACTACGCGACGTTCGGCCTCGAATATGCCGAGCCATGGGATCTTCCCGTGACCGGCTTTAGTGACGACTCAGTCGTCACCGTCAGTTGGGCTTTTAAATACCAACCCTGAAATGGAACACTATAATTGCTTCCCCGGCCCGCTTTCGCGGTTGCCTCAGGCTAAATTGGGTCACTTGCAGTTATGTTAGCGCTATAAGTGTTTCAAAAATGCCTTGGGGCAGGCATGAATGTTGCAGATTTTTGGTACGGGCCAACACTGGCTCAATCAATTTTGCCAAAGCGCCAAAGTCAAAGTCCGAGGAAACAATGAGCGATCAAGTAGCAATTCTCGCCGAGCTGGGTGTCCGCCCATTATCTGTCCGCAAGAACTGGAAAGAGGCGACGTTGTATGAAACGTCGATCGCAAATGGCGAGTCGCGCGTTGCCAATGGCGGCGCCCTCGTTGTCGAAACGGGCCAGCACACCGGACGCTCCGCCAAGGACAAGTTCACGGTTCGCGACACCACGACGGAAAACACCGTCTGGTGGGATAATAATGCCTCCATGACGCCCGAGCAGTTCGACGTGCTTCTTGAAGACTTCAAGACCCATCTCGCGCGCCAGGATATCTTCGCCCAGGAACTCTTTGGCGGCGCTGACCCGGATCACCGCCTGCCGGTCACGGTCATCAACGAGCTTGCCTGGCATTCGCTCTTCATCCGCCACCTCCTCCGTGTGCCGACCGACGCAGAGTATGCGAACTTCAAATCCGAATTCACGATCATCAACTGCCCGACCTTCCGCGCCGATCCGGCACGTCACGGCACACGGTCTGAAACGGTTATCGCGGTGAACTTTGCCAAACGCATGGTTCTGATCGGCGGCACGTCCTATGCTGGCGAAACCAAGAAATCCGTGTTCACGGCTCTTAACTACTACCTCCCTACGCAAGGCGTCATGCCGATGCATTGCTCGGTCAACACATCCGACAAGGATGACGCGGCGATCTTCTTCGGCCTGTCCGGCACCGGTAAGACAACGCTGTCGGCCGATGCCAGCCGCATCCTGATCGGCGACGACGAGCATGGCTGGTCAGAAAATGGCCTCTTCAATTTCGAGGGCGGCTGCTACGCCAAGATGATCAAGCTGTCAGCCGAGGCCGAACCGGAAATCTTCGCGACGACAAAGCAGTGGGGCACGGTCCTCGAAAACGTCGTAATGGATCCCGAGACACGCGAGCTTGATCTGGACGATGCCACGCTGGCCGAGAACTCGCGCGGCGCCTATCCGATTTCGGCCATTCCGAACGCATCGGAATCCGGCACTTGTGGCCAGCCGAAAAACCTCATCATGCTGACGGCTGACGCTTTCGGCGTCATGCCGCCCATCGCCAAGCTCACACCGGCCCAGGCCATGTACCACTTCCTGTCTGGCTACACGGCCAAGGTGGCTGGCACCGAGAAGGGCGTCACCGAGCCCACCGCCACTTTCTCCACCTGTTTCGGCGGCCCGTTCATGCCGCGTCACCCGTCCGAATACGGTAACCTCCTGCGTGATCTCATCGGCAAGTATGATGTCGACTGCTGGCTGGTTTCGACCGGCTGGACAGGCGGCCCTTATGGTCAGGGCAACCGCATGCCAATCAAGGCAACGCGCGCCCTGCTCAACGCAGCACTCGACGGTTCGCTGAACGATGTGAAGTTCCGCAAGGATGACACATTCGGCTTCATGGTGCCTGAGGCCGTGCCAGGCGTGGACACGAAAATCCTCAATCCGCGTTCGACATGGGCCGATCCGGCGGCCTATGACAAACAGGCCGCGAAACTCGCCGACATGTTTGTGGCAAACTTTGCCAAGTTTGAACCATATGTTGACGAAACTGTACGGGCCAGCGCGCCGAAGGCGAAAACGCCTGCCTGACACTGCGATTTCCTGACGCTAACGTTAAGGGAAGGCTGGCGCCTGCGGCGTCAGCCCGTTAGTGTGCGCCGCAAACACCGAATATCTTTGTAAAAACTTCTGGAGGAAGACCAAATGCGTGAAGCTGTAATCGTTTCCACCGCCCGGACGGGCATGGGCAAAACAGGCCGCGGTTCGCTCAATGACACCCACGGCATCACGATGGCTGGCCACGCCATCAAACACGCCCTTGAGCGTGCTGGCGTTGAGAGCGCCGCCGTAGAAGACGTTTTCCTGGGCACCGCCCAGCCTGAAGGCGCCACCGGTCACAACGTTGCCCGTAACGCAGCCCTCTGGGCCGGTTGCCCTTCCACGACATCCGGCGCCACGATCAACCGTTTCTGCTCGTCGGGCCTGCAGGCCATCGCCAATGCCTCGCACACGATCATCAATGAAGGCGCCTCGGTCACCGTCGGTGGCGGCGTGGAAAGCCTCTCGCTCGTCTCCCGCTCCGGCCACATGAACCTCTTCCGCTATACCGAAGAAGAGCTGATGAAGACCTGGCCGGCCATCTGGATGAGCATGATCGAAACGGCTGAAATCGTTGCCGACCGCTACGGCGTCTCGCGCGAAGCCCAGGACATGTATTCCGCCGAGAGCCAGCGCCGCACGGCCGAGTTCCAGAAAAAAGGCTACATGGCCGAGGAAATCGCTCCGCTGAAAACCCGCATGAAGCTCTTCAACAAGGAAACGGGTGAAGAGAGCTACCAGGACGTCGTCGTCGACAAGGACGAGTGCAACCGCCCCGGCACGACTTACGAAACACTCGCTGGCCTGAAGCCTGTCTTCTCCGGCGGCTTGGTCGTCAAGGAAGGCAAGTACGTCACCGCCGGTAACGCTTCCCAGCTTTCCGATGGCGCCGCTGCCGTGGTCGTCATGGAAGCCAAGGAAGCTGCAAAGCGCGGCATCGAGCCGCTCGGCCGTTTTGCAGGTTTCAACGTTGCTGGTTGCGATCCGGACGAAATGGGCATCGGCCCTGTTTTCGCCGTCCCGCGCCTGCTTGAGCGTCACGGCCTGACAGTTGACGATATCGATCTCTGGGAACTCAATGAAGCCTTCGCCTCGCAGTGCCTTTACAGCCGCGACCGCCTCGGCATCGACCCTGAGAAATACAACGTCAACGGCGGCTCGATCTCGATCGGTCACCCGTTCGGCATGACCGGCGCACGCTGCACCGGCTCCATCCTGCTGGAAGGCAAGCGCCGCGGCGCCAAGTGGGGTGTCGTCACCATGTGTATCGGTGGCGGCATGGGCGCTGCTGGTCTCTTCGAGATCTACAGCTAGGCCTTTCCGGCCCTTCTAAACACATTCGATGCCCCGGCCGTCACACGCCGGGGCATTTTTTTGTCCGATGTATTGATACGTACAACTGTATCTTGTGTGACTATTTTGCGAAATCGTCACGCAAATGTCACGAAACCTACCTACAGCCCACGCTCAGTATCCAGACCGGGGTGTCAAATGACGAGTAGTACGTACGGTGGCATCTCGGCATTTGCCCTGGCAATGCTGATTCCGGCCCTGCCCGCCTCTGCCGACACGCCGTGGGACATCAAGCTCTCCGGGCGAATCTTCTACGACTATACGCAGGCGACTGCAGACACAGCGGACTTGGAAATTGACGGCACCGAGCTGCGCACCGCCCGCCTCGCCCTCGCTGGCAAGACCGATGGTATTGACTTCAAGGTCGAACTCGAAACGAACGAAGCCAGCGAGTTCATCGTTACCGACGCCTATGCAGACTTCGCCGTGAGCGGTACGTCCTGGAAGATCCGGGCGGGCAACTTCAAGACCCCCAACTCGCTGGAAGAACAGACATCCGGTCGTTTCACGACCTTTGCGGAGCGCGCCGCGTTCACCGACGCTTTCGACTTCGACCGCGGTCTCGGCATTGCCGCACATACCAAGGGCAACGACTGGACCTTCATGGCCGGGGCTTTCGGCGGCAACGTCAATGACACACCGTCCGAGGAAGGCCTGGCCCTCGCGGCGCGCGGCACCTACACGCCCATTCATACCAATGACATGCTGGTCCATTTAGGGGCATCGGTGCGATATCGCGAGATTGACGAGCGTCAATCCAACCTGCGTTACCGCCAGCGCCCATTCGCCCGCCTGCCAGGCCGGATGATTTCGACAGGCCCCATCACTGACAGCGACATGCTCATCGGTCTGGAAGGCGCTGTAATTCGCGGGCCATTCTGGGCCAGCGCCGAGTATGCGGATGTCAGGTCAAACCTCACCGCGGGCAGCACCGGCAATTTCACCGGCAGCGGCTTCGAAGCCGGGTACTTCTTTGGTGGCCAGCGCACCTACAAGGATGGCAAGTTCGAGCGCCCGAAAGTGAGCCACCCTGTCACTGAAAACGGCCTTGGCGCGCTTGCCGTTTCAGTGGCCTATGACACGCTGGACCTCACGGATGCAGGCGTTGACGGCGGCGCAATGAGCACGGCCCTGATCGGCGTCTCGTGGTATCCCACGTCAAAAACCCGCGTCGGGCTCAGCCTCTTCCAGTCCGACGCCAATCTGGGCGCATCAACGTCCGGCCTCGACCCCGCCTTCGCAGACGCCGTACGCGCAGGCATACCCGACGACAAGGTAACAGGCGTCACGCTTCGCCTCCAGGCGGACTTCTAGACAAATGAAAGGCCCCGGCTTGGAAGCCGGGGCCTTAATATGCTTATTGCGCGGTTATTCCTAGAAATGGACCGTGAGGCTTGCCTGAACAGTACGGGGGTTCAGCGGCCGGTAGAAGGCATTGCCGCCACCCGTCGTGGTGAAGGTGAAGGCCAGCGTATCTTCGTCGAAGATGTTGTCCACGTTGACCCGCAGGCTGACATTTTCAGGAAGACCAAAATTGTTCGGTCCGCCAACATCGACATAAGCGCTCCAGAGATAATAGCCTTCCATCATGTTGCCCGGGCTGACAGCCGCTTCGCGGAAGTCGGCATACCGATCACCGGTGTATTTTGTGGAGAGGTTGGCCACGAACCACTCGGTTGGTTCATAGGTAATGCCGCCACTGAATATCCATTCCGGGCTATCTGCCAGGAGGCTGCCCGCCGGGTTGCCAAGGAAGGCATCATCATTGGTTGCGTTATTATAGGTGATATTCACATCGCCATAAAGTTTGCGATCGAAGATCTCCGGCTGCCAAACACCCGAAAGTTCAACACCGTAGGCTGTGGTAGACCCGGCATTGACGGAAAAGCTTTCAGGCTGTTGCGTTGCAGGGTTGAACACGTTGCCCGTGACGAGCCGATTGTCGAATGACGTATAGAAAATGGCTGCCGCACCATTGAAAGTCGGCCGGTTCGTCCGGAAACCAATCTCGTAATTCGTTGATTCCTCAGCATCAGGCGCTGGCGCGACAAAGCTTGTTGCTGTGGAGAAAATATCATCGGCCCCACGGGGAAGCGCATAGTTTTTCGAGAATGAGGCAAATACCTGATCAGAATCATTCAGGTCATAAACGGCACCGACATTCGGCAGTGCATCGCTGGTGTAGGTCGCAGAGACGCTTTGCGGACCATAGCCGGCCAGTACCGGACCACCATTCGGATCACGTCTTACATAGTCGTCATAGTCACGATAGCCATCAAGCGAATAGTCGATGTCCAGCAGTTTCAAACCCGCCTGCAGTTTCAAACGGTCATCCATCAGGCTGATCGTATCCTTGATGTAATACTGCATCGTATCGCGGACCGATACGTAATCACGCCGGAAATAGGCTACCTCGTCAAACAGGACTGCCCCATCTGCACTGCCGTCTGCATTGTTCAAGCGCTTCTGTGTGCGGTTGTACTCGTCTTTTTCGTACCACCCGCCAACTTCCACAGTGTGGTTGGCGACTTGCCATTCAAAGCCCAGAACAGCGCCTTTGCGTGTGCCACCAACGCCCGACAATCCGTACTGGACGCCACGTGGGTGAGTGACATCAAGACCAATATCGACCTGGTCCTGATAGCGGCTGAGCGTGTTGCTATATCCGTCGGGCGAAACGCCAAAGCCGTCCTTGTCTTCATAGTACAAGGTCGCTTTTGTATTCAGGCCGTCGACAATGTCGGATTCAAAATTCAAGGCATACAGGCTGTCTTGTCGAATGTTCACACGGTCCTGATAATAGTCCGTACAGTTACCGCCCGTTTGTAGCGGAACATAGTCGCTGCCATCGATGACACCATCATTATTGAAGTCCACGCTGACGGGCGAAATACATCCAGCAGGCAGCGTCTCCGAATATCCATAATCCGTTCCCAGCGCTTCAAATCCGGCACGCGAACTTGATGGTGAGTCATAATCGAAGAAATCGTTCGAGACGTAGGTGGCCTGAATCGAGGTGTCTGCATCGAATTCATACCGCAGCTTTCCCTCGATATGCTCGCGGTCGATCGTGCCAGGGCCACGCCAGAGATTACTGTCCGTCTTTGATCGGCTGAT
This sequence comes from Alphaproteobacteria bacterium, assembly GCA_018827375.1. GTDB lineage: Bacteria > Pseudomonadota > Alphaproteobacteria > Caulobacterales > Hyphomonadaceae > Hyphomonas. Next base: position 54,502 of record JAHJYW010000015.1, read on the forward strand.
ATAGGCCGAGAAACCGTTGATATCGCCGGTCTCCAATTTGACAAACGTCCGCTGAAGGTCATCGTCGCCTAGCGTATATGACATGATGCCACCGGCTTCATCAGAAGGTGCGACCGTATTATAGGAAACGATCGGGCCTAGCGAAGCATAGCTCGGCAGGGAGACATCACCTGCGCCCGGCGAGGCAACGACCGAGCCGAGATTTTCATTGTCCACATAGCGGAAGATCGGGCTGCCACCGAATGCATCCGACCGGCCCATGGGGACGCCATCCAGCACAAAGCCGATCTGCTGCAGGTTAAAGGCTCGCACCGTCACGGAGTTGCCGAATTCATAAAGGCCGAGTGCACCATCGGTCTGGACATTGAAGCCTGGAAGGGATTCCAGCATCTTGAGGCCGGAAATGCCCGCAGGCGCCGACAATAGCTCCTCTCGGGTGACGGCAACAGTATTGCTGGCTTCATCCTGCCCGATAGCAAGATCCGTCTGCGATACGCGACGCCCTTCGACGACCACGGTTTCAAAGCGCGCTTCGCTATCGGCTTCAGCCTCTTGCGCATTCGCTGATGTGACGAGGCTTGCCGCGCCCATTAGCGCACAGGCCGCAAGCGAAACGCGCCGTCTCTGTCGTAAGTTGACCAATCTCATGAATACTCTCCCGCTCTATCCGTCGTTGGATGAGATCAGGATTGGTCCGCTCGTAAATCCGCTGAACCGCAAATCGGTATTAGGATATAACTTTAAAGAGATTGATCGCTTTTGATGCACGATGCCCCGCTGCCGAACAATTCGCGCCCATATACCATCTGGTGTTCGCATGGCTGTTTCCGCCGCGAACTGAGTTTACAAAAACTCATGATCTCAATCAGTTGTTGATGATAACGTCGGACATTAAATCAGGCCCCAAGCCGCAACGGCCATCGCACCAAGGCACCCGCAATCGGCCTTGTACTTGGCTGCGAAATCCACCTGTTCCCGCCCGGAGGGCCCCGCCCATGCTTCGACTGATCACGCTCGCCACGACAGCGCTTTTGCTTGCGGCCTGCTCGCCCGACAAGGCAGCCACGCCAGAGCAAGCTGCAACCAATTTCATCACGGCGAATGTTCCCCCGCCCACAACCGCAGCCGATACCAAGGGCGACGGCGTGCTGCGCGATGCAGACAACCGCCCCTATGGCTATGCCCTGCTTGGTGAGCCATTCCCGCAATTCACCGCCACCATGGCGGATGGCCAGGCCTTTGATTCCGCCGTTCTGAACCGCTGGATGGTCATTGATGTCTGGGGCATATGGTGCGGCGACTGCATGCGGGATGCGCCCTATGTGGCCGCACTCGCCACGGCGATCGAACAGGATCCGGACCTCTATTTCCTGTCCATCCATGTCCCGGCCAATGCCAGCCGCACCAGCCCTGAGGAACTCTACGGCAAGTATGGCTCCGTTGAGGCCTATTTTGCTGAAAAGGGCTACAGCTATCCGACCGTGCTCGATACAGACACGCGCATCCGCGAAAAGCTGAAGATCAGCTGGACGCCCAGCTACCTGTTGATCTCGCCAGACGGCATCATCCGCGCCTTCCGCACGGACCTTTCAGTCGCTGGCGGCGAACCAGTGAAGGACTTCCTGAAGGATGTCGCCCGTGTGAAATCCGAAGTGCGCAAGGCTGAGTTTGGCGGCGCCGCCCTGCCCGCCAGCATCGGCCCGGAAGGAACGATGGGCCTGACGGGCACCACGCCTTTTACGCTCGATGCCATGAAAGCCGCCTTTCCCGGCCACGAAATCCTCACCGACCGTGCCTATGCCGGTGAGCAGGCCTACCCGGTCTTCCTCGTCCAGACGCTCCCGGCGGCTGGCCAGGCAGGCCGCCTCGTCTACGTGGTTGAACCCGACTGGACGGTCGGCAATGTCGGCGCCGTGGTGACACGCAATCCCGACGTCGCCGGACCTGACGGCGGCAAGGTCGGCCAGATGAAGCTCAAGGCGCTCAGCGCAGAGGCGCGCAGCCTCTGCGAACTGGAGCCAGGCCCTGTGGACGCCCTCTTCATCTGTCCCGACAGCGCGGACAACCCGCGCTTCATCCGGGCGTTCGGCGCGGGCGGCGATTTTGACGGCCAGCTCAGCGATGCCGCGCCTGACTATCAGGCGGAAGCGGTGCTTCTGGAGATGAAATACGTCCCGCCAGCCCCCGCTGCCGCTCCCTAAGGTTTGCACAGCCTCGCGACTTCAGCGGACCAAACTGCCCGAATAAACCACATTTCATGCAGATTGGGGGAAGCACAGTTTGAATGTTAGCCTGTCAGCCGCTATTGGGTAGACTTGATCCAGGACAGATCGGGAAAGGCTACGCACAATGCTGCACCCTTCGACAAAACGGCTGATCGACAAGCTCAGTGAAATGACGCGCAAGCAGCGCGTTGCCTGGTCTGAGGGCGAAGACGGCACGATCACCCACGATACAGAGGGTTATCGCGTTGTCCTGACGCCAGAGCCGCATGCCGTATTGCTCACGGATGCGCTCGGCAAGGAAATCGAGTCCTGTTCGCCGGAGGAATTCGTTGACGAAACAGACAGCGCCGGGCGCCCCTATGCCAGTTTTGTGGCAGACCTCTACCGCGAGGCCCATCGCCACGCCCGCGGCGCCGAGAAAGCCATCAATACGGTCCTCAAAGGCCTGGAAACCATCGACGCAGAGCCCGAGGAAGCGCCTGCCCCGGCGCTCGATCCCGCTGATCTGGTTGAGGATCCGGGCGACGACACCGAGGCCTACCCTGAAGCCTATCCGGAAGTCGAAGGTCAGAACGACATGGCGCGCGCCGTCGCCAGCATGGCTGATGAAGTCAATGGCGGCGTACGCGAAACTGCACCCGAACCCGAAATCGAGGCGGACGAAGAGCCCGAAACCTCTGTCCCCGAATACGAAACGATTATTGCGGCTGAGCCAGACGTGCTCCCGGATACGGCGCCAGAGGCTGAGGCGCTCGCCGAAGCCGAACCGGACGCCCTGGACGATCCCGAAAGCGAAATGGAAGCGGCAGCGGACGCCCCTGAAGACGTCGCTGCAGACGCGCCAGAACCCTTCGATTATACGCCAGCCTTCACTACATCGTCCGAGGCCGAGCCTGAAACCCATGAATCCGAACCCTCGCTCTGGCCTGAAGACGAAAACGCACCCGTTCTTGAGACAGCGCCCGATTTTGAGGAGTCTGACCCCGAGCCGGAGCCCGATCCAGCCCCGGCTGCTGCGCCAGCGGTTTCCATGTCTTCGCCCTTTGGCGGCGGCTATTTTGGCGCCGGTACCGGCACACTTGCGCAATACACGATGTCTCCAGCCGCACCGGCAGAGCCTGAACCCGCCCCTCAGGCCGAAGTGATTTCGTCCGACGTCGATTATGCTGGCGAAATCACGCCCGAAGCGCCTCAGATAGACCTGCCGGAAGACGCGCCCGTCACGGCTGAATCCCCCGTCGTCCCAAAGCCGCAACAGCGCTTCAGCCTGTCCGGCATGTCCTCCGGCTTTGGCCTCGGGGCAGCTGGCAGGACTGGCGCGATGCCCAATGACGTGCCCCCCGCATCCGGCGCCCCTGACATTGAAAGTCCGCGCATGGTGATCGACGGCACGGTCGACCTGCCAGACGAGATCGACCTGTCCGAGTTCAGCGCCGATACTGAGACACCCGCCTATCCAGACCCGGTGGCCGAACCTGAATCCGCGCCCCTTGAGTTCAGCGATCAGGCCGAAACGCCGGCTGACGCCCCCGAACGGTCACGCCCCGAAGAAAGGGCGTTTGAAGTGCCGCCGGAAACCGTCGAGCCAATGACACAAGAGCCCGAAGCGGAAGAGGCGCCACCCCCGCCCGCTGCGCCCAAACGTTTCAATCCCTGGAACTAGACCGGACGCCCGCGCCCACCCGTCTCATCTGTCAGGCCTCTGCGATCAGACCCGGATGATTGTTGCGCACGTTGCCGACATCTGCACCGACGGGCCAGGCCTGCATCGCGTCACTTGGGAAGGGGCCAAACAAGCGCGTAGGGTCGCCCGCGTCGGGGTCCAGCCAAAGGGAATAATCCTCGGGCGCCACGATCACCGGCATGCGCGTGTGCAGCCCCGCCATCAGGTCGTTGGGCGTCGTGGTCAGGATCGTGAAGCTGTGGATCTCCGACCCGTCGATCAGCGCGGAATCCCATAAACCCGCCAGGCAGAACCAACGCCTGTTGCGCAGGCTGATCGCAAAAGGCGTCTTCGCCCCTTTGGTGCCTGTCCATTCATAAAAGCCGGACACGGGCACAAGGCATCGATGATGGCGGTATGCGCCCCGGAACACAGGCTTCTCGGGCGCTGTTTCGGCCTGCGCATTGAAAGTCGTGAACTTCATCTCCGACAGCGGCTTGGTCCACCAGGACGGAACCAGCCCCCAGCGCGCAGGCGCCAGTTCCTTGTGGGTGCCATGCTCGGCGCGGCGCACGATGGGCTGGATCGTGGTCGGCGCGGCATTATAGGTTGCTTCAGGCGGATCCACATTCGTGACGGGTATGATGCTCAGCGCATCATGATATTCGGCCCAGCTCACTTCGTGCCTGAAATAACGCCCACACATGCTCGCCTGCCTCCCGCGCTGGTAACTCAAATCCCGAATACCAGAATTTGGCCGCCTTGCGCGCAAGGATTACAGGCTGGAGACGTCGGTCACCTTATAGGTCAGCGGCTCTTCGCCAAAGCTGGCAACCGTCACGTATTCGCCTTCCTTGAACACGTGTTCGCCAAGGCGGTAGCCCGCCTCGTCGTCGCCTTCATCATCTTCGTCATAATGAAAGGACCAGTGATCGCCGCGATGCGTCAGCAGTCCGGTGGCATGCTCGTCATCCACAGGCGAAAAGCGCACGACGCGGCAGGCCTTGCGGTCTGCCCGCCAGGCTTCGACATCAATATGAGCGTCAGGCGTCAGGGGCGCGACAAGCGTGTAACCCCGTTCAGGGTCACCCGTGGGCAGGCCCGGGTTGCGCGCGAGTTGAAGTGTAATGCGGCTCAGGGCCATTGGAGTCTCCTTGATCTCAGGGGTTGGACAGGATCAGCGCGCGAGCGCCAGCGCCGGCGCGTCCTTGGCCTCGAGCAGACGCCGCGACGTGCCACCGAAAATCCGTTCGCCGAGCCGCGAGTGACCATAGGCACCCGCCACGATCATTGACGCACCGCTGCCTTTTGCCAGAGCCAGGAGGCCGCCGGCCACATCGCCTTCGATGCCCGCCACGCTTACGGTAACACCGTGCTGCTTCAGCCAGTCTTCAAGTGTACCGGGTTCAGCTACCGGGCGGGCCGCATCACGCTCAAGGTCTTTCGGCGCCTGCGCAATGATGACTTCGCCAAACGCGCGGATCAGCGGCAGATGAAACCGCACGGCGCGCGCGGCGCCATTGCTGCCATCCCAGGCAATGATCACCGGGCCTTGCGGCATTTCATCCGTACCCGCTAGAACGAGCGGCAGGCGCGCTTCCATCATGACGTGTTCAAACGCCATATAAAGCGGCTCACCGACCTTCGCGGCAGATCGCGGAAACACGACCGCATCCGCCAGCGTCGCGGCATTCGCGGTGGCACGTTCCACCGTATTCACCTCATGGAAGAAGTCGCAGTCCAGGCCGTGTGCGCCTGTACTGGTCGCGTCATGGAAGGCCGCCTTGGCGACCTCGGTCATCGCCGCTTGCTGGTCGATCATGCTCTGCGTCATGCTGGGCGAAATCGACGCCATCTCGGGTGACGTTGATACCATCAGCACGGCCATTGGATCAGGCAGCGCGAACAGGCCCGTGACGGGCGTGTTCAGGCGGCGCGCAATCTCCACAGCGGCCAGCGTGGTATGACGGTCTTCAGCTTCTGTTCCCTGTAGTACGGCGACAACGGACATGGCAGTTATATCTCCTGACAGATTGCTCCTGAGATAAAACATACCATCCAGGCACATGCCTGCGAACTACGCACAAACCCCTAGCGGGCGGAAGCGATCCGTTCACGCGCAATCGTGTCGGCTACTTCATTGGTCGGCTTGTCGTGCGACAGGGCCTCGTCCAGCACGCCGCCCAGCGTCTCCACCAGCCGCGCGAGTTTCGCGTCGACCCAGTCACGCGAGTAATTGCCGGAAATTTCGGCCGCCACATTAATGATGCCGCCGCCATTGATCACATAGTCGGGCGCATAAAGAATGCCCTTGCGGCGCAGCAGCTCACCCATTTCCGGCATGACGAGCTGGTTGTTCGCGCCCCCCGCAATGGCCTTCACCTTGAACCGCTCCAGCGTCTGCTCGTTGACGATCGCCCCAAGCGCGCACGGCGAAAAAATGTCCGCCTCGACATCATAGATCTCGTCCGGCCCCACGATGCGGGCACCCGTACGCGCCGATACGGCCTGCAGCGCGGCCTGGTCGATATCGGTGATGATCAGGTTGGCGCCGGCGGCGGCCAGATGGTCGCACGTATGGCTGCCGACCGACCCAACGCCCTGCACCGCCACGGTCCGGCCATTCAGGTCGCCGCTGCCCAGCGCGCGCTTGGCCGTCTCCACAATGCCCAGGAACACGCCCCGCGCCGTAATCGGTGACGGGTCGCCGCTGGCTGCGTCGCCCTTGTCGAGCCCCGCCACATAGGTCGTCTCCTGCCGTACGATCTCCATGTCGGCGACATCAATGCCGACATCCTCAGCCGTGTAATAACGCCCCTGCAGGCTTTCCACGGCCCGGCCAAACGCCCGGAACAGCTCCGGCGACTTGTCGGTCTTCGCGTTGCCCCAGATCACGGCCTTGCCGCCGCCCAGCGGCAGGTCTGCCATGGCGTTCTTGTAGCTCATGCCCTGGCTGAGGCGCAGCACATCGCGCAGCATTGCCTCGCCATTGGCAAAATCCCACATGCGCGTACCGCCGGCGGCAGGCCCCCGCGCAGTCGAATGAATGGCGATAATTGCCTTCAGCCCGCTCTTGGCGTCCTGGAAAAGGTGCACGCCCTCGTGGGCATCGTAGGAAGGATGGTCGAACATGGGAGGATGGCCATTTGTTACATTTGAAACAGTCTCTCGGCTTTAGGAACTTGCTTCCCTAGCGTCAATCAACATCAGCCGCGACACAGACCCCTCTGGCTCAATCCTTGCCTGATTGCTACCCAGTTCTGCCTACCCCCGTGCCGTCGTGGCACTCACGTTGGATACCTCTTGTTAACCTTAAGAAAATTGACGTCTTCGCAGGATTTGCAGCGTATCTTCCGCGCGTAAAATGCAGTTGCGTCCCCTCTTCCTCGCCATCGGCATCATGACCGTCCTGCTCGGGGCGGCAATGATTCCGTGCGCGTTGATGGATTTTGCAGACGAACGCCCGGAATCTCACGTCTTTGCCGTGTCAGCCTTTGGCTCCATTTTCATTGGCGTCTGCCTCTGGGTCCTCGCACGCGGCGGCGACCAGACAACAGGCCAGCGGGAAGCCTTCCTGCTGACCGTGCTCGTATGGGTCTTCCTGCCCGCCATCGCATCGATCCCGTTCCTGGCATCGGGCATGTCGATAACGGATTCCTACTTCGAATGCGTCTCTGGCCTGACCACGACCGGCGCAACGGTCATTACAGGCCTCGATGACATGCCACGCGGCCTGCTCCTCTGGCGCGCCATCCTTCAATGGTTCGGCGGCATCGGGATTATCGTGACAGCGATCGCCATCCTGCCCCAGCTCAGGGTGGGCGGTATGCAGCTCTTCGAACTGGAAAGCTCTGACCTCTCAGGCAAGTTCCTCCCGCGTGTGACCGACATTGCCGCCTATCTGGGCTTCACCTACCTCCTGATCTCGATGCTCTGCGCCCTGTGCTACTTCCTCGCGGGGATGAACTGGTTCGACGCAATAACCCATTCGATGACCACGATGTCTGCCGGCGGCTACTCCACGCACGACGCGTCCTTCGGCTACTTCAACGACACGAACGCGCCTTATGTCGCGACCTTCTTCATGTTCGTCGCCGGCTTGCCGCAGAGCCTTCTGGCGATGTTGCTGTTGCAAGGCCGTATAATGCCCCTCATCCGCGACCCGCAGCCGCGCCTCTACCTGGCGATCGCGATCTTCCTGTCCCTTGTAATCGTCAGCTATCATGAAGCGGTTGTTGATCCGCGCATCTTTGAAACAGCGGCCCATGCATTCAAGGATGCCCTCTTCAACATCATCTCGATCATGACAGGCACGGGCTATGCGTCCGCCCCCTACGACACTTGGGGTTCCCCCGTCATGGCGATTTTCCTTGTCGCCACCTTCGTCGGTGGCTGCGCCGGTTCAGCGGCTTGCGGACTGAAGATGTTCCGCCTCGAAATCACGACCAAGGCCCTCATCGCCTATTCCCACCGCATGACCATGCCGCACCGCCGCACCCCGGTTCGCTATGGCGGCAAGGTCGTTGACGAAGAGACCCTCCAGTCCGTGATGGTCTTTGTATTCCTGTATCTCGTCACCTTCCTCGTGGCTGCCGTCTTGCTGTCGCTGTGCGGTCTTGACGCGATCACCGCCATATCCGGCTCCGCCACGAGCGTATCAAATGTCGGCCCGGGCCTCGGTCCAGTGATCGGGCCGTCAGCCACGTTCCAGACATTGCCTGATGCCGCCAAATGGATCTGCGCCATCGCTATGCTGCTTGGACGCCTCGAGTTCATTGCGGTTTTCGTCGTCCTCACCCGCCGCTTCTGGCAAGGTTAGGCTTCCCGACCCCCCGTCTGGACATCCGGCACAATCACTGCAAAAACATCCTCCATGAGAGCGCAGCAAACGCGCCCGTGGGAGGAATAGCAAAATGTGGAAGACCCTGACGCTCGCCAGTACGGCGCTCGCGCTTGTCGCCTGTAGCGGCAACAAGACTGAACCAACACGCGTCGAAACAGCCGCCGCACCGGAAACCACCGTGCCTGAAGGCGCAACGGCCGGCTACAATGCAGACCGCAACGCCTATTTCGGCGACATGCACATCCACACGCGCAACAGCTTTGACGCCTATATCTTCAACGTCCGCCGCACGGCCGACGACGCTTACCGTTTCGCCAAGGGCGAGACGATCAAGCACCCATCGGGTTTCGACATGACCATCGCCGGTGGCCCGCTCGACTTCTACACCGTAACCGACCATGCCGAATATCTCGGCATCCTCCCGGCGATGAACACCAAGGGAACGGCATTGTCAGAGGTGCCACGCGCCAAGGACATGTTCTCCACCGATCCTGCCAAGATCGTCGCCGCCTTCCAGGGTGTTGGCGCCTCGGTCCGCTCAGGCGAGAAGATCGAAGACATGTATGACGAGCCGACCATTACCTCGGTCTGGCAGGAGAACATCGCCGCAGCCGAAAAATACAATGAGCCCGGCGTCTTCACGACCTTCTCAGCCTATGAGTTCACCTCGGTTACGACACAGAGCGAAGATGGCGGCTTCGGCGGGGGCAACCTGCACCGTAACGTCTTCTTCCGCGGCGAAGCACCGGAGCGCGCCTTCTCGACCCTCGACTCAACCAATCCGGAAGACCTCTGGGACTGGATGGACCTGCAGCGCGCCGAAGGCCGCGAATCCATCGCCATCCCGCACAATTCCAACGTCTCCGACGGACAGATGTTCAGGCTCGAGACCTATAATGGCGACCCGATCGACGCGGCCTATGCCGAGCAGCGCATGCGCAACGAACCGCTGGTCGAAGTCACGCAGGTCAAGGGCACGTCCGAAACCCACCCGGACCTCTCCCCGAACGATGAATGGGCCAATTTCGAGATCTATGACGAGCTTCTCGGCAGCTATGATGTCTCGAAAACCAGCGGATCCTACGTCCGCGAGGCCTATCGCAACGGCCTGAAACTGCAGGAAGAAAAGGGCTTCGATCCCTTCCGCTTCGGCCTGACCGCTGCCTCCGACAGCCATGTCGCTGGCGGGTCCTATTCCGAAAAGGACTATTGGTCGAAAATCGGCATCGTTGACGGCCTGCCCTTCCAGCGCGGCTCCGTGCCAATGCCGGGCATCACCGACTGGGCAGACCAGCCCGTCAATCAGACCACAACCAACGCCAAGAACTGGTTCTCACGCTGGTCGGCCTCTGGCCTCACGGGTGTCTGGGCTGAAGAGAACACACGCGACGCCCTGTTCGACGCCTTCCGCCGCAAGGAAACCTTCGCAACCACTGGGCCCCGCATGAAAGTCCGTTTCTTCGGCGGCTTCACGTATACCGACGCCATGCTGACCAGCCCGGACCTTGCCACTCAAGCCTATGCCGGCGGCGTGCCCATGGGCGGCGACCTCGTCGGAACCGGCGCGGCACCACAATTCATCGCCTGGGCAGTCCAGGACGCCAACTCCGCGCCGCTCGAGCGCGTCCAGGTCGTCAAGGTCACCAGCAGCGGCGAAACCATCTATGACGCGGCCTGCTCCGGCGGCGCCGTGCCGGACGCCATCCATCGCTGCCCCGACAATGGTGCCAGTGTCGACATCGCGTCCTGCGAAACCAGCCCCGGCTCAGGCGCTGGCGAACTGAAAGCTCTCTGGACCGATCCGGACTTCGATCCCGCCCAGCGCGCCACCTATTATGTCCGCGTGCTCGAAAACCCGACCTGCCGCTGGTCGACATGGGAAGCCAACCGCAACGGCACACCGCCTAACCCGGCCTTGCCCACAACCATCCAGGAACGCGCCTACACATCGCCGATCTGGTATATCCCACCCGCCTAGATGCGCGCCCTTATTCGCGAACCGCTCGTCCATTTCGTCCTCGTCGCTGCGCTGGTTTTTGCCGGTCACGCGGCGTGGACGGCCTATGCCTCAGCGCGTGACGGCACGATCACCGTCACGGAGGAAGACATGGAGCGCATGGCCGCCCTCTATGCCTCTGAATCCGGTGCCTTGCCCTCGCCGCAGGACATGGCCGCCATGGTCACCGATCAGGTCCGCGACGAAGCCCTCGCCCGCGAAGCCCGGCGCCTTGGCCTCGATGTCGGCGACACGATCATCGAACGCCGTCTCGCGCAAAAGATGAGCTTCATGGTATCCGACTTGGCCGACACGCCCGCGCCGGACGAGGCCACCTTGCGCAAATGGTACGAAGACCATCCGGAAAGCTACACGCTGGCCCCGAGCATCACCTTCGAACACATCTTCCTGAACCCGGAACGGGCCCGGAATACACCCGGAACGGACTCACAATCCCTCCTCAAGTCCCTCAACGAACCCACACCGCCGGACTGGCGCACCCTCGGCGATCCCTTCATGCTCCAGCGCGCCTATGGCGATCTCCCCATACGCGAAACCGTTCGCCTGTTCGGTGCAGACTTCGCCAGGGCGCTCTTTTCCCTAAAGGCCGGACCGGAATGGCAGGGCCCCGTCTCTTCAGCATTCGGCCAGCATCTGGTGCACATCGTGGCCCGTGAAGACGGCCGTCTCCAGCCCTTTGAAGAGGTCCGCGCCCAGGTCGAATCCGACTGGCGCGATGACGCTTTGCGCGGCGCAAACGAGCAGGCCATCGCCGACATCATCAGCCGCTACAAGGTCCACATCGAAGGCGCCGAATGAGACGCGTTTTCCTCGCCCTTCTGGCGCTCTTCTGCGCCGCGCTCCCGGCGAGCGCCCATGAAGTGCGCCCGGCCTATCTCGAAGTCACTGAAACAGATCCGGGCCAGTTCGCCGTCACCTGGAAACAGCCCGTGCTCGACGGCAGGCGTCTCAAGCTGGATCCGGTCTTTCCCGAGGATTGCACACGCTCGCGCGAGCGCAGCGAAATCGCCGCCAGCACCCTGATCCAGCGGTGGGACATGGCCTGCGATCTCTCAACCGGCCAGATCGAAATCGCCGGACTTGAGCGCACGCTCACAGACGCCTTCGTGCGGGTGAACCGTCTGACAGGCGACGACCTTTCCACGGTGCTGCGGCCCGGCGCGCTACAGCTCGACCTCTCCTCTCCCACCGGCGCCCCCACCGCGACCTATTTCCGCATCGGTGTCGAGCACATCCTGTTCGGCTATGACCACCTCCTCTTCGTGCTCGGCCTGATCCTCCTGGTGCGCCCCCGCCAGCTCCTGCCAACCGTCACCGCCTTCACGCTCGCGCATTCCATCACATTGGCCGCAGCCGCCCTTGGCGGCATCACGCTGCCCGGCCCGCCTGTCGAGATAACCATCGCGATGAGTATTGCCCTGCTCGGCGCTGAAGCCATCTACCGTGTGCGCGGGCGCGAGACGCTCAGCCAACGCAAGCCCTGGCTGATCGCCTTTGGTTTCGGGCTAATCCATGGTTTCGGCTTTGCTGGCGCGCTTTCGGAAATCGGCCTGCCCAAGGGCGCCGAAATTGTGGCCCTGCTGCTCTTCAATCTGGGCGTCGAGGCAGGGCAGGTTCTCTTCGTGGGAGCCGTGTTGCTCGCGGTATTCCTCGCCACGCGGTTCGCCCGCATGCCGCACACGCTGGCCCGCTTTGTGGCCGCCTATTTCATCGGAATTGTGGGGGCCTATTGGGCGATCGAGCGCATCATCGGCGTGCTGGCCACCTAGAAGCCGAGCGCCTTGTAGAGCATCCGCGCCGCAACCAGCGCCAGCAGGATCGCAAACAGGCGCTTCAGCAAAACGGCGTCCAGCTTGTGCGCCAGCTTCGCCCCGACAGGCGCCATTGTCACCGTGAAAACCGAGATCAGCGCAAAGGCGGCCAGGTTTACATAGCCGAGCGAAAAGGGCGGCAGGCCCTCATGACCCCAGCCTATGAAGATGGCCACAATCGCCGACGGCAGGCCAATTGCCACGCCCCAGCCTGCGGCTGTCCCCACGGCCCGGTGGATCGGCCGCCCATACAGCGTCATGAGGCTGACGCCAAACGTACCGCCGCCGATGCCCATAAGGGCCGATAGCGCCCCGATTGCCGTGCCCAGCCCCATGCGCGTTGCGCCCTTAGGCATCTCGTCAGCCAGCCGCCATGAGGGCCGCCCAAAGAACAGCTGCGCCGACAGCACGAAGCCCATCGTTCCGAAAATGCCGAGCAGTGCCCGCTTCGACAGGAAGCCGCTCAGCCCCATGCCAATAAGCGCTCCCAGCACGATCCACGGCGCCCATGACTTGATAATGTCCCAGTCAACGGCGCCATGCCCATTGTGCGCCATCACGCTGCGAATGGAGGTCAGGATGATCGTCGCCAGCGAGGTCGACACCGCCACATGCATGGCCGTCTCGCCATAGCCCATGCCGTCGAACAGGAAGAAAAGCACCGGCACGATCACCGCGCCGCCACCAATGCCGAACATGCCGGCCGCAAGGCCCGCTGCAGCGCCAGCCACGACGAGACTTAGGAGGAGCGGCCAGTATTGCAGGAAAAGATCGGTCATGTTTCCGCTTAGCGGGCAGTACAGGCCTTGTCGATGGGATCGTTCGGAACGGCGTCTACCAGACGCCTGCCTGCTTAAGCGCCGCATCGAGATCGGGCGGAATGTCGAGTGCGGCTTCGCCGGTCTTCAGGTCGCGCGGCGCATCGGTTGGCTTCAGGTAGCGCCAGCCCTGAAATGGCCTTTTCGCCTGCGCATAGGTGCGCACAAGGTTTGGATCGAACACCAGCTCGCACATGTCACGGCCTGTCTCATCTGCCACGGCGCGAATATCGATGATGCGCTGGCGCACCCGGATGGCGCGCTTGATCACCCAGTAGATCGAGCCGCCATCGAGCATTTCCTCGGCCCGCTTGGGGCTCATGCGGGTGTGGTGGACAGGGTTGTCGAGCCGCTGCATCTGGCGCGTCTGCCAGTCTGCGAGGTCCTCGACGGTCTCGGCGCCTACGCTCAATTTCACCATGTGAATCGTCATGGCGAGGAGTCTAGCGTGCCGGGCCGCTCAATCCAGTCATCAATTGCGGTTTGGCTGCGCGGTCGTCTTCAAATGCCTTCTGCGCCTCGGCGCTCGCGAAGAAGAAGTCCACTTTCACGATATTCGCCGAATAGCGCCGTTCGATTTTCCGGAAGGCCGCCCGCGCTTCCAGCTCAATGGAAAAGCCCGAAACATAGCTCATGCCCCAGCGCGGTTCCGTGCGCAGGAAGTAACTCTGATTGTACTGGCTCAGTGTGCCGCCTTCAGGCCCAGCGACAGGCTTCGGCAGCCTGTAGTCGATGCGGAGAAACCGCTCGCCGACAGGGTCAAGCCAGGCTGTCGCCTGCAGGCGCTGCGCGGCCCAGACATCAAACTCGCCATCATTCTTCGACGGCGTATGACGGAACGATATCTGCCAGGCATGGCCTGCATCGTTCACTTCCACGCTGCGTCCCAGGCTCGCACGCAGGTCATCAGGAAACAGCCGCCCGTCGGGCGCCGATTCAGCCGCCCAGTTGGCCGCCACCTCTTCCAGCTCGTCATCATCGCCCTGCCAGTCGACCACCTGCCATCGCTCGGCGCCTTGCTTGCGCGGGTCGAAAGCATAAACGCGCCGGGCCCGGTCGCTTTGCAATTCCACGGTAAAGGCGGCGCGCAATGTCCGCGGCGCTTCGGTTGCCGACAGGGCCGCGTCCATCGGCCCCGAGCCTGTCACCATCGTGAGCGCCATGAGCAGTGCAAGCCACATAGATCAAACCATCCCAATTCCACTTATGTCCCTATTTGCGGCATCCATGCGGCAAACGGGTCAGAAAGTCTCTCAAGCGGCCATCCTAGACTGCTAAGGATTTATGGGAGTTGAACAGACCGTCAGGGCTTCACATAGGCCAACGGGCGTTCACGCTCGTCGAGTTTGAGGTAGCGGTCGCGCAACTGGCTCTGGCGTGTCACCATGGATTGCACTTCGCCATCGATCATCACGACATCCGGATTGGATGTGACTTCCAGCGGATCGCCGTCCCACACCACGATATCCGCGCGCGATCCCGGCCCGATCACGCCCAGCCCCTGCAGGCCGAAGATCGCCGCTGGGGCCGTCGTCAGCGCGTCCATCGCGTCATCGTGGGACAATCCGTTAGCAACGGCATTGCCGGCAATCTGCATGGCGAGGCGGGCATTGTGCGTGCCGTCACTGATCGCCGCGATGGCCACCGTGACGCCCGCCGCCTTCAGCCGCGCTGCATTCTCGCCCGTCGCCCCAAGCCGTTCGAAACTGGCTGGCAGGTTCGAAAAGGCATCCACGATCACCGGAATGCCCGATTTCGCCAGTCGCGGCGCCACCCGCCAGCCCTCGTCCGCGCCGACAATTGCGATATCGAGATCGCTGTTCGCCGCGGCGAAATCCATGATGGCGTTGAGGTCGCTCGCCTTGTTCGCTTCGATCAGGATCAGCTGCTGGCCCCTGGCGGCGGGTGCCAGTGCGGCGGCATCCACGCGATCAAGCGCCGTGCCTTCATTGCTGGCAAGGTAACGACCCGGATAGGCCTTCGCATCGTCCAGCGCAGCACGGAGCTGTGCCCAGGCCGCAGGGCGCGAGCCACCCGCCAGCGATGCCCCATGCTCGCCCAGCGAGATCAGAACGAAAGCCTTGCGATCAATCTCGGTGCCCACTGCGCCGGTCGTATCGGCGACAAAGCCCTGACCCGCGAACAGGTTGGAACTGGCTTCAGGCGCCACGACGATCCGCGTGATGCCCTCCACGCGCGTCACGGCGATTGCGGTCGCGTCCGGATTGAAACCGTCAGCCGCGTCCAGTGCCACGGAATAGTCTGACTTGCCCGCCGACGTGTCATCGGTCGTCTCCTCGGCATCGACTTCCACGATACCGGTACGGGAAAACGCAGCGATCAATCCCGGCGTCACCCATTTGCCACCGGCATCGATCACAGTGGCATCAAGCGGCACGGGCGACCCGGCCTTGTTGACGGACACAACGCGGCCATTGTCGATGACGACAACAGCGCTTGGAACGGTGCCTTGCCGCGTTCCCGTCCAGACCTTTCCGCCGACAATGGCAACAGGCTGGGCCGCGACCGGAAGGACCAGGCTCGCGACGACAGCGATCAGGCTGGCAATATGGCGCGCGCTCATTTCAGGTCTCCTTCACCGGGTTGGCCAAGTTCGAAATCCGACACCGGGCGACGGGTCGCGTCGCTGCGGTCATACATCAGGGCGCCGTCAATATAGACTTGGTCGGCCTTGCTGTAGACGCTGAACGGATTGCCGGACCAGATCACCACATCGGCCATCTTGCCGGGCACAAGGCTGCCGGTTTTGGTGTCGATGCCAAGCGATTTGGCGGGGTTCAGCGACAGCCATTGCCAGGCTTCCTCTTCAGAAATGTTGATGCCGACCTTCTTGCCATCGGCCCAGGCCTTGGCCGCTTCCTGGTTCAGGCGCTGGATGCCGACTTCGCTGTCAGAGTGTACGATCGCACAGGCGCCCGCCTTGTGCACGAGGGGAATGTTTTCCTTGATGCCGTCATAGGCTTCCATCTTGAAGCCCCACCAGTCGGCCCACATGGACGAACATGCGCCATACTCAGCCAGCTTGTCGGCAATTTTGTAGGATTCGACAGCATGGTGGAAGGCCGTGACCTTGTAGCCAAATTCCTTCGAAATATCCATGACCTGCGCCATCTCATCGGCGCGGTAGCAGTGCATGTGAACGAGGATGTCGCCATCAAGCACGCCCTTCAGCGTATCGAGCTCAAGGTCGCGCGTCGGGGCGTCGCCGCCCTCTTTCTCGTACTTGTCCCATTTGCGCTTGTAGTCGGTCGCCTGGATCCAGGCCGCGCGGTAGCCGGCAACATTGCCCATGCGCGAATAGGGCGCGCCGCCCGGGAACCGCCCGCCGCCATAGCCATAAACGCGCTTGGGATTCTCGCCGCACGCCATTTTCAGCGTGTAGGGCGCACCCGGAAACTTCATGCCCTGCACCGTGCGGCTCGGCACGTTTTTCAGCACCACGCCGCGTCCGCCAAACAGGTTCGCGCTGCCCGGAAGGATCTGCAAGGAGGTGATGCCGCCCGCCAGCGCCCGCGTGAAACCCGGGTCCTGCGGCCAGACGCTATGCTCCACCCAGACTTCCGCCGTCACCGGCGCAGAAATCTCGTTGCCATCGCTGAGCGAGCTGACACCCGGCGAAGGATAGGCCCCCAGATGGCTGTGATTGTCGATGATGCCCGGCGTGACCCAGCGCCCGGATGCGTCGATCTTCTTTGCATCGGCTGGCGCTTCAATGTCCTTGCCAATCGCCGACACCTTGCCGTCCACAAGGAGCAGGCTGCCGTTTTCGATCTTCGCGCCCGTACCATCGATGATGGTAGCATTCGAGATGAAGACAGCTACGTTCGGATAAGCGGTATAAGTCGACGGAAACGGATCCTTCGGAACCGTGATCGCTTCATCGCCGGATGCGTCATTTTTCCCGCCGCACGCGGCCAGTAAAAGGGCCATGCAAAGCACGCCCGTCAGGGAAACTCGGTTCATTTGCTTCAGCCCCGCTTGCCGCAATCAATACTGGAACAATTGTCCCCAGTTTTGCGCGAGGGGCAAGGGCCTATGCCTTGCGAGAGGCCTTAGGTGGCGAAACTTTCTTCTCGCGCCCAAAAACCAGCTTCATCAGCCAGTTCGGCGCAAAGCGCTCGACCTGTGGATGACGCAGCAACACGCTTTCCATCCAGCGATGGCCCCAGACCGAGTTGCGGCCAAGCAGGATGACCCCGAGGATGCCGAACGGCAGACCAATCGGTAGAAGCGGCGTCATGATGCCGATCGGAATCGACAGGGCAATCATGAACAGGCCGATCAGCGCCAGCAGCTGGCGAAATGCGGTGTTGAAACCAGAACGCAAGGCAAGTCCCGGCTTGGCGGCCGGAAGGGAGGATGTTTCGGTCATGTCGGTCGTTTCGTCGTCAGCCATTCGAGGATGATATGGGGTTTAATTTCGGTCCAGCCAACGAAATCATCAGGATGTGTTCAAACTCTGGCAACAGAGTCACCCGATTGCTACAAAGCTGATATTTCTTGCTGTCATCTGCGGCAACCGGGCATGAGGACGGCATGAAACTACAGTCCATCCAAATCCTGCGTGGCATCGCCGCGCTGCTGGTTGTTTTCTACCATATCCGCGCTCAGGAAATGCGTAGTATCCTGGACAATAATGGGTCGGAGATGCCGTGGCTCTCGGGCATCGTGACGAATGGCTATGCGGGCGTCGACCTCTTTTTCGTCATTTCTGGCTTCATCATGGTTGTCGTCACCAGTGGCGACAAGCCGGGTTTGCGCACAGCGGCAGACTTCCTGTTTGCACGGCTGACGCGGGTCTATCCGATCTGGTGGTTCTTCGCAGGGATCATGGCGATCTATCTGGTGGGCTTTCACGGGCTCAGCGGCATGGGTCAGGGATGGCAGTCCTTTGCGCGCTCCGAGCCGGTCGTGCCCTACATCATCAAATCCTTCCTGCTGTTGCCGCAAGCCGAAGACCCGATTTTGGGTGTCGGCTGGACGCTTGTGCATGAGGTCTATTTCTACCTTGTCTTCACTCTGATCCTGCTCCTGCGGCGAAGCTGGCTGCCCTACTGCCTGCTGGCCTGGGGCCTGCTTGTGATTGGAGGCTGGTCGATGGGCCTGTCAGGACATCGCCCGGAAGACCTGCCAGCCCTTGTGTTTTTCCCGATGACAATGGAATTCATTTTTGGTGCCGCGACTGGATTGCTCGTCGCTTCAGGCCTTGCATGGCGGGCGGGTGCCATCACGCTCCTGGCCGTTCTGGCCCTTGCTGCATCTCTCTGCTTTCAGGGCATCGAAACCACGCACACGCTGCAATGGGGCCGGGTAATGCTGTATGGCTTCCCGAGTGCAGCGCTGATCTATGGCGTGGTTACACTGGAGCGTACGGACCGACTGGCCTGGCTTGTACCGGCAGCGGTCACCTTTCTCGTCACCATCCTTGTCTTCCAGCTTTACGGCACGGTCGACGAGAGTCCGTTTCAGCTACGGCTCGGCGGGACGATCGTGGCCATCACGGTCGGCATTCTCGCCATGCTGGCAACCCTCTGGGGCGGCTGGGTCGGTGGGCAGGCCCATCCGGATGTCATTCGCGCCATCACGCCATGGCTGCAGCGCGTGTTGCACGCGTTCGTTCGCCTCGGCGATGCATCCTATTCGCTGTACCTGTCCCACACGATCTTCATCGTCGCCATCAGGCTCATCTTCAGCGTGCTGGGTGAAATCAAGCCGCTCGCCCCGCTGTTCCAGCTGGGCCATCCGGGGCTTCTCGACAATTTCACCTTCCTCGCTGTCTGCCTCACCGTGTCGATCACCGGCGCGCTGGTGAGTTACCGCTTCGTCGAACGGCCGATGACCCGACATTTAAGGGGCGTCCGGTCCCGGCTGTTTGATCAGCCGGAACCGGTTGGCAAAACGGCGCCCTGAGGGCTACTCCGCAGCGACTGTATCGGAGGCAGGCGCCGTCCATTTCAGCACTGGCTTGCGTGCTGCCCGCGTCTCGTCGAGGCGACGGGCCGGGGCAAGGTATGGCGCGCCCTTGAGCGTCTCGTCACCCTGCGCCGCGCGCCGGGCAATCGATTCCAGCGAGGCGCAGAACTGGTCGAGCGTCGCCTTGCTCTCGGTCTCGGTCGGTTCGATCAGCATCGCGCCATGCACCACCAGCGGGAAGTACATGGTCATCGGGTGATAGCCCTCGTCGATCAGCGCCTTGGCGATATCGAGTGTCTCGATCCCGTCCGCCGTGAACGCATCCGAGAACAGGGCCTCATGCATGCAATAGCCTTCGAAGGCTGGCGTCATCACATGCTTCAGCTTCGCCGCGATATAGTTCGCGTTCAGCACGGCATCCTCGGCAACCTGCTTCAGGCCATCGGCGCCATGGCTCAGGATATAGGCCAGCGCCCTTACGAACATGCCCATTTGGCCATGAAAGGCGACCATCCGGCCAAAGCTCTCGCTCGCTTCGCCGTCCATGTCCTCGACCAGCGAATACACGCCGTCTTCGTTCTTCACCACGAACGGTACGGGGGCATAGGGCGCTAGCGCTTCCGACAGCACAGTCGGGCCAGAACCCGGTCCGCCGCCGCCATGCGGTGTCGAGAACGTCTTGTGCAGGTTGATGTGCATCGCATCGACGCCCAGGTCGCCCGGCCGCACACGGCCCACGATGGCGTTGAAGTTCGCGCCGTCGCAATAGAAGTAGCCGCCCGCATCATGGATGAGATCGGCGATCTCCTTGATGTCGGTTTCGAACAGGCCGCACGTATTCGGATTGGTCAGCATGATGCCGGCAATATCGTCAGACTTTTCAAGCTTGGCCTTCAGGTCATCCATGTCGACACGCCCGCGCGCATCGGCCCGGATCTCGTCTACAATGAAACCGCACTGCACAGCCGTCGCCGGGTTCGTGCCATGCGCCGAGGCAGGCACCAGAACGCGCTTGCGTGTCTCGCCCTCGCCGCGTGCGATCAGCGCCTGACGGATCGCCAGCATGCCCGCCAGCTCGCCATGCGCACCCGCCTTGGGGCTCATCGCTACGAAAGGCATGTTGGTCAGTGTCTTCAGCCAGGTCGCCAACTCGTCGATCAGTTCCAGCGCACCCTGCACGGTGGCCTGCGGCTGCATCGGGTGAATGTCACCAAAGCCCGGGAGGCGCGCCATCTTTTCGTTGAGGCGCGGATTGTGCTTCATCGTGCAGCTGCCCAGCGGGAAGAAGCCGAGGTCGATGGCATAGTTGCGCTGAGACAGGCGCATGTAATGGCGCACCATTTCCGGCTCCGACAGGCCCGGCAGGCCCGTAGCAACCTTGCGCGCGACGCCGCCAAGGCGCCCCGTCCGGTTCTGCGGCGCAGGCAGGTCAACGCCCGTCGTTTCACTGGTCCCGATCTCGAAGATCAGGCCCTCCGCCTGCAACAGGCCCCGCGAACCGGAGACAGTCTCGATGTCGGATACAGACGTCGATGTCGGCGCCGTGGGGCGGCCTTGCGTGTTCATGCTCATCAGACAATCTCCTTCAGTGCAGCCGCATAGGCTTCAATATCTTCCGGTGTCGTGCACTCGGTTGCCGCGCAGATGATTACGTCGCCCATGGACTCGGCCGGGAACAGGCGGCTCGCCCGCACGCCGCCGACAACGCCGGCTTCGTCCAGCATGGCCAGAACGGCTTCGGCATTCATCGGTGTCCGGAACGCAAACTCGTTGAAGAAGCGCGGCGTCAGGATTTCCACGCCCGGCACAGCTTCCAGCGCATCGGCCAGGTCACACGCCGCTTCATGGTTCAGCAGCGCAAGGCCTTTCAGGCCCTTGTCGCCGAGCAGCGTCATGTGCGCAGTGAAGGCCAGCGCGCAGAGCCCTGAATTGGTACAGATATTCGACGTCGCCTTGTCGCGGCGGATATGCTGCTCACGCGTCGACAGCGTCAGCACGAAGCCGCGCTTGCCATCGGCATCGACCGTCTCACCGCAGAGGCGGCCCGGCATCTGGCGCACCAGTTTCTCCGTACACGCAAAGAGGCCCACATAAGGCCCGCCAAAGCCGAGGGGCACGCCGATCGACTGGCCTTCGCCCACGGCAATATCCGCGCCCATTTCGCCGGGAGGTGTCACGAGGCCCAGCGCCACAGCTTCGGTGAAGACCGACACAAACAGCGCCTTCTTCTCGTGGGCAGCGTCGGCCACGCCCGAGAGGTCCGTCACCGTCCCGAAAATGTTCGGGCTCTGGCCGATTACGCAGGCGGTCTGGTCGTCCACAGCGTCGGCCAGTGCCATCTCGCCATCGACGGCGACTGCCAAATGCACCACTTCCAGCCCCTGCGCTTCGCACAGCAGCTTGGTTGCCGCGGCATAATGCGGGTGCAGGCCGCCGGACAGGATCACTTTTTTCCGGCGCGTCACGCGGCAGGCCATGACGGCTGCCTCGGCGCAAGCCGTCGAGCCGTCATACATGGACGCATTCGCCACATCCATCGCCGTCAGCGCCGCGACCTGCGTCTGGAATTCGAACAGGGTCTGCAGCGTGCCCTGCGCGATTTCGGGCTGGTAGGGCGTATAGGTCGTCAGGAATTCAGAGCGCTGGATCACCATGTCCACGGAGGCCGGAATGTGGTGCTTGTAGGCACCTGCCCCAACAAAGAACGGACCCGACGAGGCCGAGCGGTTCTTGGCCGCGAGTTTCGAGAGGTGGCGCTCGACAGCCATCTCCCCCTGATGGTCCGGCAAACCTGCAACCTTGCCGCCGAGGCGTGCAGATTCCGGGACATCCGTATAGAAATCATCGACGCCTTTTGCACCGATCACTTTCAACATCGCCTTGCGGTCGTCATCAGTCAGGGGAAGATAGCGCATGGATTACAGGCCTTTGCAGAATTCGAGATAGGCGTCCTTGTCCATGAGGCCGGACAGTTCTTCGCCATGCGACAGGCGGATCACGCAGAACCAGCCGTCGGCCTCTGGGTGCTCGTTCACCGTCTCTGGCTTGTCAGCCAGCGCGGCATTGGCATCGACCACTTCGCCGCTGACGGGGGCGTAGACGTCAGACGCCGCCTTGACGCTCTCGACGACGGCCATGTCGTCGCCCTTCTTGAACACCTTGCCGACTTCCGGCGTCTCGACGAACACGACGTCGCCCAGCTGCTCGGCGGCAAATTTGGTGATGCCTACAGTGCCGAGTTCGCCGTGCACGGTCACCCATTCATGGTCTTCGGTATAGAACGTCACCTGTTCAGTCAGTTTCGTGCTCATAATCTCTGCCCTATCGCTTGTAGTTATGTGGAACAAACGGCAGCGCGACCACTTCGCCCGGCCGTGCCTTGCCTCTGACCATCAGGTCGATTTTCGTGCCCGGCGCCGCATGGGCCGCCGCAACGTATCCCATGGCCACCGGATGATCGACCGAAGGGCCGAAACCGCCGGACGTCACAACGCCAACCACTTTGCCGTCTATCTCGATCGCTGTGCCTTCGCGGGCCGGCGCGCGCTCCAGCGGGCGGATGCCCACGCGCTTCTCGGCCACACCATCCTGGATACCGGCAAGGATCCGCGCCGCGCCGGGGAAGTTGCCCGCTTCGCGCCGCTTGCGCTGGATCACCCAGCCAAGGTCTGCCTCGATCGGATCGCGCGACCCATCCATGTCATGTCCGTAGAGGCACAGCCCGGCCTCAAGCCGCAGCGAATCCCGTGCACCTAGACCGATCATCTCGACCCGGTCATCCGTCAGCATCTCGTCGATCAGCGGCAGACCCGCCGCGGGGCTGACCAATACCTCGAAACCGTCTTCGCCCGTATAGCCGCACCGCGACACGATACAGCCTGTCCCGTTCAGCTCGAACGGCATGTGATGCATGAATTTCAGCTCTTCGCAGCCGGGGAAGAAATCACTCATCACGTCGACAGCTTCCGGACCCTGCAACGCAAAAAGGATGCGGTCATCGGCGCGCGTCAGCACAGCCTTGCCTTCAAGTGCCTTTTCAAAGATTGCCCAGTCCTGATCCTTCACCGCGCCATTGACGACGATATAGAGGCTGCCCTGCGCCTCATCGCCCAGCGGCCGCGTGATGATCAGGTCGTCGAGGATGCCGCCTTCATCGTTCAGGAGAACAGTCAGGCGCGCCTGGCCTTGCTTCAAGCCTGCAATGTCGCTCGGGACCAGCGTCTCGATCAGCGCGGCGATCTTCGCATGCGCTTCGTCGCCGCCGCCAATGCCCTCTTCCAGCGTCAGGAAGCATGGGCCCATGTGGCTGACATCAAACAGGCCCGCGTGCTCGCGCGTCCATTTATGCTCATCCATCACGCCCATAGGGTATTGCACGGGCATTTCATAACCGGCGAAAGGCACAAGTTTTGCGCCCAGCTTTTCATGCAGGTCATAAAGCGGGGTGCGCTTCAGGTCGTCGTGTGTGTCATCAGCCATGGCGCCATCAATCCAAAGGGTGACGGATCGGCTCATGGCCGAAATACCGTCGCCCCCGCTGTCCTGGGCGCCTGAGAGATTCCGCCCGAAGTAACGGGCTTGCTCCTTCGGCGAGGCCTCGAAGGCCTCTTTCCAGCGTGTTGACCCTGTCCGGTCCTTTTGCCTGAGCGTTTCCGGGGCGGTTGCGCCTTCGGCGGCAGCCTCAAGGGACTGCTCTCTCCCGGGACAGGGTTTGAATTAGGTTCGAACTAGACCGGATTCGAATGCCCGGCAAGCTCGCTACATCCGCTCCGGTACATCAATCCCCAGAATCTGGAGACCTGCCTCCAATTGGTGCAGCACTGCGCTCGCCAGCGCCAACCGGCTTGCCCGCAGCGCCGGATGGCTCTCGTTCGCAATCGGCAGCGCGCCGTAGAAGCCGCTGAAAGCCTGGCTCAGGCCATAGACATGCTCGCAAAGAATATGCGGCATCCGCTTCTCCCGCGCGCCCAGCAGGGCCGCGCCGAAACCATCCAGCGCCAGCACCAGCGTCCGCTCGGCATCATGCGCCACGGCAATCTCGCCCGGTGCATTGCCCTCCGCTTCCGCCCGCCGCAGCAGCGACTTGATCCGCACGGCGGCATACATCAGGTACGGGCCCGTCTTGCCTTCGAAGCTCGTGAAACGGTCGAGATCGAATACGTAGTTCGTCGTGCGCGTATTTTGCAGGTCGGCAAAGCGCAGGGCCGCAACTGCCACCAGCCGCGCGACATTCGCCCGCTCGTCGGGACCCATATCATCCGGCAGGTTCGCGGCGCCGAGCTTGCGGTCGGCCTCCTCGAACGCCATCGCGTTCAGGTCTGCGAGGCGCAGCACCCCGCCTTCGCGCGTCTTGAATGGCTTGCCGTCCGGTCCGTTCACCGTGCCAAAACCGATATGTTCCAGATGGCCTTCGTCGATGAGGCCGACCAGTTCGGCAGCCCGGAACACCTGCTCGAAATGCAGCGCCTGGCGCTGGTCCACCACGTACAGCATGCGCTCGGGCACCGGATGCATTGTCATCATCCGGTCCTCGATCGTCGCAAGATCGGTCGTGTGATAGCCCGTGCCGCCGCGCGAATTGAGCAGCATGACCGGCGGCATCTCTTTCTTGTCGCTCTCCTTGGCGACATGCACGATCAGCGCGCCATCGCTTTCCTCGGCGAGGCCAGCATTGCGAAACTGTTCGATCAGGCCGGGGATCAGGTGGTCAACATCGCTCTCGCCCTTCCAGAGGTCGAATGAGACGTTGAGGAACGCATAATCCACTTTGAGGGCTGCAACTGACACGTCGATGAAATGCTTCAGCAGCGCGCGATAGCCTGCCCGCCCCGCCTGCAGTTCTGCCACGGCATTCTGCGAGCGCTG
The DNA here is from genome assembly GCA_018827375.1 of Alphaproteobacteria bacterium. GTDB lineage: Bacteria > Pseudomonadota > Alphaproteobacteria > Caulobacterales > Hyphomonadaceae > Hyphomonas. The sequence continues at coordinate 79,678 of JAHJYW010000015.1, forward strand.
GTTACGCGCCGGGTCTTCCTTCGCCTTGTTGCTGGCGGCCGGATAGAGCCGGCCAAGATCCTCGATCGTGACCGGCGGCTCATCCGGGTAAGGCCCGGAAAAGTTGGCGTCGAAATAGATCAGGTCCGGCTGCTCATCGGAGAGTTCGGTCACGAGATGGCCCATCTGCAGGCCCCAGTCGCCGAGGTGGGTGTCTGATGTTACCGCGTCGCCGAGAAAACGCAGCAGCCGCTGCAGTGTGTCGCCGATCACGGCCGAGCGCAAATGGCCTACATGCATCGGCTTGGCCACGTTCGGTCCGCCAAAGTCGATCACCGTCACCTGCGCGTCCGGCGCCATTTCGGCGCCCGCCTTCGGGTCAGCCAGCACTTCGGCTGCCCGCGACGACAGGACTGCATCCGATACGCGAATATTGATAAAGCCCGGACCTGCCACTTCCGCCGACAAGACCAGCGGATAGGCTTTCAGCGCCTCGGCCACCGCGCCTGCGATCTCGCGCGGGTTCTTGCCGGCCGCCTTCGCCGCGCCCATCGCGCCATTGCACTGGAAGTCCGCGAGTTCCGGCTTGTCCGAGCGACGCACTGCGCCCCAGCGTTCCTCCAGCCCCATGGCGGAGAACGCGGCGCCCGCAGCCGCCGTCAGGTCTCTCGTCAGGCTGGCCATGGTCTAGTTTTCGGCGTTGAGAAGGAAGCGTTTGCCAGCGCGGTTGAACGCAAGCTGTTCCGGCGTCAGGTCAAACCCAACCACGATCTCGAAGTTCGAACCGGCAATCGACTCATCGAGGCGCGGAATCTGGATTTTGCTGAAGGATTCCGTCTTGCCGTCGAGCTTGGAGCCGTTGAAGTCTGCCTCGACGTTGAAATATTCCTTTGCCAGCACCTTGCCGTTGCGGCGCGTGACGGCGACGAAATACGGATACGTGTGGCTGTTGCTATCCGCTGCCGGACCTTTGCCGAAAGCGAAGTCCACTTCCAGCTGCACGTCCAGCGGGTCGTTGCCGGCATAGCGGCAGAAGGTGCGCACATCCGTGATTTCGGCCGTATAGGTGATATTCGAATAGGATTCGTCCGCCGGGTCGGCGAGATCGACATACCGCGCCACATCATAAAGCGAGCCAACGGGCGGGCATGGCCCTGCATTCTGGCGCGTATCAAACACATCAGCGACCCTGGACTGGCAACCGACAAGCAGGACCACGGCGATAAGAGGTAAAAGTTTGCGCATGCGTCGGCGAGTCCTTACTTGGCCTGTAGAAATGGCCTGTCCATCTGTAGCTGGAGATGTGTTAAAGGGCTGCGCGCGTTGGCGCAACGTTGCAGAGGCAGGAGATCATTAAATGAACGACAGACCCGCCCTCACCATACGACTTGCCGCACCGCGTGGATTCTGCGCCGGGGTCGACCGCGCGATCCAGATTGTCGAGGAAGCGCTGAAAAAATGGGGCGCGCCGGTCTATGTCCGCCACGAGATCGTCCACAATGCCCATGTCGTCAGCCGGCTTGAGGCGATGGGCGCTGTATTCGTTGAAGAACTGGACGAATGCCCAACCGACCGGCCTGTCATTTTTTCCGCCCATGGCGTGCCGAAATCCGTGCCCGCCGAGGCTGCCTCGCGACAGATGATATATGTCGACGCCACCTGCCCGCTTGTCTCCAAGGTCCATGTCGAGGCCGAACGCCACAGCAATGAGGGCCGCGAGATCGTCCTGATCGGTCATGCAGGGCATCCCGAGGTCATAGGCACGATGGGCCAGCTGCCGACCGGCGCCATAACGCTGATCGAGACGGTCTCAGATGCGGAACGTTTCGTTCCGAAAGATCCGGAAAACCTTGCATTCGTTACACAAACCACGCTTTCAGTGGACGACACGGCCGACATCGTCGGCATTTTGCAGACACGCTTCCCGGCCATGTCGGCGCCCCACAAGGAAGACATCTGCTACGCCACCACCAACCGCCAGGATGCCGTAAAAGTCCTTGCGCCCGGCGCAGGCCTCGTCCTCGTCATCGGCGCGCGCACCAGTTCCAATTCCGTCCGGCTCGTCGAGGTGGCCCTGCGTGCCGGGGCGGCCCGCGCCGAGCTTATCGCCAGCGCTGACAACATCGACTGGTCCTGGTTCGGAGGCGTTACCACCCTCGGCCTAACAGCCGGTGCGAGTGCCCCGGAAGACCTGGTCCAGGGCGTCATCGACGCCTGCCGCGCCCGCTTTGACGTCACCATGGACAGCGTTGAAACCGCCAAGGAAACCGTTACCTTCAAGCTCCCCCGCGTCCTCGCGGACTAGACTCCCGGCGTCATCTGGGCAAAGCAGCCTGAAAATACACAGGTAAACTATCCGGTCTGCGCTAATGAATGCGTATTTCTTTTGGCGTAGACCTGCCAGTGCATAAACCGGACGACGAGATACGAAACCATGGCCTTTGACAAAACCAACGCCGTCGAGAGCATCGACACATGGCGCCGGCAAGCGCGCGTCTTCTTCAAGCGCCTCGGCCGCAAGATCGACCATGAAGCCGTGGTCGAACATGCACGTGAAGAAGGCCAGACATCCGGTCGCTACGTCTTCATGGCGGTCATGTCCTGCGCCATCGCCACACTCGGCCTGCTCCTCTCCTCGCCTGCCGTCATCATCGGCGCCATGTTGATCTCGCCCCTGATGGGTCCGATCATGCTGATGGGTTTCTCCCTCAGCATCCTTGACCTTGCCGCCCTGCGCCGCGCCATACTGACCATGGCCCTGGGCGTGCTGGCCGCCGTCACCATCTCTTTCCTGATCGTCCGCCTGTCACCGCTGACCGAAATCACGCCAGAAATCATCGCCCGCACGCGGCCGAACTTCTTTGACCTGCTCGTCGCCATCTTCTCCGGGCTTGCCGGCGGCTATGCAGTAATCCAGCGCAAGGGCGAAACCATTGTGGGCGTCGCCATTGCGACCGCCCTGATGCCACCGCTTGCCGTCACCGGCTACGGCCTCGCCGTCGGTTCAATGGCGGTTGCGGGTGGCTCTTTCTTCCTCTTCATGACCAACCTGCTCGCGATCGCCCTGTCGGTGACCGTGCTGTCGCGCCTCTATGGCTTCGGCGCCAATCACGGTTCGCGTAGCACGATGTGGCAGAGCGCCATGGTGCTCGCTGTCTTCGCCGCGCTCTCCCTGCCCCTCGGCATCGCCCTGCGTGACATTGCCTATGAGGCCACAGCCATCAACACAGTGAAAGACGCGCTGCTCGACCCGTTCGACGATAATGAATCGCGTATCTCCGACGTCTCCGTCCAGTTTCCGAAGCGCGAGGCCATCCGCGTGGATGCCACCATCCTGACCCGCACCCGCGTGCCGGAGGCCGAAAGCCAGCTGACTGCAGAGCTGACCAGTCGTCTCGGCCGCCCGGTCGATATCAATCTCGGCCAGGTCCTCATCAACGAGGACAAGACGCTCGAAGCCGAAGCCTTTCTGCGCATGGCCGACACGTCCATCGCCGCGCCCCTGCGCGCCGAGATTTCGCGCCTTCAGACATTCGGCGAGTTGCGCCAGACCGAGACAGAACTGCGCGCCGCCATTCCATTTGAACTCTCCGCTGCTGATATCAATGCCGATGCAAAAACCGCCACGCTCGTCGCCGCGCCGCATGACGGCCTGTCGATCTCGGCCTATCGCACCATGGAAACCGGGCTTCAGACCAATTTTCCCGAATGGAAAATCCGTCTCGTGCCGCCGGTCAGCGAACTCCCGCTCATCAATTTTGCCAATGGCGAGGCGGTCTTGTCACCGGCGGGTGAATCCGTACTCGGCGACAGTATCTGGGCGCTCCAGCACTGGTCAGTCTCTACGGTCGAAACGGTCGGCTATGCCTCCACAGCCGGTGAACTGCGCCGCTTTGACAATGAGACACTCGCCTATCGCCGCGCTGCTGCCGTCGCAAACCGCCTGACCCAGGCCGGCATCATCGCAACGCCGATCGGCGAATACCGCGCCTATCGCCAGGCTGCCGATGAGAAGCAGCTCGGCTACCAGCGCTTTCAGACCGTCCTTATCCGACCCGGCTCATAAGGCTGCGTAGGCCGCAAACCCGGCAACGAAATCACGTAGTCGCTTGCGTGTCTCGTCGTCCGTCAGGTTGCCAGCCTCATCGAACAGGCCAGAGGCCCGCGACACCATCAGCCGCCCGTCGAACCAAGGGCGCATGCCCAGCGTACGGATCACTGGCAGCCAATGGTTCTGCGACAGGATCGTCCCGAAACCGCCAAGCGATGCGCCGATAATAGCCACGGGCTTACCGCCGAAAATGTCACCAATCTCGGAGGCTGGCCGCGAGGTCCAGTCCACCGCATTCTTGAACACGCCCGGAATCCCGTTGTTGTATTCCGGCGTGACCAGCAACACGCCATCCGCCTCCCGGATTGCATTCTTCAGCGCCGTCACAGCCGCCGGAATGCCTTCTGCCGCCTCCACATCCGCATCATAAAGCGGTATGCCATGCAGCGTCATACCCGTAACCTGCACGCCGTCGAGCGCCAGCCCCTCAGCTGCCCGCACCAGCCCGCTATTGAATGACGCCTTCCGCAGGCTTCCCGAAATGGCAAGAATATGGGTCATGGATTGGGTCTCCTGTTTGATCCCTTACCCTTACCTCGAAAACCTTGCCTCAGCCCAGCCCCCTCCACCCCCGCAAACGGGGAGATAATTATCTCTAAAATATCTTACAACGCAGAGGTTTGTACTTCTAACTTGAGTCCTGAACTAAACATTCAGGCTCAGGGCTCGGTCAAATAGCCTCTAGAAGCACCACGAAGAAAACCAATTTCTCGAAGCTGTTCTTTGATTTACTCGACTTCTGCAATTGTTAGCGTCAGTCCGTCATGGGCGTCGGCGAGTGTAATCTGACACCCAAGCCGGCTGGTCTCGTCAGTGTTCAGAAGACCATCCAGAAGCATTGCTTCCAACTCCTCCCTTGGTCCCAGACGCTCAAACCAGTCCGGCGCGATATGCACATGGCATGTACCACAGGATGCGGCCCCGCCGCAGACAGCCTCAACATCAAGATCATGTTCAGTGAGTGCCTCCATGAGAGAAACACCCGCGTTCACGGCAATGGACGTATCCGACCCGTTCCGGGTCGTGATATGAATGGTTGGCATTGTCACCTCCGTTTTAAGGCGGAAGCGAACCTTTCAAGGCCCGCCTCCCTTGAGGATTATTTCAGCGGATAAAGTCGACCGGGCAGGTTTCCAGCCCGTAGTTCAGAAATCCTCCGCGCTGACGTTTCCGCTCTCCGGCAGGCTTCAGAGCGCTGCATCGGTCCAGAATACCGTTAAGCAACTGCGTTGCCTCACTGCGTGCAATGCCGGACCCCATGCAGTGATGAATGCCATGTCCGAACGTCATCTGCTTGCCCATGCCTGGACGGCCAAGAATGAACTCATCCGGCTTTTCAAAAACGGCCGGATCGCGGTTTGCCGAAGCAAAGAACACAGCCACCCAGTCACCCGCCTTGATCTGGGCGCCACCCAGCTCATAGTCTTCAGTACAGACCCGGTGAAGCCGTTGCACCGGCCCGTCCCGGCGCAGGCTTTCTTCGATGAAGCCACGAATTTGTGCACGGTCTTCTTTCAAGAGGCTGAACAGATCTGGGCGATCCACCAAGACATCAATCAGATTGCCCAACAGGTATCCGGTGGTCTCGGCACCCGCCACCACCAACGTCAGACAAAATCGAACCACTTCATCCTTACTCAGACTATTACCTTCAGATTCGGTCCGAATGAAGGCCGACATCAGATCATCCGGCACAGGCTTTCCGGCAGCAATATCGGCATAGCGCTCTTCGACTGCCGCAGTGTAGTAGAGAAAGAGATCCACATTACATTGCTGGCGTTCTTCAATCGTGAAGTCGGACGTGACCATAAAGGCATTTGCCCAGCGGCGTAGAAGCACGTGATCTTTTTCCGGTGTGCCGATGAGTTTGGTCATCACCAGAGCGGGCAGGTTAGGCGCAAGATCAGCCATAAAGTCAACCTGGCCGTCAGCATACTTTTCCAGCTGAGCACCGACCGTCGTTTCCATCCACGGGGCGATATCCGTCATAACGCGTTTGGGCGTGAAAGCCAGCTGCGCGATCTTGCGGAGTTCCGCATGACGGGGATCATCATGATTGACAAGCATCAAGGTCGGCGCGGCGGATTCTTCCTGCATGATATCGCGGGACGAGAAGACACTCGCCTTCTTTGATACTTCAGCCACTTCGGCGTGTTTCAGCACGACCCAGGCCGGGAACGGTGTATCAACACCCGGGATTGTGCCGGGCGGATAGTCCTCCAGTCCGTACTGAATAGGCTTGTCCCGCATGTGTTCATAATACGGGTACGGGTTGGCAAACACGTCAGGCGAATAGAGGTCTTTCGACTTGAAGTCGTCCGGAATAACCGGGGCAATTGTCTCTGGCATAGTGGCTCTCACTTCCTGATTTAGCCGTGCTTGAGCAGCAGGCGGGAAAAGCGCGGAAAGGCCGGCCCATAGGGCGGACGAAGCATGGCGCCGATGTCGAATGGTGATTGGGCCCCGGCGGGCGTCGGTTTCACAACAATCTCTCCCTCTGGCCGAATTCCAAGCCGACCTTTTTATTGACCTGTGTATCAAAGAGCCAGAATTGTGTGTCAATGAACATTGTGTCTTTGCGACATAATAAAGCGAACCACAAGAGCTGCTTTCTGGTGTTTTCAAGCCTCGCTTTATGGAAAATTTTAGCGAACTGTGCGATAAAACCAGTTATTGAAACTTTTTCTTGAAGACAGTGAATCGCATGATCGACCGCAAAGACGCCTCCGTTGAGTTTCTGAACCTCTTCTTTCCCATCCATTATCTGGTGGGCATTCAGATCGAAGATGCGCTTAAATGCGGGATACTTACCCGTCAGCAGGCGTGCATTCTCTGGCTCATCCGCACCCAGGGCGAGAACGGCACATCCATGCGCCGCAAGGATATCGAGATCGCCCTGTCCGGCTGGTACGAAGTCACCAGCTCCGCTATTTCGAAGTCGCTCCGCGCCCTGGCAAAGCCACCAATGGATCTTCTGAGCATGAGCGAAGATCCGAACAGCGGACGCGAAAAAGTGGTTACACTTACGCCGCGTGGCCGCCAGTATCTCGGCAGCATGATCCAGAATGGCATTGCGCTTATGGACGCTATGGTCGCCCGCATGACCGACGATGAAGTCGTGAACGGCATAAGCTTCCTGAAGCGTGTGACGGACATCAGTGAGGAAATTCAGGACGATGAGACCGCCCTCAGCACGCGAGCGAGACAGGTTAAAGCCAAAACCTGAATTGCTCATGGCTGCACCGCCCGAGTATAGCGTCCTGCTATCTTCGCAAATGACGGATGGTGAATACCCCCTTCCTTAGCCAGACGGACCATGTCCTGCCCTGGGCGCCATATCGGGGCATGTTCCGGAATTCCGGATATCAGCAAGGGTTGGTCCTGCATGGGGCCAAGCATGGTCTGTCCTGTCGTAAACGTGAATTTTCTGAAAAGCCTGCGCGGTCTGACAATCCGGACCGCGCAGTAGACGGAGGGTCATGACCGCTATCGAATCGGTGCAGTCAGATCTATCGAGGCATGCATGGCTTGCGCCGTATCCTGGAAGTCGCGGAACCTTGTGACCAGTCCGTTCTGCGTTGTAATGATATGCGCATAGTCGGCTGAATAAAGTCGCCCGGTTGCTTTTAAAACCATCTGCAAGCGGCCTGTCACCGCGACCATGTCGCGCTCTGTAATAAACTCGGCCTGGCTGAATTCCTCAATGACCACATCATTTGCGACGTGACCAAAGAAGATCTTGCACTTCTCCTTGCCTTTGAAAATACCTGAAAAAGGGATGATTGAGGGGCCGTAAAACTCGATACAGCAGTCCTCAGACAGGGCGTTGAATAGACGGTCAAAATCGCCGGCATGTACGGATGCATAAAATTCCTGCGCGGCTTCCAAAGCTGTTCTGGTCATAAGTTTAGTCCCTATCTCAAGAGCTAGAATGTGGTGGAAAGCTCGACGCCAAAGGTCGTCGGCGCGCCAAGCGACCCGACAAATTCCGCGCCATAGGTCGTGCCGGTGAGAATCTGATTGGTGAAGTACTTCTCGTCCGTCAGATTTTCACCGAACAGGGAAATCTTGTAACGACCATCAGCTGGCTCATACGTTGCCCGTGCCCGAAGGAGCCCATAAGATTCCTGTGACGCCGCATTAATGTTGAACACCGTGAAATAGATTTCATCCTGATAGGAATAATCCGCTCTGAGTGTCACATTCCCGGCCAAGGCTTCAAAATCCGCCTGAACCCCGAAATTGGCTTTCCATTCTGGCGCGCGCGGCAAGCGAAGCCCGTTCAGATCCCGCGCGAAAGTACCCGGCGCATCTGTCAGCGGGGCTGGACGCAGTGGCTCTGACAACACGCCTTCGGTGAAGGTCGCATCCACATACGTCACCGAACCATCAACGCTGAAAATGTCGCTCAGGAGCGCCGCGAATTCGAGCTCAGCCCCTTTCACCTCAGCCTTGCCGACATTTCGGATAATCGGCTGGTTGCCAATTGAATCCTGTGCCTGAAGGTTTGTGTAATCGTAGAAGAACACGGCACCATTCAGTCTCAGTTTTTGATCCATCAGGCTGGATTTGAAACCACCTTCATAAGCCCAGATTTCCTCCGGCTCGAAGGGCGTACGCTGGCTTGATCCGATATTATAGCCACCGCTTTTGAAGCCGCGTTGCGCACTCGCATACACCAGAACATCCTCAGCGGGCGTCCACTCAAGCGCAACTTTCGGCGTCCAGGCATCAAAGCTTGCCGGGCCATCAACGGGGGCAACCACAAATCCGAACGGATCCGGCTGAACGCCATCTCGTGTGTCGCTTACAGCGTTTGGAAAGAAGGTCGTATTCGGCGCAAACCGGACCTGCTCACCGCCCGGTGTCGCCGGAAGAAAGGCCAGATCGAATTTCTGATGTCCATCACGTTCTTCTTCTGAATACCGGACACCGGCCTTCAAAACCAGATTTTCCGTCAGATCAAAACTGGTATCAAAATAGATATTATACGCATCCGTTTGCTGGTCCCCGTTGAGGTGAAGCTCACAACACAATGTGCTCTCCGGAATGACCACCGGAAACGCGGGCAGAACGCCAGCCGCCTGGAGGTCAAGGAAGCCCTGAACCAGGATCGGCTCCCAGAAGTCACCGAATATATTGTTCTGAATATCATTTTCTTCGGTGAAGTAGCCGCCGCCCAGTATCCAGCTGAAGCGCTTGCTCGCATCCGAACTGACCTGGAAGTCGGCATTCCATTGCTGATGGTCTTCACCGCGCTGATAATACGTGTTGAAGGTATCACCCAGATCGAACGAGTTCTGGAAGAACGGACTGGTATCCCGATAGCCCGCAATCAGCTGGACATCATAATCCTCAAGCGCCCAGTCCAGCTTTCCGGTGACGCCCCATGTCTGGGTCTGGTTGAAATAGTCAACGCCGGAGTAAATATCACGCGACTTGGGCGCAGAAATGCGTCCGCTGTTCTTGATGCCAAAATAAGGAAGCGTCTGCGACCCTTCGCGCGACGCAAGCCAACCTGGCACTTCATCTTGATAGCCACTGCTTGCAAAATGAAACACATTTGCCCGGTCATCAGCTTCGTAATAATCCCCGATCACGGTCAGCATGACGTTTGCAGAGAGATCTGCCTCAACCGTCAGGCGCGCCCTGATGTCGTCCTGATCTTCAGCCTCAAAGGTCTTGTCGGGCTGCGACGGCGGCAGCGCGCCGCGTGCCATATGAACGGTTGTATAGCCTGAATGGCTTTCTTTTTGAACGGCCAGACGCGCCCGCACTGTATCGCTGATCGGGCCGCCGACAGCCGCAAAGGCTTTTACACGATCATAATTGCCCAGGATCAGGCTGGCCTCACCTTCAAACACGTCGGACGGGCCCTTGGTGATGATGTTTACCGACCCACCAGTCGCGTTACGACCATAGAGCGTTCCCTGCGGTCCCCGCAGGACCTCCAGTCGCTCGACATCAAAGAAGGATGGACCGATGGCTGCGGCGCGAGACAGATAAACACCGTTTGCATAGGTCGCCGTGGAGCTGTCATTACCCGCAATAATGACAGGTGTGCCGATACCGCGGATAAAAATCGACGTATCGCCCTGATAGGTCGAAATCTGAACGCCCGGGATAAGTCCGGCAACATCCTCAACGGAATCGATCGACAAGGCGTCGAGCTTACTACTGTCCAGACCGGATACTGAAGCGCCCGTATTCTGGATATTCTCTTCGCGGCGGGTCGCCGTTACCGTGACCGCCTCCAGACGACGGTCCGTAGACGTGGTCTGCGCATCTTCAGAAATTTGTGTGCCGGCGGCTTCCTGAGCAATCCCCCGAAGAGGGATGGCAAGCGCTAGCGCGCACCAGGCAGTCGTCGCAAGTAGGGCATGCGTTCTCATCGATTTTCCTCCCGACCCTCTGATTATGTTTTTGGGGTCTGTGTCTATGCACATATGTGACTACGAGAAATTATTGCTGTCAAGACACTATTGGTTTTTGATGGTATTCAAATGTCTTGCGAGCGGTTCGACAGCCCTAAAGAAGAACCCGCGAACGCTTTCGTGTTCGCGGGCAAGTTTTGGAATCACAAATCATTCTCTACACAGAGTCAGGATACCGGCTGGTCGTATCCACTGACTGTGACCGTCGGCAGAGCGGCCACCACCGAGTCCGGAACGAAGAAATCTCTTACAAGAGGCCCGGCCGCATCAGGGGAATAGACTGAAAAGTCAGTCATACCCGCATCCCGAAGGAGCGCCTCATCAATGAAAAAATTACCCGTGCAGTCCGACGACCTCCGGGTAAAAACTTCATACGCAGCATCGGCCATAATCTGCGCCGACCGGCTGCTCATGGCCATAGCGTTACCGCCAAGAACATTTCTGACTGCGGCCGTATCGATGGCAGTGAGCGGCCAGAGAGAGTTCACAGCAATGCCGTCCGGGGCGAACTCTGCCGCCATACCGAGGGTGCACATACTCATCCCCATTTTCGCAATTGTATAGGCAACATGCGGGGAAAACCACTTCTCCTTCATATCCAGGGGCGGTGACAAGTTCAGGATATGAGCATTTTCTGACTTCATAAGATGAGGCACACACGCCCTGGAAACCATGTAGTTTCCGCGCGTATTCACGCCGTTCATCAGATCATAGCGCTTCATATCAGTCGCCAGAGTTCCCGTCATACTGATCGCGCTGGCATTGTTGATGCAGATATCAATGCCGCCAAAAGTCTGAACCGCTTTCGCGACAGCCTTGTTCACCTGCTCCTCGGATCTGATGTCACAGATCACCGGAAGCGCTTTTCCGCCCGCTGCCTCAATCTCTTTTGCGGCGGTATAGATCGTTCCCTCCAGCTTCGGATGCGGCTCAGCCGTTTTTGCGGCGATCACAACATTTGCGCCGTCTGTCGCTGCCTTCAAAGCGATAGCAAGGCCGATACCGCGACTGCCTCCTGAGATAAAAAGCGTCTTGTCTTTCAGGTTCATAATACACCTTCCCTCTATATGTGTTGTTGCACATAGGCTGGATATACAATACCGTCGTCAAGACATTTATATCTCAAGGACACAAATAATGAGCGGATATACAATCAGTGTAGAAAGTGAAATTGCGCACCTGAGGATGAACCGCCCGGAAGCCTACAACGCCCTCAGAGCAGACTTCTGGAACAGCCTTCCAGACACAATCGCGGAACTCGACAAGCGTGCAGACATCCGGTGTCTGGTTCTGTCCGCCGAAGGAAAAGGATTTTGCGCCGGGATGGATTTGTCGGTGTTTTCCGGGGGCATGCTCGAGCCCAACTCGCCAGCCGCCCGCGAAGCCTTCTATTACCTCGCCAGATCTCTGCAGCGCACTTTCAGCTGCCTTGAAGAAGCGCGATTTCCGGTCATCGGCGTCATTCAGGGTCCATGTATTGGCGCGGGGCTTGAACTCGCCGCTGCCTGCGATCTTCGTATCGCCGCGTCTGATGCATATTTCCGGATCGAAGAGATCAATACCGGCATTATGGCAGATGTCGGCGCATTGCAGCGCATGCCCAAAATCCTGCCAGACCCGGTCGTCCGCGAAATGGCTTTTCTCGGAACAAAACTATCGGCAGGGCGCGCACGCGAACTGGGGTTTGTCATGTCCGTTCTCGACACACCCGAACTGGCGCTGAATGCCGCAATGGAAGTGGCCCGGTCAATCAGCGATAAGGCACCGGTCGCGCTGTCGGGCAGCAAGGCTGCGCTGAACTGGGCACGGGATCACTCAGTCGCAGACGCGCTGGAATGGTCCGCCCGCACGCAGTCCGCTTTGTGGAGCACAGCCGATATCAGCGCTGCGATCACGGCACGCGAGACGAAATCCCCAGCAGACTACGAACGTCTTCTGGACATAAAAATGATAGGTGAAACCTGAAACATGGCTCTTGAACACGCGATCCTGGTCTGTCTATCCGAACAGGACCTTTCCGGTTATGATCTGGCAAAGCAGTTCGACACCTCGATCGGCTTTTTCTGGCATGCTTCTCATCCTCAAATCTACCGGGAACTGCGCAAGCTCAAGGATCAGGGATTACTGGTTTCCACTGATCACTCTCAGGTCGGCAAGCCGAACAAAACGGTTTATTCTCTTACAGATACAGGCAGAGAGGCCTTATTTGCCTGGTCTCAGCGGGCTGTTGAGCCACCTGCCGTCAAAGACGAACTACTGGTCAGGCTCTATGCCCTCGATGATATCGACCGGCCCGCCCTCATGGCGCAATTACACGACCGCCTCGAAAAGCATCAGGAACGACTGAGACAATACCGGCGCATTAAAGAGACCCAATATGCATCCCCCGATCTCAGCTCACGACAACAGGGCAAGCTCATCGCCCTTGAAATGGGAATTCGGTATGAAGAAAACTGGGTCAGCTGGTGTGAGGAAGCGTTAGAGACGCTGACGAACCGTGCATGATCCAGGAGATTTGGACCGGTTCTTTTTAATCGGGCGATTGTCGAAATTTCATTTTCTCTGTCGATCCCCCCCCCCCGCAAACCTGGGAGGATGCGTAGGCACCTCACTTGTCCTCCCCCGCTTGCGGGGCAGGTGGCACAGGCTGAAAACGTGTGACGGAAAGGGCCACTTATCCAACCCCAAACCAGCCCGGCGTATAATACGCCCATTGCCAGACTACAGCCTCTTCCGCCCCATGCAGGGCCTGCCATTGTATCTCGTACTGACCTGGCCGGTGATCTATTTCCGGATCCAGCGCCTGATGGACTGGTTCCCGGTCAATGGCGGCCCGGGCTCGCAAATGTTCTGGGATCTCAGCAAAACAGGCCGCGTTGTCCTCATTCGGGTATCAGACGACCTGTCCGGGCATCGTTCGGGGTGCTTTCGGGCACCGGCGTCGCCTCGGCTGAGACTCGCCCTCACCGACGAAACAATCAGCCCGCGTCCCCTGCGTCGGCAGGGGCGGCGGATCCCGGCCAGTCGCACGCCAGCGCCCCTTCCGGCGTCATACGTGCAGCCCCTTATTCAAATTTCCGCCGCGATCTGCCATAAGCGGCAGCCATGACCTTCAAAGTTGCCGCCTTCTACAAATTCTTCGCCCTGCCGGACTTCGAGTCCCGCCGCGTACCTCTGGCCGAAACCCTGGAGGCATCCGGCGTCAAAGGCACTGTCCTGCTCGCCACCGAAGGCGTGAACGGCACAATCGCCGGCACGCCTGAGGCCATAGACGCGGCCCTCACCGCCCTGCGCGCCCTGCCTGGTTGCGAGACGCTGCAGGCCAAGTTCGCTGAGGCAGACGAGATGCCGTTCCTGCGCCTCAAGGTCCGCCTGAAGCGCGAAATCGTGTCCATGGGCGTGCCCGGTACAGACCCGAATTCCATCGTCGGCACCTATGTCGCGCCCGAGGCCTGGAACGCGCTGATCTCCGATCCGGACACCGTCCTCATCGATACGCGCAATGATTATGAAGTCTCCATCGGCACATTCGAAGGCGCGATCGACCCGAACACCAAAACTTTCCGCGAGTTCCCGGAATGGTTCCGCGAATTCCGCGCAAAGCTGGAAGCTGAAGGCCGCACACCCAGGGTCGCCATGTTCTGCACCGGCGGCATCCGCTGCGAAAAGGCCACCAGCTTCGTCAAGGCCGAGGGCATTGATGACGTCTTCCATCTGGAAGGCGGCATTCTCAAATATCTCGAAACCGTGCCCGAGCAGGACAGCAAATGGCAGGGCGAATGTTTCGTCTTCGACGAGCGCGTCTCCGTCCGCCACGATCTCACGCCCGGCTCCTATGACATGTGCCACGCCTGCAAGCGCCCGATCACCGAGGCCGACAAGCAGCATGCAGCCTTTGAATCCGGCGTCTCCTGCCCGCACTGCATCAACGAGATGAGCGACGACCAGCGCGCCCGCTTTGCCGAACGCCAGAAGCAAATCGACCTCGCCAAGGCCCGGGGCGAAAAACACATGGGCCCGGAGGCACGCCGGAGCGAGGACGCATGAACCTCCCCATCCTCTATTCCTTCCGCCGCTGTCCCTATGCCATGCGCGCCCGCCTCGCCCTCGCGATCAGCGGCGCCGAAATCCGCATCCGCGAAGTCGTGCTGCGCGACAAGCCCGCCGAGATGTTGGCCGCCAGCCCCAAGGGCACCGTGCCGGTCCTCGTCCTGCCGGACGGACAGGTCGTCGACGAAAGCCTCGATGTGATGAAATGGGCCCTCGCCCGGAGCGATCCTGAAAACTGGCGCGGCGCCGACAGCGCTGAAACCGATGCTCTCATCGTTCAGAGCGACGGCGCCTTCAAGCACGCCCTCGACCGCTACAAATATCCCAACCGCTATGACGGCGTGGACCCCGAGGCACAGCGCACCGACGGCTTGGCCATACTCGCCGAATGGAATGCCCGCATCGTCGCCTCAGGCGGTCAGCTCCTCGGCCCGGACCGCACCCTCGCCGACATGGCCCTTTTCCCGTTCGTCCGCCAGTTCGCCGCCACTGATCGCGAATGGTTCGCCGCCCAATCCCTGCCGGCACTACAGGAATGGCTTGCGGGCCACCTTGCCAGCCCGCTCTTCAAGTCCATCATGACCAAGCACGCCCAATGGCGGCCCGATTCAGGAGGCCGCATTCCTGCTGGATGACAACGTGTTTACGGTCGCCCTGCATTATTTGAATTTTAGCAATGAGTATTCGAAGCAGGCCACAGGAAGAATCGCGAGATGACAACACGAGAAGAGATTAGCGGCTGGTTTGATCAGGCCATCGCGCTTGAGCACCAGTTCATGGTCGTCGTCTGCGACACCTTTGACCATTCTGATTACCCTGTCTTCTGCAAGACAGAAGACGTTGCGCGCGCGACCGTGAAGGAGTCCGGATCAATGCAGCGGGTCATGGAGGTTTACGACCTCCGGCAAGACAAGTCCGAGCAGATGAATGAACGCAGAGCTTGGCGCCTGCCGTCAGAAAATGCGCCTTATGCGCGTCCTGAAGGACCGTTATCGGAACCTAGGAACGCTAGTGGCGCGAAAGACCCTGCAAATGGCGCATAATGGTGTCTATGGTGAAGGGGAGGACTGCCTTCGGGAGGCAGGGGTCGGAGCGTTCAAATCCTCTCACTCTGACCATTTCATTGCGGTCAGGCTCCGCCCGAATTTTTGATCCAGCGGATCAAAAGCCGAAATACCTACCCCGCCAGCGCCGCCTTGACGGCCGCGATAGCCTCGTCCGCCTTGCTGGCATCCGGACCACCGGCCTGCGCCATGTCCGGACGGCCACCGCCGCCCTGACCGCCGAGGGCCGCCGCAGCGACTTTCACCAGATCAACCGCCGAATATTTCGACGTCAGGTCTGCCGTGACGCCAATCGCGACACCCGCCTTGCCATCCGCCACGCCGACAAAGGCCACGACGCCTGAGCCAATCTTGGCCTTGGCTTCGTCGACCAGCGCACGCAGGTCCTTGCCACCAACGCCTTCAGCAACACGCGCGATAAGGTTCACGCCATTGATCACTTCCGGTCCGGCCGGCGCACTGCCTCCGCCGCCCATGGCCAGCTTGCGCTTGGCATCGGCCAGATCACGCTCCAGCGAGCGGCGCTCATCGCTCAGCGCGCTAACCTTGCGCGGCACATCCTTCAGCGGCACCTTGAGGCTCTCGGCGAGGTCCTCGGCGATACGCGCACGGCCCTTCAGATAGGCCAGCGCCTCAGCGCCCGTCGCGGCCTCGATACGGCGCACCCCAGCGGAAACGCCGCCTTCTGACGTGATCACGAACACCGCAATATCGCCTGTGCGCTCGACATGGATGCCACCACAAAGCTCAACCGAATAGGCCTTGCCTTCGCCCTGGCCCATGGAGAGGACGCGAACCTCGTCGCCATATTTCTCTCCGAACAGGGCAAGCGCCCCGGCCTCAATGGCTTTCTCCGGCGTCGTGACCTTGATCTCGGCTGCCGTGTTCTGTCGGATCACGGCATTCACCTGGTCCTCGATCGCCTCAAGCTGCGCCGCCGTTACTGGCGCGCTGTGCGAGAAGTCGAACCGCAGACGGTCGGCTTCAACGAGGGACCCCTTCTGCGTGACATGCTCGCCAAGCACATTGCGCAGCGCCGCATGCAGGAGGTGTGTTGCCGAGTGATTAGCCATGACAGCCTTGCGGCGCGTGGCATCGACATGCAGCTTCGCTGCTGCGCCGAGCTTGGCCGATCCGCTGACAAGCTCGCCGACATGGACGTGCACATCGCCGGCACGTTTCTGCACGTCGCGCACGATGAAGCGTGCGCCGCCGTCAAAGCTGATCTCGCCATGGTCGCCGGCCTGGCCGCCGCTCTCGGCGTAGAAGGGCGTAGAGTCGAACACGAGTTCGGCGGCGCCGGGTTCCAGTGTATCGACCAGTGCACCGCCCGCCGCGATGGCGACAAGCTTGCCATGGCCTTCGGTTGCAGCATAACCGCCGAATTTCGTGGCGCCGGACTTTTCGCGAACAGCGAACCAGATGTCGTCCGTTGCCGTATCACCTGACGAGAAGCCCGCATTACGTGAGCCTTCGCGCTGCACATCCATGGCTGCGTCGAAAGCATCTGTATCAACCGACATGCCGCGCGCGCGCAGGATGTCCTGCGTAAGATCGAGCGGGAAGCCGAAGGTGTCATAGAGGCGGAAAGCCGTTTCGCCGGGAAGCGCATCACCCGCGCCGAGGCCCGTCGTTGCCTCATCCAGCAGCGAGAGGCCACGGCCCAGCGTGCGCTGGAAACGCCCCTCTTCCTGTTCAAGGGCGGATTCAATCGCGGCCTTTGCGCGGCCGAGTTCGGGATAGGCCTTGCCCATCTCACCGATCAGGGCGGGCGTCAGGCGGTGCATCATCGGCTCGCGCGCGCCTAGCAGGTGACCGTGGCGCATGGCGCGGCGCATGATGCGGCGCAGGACATAGCCGCGCCCTTCGTTCGAGGGCAGCACACCATCAGCGATCAGGAAGGCCGATGTTCGCAAATGGTCTGCAATGACGCGGAACGAAGCGAGATGTTCACCAGTGGCCTTGGCGCCATAGAGGTCTTCTTCAGCCTTGATCAGGTTGGCGAAGAGATCGATCTCGTAATTGTTGTGGACGCCCTGCAGGACAGCCGCGATGCGCTCGAGTCCCATGCCCGTATCGATGGACGGCTTTGGCAGCGACGTGCGCGAGCCGTCTGCAGACTGGTCGAACTGCATAAACACGAGGTTCCATATCTCGATGAAACGGTCGCCATCCTCATCCGGGCTGCCGGGAGGGCCGCCGGGGATCTTGTCGCCATGGTCGTAAAAGATTTCCGAGCACGGGCCGCACGGTCCGGTATCACCCATGGACCAGAAATTATCGGATGTGGCGATCCGAATGATCCGGTCATCAGAGAGACCGGCAATCTTTTTCCAGAGCGCCGCCGCTTCGTCATCCTCGGCATAGACGGTGACGAGCAGGCGTTTTGGATCAAGGCCGAATTCCTTGGTGACCAGATCCCAGCCATACTGGATCGCCTGTTCCTTGAAATAGTCGCCAAAGGAGAAGTTGCCGAGCATCTCGAAGAAGGTGTGGTGGCGCGCAGTATAGCCGACATTGTCGAGGTCATTATGCTTGCCGCCGGCCCGGACGCATTTCTGCGACGTCGTGGCGCGGGGGGCAAACGGCGTCTCGGCACCGGTGAAAATGTTCTTGAACGGCACCATGCCGGCATTGACGAACAGCAGGGTCGGATCGTTCTGAGGCACGAGCGGCGCAGAGGCACGGCGTGTATGTCCCTGCTTCTCGAAGAAGGAGAGGAAGGATTCGCGGATATCGTTCACGCCAGTCATGGGCAGGGTCCTAGCCGAATTTATTCATGTGCGGCGAGGGCTGTCCCACACCGGTTCCAACCGGCGATATAAAGGTCCCTTTGCGGCACGCCAAGCCGGGTGCGCCACAAAGGGACAAGTTCAGGTACAAGACCTGGCTGCAAGCAGGGGCTGAAAGCGCTGATTCTGACCCTTCAGGGGCCAAAGCGCAGGCAATTATCAGCCTTCAGCGGCATCCGGTTCGATATCGTCATCCGCGTCGGCTTCCATGCCTGCCGTGAGGAGTTCATCGGCAAGAAGGCCAGCATTCCGGCGAATCGAATCCTCGATTTCATCGGCAATGGCAGGATTCTCCTTGAGGAAGGTCCGCGTTTTCTCGCGGCCCTGCCCCATCCGTTCGCCCTTGTAGGAATACCAGGACCCGGATTTCTCGACCACTTCAGCCTTGACCCCGAGATCGATCAATTCGCCGGTCTTGGAGATGCCTTCACCATAGATGATGTCGAATTCGACCTGCCGGAAGGGCGGCGCAACCTTGTTCTTGACTACTTTGACGCGCGTCTGGTTGCCGATCACCTCGTCCCGTTCCTTGATCTGGCCGATGCGGCGAATGTCGAGACGGACCGAAGCATAGAATTTCAGGGCGTTGCCACCCGATGTGGTTTCCGGGCTGCCGAACATGACACCGATCTTCATCCGGATCTGGTTGATGAAGATGACGGTACATTTCGATTTCGAGATAGAACCGGTCAGCTTGCGCAGCGCCTGGCTCATCAGGCGGGCCTGGAGGCCGGGAAGGGAATCGCCCATCTCGCCTTCCAGTTCGGCGCGCGGGGTCAGCGCAGCCACGGAGTCGATGACGAGGAGTTCGACAGCGCCGGATCGCACCAGCGTGTCGGCAATTTCCAGCGCCTGTTCGCCTGTATCAGGCTGCGAGATCAGCAGGTCGTCGAGATCAACGCCCAGCTTGCCGGCATAGACCGGGTCCAGCGCATGCTCGGCGTCGATAAAGGCACAGACACCGCCATTCTTCTGGGCTTCGGCCACGCAATGCAGGGCCAGCGTCGTCTTGCCCGAGCTTTCCGGACCATAGACCTCAATGATCCGCCCGCGCGGGATGCCGCCAATGCCAAGCGCAATGTCGAGCCCCAGCGAGCCGGTCGAGACAGCCTCGATATCCATTACCTTACGGTCGCCCAACCGCATCACCGAGCCCTTGCCGAAAGAGCGCTCAATATTGGCTAGGGCCGTTTCAAGAGCCTTCTGCTTATCCACACCGGATTCCTTATCCACAAGTTGTAGCGCTGCTTTGGCCATGAGTCGTCTCCTTAGGTCCACTACGGGGGTCAGTTTGGCAAGGCCCCCTATTGCCGTCCATGTTCTGGATGTACCATATTTGTTCTCCGGAACAAAGCAGAAACTTTCTGTTCTCCGCACCTTTTCTTTTCCGCCCGGATCAGGCATGGTTACAGAATGCTGACACGTTCCAACCGCCAAGCGGGCGAAGCACGACTTCGCTATCTCGATGCCGATATCCAGGTGCTAGCACCTGGTGATTTTGTGGTCTGCGCCGTTACCGGACGCAAGATTCCGCTGCAGGCCCTGCGCTATTGGAGCGTCGACCGGCAGGAACCCTATTGGGACGCTGCTGCCGCCGGAACGCGCATGATCCCCTCAAAGGGATGATGCTGCGGGAAATCCTGCTCGCCCTTGTCATCTGCACCGGGGCCTGCGCGCAAGTGCCTGGCACCGAACCTGTTATAGAGACAACGCCGCCTGTCCTGCCTGCCTGCCAGGGTGCGCTGACACAGGGCGGCTTGGTCATCTGCGAGGGCACCCCGGGTGAAACGTTCACAGTCGCAGGTGTCAAACAGGTAGCCGATTCTGAAGGCTCTGCGCAATTCGGCATCAGTTCGAACGCGCCGGCGGTCATTGGCTGGACGGCATCGGACGGATCCTATGGCGATCTCACAATTGCCGAACGCCATGATGAATTCCGCACCATCAAGGGCTTTGACTGCGACAAGGTCGATGCCCGCTCAGCGGAGCAGAAGGCGCATGCTGCCCGCTCCTGGCAGATCAAGCAGGACGCGTTCGCGACATTCCATCCCGGCCCCGGCGCATTGAACGGCTTTATCAAGCCGGCAGACGCTCCTGCCTCCTCGCCCTTCGGGCCGACGCGGAAATATATCGGCGTCTCCAAAGTGACCGGCAAACCCTGTGAATCGACCTCGGTCCACCAAGGCTATGACATGGCAGCCCCCATCGGCACGCCTGTCGTCGCACCAGCCGACGGAACGATCATCCTCGCAGATCCTGACCTTTATTATGAAGGCGGCGCCATCTTCCTTGATCATGGCCATGGCCTGACGTCGGTTTTCATGCATCTCTCGGAAGTGGACGTGAAGCCGGGCGATGTGGTGAAGCGCGGCGATCTCATCGCCAAGACCGGTAATTCCGGTCGCACGACCGGTCCCCACCTGCATTGGGCAGTCAAATGGCGCAACGCCCAGAGCGATGCGCGAAGCGGTGATTTCTACATCGACCCTGCGCTGCTATTGGACTTGCCAGCATCTGACTGAACGGGTCTAGTCGGTCCGCCAAACAACATCGCTGGCACCGACGAAGCGCGCCATCCGGCCCAGTTCTGCGTCCAGTTTGGCTTGCCGCGCCGTGGTCCATTTCACGCCCGGCTCCACCCACAGATTGGGAACGCTGATCTCACCCTTGTCGCGGTCTGACCTGACCTCGATGCGGCCAACCAACCGGTCGCCTTCGAGAAGCGGATAGACATAATAGCCCCATTGGCGCTTGGCGGCCGGCACAAAGATCTCGATCCGGTAGTCAAAGCCGAAGAGACGCGTCAGCCGGTTGCGATCCCGGATGACCGGGTCGAACGGGTTTAAGATGCGCAGGCGCGTCGTCGGCGTTGGGGCGGTTTCCAGTCGACTCTCAATGTCGGCCAGAGCGAGCGCAGCCGTCCACTGACCATCCGCGCATTCTACTTCTACCGGCACAAGCTCATCTGCATTCGCGAGCGTCCAGTCCTTCACCTCGGCCATGTCGGCAGCCGCCCAGAAGCGCTGGATGTCACCAACCGTTCCAAAGGCCAAGCGATCAAGCGCCTCACGGCATAGCCAGTCCAGCTGGGTCTTATCCTCATGCGCCACGTCGTGCAGGTGACCCGGGATCACGCGATGCGTCAGGTCATAGTGCTTGGTGAAATTCTCGCGGTGCGAAGTCGAAAGCTCACCGACATACCACATGTAATCGAGCGCCAGCTTGTGCGGCGGCCGGCGCCACATCTCGCGCGGACCTTCGATTTTGGTGTCGAAAGCCTTGGTGCTGAGCGGGCCCTCGGCTTCAATACGCGCCTTGATGTCGGCGCGGCCCGCCTCGTCCACCATGCTGCGATACCATTGCGAATGCTCAAGCCGCGCTTCCATGCGGCGGAACTGGCGCCGCCACATGGGATAGAAGTCCATCGGGATCAGCGCGGCATCATGCGTGAAATGCTCGAACACATGCCGGTCGCGGGCGAGGCATTTCTCCAGCATGGGTTCGCGGTAGTTCTGGTTCCGGCTCCACAGGATATGGTCGTGCGCGCGGGCGACGACGCGTATCGTATCGAGCTGGACGAAACCGAGGTGCCGGATGATACCCGGCAGGTCCAAAGGACCCGTGGGCGTGGCGGACAGACCCTGTGCATCCAGCCACAGCCGCCGCGCATCACGGTTGGATATCCTCAACGCCACGGGTCCCGCCCTAGGGAATGAGAACCGTCGCGCCGGTCGTCTTGCCGCTTTCGAGCGCGCGGTGAGCCTCTGCCACATCAACGAGCGGAAAGCGCTGACCGATCTCGGCCTTCAGTGTTCCCGCCTCGAGCGCAGCAAAGAGCAGCTTGGCCCCGCGCGCCAAAGCGTCTGGCGTATCGATGAAGTGGAACAGCCCGGGCCGGGTCATGACCAGCGAACCACCGGCCGACAAGCGCGCGGGCGGGATGGGGTCAACCGGACCCGATGCATTGCCGTAGGACACGAACCACCCGCGCTTCTTGAGGCTGGATAGCGAAGCCTCAGCGCTGATCTTGCCGACGCTGTCGAGCGCCATGTCGACGCCCTTCCCATCGGTCAGTGCCTTCACCTGTTCAGCCACATTGTCGTAGCCGACGATCACGTCGCTGGCGCCGGAGGCACGTGCGAGATCGGCCTTTTTCTCGGAGGATGTCACGGCGATCACACGGGCGCCGAGGCTGGCGGCCCATGGCACGAGCAGGCTGCCGACGCCGCCAACGGGTGCCCAGACGAGCAGTGTATCGCCCTTCTGCACAGGGCGGATCTCGAACAGCAGCATCCAGGCGGTGAGGCCTTTCAGCATGACCGCAGCGGCGTCTTCATCCGCAATGCCGTCGGGCAGTTTGAGCAGGCTGGCCGCAGGTGCGGTCAGGTGCGTGGCATACGTGCCGGATGCGACATAGCCGACCCGGTCACCAGGCTGCACATTGGTGACGCCTTCGCCGACAGCTTCGACAACACCGGCGCCTTCGCTGCCAGGCGTGAAGGGAAATTTGGCCGGGTAAAGCCCCGTGCGATAATACGTGTCGATGAAATTCAGCCCCACCGCCGTCTGGCGCACCAGCGCCTGGCCGGGCCCCGGCTGCTTTGGCTCCATAGGTTCCTTTTTCAGGACCTCAGGGCCGCCGGTTTCATGGATGCGGATGGCATAGGGCTGTGACATTCAATGGTCTCCGGTGTCTGGTGCAGTTTTCCGCACCTGTATGTTGAGCAGCTCGACGCCCAGTGAGAAGGCGATAGCAAAGTAGAGGTAGCCACGCGGTATGTGGAAGCCGAGGCCATCAGCCACAAGGGCCACGCCCACCAGAAGGATGAAGGACAAAGCGAGCATCTTGGTTGTCGGATGCACTGCAATGAATTTCGCAAGAGGGTCAGCCGCTATGGCCATGACGACGGTCGACAGGACGACCGCGCTGATCATCACGATAAGGTCGTCCGTCATGCCGACGGCGGTAATCACGCTGTCGAGCGAGAAGACGAAGTTGATAATGAAGAGCTGGATGATAACCGCGGTAAAGCCGCTTTTGGCGTCTGTCTCTTCATGCCCCGTGCCCTCGACGGCCGAGTGGATTTCCTGCGTGCCCTTCCATAGCAGGAAGAGACCGCCAGCCAGCAGGATCAGGTCCTTTATCGTCACGTCCTCGACATGATGCATGACGGCCTCGTCACCGCCAGATACCATGACCGCGATGGCATGCGGGAGATGGAACAAGGCATTCTTGTCGAGCCCGATGATAACGAAGATGAGCCCCAGCATGGCAATGCGCAGGAACATCGCACCCCATATCCCGACGCGGGTGGCTTGCGCCTTCTGCTTTCCCTGAAGCTTGCCAGTGGCGATGGAGATGAAGAGCAGATTGTCTATACCAAGCACCACTTCGAGGAAAGTCAGCGTGGCGAGACTGCCCCAAAAGGCGGGAGAGGCGAGTATTTCAGTCATGGATGGACGCGTCCTCGTTGAGGGGGCAGGAGAAACTGCAATGAATAGGAGCGTGGGGTTTATAGCAAGGCCGACTCGCGGTGGAATCTTCCGATGCGCACAATGATCCTTCTGACCTGCGGTGTCGACGAGGCTGGCCGGGGCCCGTGGGCAGGGCCGGTGACGGCTGGCGCTGTGGTCTTGGACCCGGCGCGCCCGATTGCAGGCCTGACAGACTCAAAGGTCTTGAAGGAATCCCAGCGCGACGCGCTCGCGCCGCTGATCCGCGAGCGAGCCGCTGCCTTTTGCGTGGCCCATGCCAGTGTTGAAGAGATTGACCGTCTGAATATCCGCGAGGCCACCTTCCTCGCCATGACGCGCGCCATCGAGGGCGTCGCCCGGCAATGCAGGCTTGAGATGATCCTCATTGACGGCAACGCCTTGCCAAAGGACCTGCCCTGCGACGCGCGGGCGATCATCAAGGGTGATCTGACCGAGCCGGCCATATCGGCCGCCTCGATCCTCGCCAAGACCGAGCGCGATGCGCTGATGAAGGATCTTGATGCAACGCATCCGGGCTATGGTTTTGCCCGCCACAAGGGCTATGGCACGGCTGCCCATACCGAGGCCCTTCAGCGGCTCGGCCCCTGCCCGCATCACCGCACCAGTTTCAGGCCGATACGCGAGCTGATTGCCAGCCGTGGCGCGCAAGTCACGCGTTGAGCAGATCGACCGAGACAACCTGATTGATCAGTTCGCAGGCCCCTGACGTGGTGAGGAAGGCGATATCGGCGGCATCCCGGCCCGTTGCAACACGCACCAGATTCTCGACCGGCACCAGCCGCGTCGCATCGACCAGCCACCAGACGCCGTCGAGATAGACCTCGAACACGGCATGGAAGTCCGGCGGGTCGAGCTGCCAGGCATAGGCACTGACAGCGCGGGCCGGTACATTCAGGGCACGGCAGATGCTGATGCCGAGATGGGTGAAGTCGCGGCAAATCCCGGCGCGATCAACGAACGTGTTCTCGGCTGTGGTGCCGCCATGGCTTGAGCCCGGCACATAGTCGACATGATTGTAGATCCAGTCGAGCACGGCGAGCACCTGGGTGCCGCCCGGCGTGAGATCGCCGAACTCGCGATGCGCAAAGGACATGAACTTGTCGGACGGACAGTAGCGGCTGGGCAGAAGATATTCGAGCACCGGCGGAGGCAGTTCAAGCCAGGCTTCCAGCCTTGCGTCCGGCGACAGGAGCCTGGGCTTGGCATTGTCCACAGTGGCTTCGTACACGATGCTTGTCTCGCCTTCGAAGGCGGCGCGGAAACGCCGTTCGCCGTGATGATCAGCCATGTCTTGGAGGATCGGACCGTCTGGCGAGATGACGAGGCTTTCGGACAGGATCGCCTGATCAGGCGTTCGGGCGACATGGATCGCAACGATGGCCTGAGTATCCGGCGGGAAAGCGTAGACGAGTTCAGACCTGACGCGGAGTTTCAATGACGTATCCTGTCCTTATGGGTTCAGGAGCAGTACGCGCAGCCTGTGAGGCGGTTCCTGTCACGCCCGGCTGCGCGGCACCAGCGATCATTGTCAGGAAGTGGTGCGAGATGGCGCGCATGACACGCCCGCGATCACGCCAGGATAGATCGACCGCAGGGCCGGTATCGGTCTTGTTGACGTCGACGATATAGATACGACCGGACTTGGCATCGCGAAGCACGTCAAGCGCCGCCCAGTCGAGCGCCATGGCTTCGGAAAATCGCGTGATGATATCGATCTCGGCGGGCGTGAAAACCTCCGCCAGTTCACGGTAGGCGACGGTAACATTATGCATGGAGAAGCGGTTGCTGGCGGGCTTGGTCTTGACCAGCACGAAGCGCGGGGTGCGGCCGATAATAGTCGTGCGAAAATCAAAGGCTGTCCTCCCGTCCGAGGAGTCGATAAGGCGCTGATAGGTCTTGCCCGGCGCAGGCTTGCACGGACAGTGGACAATCCGACCATCATGCAGGCCATTGGCCTCGCTCTTCTCCACTGCCTGTCCCTCATATGCCTGCGGGTCGAGCCGCAGGGCATCGCCGGACACCTCCGTGAACACGTCGGCGACGCGGCTTTTGGAGATGTCATTGCAGCTCGCATTGAGCTGCGAAAGACTACCGGCAGACAGCGGATCACCTTGCGTCGTATCCTCGAAATAGAACGCGGCATTGGCCTGTTCTGGTGTGCGGGCGAAGCGGACACCTGAGAGGGTCATCGCCGACCAAAGGATGTACCAGGGGCGCGGCCTGTCCGGCGCGAACCAGACGGCGAGCCCGCTGGGACGCATGATACGAACGTAAAGCCCCTTCACAAGGACGACCGCGAAATAGAGGCAGAACTTGAAGAATTCCTTTGGCGTAATTTCGGCGAGCCCGATCCGCCGCCCCGTCTTCTTGACGATCAGGCCATGCCGCGTGAGCCGCAGGTCGGAAAACCAGTTTGCACGCGCGATGACGGGCGGTGTATCGCGATCAGGCTGCGTGCGTTTAGGCATCAATCGATCCTGAACTGGATAGGCTTGTAAGTGAAATTGTTGGACTGGCCTGCCGAACAGGCGGTGAGCGCAATGATCAGGTCCATCTGCGCCTCGAACCGGGTCAGATCACCGGCTTTGCTGAGCGGCGGCAGGACCTTGATCTCGCCCGTCTCGCCGTTCGTATCCACGTGCATGAAAACGTTGAAGGCAATCGGGATCTGGTCCGGGCCGATGCCGTGTGGCGCGAGCGCCATTTCCAGATTTCCCTGGCAGCCATGGTGCGGATTCTTGTCACCATAGATGATGCGGAACGTATCCTTCGAGCACGGTGTCAGCGTAAAATCGTGCCGGCCAACCTGATCCTCACCGATCACAAGCATCGGGTTGCTGCGATTGGAATAGAGAATGTCACCCGTCGTCAGGTACAGGCGGCTGGCATAGTCGATCGAGCGGCCTGATGAAATCACTTCGTCCGTGTCACGCGCATTATAGGCCAGCATGTCAGAAACTTGCTGGCCTTCGGGATCAATTACGGTGAGGGTCTGGCCCTTTGCGAGTCTGAACGCGATCCCCGAGCGCGGCGCGATCGTGTGGACTACGCCTGTTTTGGTTCCCTGAATTGAAATGGACATTTCCAGTCGTCTCCCACCTGGCGGCCGCTATATTGCGCGGCCTGATTGCGTTGCCCATGCGTGCCGATCATGGGGTTGATTGATCCGTTTACCTCAGTCTCATTTTCCCGGATGACCTTTTGCATGGCCTGGTAGCGGCCGTCTTCGCGCAGCTGCTCGAACTGGTCATACGAATTAAAGACGAGGGCAGGCCGACAGAACCGCCGCGCCGCGCGTGAGGCGTCCGGGTGAAGGCCGATCACAAAATAGGCCACACCATTAACGCTGAGACCGAAATCGGCTGATGCGGGATCATGCGAAACATTCTCTGCCCATGCCACGCCGCGCTGGAGGTCAATTTCATGCAAGCGCTGCAGCCGGTCCCATAGCGCTGTTTCAAACGCCCTCTCATTCATCGCTGGCGCATGGTCAAACCCGCACACAAATGTCTTGAATGGCATGGTATGCGGGTCAAGCTCCCGGCCGAAAAGGCTGAGCTTCTGATGGATGAGTGCATCGCCGTCGTCCGACAGGAAATCACCGGCTTCGACACTGCTGAGCTGATCCAGCCCCAGCGCGCTCTTTGCGCCGACGCAGGGAAAGCGGTCAGACTGGATAAAGGCCGCAAGGTCGGCGCGCAGGTCCGCATCTTGACCTGGCTCCACCGGTGAAAAGGGCATGAGGGGATTCTTGTAAGCCATAGCCGTAAGAACTTCCGGACCGGGCACGAGTTCCGGTCGAATGACAATGCGCTCCTTTACCGGTGCGGGAAAACGTTAATCCAGCATTAACCAGCGATGTCTCACCTTGCCACTTTGGGGACGGAGACGAATCGCATGCTGTTTTTGTTTGGCTGGCACACGTGGCTGGGCGAATCTGGTCGCCCGTATCGTTTTAAGATCACGCTGACACCCAAGGGCCTGCCCGAAGGCGGCGGCATCTATATCTTCGTCCAGCGCCGTTTCGCGTTCTTCCTCTTTCCGCTCTATATCGGCAAGGCGACGAACTTCCGCTCGCGCCTGATCGGGCATGAGCGCTGGTGGGAGGCGTGGTGGAAGCGCGGTGCAACAGAGCGCCATGTGCTGGTTATCAAGAAGGGGGCTGACCGGGCCCGCGTGGAAGAAGACCTCATCCGGCGCTACCAGCCGCGCATGAACGACATTCTCATTCCCCGCCACGCCAATGACGAGCCGAACAATGTGCGCCTGCGCCGCTGGTGGCGATTCAAGCGCATGTTCCGTATTCCGTTTTTGGGCTGATGCCTGCTGCTTTGCCGGCGACGCCTGTGAGAGCGCTTGGGTCTGGATTACTGGACGCAGCGATGCGCGATTGATTCCCGCACCCGTCCCGTGGCAAAGCTGGCCGTCATGGCCGATACGATCCCTCCCCTTGCTCCGCCCCTGTTCGCCGATGCACCAAGCTCGGTGAATTTCAAGAAACTGCGCAAGCGGCTGGTACGCGGCGCGCTGAAGGCCGTAGACGATTTCGGCATGGTCGACCGCCGCGCTGTCGACGCGGGTGAGAAGCCCCGGCCGAAATGGCTGGTGTGCCTTTCGGGCGGCAAGGATTCCTATGGCCTGCTGGCGGTGCTGATGGACCTGCAATGGCAGGGCGCGCTGCCGGTGGACCTCATCGCCTGCAACCTTGATCAGGGCCAGCCGGGTTTTCCGAAAAACGTGCTGCCGGACTGGCTGGACACGACGGGCGTCAAATACCGGATCGAGACCGAAGACACCTATTCCATCGTCAAAGAGAAGGTGGAGGCGGGGCGGACCTATTGTTCCATGTGCTCGCGCCTGCGCCGGGGCATTCTCTATCGGATTGCGCGGGAGGAAGGCTGCGAGGCCATCGTGCTCGGCCATCACCGCGACGACGCGCTGGAGACGTTCATGATGAACTTCATCCATGGCGGACGGATGGCCGCAATGCCGCCAAAGCTGCTGAATGACGAGGGCGACTGTTTCGTTCTGCGCCCGCTGATCACGGCAGCGGAGGATGACCTGGCGAAGTTTGCCGAGGCCATGAACTTCCCGATCATCCCGTGCAACCTGTGCGGCAGCCAGGACGGGCTGCAGCGCGTGGCAATGAAGCAGATGCTGGACGAATGGGAACGCAAGAAGCCCGGCGTGCGGCAAGTGATGGCCCATGCGCTCGCCACCGTTCGCCCGAGCCATCTGCACGACCCGCGCGTGTTCGACTTTGCCGGACTGGAAATCGGCGGCACCGGCGAGACCGACCCGAACGTGCCCTTCTAGACTGCACTCTTCGTATTTGCGCAAATTCTTTGCAACAGAATCCCCCGGCGCTCAAACAAGGCGCTAGGGACTCTTTATAACGCCCCCAGCTCTCTCGCGCCTCGCGCCCGGCCGCAACGTCTGTGACAA
>JAHJYW010000016.1 GCA_018827375.1 Alphaproteobacteria bacterium
ATCCAGCCGGCGATGTAGGGCATCCGCCGCGTGTACATAAAATCCACCAGATGGCTGATTTACGGAATCCTCGCCCTGATGATCGGTATTTTCGGCTTTCTCGCGCTTGTACTGAGCCAGGTAGCGGGTGCATCAGGCGAGGTTAATCCGCTCGCTCTGCTGCCGTCACTGATGATCTCGGCCGGGATGTTCTGGTTCTGCTGCACGAAGGCCATCGGATTGCGCCGCTAGGCATTCGTCCATTCCGACCCATCGCGTATCGGTCTATGAGTCTGCGGCCCCTTCCGGAGATTTCCCCAATGCCCAACCTGTTGTCCTGGCCCGCCCTTGCGCCTGTCGGCCTCTTGCTTGCCTCGAACGTCTTCATGACCTTTGCCTGGTATGGCCACCTCAAGCATACCGACAAGGCACTCTGGCTCGTGGTGCTTGTCAGCTGGGGCATCGCCTTCTTCGAATACTGCCTCGCGGTACCCGCCAACCGTATCGGTCACGCGGTCTGGTCGACGGCCCAGCTGAAGACAATGCAGGAAGTCATCACCCTCGTCGTCTTCGCCGTGTTCTCGGTGCTGTACTTGAAGGAGGCGTTCACGCTGAACCACGCCATCGGCTTCGGCCTGATAGCAGCTGGCGCCTACTTTGTGTTCGCTGGCCCGTTCCGTTGACGGCCAAACACCGCTAGGTCTTGGCGATGGCCAAAGCTCCCACCTCCGCCTTCATTTGCCAATCCTGCGGCGAGGTCCATTCCAAGTGGACCGGCAAGTGCAATGGCTGTGGCGAATGGAATACGCTCGTCGAGGAGGCTGTCGCGGCCGTCCCCGGCGGTCTCGCCCCTGCCAAGGTCGGCACCAAGCGTTCCAGCAAGACAGAATTCGTCGCCCTCAATGACAAGACCGAAGCGCCAACGCGCATCGTCATGGGCGTGGAAGAACTCGACCGCGCCTTTGGCGGCGGGCTCGTTCCCTCCTCCGCGACGCTGATCGGCGGCGATCCGGGCATCGGCAAATCCACACTGCTCCTGCAGGTGGCCGCACGACTGGCACGGAATGGACTTAAAACGGTCTACGTGTCGGGTGAGGAAGCCGCCGCCCAGATCCAGGAACGCGCCGTGCGGCTCAAGGTGGCGGAAAGCCCGGTCCAGCTCGCTACCGAGACTGACCTGCGCAAGATTCTCTCGGCCCTAAAGGCCGCCCAGCCAGATTTCGTCGTCATCGATTCCATCCAGACCATGTGGTCTGACAGCCTCGAAGCCGCGCCTGGCTCGGTCAGTCAGGTCCGCGCCTGCGCGCAGGAACTTACGCGCTGGGCCAAGAAGTCCGGCGCCGCACTCGTGCTGGTTGGCCACGTCACCAAGGAAGGCACCATCGCTGGTCCCCGCGTGGTCGAGCACATGGTCGACACCGTGTTCTACTTCGAGGGCGAGCGCGGCCACCAGTTCCGCATCCTGCGCGCCGTGAAAAACCGCTTCGGCCCAACCGACGAGATCGGCATCTTCGAGATGCACCAATATGGCCTCGCCCCTGCCAAGGAGCCCTCGGCGCTCTTCCTGTCATCGGACGGCGGCGCAGAAGGCGGCGCCGCTGTGTTCGCCGCCATGGAAGGTTCGCGCCCTGTGCTGGCCGAAGTGCAGGCCCTCGTCGCCAAGAGCGCCTATGGCACACCCCGGCGCAGCGTCGTCGGCTGGGATACGGGCCGCCTCGCAATGCTGCTGGCCGTGCTGGAAGCGCGCTGCGGCATCGGCTTTGCCGGCATGGACGTTTATCTCTCCGTTGCTGGCGGCTACCGGATCGGCGAACCGGCCGGCGATCTTGCGGCGGCGGCGGCCCTGCTCACGTCGCTGTCGGACAATGCCGCACCTGAACGCTCCGTCTTCTTTGGCGAAGTGTCCCTTTCTGGCGCGATCCGGCCCGTGGCCCGTATTGAGCAGCGGCTTAAAGAGGCCGCACGGCTCGGCTTCGCCCGCGCCTATGTGCCCGAAGGCAGCCCTGCGGCAGTCGATGGCTTGACGATCATACCGATTAAGAGGCTTATCGAACTCGTAGAGTTGCTCGCCCCGGACGCCCTTAATGCTTGATTCTGTTACAGCTTTCGACGCCATCGCCGTCGCTGTTATCGTTATTTCCGCGATTATGGCGTTTGCGCGTGGGTTCCTGCGGGAGATCGCGACGATGGGATCGTTCATCGCTGCGCTGACAGCGGCCATCTACGCCCGCAAGTTTTTCAGCGCTCCTCTGAAAGCGATGCTGCCGGAAAACCTTGCGCAGCTCGATCTCGGCATTTTCACGATCCCGCTTGCGGATGCCGTGTTGATCGTGACCGCCTTCATCGGTGTCTATGTCCTGGTGGCGTGGTTCGGGCAGCGCCTGTCCAAAAACATTCAGGGCGCCGAGGGCATCGGCCTGTTCGATCATTTTGCCGGCCTGGCTTTTGGCGTCGCGCGCGGCGCAATTGCCCTTGTATTCTTCGTTGTCCTTCTCCACCTCGCGCTAGAGGAGAGCCGGATTCCCGGCTTTATCCAGAACGCAGCCTGCTATCCCCTTCTCAGCAGTGTTGCCGATTATGTGAACGAGAACGCCACGAAAGTCGGTCAGGATGTGCATTCGACCCTTCCCACGAAGGCCGAAACAGGCCAATAGACGTCACGAACCTGTCACGCAAAAAGGAGGCTCCGGTCTCATATGATCCTGTTCGATCATGACGATGACAAACCCCGTGAAGAATGCGGCGTTTTCGGAATCTACGGTAATCCAGAAGCCAGTCTTTATGCCGCTTTGGGACTCCACGCCCTTCAGCATCGCGGACAGGAAGCCTGCGGCATCACCACATATGACGGCAAGCGCTTCCCATCGGAACGCCATATGGGCCTCGTCGGAGACCATTTCGGCGGCGACCTTCGCACCCGCCTCCCCGGCTATGCCGCGATCGGTCACAACCGGTACTCGACGCAGGGCCGGCCGATGCTCCGCAACATCCAGCCGATCTTTGCGGACCTGTCCTTCGGCGGTTTCGCCGTCGCGCATAACGGCAACCTGACCAATGCCCGCGAATTGCGCCACCAACTGGTGCGCGATGGCGCGATCTTCCAGTCGACGATGGATACCGAAGTCATTCTTCACCTCGTCGCGCGCAGCCCCAAGCCGCGCTTCATGGACCGCCTCGTTGACGCCCTCCAGCAGATCGAAGGCGGCTATGCCCTTGTCGGCCTGACCGGCAAGAAGCTGATCGGCGCGCGCGATCCCATCGGCCTGCGTCCGCTCGTCATCGGCAAGCTCGGCACGGCCTATGTGCTCGCGTCGGAAACCTGCGCGCTCGACATTATCGGCGCCCAGTTCGTGCGCGAAGTCGAGAATGGCGAGATGGTCGTCATCACCGACGATGGCATTGAGTCGATCCGGGCTTTCCCGCCCCGCGCCTCCAGCCCCTGCATCTTCGAATATGTCTACTTTGCGCGCCCTGACAGTATCGTTCAGGGCCGTTCCATTTATGAAGTCCGCCGCCGGATGGGTCACCAGCTTGCGATGGAAACACCTGCGGATGCCGATGTCATCGTGCCGGTGCCTGACAGCGGCGTGCCTGCCGCGCTCGGCTTCTCCGAAGCCTCGGGCATCCCATTCGGCATGGGCATCATTCGTAACCACTATGTCGGACGTACCTTCATCCAGCCGACACAGATTGGCCGGCAGGCCGCGATTTCCAAGAAGCACAGCCCCAACCGGGCCGTGCTCGAAGGCAAGCGTGTCATCCTGGTCGACGATTCCATCGTGCGCGGCAACACGTCAAAGAAGATCGTCCAGATGGTGCGCGAAGCCGGCGCCAAGGAAGTGCACCTGCGCTCGGCCAGCCCGCCCATCGTGAACCCGGATTTCTACGGCATCGACATGGCCGCGAAATCGGAACTCTTCGCCGCGATCCACACGCACGAGGAAATGGTGGCGGAACTGAAGGTCGACAGCCTCGGCTTCCTCTCCGTGCCCGGCCTCTACAAAGCCATCGGCGAACCTGTGCGCAATAACATGCAGCCGCAGTTTGCCGACCATTGCTTCACGGGCGACTATCCGACCCCGCTTGTCGACCATCAGCATGACGAGTCGGACAAGGAACGTCAGCTCTCCCTGCTGGACGACACGTAGGCCCTGCGCTAGAGGCGCGGCATGACTGACCAACCCAGACTTGTCCTTGTCACTGGCGCTTCACGCGGCATTGGCCGTGCCGCTGCGCTCCACCTTGCCCGTCAGGGTGATCTCGTCATTGCTATCGCCCGCTCGAAGGCGGCGCTTGAAAAGCTGGATGATGAAATACGGGCCATGGGCAGCGAGGCCATTCTCGTGCCGATGGACCTGAAAGACGCCAAGGGCATCGACACGCTCGGCAAGGTGATCGCCGACAGGTTTGGCCGCCTCGACGGTTTTGTCGCCAATGCCGGCATACTCGGCACGCTCGGCCCGCTGGAATCGGCTGGCCCGCGCAGCTTTGAAGAGACGATTGAGGTCAACCTCACCGCCAATTGGCGTCTCATCTCGGTTCTGTCACCGTCGCTGCGCAAGTCGGAGGCGCCGCGCGCCGTATTCGTCACGTCCAGTGTCGCCGCCGAGCCGAAGGCATTTTGGGGACCTTATCAGGCATCCAAGGCAGGCCTTGAAGCCATGGTCATGGGCTGGGCAGACGAGACCGAGAACATGGGCCTGCGCGTCAACATCTTCGATCCAGGCGGCACACGCACCGAGATGCGCGCCAAGGCCAAGCCAGGTGAAGACCCGATGACCCTGCCCTCGCCTGATGAAGTGGCCGCCGAACTTGTGAAACTCGTTTCACCGGATGAGACCCGCACCGGCCAGCGCATCGCCTATCGGCAACTGGTCGCCGCCCGCTCATAAGGGAGGTTTACTGTGAAAGTCAGGTCAGCCACGCGCGACGAGCTCGAGACGCTGAAAGCCTTCGAGCAGGGCATCATCGCCGCCGAGCGTCCCTATGATCACACCCTGAAGCCTGATCCCGTCAGCTATTATGACATCGGCGAACTGATTGATTCAGAGGACGCAGAAGTTGCTGTGATCGAGATTGACGGCCAGCTTGTCGCCTCTGGCTATGCCTACAAGAAGCATTCCAAGTCCTATGTGCAGGACACGCACCACGCCTATCTCGGCTTCATGTATGTCCGCCCGGACAATCGCGGCCAAGGGCTGAACAAGCGGCTGATGGCCCACTTCTTTGAATGGGCCAGAGCCAATGGCCTGCCGGAAGTGCGCCTTACCGTCTATTCCGGCAACACGCCCGCGATCAGCGCCTATGAGAAAGCCGGGTTCGCCCAGCACATCGTGGAAATGAGGCTTAATCTCGATGAGTAGGAAAGATCAGTTGTTCCTGCTGCAACCGGGCTTTTCAGACCCCGTCTATCCCGGTGACGTTTTTTATTGCTGGCACTGCGCGCTGATGGAGGGCTTACTGGCTTCGTTCCCCGAACTCGCTGCGCGTGTCGATGTGCACCGTATCGCGTGGCCCCGCCCACGCACCGAACTCCGCAGCTTGCTTGGCCCGGATAACCAGTCATGCCCTGTGCTGATTCTTGCGTGTGGGATGCCAGACGCCCCGGACATAAAACATTACGGCAAAGTCGCCTTCATTGACGACAAGGATGCCATCCTGGGTGCCCTGTCAGACCGTCACGGTATCCCGATCCCACATCCTTGATGCCCGCTAGTTGACCGACAGGGTCACGTCAGAGGCCAGCACAGTCAGCTGCGAAATATCGGCCGGGAGCACGTCCTGCGGGGCCGCGTCCGGATAGGCCACAGCCAGGGCAGCAATCGCATTCGCCATGGCTGCTGCCGCCTCTGGATTGCTTGCCATGATCGCCTCGCGCGCCGCTGCGAAATTCGTCTCGGCCACTTTGTGGAAGCCATAACCGTCAAGGTACGGCTCATACACGCCGCTCGCCGAAGCGCCGCGATACATCGCAACGGCCCGTTCGATCATGTCGTCGATAACGTGCGCCGTCACGTCGACAGCCGCCGTGCCATTATCCGGGGCCTTTAGGGCCGCTGCGCGCAGGGCGGCAATAATGCCATCGGTGCGCGCAGAAATCTGGTCAGGCGTTTCGCCGGATGCGGCCGCGATTGAGGCGTCGGTCAGCAGCTCGTCAAAGAGCGTCACACCGCGCGCTTGAAGCACAGGCTCCATGTCGAACAGGACTTCGCTAACCGGGTGGGCGAACATCTCTGCCGCGGCATCGACTTCACCCGCCGCAAACGCGTCACGTGCAGCCAGTATGTGCGCTTCGGTCACGGCCAGCGCGATATTGAACACGACCGGATCCGTGGCGGCCTGCTCGATCGCAACGCCGCCTTCGCCTTCGCCACCGACCGAGCCAACTGGTCCGGCCTCGGCTGCAAGTGCTTCGGCGGTCACGGCTGGTGCTTCTATAGCCGCCGGTTCAGCGGCAGGCGCTGGCGTAGATGTAGACTGGCCGCAACCCGCAAGCGCCGTCGTGCCCATCAGGGCGCCAAGTCCAAGACGTGACCAGCTGTGATAGATGTGTGGCATTTGTGACCCTTACGCGTGTCCTAGTAATGGGCTACACGCCTTACAGAAATGAAACTCATTCGCAAGTAGGAACAGCATGTTTCTCACCCTTTCAGGCGTTCTTGACGCAGGCCAGCTGGCGACAGCCACTGAACTCGCCGCCACGCTGCGCTGGGTGGACGGCGCAGCAACGGCTGGCCCAGTTGCCCGCACTGTGAAGCACA
Organism: Alphaproteobacteria bacterium; assembly: GCA_018827375.1. GTDB lineage: Bacteria > Pseudomonadota > Alphaproteobacteria > Caulobacterales > Hyphomonadaceae > Hyphomonas. The sequence continues at coordinate 6,741 of JAHJYW010000016.1, forward strand.
ATGAGCAGGCGGATCTCACCTCCCGAACCGGCGCCAAACTGCGCGACATGCTGGGCGAAGCGATCCGCGCCCATCCTGTGCTTGCCGCCGCCGCCCAGCCCCGGCGCTTCTCGTCGCTACTCGTCAGCCGCACCGAGGATGGCGGCACCTATGGCCTGCATGTCGACAATCCGTTCATGGGCACGGGCGAAGCGCGCCTGCGCACAGATCTCGCCTTCACGCTATTCCTGTCGGAGCCAGACAGCTACGAAGGCGGCGAGCTGGAGATCAATCATGCGGGCATCACGCACCATGCCAAGGCTGCAGCCGGGGACCTCGTCCTCTACCCCTCAACCAGCCTGCACCAGGTGCGCCCCGTCACATCCGGCCAGCGCATCGTTTGCGTCGGCTGGATCGAGAGCAGCATCCGCGATACCGCGGCGCGGGAAATCCTGTTCGACCTTGAGAACCTGCGTGCCGCGCTCGGTCAGACGCACGACGTGCGCTCGCCCGAATACCTGACCCTGTCGAAATCCATCGCCAACCTGATGCGGCTATGGGGCGACGCCTAGAGCGCGAAATGCTTCGACAGTTTCAGGCCCTGGCCCTGATAGTTTGATCCCTTGCCGCCATAAAGCCCTGACGGCTTCGTGGCCATCGGCTCATAGATCAGCTTGGCGACCGGCTGGCCGTGCTCAAGGATGAAGGGCACGTCGCGCGAGCGCACTTCCAACACCGCCCGGCTACCGCCCTTGTTCACCCCAAACCCCGGATCGAAAAAGCCCGCATAATGGGCCCGGAACTCGCCCAGTTCCGGCGCGATCGGCGCCATCTCGGCCGCTTCCATGGCGGCCACTTTCACGGTCTCACGGCTGACGAGAATGTAGAAGTCTTCCGGGTTCAGCACGATGCGGCCATGGCGCGGGTAGACAGGCTCCCAGAACTGGCCCGCCTCATGCGCACCAATGCCCCGCAGGTCGACAACGCCGGAATGCTGCTTGGCGCGGTAACCTGCCGGTTGCCCTTCAGGCGGCTCCAGATCAATCGAGACGACCCGTTCCTTCAGCGCATCAGGCCGCTTCCGCTTGAACCGCACCTGCGCCAGCCGGTCGCCGGGCCTTACCATGATCGGGAAAGTGCGCGGGCTCACTTCAAGGTAAAGCGGGCCAGAATAGCCCATGGGCACGTCGTCGAACGCCCGGCCCCGGTTCGTCACCAGACGCGTGAACACGTCGATCCGACCTGTCGAGCTTTTCGGATTGGCCCGCGCCGAAATGCCGGGGGGCAGGCGAAGATGCTCCTGCAAGGGAACGAGATAGACGCAGCCTGTCTCCAGAACGGCGCCTTTGTCTGTCAGGTCGATGCGGTGCATGTGCACACCCGGCTCCTGCAGCATCTCTGCGACAGTGCGGTCCTTGCCCGGCAGGAAGCTCGCGCGCAGGCGGTAGGCATCCTGCGCAAGGCGCAGGTCGAGGCTCGCAGGCTGCACCTGCCCCGCCTCCAGCGCCAGGTCGCTGCGGATCGCACCTTCAACGACCAGCGCCTCGATTTCGTGGTCGGGCAAAACGCCCGTTTCCTGCACCATCACTTGCACCCCTTGTGCTCTCAGGCATAAGACCCGGTACAGGAAAGACAAGGACTATACCACCATGGCAAACGGGTCAGACTCATCAGGCAAGGCCAGCTGGAAAGCAGCAACCAAAGCTGTGCGCGGCGGCCTGATGCGGTCAGAGCATGGCGAGATCTCCGAGGCGCTCTACCTGACGTCCGGCTATTCCTATGACAGCGCCGAACAAGCCATGGCCCGCATGAAGGGCGAAGAGCCGGGATTCGTCTATTCCCGCTATGGCAGCCCGACCTGCGAAATGCTGCAACAGCGCATCGCCCTGATCGAAAACGCGGAAACCTGCCGCGTCACCGCCAGCGGCATGGGCGCCATTTCCTCGGCGATTCTCGCACCGCTCAAGTCTGGCGACCGCGTTGTCGCCGCGACCGCGCTGTTTGGCTCGTGCCGTTGGATCATCGCCAACCTTATGCCGAAATATGGCATTGAGACGGTATTCGTGGACGGCGCTGACCTTGATGCCTGGGAACGCGAAATCGCCAAGGGCTGTCAGCTTGTCCTGATCGAAAGCCCAGCCAACCCGCTGCTCGACGGTGTCGACATCGAAGCCGTGTCGACGCTTTGTAAGAAAGCCGGCGCCCTTCTTGTCGTGGACAATGTGTTCGCCACGCCCATCCTCCAGAAGCCTCTGGAACTTGGCGCCGATGTCGTCGTCTATTCTGGCACCAAGCATATGGATGGCCAGGGCCGCGTCATGCTCGGCGCCATCCTGACCAACTCTCAATATATGGAAGAAGTGTACGATCCGTACCTGCGCCATGTCGGTCCCGCTGCGGCGCCGTTCAACGCATGGGTCGTGCTCAAGGGACTCGAAACGCTGAAATTGCGCGTCGATGCACAAAGCGCCAGCGCCGCACGTATCGCTGACGTTATTGCCGCGCACCCCAATGTCGCCGCTGTGCGCTACCCCCACCGCAAGGACCATCCGCACTATGAAGTCCACAAGCGTCAGATGACGAGCGGCGGCACGATGATCGCGCTGTCCGTCAAGGGCGGCCAGGAAGCAGCATTCAAGTTCCTGAATTCATTGGAGCTTGTCGACATCTGCAACAATCTCGGCGACACCAAGTCCCTCGCCTGCCACCCGTCCAGCACGACACACCGCGCGCTGACCGACGCGGAGCAGGCCGCCATGGGACTCGACCGCAGCTGGATCCGCTTCTCCGTCGGCCTTGAAGATCCCGATGATCTTGAAGCGGATCTCGTTAACGCTCTTAACAGTGTGTGAAGGAATTCAGATCAATTTCACCCAATGGCCAGGCGACACGCTCCCCCGCTCTATGAACACATCACGCAAGGCGTGCGCATTCGCGTTCGCCCAAAGTTCATGCATGACGAGTCGGAGCCCTCGCGCGGCCGTTTCATGTGGTCCTATACGGTCGATGTGGAGAACGAGAGCGACCAGGCCTGGACCATCGTTCGTCGTCATTGGCAGATCGTCGATGCACAAGGCCGCATGCAGGCTGTTGATGGTGAAGGCGTGATCGGCCAGACGCCGACGCTGCAGCCCGGTGAACGCTTCAGCTACACGTCCGGCGCGCCGCTTGCTGCTCCGTCCGGCATGATGAGCGGTACGTATGACCTGCAGGATGAAAGCGGCTTCGAGATTGTCGCGACCATTCCGGTCTTCTCGCTCGACAGCCCTTACGACACGTCGCTGCCGAGCTAGGGCTGCACTGCCACAGGCTCTGCTGGCAGGGCCTCTCCCGTATCAATGACACGGAAATGCTTCGCCATCATCTCTGGCGAGAAAACCGCTGCCAGCTCATCCGATGTTAGCAGGCCCGGCCACTCGGCCAACTGCTCAGGGCCGGCTTCGGCAAACAGGACATTGGCTCCGGCCTGGTCCCCGACAAAAGCACCATAGGTCTGCAGGGCACGTGCAATGATCTTACCCGTCGGCGAAAGGTCTGACTTTTCGATATTAAAGGCCGGGTCAAGCTGGAGGCGCGCGCCGAGCGGAAGACCTGTCGTGCCGGGGGCAAAGCCACTGCGCTGCAACCGTGCCGTGCTGGCTGGTCGAACGAAGACGTCAGAGCGGATGTTCGGGCTCGCGATCATAAGCGCATGCGGAATACGGCCGGTCTTGATCTCCTCGACACGGATTAGCCCGGCAACCAAGGGAAAACCGGATGGCAGGGCGCTGGCCGCTTCATTCGGCGTTTCCGCTTCATTCCAGGGCGGATAAACGCCCTTGCCACGCAAGCTGGAGACGACACCAAAGCCTGTCATCCACTTGCCGTCATCACTCTTGCTCGCCTGATTGAGATCCCATTCGAGGGCGCTGGTCTTGTCGACAATCGCAATATAGCCCGCGCTTGGCGTCTGTGTGGCCATATCATCCGGGATCGGAATCGCGCGCGGCATGTCGAAACCGCGACCGTATTCACCCGGATAATAATCATAAACGGCCTGTGTCGGCGTCTTGGACATCTCGATATAATAAACCGGTATAGACCATTGATCGATATTGATAAAAAGGCTCCCCGCCTCGGCGAGGCCCTTGATCAGTTCAGTCGACTCCGCGTCCGCCACAGCATCGGTGGGGATGGGTGTGTTCCACGGACTATCATCGGTGAACGGACGCCAGGCGACCGGCGCCTCCGACACGTCTTGTGCCGGGGGCGCTTTGGAACAGGCCGCCAGTAGGGCAGTCATCGCGATCAATACGTGGAGCTTTGCCATACTGTGCGCCTCGCCTGCCATCCGTCTTCGCTCAAGGTTCCGGGCGTCTACTTGCTCGGATTGATGAGATATTTCTCGCCGGTTGCGCGGCGGTTATAGGCTTCGATCACGGGCAGTTGCAGCGCCTCGGCCAGCGAGATTTCCGACGTGTAGTGGCTGGCGAACGTGGTCTTCAATTCCTTGCCCACGCGGGCGCGCAGCTTGGCGCGGCCTTCGGCGCCCACTTTCTGCAGGAACGGCGTCAGCAGGAATCCGCCCACGCCCCATGCCATGCCAACGCCCGGTGGCAGTGTCGTCGGGCTCATGTCCAGGCGGCCATAGATATAGACCTGCTTGTGCGTCGCCGAACCGTAGCGGCTGTATTCCTTGGCATTCATGTTCGCCGCCGCTTCCATCGCGACGAGGATCTGACCCGCAAGGCCGCCGCCACCGATGGCGTCGAAGCCGAGCGTTGCGCCTGTCGTGGCCAGCGCCTGGATCAGGTCGTTCATGAAGCCGAGCGAGGTGGAATTGACGACATGTTTCGCGCCGATATCGCGGAGGATTTTCTCCTGCGCGTCGGAGCGGACCACGTTCACCAGATCGATGCCATCAGCGATACAGATCTTGTTCAGCATCTGGCCGAGGTTGGAGGCAGCCGCCGTGTGCAGCAGCGCCTTGTGGCCTTCCATGCGCATGACTTCCGTCATGGCGAGCGATGTCAGCGGGTTGACGAAGCACGAAGCGCCATCACGCGCGGTCGCGCCTTCCGGCAGTTCCATGCACTGCGCCACGTTGAGCGTGCGGTACTGGGAATACATCTCGCCACCGAGGCCGGCGACCGTCTTGCCGAGCAGGGCCTGCGCAGCGGGGGACGAACCAGCCGCGACAACCGTGCCGGCGCCTTCATTCCCAACAGGCATGGACTCATCCACACGCGGCGCCATGGCGCGCATGCCCGCGGCAGGCACTTTGGCTGTGACAACAGGGCGGTCTGCGGTGCCGGAGGCTTTTGCGCTGCTCATGTCGGCAGCGCCGAGGAGAAGGCCAAGGTCAGACGGATTGATCGGTGTCGCTTCGACACGCACGATCACATCGTCCGGGCCGGGCGCCGGAATGTCCACTTCCACCAGCGAGAGCTCAAGCTCCCCGCCGGACTTTACGTGTGAGCGAAGTTGAAGGCCTTTTGACGGAACATTGGACGCCATGTGTTTCTCCCTGATGTGTTTTTCATGTGCAATTACTGCACATGCCTACACGCAGGAAGCGCCCCCGTCCAAGTCTTGTAATTTCGTCCGCGATGCCTAGCGCCCGCCGACAGCCCTAATACTTTTGCTTCGGCTTCGCCTTGTAGCGGTTCGCAGGCGTCTGGGCGGCCGCCTTGTCGGCATAGGGGTTCTTGCCCTGACGCACGAAGAGGCGGATCGGCACACCGTTCATGTCGAACGCATCACGCACACCATTCACAAGGTAGCGCTTGTACTGGTCAGGCATCTGCTCACCGCGCGAGGCGATCAACACGAACGTAGGTGGCCGCGCCTTCATCTGCGCCATGTAGCGCGGTTTGATACGCTTGCCGTGCACCGATGGCGGCGGATGGCGCTCGACCGTATGGCGGAGCCAGCGGTTCAGGTCGCCGGTCTTCACCCGCGCTGTCCAGTTGGCATAGACGCTCACGACGGCCGGCATCAGCTTTTCGATATTTCGTCCGGTCAGGCCCGACAGGAAAACGATCGGCGCCCCGCCTGCGTTCGGCATCAGGCGGTTGGAGAGGTCGCGGATATGTTTCGCGGCCGCGTCCGGGTCTTTCACCTTGTCCCATTTGGAGATGACGAGCACGATACCCCGGCCTTCGCGCAAGGCGAGGTCGGCAATCTGCAGGTCCTGCTTCTCCATGGCTTCGTCGGCGTCCATGACCAGCGCAACAATGTCGGCATATTTCAGCGAACGGATCGTCTCACCGGTCGACATGCGTTCCAGCTTTTCCTGCACGCGCGCCTTGCGGCGCAGGCCTGCCGTATCGACGAGGCGGATGCGGCGACCTTCCCATTCCCAGTCGATGGAGATGGAATCGCGCGTAATGCCTGCTTCCGGGCCCGTCAGGAGACGGTCCGATTGCAGCAGCTGGTTGATCAGGGTCGACTTGCCGGCGTTCGGACGGCCGACAATGGCCAGCTTGATCGGTTTGTCAGGGCGTTCGGGTTCCGGTTCGACATCCACATCGGCTTCTTCAATCGCCGCGACGAGATCGTCGTCCGTGAGGGAAAAGTCATCAATGTCGATATGTGCGAGTTTCTCAAGAATGTCTTCGCCGCCAAACCGGGTGTAGTCCGGCTCGGCCTCTTCCAGCGCGCGCTCGAAGGCTTCCTCGCCGATCGCCTGCCGGATCGCCTCATAAAGGTCAGCCATGCCCTCGCCATGCTCGGCCGACAGGCCCACTGGCTCGCCAAAGCCCAGCTCCCAGGCCTCGTTCAGGCCATCGCGGCCCGCTTTGCCCTCGGCTTTGTTTGCCGCCAGGACGACCGGAATATTGGCCTTGCGCAGCAGCGCGGCAAAGCTCTGGTCCTCGATCGTCACGCCAACCCGCGCATCAATCAGGAAGAGCGCGACTTCGGCTTCGGCAATCGCTGCTTCGGTCTGCTGGCGCATGCGCGACTGCAGGCTGTCATCATGGACGTTTTCATAGCCGGCCGTGTCGACAAGGATCAGCGGCAGGGACGCAAGGCGCCCTTCGGCCTGTTTCCGGTCACGCGTAACGCCCGGCTGGTCATCGACCAGCGCGATTTTCTTGCCGGCAAGCCGGTTGAACAGCGTCGATTTTCCGACATTTGGACGCCCGAGAATGGCGAGTTTCAGCGGCATAAGCCTGCCCGTTCACTAAGTTGCGGGCGGGCTTTGGGGGCCGTGCGCCCTATTGGATGGCGATCAGCTTGGCCTCATCGGTGAGGATAAGCAATTTGTCCTGTACGGCGATCGGTTCGAGATAAGCGGTCGACCCGAGCTTGACAGAGTCGGTCTGCTGCCCGGTTTGGGGTGAAAAGGCAAGCAGTTCTCCCAGCGACGACACGATGATCACCTTTCCAGAGGCCAGAATTGGTCCGGCATAGCTAACGCGGCCCTTCTTCTTCTTCTCTTTCTTGAACTTGCGCAGCGGGGTCACCCAATAGACTTCGCCATTGGCCGGGTTGATTGCCGAGAGTGTATCGTCAACACCCATGATGAACATGAAATCGCCAGCCAGCGCAGGGGCCTGTGTCGATCCGGTCGGGATGGACCAGATCCGCGTGCCGCTACGCCCGTCAATCGCAACCGTTACGCCCGACTGGCTGGAGGCAAAAACCATCCCGCCTGACAGGATGGGACGCGAGCCGATATCGTTGATCTCGGAAATCGGTGTGAACCGGCCGGCCTGCGAGATCGCATCCGTCCAGAGCCGGCGACCGTTGGAGGCAAGATAGGCAATGATCTCGCCCGAAGAATAGGGCGCGATGATGAATTCCTCGACCGCAGCCGGGCTGGAACTGCCGAGCACACGGGCAGATTCCGAAATGGCCTGATCGCTCCATTCGGTCTCGCCATTGTCCAGCGACAAGGCAAATATCTCGTTATTGTTGGAGGCAACAAAGATACGGCCATCCTTGATGGTCGGGGCGCCCGTCATCGGTGCGCCCATTTCGCGCTTCCATTTTTCGGCGCCCGTCGCGGCGTCCAGCGCCGAGACGAAGCCGAAGCCGCTTGCCACGATCAATGTATCGCCCGTCACGGCGAGGCCGCCGCCGAGCGCCTGCTTGTCGCGCTTGGTGAGGCCTTTCAGCTTTTTCTTCCAGACAGACTTGCCGTTGGAGAGGTTGCTAGCAACCACGGTCTGGTTTGCGTCCATTGTGAACACTGTGGTCTCATTGGTCACCGGCGGCGTCGTGATAGCCGATTTCTTGTCGGACTTGGCGCCGACATCGGCTCTCCACGCAATTTTCAGCTGCGAACCGGCGGCAACATGCCCGACCACTTTCGTGGCATTGGCGCCCGCCTCGGTCCAGGCTGTGATGACCTGCGGCTCAGGCAGTTCGATCGCGACGTCAGCCAGTTCCGGGTTCGGCTTTACGGCCTCATCCGCCAGTACCATCGTGATCCGTCCGGCCTTGTCTTCTGCCGTCTTTTCCTTGGCCTTGTTGTTGCCAAAGCTCGGCAAGCTGCTGCACGAGGCGAGCGACAGCGCAGCGCCAAGGGCAACGACGGCGGCAAGATTACGCGATGGGTTCATTGGCCAGTCTCCTCAGACTCTGCAGGGGCGGGCACGGAAGCCGGCGCTTCGGTCTCTGTATCGGTTGCTTCAGGGGCCGCTTCGATGGCCGCATCTGCCGTCTCGGGGGCAGGAATCGCTGCCAGCGCGAGTTCGGCACGGCGCACGACGCCCGCTGGAGCGGCTGCGTCATAGCGCAACCTGTTAAATTCTGTCCGGGCGCGGGCATTGTCGCCTGTTGCGAAGGCCTTGGCGGCAACCAGCTCGCGGGCGAGTGCGCCCAGCGGGCCTTCATCGTCAACGAGGCTGCCCAGTGTCGCTTCAAGCTCGACCATCGACTGGTCATCAGCAAGGAAATAAGCCTTCTTCAGCAGGGCAATGCGCTCGTAGGGGCCACCCTCGACCGAGCCAATCGCAGCCAATGCGTCGGCTGCGCCTTTTGCATCGCCGCCGCCTTCATAGAGGGTCTGGGCCAGATAGTTCGCTGCGAGCGGCGACAGCTTGCTGCCCCCATTGGCCAGTTCCGAGAAGGCTGTCTGGGCGGCGGCGTAGGAGCCGTTATGCAACTCGGACAGGCCGTTTTCCATCTCCAGTGCGCGCGCTGCACGGGCCGCTTCGGCGCGCGGGATGAGCACAAACTCATTCACGGCCACCGCCAGCAGCACGAGCCCAAAGGCGCCATACACAAAATACTGGTAGCGGTTCCACCAGCCTTCCAGCTTGTCCTGCCTAAGGCTCTCGTCGACTTCTCCGAAAATATCGCTCAATTCAGTCGCTCCGGTGGGTTTGGTGACTCGATCAGGAACCTAGACGCGCTGTGGACAGGCTGCAACGTGTCAGCGCTGTTGGGTGTCAGGTTTTCGCAGGGCATAGGTTTCGGCTTCTCCGGGAAAGCGGCGCGTGCGCACATCATCGGCATAGGCCGCCGCCGCTTCGCTAATGGTCTTGCTGAGATCGGCATAGCGACGCACGAATTTTGGCGTCCAGTCAAACAGGCCCAGCATGTCATGCGTTACCAGCACCTGTCCGTCACAGGCCGCCGATGCGCCGATACCGACGGTTGGGCAGCTGACCTCGGCCGTAATCTCGGCGGCGAGGTCTTCAGCGACCCCCTCGATAACGATGGCGAAGGCGCCGGCATCAGCCGTGGCGCGGGCTTCGGCAATCACCCTGTCGCGTTCGGCCGTCGTGCGTCCCTTGGCACGGAAACCGCCATCCACGTTGACCGCCTGCGGGCGCAAGCCGATATGGCCCATCACGGGTACGCCGCGCTCCACAAGGTGCGCAATCTGGCCAGCAGCATATGTGCCGCTCTCGATCTTGATCGCCTGGCAGCCGGTTTCCTTCATGATGCGCGCTGCATTCAGGAAGGCATCGTCATTATTGGTCTCATACGACCCGAACGGCATATCAACCACGACCAGGGCCTGACTTGCCCCCCGCATGACAGCCTGGCCGTGCAGGATCATCATCTCCATTGTCACACCGACGGTGGAGGGGAGGCCATGGACAACCATGCCCACGCTGTCGCCCACCAGAAGAAGATCGGCATGCGGGTCCAGCAGGGCCGCCATGGGCGCGTCATAGGCCGTGAGGCAGACAAGGGGCGTGTTGCCCTTGGCGGCAGCGATATCCTTGACGGTCTTGCGGCGGGTTTGCGTTTGTTTCGACATGGGCCGCGACTTAGCCTGACCGCGCCCCGCGGGCAAGACAAGTCAATCGGCAGGGTTCCTGTTCAGCCCCTAGCGGGTTGCGGCCCGAACCGGTTGGTCCGGGAGGTTCCGGGCTGGCAGGCGAGGTAAATATTGTAGATCGGGATCAGCACCATGAGGCCGCTCAGGTCGATATCGTGCATCCGCCGGATGGCAATGCCGATGCCCGGCAAGAGCAAGGCGAGGCTGATGAGCAGGCTTAGCAGACTGAAAATCGCGCCGAGATACGGGATCGCGGACAGGATATTGAGCGCCAGCGAGATCATGAAGGCGATCGACACATAGTGCCAGAACTCCCGGCGACTGGTCCGCCCCTCAAAGGCCGCATAGCGGTTCATCACATTGTCGAGAAACACCGCAACGGCGTAGTTGAAATCATAATTCATGGGCCACACTCCTGCTGAGCCTTACGCGACTACTGAACCATATCCGCCACAGCGGGCCTGCTTTAGCCGGGACTATGCAACAATCGGCACGCCGATCAGCATCTGGTGCAGCCAAAGAACGAATGCCACATAGACAAGCGCCCCAATGAGCACAGACCCAACATCCGCCATCACGGAAGATGGCGCATCCTTGGCGGGCCCCAGGTCGCCGCGCTTTTTGACGGCGATCCGGTCGATCACCGCATAGGCGAGGAATACACCGAACAGGATGACCGAATTCAGCTCGCCATTGGACAGCAGATGCCCAAAGGCCCAGAGCTTCACGGCAACCAGCATCGGGTGCTTGGTCGCTTTCTTGATTGCACCGGTCGGCAGTTGCGAGGCCACCAGCAGGATCAGCGCCGGCAGCATCAGCAGCATGTTTACATGCCGGCCCCAGCTCGGCGGCGTATACAGGATGCCTGCCCCGCGCGCGGCAGCATAACCGTAGCAAATCAGCACAAATCCAATAATGGAAACAAGGCTGTAAATCCCCATATAGGTCGGATAGCCCAGCTTGACCTTGATATCCTTGCCAGGCTCACGCGACCTGAACGTGGTGAACAGGTGTGGTCCGAAAAAGATCACCAGACCGAGTATCAGATACAGCATAGAGGCGCCCTCCCAAGGCTTTTCAAGAGCCTAGTCCGAATTGCAGGCTTGAGGAAGCCAAACGGTAAACCTGCCGGGAGAACACGTTCGTGCCCCATCTCGGAAGGAAGGCGAAGCTCCCGCTACAGAATAATCAGCAACCGTGCTAAATTCCTGAATAAGCTCCGGACAACCGGGCGTGGGAGGGACAAATGACACTATCTGTTATCAGCGCGGGATTCGGCCGCACCGGCACAATGTCGCTCAAGCTGGCGCTTGAGGAACTGGGCCTTGGCCCCTGCCATCACATGATCGAAGTCATCCATAATGGCGAAGCGCAAGTCCCGCTGTGGAATGCCGCGCTCGCCGGCCATCCCGATTATGCGGCGATCTATGACGGCTACAAATCCGCTGTGGACTGGCCAAGCGCCGCCTTCTGGAAGGAGCTCGCCAACGCCTATCCGGGGGCCAAAATCATCCTCTCGTCACGCTCAGCCGAGAGTTGGTATGCCAGCATCTCCGAGACCATCCTCGCCACGGTCTGGGCACCCGATACATGGCCACCCCAAGCAGTCGAATGGTTCACAATGGTGACCAGGGTGCTGGAGCGCAGCTTCGGCGACGCCAGGGAAAAGGACGACCTTATCGCCACCTTCCACGCGCACGAAGCGAACGTTAAAGCCACCCTACCACCGGAGCGCCTGCTCGTTCACTCCGCCAAGGACGGGTGGGGCCCGCTATGCGCCTTTCTCGATGTGCCCGTTCCGCTCACGCCCTATCCGCGCACCAACAGCAAGGAAGAATTCTTCCAGCACATGAAGGACGCGGATGAGCTGTAACCGTTAGACCCGCTAGTAACTCTTCGGCAGGCCCAGCACGCGTTCGGCGATGAAGTTCAGGATCATTTCGCGGCTGACGGGGGCGATGCGGGCGAGCATGGCTTCGCGCATCATGCGCTCGACATGATATTCCTTGGCATAGCCCATGCCGCCATGTGTCAGGACCGCCGTTTCGCACGCCGTGAAGCCCGCTTCGGTGCCGAGATATTTAGCGGCATTAGCTTCTGCGCCGCAATCCTCGCCTGCGTCGTAGAGCGAAGCGGCCTTGTAAGCCATAAGCTCCGCTGCCGACAGCTCGGCCCAGCTGCGTGCCAGCGGATGCTGGATGCCCTGGTTCTGGCCAATCGGACGACCGAACACGACCCGCTCCTGCGCGTAGCGCGCGGCGCGCTCCAGCGCGGCAAAGCCAAGCCCGACGCTCTCGACCGCGAACAGGACGCGTTCAGGGTTCAGGCCCTGCAGCAGGTATTTGAAACCCGCGCCTTCCTCACCGATGAGGTGCTCTTTGGGCACTTCCAGCCCGTCAATGAAGAGCGTGTTGCACTCGACCGCCTTGCGACCCATTTTCGGGATCGGGTTTGCCTCGATCTTGCCCCGGTCAAGGTCAGTATAGAACAGCGACAGGCCAAGGTGCGGCTTGGCGCACTGGTCCTTCGGCGTGGTGCGCGCAATGATCAGGATCTTGTCGGCGCGCTGCGCGCCCGTGGTCCAGATCTTCCGGCCATTGATGACATAGCCATTGTTCGTGCGCTCCGCCTTTGTCTCCAGCGAAGATGTGTCGAGGCCGGAGTTTGGCTCGGTCACGGCAAAGCACATCTTCTCCTTGCCCGAGATGATCTTCGGCAGGTTTTCCTGCTTCTGTTCCTCGGTGCCGAATTTCTCCAGCGGCTTTGGCCCGAAAATATTGAGGTGGATCGCCGACGCGCCGGAATAGCCCGCGCCAGAGCGCGTCACCGTCTGCATCATCAGCGCCGCTTCCGTCAGGCCGAGGCCCGCGCCGCCATATTCCTCGGGGAACGCAATGCCGAGCCAGCCGCCTTTGGCCATGGCATCACAGAACTCCTCCGGCCATTTGCCGGTCTCGTCTGTCTTGCCCCAGTATTCGTCATCGAAGGGGGCAATCGTCTTGGCGACGGCGTCCTTGATGGCCATCTGGTCTTCGCTCATGGGGGCGATCTGGTGCATGCTAATCCTCCTGCTTGTCAGGAGACTTAGGCGCGGCGGGGGGTCTCGTCCAGCGCGGCCCCGGCGTCAGGCGGTCGCAGCCGCAAAACGGGCCGGACTGAATGTCGATGCCAAAGCGCCACTTGTGCCATCCAGCATCATGTCCGCCATGATCCGCGCGGTTACGGGCGCGAGCAGGATGCCATTCCTGTAATGCCCCGAAGCGACATAGAGACCATCCGCCAGCGTTGCCCCCAGCAGGGGCGCATGGTCGAGCGTACCAGGCCGCACACCGGCCCATGTCTCCATCTCGGTCGCACCGGCAATCGCAGGGCAAAGCCGCGCCGCCTCACCGCGCAATTGGGCAATCGTGTCTGCATCCGCATGATCAGTTACAATGCCGGGCTCCATCGTGGCGCCGATGATCACACGGTCCGGTTTGGGGGCAATATAGATGCCCCCGCAGCGAAGCGTCATGGACGGCAGGCCCGGTTCACGCGCGACCGACAGCATCTGCCCGCCATAACAGTCGATCTCGTCGAGCGCCGTGTCCCAGTTCACGAGGCTGAATTCCTCGCCATGCTGGCGCACCTTGATGGCCGCCGTGTTCCACCCGGCCGCTGCGAGGATCATGTCATGCCCTTCAACGCAAAGGCGCCCCTTACGCTCTTCCAGTGGTGCGGGGCCATCGACGAAACGGACAGACGCCTGCGCATGAAGGGCCGCGATCAGTGCTGCGACGATCGCGCGATTGTCGACCTGCCCGTCTGTTGGCAGTCGCAAAGCCCCATGCACGCCCCGCGAAACAGCCGGCTCGATGTCCCACACAGCCTCTGGCAGCAGCATGTCGCTCTCCACGCCGTGGCGCGTCAGAGCAGCCGCAAGCCTGTGCAAGCTCGCCGCTTCGGCGCCGTCAAAGGCAAGCGCCAGTGAAGGGCCAGGCGAAAACCCGAGATTGCGCCCTGATGCGCGGCTGACAGAGGCAGCAAAGGCCGGCCATAGGGCCGCACTTTCCATGCATAAATCGAACAGTCGCGGATGAGCGCCTTCTTCGGCCGCCGCCTCATAGGCGGGGGCCAGCATGCCCGCGGCCGCCCAGCTCGCGCCACGCCCGGGTGGCTGCGTATCGTAGATCGTCACACGGGCGCCGCGCTGCGCCAGTTCCCAGGCACATGAGAGGCCAATAATGCCGGCGCCAATGATGGCGACATGCGCAGAATGGGGGCTCGGGCTCATCCCGGCGTCTCTAAGCCACTTGGCTGCGAAGCGAAACGCCTAGGCGGCGGCCGCCTGCATTTTCTGCTCTTCCCAGAAGTTCATGAAGGCATCTGCCCATGTCCTGTCCTGAAAGATCAGTTTCTTGCTGATGCGCCCGTTCGGCTTGAAGGCCGTTTGCACCATCATGTCCGGGGCATCCCCACCCGAAGCGTTATCGTTGGAACTCAGCATGTCGACGAAGAAATCGACGGCTATTTCCCATAGCGCCTGTTCCTCTGGTGTTCCCAGATCCAGGTTCAATACAATGTCATTCATGTCCCACCACCCCTGTTATTCTGACCGGAGTTAATCTCTGATTTACCGAAAAATCCGGTCTGCGCAGAGTCATTTCGGTCAAAAAACCATTTCTTGCAGGCCGCTGTGCAAGATTCGGGCAAAACGTCGCTACCCTCACTTGTTGCGATCCATTCTCAATTATGTTTGATAGGCGACAGCCAGACAAGGATCGTTCCATCTCATGAAGTTTCCCGTTCTATTCACCGCTATCGCTCTCTTTGCGGTCGCTTGCGGCAAACCGGCTGAACCTGCGGCAACGAATGCTGAACCCGTTGCTGCCCCTGCGGTTCCCGGTGCGGGCGTGTTGAATGTCTATTCGGCCAGGCACTATGATTCCGACAAGGTAATGTACGATGCGTTCGAAGCGGAGACCGGCATTCATGTCCGTTTCCGCGAGTCCGGCGCCCCGGAATTGATCGAAACGATGAAAGCCGAGGGCGACCAGAGCCCCGCAGACATCATCATCGCCTCTGATGCCGGGACGCTTTTCCGTTTCCAGGACGCCGGGTTTACCCAGCCGATTCGCTCCGAGACGCTGGAAGCCGCCATTCCGCCCCACTTCCGCGAGCCCGACGGAAACTGGTTCGGCCTCGCCAAGCGCGCCCGGATCATCGTTTACGATCCGACCCGCCTGAAGCCGGAGGATGTCGCCCATTACCAGGATCTCGCCGATGGCAAGCTGCAGGGCGAAATCTGCATGCGCTCCAGTTCGAACATCTACAATCTCTCGCTGATGGGCGAATTCATCGGTCGGTGGGGCGCAGACAAAGCCGCCGAATGGGCGCGCAATGTGGTCGCCAATTTCGCCCGCCCGCCACAGGGCGGCGACACGACCCAGATCGAATCCATTGCGGCCGGTGAGTGCTCAGCCGCTCTTATCAATCACTATTACTGGGTGCGCATGACAACAGGCTCCGACGCCGACAAGGCAAAGACAGCCAAGACAGCCCTCTCCTTCCCGGAACAGGATGGCGTCGGCACTCATATCAATGTGACGGCCGCTTCCGTCGCAGCCCACGCCCCCAACAAGGACAACGCCGTCCGCTTCATCGAGTGGCTGGTGACGCCTGAGGGCCAGAAGATGCTGACCGAAGAGACCAAGGAATTTCCCATGATCGCGGGAGTGCCTTTGCCGGAGGGCCTCGAAGCGCTGCCTGAGTTCAAGCAGAGCGAGTTCGCGCTGGAGCAGCTGGGGGTTCATCAGTCCGAGGCGCAGGAAATCTACGACCGGGCTGGCTGGAACTGAACCATTTGGCCCGTGTCGCTCCCTTCCGAAGTCTTGCCATTCGCGCAAGTGACGGGCCCGCCTTTCTGGCGGGCCTTGTCATTGCGGTGCCAGTTGCGGCAACGCTGGTCGCCGGGCTGGTCTTTGGCGGCGGCGAGGCGTGGGACCATATTCGCACGACACTTCTGACAGGCTATTTCGTCGGTACGATCGGCACACTCGCGCTGACGGCCCTGTTCATTCTCGCCTTCGCCGTTCCGGCGGCCTGGCTGGTGACCATGTACAGGTTTCCGGGCCGCGCAATTTTCGAATGGCTTCTGATCCTCCCCCTCGCCGCCCCCGGCTATGTGCTTGCCTATGCTTATGGTGACCTGATGGGGGTGGGTGGACCGATTCAAAGCGCGCTTCGCGCAGCCACCGGATGGCGCGCACGCGACTATTGGTTTCCTGACATCCATTCCCTGCCCGGCCTCGCCTTCGTGCTGGCGTTGACGCTCTACCCCTATGTCTACCTGACAGCGCGGGCCGCCTTCATCTCGCAATCCGTCTGTTCTCTGGAAGCGGCGCGCAGCCTTGGCGCCAGTGCCGCCCGCAGCTTCTGGCGCGTGGCCTTGCCCGCCGCACGACCGGCCATCGCCGCAGGCCTGTCCCTGTCGCTGATGGAAGCTGCCGCTGATTATGGCGCCGCTGAGTATCTCGGCGTGCCGACGCTCACCTATGGGATCGTGCGGGCGTGGACGAGCTTTGGCGAACCGGCCACGGCGGCCCGCCTTGCCCTGGTCCTCCTCAGCCTCGTGCTGAGCCTCGTCCTGTTCGAGCGCTGGAGCCGGGGCCGCCGGGGCAGTGAGCAGAGTTCACGCCGCTGGCGCGCCGTCGCCCGCGCACCGCTCTCGCCACTGGCGGGTGCTGGTGCAACAATGCTCTGCAGCACCATCTTCCTGATTGCCTTTGGCCTGCCTGTCGCCCGCCTCATCTGGCGCAGCCTCGAGACAAGCGAAACGCTCG
This sequence comes from Alphaproteobacteria bacterium, assembly GCA_018827375.1. Classification (GTDB taxonomy): domain Bacteria; phylum Pseudomonadota; class Alphaproteobacteria; order Caulobacterales; family Hyphomonadaceae; genus Hyphomonas. Next base: position 23,763 of record JAHJYW010000016.1, read on the forward strand.
CCCCGATCGGACCGGCACTCATGAATACGCTGATCCTGGCGGGTGCGGGCGCCGCCCTCGCCTTCGTGCTGGCCCTCGTTATCGCGCTCTCCCAGCGCGCAGCAGGGCCGCTTCCACGTTTTGCCCGGCTGGCGGCTTCGTCTGGCTATGCGATCCCCGGCGCCGTGCTTGCCATGGGCGCGCTTGTCGTTCTCGGCCTGCTGCCATTCACGCTGACAGGGGCCTCGGCGCTCATTGCGCTGGCATGGGTCTACGCCAGCCGCTTCACCGCCGCGGGGGCCGAGCCCATGGTGGCCGCGCTCGACCGCGCGCCCGCCTCGCTCAGCCAGGCTGCCGGAAGCCTTGGCGCCTCGCCGCTGCGCCGGGCCCGCGAGGTAGACCTGCCTATCGCACTCTCCGGCGCGACAGCCGGCGCGCTGATCCTCTTCGTGGAATCCCTCAAGGAACTCCCCGCGACACTCATGCTGCGCCCGTTCAACTGGGACACGCTCGCCGTACGGGCCAACGCCTATGCCACCGACGAGCGCCTCGCTGCGGCGGCCTTGCCCGCCCTCCTGATCACGCTGGCCGGACTCGTGCCGGTCATCTTTCTGTCCTGGCGCCTCGCCCGCGCGCGCCCCGGAGCCCCTGAATGACCATCGCCCCAACCTCCCTTTCGGCGCACGATGTCAGCCGCGTCTATGATGGCGTTGCCGTCGTATCAGGCGTGTCGCTGGACCTGCAGCCCGGCGCCATTACGGCCCTGCTCGGCGGGTCGGGCGCCGGCAAGTCTACCCTGCTGCGCCTGCTTGCGGGCCTTGAGCCCGTCGATACCGGCAAGGTCTGCCTCGGCGATGTCATCCTCTCCGAACCGGGCCACACGCGCGCACCCGAAAAACGCCGGATCGGGCTTATCTTCCAGGATTTCGCCCTCTTTCCCCATCTGACGGCGCTGCAGAATGTGAGCTTCGGTCTCGCCAACCTGCCGAAAGACGAAGCCCGCTCCATCGCCGCACAATGGCTTTCCCGCCTCGGCCTCGGCGCCCGCAGCGGGGCCTACCCGCACGAACTCTCAGGGGGTGAACAACAGCGTGTGGCGATCGCCCGGGCCCTCGCACCGCGCCCGGCTGCCATCCTGATGGATGAACCTTTCTCCGGTCTCGACCCATCGCTGCGCGGCACCGTGCGGGAGGAAGCGCTTGATGCCATCCGTGCCGCGGGCGTGCCTGCCCTGCTCGTAACCCACGACCCGGCCGAAGCGCTGGAAAGCGCCGATCACATCGCGATCATGAAATCTGGCCGTATCCTCCAGCAGGGAAAGGCCGCAGATGTTTACCTGAAGCCGCAAGGCGCAGACATTGCTGCAGCCTTGGGGCCTGTGAACCGCATTTCTGGTAGCGACCTGCCCGCAGGCCTCCTGAAACAGGCAATTGCCCCGGACGCCATTGTCGTCATCCGGCCTGAAGGCATCATCCCCGATGCGACGTCTCCTGTACGTGCTACTGTTGTTTCCAGCCGCCTCACCGGGCCAATGGCGCGCCTCATCCTGAACATTGGCGACCTGCAGGTCACATCGCTCGTGCCGCGCGCATTGGCTCTGCCTTCCGGATCCGAAACCGGCATTCAGCTTGATCCCGAGCTTTCGTTCATCTTCCCCTCAGGTAATTCCTGACATTTCTGTTATGGATGTGCCTGCCCTCTCGCCAATACTGGCGTAGCTGCTTAAGCTTGGAGTGTCTGGTTCCACCAAGAGGAGACGCCTGACATGGCGCGACAAATCCTGCGTCTTGCTGCGACGGCCCTGGCCGCTGCCGCCTTTGCTGTCTCGGCATCGGCGCAGAGCCTCATCCGTGATGCCGAAATCGAGGAAACCCTGCGCGAATGGACCGACCCGATCCTTACCGTTGCCGGGCTCAACCCGCAGGATGTCGGCTTTTACATCATCAATGATTCCAGCCTGAACGCGTTCGTTGCGAACGGTCAGAACATTCACATCCATACCGGCCTGATCATCGCGGCGGACTCGCCTGACGAGATCAAGGGCGTTATCGCGCACGAAACCTGCCACATTGCCTGTGGCCACAGCGTCAGCCGCCAGCGCGCCGCCGAAATTGCCTCGCGCCCGGCCCTCTTGTCGATCGGCCTTGGCATACTCGCGATTGCTGCGGGCGAAGGCGGCGCAGGTGCAGCCCTGATCGGCAGCTCGCAGCAGTTCGCGGCTCTGAACTTCTTCGTGCACACACGCGCCGAGGAATCCATGGCCGACGCCGCCGCTGTGGAATACCTGTCTCAGCTTAATGAATCGACCGGCGGCATCGTTCGCTTCTTCGACAAGTTCCGTTACCAGGAAGTCCTCTCCAGCGCCCGCCGTTATCCCTATTTCCGTTCCCACCCGCTGGCCTCAGACCGTATCCGTGCGGTGCGTCAGCTGGCCGAGCAATCCGGCCTGATGGATGAACCGCCGACCGAGCGCGAGCAATATCAGTACGACATGATGCGCGCCAAGCTGATCGGCTTCCTTGATACGGCCAACAAGGTGCGTAACGAATATCCTGCAACCGATGACGGCGAACCGGCCCACTATGCCCGCTCCATCGCAGCGCTGCAGGTCTCCGACATCGATGTCGCCCTGAAAGAGGTCGATATCCTCCTCGAGCGCGAACCCGACAATCCCTACTTCCATGAGCTTAAAGGCCAGATCCTTTTTGAGAGCGGACGCACGGCAGAATCAGTTGCCCCCCACAAGCGCTCACTGGAACTGAAGCCCGGCCAGCCGCTCCTGCTGATCAACTATGCCCGGTCCCTCAATGCCCGCGATGAACCGGGGGATGTGGAAGCCGCTGAAGCCGCCCTGCGTGACGCGCTGATCGCTGAACCGCAGAATGCCTTCGCATTTTCCCAGCTCGCGATTACGCTGGACAAACAGGGCCGACGCGCCGAGGCGCAGCTCGCCACGGCTGAGTCCGCTTACGCAATCGGCGATATCGTTCGCGCAAATGCCTTCGCGCATCGCGCAGCCGACCAGCTCGAACGCGGCACGCCGACCTATCGCCGCGCTGACGACATCCTGCTGATCACCGATCCGAACAATCCGGACAATCGCAGCTTCTATGACCGCGCCAATCGGGGCCCGCGTTTTTCGGTCCAGACCAGTGGACGCGATATGCCCTTCGGTAATTTCTCGACGGATGTCACGATGGGCGAGCGCTGATCAACTTTCTGTCAGGAGTGATGGACGCTTGGCATGCTGGCCGTATACATGACGGCTGAAAAAGAAATCTTGTTCGACGATTGAAAAGGCCAGCCCCATGATCCGCAAACTGTTCACTGCAGCGGCGATGACCGCCATTGTCCTGACACCAGCCTGCGCGCAGGGCAAACCCACCAGCCAAATGAGCAAGTCCGACATCGAGGAGATTGTTCACGCGTATATCGTGGCCAATCCTGAAGTGATCGAGGATGCCTTGGTCGCACTCGGCGAAAAGCAACGCGCCGATAAGGCCGCCGAACAGCAGGCCGCCATCTCGAGCCAGAAAGACAAGCTTTACAGGCTCGCCAGCGATCATTCGATCGGGCCAGCAGATGCAGAAGTGACGGTCGTCGAATTCTTTGATTATCGTTGCGGCTATTGCAAACGCTCGGTCGAGACGGTGCAGGGACTGCCTGCAGCCTATGACGGCAAAGTCCGGGTAGTGTTCAAGGAACTCCCGATATTCGGTGGCATCAGCGAAACAGCAGCCCTTGCTGCGCTCGCTGCCGGCAAGCAGGACAAGTATAACGAGATGCATGTCGCGCTCATGGAGCTGAAGTCGAATGACGACCTCACCGACAAGCGTATCGACGCAATTGCCGGCTCGCTCGGTATCGACGCGAAGAAAATGCGCGCCGACATGAAGTCGATGGAAATCCAGAAACAGCTCGCCGACATGAAAGACCTGGGACGCCAGCTCGAAGTTGGCGGAACGCCCGGCTTCTTTGTAGGTGACACCCATATTGAAGGCGCCGACATGGCCAAGCTTGATGCCGCCATCAAGGCTGAACTCGAAAGCTAGTCTTCCGGCGTTACATCGCCTCGCAATGACTTGATCTCGCCCCGACGCTTCTTGGCCTTGATGCGTCGGCGCACACTGCCGGCTGTGGGCCTTGTGGCGATGCGACGCTTCGGGCGGATGGAAGCCTTCTGAATCATCTGTGCCAGACGCTTGCGGGCAGCCTCCCTGTTCATTGGCTGGCTGCGGTGTTCGCTGGCCTCGACAATGATCCGGCCGTCATTCGTCATCCGGCTTGCGTAGAGCTTTGCGAATCGCGCTTTCACTTCGGCCGAAATGGATGAGGCCTCGACAACCCATGTCAGCTGTACGGCTGACGACACCTTGTTGACGTTCTGCCCGCCGGGCCCGGAGGCGCGCACAAAGGCTTCGCTCAGCTCCCAGGCGGGAACCGTCAAATCGCCAGATACACGAAGATCGCCAAAGTCAGCCATGGCGGTTCCTTAACACGGTGTTCAGGCACAGTTCAGCCCGAAAGGCTTAATTCTTGCTTCAAGGTCGCGCAGGTGTGCGGCAACTTATCGGTTGTTCCGGCATTGATCCGGACTGCCGACCCAGGAGGCAAGAGTGCCATGAAACTGTTCAAGAGTATTTCCCGTCTTGTAGCGGCGACTGCAACGGTGGGCTTGTTGATGGCCCCTATGGCCAGCGCAGACCAAGGCCGCCGTGGCCATGATGACCGCGGAGGCCACTATTCGGGCAATAATGATTATCGTGGTCATGACCGGCGCGATGGTCGCCGGGGTGACCGCCGTGACGACAGGCGTGATCATCGCCGGGATGATCGTCGCGACTACCGTCATGATAACCGCGGAAAGAATTACAATCACCACTACAACGGCCCGCGCTATTATGGCCGTGCGCCCGCCCGGGTGTATTACGCGCCACCGCGTTACTATGCGCCGCCACCACGCTATGCCCCACGCTATTCCGTTGGTGGCTATTACCACCCCCATCCGCAGACCGTGTACATCCGCGATTACGGTCGTTACGGCCTCTATGATCCGCCACGCGGTTACTATTGGGCCCGTGATTATGACCGCGGAGATGCGATTCTCGCCTCAGTGGCGACAGGTGCCATCATCGGTCTCGCGATTGGTGTCATCGGCTCAAACTAGCTAAGTGCCTGAATTTTCAGCACTTGCTTTACGCCCGGACCGTGTGTCCGGGCGTTTTTCTTTGTCAGTGAAAAAGTTCACGCAAAAAGCGTCTTCTTAACTTGGTATTGGCGCAAATCATGCTTAACTTCGTCCTGTTCTGGATGGTCTGGGACAAAGTCCGTGCAAGCAGCACGTTTGAAAGGAGGTGATCCATGTCGAGTGAGAAACCAGGTGAGGCCGTTGGGTCTGTGTCCTATGGTGTCTGGCTGGAGCAGCCTCCAATCAGTACCTAGAGACCCGGTAGGGCCGCTGTAATGCCGCCCGGACCTGACTAGCCCCATGGGCTCACGGAAGCCGCCCCTCGACAGGGCGGCTTCTTTGATTCTGGACACCTGAAGGACGCGGGTTACGTTGCTGCCGAAACAAGGTTATCTCCCGTGCAAGGACACATTCAGGAGAGATGACGATGACGGCGCTGACGCATGCTAAATCCGGTTGGACCATCGGCACCGGCAAACCCCTCGCCATCATTGCTGGCCTAAACGTCCTGGAAAGCCCCGAACTGGCGCTGACTGTCGGCGCCGAACTGAAGGCAATCTGTATCGAACTCGGCCTGCCCTACGTCTTCAAGGCGAGCTTTGACAAGGCCAACCGCTCGTCGATCCATTCCTATCGCGGCCCCGGCATCGAGGAAGGCCTGCGCATCCTGAAAGAGGTGAAGGCTGAACTCGACGTACCTATCTGCACAGACCTGCACACGGCAGAACAGGCAGAGCCGGTCGCAGCCGTCGCCGATATCGTGCAGATCCCGGCCTTCCTCTGCCGCCAGACAGATCTCGTCGTCGCCACGGCCCGCGCCACGGCCAAGGCCGGCGGCATCGTTCAGGTGAAGAAGGCCCAGTTCATTGCGCCCTGGGACACGAAGAACATCGTGACCAAAATCGGCGAAGCGGCAGATGTCGGCGTCATTCTCTGCGAGCGCGGGTCGTCCTTCGGCTACAACAACCTTGTGGTCGACATGCTCGGCATTCCCGAAATGAAGAAACTCGGTTGCCCGGTAACGATTGATGCGACCCACGCCGTTCAGCTGCCGGGCGCAGACCCCCGCACGGGCGGCGCGTCGACCGGTGGCCGCCGTGACGGCGTGGCAATCATTGCGAAGTCAGCTGTGGCCGCCGGCGCGGATGGTGTCTTCCTCGAATTCCACACGGACCCGGACGCCGCCCTCTGCGACGCGCCGAGCTGCCTGCCGCTGTCAGGCGCGCGTGCCTTGCTCACCCAGTTGAAGGCACTCCACGCGGTCGTCCAGGGCTAGGCGCATGTCCCGGCTGATCCTCTTCAACAAACCCTTCGGTGTGTTGTCGCAATTCACTGATGCTGGCACAGCAGGCTCGCCGCGCAAGACCCTGTCTGACTTCATCACCGTGCCCGGCGTCTATGCCGCCGGCCGGCTCGACCAGGACAGTGAAGGCCTGCTCGTCCTCACCGACGATGGCCAACTGCAAAACCGCATCAGCGACCCGAAATTCAAGCAGCCGAAAACCTATTGGGCTCAGGTCGAAGGCGTGCCCGACGAGGCGGCGCTCAGGGCGCTGCGCACGGGCGTCACCCTGAAGGACGGCAAGACAGCCCCGGCCAGGGCCGAGGCCATTGCCGAGCCGGAAAACCTGTGGCCACGCGACCCGCCCATCCGCGTGCGCAAGTCGGTGCCTGACAGCTGGATCAGCCTGACCATCACCGAAGGCCGCAACCGCCAGGTCCGCCGCATGACCGCCGCTGTCGGCCACCCGACCCTGCGTCTCATCCGCGTACAGGTCGGGGAATGGACACTGAACGGACTCGCAGTGGGCGAATGGCGCGACACAAAGGCCTGATATTCGCCTTCACAGCGCCTGAAAGTCCCGCTACGCGGCAGGTATACCGCACTTGGTCCATGGCAGGGGAACGACATGGAAACCACTCAGATAACCGGACAGGTCACAGCCTGGTTCGACGCCAACGCGCCGCAATGGGCCAAAGATGCCTTTCTCTATCTGCATGAAATCTGGGACGAGGGCGCCTACGGCCTGACCTATGGCCAGATCATCACGATCGTCGGCATACTTCTGTTTTCATTGGTTATTCGGGGGCTTTTCGCCCGGACCTTCGTGCGCTGGATCACGCGCCTCGCGGCCGGCACCAAGACCAATCTCGATGATGTTCTTGTGCGGGCAATCTCCACGCCGCTCAAGATCGTGCCGGTTATCATCGGTGTCTATATCTCGCTGAAACTCGTCAATGTCGCCGACGATGTCGAGATCTACGTCAATCGCGTCATCCAGTCTGTCGTCACCCTCGCTGTTTTCTGGACCCTGTCGCGCGCCGTGAACGCGTTTGAATATGCCTTCACGAGCCTCAGGGACACGCTCTCATCTGCCGTTGTCGACTGGATGATCAAGGCCCTGCAGATCATCCTCGTCATCCTCGGCATTGGCGCTGTGGCCGAACAATGGGGGATTGCCATCGCGCCCCTGATTGCCGGCCTCGGCGTGTTCGGCATCGCGGTTGGCCTCGGCGCGCAGGACCTGTTCAAGAACCTGATTTCCGGCATGCTGATCCTCTCTGAAAAGCGCTTCGTGCCCGGTGAATGGATCCATGCCGACGGCGTGGTCGAAGGCACGGTCGAGAAGATCAATTTCCGCTCCACGCTGGTGCGACGCTTTGACAAAAGCCCGGTCTATGTGCCCAACAGCGCCCTCTCGGATGCACCCGTGACCAACTTTTCCCGCATGACCCACCGCCGCATCAAATGGGTGGTTGGTGTCGAATACCGCACGACGGTCGACCAGCTGAAATACATCCGCGACGAGATCGAAGCCTGGCTGTGGAATGACGACCGTTTTGCCAAGCCTCCGGAAGCCGCCCTCTTCGTGCGCATCGACAACTTCAATGCCAGCTCCATCGACTACCTGATCTACACGTTCACCCATACCAAGGACTGGGGCGAATGGCTGGCGATCAAGGAAGAGTTCGCGGTCGCCGTAATGGAGATCATCGAACGCGCGGGGACAGGTTTCGCCTTCCCGAGCCAGACGATCTACCTTCAGGAGACCGATCCGCCGGAAATCATGGCACCGCCAGCCCGCAGCGAAGGCGTCGAACGCGCCCGTGCAACCATAGAGCAGGCCAGCCGGCGCCGCGGCATGGGCGAGGCCGATGACGAGGGATGATCAGTCAGCTGCCTTCAGCTTTTCATAGACCGAGACATGCATTCCGCTCTCGGCGGTGAAAGGTTCGCGCTTCCAGCCGCCCCAGCGATGCTTCAGACTGAGACCCGCGAGCCGGGCCATCAGGTCCATCTCGGCGGGCCATGCATAGCGCATCACAAGCGGCACCATGCGGATGCCATCCCTGGTGATGCGCATGCGCTGGAAATCAATCCGCTGTTCGACACGGTCGTGCAGGGCCGCCTCGAGCCAGACTGAGCTGAACCCCACTTTCATCGTGCGCACATTCTGGCCGCTGCGGGCCTTCTCTGCATCGGGGACGAACGTCTCGACGAGGAATGTCCCACCCGGCTTCAGGTGCTTGGCCACATTAGCGAAACACCGCACCTGCGCTTCCTGCGTGGTGAGATTGAACAGCGTGTTGAAGACCAGGAACACATGGTCAAACTCACCCTCGATGGCGACATCCGCAAAGTCGCCGATCATGACCGGGATGGTATCGCCGCCCGGCTTCTCACGCAGCTTGGCCACCATCTCAGGCGAGCCTTCAATGCCGTGCACCTCCAGCCCCTGCGCGGCCAGCGGCAGGGCCACACGGCCCGTACCGATGGCCAGTTCCAGCACGCGGCCACCCGCGGCAATCGCGCTGATCAGCGCGACAGATTCCTCTGTCGTACCGGGATCGTGGAGGGCGTCATAATCCTCCGCGTTGAGTTCGCCAAAGGTTTCCGGCCCGAACTTCACCGCACCCATGCCCCCGGCGCATTCGTCCGATAGCCGAGTGACTTATAGGCGGCATCAATGAGCGGCTGCCCGCGATCGTTCAGCAGAAGGCCGCCGCCCATCTGGTTCATCGTATAGCTGAAGGCGAGACCGCATTCGGGGTCAGCAAAGCCGATGGAGCCACCGGCGCCGACATGACCGAACGCCTTGTCGCCCATGATGGCACTGGTGCCCGGGCCGAGGTTCAGCGCACGGTTATCCATGGACTTCATGAAGCCTGAGGCAAAGCGTGTTGGGATTAGCAGCGTCGCATCGCGCTGGGTGGCGGTCGACACCATGCTCATATTGGCGACCCGGTCTTTTGAGACGAGGCTGCCGTCATTGCAGGCAAGCGGCGTGTACATGGCCACCTGGCCGCGCGCATTGGACAGGCCGCCACCGCCACCGATCTCTGCCGCCTGGCTCTTGCGATCGTTGAAGTCCCATCCGCCGCTGTTCATGAACGACTTGTGCTGGATCGAATCCGGCTCTGTCATCAGCTTGATTGTGAACTCGGTGGGCACATCGCCAGGCTGCGGCGCATATGTGTGGATGGGCGCGATGTGCACATCCGCGTCTTCCGGCAGGCCGAGCCAGAATTTCGCACCTGTCTTTGCCGCCACCTCATCGCGGAAGAACGTGCCGAGCGACTTGCCTGAGACACGACGGACGAGTTCGCCGACCGTCCAGCCAAAGTTGATCATGTGATAACCGTTGCGCGTGCCCGGCTCCCAGAAGGCTTCCTCGTCCTCGAGGCGCTTGATCATATAGTCCCAGTCCGAGTAGCCGCCCGGCTTGACCGGATCGCGCAGCGTCGGCAGCGCGCTCTCATGGTTCAGCATCATCTGGACAGTGGTCTTCTCTTTGCCGTTCTTGGCAAACTCCGGCCAGTAGTCCGCAACAAGAGCCGCCGGGTTCAACTCGCCCCGGTCGATCAGGATATGGGCGCAGACGGAGGTCGCAGCCTTGGAGCATGAGAAGACGATCGAGATCGTATCTTCCTGCCAATCATCGCCTGTTTCCGGATTGGCCTTGCCGCCCCAGAGGTCAACAAGTGTCTCGCCATTTACCGACAGGCAGACCGACGCGCCGACCTCGCCCCGCTCGGCAAAATTGCGCTCGAACGCTTCCTTCAGCTCGGCAAATTTCGGATCGCAACTGCCCTTAACCGTTCCGGCCATTCGTATCTCTCCCTGATCATGTTCTGTTTTGCGGCGACTTTACCGGCCAAAACGAGAAAAGCGAGCCCAATGAAAAAGGCCGCCCTGCAGAGAGGACGGCCTTTGTATCATTACGCGTGAAGCGGGGCCTATCAGGCCGGTTCTTCGGCGTCGTCCTTCTTGGCCGAACGCTTCTTGGCAGGCTCGGCGACATATTTGAAGGCGAGCTTTTCCTCGTCCTTCTTGTCCACGTCGATCTTGACCACGCCGCCCTTCTGGAGCTTCCCGAAGAGGAGCTCCTCGGCCATCGGCTTCTTGACGTGCTCCTGGATTGTTCGGGCCAGTGGCCGCGCACCCATGTCGGGATCGAAGCCGCGCTTGGCCAGCCAGTCGCGGGCCGCCTTGGTGATTTCGATGGAGACGTTGCGATCTTCCAGCTGGACTTCCAGCTGCAGGATGAACTTCTCGACAACACGGTCGATGATGGCCGGTGTCAGGCCGCCGAACGTGATCGTCGCATCGAGACGGTTGCGGAACTCCGGCGTGAACAGACGCTTGAGCGCCTCTTCCTGCTCGTCGTCCTTCTTGCCGCGACCAAAACCAATCGAGTTCTTGGAGGCATCCGAAGCGCCCGCGTTCGTTGTCATGATCAGGATGACATTGCGGAAGTCGACCTTGCGGCCGTTGGCATCCGTCAAAGCACCATTGTCCATGACCTGGAGCAGGATGTTGAACAGGTCCGGGTGGGCCTTTTCGATTTCGTCGAGCAGCAGCACGCAGTGCGGATGCTGGTCCACGCCATCTGTCAGCAGGCCACCTTCGTCATAACCGACATAGCCCGGAGGCGCGCCGATCAGGCGGGAAACAGTGTGCCGCTCCATGTATTCCGACATGTCGAAGCGCAGCATCTCGACGCCCATGATGGAGGCGAGCTGTTTGGCAACTTCGGTCTTGCCGACGCCGGTCGGGCCGGTGAACAGGTACGAGCCGATTGGCTTGTTCGGTTCGCGCAGGCCAGCACGTGCCAGCTTGATCGCGGCCGAAAGCGCCGTAATGGCGGCATCCTGCCCAAACACGACACGCTGCAAATCCGTTTCCAGGGATTTCAGTGCAACGACGTCGTCGCTGGAAACCTGTTTCGGGGGGATGCGTGCAATCTTGGCGACCACGGCTTCCACATCCTTGATGCCAACCTGCTTCTTGCGCTTGTTGGCAGGCAGCAGCCACTGGGCCGCGCCGGCTTCGTCGATCACGTCGATCGCCTTGTCCGGCAGTTTCCGGTCTGTGATGTAGCGATCCGACAGCTCAACCGCCGCCTTGATGGCGTCATTGGTGTAGCGCAGGCCGTGGAAATCCTCGAAACGGGATTTCAGGCCCGTCAGGATTTTAATGGCGTCCGGCACAGTCGGTTCCACCACGTCGATTTTGCGGAACCGGCGGCTGAGCGCGCGGTCCTTCTCGAAGTGTTGTTTGTATTCCTTGAACGTCGTCGAGCCCATGCAGCGCAGGCCGCCATTCTGAAGCGCAGGCTTCAGCAGGTTCGAAGCGTCCATTGCGCCGCCGGACGTCGCGCCGGCGCCGATGATCGTGTGGATTTCGTCGATGAACAGGATCGCTTTTTCCTGTTGCTCGAGTTCCTTCATGACGGACTTGAGGCGCTCCTCAAAGTCACCGCGATAGCGTGTGCCGGCGAGCAGAGCGCCCATGTCGAGGGACCAGATGATGGCTTCGTCGAGGATTTCCGGCGCGTCGCCATCGACAATGCGCTTGGCGAGGCCTTCGGCGATGGCCGTCTTGCCGACGCCCGGGTCACCCACGAGGATCGGGTTATTCTTGTTCCGGCGGCAGAGCACCTCGATACAGCGGTTCACTTCGGCGTCGCGGCCAATCAGTGGATCGATCTTGCCGGCGCGCGCCTTGGCATTGAGGTTGACGCAATAGGCATCAAGCGCCTCATGGCCCTGCTTGACGGCTTCTTCTTCACCGCCTTCCGCACCGCGCGGGCTGGACGGACGGGACATGCCGGGCTGTTTCGCCACGCCATGCGAGATGAAGTTCACCGCATCGTAGCGGGTCATGTCCTGCTCCTGCAGGAAGTAGGCAGCGTGGCTTTCGCGTTCCGAGAAGATCGAAACCAGCACGTTCGCGCCCGTCACTTCATCGCGGCCCGAGCTTTCAACATGAAGGATCGCGCGCTGCACAACGCGCTGGAACGCGGCTGTCGGCTGCACACGGCCTTCGCTTTCTTCGAGAATGAGGCTGGAAAGCTCTTCATCGATATAGCGAACCAGGTCAGCGGTCAGCGCTTCGATATCAACCTTGCAAGCGCCCATCACTTCGCGGGCATGCTCATCTTCCGTGAGGGCCAACAGGAGGTGCTCAAGCGTGGCATACTCATGGTCGCGTTCGGACGCGAGGGTGAGCGCCTTTTCGAGAGCGGTTTCGAGAGAGTGGGACAATCGTGGCACGTGTCAGACCTTTCAGGTCGGGGGTGATAAAAATTAGTCGTCTTTCTCCATAACGCATTGGAGAGGGTGTTCATGGCGTTTGGCAAGGTCAAGCACCTGGGCGACTTTTGTTTCAGCCACTTCGTAGGTGTAGACCCCGCACAGCCCCACGCCCTTCTGGTGGACATGCAGCATGATCCGGGTCGCCTGTTCGCGCGAGCGATTGAAATATCGCTCCAGAATGTACACGACGAACTCCATTGGGGTGTAGTCGTCGTTGAGCAGCAGAACCCGGTAAAGCGAGGGCTTTTTCGTCTTGATCCGTGTCTGGGTGACGATATCGACACCGATACCATTGCCACCGCCTGGCGGCGTTCCCGCCGGTGGCCCCGGCAGGTTCGGATCGCTCATCCGGACGTGTTCAGACAATTCGCTCATGACCATAAGATATACGTTCCTGCGTGAGTTTGAAGGGACCATGCGACGCAAAAGCATGTCATGCCTGCTTTTAGGGCATCGCAAGCGCACTGAGGAGTGCGTTCACCCGCTTCCCATTCGTCCCCAGATCCGAGTAACCGATGCGCGAACGTGAGTATACCGCGAGCGTCGATTGCGCGTCATGTGCCTCCACAGGCATCACAAGTATGTCCACGTCATCCTTGAACTTCAGGAATTTCGTGACGGCGATGAAACTGATCCGGCCCGTCGATGGATCGGATGCCTTTATCTTCCAGTCGTCACGGGCGCCGATCATCTCCATGACATCCGTAAACAGGGCGTCAGGTGTGCGGTCATAGACAGGGGAGGATTCGTCAGGCAGCGCGGCGTCGATAAAGCCGTCAGGTGCAACGAGCCAGTTATTTGGCTTGGCCGGACGTTTGAAAGTCGTGAAGTCGATAAAATCGGTCATGAGAACCATGGTAATCTGCTTCAGGGCAGATGCCACACGAAAAACATGTCCCGCATAAACAAAGAGCCGGACCATTCAGGCCCGGCTCTTCATTTACTCACGCGACAGTCGGACGGCGTGGACTCCGTCTTGACCTGAATGAGTTATTTGGTTGCCCAGACTTTCGTGAAAGGCTTGGCCGCATCGCGCCATGCGAGCATGCAAAGCTCAGCCTGTGCGCTCATCTCGGACGAATAGGCCGAGAACATTGATTTTGCGAAACCGGTCTGGATTTCAACGACCTTGCGCGGGTCTTTCGCGCTGGTCATGGCCTGGGTCGCTTCAACGCTCTGCTCAAGCGTGCGCGTGAAGAAGTCCACGTTACGGCTGCCGATGGTGCGCATGACCTCCGTCGAAGCAGACGCCTGCTCTGCCATCTTCTTCATGCCGTCTTCAGCGTAGATGCCGAACTTGCTGGCCATGTCAGATACTTTTTCCATGCCGTCATCCAGCATTTTGGTCGCGGCTTCCGTCGCATGTGCCTCGGCTTTAGCAGCCTTTGGGGCGGTTTTGGACTTGGGAGCTGAATTTGTTGACTTGGCCATGGGACGTATCCTTTTTCCTCGTGTTCTCTCTATATGGGCGATTTTTTTCGCTTTCGCAACATAATTTGTGCGCTGCAACATAAGCAATCCTGCACGCTTTTTGCACAGAGACCCAAGGATTGCCAAAATTTGATGACTTCGCCTGTGTTAAGGTGTGGTCAACGCATTTTTGGGACTCTATCGTAAACCTTGGGCGGTTCGGGGTTCATACTTTCGCGGAGGTAGACCACAATGAGACAGCATACTTGGGGCTTGGCGATCCGTACGCTCGCCGTGGCGGCGATGCTCGTTGTAACTGGCCTCAGTGCGCCAGCGGCCTTCGCCGAGAAGTACGCCTCCATTGTGATCGACACAGAAACCCACGAAGTTCTCCACGCCCGCAACGCCGATGCCCCCCGCTATCCAGCGTCCCTGACCAAGGTCATGACGCTCTATATGCTGTTTGATGCGATCAATGCCGGCGACGTATCGGTCGACGAGAAACTCACCGTGTCACGCTTCGCCGCAAGCCAGGCGCCTTCAAATCTCAAGCTGAAGCCCGGTTCGACGATCAGTGTCAGCGATGCGATCGGCGCGCTTGTCACGAAATCAGCCAATGACGTGGCCGTTGTTGTTGCCGAGCGTCTCGGCGGCACGGAAAGTCGCTTTGCCCAGTTGATGACTGTCAAAGCCAAGAGCCTCGGCATGCCGAACACCCGTTTCGTGAACGCATCCGGCCTGCCCGATGATCGCCAGCTCACCACAGCACGTGACCTCGCCGTTCTGGCCGAGGCCATGATCGACGACCATGGCGAGGCCTATCATCACTTCTCGCGGCCACGCTTCAGCTGGGCCGGCAAGACCTACAAAAATCACAATGAACTGCTCGAAACAGTCGACGGCGTCGATGGTATCAAGACCGGGTACACGCGCGCTTCGGGCTTCAACCTGATGACCTCGGCCAAGCGTGACGGTCATCGCATTGTCGCCATCATGCTGGGCGGCAGCACCTCGAAGTCGCGTAACGCACATGTCGCCTCGCTCGTCGAAGCCGCTTTCAAGAGCTACGAACTTCCAGCTGATCCGGCCGATCCAGATCGTCGCCTGCAGATCGCCTTCTCAGAGTTCAACACGACAACCGCCAATCCGAATGGCGCAGCCGTACCGATGCTGAATGGCAAGCCCCTTGGCACGATCCAGCCAGCCGCATCGCCGCTACGCGGCCTGACAACCATCACGAAGGCACCTGCCAAAAAAGTGGAAGAGGTCGTCGAAGCAAGTGTGGAAACGGATGAGGAAACCGCCGAAGAGGCCAGCGAGATTCTGATGGCAGATGCCGGACCGGCAGCCGAAGAAGCGATGGAGTTCGAGCAAGGTGATGCCACGCCGACCAGCTTTGTCGGCGCCACGGTTGTCATTCCCGCAGGCCGCCCTGCCTTTACGGTCAACGAGTACGAAGCCCGCCAGTTCGGCAACTAGCCTCAGAGGCAGCCGAACACACGCCCAAGGCTTGACGAACCCTCCCATTCGGGCAGACGCCTGTGCGCAAAGCCTTTAGGGAGTCGTCCTTGAAAACCGAAACAGAGATCGAGCTTGCGCGTAACGTGATCCGCATCGAGCGGGACGCGCTGGAGAAACTGGAAGCCGGCATTGATGAGACCATCATCCGGGCGGCAGACCTCGTCATGGCGACCGACCGCTATGTGATCGTCGCCGGCGTCGGAAAATCCGGTCATATCGGCCAGAAAATCGCTGCCAGCCTTGCCTCCACAGGCACACCCTCCTTCTTCCTCCACCCGACCGAGGCCAGCCATGGCGACCTCGGCATGATCGTGCCGGGCTCTGTTTTGCTGGCCATCTCGTATTCCGGCGAAAGCCGCGAAATGGTCGATCTCCTGCGCTATTGCCGGGGCAATTCCATCCCTGTGATCGGCATGACCCGCGCACCCGATTCGACCCTCGGCCGCCTGTCGGACGTCGTCCTGCACATGCCGACTGTCGCAGAAGCCTGCCCGAATGGCCTCGCACCGACTTCGTCCACCACAATGGCGCTTGCCCTTGGCGACGCGCTGACCATCCTCCTGATGGACCGGCGCGGCTTCAGCCGGGAAGACTTCGGCTCGCGTCACCCAGGCGGCAAGCTTGGGCGCTCACTGCAAACGGCAGGTGACTATGTTGCCGACCG
>JAHJYW010000017.1 GCA_018827375.1 Alphaproteobacteria bacterium
ATCGAAGCGGATTTCGAGCACGCCCTGAAAGATCGCAAGCACGCGATGCAGACGCTTCTGCAGGTATCAAGCGATGACATCGACGATGAGACCCGCTCGCTGTTCTACTTTTCGCAGGAACGTGTCGAGTTTACCTGAGCTGCGTCATAAGAGGTCACTGCGACCGCGGGCTTTCAAGGCTTCGATGACGAGTTTGACATCCTGTGCCCGCGATTTCGGCATCACGAGCACCGCGCCGTCATGAACGGCGATCACCAGATCCTCGACACCCAAAGCTGCGACAAGCGTGTTATCATCCGTGTGCACGATGCAGTTCTTGGAATCGATCAATATCGGGCCGGTCTCTTTCGCTTCCAGATGCAATTCGCCAAAGGCAGGCCAGGTGCCCACATCGCTCCACGCGCAGGAAATGGGTCCAACGACTGCAGCCTTTTGCGTGTGTTCCATGACGGCATAGTCGATCGAGATGGACCGGATCTGCGCGAAAAGCATTTCGTTCAGATGCAAAACAGTGGCGTTGGTGTCAGTTGCATCGAGCGCTGCAGCAGCGCCTTCCATTACATCAGGTGCGTGGGCGTGTAGCTCGGCTTGCATCAGGCTCGCAGGGAACAGGAAGATTCCTGCATTCCACGAATAACTGCCATCAGCCAGATAGGACAGAGCCGTCGCCTGGTCCGGCTTTTCACGGAAGGCATCCACGATGAAGGCTGATGCGCCAATGGCTTCGCCGGCCTTGATGTAGCCGAAGCCGGTTTCCGGGCCGCTTGGTGAAATGCCGAAAGTAACAATGCGCCCAACTTGGGCAACCTCGACTGCATCGGCGACCGATTTGCGGAACGCGGAAGGGTTTCCAATGAAATGGTCGGCCGGCAATAGCAGGACGAGGCCGTCAGGATCGATGCGGCTGATAAATTCGGCGGCGACGGCGGCGACAGCCGCTGTATTGCGGGCACAGGGTTCAAGCAGGATGGCGAGCGGCGTAACCCCGGCATCTGCAAGCTGTTGCTCCACAAGGCCAAGATAGCGTGCGTTGCTGATGATGACCGGGTCGGCGAGGCTTAGGCCGTCATCCGCTTGGGCAACGCGTCTCACGGTTTGCCGGAACAGGGATTCCCCGGACACCATGTTCACAAACTGCTTTGGTGTACGCGAGGTCGACACGGGCCAGAGACGGGTTCCGGATCCGCCGCACATGATGACGGGATAGATGGTCATGTCTGCGCTGCTCCTGTGGGTGCGGTTACTGTGCTCGCGCGTCTCACCTGCGCAGTCGATCCTTATTTCAGACGTCTGGCCGGAAGGCCAGCCTTGAGCGGCGCATGGCCCTGCGCCACTCGCTTGACAGATGAGCGTTCGAGGCACCACGCTGCGTAAAAGTACGTTCGGGGCATCCAATTCCCACGCGTGCTCGTAGGAGCTCTCAAAGCCAGGAGTATCCCGTGTCCCGAAATACCAAGGTCCGCCAGGCCTCGATTCCGCTGTTCCTGACTGCTGCGCTGCTGGTGCCCTCATCCCTTATTCTCGGTGCTTGCGCGGGTGGCGGCGGCGGAGGCGGCTCAGCCGTGACGCCACTCTCACCGCCGCCGCCCCCTCCGCCTCCACCACCCCCTTCACCACCGCCCCCGCCGCCCTTTCCTTCGGCGATTGCGCCTGCGAGTGCATTCGAAACAGCCGAGTATAATCGGACGGGCGGCCTTCCAGTGATCGGCGCCTCTTCGGCCTATGCCCTGGGCGCGACCGGCAAGGGCATCAGCATCGCCGTCATTGATACCGGCGTGGGCTTGAACCATGAGGAATTCGTAGGTGCGGACATCACAGCCCATGATGTCTGTGCCACCAGCGCCTGTCTCGGATATGATCCAAACGGCGACTCCATTAGTCAGGTCCGCCAACCAGGCGATATTGATACTGAGGGCCATGGCACCCTCGTCACGGGTGTAATCGCAGCCGTCAGGCAGGACGATTACAGGACGGCTTTCGATGAGGGCGCTTCGGGGGTCAATATCCAGGGAATTGCGTACGAATCCTCTGTCCTGGATATCAGGGCGGATGCACCCGGGAGCTGCGCCAGGACCGGAGAGGACGAAGGCTGCTCGTACAGTGATGCCACGCTGATCAGGGCCATCGACTATGCCATCGCGCAAGGCGTGAGCGTTATCAACATGTCGCTCGGCGGTGAAATCGATGCCGACCCGTCATTGGAGAATGCTGTGCGGCGCGCAGCGGCGGCAGGCGTGCTTGTTGTCATTTCGGCTGGCAATGACGCTGAACCGGCCGGCACGGATGACATGGGCAATCCGGTCGCTGCAAAGGGCGCCACGCCGACTGAACCTGCCTATATTGCCGGGGAAGCCGCATCGCGCGGCCGGGTCGTCGCTGTCGGCTCGATAACCCTAGAGCGGGTACTATCGGACTTTTCCAACCGGGCTGGCATGGCGGCGCAAGACTACTATCTCCTTGCGCCCGGCGAAAACATCGTAACGACCGGCCTCGATGACAATGTTACCTCTCCCGAACGGGCAAACTGCGTTGGGCTTCAAACGCAGGACTGCAACGATGCGGATGATACTGGCGAATATTATCGCGTTGCCGGCACATCGTTCTCGGCGCCCTACGTTGCCGGCGCGCTGGCGCTGTTGCTGGATGCCTTCCCCAACCTGAAACAGAACCCTGAACTGGCGCTGCAGATCCTTCTCGATACGGCCGACGATTATGTCGACAATACACCGGACGCAATTACGGGTGAGGTTGCCGGAACGGGTACGGACGCTGTGTCCGGCGTTGGCATCATCAACCTGGTCGAGGCGTTCCGCCCGCAGGGCCAGCAGACGCTGTCGATATCCAATGAAGAGGTCAGTGTTGCGCAAACGCTTGCGCCTTCTGGCGGTGCGTTCGGCGACTGGGCGACCGCTTCCGGCGCATTTAACGGTATCGTATTCACGGACGACTATGGCCGCGGTTTCAGGCTGGATGCAGACAAGGCTGGCAAGTCATTGTCGACGCAATTGCGGCCCGCCTCGCGCGCCGTAAATATGGATATGCGGGCTGACTGGGCCGCGAGCGAATCGCGCGCCGTGGCAGTGGGTGATCTGACCCTCGCCTGGTCGACACCGCGCCTGCAGGAAGACCGCCTCGCGCCCTACCAGGAAGAGCCTGTCACGAACTATCAGGCAGCCTATCGGTTCACCGGTGGCGAGGTCGAGTTCGGGCGAGGCGGCGGTCTTGCGCGTCTCGCACCTGAAGTCACGCTTTTCAACGAGCCGGGCATTGGCAACGCCTATGCCACAGGCGGAAACTGGGCGCGGCTCAGCCATGATGTGGGCATGGGGCTGACGATGGATTTCTTCACTGCAACGGACGAGGCCCGCTCGCTCACCGGCGTGAGCGTGGGGCGAGATGCGCGCTTCTGGTCTTTCCGTGCAGGCATATCGAATGCCTCAGATGATGAGACGGCCCTCGGCGGCAGCCTGCAGCAGCGCTTTGGCGAAACAGACCAGGCCGACATGATTGCCTATTCGGTTGAGGGCGAATGGAACCCGCTCGGTCGCCTTACCCTTTCATCCGGTGTGGAAATGGCGAGCGTCGATCTGCCGGGCGTTGACGTGCAGGGCATCTGGACAAGCCGCTGGTCGCTTGGGGCGACGCACCCGGCAGGCCCGGGCGCGCTCAGTTTCGTGGTTGCCCAGCCACGCCGCGCCGAGACGGGCACTATCCGCTTCCTCGCTCCCACTGCCATCGATGCGACAGGCAGCCTCATCAGCGGCCAAGTGGAAGCCGGGCTCACGCCTAGCGGTCGGCAGATCGATTATGAGGGCCGCTATCGATTCAATCTGCCGGGCGACTGGATCGGCGAAGCCTCAACAGCCCTTTCCACATCACCGAACCATATCAGCGGTGCTGACGCAGAAAGCGTGACGTGGCTGGCGGTAAGCACAAAATGGTAACGCGCGGGGTGATAATTGCGATCGGGCTCGCCTCGCTGGGGGCCTGTGCCTTGTGGCAGAACGGGGCGGCGCCAGAAGCGGTTGCAGACTGTCCATCTGTCACACGCGCCTCAGCCTGGGTGGATCAGATGCCCAAAATCGGATCCGCGCCGTCCAAGCTGATCGTGGCGCTGAAGCTCGACGATACGCGGCCATGGCAGCTTACGCCGACGACATCAGCCGATCCGGCACTGCTCGTGCTAGACCTGTCGCCGGGTGGCCCTGCGTTTCCTGGCAATGCCGGTTATCGCGAGACCGCTAGCGATGTGCCTCGCCTAGCTGTCAGCGTTACCTGCGCCGGCAGCGAAGTCGCTCGTATCGAGAAGATCCAGGTGGTCATGTGAGGCTCAGGCGTGCCAGGGATGGTCTGTTGGCATCCCGACTACATTTCTGAATAATATCCAGATCCGCGTGCTTATTTCTATTCAGCTTCAGGATGTATATATTGGCGTTGCATAATAGAATTGGACCATCTCAGCGTCTGAATGTGATGGTAAATCGACCCGGTAAAGTGTTGGTTGACGTTGGGCGTGTCATGTGGGAACCGAGTTGATGGTTGGAACTCGATCCTGAAGTCGGAACTTGAAATGCAAGTAGAGTTTCTTGATGCATCTGACCGGCTGTTAGCGTGGTGTCGCGACGCCGCCCTGCCGTTCTGGACACACAAGGGCGTCGATGCTCAGGGTCGCTTCATCGAGTGCGTTTCATCCCAGGGTATTCCGCAAGTCGACATGCGCCGCCGTGTTCGGGTGCAGTTCCGACAGGTCTACGCACTGGATCATGCCCATGTCCTTGGTCTTGGCAGCGGCCTGACCAAAACAGCAGACCGGGGCATGGAGCGGGCGCTTGCGGATAGTTTCCCGCAGGAGGATACCAATCGGGAGCAAGGCTGCGCGCTGTTGCTGGAGCCTGATGGTACGGTCGCGGATGCGACGCGCGACCTGTACACGCAATCATTCTATCTGCTCGCCCTGGCCTGGCGTTACCGTGTGACCGGTAATGCAGCCTGGCTTGCAGCCGCCGATCGGCACATTGCCTTTCTCGAGCGGGAAATGGCCTCGCCGTTCGGTGGGTATATCGAATCCCTTTCCGCACATCTGCCGCGTCGCCAGAACCCGCATATGCACCTGTTCGAGGCGTTTCTAGCCCTGCACCAGATCTCGGGACAGGCCAAATATCTGACCCTTGCCCAGCGCATGTTCGATTTGTTCGAAGCCCATTTTTTCGACCCTGATACTTTCTGCGTGATCGAATACTTCACGCAGGACTGGCAACCCGATCCGGAATTGAAAGACTTCATCGAACCGGGGCACATGATGGAATGGGGCTGGCTTATCCACAATTTCGGCAAGCGATGCGGACGCGATTTCGACGCCTATGTTCGCGGTCTCTATGACAAGGCACGCGAGATCGGTACGGATGCGGCGAGCGGCCTGTTGATCGACGAAGTGCGCGCAGACGGCACCTTTGTGTGTGGCGCGCGCCGTTCCTGGCCACAGACGGAATATCTGAAAGCCGCGATTGTGCTTGCGGACGAAGGCGATGAAGCGGCGCTGGAACAAGCGACATTCGTTATCAATGCCCTGCTGGATACGTACCTCAACACGCCTGTTCGCGGCATCTGGCGTGATGCCTATGACGCGCAAGGCGGCGCAACCCCGGCGCCAGCGCAGGCGAGCACGTTTTATCACTATATGGCGGCAATCGGGGAAGTCGCCCGACTGGCGGAGGCCTTGCGCAATCAATCCGGGTATTTTCCAACCGCGAGCGGCCGGCCCGGTGCGAGCGTCGGCAGGGCCGGGACAAAGCAGAATATTTTCTAGGCACCCGATGATGAGGCATCCGAAAAGGCCTGCTCTATGTGACTAGGCAGGCCTTGTTTATAAGCTTGAGTTGAATGCTCGTCGACTGACCAGCCTAGTTGATAAGGCGCTTCAGCTCTTCGACGAGATCCGTCTTTTCCCATGTGAACGTGCCATTGGCGCCGGGTGTGCGGCCGAAATGACCGTAGGCGGCCGTACCTGCATAGATCGGGTTGTTCAGCTTCAGGTGCGTGCGGATGCCTTTGGGCGAGAGGTCGAACAACTCACGGAGCAGCTTGGCAATACGGGCCTCGTCAGCCAAGCCGGTGCCGTGTGTATCGACATAGACAGACAGGGGCTGCGACACGCCGATGGCGTAGGAGACCTGGATCGTGCAGCGCTTGGCGAGGCCTGAAGCGACAACGTTCTTGGCAAGGTAGCGCGTGGCGTACGCGGCCGAGCGGTCGACCTTGGACGGATCCTTGCCCGAAAAGGCACCGCCGCCATGGGGCGCTGCGCCGCCATAGGTGTCAACGATGATTTTGCGGCCTGTCAAACCGGCGTCGCCGTCGGGGCCGCCGATGACGAACTTGCCGGTCGGGTTGACGTAGAACTTGTCTTCCGGCGGGAACCAGCCTGCGGGGAGGACTTCCTGCACGATTGGGCGAACGAGCTCGCGCAGCTCTTCCAGCGTGGCGCTCTCCTTGTGCTGGGTCGAGACAACGATGGCATTCACGCCGACAGGCTTCTCGTCAACGTATCGTAGTGTGACCTGGCTCTTGGCATCAGGCTCAAATTCCGGGCGTTCACCGGAGTGACGCAAGGCGGCCATCTTCTGCAGGATCTGGTGGGAGTAGACGAGCGTTGCAGGCATCAGTTCTGGTGTCTCGTCGGCGGCATAGCCGAACATGATGCCCTGGTCGCCAGCGCCTTCTTCGGCGTACAGGCCCTGGCCTTCTTCCACGCCTTGCGCGATCTCGGCGGACTGTCCGTGGACATAGCAGCTGACATCCATCTTTTCCCAATGAAAACCGTCCTGCTCGTAGCCGATCTTCTTCACGACATCGCGGGCCGTCTGGATCATCTCGTCATGTGTGACGACGGAACCATTGTTGGTGCGCACTTCCCCGGCGAGGACGACGCGGTTGGTCGTGGTCAGCGTTTCAACCGCGACCTTGGCCGAAGGGTCCTTGGTCAGGAAAAGGTCGACGATGGCGTCGGAAATCTGGTCAGCGACCTTATCCGGGTGACCTTCGGCAACGCTTTCGCTGGTGAATTCAAAGTCGTTCATTTTCATTTTCTGTTTCCTCGCAAGCGTAGCGTTGGGGACTATCGGGCAAAGACGACCGTCTTGCCAGCGTTGATGAATATTCTGTGTTCGGCGTGAGCCTTGACGGCTCGCAGCAGCGCCGTGCCTTCAAGATGGCGACCAAGTTCGATCATGTCGGCCGGGCTATATGTATGATCAATACCCTCAGTGGCCTGAGCGATGATGGGGCCCTCGTCAAGATCCGGCGTCACATAGTGCGCCGAAGCGCCGATCACCTTCACACCGCGCGCATGGGCTTGGTGATAAGGTCGGGCACCTTTGAAACTTGGCAGGAAGGAGTGGTGGATATTGATGCAGCGCCCGGCGAGATGCGTACACGCCTCATTACTGAGCACCTGCATGTAGCGCGCAAGAACGACAAGCTCCGCGCCGGTTTCTTTGATCAGCTCGAACATGCGGGCTTCGGCATCGGTCTTTGTGTCCGCCGTGACGGGCACGTGGAAGAAGGGCAGGCTCCAGTGGGAGAAACCCTCTTCCAGGGTGCGATGGTTCGACAGTATCCCAACTGGCTTGATCGGCAGTTCGCCGCGCCGGGCGCCATAGAGCAGCGTATTGGCGCAATGGTCAGATTGAGAGACCAGCAGGAGCGTCTTCACCGGCTGGCCGACTGTGTGGATGCCCCAGGTGGCGGAGAGCTCCCCGGCGGCATTTTCCAGGTCGGTCTTCAGGCCAGCAGGCACTTCATCGCCGCTTTCCGACTGGAAGACGAGGCGGGCAAAGAACCAGCCTGTATCGGGATCACCAAACGTGCGCGACGAGGCGATGAAACAGCCATGCCGTTCCATCAGCCGCGCGAGTGTCGCGACCAATCCAACCCTGTCCGGGCAGGAAAGCGTGAGGATATGTTCCTGGCTCAATGCCTGCGCCGCTCCAGACTAGTAGCGGTAGTGTTCTGGCTTGAACGGGCCTTCGGTCGTGACGCCGATATAGTCGGCCTGGCC
>JAHJYW010000018.1 GCA_018827375.1 Alphaproteobacteria bacterium
GCCATCGCGCTGCAGACCGTAGGCGTGAACCTGAGTGCGCTGACCATCTTCTCCGGTGCTCTCGGCGTCGGTATCGGTTTTGGCCTTCAGTCTATTTTCTCGAACTTTATATCGGGCGTCATCATCCTGATCGAGAAATCGGTTAAAGTGGGTGACTTTATCGAGCTGCAGTCAGGCGTGACGGGCCTCGTCAACGAGATCAACATCCGTTCCACCGTCATCACCACCAATGACAATGTCGATATCCTTGTGCCCAACGAGGAGTTCATCAAGGCGCAGGTCATCAACTGGACCCTGCGCGAAGCGCGCCGGCGCACGCATATCAAGTTCGGCGTGGCCTATGGCAGCGACAAGAACGTGGTGCGCAAGGCGGGCATGGAGGCCGCCGCCGAAGTGCAGTGGACGCTTGAGAACATGGGCCCCCGCATGCCGCAGGTCTGGCTGACCGGGTTTGGCGATAGCAGCCTGGATTTCGAACTGGTCGTGTGGCTGACCGAGGAGGCGGTGAAGAAGCCGGCGAAGGTGACGGCCGACTATAACTGGGCGATCCATTCGGCGCTTGAGCGTCACGGCATCGAGATTCCGTTCCCGCAGCAGGACCTGCACTTCCGGGGCAGCGACGTGTTGCGCGTGCAGATTACGCCTGCAGGTACGGCAGAGGCAGAAGCGTCGGCCGAGGCAGAGGCTGTGGCGACCGAGGAGCAGACCAGGGCAGATCGCGCCGCCGAGGTAAAAGGCGAGACAAAAAAAGCCCCCGAAGAATAACTCCGGGGGCTTTCCTGTTCGTCTGCGTTACCGACCCGTATCAGCCAGCGATGCGACGCACATAGTCATACTGGCTTTTCTTGGTGTCGCGCTTGCGGGCGGGCTGGAATGCCACTTTCGCATGCTCGCTGCAGTATGGACCGCAGTCTGACTTGCGACCGCAGAAGGCAAACTTCGGATCGGCTGGGTCGCCGATTGGCCATTTGCACATGGAATCCCGCAGCGTGAGGATAGTGGCAGCGCCGCCATCGGCCAGACGCATGGGTGGCAGGGGCGCGGTCATGACCGCCCGCTCGGCAGCTGGCTTGGCCTGTTCGACCGGCGGTGCCGTGACGCCTGGCGCTGGCGTCGTGACGGTACCGTCCGGCATGAGCCTTGGCTTTGGCCGGGCCAGGCGTGGTGGGCGTTTGACAGGGCGCGAAGGTGTCGCGCGGCCTGACAGGCCTAGGCGGTGCACCTTGCCGATCACGGCATTGCGCGTGACGCCGCCGAGCTGTTTCGCAATCTGGGAGGCCGAATGGCCCTCTGCCCAGAGTTTCTTGAGCACATTTACGCGTTCATCGGTCCAAGACATGGATTGAGGTCTCCCAGCTCCAGGACACGGGCCCGATACGCGGTCCCGTCAGCCCCTATATGTTGTGATAGCAGTTACGCGCCATCTCTCTCAGCACCTAGATATCGTATCAGGACCGAAATGAAACACAACATGCAGACTCCGCTTTCCACAGGCTTTCCATATCTTGTGTCATGTGAGTCGCATTTTCAGCGCACGTGCCCGATTTGTGCTCAGGGCAAAAAAAGCGGCTCTGCCCCCTCGTGTCTTGGGGCGTTGCACACTAGATAACGGGACATGACAGATATTGCACCAGAAGCCACCTCCGTGGGCCCGGATTCCACAAGTTCCTCGCGTTCGGAATCCAGTCTCAGGGTCATTCGCCAGTATGGCGCGTTCAACGGGCTGGGATTGTGGACCCTATACAAGCGGGAAGTCGGCCGGTTCCTGAAGGTTTGGATGCAGACCGTGTTTGCTCCCGTGGTCACGACGCTGCTGTTCATGACCGTGTTCAAGCTGGCCTTTGGTGACCGCGGCCGCCTGACGGGCGACTTTGACGGTCTGAACTATAATGACTTCCTGGCGCCGGGCCTTGTCGTGATGGCGATCCTTCAGAACGCGTTCCAGAATACGAGTTCGAGCCTGGTGCAGGCGAAGTTCAATTCCACGCATGTCGACTTCCTGATGCCGCCGCTGTCGCCGCTGGAGCTGACAGCCGGTTTCCTCGGTGGTGCAATCACGCGCGGCCTCATCGTGGCGGTTATCTCGGCCATCGGCATCGAGATCAGCGGTTTGGCCGACATGTCTGTTGTCCACATCTGGCCGATCATCTGGTTCGGCATGACGTCTGCCATCGTGCTCGGCGCGCTGGGCGCAATGGGCGGCATCTGGGCTGACAAGTTCGATCACCTTTCAGCCGTCACCAATTTTGTCATCGTGCCGCTGACCTTCCTGTCGGGCACGTTCTACGACATCAAGGTGATGCAGGAGCCGTTCCTGACGATGGCGCACCTCGATCCGTTTTTCTACATGATCGACGGGTTCCGGTATGGCTTCCTGGGCGTCGCCAACAGCTCCATCGCGACGGGCATGTGGGTGACGGGCGGGCTGTCATTTGTGCTCACGGCGGGCGTCTGGTGGATGTTCCGGACCGGTTACAAGCTGAAAGCCTGATTCCCCGATCACGGGAGTCGCGTTGACCCAAAAGTTAACGAGCGCCTTAATGCCCTCCGAAGACACCGGAGGAACGCCATGCGTATCGCAAAACTCGCCGTCGGCACCGTGCTGGCCCTGGCGTTGGCTGGCTGCCAGAGCCTGATCCCGCAAGAGATGAGCGTCGGCGATTACTGCGCCAATCCCGACAAGGCGCAGGAAAATGTCTGCCGCCTGAAAGTAGAGATCGACGGCCAGTCGACCGCGCTGTCCGACACGGACATGCGCCTCTCTGAAGCCCGCAACGTGGCCGACAGCGCAACAGACGCAGCTGCGCGTGCGCAGGCCACCGCAGATGAGGCGAAAGCCACTGCAGAAGCGGCCCTCGCCAAGACGGACGAAATGGTGTGCGAGACACGCACGGTCGAGAAATCGGATACAGGCACCTGCCGGCCGGGCTATACGCTGACCAGCTGTACGCAAACGCGCTACACCACGCGCGCCGGCGGCCTGTCCTTCCTGCGCGAGATCAATGACGCGCAATGCCGCTTCAACGACCGCGTGCTGGAGATGCAGGTACGCTGCTGCAACACGGCCTCGGCCGCGCCAGCACCGGAAGATGACACGATCAACGCGAACATGCCGGAGCCAGAGGCCACGCCTGAGGCACCGGCAGAGTCGCCGCTGGGCTAATAATGTAGCGCATCGGCCGGCCCGGGGGCACACCGGGGGGGAAGGAAGCCGTCTGCAGGGATTTGCAGGCGGCTTTTTCATGCGCGGTGTGTGAAGCGGGCAGGGGCGCGTTTCGCCACATTTTGGCCCGGAGTCTTAGAAATTGGACAGGTTGGGAACGTGTGGGGCGCGCCGGGCTTGATCTCTCACCAGCGCCGGGCATGGCCCGAAACGCCGGGATGTCAAAAGGAGAGAGACCATGAAGAAGACATTCGCATTTGCCGCCCTTGCTACACTGATGGGCGCCCCTGCCTTTGCGGCGACTGAACCAGCCCTGGCCGAAATCGACGCCAATGCCGACGGGTTCGTGACCATTGAAGAGCTTCAGGCCAACGAGATGGACGTCACGGCGGAATCCTTCGCTGACTGGGACGTCAATGGCGATGCCAAGCTGTCGGAAGCCGAATTCACGGCCTGGCAGAAGGCAAGCTCCGAAGACTGGGGCAAGCCGACCGTCAGCGAAAAGCTGGATGATGCCGGTGACGCCGTGGAAGACGCCATGGACGATGCGGGTGACGCGCTTGACGACGCCGGCGATGAAATGGAAGAACGCTAATACGCCCGGAGCGTAATCCCCCTTCCGCTCCAGGACAAAGAAAGGCCCCGGCTGCTTGCCGGGGCCTTTTTCATGCGGCGCGCAGGCGATCGCAGGTCATGTCTAGGCCGCCAATGCGAACCGGTTGCGCCCGCAATTCTTGGCGGCGTAGAGGGCCTTGTCGGCGCGGCTGAGCACGGAAGACAGCGTATCGCCGGGGCGGGCAATGGCGACGCCGAGGCTGATCGTGACGCGGATGGGTTCGCCCCGGTAGAGCAGGCAGGCGTCCTCGGCCCCCCGGCGCAGAGTCTCGGCAATTGCGCTCAGATCCTGCTGGTCTGATACATTGCAGAGCACCGTGAATTCCTCTCCGCCGAGACGGGCAACCAGGGCGCCGGACGGGGAACCCTGCTGCAGCTGCCGGGCGATATGGACCAGCATCTCGTCGCCCGCCTCGTGGCCGAACCGGTCGTTGACCTGTTTGAACCAGTCGATATCGATGATGAGCAGACCGAGGGGCGTGTCACCTGCGGCGGCTGTCGCAAGGCGCCTGGCGCCCTCGCGGGTGAAGCTGCGCCGATTGGCGAGGCCCGTCAGGTCGTCACGATTGGCGAGGCGGTGGACTTCGGCGTGGAGGTGGTGGTTCTTCAGGTTCTGCCAGACCGTATAGGACATGGCCAACGGCGCGACCACGGCCGGGATCAACACGGCATAAAGGAGCGAGATGAACCGGAATTCCGCCGCAACATCAGCTACGGCGAACCAGACGAGCGTGACAGACAGGGCAATCGAGGCCATCACGACAATGCCGCTGAGGCGGATCTGGCTGGCCAGGAAGGTCTTGGTGGATTGATTGGCCAACATGTTGGACTGCCGGGACTGTTATCGTTCCGTAGCGTCTAGCAGGGCTTGGCTAATATCGGGTTGGGGCAATCGATGAAATTGCATGGATTGCATTGCAGGGAAGCGCAGTGCGCGATCAGGCCGCGACCGCGAACTGGTTGCGGCCATGGTCCTTGGCGCCATAGAGCGCCTTGTCGGCGCGGCTGAGCAGGGCCGACAGCGTGTCGCCTGGGCGGGCAATCGCGAGGCCCAGGCTGATCGTCACGCGGATGGCCTCGCCATGATAGATGATATGTGTGGCCTCGGTGGCACGGCGCAGCTTTTCGGCGAGGAGTGTCAGCTCTGCGTGGCTGGAGATATCGCACATGACGGTGAATTCCTCGCCGCCGAGTCTGGCGATCAGGGCGCCATGGGGAGCCGCGTGAATGAGGGTCTGGGCGACGTGGCAGAGCACGTCGTCGCCGGCCTCGTGCCCGTGCTGGTCATTGACGCGCTTGAACCAGTCGATGTCGACGAGGATGAGGGCGGTCTGGGCGCGGCCACGTCTCCGCCCGGCCTCGGCGAGGCGCGCGGCGCCGCGGCGGTTGAAGCAGCGCCGATTGGCAAGGCCCGTCAGGTCGTCGCTATTGGCGAGGCGCTCATACTGGAGATGCAGCGCGAGGTGGCGTGAATTCTGGCGGATGGCATAGGCCGAGCCGAGCGGCGCGAGGATGCCTGAGATGCCAGCGGCCAGGATGACGCCCCGGATGCGGATGGCCATGTCGAGGTCATAGGTGAAAATCCAGATCATCACCATGGCAGCGGCCATAACGCCAAGGCAGACGATGAGGCTCGTCTGGATTTGCTGTTTCCAGAACTGGTGTCTGAAATCGTTCGTCATGCGGGGCTCCTGCCGCTGGGAGAGTATCGACGCGCTTTACGGGCCAAGCCCCAATATTTGTTGGCAGAAAACGATCAAATTTCATGCATCCTGCTGCCGTGACGCAGCCGGAACGCGGCGACGGCACCGGGCGGGCTGGGCTTTTGGGGGGAATGGGCTTATCTGGGCGCCATCATTCACAGGAGGCTGGGGCCCTGGATATCCTGACTGTACTGCCGCCGGTTCTGGCGATTATCGTCGCCATGCTGACACGCAACGTCTATGCGGCGCTCGGCCTGGCACTGTTGGCCTCAGAAACCCTGATCGCGCACTTCAATCCCGGCATGGGCGCGCTCGGCGCCATCGACCGGGCCGTGGGCGTGTTCGACTCCACCGGCAATACGCGCGTGCTGCTCTTCTGCCTGCTGATCGGCGCGCTGATCGCGTGGATGCGTGATAGTGGCGGCGTGGAGGCGCTGGTGAGCGGCCTGATGAAGCGCGGCCTTGTGTCGACGCCGCGCCGGGCGGCGCTCGCCCCGGCGCTGGCGGGCACGGCCATCTTCGTGGAAACCAATGTCAGCCTGCTCAGCAGCGGCGTGCTCGGCCAGCGCCTGTTCGACGCTCACGGCCTCAGCCGCGAACGCCTTGCCTACATCATCGACTCCACCTCGGCACCGATCAGTGCGCTGATCCTGCTAAACGGCTGGGGCGCCTATGCGCTCGGCCTGGTGGAGCCTTATGGATTCGAGAGCCCGATTGGCGTCGTCGCGGGCACGATCCCGTGGAACTTCTATGCGCTGCTGACGCTGGCGGGCGTCTATTTCACGGTGTTCTCGGGCCGCGTGTTCGGACCGATGAAGACGGCGGGCCTTAACAGGGAAGTGCTGGTGGAAGACGAGGAGCCCATCGCGCCGACGCGGGCGATCTACATGTGGCTGCCGCTGCTGGTGATGATTGCTGGGGCGCTCGGCTTCATGGCGTGGACGGGCGGCGGCAACATTCTCGCCGGCAGTGGCAGCCAGTCGATCCTCTGGGCCATTTGCCTTGCCATGCT
This sequence comes from Alphaproteobacteria bacterium, assembly GCA_018827375.1. Classification (GTDB taxonomy): domain Bacteria; phylum Pseudomonadota; class Alphaproteobacteria; order Caulobacterales; family Hyphomonadaceae; genus Hyphomonas. The sequence continues at coordinate 6,494 of JAHJYW010000018.1, forward strand.
GGTGGCGGCGGTGCTGCTGATCAGCGGCAAGGCCTTCCCGAAAGGCGGGCTGCAGGAGCGCGGCTTTGCGGGCATTTCGGAAATGGTGCCGGTTGTGGCCATCCTCTTCCTCTCGATTGCGCTGGGCGACAGCCTGCGCGTTCTGGGCACGGGGGCCTTCCTTTCCAGCGTGGCGGCGCAGTTCGTCTCGCCCATCGTGATCCCGGCGGTTCTGTTCGTGGTGGCGGGCGTCACGGCCTTCATGACGGGCACCAGCTGGGGCACCTATGGCATCATGATCCCGATTGCGATGCCGCTCGCCCTGGCGCTGGGCATTCCGCCATCGCTGGTGCTGGCCGCGGTGCTCGGCGGCGGTGTGTTTGGCGACCATTGCTCCCCCATCTCCGACACCACGATCATCGCCTCACTGGCCGCCGGCTGTGACCATATCGACCACGTCCGCACACAGATGCCCTACGCGCTGGTCGGCGGCGGGATCGCGGTGGTAATGTACCTCGTGGCGGGGTTTGTGGTCAGCCTTTAGAGCGCAACACCATCTGTGTGCACCGGAACAGCGCCATGCGCTTGCCCGTGTCGGCGTGGGTGACTTCGCAGTCCCAGACCTGGGTGGCGCCGCCGATGTGGACCGGGGTGGCGCGGGCGTGGACGCGGCCTTCAAGGGCGGTGGCGAAGAAGTTTGATTTCAGCTCGATCGTGGTGAAGCCGCTGGCGCTGTCTGGCAGGTTCGCCATCGTGCCATAGCCGCAGAGCGAGTCCGCGAGTGTCACTACGCTGCCGGCATGGAGGAAGCCATTGGGGGCGTGGTGCGTGGGCACAATGTCGAAATGGCCCTCGACTAGGCCGCGCTCCATCACCGTGACGACAAGGCCGAGATGGCCGGGCAAGGTGCCCTCGCCACGCTGGGTGAAGGCGGCGGCGCTGACCTAGTCGTCAGGCAGAAGGTAGCTTGGCATGCAGGGGCTCCGGATAAGGGCGTGTGAGGCTCCTTATCAAATCCGCTGCCGGGCCGCGCGCAAGCCGTGACGTGGGGCAAGCCGCTCAGGGGCGCAGCAGCAGGCTGTAGATCATGGGGTAGTGGTCCGAGCCGCAGGCCCTGAGGCGGCGGATGGACTTGATGGCGAAATCATCGGTTGCGAAAACATGGTCCAGCGGCCAGGCGAGCAGGGGATTGGTGGCGCCGAAGGAATTGTAGAGGCCGCGCCCGCGCTTTGGATCGCAGAGGCTGGCGTGGTCCTTGAACTGGCGCACCATCCATGACCAGCCGACTTCGTTGAAGTCGCCCATCACGAGGGCGGGGCGCTCCTGCTGGCGCAGTTCGTCAGCGACGACCATCAGCTCGTCATCGAGATGCTCGGTGGCATCGCGCGGGCGCGGCGGGCGCGGGTGAATGCAATAGAGGCGCACTTCGCGGCCGTCGACGTCTATGTCAATCGTCAGTGAGGGGACATAACTCTGGCAGAGATACCGCTCCTGCACGCGCACGATGGGAAAGCGCGAATAGACGAGAAGGCCATTATGCTCCTCTTTCGGCAGCAGGCTGGTATGCGGATACTGGCCTTCGAAGCGGGAGAGGGCGCTGCGCCATCGAGCGTTGGTTTCGGAAAGGAATACGACGTCGGCGGCGGCGCTGCGGATGCGTTCGCGGACCGCGTCTTCGTCGGTGTTTTCCTGCAGCACGTTGAGGAGCAGGACGGAGAGGCCGGTGCCTTCCTCGCCGGGCAGGGCGGTATCCATCTCCAGCGGGCGGCCCCGCGTATAGGGCCAGAGATCCGCTGCGCAGGTGAAGAAGGCGATGGCATAGGCCAGCATCAGCCCGGTCGAGAGCCAGCTGTCGACGCCATAGAGGAAGAGGAAAAGCCCAGCAATAATAGCGAGAAGGATGCAGGTCTGCTGGCGGCCATAGACCCAGACGCGCAGCCACCAGATCTCGGTTTTGAATTTCGGGACGAAGGCAGCGGAGAGGCCAAGCGCGCCTATCAGGTAAAAGGCGGGCTTGAGAAGGGCGAGCATGGGCGGACTTTCGGGATGGGGGAGACGCGGGCGTGCTGTCAGACTACGCGCGGATCGCGGCAGGGTTGCGTAATGAGTTGCACGGTGCACGGATAAATACCCGAAAGAGACCGGATACCAACTGGAGCGCGCCGAATCTGGGAGCGGCGGGGACGGTTTAGCGGGATAAGGCGGGGGTTTATGCGCGAACGGCCTGAGGCCCAGGCTTTCGCCGGGGACACGGAAGTGGTGGAGTGGGCATAGAGGGTTGCCTCTCCGACCGGACTGCTGGCGGGCGTAGACTGCGCGACATGACTGAGACATCCCGTTCGCCCTGCTATAGCCGCTGCACGCAAATGCTGCGCTCCCAGAGGCAACTTGCCCGCGAGACCGCCGAGGTGCGGGGGGCGAGCCGCTGGCAGTGATAGACGCGCAAACGGAGGCGTACCGGCTTCGCTGGGAATCTGAGGCATTGCTGGCGGCAGCGGGGCTGGGCGCAGACGCCTCGCCGGTGAGGCGCGAACCCATGATCTTGCAGAGGACGTTCAAGCAGATGAACTTGAATTGAATTTTGAGATCGAAGGAGACAATATCCTGCTTGAGCCCGATCTTTCCTCTGGAAACAAAAGACGAGAGTTCTTGGATCTGTTGGTTGAGAGCCTATTTGTGTCGCGCCGTGGACAAGTACCGCGCGCTGCAGAAAATGCCTCATTAGCTACAGCCCCAAATCCTGCTCCCTCAGCCGCTTCAATTCGTCCCTGAGCTGAGCGGCTTGTTCGAATTCCAGGTTGGCGGCGGCTTCGCGCATCCGCTTTTCTGTATCCGCAATCACTGACTTCAGGTTGTGCCCCGGTGCGCCGGCAAGTGGCAAGGCTTTTTCTTCGGCGAGCCCCTTGTCGCGGTCGCGGCGGGCGCGGGACTTGGTGCCGGGCTTCTCGCCCAGCTCGCCAAGGATGTCCTGCACGCCGCGGATGATCGTGGTCGGCGTGATGCCATGCTCCAGGTTGTGGGCGATCTGTTTCTCGCGGCGGCGGCTGGTCTCTTCCATGGCGCGTTCCATGGAGCCGGTGATGCGGTCGGCATAGAGCACGACGCGCGCCTCGGAGTTGCGCGCGGCGCGGCCGATGGTCTGCACGAGGCTGGTCTCCGAGCGCAGGAAGCCTTCCTTGTCCGCATCAAGGATGCCGACAAAGGCGCACTCGGGAATGTCGAGGCCCTCGCGCAGCAGGTTGATGCCGACGAGCACGTCGAAAACGCCGAGGCGGAGATCGCGGATGATCTCGATACGCTCGATCGTGTCGATATCGGAGTGCATGTAGCGGACGCGCACGCCGTTCTCGTGGAGGAATTCGGTGAGGTCTTCCGACATTTTCTTGGTCAGCGTCGTGATCAGCGAGCGGAAGCCCTTGGCCGCGACGGCCTTCACCTCGGCCATGACATCATCGACCTGGTTGGCGCCATCGGTGGAGACGGGGCGGACCTCGACGGGCGGGTCGATCAGGCCGGTGGGGCGGATGACCTGTTCGGTGAAGACGCCGCCGGTGCGCTCCAGTTCCCACTTGCCGGGCGTGGCCGAGACGTGGACCGTCTGCGGGCGCATGGCGTCCCATTCCTCGAACTTGAGGGGGCGGTTGTCCATGCAGGAGGGGAGGCGGAAGCCGTATTCGGCCAGCGTCGACTTGCGGCTGAAGTCGCCCTTGAACATGGCGCCGATCTGCGGGACGGTCTGGTGGCTCTCGTCGGCGAAGACGAGGGCATTGTCGGGCAGGTATTCGAACATGGTTGGCGGCGGCTCGCCGGGCTTGCGGCCGGTGAGGTAGCGGCTGTAGTTCTCGATGCCGTTGCAGCTGCCGGTGGCCTGCAGCATTTCGATGTCATACTGGCAGCGCTGCTGGATGCGCTGGGCCTCGAGCAGTTTCCCGTGTTTCTCGAAATGCGCGATCGTGGCTTTCAGCTCGGCCTTGATCTTCTGGGTCGCCTGCTGGAGCGTCGGGCGGGGCGTGACGTAGTGGCTGTTGGCGTAGATCTTGATCGCGGGGAGGGACTGGATCTTGGCGCCGGTGAGGGGGTCGAATTCGGTGATGGCCTCCAGCTCGTCGCCGAAGAAGGAGAGCTTCCAGGCGCGGTCCTCATAGTGGGCGGGGAAGATGTCGATGACGTCGCCCTTCACGCGGAACGTGCCGCGCGTGAAGGCGATGTCGTTGCGGGTGTACTGGTTGGCGACGAGGCGCTCGGCGACGGCGCGCGGGTCGATGCGCTGGCCGGGCTCGAGCTTGAAGGTCATGCTCGTGTAGGTCTCGACTGAGCCGATGCCGTAGATGCACGAGACGGAGGCGACGATGATCACGTCGTCGCGCTCGAGGATGGCGCGGGTGGCCGAGTGGCGCATCCGGTCGATGGCCTCGTTGATGGAGGATTCCTTCTCGATATAGAGGTCGGCGCGGGGCACGTAGGCCTCTGGCTGGTAGTAGTCGTAATAGGAGACGAAATACTCGACGCTGTTCTCGGGGAAGAAGGATTTGAACTCGCCGTATAGCTGGGCGGCGAGGGTCTTGTTGGGGGCGAGGATCAGGGCCGGGCGCTGGGTCGCCTCGATGATCTTGGCCATGGTGAAGGTCTTGCCGGTGCCGGTCGCGCCGAGGAGGACCTGGTCGCGCTCGCCGGCCTGGATGCCCTCGACGAGTTCGGGAATGGCGGTGGCCTGGTCGCCCGCGGGCTCGTAGGGCGCGTGGACCACGAAGCGCTTGCCGCCTTCCAGCTTATCCCATTCGCGGTCGGGCCGGTGGGGCGTCCACAGCATCGGGGCCATGGTCTCGATGGCGCCCTGCGCCGGGCCATCCAGCGTGAACACGGACGGGGCTTCAGAGGCGCCTTTGGCGGAAGATTTGGAGGAGGAACGGGCCATGCCTGCAGATATGGATGCGGGGTAGGGGCGTGTCTAGGGTGTTCTGGGTTTGTTTGCTGTCACTACTGACATGAAAAAGGGTGCGAAGCTTGGCCCCGCACCCCCTGTTTCATCCTGCGCGGTCGTGCGGGTCTCAGCTGCCAGGCTGGTCGTCGGTAAGCTCTTCGAGCTTGCTGGCGATTTCGGCTGTTGCGTCGCTCGCTTCAGGCAGCTTTTCGAGCGTGACCTTGAGCGGGTTGGGCACGAGTTCCTGCGTCGAACCATTGTTGGCATCGAGGATGGCGCCGATGCCGCCACCGAGGATGACATTGCCGGCCATGCCGGCACCGCCGCCACCGGACATCTGGTGCGTGATGTTATGGGTCGTGGTCTTGTAGCCCTCTTTCTCGATCGTGACCGAGAACTCGGCTTCGCGCTTCACTTTCGGGATGGCGCAAGGCGTCGGCGTGCAGCTGAGGCCGAGGCTTGTGGACACGTTTGCGCCCGACGGTTCCGTTTCCACGAGGAAAGCCTCTGTCGTACCGCGTGTGACTGTCGCGCAGCCGGAGACGGCTATTGCCAGCGGCAATAGCAGGTAAATACGTTTCATTGTGTGGGAGCCCCCCAATTAAAAAGTAATTCAAAGTTGCCGATTCTACGACAAGTTTAGTTATTGGCGGGCGTATCGTCTGGCAAGAAGATTTTTGGGCATGAGCGTGCGACAAATCTGTATACAGCGCTACAGGCGTAGCTCACCCGACCTTGGTGGATGGATAGGCCGGGGAGGCCTGGCCTAACATGTCCTCGGAAGGGAAACCGCGGCTATAAGGGTCATCGACCCTACTGCCCCTTCATCGCTTCGCGCGCTTTTTCCTCCGCGTCGAAGGCTTTGATCGCGGCGGTCATGCCGTTGGTGTAGAGGACGGCGTGGGTGGGGGAGAGGTCTGCGGCGGTGGCGACCTTGCGGGGCGGGGTGTCGCTACCTTGCATGACTTCGAGCAGGTAGGCCGGGTTGTCCAGGCTGGCGGGAATGACGGCGTCATTGCTGGTCTTGAAGTCCCCGAAATGGCTGACCGGCCAGCCTTCGACCGACATCAGGCCGGGGCCTGTGGGGTGGCCATCCTTCGCTTCGCCATGGAAATTGTGGGTCGTGGCGCCCTGAATCTCGGTCCAGAGGCCATAGCCATTGGCCGTGCCGTCGACGATGTCGCCATACCAGTCGGCGCCGTCATAGCTGACATGGCCCGGCCCGTTCTCGGTCGAGGCCTCGATCCGTGGGCCGACATTGCAATCGTAATAGCAGCGCTGTGCCGCGTAGTCGGCGCTGGCCGGAAGCGCCGGGGCGACGCAGAGGGCGAGCGCAAGGCAGGATGATTTCAGGAACTGGTGCATTGTCGTCTCCCTTTTTCAGGAGCCTAGCACGGTCTGTCGCCGTGTCGCCTCGGATGTTCGGTCATCCGTGCACAGGAGGAATCCTCGGGTGAGATGGAATTCAGATAAAAATATCGATCCTTGGGAAATCCATCTTGACGCCACGGTCGTAAATTATTTTATATACAATAAAAAACATCGCGGGAGGATGCGATGAATGTGATGGATGACAAGACGGCATCCGCGCGTGCGCGGGTGAACATGCCAGGGCGGATCCTTGTGGCGGGCCTGGATGAGACCCGTGATTGCCTGATCCGGGACCTGTCGGCGCACGGCGCCAACCTGGAAGTGCGCGACTGGGCCGAGGTGCCGCGCGAATTCTATCTCCTGTTCCCGGGCCGCGCCAATCGCGCAGGCGTGCGCGGCACCTGCCAGCGCCGGTGGCAGGTGGGTGATGTGGTGGGCGTCCGGTTTATCGATGCCGCCGTGGACATCGCCGTGCGCAACACCCTGTCAGACGACACGGACCTCTACGCCCGCCTCACGGGCCTGCCGCTGAAGATTTAGGACGCGCAAAAATGGGCGCGCGCAAAGCGCTGGACAGGATCATGGCGCCCGATTAGCTGCGTGGATGATTGCGCGTCTCCTGTCTGCTCCCTTGTTGCTTGCCGTGCTGGCCGTGGCCATGGGCTCGGGCATTGATGCGCTTGTGAAGGGGACGGCGCCGGGGGCGGGGGTGCTGGTGCTGGTGGCCTGGCGGTTCCTGTTCGGGGCGATGATCGCAGGGACGGTGTTCCTGGTGCAGCGGCGCGCGTGGCCGCCCGGTGAGGCCGTGCGGTTTCATGTCATGCGCAGCGTGATGCAGGTGGCGAGTGCCATCCTGCTCTTCTATGCGCTGACGCAGCTGGCGCTGGCCGAGACGGTGCTGATCGGATTCACGGCGGCGCTGATGGTGCCGTTTGTGGCGTGGATCATTCTCGGCGAGGCGGTTTCATTGCGTGCTTTCGGGCTGACGCTGCTGGGCTTTGCCGGCGCGGCCTTTGCGGTGAGCGCGGCGCCCGAGGGCGCGGTGGGGGCGCATCGCATGCTGGGCATTGCGGCGGTGCTGGCGTCGGCCATGCTGTATGCCGTGGTTCTGGTGCTGCTGCGGCTGCGGGCGCTGAAGGAAGACGCGACGACGATTGCCTTCTTTACCAATGGCGTGCCGGCGCTCTGCCTGTCGCCATTCCTGTTTGGCCTTGCCGGGCCGGTAAACCCTTCTGACCTGCCGGTTTTCATGCTGCTGGGCGCACTCGGCTATGGGGTCTGGTACCTGATGACGCTGGCCTATGCGCGGGCGCGGGCGCAATTGCTGGCGCCGTTGGAATATACGGCGCTGATCTGGGCGGCGCTCATCGGCTTTGTGTTTTTTGATGAAGTGCCGGGCTGGCGCGTGGCCGTCGGTGCGGTGCTGATTGTTGCCGCCTGCCTTGGCGTGGCCTTCGAGAACCATTTCGCGACGCGCCGCGAAACCGGCCAGCCGGTCAGCGACCTGCCGGATTAGGGGCCCATAACGAAAAAACCCCCGCACCTTGCGATGCGGGGGTTTCAGGATCGTGTGGCTCTCGCGCCGAACGCGGGGCCTAAAGGCTTTTAGGCGGAGGCCAGTTGGCCAGCCGACATCTTGCCGCTGCGAGCGTCTTTTTCGAGCTCGTAGCTGACTTTTTGGCCGTCGTTGAGCGTGGCCATGCCAGCGCGCTCGACTGCAGAGATGTGAACGAACACATCAGCGCCGCCGGCGTCGGGTTGAATGAAGCCAAAGCCTTTTTGGCTGTTGAACCACTTAACAGTTCCTGTGGACATAGATCTTACCTGGTCTAAAAAATTCACGGACACGCGGAGTTGCGAGTACATGATCAATCTCGGGTATTGCGGGGGAGTAAGTCGGTCTTGCAGCGGCGCTTAAGCACGGCCTTAGTTGCGAGTTATCCGACACAAGTTCGAAGTCGATGGAAAGCTTATCGCACAGAACGGGGCTTTCCACAATGCACCTTTACACAGGGCCAGCCGCAGGCCCTGATATCTTGCTGCATATAACTGAATTGGTGGAATTTATTTGCAAATGGTTTACCCGGCGTGCGCATATTCGCCAGCATGGACAGATTCACATCACGACTGCAGGCGGGCCTCAAACGGGTCCAGATGGAGTTCCGGCGCGCTGAACCGCGTGTCGAGGCCTATCGGCCAGGTCGTATGGTGTGGCCGGACCTGAGTGCATCGCGGGATATTTCCATTCTCGACATGTCCCCCTCCGGCGCAAAAATCACTTTCGGGGAAGGGGCCATGCTTCCCGAGCTGCCGCGTGAATTCTACCTGTTCATCCACGGTGTCGGTGGCCACGTGTCGGTGCGCCTTGTTTGCGAAAAACGCTGGCAGCGCGCCGAACTGGTGGGCGTCAAGTTCATCAAGAAACTGGAAGACGCCGATTTCGAGCGTCTGGTCGCTGCAGCGCCTTTAGAGCACTGACGCGGCCGATCTGGTGAATTCGCCAGAAATTTGATCGATTCATTGAACGTGATCCACACACCCCTGTGTCAGAACGGGGCGTCGCGATGTGGCACGCCTGCTGTTCCATTTCGCTCCACTAACTGAAGGCTCGGGGGGCGTCTCAGACCCTCCGGCTACGAACAAGGGTATGATGATGGCCAAGACTGTTCTGGTAATTGATGATGATCCGACACAGCGTCGCCTCCTGCAGGCGGCGGTGGAGAAGGCGGGCTTTGCCTGCCGGACGGCGCCGGATGGTGAAGCCGGCATTGCTGTTGCCGCGGATCCGAAAGACGGCGTCGATGTTGTCCTGCTGGACCTGACCATGCCGGGCCTTTCGGGTCTCGACACGCTTGAGCGTCTTGCGACCAAGCGCCCGGACCTGCCTGTCATCATGCTGACCGCCACAAGCGGCATCGACACGATTGTCCAGTCGATGCGCCGCGGCGCGGTCGACTTCATCGTCAAGCCAGCCAATCCCGAGCGCGTCGTTGTCTCGATACGGAACGCCCTGAAGATGCAATCGCTGTCGGGTGAAGTGAAGCGCCTCTCGCGCAAGGCTGAAGGCGGCATGAGCTTTGACGACATGATTGCGTCGGCTGCGCCGATGCGCCAGGTCATCCGCCTGGCCGAGCGCGCCGCTGTGTCCGACATTCCCGTCCTGATCCTCGGTGAAAGCGGTGTCGGTAAGGAAGTCATTGCCCGCTGCATCCAGGGCGCCTCCGGCCGCTCCGGCAAACCCTTCGTCACTGTCAACTGCGGTGCCATTCCTGAAAACCTGGTTGAATCGATCCTGTTCGGTCACGAGAAGGGGGCCTTTACCGGCGCCGTTTCCAAGACGCCGGGCAAGTTCCTTGAAGCCGATGGCGGCACCCTGTTCCTCGACGAAGTGGGCGAACTGCCACTCGACGCGCAGGTCAAGCTGCTCCGCGCCCTGCAGGAAGGCGAGGTCGACGCTGTCGGCTCGCGTCGTCCGACCAAGGTGGACGTGCGCATCATCTCCGCCACCAACCGCGATCTTGCCCAGCAGGTTGCTGACGGCACGTTCCGCGAAGACCTGTTCTATCGTCTCAACGTATTCCCGGTCGACATGCCGAGCTTGCGTGAACGCCGTGATGATATTCCGGCCCTGGTCGAGCATTTCGTCACACGCTTCAATGCCAGCGAAGGCACGAAAGTGTCCGGCGTGGCCGACGACACACTGAAGATGCTCTATGCTTTCGACTGGCCGGGCAACGTGCGCCAGCTTGAGAATGCCGTGTTCCGTGCGGTTGTCCTCTGCGAAGGCGACAAGCTGCAGCCGCAGGACTTCCCGCAGATTTCCGGCCAGATGCCGGACATCTCCAGCTTGCCGGCAGCGCCCGTTGCGGCAAATGCCGTCCCGACCGCGCCTATGGCGGCCAATGATGCTGTCGCGAGCGACATGCCATCCAGCCCCGTCAGCATTACCGATGCGCATGGCGAGGTGCGCTCACTGACGGAAATCGAGCACGATATCCTTCAGTATGCCATCGACTTCTATGAAGGCCACATGAGCGAAGTCTCGCGCCGTCTCGGCATCGGCCGCTCGACGCTTTACCGCAAGGTGCGTGAATACGATCTCGACGTGCGCAGCGAACGCGAAGCGGGCTAGTCAATTGCTGGCTGAAGAATATGAAAGACGGTCCTTCGGGGCCGTCTTTTTTTGGCTGTCGTTTGATCAGGGAACCAGCGCGGCTTTCACGACTTCGCCGATTTTGCGGGCGTCGGCTTCGCGCGGCGACCCGGCCTTCCACGCAATGCCGATCTGACGGCCGATGACTGGCGTCGTGAATTCACGCACGGCCACATCATGGCTGATGGCCAGGCCGTGATCCATGGCCAGCCGGGGTAGCAGCGATACGCCAAGCCCGCCGGACAGCATGTTGACCAGCGTGCCGAGCGAGGTCGCCGCGACCTGGCCTGCATGGTCGCCGGTCTTGAGGCGGCAGATCGACAGGGCATGTTCGCGCAGGCAGTGGCCGTCTTCGAGCAGCAGGATGTCTTCGCCCTGGAGGTCTTCCGGCGAGAGGCCGTTCTTTTTGGCCAGCGGATGGCTGGTGGAGGAGGCGAACAGGAATTCATCATCGAACAGGGGCACGGTCTCGATGCCCGGCGCATCCCAGGGCAGGCCGATCAGGGCCGCGTCCAGCGTGCGCGTGCGCAGCTGGTCGATCAGGCGGGTTGTCTTGTCTTCATGCAGGTAGAGCTTGAGGTCCGGATAGAGTTCCGACAGCGCCCGCACGGTTTGTGGCAGAACGAAAGGCGCAATGGTCGGGATGGCGCCGAGATGAAAGGGGCCGGTGAGTGCGGCGCCGGCGCTCTGGACGGCCTGGACGAGGGCATGGGCATCGGCGAGCAGCGCGCTGGCGCGGGAGACGGCGAGTTCACCGGCATGCGTCAGGCGGGCGCCGCGCGCCTCGCGATCAGCCAGCCGGACGCCAAGCAGGTCTTCCAGTTCCTTGATGCCGGCGGACAATGTGGGCTGAGTCACGTGGCACGCCTCGGCGGCCCGGGAGAAGGAACCGGTCTCGCCCAGCGCGGCGAGGAACTGAAGCTGACGCAGCGTCGGAATAGCCATAGAGTGCCTCTATATCAACTACTGGAAATATCAATTTTTCTTTTGGGAAAAACAACCCCAAGTGCAGCGCTCGCGAGCTTCACCGGGCTCGCCTATCGCAGTAATCCCAACAGGAGACCTCCCAAATGCTCGGCATTGGCCAGAAACTTCCCGATTTTAAAGTCACCGGCGTGAAGCCGAAATTCATGCAACACGAAGAAGGCGGCGTCAGCGCGTTTGAAGAGCTCACGCAGGACAGCTTTGAGGGCAAATGGAAGGTCATCTTCTTTTACCCGAAAGACTTCACCTTCGTCTGCCCGACCGAAATTGCCGAATTCGCCCGCCTCGGCGAGGAATTCGCAGACCGTGACGCTGTCGTCATGGGCGGCTCGACCGACAACGAGTTCGTCAAGCTGGCCTGGCGCCGCGACCATGCAGACCTTGCAAAGCTGCCAATCTGGCAGTTTGGCGACACCAATGGTTCGCTCGTTGACGGCCTCGGCATCCGCGATCCGGAAGCTGGCGTTGCCTACCGCGCAACCTTCGTCGTCGATCCGTTCAACGTCATTCAGCACGTCTATGTGAACAACCTGAATGTCGGCCGGAACCCTTCGGACACGCTCCGCGTCCTCGACGCCCTGCAGACCGACGAACTGTGCCCATGTAACCGCCCCGTCGGCGGCGACACATTGTAACTTTGTAATTTGCCGCTGCGGCGGCGAATACCCAAATAAGTCTTGCAGGCAAGGAATGACGGCCCTGCACCTCCCCCTTGAGGGCCGTCATTTTCCTGCAGGATACGATGTCCGGCGAGCTGCCTCATGCGCCTTTACCCCTTGGGCGCTCGGCCAGTTTGTCCCCGCAAGCCCGAAGGCGCTCGCCGGATTTTGTCGCTCCCGCACATTCCCTGCATCTCTTCCCCCGAAAGGACACCTTGATGTCGCTCGACACCCTCAAATCCCGCATGCCGGACTATGCCAAGGACCTGAAGCTGAACCTTGGCTCGCTGGTCAATGAAACCGTCCTCAGCGACCAGCAGAAGTATGGCTGCCTTCTGGCGTCTGCCCATGCTGTTGGCGAACCTGTCACGCTGCGCGCCCTCGCGGCGGAAGCAGAAGGCAAGATCAGCCCCGAGGCGGTCAATGCGGCCAAGGCGGCCAGCGCCATCATGGGCATGAACAATGTCTATTACCGCGCCACGCACCTCATCTCGAACACGACCTATACGACCCTGCCGGCCAAGCTGCGCATGAACGTCATCGGTTCGCCCGGCATCGAGAAGGCCGACTTCGAGCTTTTCTCGCTGGCCGTATCGGCGGTGAACGGTTGCGGCATGTGCCTCGACGCGCATGAGGCCGAGCTGCGCAAGCATGGCCTGACGACCGACCAGATCCAGGCGGGCCTTCGTATCGGCGCGGTGGTCAACGCCGCTGCCCGCGTTATGGCTGCTGAATCAGCGCTCGAATCCGAAACGGCCTGAGCCTGAAACATTTCTCAGACCAACGCCGCCGGAGCTGCCGCTCCGGCGGCGTTTTCTTTGGCGCGCGCATGTATTCATCAAGGGCAGGGAAGGGGCCTTGCAAGGATTCAGAAAGGCTTGTGATGATTTCAGGCCGGTCGCGACATTGATTTGATGTAATGTCGGTTAAAACAGCAGCAATTTGCAGCCAGTTTTGCGGCGCGATGCAATCCGACCACAGGCCTCGGCAGTCAATTGATTAACAAGGAATAAATAAACGCTCCCCATGCCCACCCAAGGGGGCGTTCCGTCATGTTCTGCCTATGTGCGTTCTATGTTCCGGTCCGGCGTGGGTGTGGATATTTCGATTAACCGTCTTCGCCCATTGAGGCCCATAGCTGCCCATGATATTCCAAATTTACACATGGGTAACCATGCTGGGGTTTAGGCATAATAATTACAGGGTTGGCGGGTGTTCGTTTCCACCTATGAGAGCGCTATTGATGCAAAAGGCCGGGTTTCGATCCCCGCGCCCTTTCGCGCAGAGCTTGGGGGAAGCAGCCGGATCTTCCTTTGGCAGGCGCTCGACGGCTCCGGCTGCCTCGAAGGCGGCGGTGAGGCCCTGATGGCCATGTACCGCGCCACGCTCACACGCCTCGCCCCGCAATCCGACGTTCGCAAGGTTCTGGTCAACCGTATCATCGCCGGATCGGCCGACCTGAAAATGGACGAAACCGGCCGGATCAAGCTGCCCGAAGACCTCTGCAAGGCCGCTGAACTCGACGGCCGGATCAAGTTCGCCGGCAATATGGACAGTTTCCAGATCTGGAACCCCGACAAGCACGCCGCCTACAATGCCTCCATGGAGGCCGCTGCCGCATCGCCTGACGTCATGGCCGCCTTTGGCCGGGCCTATTCCGAAGTGCTGCACCAGCAGGGTGCAGGTCACTATAATGGCCCGAAACTGGTTGAAGGAGGCGAAGGCTGATGAGCGCGCGTCACACATCGCCCCGCCCTGAAGCTTCCGGCCACCGGCCCGTCATGCTGGACGAAGTGCTCGCCTGGCTTGGCCCTCAGGACGGCGACCGGATCGTTGACGGCACGTTCGGCGGCGGCGGTTATACGCGCGCCATCCTGCTCGCGGCGAAGTGCAGCGTTCTGGCCATCGACCGGGATCTGGATGCCATCCTGCGCGCCGAGAAGCTGGCCGCTGAAGCACCGCGCCTGACACCGCTGCTGGGCCGGTTCGGCGAGATGGACACGCTCGTCCATAATGCAGGCCATGACATGGTCGACGGCGTCGTGCTCGATATCGGCGTCTCGAGTTTCCAGATCGATGAAGGCGAGCGCGGCTTTTCCTTCATGAAGGATGGCCCACTCGACATGCGCATGGGCGCAGCCGGTCCGACGGCAGCGGATGTGGTCAACACCATGTCGGAACGCGACCTTGCCAACATCATCTTCCGGCTCGGCGAGGAACGTCAGGCCCGCCGCATTGCGCGCCATATCGTGCAGCGCCGGGACCAGCGACCATTCGAGACAACGGCAGACCTGGCTGATGCGGTTGAAGTGGCGGTTGGCGGACGCCGCGGCGCCCGCACGCACCCGGCCACGCTGACCTTCCAGGCGATCCGCATGTACGTGAACGACGAACTCGGCGAGCTTGCCCGTGCCTTGCAGGCGGCCGAGCGGCTGCTGCGGCCCGGCGGGCGGCTGGTCATCGTCGCTTTCCACTCGCTGGAAGACCGCATGGTCAAGCAATGGCTGCGCGAGCGGGGCGGCAAGATGGGCGGTGGTTCGCGCCACATGCCCCTTGCGGCCAAGGGGCCGGAGCCGACCTTCGAACTCTCTGTTTCTAAAGCAATTGTCCCGTCTGATAAGGAAGTGGAAGGCAATCCGCGTGCACGCTCGGCCAAGTTGCGGGCCGCGATCCGTACAGGCGCGCCCTCAATCGAGGAAGAGGCCAGCGACGGCATGAACCTGCCGCCGCTGTCAGACCTGGAGGATGCCCTATGAGCCGCCGCGCTTTTTTCTTTGGAGTCCTGGTCGTTGGCTTGCTGATCGTGAGCCTCTACCGGGCGAAATACGGCGCCAAGGATACGGCTGCCGAAATCATGGCCATTGAGGCCCAGATCGAGGATTCGCGCCACGAGAAGGCGCTGCTCGAGACCGAGCTGTCGCACATGAGCCGGCGCGAATGGATCGAGGAATATGCCCGCGGCGAGCTCGGCATGGCGCCGCCACGCTCCGACCAGATTGCCGGTGAAGGCGATCTCGATGCCCTTGTTGGTCCGCCGGTGAAAGCCGGCGTCGCGCCTGCTCCGCAGCCGGAGGGTGCAAGGTGAGCGAGAATGCCCGCGATCGGACACGGCTGGCAGGATTAGGCCTCAGCGCCCTCTTCATCGTGTTGGCGGGCAAGGGCGGCTATCTGGCTGTCTCGTCTTCTGCGCCGGGCCATGTGCACAGCACGGCCAGGGCCGAAGCGCCTGTGCGGGCTGACATTGTCGACCGCAACGGCGAACTTCTGGCCACGTCTGTCACCGCCTATTCTCTGGTCGCCAATCCGAAACTGATCTGGGATGCCAGCGAAGTCGCCCGCGCGCTCAAGTCTGTGTTCCCTGATATCAGGGTCGATACACTGACGGGCAATCTCGCCAATCAGGATCGCGAATTCGTCTACGTCAAACGTGGCCTGACACCGCGACAGCGCAAGGCCGTGTTCGATCTAGGGCTTGAGGGCCTGCGCTTCGAGGAAGAGAGCCGCCGGGCCTATCCGCGCGGCACGCTGGCAGGTCATGTGCTGGGCTTCACCAATGTCGACGGCAAGGGCCTTGGCGGCATCGAATATGCGCTGGACGAGCGCCTCAAGGCCGGCGGCGAGCCTCTGCGCCTGACCATCGACAATGGCGTCCAGTCTGCCGTGGAATCCGAGCTGTCCGCCGCCGCTGCCGAACATGATATCCAGGGCGGGGCCGTGATCCTGATGGATGCGCATACCGGCGAAGTGCGCGCCATGGCCAGCTGGCCGCCGCTTGATGCCAACCGCGCGCTGGACCTGGCCACCGATGACACCGCGCGCCTGAACCGCGCAACAGGCGCCGTGTATGAACTTGGCTCCGTTTTCAAGCCGTTTACGGTGGCCGCCGCGCTGGAATCCGGCGCGATCAAGCCGACCGATATTTTCGACGTGCGCACGCCGATGGAGATCCGCGGATTCACAATCCACGACATCCACCCGATCTACGGCACCGGCACCGTGACACGCATCATTTCCGAAAGCTCGAACCTCGGCACCGTGCACATCAATGCGGCGCTCGGCCCGCGCCGCCAGAAGGCTTTCCTTGGCGCGCTCGGCCTGCTGGACCGCGCCCCCATTGAACTGGCGGGCAGTGCCAGCCCGATCCTGCCGGAACGTTTCGACGATCTGTCCTCGGCGACGATCTCCTATGGTCACGGCATTGCCGTGACACCGATGGCTTTCCTTGAGGGCTTTTCCGCGTTTGCAAACGGGGGTGAGCGCGTTGCGCCGACGCTGGTTGTTGACGCCGCCCGCAAGGCAGCGCCGGTGCGTGTCATGTCGGCCCTGACGACGGACATGGTCAACGCCATGATGCGCGAAGCGGTGCTGACCGGCACGGGCAAGCGTGCCGAAGTGGCGGGCTATAGCGTGGCTGGCAAGACCGGAACCGCCGAGAAGCCCGTGCTGGGCGGCTATGACGACACCCGCAACGTGACAAGCTTTGCGGCCATTTTTCCCTATGACCGCCCCCAATATGCCCTGATCGTGACATTGGATGAGCCCAAGATAGGGGCGGAACGTGGCGATACCGCTGCGCTGAATGCGGCGCCGACGGCCGGACGCATCATCGAACGTGTCGCGCCCCTGCTCGGGCTCGCCCCGCGCTTCGAGGGTGTCCGACCTGCTGGCGCTGAACTCCGCTCTGCATCTGATGAGAGGAGTTCCCTGTGAAGCTGAAAGACCTGTTCCCCCTCGCCGAAAATGGCGACACCGAAATCACCGGCATGACGGCTGATAGCCGCAAGGTGCAGCCGGGCTATCTGTTCGCCGCCCTGCAGGGCACGGCAGCGGATGGACGCAAGTACGTGCCGCAGGCCGTCGAGGCGGGCGCCGCGGCGATCCTGTCGGATGGCGGCATCGAGAACGTGCCCGTCCCGCATGTGATTGCCGATGAGCCGCGTCTCGCGCTAGCCCTCGCGGCAAAGCGTTTCCATAATTCCCAGCCTGAAACCGTGGTCGCCATTACGGGCACAAACGGCAAGTCATCCACCGTGGACTTCCTGCGGCAGATCTGGTCGCGGGCAGGTTATGGCGCGGCCTCGATGGGCACGCTGGGCGCCATCGGCCCGGGCGGCAAGATCGATGTCGGCCACACGACGCCAGACCCTGTGACGATCCACGAAACACTTCGCGAACTCGTCCGCCAGGGCGTGACCCATTGCGCGATGGAGGCTTCCAGCCACGGGCTTGAGCAGTTCCGCCTTGATGGCGTTGACCTTGCCGCCGTCGCCTTCCTGAACTTCACGCAGGACCATCTCGACTATCACGCGACGATGGAGGCCTATCTCGAGGCCAAGCTGCGCCTCTTCAAGAAGCTCGGCCACACAGGCATGCCCGCGATCGTCAACGCCGACAGCGATCATCGCGAAGCCTTTGAAGGCGCGGCGACGGAAGCAGGCCTGCAGGTTGTCTCCTTCGGCTGGCGCGGCGAGGATCTCTGGATCGATGAAATCATGCCGCGCGCAACGGGGCAGGTGCTGACGCTGTTCTGGCGCGACGTGGAGCACAAGCCGCTGGAGCTGCCATTGATCGGTGAGTTCCAGGCGCTGAATGCGCTGGGCGCGGCAGCGATTGCCTTGTCGCTCGGCATGGACTTTGAAGCCGTGGCCGACGGCCTGACCCATCTTGAGCCCGTGAAGGGCCGCCTTGAACTGGTCGGCAAGACGCCTGCCGGGGCAGGGGTGTTCGTGGACTATGCGCACACGCCGGACGGGCTGGACGTGCTGCTGCGCGCTGTGCGCCCGCATACAGCCGGGCGGCTGAAAGTGATCTTCGGCTGCGGCGGCGACCGCGACGCCAAGAAGCGCCCGATCATGGGCGAGATCGCCACGCGCCAGGCCGACGATGTGATCGTGACGGACGATAATCCTCGTACGGAAGATGCTGCTGCCATTCGCAAGGCCGTGCTGGCCGGTGCGCCGGGTGCGCGCGAGATCGGCGATCGCGAGGTCGCGATCCGCACGGTCATTGCCGAACTCAAAAAGGGCGACACGCTGGTCATCGCCGGCAAGGGCCATGAGACCGGCCAGATCATCGGCAAGACGGTCATCCCGTTCTCCGACCAGGACACGGCGCTCTCGGCGCTGGCGGGGGAGGACGCATGAGCCAGCTTCTCTGGACCTCTGAAGAGATTGCGCTGGCAACCGGCGGGACGGCATCGGATCCGTTCTGGGTGTCGGGTTCGATCTCGATTGATACGCGCACGCTGATGCCGGGCGACCTGTTCGTCGCGCTGCAGGATGCGCGCGACGGCCATGACTTTGCCGAGGCAGCCTTCAAGGCGGGCGCCGCCGGCGCGCTTGTGTCGAAGCCGGTCAGCGGCGGGCCGACCATGATGGTCGATGATGTGCTGGGCGCGCTGGAGATGATGGGCATTGCGGCCCGGCTGCGTTCCGGTGCCATCCGTACGGCCGTTACCGGCAGCGTTGGCAAGACCAGCGTCAAGGAAATGCTGGCGCGCATCTATCGCGCAGCCGGCCCGGCGCACTGGAGTGTCAAGAGTTTCAACAATCACTGGGGTGTGCCGCTCACACTGGCGCGTATGCCGGAAAATACCGAGCGCGCCGTGTTCGAGATCGGCATGTCGACGCCGGGCGAGATTGCACCGCGCAGCCACATGGTGCGCCCGCATATCGGCATCATCACCTGCATCGCGGGCGCGCATCTTGAAGGCCTTGGCAGCCTTCAGGGCGTCGCCACCGAGAAGGCCGACATCTTCGCCGGCATGGAGGCGGGCGGCACATTCATCCTGCCCGCCGATGATGATTTCCTCGACTTCCTGTCATCGCGTGCCCGTGAGCTGTGTCCGACCGGCAATCGCGAGACCTTTGGTTTTGCGGAAGACGCCACGGCACGTGTGACGGGTTATGAATCGAACGGCGTGACGAGCCGGATCACTGTGGAAGTGATCGGCCAGAGCGTCAGTGTCGAGATTGAGGCAGTCGGGAAGCATTGGGCGCTCAACGCGGCCGCTGCGCTTCTCGCGGCAAGCCAGACGGGGCGCTCGTTGGCGGACTGTGCCGAGGCCCTGTCTGGCTATTCGCCGCCAGCCGGACGCGGCACGGCAGAGCGTCTGCCGCTGCCGCAGGGCGGACACTTCACGCTGGTCGACGATGCCTATAATGCGAACCCCGCCAGCATGCGCGCGGCCCTTGCTGCGCTGGCGCAGCGACCCGGCGGACGTCGGCTGGTTGCGCTTGGCGAGATGCTGGAAATCGGCGCTGAGTCGAACCGCGAACATGCTGGTCTTGCCGGCGACGTGGTGGCCTCTGGTGCAGAGGGCGTCTTCCTTGCCGGTGACAAAATGACTCACCTCGCCGAGGCCCTGCCGCCCGGTCTCCAGCAGGTATGGGCACCCAAGGCGGATGAGCTGTGGAATGCGCTGCTAAATGCAGTGCGTGATGGCGACGTGCTATTGATCAAAGGGTCGAATGCATCAGGGATGGGACTTATTGCAGACCGCTTGCGCCAACGTAGTGCAGCGGCTGGTTTGGGCAAGATGGATAGCAGCGCAGAAGACGCTGCAGAGGTCAGGTGATGCTGTACGAATGGTTGGCTGCGGATAGCGGTTTCTTCAATCTGCTGAACTATATCACTTTCCGCACAGGTGCGGCGGTGGTGACGGCTTTCCTCGTGACGGTCGTGTTTGGAGATATGATCATCAACATGCTCCGGGCCCGTCAGGGCAAGGGCCAGCCAATCCGCGACCTGTCGCTGGAACAACAGCTGACGAAGCAGGGCACACCCACGATGGGCGGCGTGCTCATCTGGATCGGCCTGCTTGTCGGCGTGCTGCTCTGGGGCAATTTGCAGAACCCCTATGTCTGGGTCGTGCTGTTCGTGACGCTGTCCTATGCGCTGCTCGGTTTCCTTGATGACTATGCCAAGGTGACGAAGCAGAGCGCCGATGGCGTCTCGGCTCGCGCGCGCCTCCTGATCGGTTTCGGCATTGCAGCGGTCGCCTGCGCGGTCATCATGGGCCTGCATGGTGCCCACACGCCAGCCGGTCATGCCCAGTGGGGCCCGCTGAATGGCCTCGCCGAGCAGATCGCAGCGCTCGCACCAAAGACATCCGTCCAGCCTGCTGACCCGGCCTTCTCTGGCGGTGTCGCGGTGCCCTTCGTGAACAATTACTTCCTGCCGCTCGGCGGCTTCTTCATCCTCTTCGGCATGATCGTTGTCGTTGGCAGCGCCAATGCGGTGAACTTCACCGACGGGCTCGACGGCCTCGCCATCGTGCCGATGACATTCGCCGCCGCTGCCTATGCGATGATTGCCTATCTCACCGGTAACTTCGTCTTCGCGGAATATCTCGGCATCCAGTTCGCGCCCGGCGCGGGCGAGATTTCCGTGCTGCTCGGCGCCATGATCGGCGCAGGCATGGGCTTCCTCTGGTTCAATGCCTATCCGGCCAAGGTCTTCATGGGCGACACCGGCTCGCTTGGCCTGGGCGGTATGCTTGGCGTCGTGGCCGTGGCGACAAAGCACGAGTTCGCGCTGGTCGTCATTGGCGGCCTCTTCGTGATGGAAGCCATGTCCGTGATGATGCAGGTCGGGTGGTTCAAGATCACCAAGCGCCTGACAGGCACCGGCAAGCGCATCTTCCTGATGGCGCCGCTGCACCACCATTTCCAGAAAAAGAACTGGCCGGAAACGCGTGTCGTCGCGCGCTTCTGGATCCTGTCGGTTCTCTTCGCCCTCGCGGGCCTCGCAACATTGAAGCTGAGGTAACCGCAAAACCATGATCCCCATTACGGAATACGCAGGACGGGACGTCGCCGTGTTTGGCCTTGGCCGGACAGGCCTCAGCGCAGCGAAAGCGCTGAAGGCGGGCGGCGCGCGCGTGCATGCGTGGGACGATGATGAGGAAACACGTAACAAGGCCGAAGCGGCCGGCCTGACACTCTCCGACATCAACAAGCGCGACTGGCAGACCTTTGCCGCGCTCGTCCTGTCGCCCGGCATTCCCTACAAGTTCCCCGCGCCGCACCGCATCGTGCGCATGGCCGAGATGACCGGCGTGCCGGTTGTCGGCGACATGGAACTCTTCGCCCGCGCCGTGCAGTCGCTGCCGGAGCGCGGCCGTCCGAAAATCATCGGCATCACCGGCACCAACGGCAAGTCGACCACCACGTCGCTGATCGGGCATATCCTGAAGCAGGCTGGCCGCGACGCGCGCATCGGCGGCAATATCGGCACGGGCGTGCTCGACCTTGCCGCGCTTCATGCCAACGCCGTTTATGTGCTGGAACTCTCGTCCTACCAGCTCGACCTCGTGAAGAGCCTGCACTGCGATGTGGCCGTCCTGCTCAACATGAGCCCGGACCATCTCGACCGGCATGGTGGCATGGAAGGCTACCAGGCCGCCAAAATGCGCATCTTCCAGAATCAGCAACCGAGCGATGTGGCGATTGTCGGCTTTGATGATGTCATCACGCAATCGATTGCCATCGGCCTTGCCGGACAGGGCAAGGGCCGTGTGGTCCACGCCTCGTCCACCTATACGCTCGGCCGGGGCGTCAGCTCGATTGACGGCAAGCTCTACGACAACCAGTCGGGCAAGGCCGAGTTCATCGGCAACCTGGCCGAGTGCCCCGCGCTGCCCGGCAAGCATAATCACCAGAACGCTGCCGCCGCCTATGCCGCCTGCCGGGCGCTGGGCGTCGAGCATGGTGTGATCATGGCCGGTCTGCGGTCCTTCCCCGGCCTGGCGCATCGCCTTGAAACCGTGGGCAGCATTGATGGCGTGCGCTTCATCAATGATTCCAAGGCTACCAATGCGCAGGCCGCCGAGCAGGCCCTGCGCGCGTTCAAGAACGTCTACTGGATCGCCGGCGGCGTGCCTAAGGCCGAAGGCATTGAGCCGCTCGCTACGCTCTTCCCGAACATTACCAA
>JAHJYW010000019.1 GCA_018827375.1 Alphaproteobacteria bacterium
AGCCGTCTTGCCCGCAGCGTTCATGCCGCCTTACTATGGGGAGGTGGCAGCATGAACGCTGCTACTTTGAAACCGCCGGGCTAATAAATCTGGTGGATCACCCCTGTGGGGCAGGCCACGGCGAAAATTGATATCGCGCTAAAGTCACGCGAGTCGAGCGTCGGAAAATCCGGTGCAACGGTTCTTGAAACTGAGTTTGATGACGAAGCGAAGCTCCTCAGTTTGCGCCACTGAGGGGGAGCGCTGATAAGAGGCTGGTTTGCAGGTAAACGATTAAAACCATTCTTGGCGATTGCCTGGCATTTAAATCGGCTCCATCTAATATCTGGTTTCGGGATGATTGAGCAAAAGCATCCATGGCTTTCTCTGAGCATTTTTCCGACCGAACGATAGATAGTCGGGCGGGCTCAAACTGACACGCAGCTGATACGCAAACTCTGCATCTGAACGATTTTGCGTGGCAGTTTGTGATCATGAAAGATTACAAGTGCGTTGTTTTTATTGCGAAAGTCACCCGTCGCTCTCGTCTTGATCCGATTCGTGATCTGGAGCGCGGCAAGAACTCAATTTCTGCAAGAAGCTCGTAAACTTAACGAAGATTGAAATTCAATCTAAAATTCTATTTGGCGCGCACCGATCTACGTGAGAAATTCATTAGATAGACGAAACTTTGGGAGTTGAAGAGATGCTTTCGATGCGGACCCTGATCCTCAGCTTCGCAGCTTTCATCGTTATATTGTCCACCTCAGCGCAAGCCAATGTCTCCGTCGATTTTCAGACTGAGGGGTTGAGTTATGCCGAATTTCTCGCGGCCGTTACCCAGGAAGGACCTTTATCGTTCAATTTGGATACGGACGTCTTCGTAGATGGCAAGAAGGTCG
Source organism: Alphaproteobacteria bacterium (assembly GCA_018827375.1). Taxonomy (GTDB): domain Bacteria; phylum Pseudomonadota; class Alphaproteobacteria; order Caulobacterales; family Hyphomonadaceae; genus Hyphomonas. The sequence goes on from JAHJYW010000019.1 coordinate 882, forward strand.
GCGACATCCCGGAGTCTGGTCCTGTAGCGCTCTCCTTACAGCCCGGAGCGCATATCATTTCGGGCGCCATTGGGCGAGTTGTAGGGGGTAGCGAGTTGCTCGCAGTAGAGGCCGGGCAGAGCTACACGCTCACCATTGAACTCAGCGGTGAAGGACTATCGGGTATTCTTCAGCACGAGTTGCTGGCGAACAGTGAGCAATCGCCCGTGATCTCCGGCACTGCGACAGAATTGAGGCTCGACTTCGCCGCACCTGATGATGACCTGTACAGCTTGAGGCAAGGCTTTCAGATTTATGCCGCTCGCATTGACCTTGATTTGCAGTTTGGGGGGCCTTCTACGCAATTGTCCAAGAGGCTGGATTTCACCGGCTATTTTGAGCTGGATTCAAATGGCAGAATATTTGCCCCCAATCCTGGCGTAGTCATAGCAGCGCTTATGAACCTGGGCGCAGGTCCGTATGAGTTGACTGTCAACGCTACGGAGACAGGCCAGGGTCTACCGCTGGAGAGTAGCATCACGATCAGGATATCGAAGTACACGCTAGGTGGAGATATCCTTCGCCTTCCATCAAGCCCGACTTTTCCTCTTGGCGGGATCTCAGTTGTGGTCGCTTCAACGAGAGGCGGGGTAGGTAAGACGGTGACTACAGCGCCCGATGGCTCATTTTCATTCGGGACGTTGCCTGAAGATACGTACAAGGTTTCGGTAGAAACCGCATTCTCCGCCGAAATTCTTGCAGTCGAAGGCTTCGTCTCTTTGACGGAGTCTACGCGATTGGTCTTAACACCTCTCTCAATTGCGCAAGCAGTTGTGGGAGAACAGGGCTTTGTAATTGTCTCAGGGTTTTAAGACCCTTGGGCCCCCTTTCAAAATGGCACCCAGGACCTTCTAGGGTTAGACGCCTCCCTTTTCAAATGCGGGGGGCAATGGTGGCCTGCCCCTTCGAGGTGGTCCGCGCGTTTATTAGTCCGGCGGTTTTCTGGAACTCGGCAAATAAGCAAAACACATTGTTCTATATGAGGATGCCGCATTGCCGGGAGCAGCAGTGGAAAATTGCACTTCCCGCGTTGGGCGGTTCTCGATCCATTGCGAACTGTGTCTGCGGATGCCCAGAAAGGTCCCCCGCCCCTCTTGAAGGCAGATAGATTGTCTGAGAGTTTTACTCGCAGATCAGGCGAAGGCGGACGCCTAATGTGCGCAGGTTGGGACTGACCCCACCCAGTACATCGCCATATCCGTGAACCCACCAATTGTCGGCCACTCATAATTGACTCGGGGTGCTTCTGATGCCAGCTTTGCTAGCGCTAACAATAATAATGAAATCCGTGGAGGACGGGATGCAAAATCCCAGCAGGGCATCGCTCGGAAAACGGACCTGGAGGTCACGTTTCGACAAGGCAGCCATCGCGATTCTGCTTGTCGCAGTTTCCGGGTGTGCGCAGACGGGGTCGTCCACGCCGCTAACAGAGGTGTTGGTCAAGGCGGGAACGACCACTGCGGGTCAGGCGACAGAAAATGGCCTGCGCGGGGCGGAGCGCGTGGATTTCATTGTCGATCGCATGACGACCGAGGAGAAGCTCGGGCAGCTGAACCAGATGGCGGGCGGACGGCAAATTGCGCTCAACTCCCGGATTACGGAAGTGGAATACGACCGGGTGCGAGCGGGCGGGGTCGGTTCCTACCTGCATGTGGCCGGAGCAGAGTTCCTCGGCGGGCTTCAACGGATTGCGGTGGAGGAGAGCCGACATGGCATTCCGCTGCTTTTCGCGATGGACGTCGTGCATGGCTACCGAACGATCTTTCCTGTGCCGCTCGGCATCGCGGCGACCTTCGACATTGAGGATGCGGAACGCACAGCGCGAATAGCGGCGGTTGAGGCATCCGGCGCAGGATTGCACTGGACCTTCGCGCCGATGCTGGACATTGCGCGCGACCCGCGCTGGGGGCGCATCGTGGAAGGGGCAGGTGAAGAGCCCTTCTTCGGATCGGCGATGGCACGCGCGCAGGTGCGTGGGTACCAGGGTCGAGACCTGACGCGGCCTGACACGCTCATTGCGACCGCCAAGCATTTCGGCGCCTATGGCGCTGGCGCGGGCGGGCGTGACTATGACACCGCCGACATTTCCGAACGAACCCTGATGGATGTCTATCTTCCGCCATTCCATGCGGCCGCAGAGGAAGGCGCGGGAAGCTTCATGGTGGCCTTCAATGACATTGGTGGGGTGCCCACGACAGCGAACAAGGCGCTCGTGAACGAGTTGCTCAGAGGCAAGTGGGCTTATGACGGGCTCGTGGTCAGCGACTGGAACGCCGTGCTCGAGCTGATAAATCACGGCGTTGCGGAAACGCGCGCGCAAGCGGGCGCGCTGGCGCTCCTCGCGAGTGTCGACATGGAGATGACCAGCGGCATCTATGCCGGTGACATGCTGGCCGCGGTGCAGGGCTCGCCTGCCCTGCAGGCGGCGGTGGATGCTTCGGCCCGGCGGGTGCTCATGGCCAAGGAGCGTCTCGGACTGTTCGACGATCCCTATGCCTATAGCGACCCGGCCCGGGAGGCGGCTGTCATGTTGACACCGGACCACCGGGCAGCGACGCGGCGTGTCGCCGAGCGGTCTATGGTGCTGCTTCGCAATGATCAGGGGCGGCTTCCGCTCAAGCGCGCCCCGGGCAAGGTGGCTGTCATCGGCGCGCTTGCCGGCGATGCGCGCTCCATGCTTGGTTCCTGGAAGGCGCAGGGACGTGAAGAGGATGTGATCACGGTCGCGGATGCTCTGCGCGCGCGGCTGGGCGAGGAACACGTCGTCTATGAGCCCGGTGCCGGTACGCGCGATCCGGCCGATCCGGCGGCGATCGCGCGGGCGGTTGCGGCAGCGGAAGCGGCCGATGTCATCATCCTTGTGACAGGCGAGGACTACAATTTGTCGGGTGAGGCACGCTCGCGCTCCGATATCGGGCTTCCGACACCCCAGCAGGTTCTGGCGAATGCCATTCTGGGGACAGGCAAGCCCGTCGTCACCGTCCTGATGACCGGGCGACCGCTGGACCTTGGCCCGCTGGACCGGGAAGGCGCCGCCATCCTTGTTGCCTGGTTCCCCGGACTCGAAGCGGGACCTGCCATTGCCAACGTGCTGTTCGGCGACGTGGCGCCGGCGGGGCGCCTGCCCGCATCCTTCCCGCGACGGACCGGTCAGTCGCCATTGTTCATCGGGCATTATCCAACAGGCCGGCCTGCGGATGAGGACCTGTCGAAAGACAGTGCGCGCTACATGGATACACCCATCACGCCAGCCTATGCCTTCGGTCACGGGCTCAGCTATGCGGCGTTCGAATATGGCAATCTCCAGCTGTCGGGCGAGAGGCTGGCTCCCGGCGACACGTTGACGCTCAGTGTCGATGTAACCAACACGTCCGGCACGGATGCCGATGAAGTCGTGCAGCTCTATGTGCGCGATCCGGTTGCACAGGTCGCAAGACCGCAACAGGAGCTACGCGGTTTTGCGCGGGTGCCGATTGCGGCGGGAGCCACCCAGCGTGTGGCGTTTACGCTCCGGCCTGAGCAGTTCGCCTATTTTGCGCCTTCCGGTCGTTTTGAAGCAGACGCGGGGCAGATTGATTTTGGTATCGGTGCGGGGTCAGCCGACATTCGCCTCACGGGACGTTTCCAAATAACAGCACCTGTGATTGCAAATGGCCCGGCGGCTGCGATGGCCACGCCGGTTTCGATTCTGGAGGATTGAATGCGGTGTCTACAGTACCTATCCGGGGCAGTTGTCCTTCCCGGACTGATGGCGACCACGGGCTGTGAGCCGGAAGGGCGCGATCCGGAACCGATGCCGATACAGGCGAGCCTTGATGATGCGCAGCCGGAAGGTCCCGGGATCGTGATGCTGCATACAGCGCTTGCCGCTGATGTATTCCCCGATGGCGCGCAGGTCGAAAAGTTGACGAAGGACCTGTTTGGCTGGTCCGAAGGGCCGGTCTGGATCCGGTATGGAGGATATCTGCTGTTTACGGATGTTCCCGAAAACAGAATCTATAAATGGACTGAACGGGACGGGCTGGAAACGTTCCTTCAGCCTTCCGGTCTGGTCGGGGAGGACACGCAGAACGTGTTCAGAGAGCCCGGCGCCAACGGCCTGGTCCCCGGCGACATGCCGGGCACCATTCTTTTGGCTGACCATGGCAATCGGGCGATCGTGCGGCTCGAGCTTGAGACCAAAGAGAAGACATTCTTGGCGACACATTTCGACGGCAAGCGTTTCTCAAGCCCCAATGACCTCGTGATGGCCGAAGATGGCGCGATCTATTTTACCGATCCGCCTTATGGCCTCAGGGACCTGGATGCCTCGCCATACAAGGAAATGGCTTTCAATGGCGTCTACCTCTGGCGGCCCGATGAGAGCGGCGGATCGATCCGCCTGGTCGATGACAGCCTGCCGCGCCCGAACGGAATCGCGCGCTCACCGGATGGCGGAACACTTTATGTGACGGTGTCCGATCCGGCGGCGGCGCATGTATACGCCTACACGCTTGGTGCGGATGGACTGGCCATCAAGCGAAGCCTGTTTGCCGACCTGACGGCAATGGTCAGGCAAGGCTATCAGGGGTTACCGGACGGCATGGCCGTTGACGTCGAAGGACGTGTCTATGTGACCGGACCGGGCGGCGTGCATGTATTTCTGCCGGATGGCACACCTGTCGCGCGGATCGAGACGGGAGCACCTGTGGCGAATTGTGCATTCGGCGATGACGGTCACACGCTGTACATGACATCGGGATCATTCCTCGCGCGCGTGCGGCTGAAGACGACCGGTCTTGGCTTCCGGGACTGACGCCGTGGGGGAGTCGGCCTACCCACTGGTCGTAGTTGTCGCGAGCATTGCGGCGCTACTGGTACTGATCCTGCGTGCACGTATTCCGGCATTCCTTGCCCTGCTTATCGTCAGTGCGGGGTTCGGCATCACTTACGGCATGGACCCGGCAGCGATCATCCGCTCGATACAGACCGGCATGGGCGGAACGCTGGGATTCGTCGCCGTCGTGGTGGGCCTGGGTGCCATGCTGGGCGCGTTGCTTGAAGTCTCGGCCGGTATTGGCGCGCTGTCCTCAGGCATGATGCGGCTTTTCGGAGAAAAGCGGGCACCGATGGCACTGGGATTTGTCGGATTCCTGGTCGCCATACCCGTGTTCCTGGATGTGGCGCTGATCATCCTTGCGCCGGTACTCCATGGTCTGACACGACGCACGGGTCGTCCGATCGTGGCGTTTGCGATCCCCTTGCTGGCTGGCCTTGCTGTGTCCCATGCCTTCATTCCGCCAACGCCGGGTCCGATCGCGGTTGCAGATATTCTTGGCGCGGACCTCGGGCTCGTAATTGCGTTCGGGGCAATCGCCGGACTGCCGGCGATGCTTGTGGCCGGGCCGCTTTTCGCGCGGTGGCTGGAGCGGCAACCGGTGTTTCAGGGCGGGATACCTGAGCCGCAGGAGGTCGATGGCGCCTGGAAAGGAATCGGATTCCTGACCGCGCTGGGGATCGTGCTCGTGCCGCTTGTGCTGATTGTTGCTGGAACGCTTGTGGACTCCCTGGCCAGGTCGGGCATGCTGGCAATGCCGGATAGCCTGTCACGTTTCGTCCTTTTCGCCGGGCACCCGTTCATTGCGCTGATGATCGCGTGCCTTCTGGCATGGGGCATCTGCGGGCACATGTATGGCATGCCTGCAAAGGCCCTCACAGGAGCAATGGTGAAAGCGTTGGAGCCCGCAGGCGTTGTGGTGCTGATCACCGGGGCTGGCGGGGCATTTAAACAGATCCTCGTCGATTCCGAAGCGGGCGCAGCGCTGGCTACAACATTGACGGCGACGGGTATGTCACCGCTTCTGTTTGGTTTTGTAGTGGCGGCGATCATCCGGGTTGCGCAGGGGTCGGCGACAGTCGCAATGCTGACGGCAGCAGGGATCGCTGCGCCTGTGGTGGAGCTAGCCGGGCTCAGCGCGGGTGGAACGGCGTTGATGGTGTTGGCTATTGCGTCCGGGGCAACAGTGCTCAGCCATGTCAATGACAGTGGGTTCTGGCTCGTCGGCCGATATCTCGGATTGTCGGAAGCGCAGACACTGCGCAGCTGGACAGTGACGTCAACATTGGTGGGGCTCGTCGGGCTCGCGACAACGCTGGTATTGTCAGTTTTCATATAGGATGCGCTGGCAAGCGCCCCGGGTAAGAGTCGATGTAGATATGCACAATTCAGCCAACGGGTAAGACTCTCGAACACCGGACGCGCCTTCACCTGCCGTATCGCAGCGCGGGCATCGGGCGGCTGACGCGCACAATCATATCAGTATGTCGTGGGTGTCTCGGGCTGAACAGACTGAGTGTCCCGATCCGGTGTGAAATTTTCACCGTGATGCGGCAGGGCCGCCTGCGGACAGTGTCGTCATTGCCCCGTAGGGCCTCCCGGCCCCTTGTCGGGGCCGGGGGGTGGTCTGGGAGGACTACTGGGAGAAGAGGCGGAGGCGAACGCCAATTGTGCGCGGGTTGGGGCCAGCGCCGGCCGGAACACCATCATTTCCGACAAAGGTCGGTCCGCGCTCATCGGTCAGGTTGGTGCCAAATAACGAGACTTCGTAGTTTTCGAGCCGCACGCCGAGTGTCATATTCGCCATGCTGTAGGGATCAGCGATGGCGCCGTTCGACTGAAGGCGGTCGCCATTGCGGCTGTAGCCTACATTGCCGAAGCCTTCGATATCGGCCGTGATGTCGCGCGTGTAGGAAGCGTCGATCCGGTAGTTGGACTCGATCGTGTTGACCAGTCGCGAACCTGGCTTGAACAGCGGCAGAGCGGCCTGGACGGCAGGCTCCACGCGATCAAACTTCGAATCATTGAAGTTGCCGACAGCGTTCAGGCTGAGGCCTTCGATCGGTGTGTCCCAATGGACCTCGAGATCGATACCCTTTGATGTGCCGTCGCCGAAGTTGGAGAAGCCGTCGACACCTTCAATGGCACCCGGGGTGCTGGTCTGAAGATCAGTGTATTCAGTTTGATATAGGTTCAGGCCGAATGTGAGGCTGCGATCAGGCGTGCGCCACTTCAAGCCGAACTCGTAGTTCTGGGACGTTTCAGGATCCAGTCCAACTTGAGCTGGAACGCCGGCGAGTTCAAGTGACTCCACCTGTACCTGCGACTGGACGATACCTGCACGGAAACCGGTGGATGCCGTGACGAACATCGTCAGATTTTCCGTCGGGATGTAGGAGAGGTTGGCACGCCAGGTTGTCACGTCCTTTTCGGTGGGGATGGAGCTTGTCGCATCCTCGAATGTCCGTTTGTCGTGATACTGACGAAGTCCGACAAGCGGAACCAGCTTGCCATCGAACAGATCATAGCTGACCTCGCCGAATACGGCATAGTTCTTGGTAAGTGTATTATTGTCGGCATTGATCTGAACGGCAGGCAGCTGAAGGGTGTTTGCCTGCGGGCCTTCGCCATCCTGATAGGAGGCGCCGATCAACCAGTGCAATGGACCAGTTCCTGTGGAGTTGGCGCGCACTTCCTGCGCGAACATTTCAGGATAGAACTGGCTGGAGAAAAAGCCCTCCGGCGCAAGCGGAATATAGATGCCGAAATTGCCTGACAGGTCGCTTGTCGCACTCGTAATTGAGAAATTCTCAAAATCGACGTTGGCCGTGAAGCTCATGAGCTTGAAGTCGCCATTGCCATAGCTGGGTTGGCCTGCTGTGTTGGCATAATAGGCCGGCTCGACCGAGGCCATGTTGCCGAGGAAGTCTTGGCGTGGCTGGAAGTGCCAGTATTGGGCACGCAGGGTTACATTGTCAGTCGGCTTGGCCAGTGCCACGACGCGGATGTCGTCATTCTTGGAGCCGTTGACGCCTGTGGCATCCGGCGTGCCGTCAAAGGCGCCGAAATATTCGTCAGCCCAGCCGGGGTTTTCCGACGTTCCACCGCTGATGCGAACAGCAAGACGGTCCTGGATTATCGGAACGGAGACAGCCGCAGCGGCACCAAAATTGTCGCCCACCGCATCCTTGGTTTGCGAGGCTTCGAGTTCGGCGCTCCATTCCATCTCGTTGAGGTCCGGATCCTTCGTGTGGAAGATGAACACGCCGCCGGATGAGCCTTGTCCATAAAGTGTGCCTTGCGGCCCGCGCAGGACCTCGACCCGTTCCATGTCGAGGAAGCGGACGGGCGGCGCGATGCCGAAGTTTGTCACGATGAACGGGACATCGTCGAGATAATAGCCGATTGGCGAATCGCCGTTCGCGTTACTGCCGCCGGCCCCGCGCAGATTGTATGAGCGTGATGCCACAGACTGACGCTGGCCTTCATAGGCGCCCGGAACGGTCGATATGAGGTCGTCGATTGTGTTGATGTTGCGGACCTTGAGGTCTTCGCCGCTGAATGCCTGAACGGCAAGCGGTACGCTTTGCAGTTCCTGGGCGCCGGTTTTAGAGGCCGTGACGACGACCGTATCGAGTTCGTAGTCCTGGTCTTCCGGCTCGGTCGTGATGGCCTGAGCATAAGCGACATTGGTTGCCATCGAGATCGCTATCACCAATGACAAGGCGGTTGTATTTCGTGTACGCAGCATTTTTTCTCCCTCCCTAAGGGTCTGATAATTTTTGCAGTCCAAACGTTTGGATACTCGTAGTTCACAGATTGTCCAAGAGGGCAAGATGGTCTTGAGAATATTTTCTACAGAGCGTTGCTTAAATGCATGCAGGGCGGTTGGCGGCCTGGAATGAGATGCGGGATGTCACTCGCGGGAAGATTTCCGTCACCGCGTTTCTCGCGTGCTGCGGCATCAGGACTTGCGCGACTGACGCTCACGGCCTAAGAAAATACAAACGGTTGCAGTATTCAGGACGGCCGAGAGGGAGATTGCCGATGAGCAAACAATTTATGAATCGAAGTCTGGTTGCTGCAGCGCAAAAGCTGCTGGCGCGATTGGGGGTGAGGTTCGCTGCGGCGCGTGTGCTTGCTATAGCGGGCGCATCAGTTTGTCTTGCTGCCCCGATGGCCGCTCATGCAGGACCGCTGAGCGTAGGGGCCGCAAAGGTCGACATCACGCCTTCGCCCCTGCCTGATAATTTCCGCGGTGTCCTCGATCCGATTTATGCGCGCGCGATTGTCGTTGAGAGCGACGGCACGAGGGCGGCCATGATTACCATTGATGCCGGTGGGGTCTCAACGGATATCTGGAAAGAGGTCAGTTCGCGCGCTGCGAATGAGCTGAATATTCCCGTTGACCAGATGATGCTGACCGCCACGCACACACATAGTGTGCCCTACGTCAGAGAGAACGCCGCCTATGTGGAACTGATCTACCAGTCTGTGAAGGATGCTGCTGCGGCGTTGCAGCCGGCCCGGATGGCTTATGGAACGGGCGTTTCCTATATCAACGTGAATCGCAACATCATCGATCCCGAGACCCGTCGCTGGTGGGAGGGACCCAATTATGATGGTCCGACGGACAAGACTGTGGCTGTTGTCCGATTTGAAACGCCGACAGGGGAGCCCATCGCAGTTTATTATAATTACGGCGTTCATGCCGTACTGACGGGAAATCTGGACCTTATTAGCGGAGACCTTCCCGGCGCCACATCGACCTATATTGAGGAGTCGCTGGGCGCGGATGTCGTTGCTGTCTATTCAAACGGCGCTGCCGGTGACCAGAACCCGATCTATTTCCAGCAAACCTATGACCTGCGTGCCATCCGGATTGATGATTACGCCGCGCGCGGCGAGGACATAAGCAATGCCATGCCGCCAGGCGGTAAGGGCATGGATCGTAGCAATCCCAAGGTTGCGAAATTAATGGAACAGCAAAAACAGATGAAGCTTTCGATGGGCCAGATGCTCGGTGAAGAAGTGCTTCACGTCATGCGGCGTTCACTTGAGCGGCCGGTATCGGACGCAAGCATTCGCGGTATGCGCAAGACAGTGTCCTGCCCGGGCCGCGTCCGTCTTGACAAGGGGCGTGCTGGCTACGCCGGCCAGTATGAAGATGCCGATCCTGTCGACATTCAGCTGAGTCTGCTGAAAATCGGCGACACGGTGATTGGCGGCGTGAATGGTGAGGTCTTCACGACCATTGCCCAGCGGTTCAAGCAAGAGTCGCCCTACAAGCACACGATGATGACGACGCTGACAAATGGCTCAGCCAGATCCGGCTATATTCCAAACGATGCCGCCTATGGGCAGTATACGTTCGAAGTCATTTCTTCCCGCCTGAAGCCGGGGTGTGCCGAGACGGCAATCGTCGAGGGCCTTGTCGAGCTGATTGACGCGGTCGAATAGAGGTAAGAGGGCCCAGAGGGTGGCTCAGACAAGCTGCTCGTCCGAGCTGTTCCAGGGCGCGCGTCTGCAAGGCAGGTGCGCGCCTTTTTCTTGTGCGCGGTGGGGATGTGGTGGCGTTTTGCCCGGGCCCACAAGGGACCTGCCTATTCGCGTCGATAAAAAAGGGGCGCCGTGC
>JAHJYW010000001.1 GCA_018827375.1 Alphaproteobacteria bacterium
CCCTAGCTGAACGTGCTGGAGATCTCCGACTCGCCAAGCCAGTTGGGGTCTGACCTGGCCGCCAGCGCGGCGGCGCCGCCGAAGATATGTTGGAAAATGCCTTGCACCAGCGTGGCGGCACTGCCTGCAATGCCGATTGCCAAGAGCGCCCCAAGCGACGCCCGGTAAAGCAGAAGCAGGAACTGGCTAAAGCCCATTGCCCCCCCTTCCTCCTGCCGCCAATCAAGGTCGACAAACGAGGCGCCGGCCAGCACGACCAGGCTAAGAAGAACGGCAAACACGAAGGCCAATGCAGCAAAAGCCACGAGCCATGTGCCGACAATGGTCCAGCCCTTGTTCCGGGTAACGGCCCATGATTCGAAGAACCGGATCTGCCTGTCCCTGATTGTCAGTGCACTGGCTGCCGAAAAACGCGCAGAGAACCACAGCAGCGCCAGGATATAGGCAAGCCCCAAGACGATACCGAGGGCAATGACGACTGGCAGCGCGCTTTGCCCGCCTATCGCGGCCACGACAACGACGATGATGATGACCGGGATGAGCGCGATGTAGGCTGCGATATACATCGCCATCCACATCAGGCCCACGATCAGCACACGCCCTTCATCTGCGCCAATGCGCAACCCGAATCCCTCTGCTCTCATGTAGCGGCGCTGGCTCGCCGTTTCGAACATGAGCCAGCTGAGGAGGCCAATAGGCGCAAAGAGCAGCCCGGTGATATTCGACCGCATCGATACCGCTTCGAGATCGCTGATATGGCGGCTGAACTCACCCCCGTCTCTCAGGATCCGGAGGTAGATTTCATAGATTGGCCACTGCAGCCAAATGCTGACGGCCTGCAGAATGAGGGTCACGAGCGCAAAGGACAGGGTGAATTTCCACAGGAACCCGCGCGGCCCGCCTGTGCGGCGGAAGTGGAACAGGGCATTGCCGAAATTGAAATCGAGATTGGGTATCTTGTCCTCCCTGATCAGTCAAAGACGGCCATGCGCGCCGCGTCATCCACGCCTCCGCGCGGATCGTGGCGGGCCGCAAAGGCCGCAGGTGCGCCGGTGAAATGCTGCAGGAGGCCTGACATGAAGAGCCGCCCCAGTGCGTAAACGGCCACCGGCACAAGGAAGGTCGGCGACAGAATGATCCGGAAAAGATCATCGGCCGATTCCACATCGTCGATGCCGCCCATGAAGGGCATCATGATACCAACCTGCAGAACCTGGCTGACGATGCTGGCGACCACACTGCCGCCAATGGACAGGATGACGAAGGCGCCCAGAATGGGCCAGAAGCGCCCGCGTGAAACATTCCAGGCATCAAAGAAAACGATTCTGCGGTCCTTGATCGTCATGGCGAAGCAGGGCGCGAGGCGCGTTGCGAAGAAGACATAGACCGGCAGGATAAGCAGAATGAGCCCCATGCTGCCAAAAACGACCGGAAGGATGCGGCGCGCTACCTCATTTTCGGTAAGGTCGCTGGCAGCAATATCCAGCATGCCGACCATGCCGTTGAACACCATGAGCCCCGGCAAACCGAAACACACAATGTAGAAGAGTGACCAGAAGAAGCCGACAGCCATCATGCGTAATTCGTCGGCGCCGAACCTTAGGGAAAAGCGCTCGTCACGGACGTAGCGCCGCTGGGACGCTGACTCGAACATGGCCCAAATGGCCCAGGAACCGAGACTTGCCGTGATGCCCCATGGAATGAGCGGCGCCAGCATGCCGAACATCAGGCCGAGCATGGCGCGTGGATCGCTCTCGTCGAAATCTGATGCCGTCAGCCTTTCGAAGCCGTCGGCCACAGCAAGGAACGCGTCCTTGGCGAGAAAGGCGATCAGGAACCCGAAAAGCGTAAAGGCAATTGCGTATGCGGCGGCGAACAGCCAGGGGAAACTGCGCACATGCGCCGCCCGGAATGCGTTCGATAACGCGCCCTCAAATGAAAATTGTGTCTGCATGCTGTCCCCCGACCATGGCTATGGCGCAGACTAATGCGATTTATGTGACAGGGGCAATCGCCGGTGTTTCAGCCGTCGCCGGTACAAGGCGCGGGAGGACGCTGACGGCGAGGCCGTGGCCCGCGAGCAGGAAGGGCGCCAGCAGGAGCACGCCAAGTGCGCCGCCGATAAAGAGGCCGACTGGGCTGGTGCCGAGCGTGGGCGCCAGGACGGCATTCACAGCGATCGCGGCGAAGAATGGCCCGACATGCGTGGCGAATGCGGCGATGCTCAGGCGGAATGCATGGCCCTTGGTCCACGGCCATGTGCGGAACACCATTGTCTCGCCGCGGCTGGCCGTCGCTGCACCGACGAGCAAAAGGCGCACGGCAAAGAAACAGAGCGCCCAGAGGCCGAGGGCGCAGGCCACGACGAAAACAGCGCCATAGGCCGTGGGCAACATGTCCATGAAAGCCGCCTGCACGACGGCAGGATCGGTTTTCGCGTCGAGGTCGGTCCGGCCGGAGGCTTCCAGCAGAATGCCGGGGAGAATGGCGAGAAAAAAGCCGATGAACACGCCGACGAACAGGAAGGCCATGTAGATCGCCAGATTGGCGTGGGCGAGCTGGAGGAAACTGCCGGGCGCCGTGCCGAGCATGCTGCGATAGGCCCGCAGCGAGAAAGCCACGCCCGCAGCAAAGACGGCGACCAGCAGGAACATGTTGATCATGGCACCCGCGTCAACACCGAGCCCGAGCCTGTAAAGCCCCGCCAGGACCATCAGTCCGGCCAGCCAGGGAAGGCTCGGCAGGGCGGCGCGGAGCGCAAGGCCCCAGGCCTCGGCAACCAATCCAGCAACGGGCAGCTTCACGTCCATTGTGCGACTCCTCATCGTTTCCACACCTAAACCGCAAGGCGCCGGGCGGCAAACACCATCTTGACGCGCGTGGCTGGCCTGCGCATGTCCCACTGATGAGCATCAAACCTATTCACATTATCGGCGGCGGAATGGCCGGGTCGGAAGCGGCATGGCAGGCAGCGAGTGCGGGCGTACCCGTGATCCTGCACGAAATGCGGGGCGTAAAGGGCACAGAAGCCCACCAGACCGACCAGTTGGCCGAACTCGTCTGTTCAAATTCCTTCCGTTCTGACGACCATACGACCAATGCCGTGGGCGTGCTGCACGAGGAAATGCGCCGCGCAGGCGGCCTGATCATTACCACGGCAGCAGACCATCAGGTGCCCGCCGGCAGCGCGCTGGCGGTGGACCGCGAGGGCTTTGCCGAGGCGATCACCGCCAAGCTGGAAGCCCACCCGCTGGTGACCATCGTGCGCGAGGAAATCACCGGTATTCCGCCCGAAGACTGGGACAGCGTGATCATTGCGACGGGGCCGCTGACGTCGCTGCCGCTCGCCGAAGCGATCCACGCGCACACGGGCGAAGGCGACCTAGCCTTCTTCGATGCCATCGCGCCAATCATCTACATGGACTCCGTCGACATGACGAAGGCCTGGCGCCAGAGCCGCTATGACAAGCCCGGCCCCGGCGGCGACACGGCGGCCTATATCAACTGCGCGATGGACGAAGCCCAGTACAATGCCTTCCTCGACGCGCTGATCGCGGCGCCGAAGACCGAGTTCAAGGACTGGGAAAAGGACACGCCCTATTTCGAAGGCTGCCTGCCGATTGAAGTGATGGCCGAACGCGGGCGCGAGACGCTGCGCTTCGGACCGATGAAGCCGGTCGGCCTGACAAATCCGCACGACCCGACCGTTAAATCGCACGCCGTGGTGCAGCTGCGCCAGGACAATGCGCTTGGCACGCTGTGGAACATGGTGGGTTTCCAGACCAAGCTGAAGCATGGCGCGCAGGCGGAAATCTTCCGCATGATTCCGGGCCTTGAGAAGGCTGAGTTCGCGCGGCTCGGCGGCATCCACCGCAACACGTTCCTGAACTCACCGAAACTGCTGGACGAGCAGCTGCGCATGAAATCCATGCCGCGCCTGCGCTTTGCGGGTCAGGTGACGGGCGTTGAAGGCTATATCGAGAGCGCGGCCATGGGGCTGCTCGCGGGGCGCTTTGCTGCTGCCGAGCGGCTCGGCCGCACCCTGCTACCGCCGCCGGCGACAACGGCCCTCGGTTCGCTGGTGCTGCACATCACGGGTGGCCACTTGCAGGGCAAGCAGACGTTCCAGCCGATGAACGTAAACTTTGGCCTGTTCCCGGACATCACCGACTATTCCAAGGTCGGTCCGGACGGCAAACGCCTGCGCGGCAAGGACAAGGGCCGTGCCAAGAAGATGGCCCAGGCCGTGCGCGCGCTGGAAGATGTGGATGCGTGGCTGGCTGGCGAAGCCGAGCTGGTGCCAGCCGAATAGCGTCTTTTATTCCGCCGTGACACGCCAGATGCGGTTGCCGACATCATCGGCGACGAGGAGGCCGCCGGACTGGTCGAGCAGCACGCCGACAGGACGGCCATGGGCTGTGTCATCTGTCATGAAATCATCGAGCACTGTGGTTGGCTCGCCTGATGGCAGGCCATTGGCAAATGGCACGAAGATGACCTTGTAGCCGCTGCGCGGTTTGCGGTTCCACGAGCCATGCTGGCCAATGTAAGCGCCCTCGCCGTATTGCGTGGCCATGGGGCCGGTCGATCCGCTGGTCACGTCGAGACCGAGCGAGGCCGTGTGCGACCCAAGCGCATAATCAGGCGCGATGGCACTGGCGACGAGATCCGGCTTTTGCAGCTCAACGCGCGTGTCAACGTTCTGGCCGTAATAGCTGTAGGGCCAGCCGTAGAAAGCGCCGTCTTTCACGGAGGTCAGATAGTCCGGCACGAGATTGTTGCCGAGTTCGTCGCGCTCGTTGACGACCGTGAACAGCGTGCCGGTCGACGGATCAATGTCCATGCCGACGGGATTGCGCAGGCCCTGGGCGAAGACGCGGCCCTCGCGCGAGGCGATATCGATTTCCCAGATTGCGGCGCGGCCTTTTTCGGCTTCGATACCGTTTTCGGCGACATTGCTGTTCGAGCCGACAGACGCATAGAGCTTGGTGCCGTCAGGGCTTGCGATGACGTTCTTGGTCCAGTGGTGGTTTATCTCTCCGGCTGGCAGGGCAAAGAAGGTTTCAGGCGTCGCCGAGCTCGTCGTTTCACCTTCAACATAAGGCACGGTGACGATGGCATCAGTGTCCGCGATGTAGAGCGTGTCGCCGACCAGCGTCATGCCGAAGGGCGAATTGAGGCCGCTGAGGAATGTGGTGTGGGTTTCAGCGACACCGTCACCATTCGCGTCGCGCAGCAGGGATATGCGGTTGGCGCTGGGCACGCCGGCGCCGGCCTTGGCCATGACGCGCTTCATGAAGAAGCCGCGGATGCCATCACCATCTTCCGGGCGTGGCGGACCATTAGTTTCTGCCACCAGCACATCGCCATTGGGCAGCTGGTAGAGCCAGCGGGGGTGATCGAGATTAGCCGCAAACTGATTGACGGCGAGGCCCGCAGCAGGGGTTGGCTTCGCGTCGCCCGTCCACGCCTTGGCGGTGGCGATATTGACGGTGGGCAGGAGCTTGTTCTTCGGCTGTGGCAGGTCGGGGGACGGACCAAAGCCAGTCTCGATTGGCCGCGTCTGGTTGCCATTGCAGGCACCCAGTGTTGCGCCAAGCGCCATGATGAGCGCAGCGGATGCGATGGTTGGAATTCTCATGTAATTTCTCCTGCCTTGACAGGAGAAGCGCACAATTGCCGTGCCAGTTCCAGAATTATTCAGCGCTCAGAGTGTCAGACCTGCCCCGTATTCATGGCTTTCATGATGCAGAGGCGTTTTGTGACCGGGTTTGGATTGCGGCCTTCGCAGTAGAACTTGCGCAGGCGGAAATGGGCAATCGCCGGGCGGATCGGTTTGGGAGCCGGGGCGACATGCGGGCCAAAGGCCTTGGTCTCGCTGCGCCGGGTGGCAGCATAGGCTGGCGCGATTTCCTGGATTTCCGTGCCCCAGCCATGGGCGCCAGCCAGTACGCTGGCCGCGACGGCGGCAAGCCAGGCCTCCGGCTCACGCGAGCGGTCCTCGGCTTCGAAAGCAGCCTGATAGCCATCGACCAGTTTCTGAAGGGCGCCGACCTTCAGGCGCTGGCAGGCGACTTCCTCATAGATGGCGAGGCAGACATCATGCGCGCGCGGGGTCTGCTCGGCCTCGATCTCGGACAGGGCATCGCGCCACCACTGGAAGCGGATGGCGCCGAGCGTATCTTCCGTGACGGCCAGCCGGACGCGGGCCAACTCGTATGCCAGCGCATAAAGTGCTATGAGGGCATTCCGGTATATTTCGGGGGCGAAACGACTGGATATCCAGCGATCTTCGTCCACGCGCTTTACGCGGGCGTCAATCGCCTTCCATTGTGTTTTGCTCAGGGGACTAGTCTCGTTTGACATGGAACCCATATGTGGGAAGACGCGCTGATACACCAGTCAATGTTATGCAAGAAAGGACGATCTCATGGCTTTTTCCCTTCCCGACCTCCCTTATGGACGCGGAGACCTCGCTCCTCACGTTTCCGAGGAGACCCTCAACTTTCACTATGGCAAGCACCATCAGGCCTATGTGACCAATCTCAACGGCCTGATCGAAGGCACGGACCTCGCGGACAAGTCGCTTGAAGAGATCATCAAGGTCGCTGCAGCTGACAAATCCAAGGCCGGCCTCTTCAACAATGCCGCTCAGGTGTGGAACCACACGTTCTACTGGCACTCGATGAAACCAAATGGCGGCGGCAAGCCGACCGGCAAGATTGCCGAGAAGATCGAAAGCGATCTTGGCGGCTATGACCAGTTCGTGAAGGACTTCAAGGCAGCCGGTGGCGGCCAGTTCGGTTCTGGCTGGGCATGGCTGGTCCTGAAGGATGGCAAACTGGCCATCACCAAGACGCCAAATGCCGAAACACCGCTGACGGAAGCCGGTGTGACGCCAATCCTGACAATGGATGTCTGGGAACACGCCTATTACCTGGACTACCAGAACAGCCGTCCAAACTATATGGACGCGTTCCTCAACAACCTGATCAACTGGGACTTCGCCAACAAGAACCTTGGTTAATCAGATACGACCTTATCCGTGAATTTACGGAAACTGAGACGCCCGCCTGTACTGGCGGGCGTTTTTGCATTATGTGCACCGCAACAGACGCTCCGGGCTCAGGATTCGCCCGGCAAGGCTGCCATTCGGGCAGCGTCGGGTATTATCAACAATCCTTGGACTGGAAACACTTTGAACGACGTAACATTTGCAGATCTCGGCCTCGGGCCGAACGTGCTGAAAGCTGTAGAAGAAGCTGGGTACACAACCCCCACGCCGATCCAGCTTGAAGCCATCCCCCACATTCTTTCCGGCGGCGACGTGACGGGCATTGCCCAGACCGGCACCGGCAAGACGGCCGCTTTCGTGCTGCCGATGATCCACCGCCTTGCGCGTGGCCGGGCACGGGCCCGAATGCCGCGCTGCCTGATTCTCTGCCCAACGCGCGAGCTCGCCGCGCAGGTCGCCGAGAATTTCGAGAAATACGGCAAACATCTCAAGCTCACCATGGCGCTCCTGATTGGCGGCGTTAGCTTCAAGGAACAGGAAGGCCTGCTCCAGCGCGGCGTTGATGTTCTGATCGCGACACCGGGTCGCCTGATGGACCAGTTCGAGCGCGGCAAGCTGCTGTTGATGGGCGTCGATTACCTCATCATCGATGAAGCCGACCGCATGCTCGACATGGGCTTTATCCCTGACATCGAGAAGATCGTCGCAAAACTGCCCGCGAAGCGCCAGACACTGCTGTTCTCGGCAACATTCCCGACCGACATCCAGCGGCTCGCCAAGAGCTTTCAGATCAATCCTGTGAAGATCGAAGTCGCGCGCCCGACGGACGCCGCCAAGACGATCACGCAGCATGTCGTCCATATCCCGAGCAATGATGCCAAGGCCAAGCGCACCGCGCTGCGCCGCGTGATCGAGTCTTGCGACGTAAAAAACGGTATCGTGTTCTGCAACCGCAAGGTCGAAGTCGATATCGTTGCTGCGTCCCTGCAGAAACATGGCCATGACGCCGCCGCCATCCACGGCGACCTGCCGCAGGCTTTCCGAACCGAAGTGCTTCAGCGCTTCCGCGACGGCGACCTGAAACTGCTTGTGGCTTCCGATGTGGCCGCGCGCGGGCTCGACATTCCGGATGTCGACCACGTGTTCAACTATTCGCCGCCACCGAAAGACGAAGACTATGTCCACCGGATCGGCCGGACGGGTCGCGCTGGCCGGAGCGGTAAGAGCTTCACGGTTGTCTCGCCGAGCGACGAGAAGTCCTGGGGCTTTGTCCTCAAGATGATCCAGCAGGACGTCGAAGACTACATGCCAGAAGGCCTGCTCGAAGAGCTGGAAAACCTGCCGCCGGAAGAGCGCTCCAGCCGCGGCGGACGCAGTGGTGGCAGCAGCCGCAGCAGCGGAAGCAGCAGCCGTGGCCGTGGTGACCGCCCCGAACGCGGCCGTTCGCGCCAGACAGCTGTTGACGATGCGCCCAAGGTCGAAAAGACCGAGGAAGCCCCCAAGGCCGAAGCCGAAGTCGCTGAAAAGCCGCAACGTGCCGAAAAGCCGGAACGTGCTGAAAAGCCGGAGCGTACCGAGAAACCAGAACGCGCTGAAAAAGCCGAACGGACCGAACGTCCGAAACGCGAACGCGCGCCCAAGGCTGACAAGACCGAGTCGACAGACAAAGCGGACACGGCCGAGAAGCCAGCCCGTTCGGATCGTGGCTCACGTGGTGGTCGCCCGCCCCGTGACCAGAAGCGCAAGGATGACGATTTGATCCTCGCGCCCGCACCTGAGCGCGTGAAGGGCTTCGGAGACGACGTGCCGGCCTTCCTGAAGCGCTAAGCTCCCTCTATCGGCGCAGCAGCCATACCGGCTGTCCTGCGCCGGTTTGCGATCAGTGAAGACGAGAAATCGCGCTCCTCAGCCGGGCGGCTGAACGTGATCGTGAACCGCGTCCCACTTTCACCTGTTTCGACTTCAACGACGGCGCCGACTGATTGCGCCAGCGAATCGACCAGGATCGTGCCGATGCCGCGCTGCTTCGCATGCGGCACGGGATCGGGCATGCCTACGCCATCATCCTCGACTTCGATGCGCACGACGTCGCCGGCATGTTCCAACAGCACACGGACCATGCCTTCCTTGCGCCCTGCGAAAGCGTATTTGCACGCATTGGTGACAAGCTCCGTCACGGCAAGGCAGACGGAAACAGCCTTGCTGACCGGCAGTACGATCTCGCCGCGCACCTCGCATGACATCTGGATATGATCATTGACCGAATAGGTCTGCACCACCGCGGCGCAGAGGTCCGGCAGGAGCGTTGCGCAGTCGACATGATCGTGCGTACCAAGCTCGTACAGGCTCCGATGGGTTGCCGTGATCACTTCGATCCGCTGACGTGTCAGCGCCAATGTCTCACGCGCAATTTCATCATCAATTCGCTTCATGGGCAAAGCGATCAGTGAGGCCACGATCTGGAGACTGTTGCGAACGCGATGGTTGACCTCGAAAAGGAGCAGCTCTTTCATCTCGATGGCCTTGAGCAAGTCCTGCTCCGCCTGAACCCGCCGCGTATCATCCCGGAGTGTCAGAACAGACCCGATCTGCTTGCCATCAGCATCAATGATGGGCCGCGCTGTGCCAACCGCAATAACCACCGATCCGTCGGGACGGCGTATCTTCCAGGGTTCCTCAACAACGTGCTCGCCCCTCAAAACCGCGCGCGCGAGCGGCAGCTCTCCCGGCGGATAAGTGTCGCCATCCATGGTGAGAAGCTCATAGTCTTCGGTATATGAAGCAGGCTCCCCGCCCAGCATGGCGCGGCCATGTATGAGCTCCGCCGCCCTGTTGACGCTGATGATGCAGCCATCAGCATCAGCAACGATTACGCCTTCACCAAGCTGATCGAGAACGACCGACTTGAAGCCTTCAAGCGAGCTCAACATGTCCTGGCCTCTCTCGTTGACCCTGGCCCGAAGGCGCCTTGCAAGCGGATCTAGTAAACCTCAGCGCTTGAGACGACCTTTGACCTGCTTTCGGAACGCGTCGCCATAAGGCGGCCGGATCATGGCAAGCATCTCACTGCCCGTCTGCGTGTAGACAGACTTTCTGTGGCTGAACTCGTAGAAACCCTCACGACCATGATAGCTGCCCATGCCGGATGGACCGACACCGCCGAACGGCAGGTCTTCCTGTGCGACATGGAAGACCACGTCATTGACCGTTACGCCGCCTGAAGTTGTATTATTGAGCACATTATCGCGCTCGGCCGAGTCTTCGCCGAAATAGTAAAGGCCCAGCGGCCGGTCATGGGCGTTGATGTAGGCAATTGCATCACTCGTCTCGCCATAGGACTTGATTGGCAGGATCGGGCCGAAGATCTCGTCCTGCATCACGCTCATGTCGTCCGTCGGATCGACGATAATGTGCGGGGCGATCTTGTGGTGTGGCTGCTGCGAGAAATTGTCTCCGGTTGGATTGATCTCGATCACTTCTGCACCTTTGGCGCGTGCATCCTCGATGTATCCCATGATGCGATCATAGTGGCGCTGGTTGACGATGGATGTGTAATCGTCATTGTCCTTCAGGCCGCTCGCATACATTTTCTGGACGGCGCTGGTGGCAGCGGCCGTAAACTCGGCAGTCTTTTCCTTGGGTACGAAGGCATAGTCCGGCGCCAGGCAGATCTGCCCGGCATTGAGCGTCTTGCCAGCCATGATGCGGTTCGCGGCCTTCTGCATGTCGGCGGAGCGGCCGAGAATGACCGGGCTCTTGCCGCCCAGTTCAAGCGTGAGCGGAACAAGATTATCGGCTGCCGCACGCATGACGTGCTTGGCAACAGATGTCGCGCCGGTAAAGAGGATGTGGTCGAAAGGCAGCTTGGTGAACTCGGCGCCGACTTCCGGGCCGCCGGTGATCACGGCCATTTCTTCCTCGTCATAATATTGCGCAATCACGGACTTCATCAGTTCCGAGGTCGCCTCGGTGAACTCCGACGGCTTGATCATGCAGCGATTGCCCGCAGCGAAGACACCCGCAAGCGGCGTGAATGTCAGGTTGACCGGAAAATTCCACGGACTGATAACGCCGATCACGCCCTTCGGCTGGAACTGGATTTGGGCCTTTGAGCCGAGCAGATTGAGCGGAAACTCGACGCCGCGCTTGTCCGGCTGCATCCATTTGTGAACGTGCTTCTTCGCAAACTTCAGGGCGGCGATCGACGAGGCAATGTCGGTGAAAGCCGACTGGTCCTTCGAGCGGTGGCCGAAATCCTCGCACATCGCATCGTTGAACGCATCGCCGTGGGTGACGAGCAGGTCGATCGACTTGTCGAGCCATTCGATGCGTTTTGCGGCCGACGGAATGCCGTCGCGCAGGTTTGCCGCCTTTTGGCGTGTGAGAATGGAGCTCATGCCGCTGCCTGTTGCGCTGTCGAGTGCCATGCCAGAATCTCCCGTTTCCTAATATTGGTTGTGAACAGTGTAGCTCGCGTTCAGCGCTTAACAAAGCGAAATGCATTGCCCTCGCGTGAGGCGTTCACAACACGGGCAAACTTATTAGATTGCCGACACAAACTTCCGGGAGAGAAACAAAGATGGCCTATTCAAAGATTTCCTACGAACTCGACGGCGATACGGCCATCATCAGTTTTGACGATGCTGCCACAATGAACGCCTGCGGCATCGACACAGCGCAGGAGCTGCTTCACGCTTTCGAGACAGCCGCGCGCGAAGCCCGCTGCACGATCCTGACGGGTGCAGGCCGGGGCTTCTGCTCTGGTGCCAACCTGGGCGCCAATCCCGGCAGCGGCACATCGCTCAGCCACCCCGGCTCAATGCCCGATGCCGGCCGCGCCCTTGAAACACATTATAACCCGCTCATCCTGGCCATTCAGGACCATCCCCACCCGGTCATCACGGCCGTGAACGGCGCCGCAGCAGGTGTCGGCTGCGCCCTCGGTCTGATCGGTGATCTCGTGATCTGTGCCAAGAGCGGCTATTTCCTGCAGGCTTTCCGCCGCATCGGCCTCGTGCCGGATGGCGGGTCAACCTACCTGCTCGCCCGCACGATCGGCCGCGTTCGCGCCATGGAAATGGCATTGCTGGGCGAGAAAATTCCTGCCGAGCAAGCCATGTCATGGGGCCTGGTCAACCGGGTTGTCGAAGACGACGCCCTGATGGACACCGCCAAGCAGCTCGCCAAGCAGCTGAGCGAAGGCCCGACACTGGCGCTCGCCATGACGCGCAAGCTGATCTGGTCGGCATGCGATGGCGATTTCGAAGGCGCGCTCAGGGCCGAACGCCTGTCCCAGCGCACCGCTGGCCGGTCTGAAGATTTCGCTGAAGGCGTTAAGGCATTCCTCGGCAAACGGAAAGCGGCCTTCAAAGGCAAATAATCATCTACAGATTGCAGAAATCCAGCTCCGGTTAATATTGGAGTAAGGCATACATGGCAGCTTCCCGGCACCATATCTTTGGGCCGGGGGGGGGGCGACCGTCTGCATGGAATACAGGCTGATCCATTTCAACTCTGCGCGCCCTACAGGTGCGTTCACTTTAGAGAATCAGTTCGTGCGGGTTTTCCTGGCGATCCTGCCCCGGATATTCCGGGATGCAGACTCGTTCGAGGGGCTTCACTGGCATCAACATGGCCTGCGTGAGCCCAATGGGCACTGGCGCGACCTGTATCAGGCATTTCCCTATTCGGAAGACCTTGGGGTGCCGGATGTCTGCACCATGGCCGGGTGGACATCACTCGAGCACATGCGCAGCTTTGTTTACTCAGGCAAGACGCACCCAGCCGGCATGAGCCGCCTGCAGGCGCAGCTCGACCGTAGCCAGGGTCCCGGATTCGTTATGTGGTGGGCCCCGCGCGGTCAGCGCTTCTTGCTGTCAGATGGCTGGGAGCGCCTGCAACATCTGCGCACGCACGGCTCCAGCTCATACGCCTTTTCCCTGGATGAGCCGGTGGCCAGACCTCAGGTCGCATGACCCTGTCACGGCGCGCCTTCGTGGGCTTGTCAGTTGCCGCACTGGCTTTGGCCGCGTGCATGTCGCCGCCGCCCCCGCCGGAAACAGTGATCTATCTTGTCCGCCACGCAGAAAAGCAGGCTGGCGACGATCCCTCCCTTACGCCGGAAGGCCGCGCCCGGGCTGAGGAACTGGCGCTTAAACTGAAACAGGCCGGAATTACCCGGATCTATTCCACCGATACGGCACGCACAAGGCAGACAGCAGCACCTCTCGCGGCTGCCCTCGACATGCCTGTCGACATCTATGACGCCTCAGACCTGCCAGCCTTCGCCCGGCAGCTGAAGGCCCAGACTGGCGCTATTCTGGTTGTCGGACATTCCAACACAACTCCCTCACTGGTAGAATATATTGGCGGAGTGCCGGCCACGGAAATTAACGAGGCCGCCGAATATGACAGGCTCTATGTGCTGGATATAACCGGTGAAAACGTCCGCACCGAACTGCGTCGCTATGGCAGCCCCTACAGGCCATAAGACCTGCAGCCTTGCGTGATGCAGCCTAGGCCTGCGGCAGTCCGAGACGATAGACACCCTTGAACGCGTCGAGATTCTCCACCGGCTTGCCCTTGCGATAGATCGTGATCGTGCCCGCCTTGGCAAGGCGGACGGCTTCAGCGCGCACATCCTTAAGCACGCGCTGGAAGTTCTCCTCGCTCACGGCGCGGGCCGCCTGCTCGGCGCTGATTGTCTTGCCGACGCCGCATTCGGCGGTCAGCGCGAGGATCGCCTCGCGCACCGCATTGTGCCCCAGCTCGCTCACCAGTCGATCGCCGCATAGGCGAGCTGCTGGAACTGCTGACGCATCGGATAAGAAGATGAAGGCATCAGCTGCGTTGCCTGGATGCCGATAATCTCTTCTTCGGGGTCTATCCAGAAATAGGTGGACGCGAGGCCGCCCCAGCTGAACGTGCCTTCGCTCCCGGGCTGCATGGTGGCGACAACATCAGTGACGACCGATCCGCCAAGGCCGAAGCCAACGCCGTCGGACATGACTTCCGTAAACATGGACTTGCCCATGTCACGCATCGTCTGGCCAAAGGGAAGATGGTTCTGACGCATGAATTCCAGCGTCTTGGGGCTGATGATGCGTTCCCCATCGAGCGTGCCGCCGCGCAGGATCATCAGGCAGAAACGGTGATAATCGCGCAACGTGGAGACGAGACCGCCGCCGCCATTGAGCAGGGTTGGCCGTTTTACATAAAGGCGCGACTCCGCGCCAGCGCCATCTGCCAGCGTTGTCTCGCCGGTTTTCGGGTCTTTCTGATAGCAAGCCATCAGGCGGTCGATCTTTTCTTCCGGCACCCAGAACTCGGTATCATGCATGCCGAGCGGGCCGGTAATGCGCTCACGAAAGAACGCATCAAGCTCCATGCCCGAAGCGATTTCGACAATCGCGCCCAACACATCAATCGAGTGACTATACCACCACTCATCGCCCGGTGAGCATTGCAGTGGCAGCTTGGCGAGCCGGCGCGACATCTCCTGCAGCGTCTCGTCCGGACGGCCAATCTTTTCCTTGCGGTAAAGCGTATCCACGGGATGCTGCATCATGAAGCCGTAGGTGAGGCCCGACGTGTGCGTGAAAAGGTCCAGCACTTTCATCGGGCGATCCGGCTTGCGGGTCTTGATATCGTCCCCTTCGCCGCTCTCGTAGACCATCACATCCGCGAATTCGGGAATGTAGCGGCTGACATCATGGTCAAGGCGCAGCTTGCCTTCATCGAACAGCATCATGGCGGCCAGCGACGTGATCGGCTTCGTCATCGAATAGATGCGGAAGATCGTGTGCGGACCGATGGGTTCGCCGCTTCCGATGTGCGTCGTGCCGGAATAGTCTTCCAGCGCAATCTCGCCGCCACGCGAAATCAGCGTCGCCATGCAGGGCAGTTTACCCGTATCGAGATAATTGGCCTGGAAATACTCCGGGATGGCCGCAAGGCGGTCCGGGTTCAGGCCAACTTCATGCGGGTCTGTAGGGTCATGGTCAAACATCTAGAGCTTCCCCGCCTTGGCAGCACGGGCGAGTTCCCGCGCAATGATGATCTGTTGAATTTGAGTCGTGCCTTCATAGAGGCGGAAGATGCGTACGTCGCGGTAGAAACGCTCGATGCCATAGTCGGTGACATAACCGGCCCCGCCGAACACCTGCACGGCGCGGTCAGCCACGCGGCCGCAGGCCTCTGTGGCAAACAGCTTCGTACACGACGCCAGCATGGTGACATCCTCGCCCGCATCGCGCCGGCGCGCGGCGTCGAGGATCATGCAACGAGCCGCATAGGTCTCGGCCTGGCTGTCGGCGATCATCGCCTGGATCAGCTGGTGCTCCATGATCGGCTTGCCGAACTGTTTGCGTTCCAGCGAATAGTTGACCATTTCCTTGATCAGGCGTTCTGACACGCCCGTGGCGACGGCCGAGATATGCAGGCGGCCCTTGTCGAGCACGCTCATGGCCACCTTGAAGCCTTCGCCCTCGCCCGCCAGACGGTTCTCGACCGGCACGCGCGCGTTCTCGAAGATCACGTCGCAGATATGCGCGCCCTGCTGGCCCATCTTCTTCTCGGGCTGGCCGACCGACACGCCCGGCGTATTGCGCTCGACGATGAAGGCGCTGACGCCCTTGGCGCCCGGCGTCGACGGATCTGTGCGCGCCATGACCGTGAACAGGTCTGCCTTGTTGGCATTGGTGATGTAGCGCTTGGTGCCGTTCAGCACATAATGGTCGCCGTCGCGGATGGCTTTCGTGGTCAGGCTGCCTGCGTCAGAGCCCGCTTCCGGCTCGGTCAGCGCGAAACTCGCGATCAGGTCGCCGCTGGCAATGCCGGGCAGCCATTTGGATTTCTGCGCATCCGTGCCGAACAGGACCAGCGCCTGGCTGCCGATACCAATGTTGGTGCCCGCAACCGAACGGAAGGCCGGCGAGGTGTGGCCCAGCTCGAACGCCACGAGGCATTCGGTTTCCATGTCGAGGGCGAGGCCGCCGTATTCTTCCGGCACAGCAATGCCGAACAGGCCGAGATTCTTCATCTCGTCCACGATGGACTGCGGCACGGCGTCATTGTCGCCGACTTCGGCTTCGATCGGTATGCATTTCTCGGTCACGAAGCGGCGCACCTGTTCGATCAGCGCAGCGCGGATTTCGGCATCGAAGGCCATATGGAGGCTCCCATTTATGTTTGTCGGCAAGATGATATGCCGTTGGGGCACGCTTGTCGAAGGGTGACCGTGCGGTATCAAAGCCAAAAGGGAGGAACAAGCCGCAAATGGTGACGACGGAAGTGACAGAGGGCGAGTTCAAGGGCTGGCGCACTTGGCCTGAAGAGCCATTCGAGCATGACACAGCAGGCCCGTTCTACACGCGAACCGACGAAAAAGGCCCGGTTGCGGCCTTCCGGGCCCAGCGCAAGCACATGAATGCCGGCGGCGTGGTGCATGGTGGCTGCCTGATGACATTCGCTGACTATGCCCTGTTCGCCATTGGCCATCAGGGCCTGGAGGGCGTTTACGGCCTCACCATCGGCTTTAATGCCGAGTTTCTCGATGGCGCCCGTGAGGGCGAGCTGATCGAAGCGCGCGGCGACCTCCTGCGGCAGGGCCGCTCCATCACCTTCGTGCGCGGCATCGTCACCGCAGACGGCCGCCCTGTTCTCAATTTTTCCGGCACAATTAAAGTGAAAAGGCCCAAAGCATGACCCAGCCCCCCTATCAGGAGCTCTCCCGCTCGATCAAAGGCAAGACCGCCCTCATCACCGGCGCCGCCAGCGGCATGGGCCGGGCGACGGCCCACCTCTTCGCCCGCGAAGGCGCGAATGTTGCCGTCACCGACCTCAAGAAGGAAAACGTCGACCGCGTTGTCGACGAGATTAATGCAGCCGGGATCGGCCATGTGAAGGGCTGGGCGCTCGACGTTGGCGATGCGGATGCCATCAAGCGCGTGGTCGACGAGGCCGCCTCCCACTTCGGCGGCATGGACATTCTCGTGAACAATGCCGGTTTCGCGCTCCCCGGACAGGTGGGCGAGGAATCATATGAAGACAGCTGGGGCCCCAGCATCAATGTGATGCTGACATCGCACCAGCGCGCCATCCGCGCCGCCCTGCCCTACATGCGCAAGAATGGCTGGGGACGCATCGTCAATATCGCTTCCACCGAAGGCCTCGGCGCAACGCCCGGCAACTCGCCTTATGTCGCCGCCAAGCATGGCGTCATCGGCCTGACGCGAGGCCTCGCCGTGGATCTTGGCCGCGAAGGCATCACGGTGAACTGCATTTGCCCCGGCCCGATCATCACCGGCATCACGAGCGGCATTTCGGACGAGCACAAGGAAATCTACGCCAAGCGCCGCGTGCCGCTGCGCCGTTACGGCATTCCGGAAGAGGTCGCCAACATGACCCTTTCGCTGGTCCTGCCGGCTGCCTCATTCCTGAATGGCGTTCACATCCCGGTCGATGGCGGCATGTCGATCAAGAACGCCTGACGCCGAATAGCGGGTTTGCGAAGGCTCAGCCCTTCGCGAACCCGCGCTCGGTCATTGCCGCGTGCCAGCGGCCAAGGTTTTCTAATTCCTTGTGAGGCTCCCATTTCATCACGCGGGCAAAGCCTACGGCGATGTAGAGCGTGATGTCCGCGATCGAGAAGCGGTCCGCCGCCACGAACTCATGCGTCGCAAGATGCGCGTCGAGGCGCTTGGCCATCGTGCGCGCCGCCTTCTCGCCCTTTGCAGCAGCTTCCGGGCTTTGCGGCACTTCCAGCGGCGCCATCATCGGATGCGAATTGCGGAACCAGCCAGCGAACTGGATGAAGAACATCAGTTCGATGCGGCGGTCCCACATCTCGATCAGGGCCTTTTCCTTCGGGTCGGCGCCCATCAGGTTTGGCTCAGGGAACATGCCCTCCAGATATGTACAGATCGCGCGGCTCTCGGTGATGGCCGTGCCATCATCCAGCACCAGCGCCGGCACCTGCGAATAGGGCGAAACTTCGCGGTATTCCGGTGTCTTGTGCTGCTGGTCCATGATCGACACGTCGATCATCTCCACCGCGTCGAGCTTGCCTTTGGCCCGCAGGAAAAAGACGACCCGGTCAGGGTTTGGTGCCTTGGGGCTCTGGTAAAGTTTCATCCGTTTCCTCCTAGAATGTTTTTCTTATGCCCAGCGTCGCATTAAGCGGCTCACCGGGAAAGTAGCGTCCGTTTCCAAACGCAAGGTCGGCGCGGTCGGCATAGGCCTCATCCGTCAGGTTACGCACGATCAGGAATACTTCGCTGCCTCCGGCAAAGGTGTAGGCGCCGCGCGCCGCCAGGATCGTGTGCCCCGGATAAACAGCCGTATTTGCGGGGTCCATGAAATATTCGCCCACATGCTCCACTGACAGTGACAGGGCGAGCGCTTCGGTTGCCTGCCAGTCGAGTGCAGCGTCGGCCAGCCATTCCGGCGCGGTGTCGATCTCGTTGCCATCGCGGATCGTCTCGGTTCCCGAGCCGACAATCCGGTCGAACGTATAGGTCTGGTCAGACCAGCTCACATTGCCCTTCAGCGCGAGCGTGTCGGTAATATCGAATGCGGCAGCCGCCTCGACGCCGATATGGCGCGTCGAGCCGTCCGGCACATTGAGACCGTCACTGTCGCGGAAGAAGAAGTTTTCCTTGTCCATCCAGTAGGCGGCCACATCGAACACAAGCCGTCCGTCTACGGCGCTACCGCGTGCGCCCACTTCAACGCTGTCCAGCGTCTCTGTATCGACCTCACCAACAACCTGGAGGCTCTGCAGGCGGTAGAGGTCGGACACCTGCGGCGCCCGCTCACCGCGCGCATAGTTCACGTAATAGCTGATATCGCCAGGTGACCAGATCAGGCCGAGCTTCGGTGTCAGCAGGTCGAAACTGTCCGTCCGGTCAGCTGGCACATTGAAGCGGCCATTGATGCCGACCGGCGCAGCGGTGGAATAGTCATACTCATGCGTCTCACCGCGCAGGCCCGCCAGCACACTGACATTGTTGCCCAGCGCAAATTCCGCTTCGCCCCATAACGCCAGTTCGGTCGTGTCGACCGTGTAGTCATAGTGGACGCCCTGCGGAAAGCGCGTGTCGCTGGGAAAGAAACCAAACGGGTCGGGCTGGATTTCCTTGAGGTAGCCGCTCGCGAGATCAACATCGCCGCCCACGCGCAGCGCCAACCGGTCGCTCGCCTGCCAGCCATAGCGCGCCATCAGGCCGCCGCCCGTGTGCCCGTTCTTCTCGACGCCGCCATTGGGCAGGAAGTGCTGCGAGAAGATCATCGCCTGGCTGTGCGCATAGGGCGTCAGCACGAGCGTGCCCGGGCCCAGTGCCCGCTCCGCCCGCATGCCAAGCCGCGCCGACCAGGCGTCGCGATAGGCTTCGGGGTTCGGGTTTTGCGTAACGAGATCGCGGTCCTTGTAGCTGTCGGTGCCCACCACAAAGCCAGCCGTTTCCTGGTTCAGGTTCGAAGCCGACAACCAAGGCGTCACATCCCACGCGCCCAGCGAATAAGCGCCGACGGCAGAGAATTTCTGCTGGTCGGTGCCCGTATTGTCGCGCCAGCCGGTATCGTGCTGCAGTGACAGGCCTAGGCGCACATGTTCGCCATTGTCCAGCGCGGCATCGGTGCGGTAGCGGCCCAGCGTGCCATAGCTCGCGCTGGCAAAGCTGCCATCGCCCGGCTTGCCAAGAATCACATTGACGAGGCCGTGCACGGCGTTCGAGCCATACTTGGCGCTACCCGGCCCGCGCACCACTTCAATGGCCTCAGCCACTTCATGGTGCGGTTCCATCAGGCTGTTGACGTTGCCAAAGGCCGGCGAGCGCGTCGGCACGCCATTCTCGAGGATGAGGAAGCTGCCCTGCCCCGCCCCGCCGGTGAGCACGGGCGAGCGAATAGCGATTAGATGCTCCTGTCCGGAATTCATCTGGATGTTAACGCCTGGCAGCGTGTTCATGATTTCGGCGGGGTGGTCAGCATTGATGGCAGCGATTTGATCACTGAAGACAACAGCGTAGCTGCCCGGGTCATTCTCGCCGCGGTCGCCCCACACTTCGACCGGCGACAGGCGCTGGGTCGAGTGGGCAACGAAAACACCCGCAGACCCATCATCATTCCGGCATTCATCAATCGCCGTTGAAGATTCGGTACAGGGCGGCAGGGCCGCATAGGCCTCTTCCGACGCCTGCGCTGCCACCTGCCCCGCAAGACAGGTGGCCAGAACGGCAAGGCTGGCGGAGGTCGCAATCAGTCGGTGCGGCATGGAAAACCCTTCGGCTTGGTTGCTATGCCCGAGACTTAGGGCGTCACTCGCCCAATGGCGAGCCCTCCCGGTGCGTCAGCTCACTGCGCGAACAGCATGAACGGCAAAGCCCCCACGACGGCGCCTGAGAGACATGTCGCCAGCGTGCCCGCCAACAGCGTTTTCCACGCCAGCTCAAGGAAGGTCGAGCGCCGCGCCGGCTCGATAATGCTGAGGCCGCCAAGGAGGATGCCGATGGAACCAAAATTGGCGAATCCGCAGATCGCGTGCGCCGTGATCATGCGCGCGCGCGGGCTGAGGCCCTCGGCGGCCTCGCCCGAGAGCTGCAGGAAGGCAACAAACTCGGTCAGCACGGTCTTGATGCCCATAAGGGAGCCCGACTGCGCCGCCTCTCCCATGGGCACGCCGATCATGTACATGACCGGGGCGAATATCCAGCCGAGGATGCGCTCAATGGAAAGCGGCGCGCCGGCGACATCCGGAAACGCCCCAAGGCCAAGGTTTACCAGGTAGAGCGCTGCAAAGGCCGCGATCAGCATAGTCACGATGTTCGCGATGATCTTCAGGCCGTCGCTTGCGCCGGTCGAGAAGGCGTCCATCGTGGAATCATATTCAAAATCCGGCTCGTGCGCCCGCTGTGTCTCGTCCACCGTCTCCGGCACCATGACCAAAGCGAGGGCTACGGCAGCTGGCGCCGCAATCAGCGACGCGGCCAGCAACTGGCCCAGCGCATTAGGCAGCACGTCCTTCAGGAACACGCCGTAAAGCACCAGCACGCTGCCTGCGACGGTCGCAAAACCGGCCGTCATCATGATGAAGATTTCAGACCGCGTCATGCCCTTGATGTATGGCTTGATCAGGATCGGCGCCTCGGTCATGCCCATGAACACGTTCGCTGCCACGGCCAGCGAGGTCGCCCCGCCCAGCCCCATGAAGCGCCTGAACACGCTGGCGAAGCCTTTTGTCACCCAGCGCAGGATATGCCAGTGCCACAGCACGGCCGACAGCGAAGCCACAACGATGATCAGCGGCAACAGGTGCACGGCAAAGATCGGCCCGGGCTGCCCTGTCAGGTTTTCCCAGCCTTCCTGCGTGCCGAACACCGAGCCAAACACGAAGGCCGTGCCATAGGCCGTGGCCGCGATCAGACCGTCGACCACTGTGTTCGCAGCGAACAGCACATCGCGCACAAACGGAATACCGAACAGGATGAGCGCGAAAGCGAACTGGATGGCGACCGCGCCCAGAACGACCTTCCAGGGAAAGGCCTTCCGGTTCTCGCTGAGGCTCCATGCGATTGCGAAGATGACCGCAATACCGAGCAGCGCCCGCGCATTGTCCCAACCCCATTCAAACCCTGCCGGCATCCACACGCTCCCTTGCCCGATCTCAACCGTTTAAGACTTAGCCGTGACAGCCGGGAATGGAAAGCACGCAGGTGCGCCGGGGTGTATCTCGCGCCATGTTGCCGGAAACCGTGGCACGCAAACCCGGGTCGCTTTGACGCCCCCGCGCCCGGACCACTGGTTTTTGCCTTTACAATCAAGTATCTCCCTCGCACACCGCTAGCCTGCCCGGGTCATGCCGTGGCCTTCAGACGGAGAGAGATGATGATGCGCGCTTTGTTCATGGCCCTGATGCTGGCTTCTGCCACGCCCGCCTTTGCCGCCCCGGATACCACCAAACCGAAAGACGAGAAGACAGAATCCAGGCCCGTGCCTGATCCGGTCATGTTCGAGAGCAAGCATACGGGTGTCTTCGGCAACGAGAAGATCGCCTACCGTGTGGAAGCGGGCGAAACCTATATACCCAATGATGCAGGCGATCCCGCCGCCAGCCTCTTCACCATCTCCTATATCCGCGAGAATGCGGGCGCCGACCGGCCCGTCACGTTCGTGTTCAATGGCGGGCCCGGCTCGGCGTCCGTCTGGCTGAATCTCGGCCTGCTTGGCCCGAAGCGCGTCGACGTGCCGAGCGATGCCGACGCCGATGATGGCGCAGCGCCCTACAAGCTGGTCGACAATCCGCAATCCATCCTCAACCTGACGGATCTCGTCTTCATCGACCCCGTCGGCACGGGCTACAGCCGGGCCGTGGGCGAAGGCGAGAACACCGATTACTGGAACGAAAACGGCGACGCCGGCTCGATTTCCGAGTTCATCCGCATCTGGATCACAAAGAACAAACGCTGGAACGCCCCGAAATACCTCGCCGGCGAAAGCTTCGGCACCACCCGCGCCGCCTATCTCGCCAACGAACTGACCACAGGCGACGTCGATATCGCCCTCAACGGCATCGTGTTGATCTCGCAGGCGCTCGACTATGAAGGCTCCACCTCGGTCGACGACAATGTCTATTCCTACATCACCTACCTGCCGAGCATGGCCGCCGCCGCGCAATATCACGGCAAGGCGGGCACAGGCATCGCTCAGGCCGATTTCCTCACCGAGGCCCGCACCTTTGCCCGCGACGTCTACGGCCCTGCGCTACTCAAGGGCGACCAGATCAGCCCCGAAGAACGCGCACGCATCCGCGACAAGCTCGCCTACTTCACCGGCCTGGCGCCAGCCTATATCGAAAAGTCGAACCTGCGCATCCTGATGCCGCGCTTCCAGAAGGAACTGCTGCGCGATCAGGGCCTCGCGATTGGCCGGCTCGATGGACGCTACAAGGGCGACGAAGCCGATGACATTGCGGAAACGCCGGAAGACGATGCGGCGAGCTATTTCGTCAGCTCCGCCTATTCCGCGCTGATGAACCAGTACCTCTCGACCGATCTCGGCGTCGAGATGGACCGGCCCTATATCGTGTCCAGCAGCGATGCGAGTTCACAATGGGATTTCACTGATGCGCCCGAAGGCGAGTCCTGGGAACCGCACTATGTGAATGTCGGCCGCAAGCTGACGACCGTGATGCGCCACAACACGGCCCTGAAGGTCATGGTGGCCAGCGGCTATTATGACATGATCACTCCCTTCTTCGACGCGGAGATCACATTTGCGCGCTATGGCATCCCGCAGGACCGTGTCGCCATGACCTACTATCAGGGCGGCCACATGATGTACCTGAACGACGGCGCCCTCGAAGCCCTGACAACCGACCTCCGCAGCTTCTACGCCGGAAAGCTGAAGGACACCCGCCCGCAATAGGCAAAGCTGCGCCCTAAGCCCGCCCCTTCATTCGCCGCCCCGACCTAAGCCGGAGCGGCGAAACAGGTTATCAACTAGCCGAGCTTGCAGACGCAGATCTTGTTGCCGTCCGGGTCGCGGAAATAGGCGCCATAGAATGTCGGCATGCGGTTGCCGGGGGCGCCTTCGTCGACGGCACCCATCGCGATGGCCTTGTTGTAGACCTTGTCGACCGTCGCATTGTCCGCGCAGGCCAGCGCCGGCATCACGCCATTGCCACAGCTCGCGGCATCCTTGTCATAGGGGTCGCCGATCGCCAGCATCGGCTGGCCGGGCCCCACACCGTAGAATTGCAGGCGATCGTTTGCAAAGAAGCGTTTTGCGCCCATTTCGCCCAGTACGGCGTCATAGAAAGTCAGGGCTTTTTCCTTGTTGTTCGTTCCAAGGGTTACGTAAGCCAGCATGTCGGTTCCTCCCATTTCATGCGTTTCTTTTCGGCACTCTGACCATGAGACCCCATGCCCGGCAAGATATGACGCAGGGACGCGGCTTGACGTTTACGTGAACGTCTGGTGTGACACCGGCCAGAACCGTTTGTTGCAATTGCAGGAGTTTTCTCATGTCCGATATCCGCTTTGACGGCAAAGTTGCCATCGTCACCGGCGCCGGTGGCGGCCTTGGCCGTTGCCACGCACTCGAACTAGCCCGCCGCGGCGCCAAGGTCGTTGTCAACGACCTGGGCCCAAGCATGGACGGATCGGGCGGAAGCTCCGCTGGTGCTGAAGCCGTGGTCAAGGAAATCGAAGCCCTTGGCGGCGAAGCCATGGCCAATGGCTCTTCCGTTGCCGATCTGGCCGGCGTGAAGAAGATGATCGACGACACGATGGCCAAATGGGGCCGCATAGACATCCTGATCGCCAATGCCGGTATCCTGCGCGACAAGTCCTTCTCGAAGATGACGCAAGCCGACATCGACATCGTCATCGACGTGCACCTTCGCGGCTCGTTCATGCCGATCCACGCCGTCTGGGACATCATGAAAGAGCAGAATTACGGCCGTATCGTCGTGACGACCTCATCGACCGGTCTCTATGGCAATTTTGGCCAAGCCAACTATGGCGCCGCCAAGCTCGGCCTGGTCGGCATGATGAACACGCTGAAGATCGAAGGCGCGAAGAACAACATCAAGATCAACGCGGTCTGCCCGGTTGCTGCAACCGCCATGACGGAAGGCCTGATGCCGCCTGCCGTGCTCGAGCAGCTGAAGCCTGAATACGTGTCGCCGGGCGTGATGAACCTTGTCAAGGAAGACGCCCCAACCGGCGTTATCCTGTCGGCCGCTGCAGGCGCCTTCTCGATCGCACGTATCGTCGAAACCGAAGGTGCATTCGTTGGCGTGGGCGACGACCTCACCGCTGAAGCGGTTGCCGCCAAATGGGACCAGATCACCGACACGTCCAAGACGCTGCCAGCCTTCAAGGCCGGTGGTGAACACGGCCAGCACATGTTCGCCATCGCGGCCGGCGGTGTGAAGGCCTAAGGTTGCCTCAGGCGAGTTTTAAGCGCAGGATTCTCCTCACACGCTATTGAGGGGAATCCATGCGTTTTACTGCCATTACATTTCTATTTTCAGCCTTCCTGATTGCCACGGCGTGCAGCGCCCCTCCGCCAGCCGAAACCGCCCAACCTGCTGCAGAACCTGCACCACTGCCTATAAGCGCAGAGGGCGAGACATGCGGCGGCATCGCTGCGCTGCAATGCGAAGAAGGCTATTTCTGCCTCGTTCCGGATGGGCTTTGCGTGAACACGGCTGACTATGCCGGCACTTGCCAGAAGATTCGTCCCGCCTGCACACGCGAATATGCGCCTGTCTGCGGCTGCAACGGGAAGACCTATCCGAATACATGTGAAGCCCACGCCGACGGCACAAGCGTCGCCACGACGGGCGCCTGTACAGGCTGAACGGCAACGGCCTCCCTTTGGGGAGGCCGTCACACGTTAGTCTTGCATGGCTTTGAGATACATCGAGTTTTTTGGCTTGGAAAAGACGCGCTCAACCATCGGCGCGAAGAATTCCAGCGACTCGCTCTCATAGTCAGGATCGAATGCGGCCTGATCGTAGAGATGGCAGAACTGCGCACAGTATTCATAGTGTGGGCTGTCCTTGAACTGCTCACGCATGTTCTTGTCGAGGCCAAGATATTCGAAGAAGTAATAGCCTTGGAACGCGCCGTGATTGGCCACCATGAACAGGTTGGCCTCTGACACGAAGGGCTTGAGGATCGCTGCAGCAACATCCGGATGATTCATGCTGCCGAGCGTATCGCCGATATCATGCAGCAGGGCGCAGACGACGTATTCCTCGTCGCGGCCGTCGCGGTGAGCGCGCGTCGCGGTCTGCAGCGAGTGGGTCAGACGGTCGACCGGGAAGCCACCATAATCACCATCGAGCAGGCGAAGATGGTCAAGCACACGCTTGGCAAGGCCCTTGTTGAACTGCTTGGCGTGGGTCGCAATGATGCCCCAGTCTTCCTGAGTGCCCTCAAGCATTTCGCGGAACTTTGCCCGCTCTTCAATGTCATGTCCGTCGGCCATTTTATGTCTCCTCCATGTCTCGTTAGGCCAACGATATACCAGACGGTGACAACAGGAAAGCTTGGCCGCTTCCGGGCACCGTTTGGATGCGACCGGAAATCGTGTCATTCTGGCAATTGCAAGAGCGAGGATACGCGATGCACGGGAGGGAAAAGCCGAGACGCAGCCCGGCCGGAAAATGGCTGCAGCGCCTTCGTCAGGTCGCCATGGCGGGCCTTTGTGCTGTCAGCGCTTTGGCCGCGCACGGCAGTGAGCGCCAACTCATACCGTTCGATTATGATGTGTATGGGAATATCGTCGTTGCCCTGACGGTAAATGGCGCAACTTCCGCCACCGGCGTAATCGATACCGCAGCAACCTACGCGATGATCGGCCAGGCGACCGCAACGCGCGCAGGCGTGGCACCGCCCGACTCAGCCAGGATCAACGTCCTCGGGCTTGAAGGGCCGCAGACATACCCCATCGTCTATCTGGACAGCATCGCCGCCGGCAATTGCCGGTTTACCGATCTGGCTGCAGCCCTGAACCAGCGCATGAATGTTCCGGGCGTCAAGAATGTCGTGCCGCTGACAATTCTGGAAGGCGACGTTGTCGACTTTGATTTCATCGAGCGCCGCGTCCTTGTCTATGATGGGCGCCCGGACACTAGCACAACACTGACCAGCAGCCGCATGCCCATGCACAATATCCGCGGGCTCTGGTTTGCCGAAGTTAAGCTGAACGGAATCAAGGGACTGGCGCTGATAGATACCGGCTCCAGCATTTCCTATATCAACAGCCGTTTCGCGACTGATGCTGGCGTAAAGCCCAACCTTGAGAAGACACAGCTCCTGCAGGGCATTGCCGGGGATGGCGTCGCCATGCGTGTCGCAACGGCGCGCAAGTTTCATCTCGGCAAGCACAAAGTCACCGGTCCTGACCTGCTCGTTGCCGACCCGCCACTGTTCGAGCACCTTGGTATGGCCGACGAGCCGGCAATGGTTCTTGGGCTCGACTATCTCTCCATCTTCAGGGTCCAGCTCGACCGGCGCAGGAACCATCTTGTACTGGGCCTTCAGAGCCGAAATAACGGCATGGGAAGCGTCCAGCTCAACTCGGGTGGTACACGCATACGCAACGATTGAGCTTTCGGCCTAAACAGGATTAAAGCGTCCTATCGACTGCCTGGAGGACGACTATGGCTGATGCCTCATGCCACTGCGGCGCCGTGAAATTCACTTTGCAATTTGCGCCCCATCAAATCACCGATTGCAACTGTTCGATCTGTCGCCGATACGGCGCGCTGTGGGCCTACTACGCGCCAGAGGAAGTCAACTTCACGACCGAAGATGATCGCACAGAAACCTATATGTGGGACGACCACTCGATCAGGCTTCACCGCTGCAAGACCTGCGGATGTGTGACCCACTGGAGTCCGGTCGACCCTGCCCGTAACCGCATGGGCATCAATGCACGCATGCTAGATCCAGTTGTTGTTGCTGATGCGAGCCTCCGACATTTCGATGGCGCGGATACGGAAAGCTATATCGGCGAGTAAAACAAACGAGCATTGCTGGCCGTGGGGTCATTTGAAATATGCGCTTTCACGTCCGTGACTGGGCACCAGGAACTGCAACGCAATGTCCGACTCCGAGATCTCGGCCGCGGCCAGCCTTGAGCCACCATTGCTCGATACAAGCGCCAGCCGTCGGTTTGCCGGGGCGACACGGCGACCGCCCTGCTCGGCAACACGCTGGCAACGGGTGCGGGCCTTGTCCTATTGATTACGATGTTTGGCCCGATTTCCGGCGCGCATTTCAATCCGGCCGTAACGCTGGCCTTTGCGCTGCGCCGCGAAATATCACCTAAGCTGGCCGCCGCCTATGTCGCTGTACAGATGGTTGGCGCGCTCTTCGGCTATCTGTTCCGCGATGTCTCAGCTTCCCAAAGCACGCACACGAGGGTCCGCTGAAGTTCAGGGAATCTTTGCAGCAAAGAACGACGCAGCGCCGTCCAGGAATTCTTCCACCTGAGCGTTGCTGTAGCCGACATGTTCACTGGATCCCGCAACGAGATACAGCTCGGCATCAACGCCATAGGATTGCGCGATCTGCACCATGTCGCATCCACCGGCGAGGCTGAACCCGGCATCGCCCAGAGCGTAGCGACAGGGCACGGTGGGATCGAACTCTTCATGTGCGGCATAGATTGGCGCCGTATCGGCATCGATCCAGAGGAAGTCGGTCAGGCCGCCCGAAATGCTGAAGACACCCTGAATATCGGAGGAGATGCCCGTATTCGCGCTGCTGTCACCAGCCGTGCCATTATGCGCCAGCAGATAATTGCGTACATTGCTCGATAGGCCGTCACCAAGGTCCAGGGCGCCAGCAAATGACGCCATGATCCCGCCCGAGGAAATACCGCCGACAAAAACGGCGTCATCCCGCGTTCCATAGACATCGGCGCCTTGCGCATCCTGTCGCAGAAAGCGGACGGCCGCGCGCATGTCATACATGGCTTCAATTATCGCGATGTTCGCGTCGTCGGTCGTAACAGGCGCGCCTTCGAAGAAGCGATAGTCGATGGACGCCGTCACATAACCGCGGCGCGCGAGGCTCTCGGCGACCGAAACGACAAGCGGATTGCGGCGGTTGCCCTCCGTAAAGCCTCCCCCGAAAGCAAGGATGAAAACGGGACGCTCCGTCTCGGTATCACCGTCCGGCCTGTAAATATCCATGCGAAGGGTCTGGGTGCCAACAACCCGGTCTGCCTCACCGAAAACCACGTCCGATGTTCGGGTCGTGCTGGTAAACACTTCTTCCACATAGCGTTGGGGAACAGGTGGCGGCGGTGGAGGCGGGGGCGGCGGTGAGACAGGCGGTGACGCGGGAGGTGGCGGCGGAGGCGGAGGCTGCGGCGAAGCGGGTGGCGGCGACGCGGGCGGTGAAGGCGGCACAACGACGGCCCCTGATGAAGAACCCGAGCCTCCACCACCGCAACCTGCAAGACTGACCGACGCGGCTATGATGACCGCTGCTTTCCAAACCGACATAGTTAACTTCTACGGTACTTATTGGGGCAAAGACAATTTCGGATTTGTAATCCTTTTGGAGCGGCCCTGACCGGCTCGATGATTGGGCAATCACCGGCTTACGAAGAGGCATATGCAAAATGCCCCTCCTTCCGGTCAGAAGAAGGGGCATTCCACCAGACGCCTCAATCCCAGAGCGCTCCCAGCGCAAGCCGGTCACGCCAGGTTTCGCGCGGGCCGATATGGGCCGGACCACACCGGTCGCACGCATGATCGTGCAGCTGGCGGGCCAGTGCCCAGGTCGATTGCCCGGTGCGGACACCGGCCGTTTCGAGGACGGCGACAATACGCCGGAGCGCAGCATCGCTTGTGTCCACGTTCTGCTCGCCGCGCGCTTCGGCCAGGCGCCACCCAGCCGGATCCTGCCGCAAGGCGACCGCCACGGGCTCTCCCGCCTCGCGGACAGTGAAGACCACCATCCGCCCTGCGGCCAGATCGCCCGCGAAGTCCCGCAAACAATTGCGAAACTCGAGGGCCACGCTGACCAGCGCCTTGCGGTCATTCACCGGCACGAAGGCATCCGGCAGGCGTGGCGGCGCAAACACACAGCCGAACCGAACCGGCTGAAGCGCCTCGGCCGCCATGTCGAACAGGGCGAGCGTATCGCGTGCCCGGTTCCAGCGTCCGGCCATGGCAACCGCCTCACCTGCCCCATGAATGAGCAAGGCAAGACGGAAGGCCTCGGCAAGGTCTTCCACCGCGACCGGTAACGCCGGCAGCCGCGAAATGATCCCGGCCTGCCGAAGCGTCGCCGGGAGCGCCCCAATCAGGGAAAGCCGGTCAGCACCGATAACCTTCATGTGCCGAAGCACGCGCGCCGCTTCCTCCTCGGCAAATAGGCCGAGGAAACGGGCATAGTCGCCCGCCTCCCACAGCATCTCACCGAGCCGTCCGAGCGCCTTCATCAGGCCGCCCGGTGCATCGCCCCGCATTAGGAGAAACGCGACGTCGCGATCACGCCCACGCTCAACCGCATGGATGATCTCGCTTATGCGCATCTCCGGTCCACGACCGAGCAGAATCGCGGCGGCATGGCGACGGGCCGTCGGCAGGGTGAAGAACCCGCTGTGCGGCGCCGGCCAAGCCTGAGCAACCGTTTCAGCATGCGGCCCGGCAAGGAAGCCGAGCAATGGCGTCTGGATGCCGGCACGCCCTTTCGGACGCGCATGCATCAGGGTCATGGGCGTGCCCATGATCCACCTCCCTTCAAATCGCGTCTGCCGGAACGGAGCCCGGCGCGAGCGGATCAGGTGTTCAATACGAGGTCAGGCGTCCACCGGCCAAAGCGCGGGGGAGGCTGACATGGCCCCCCGCAGTCGCGAGGAGCTGATTGTGTTTTTTACAACTCAGCTTCATCTCAAATCTCTTCCGGTTAGGTCTGCCGGGCCATCCTTGAGCGGACGGCCCAGCAGTGAGGTGCGGCGTATAAAGCCAGGCATGGTTAGGTGTCAACCCTTTACACAGACCACCTGGCGGAAAAGAAAACCCCAGACACATTTGTCCGGGGTCTGATATATTTCATATAAAGCGCCTTATCGCCTAAAGGTTTGCATCTATTTCGCGACACGTCCTGTGTTGTCAAAACGGGCGCGAAAATCGGTCAGCGTAACGGCATAATCGTCTTCGTCATGGAAGGCTTCGTCTGAGAGTTTCGGCTTTTCGCCAGCCTTGTACCAAGCGGCATATTCGGCCGTATCCCGGCTCATCTTTTCGTAATGGGTCGAATAGGTTTTCACCGTCATGACCGGCGCGGCCTCGGCCATGTCGAAACGCATCAGGCGCATCCAGCCATCGCCAATGCCCACCGGCCAGGCCGATTTGACGCCCGCATCAATGGCCGTCTGGCCGCGATCCTGATAATCTGCCAGCACCTGCCAAACCTTGTTCCCGAAGGCATTGTCATCTACGCGGAAGGCCTGGCCATGCTCGTGACCACATAGGACGAGAAATATCTGGTCATTCTGGCTGATCAGCTTGTCCCAAACCTTTTGCGGATTGTTGTTCTGCGGATCCACTGCATGCCCGTCCACGATAGGGTTCGGCACGCGCTCGCCTTCCTTGTCCATGTAGTCATGCGTGGAGACAATGGTCGGCAGACCCTTGTACTGCGCCATCACCGAAGCGGCCCACTCAAGGGAATCGTTCGGGGGATCAAACTGCAGACCAATGTGCAGGAAGCGATAGCCACCCGCCTCGAAAACCTGCGCGCTGTCAGCACCGCCATCATGGCTCGCGACATACCACGGCCTGTCCTTGAAGAAGGCAGTCTCCGCACCGAATACAGAGCGGAAATTGTCAAGCCCGGCCGGATGGAGAACCCCCAGTGAGCTCTTCAGATCGTTCGGATCCACTTCCTGCGGACGCGTGGCCTTGGGTGGGAACTTGGAGTCCGTGAACATGGAATCATAGTCGTGATTGCCCGGCACGACCGAGAAAGGCGTCTTGCCGGCAATCAGCGAGAAGCCTTCGTGGGCCTTGGGCATCTCGATCGTCTTCGTCTTTTCCGTCGGCGCAAAGAAACTGTCCATTATCGGGTTCGGGACGGCCTTGAAGCCACGCGCCTTATGATCTTCGTCAATGACGAGGGTCTGATGCTGCCAGACGTCGCCGAGCGAGGTAACGAACGCAATCTCCCCGCCTGCGCTCTCCAGATTGTCAGCCACATAATTCATCTGTTTCAGAAACAGCTCGCTGGCCTCGAATGGAAAGCCTTCGGCTGCCTGGTGCGTGTAATCCAGATAGTTCTGCGTATCCGGCAGGACCGCGATGGTGAATTCCGAATCAGTGGCAGGTGCCTCGAGTTCCGAAACGATCGTGACGGTTCTGCTTGTCGATGTTGCGCAGGCACTGATCAGCGCCCCAGCCAGCAGAATCGCCGTCGCTGTCGCGCGGCCCGAATTGTAAGGGAATGAAATCATGAGTGCAGCCTCCTCGCTATTGCCTGACAGGCGTTAGCAAACGAGCGTGACATTTTCTTGCGGCCTACCTCACCGACAACCAATTCCATGTGACCCAAACAAAAAAGCCCCGGACGTTTCCGTCCGGGGCTTTTTGTAATTGGTAAAATGGTGCGTCG
The DNA here is from genome assembly GCA_018827375.1 of Alphaproteobacteria bacterium. Lineage (GTDB taxonomy): Bacteria > Pseudomonadota > Alphaproteobacteria > Caulobacterales > Hyphomonadaceae > Hyphomonas. The sequence goes on from JAHJYW010000001.1 coordinate 32,158, forward strand.
GGACTAGTCGTCCATCGCTTCCAGTTCAGCAGCGTGACGGGCCTTGTCGGCGGCGCCCTTGGCAGTCTCGTCGCGGTCGACCAGCTCGAGAACGGCCACAGGTGCGTTGTCACCCGGACGGAAGCCGGCTTTCATCACGCGCGTGTAACCACCGTTACGGTCCTTGTAACGGTCGCCCATCACGTCGAACAGCTTGCGAACAGCGTCCTCGTCGCGGACTTTCGCGATCGCCTGACGGCGGGCTGCAAGGTCACCCTTCTTGGCAAGCGTGATCAGCTTGTCCATGAGCGGCGCCATTTCCTTGGCTTTCGGCAGCGTCGTCATGATCTGCTCATGCGTGATCAGGCTCGCCGCCATGTTGGCGAACATCGCCTTACGGTGCGAAGTCGTTTTGTTCAGTTTGCGGTGGGCTAGTCCGTGGCGCATTGTCGTGTCCTCTGGAGGTGATCAGGCCCCCGGTAATCAGATTGATCGGGTCCTATAGGTGGTCGTCGTATTTCTTGGCAAGGCCTTCAATATCTTCTGGCGGCCAATCCGGCACTTCCATGCCGAGATGCAGGCCCATGCCAGCGAGAACTTCCTTGATTTCGTTGAGAGACTTGCGGCCGAAGTTCGGCGTGCGCAGCATCTCTGCTTCCGATTTCTGGATGAGGTCGCCGATATAGACGATATTGTCGTTCTTCAGGCAGTTCGCCGAACGCACGGACAGTTCCAGCTCGTCGACCTTCTTGAGGAGGACAGGGTTGAAGCCGAGGTCGGTTTCTTCTGCAGCCTGGCCCACTTCGAGGGTTGGCTCTTCGAAATTGATGAACAGCTGGAGCTGGTCCTGAAGGATGCGGGCCGCGTAGGCGACCGAATCTTCCGGGGTGACAGATCCGTCGGTGTCAATGTCGAGCGTCAGCTTGTCATAATCCAGCACGGTGCCTTCGCGCGTGTCTTCAACCAGGTACGCCACGCGGCGCACAGGGCTGTAGATCGCGTCAATTGGAATATAACCGATTGGGGCATCTTCCGGACGGTGCGCATCAGCAGGCACATAGCCCTTGCCGGTGGCGACAGTGAATTCCATGCGAACTTCCGCGCCTTCGTCGAGCGTACAGATGACGAGGTCCGGGTTCAGGATCTTGCTATCAGCAGGCGTTTCGATCTGGCCGGCTTTGACTTCGCCTGGACCTTTCGCCTTGAGCACCATGCGCTTAGGCGTGTCGGATTCCATGAAGATCGCGACCTGCTTCAGGTTCAGCACGATCGTCGTGACGTCTTCACGGACGCCCGGGATTGCCGAAAACTCGTGAACAACGCCGTCGATCTGGACGCCAATGATGGCAGCGCCCTGAAGCGAAGACAACAGCACGCGACGCAGCGCGTTGCCAAGCGTCGTGCCGTAGCCACGCTCGAGCGGCTCGATAACCAGCTTCGCTTTACGCTTCGTGTCATATCCAGCCTGAACCACAGGGCGGTTCGGACGGATGAGTTCTTTCCAGTTACGGTCGTTGACGGAGATAAGTTCTTTGTCAGCCATGGGCGACTTTCCTTGAAAGCAGCAAGCGGCGCAAAGTGCGCCGCTGGAGAGGTTTGATTAGACGCGGCGGCGCTTCGGCGGGCGGCATCCATTGTGTGGGATCGGCGTCGTGTCGTTGATCGACGTGACGGTCAGGCCCACGGCCTGAAGCGCGCGGAGGGCGCTCTCACGGCCCGAACCGGGACCGCGCACGTTCACTTCAACCGTCTGGAGACCATGCTCCTGGGCCTTTTTCGCAGCGTCCTCAGCAGCCATCTGGGCAGCATAAGGGGTCGACTTGCGCGAGCCCTTGAAGCCAACGACGCCCGAGGACGACCAGGAAATAGCATTTCCCTGCGCGTCGGTGATCGTCACCATCGTGTTGTTGAAGCTCGAGTTGACGTGAACAACACCGGAAGTGATGTTCTTGCGCTCTCTGCGGCGGACTCGTGTCGATGTATCGCGGGCCATCTCGGTGTGATCCTATTATTTCTTCTTGCCGGCGATCGGCTTGGCCGGGCCCTTGCGGGTACGGGCGTTGGTATGTGTACGCTGACCGCGGACCGGCAGCTTGCGACGGTGGCGCAGGCCACGGTAGCAACCCAAGTCCATCAGGCGCTTGATGTTCATCGACGTATCGCGGCGAAGGTCGCCCTCCACGAGATAGTCGGCATCAATCGCTTCACGGATGCGGATAACTTCGGCGTCGGAAAGGTCAGCGACGCGGCGAGCAGGCTCGACGCCCACTTTTTCAATAATTTCGCGTGCCATCGCCGGGCCAATGCCATGAATATAGCGAAGCGCGATTTCAACGCGCTTGTTGGTCGGGATGTTAACGCCTGCAATACGGGCCAAAGCCGTTACTCCTGAAGCGACTGTTCAAATATAAAGAGCGCAAAGGGGCGGATGCCGCCCCGTCGCGCACTGGCGATTAAGCCTTAAGCTAAGAGATGAGGCTTATAGCCCCACAAATTCCCGCGTCAACAGCGGAATCCCAGCTTTAGGCCGTCTGTTTAAGGGCCGTGTCAATTTGAGACGCGACCTCTTCTATTCCACCCATTCCATCGATCTCAACGAGAACGCCCCGTTCGGCATAGATCGGAAGCAAAGGTGCTGTATCTTCGTAATATTTTTCGAGGCGGCGCGAGAAAGTCGTCGGATTATCGTCCTTGCGACCCTGCTCCTCGAATCGTTTCGTGACACGGCTGAGCAGCTTGTCGTCGTCAACCAGCATGCGAATAACGAGATCCACTGCCGTGCCGCGCGATTCCAGAAGCGTATCAAGTGCTTCTGACTGGCCAACAGTACGTGGAAAGCCATCGAAAATGAAGCCGGTAGCCCCCGCCTGCACTTCCAGCTGCTCGTCGATAAGGGCGATCACGATCTCGTCGGACACGAGGCCGCCTTCATCCATGATCTGTGCAACCCGCAGTCCTAGGTCGGATCCGGAGGCCCGCGCTGCGCGCAGCATGTCGCCAGTGGATAGCTGTACGTATCCACGTTCCTCGACAAGGCGCTTCGCTTGCGTTCCCTTTCCGGCCGCAGGCGGCCCGAATAGTATCAAATTCATTTCTTCCGGCCCCCGAGCTTCGACTTCTTGATCATGCCTTCATACTGGTGCGCGATCAAATGCGATTGGATCTGCGTCACCGTATCCATTGTTACAGAAACCACGATCAGAAGCGATGTGCCACCGATATAGAAAGGAATTTCCGGGAAATAACGACGCAGTAGCTCGGGAAGAATACAAACAAAGACGAGATAGAGAGAACCGATCGTGGTCAGGCGGGTCAGCACATAATCAATATACGCTGCCGTATTGGACCCTGGCCGAATGCCCGGAATGAAGCCGCCATACTTGCGCAGGTTGTCGGCCGTCTCCTCGGGATTGAACATGATCGAGGTGTAGAAATAGCAGAAGAAGATGATCAGGCCGGCCTGCGTGATGATGTAGGTCCACGAACCCGGCGAGAAGTGAGTCGCCAGGAAGCCCAGAATGCCACTGCCGCCGGCTTCAGCCGCACCACCACCGAGGAAGCCGATGGCCGTCATTGGCAGCATCAGCAGCGCAGAAGCGAAGATCGGTGGGATGACGCCCGATGTGTTGAGCTTCAGGGGAAGGAAGCTGCGCTGCCCCTGGGCGAAGCCCTGGGACTGCTGGCGTTTCGGATACTGGATCAGCAGCCTGCGCTGAGAGCGCTCCATGAACACGATGAACACGACCAGCGCGAGCACCATTACCGCAATGGCGAGGACAAAGACAACGTTGACCGAGGTGGTACGCGCCTGCGTGATCAGGTTGAAGATCGCGCGTGGCAGTTCAGCGACAATACCGGCGAAGATGATCAGCGAAATGCCGTTACCAATGCCGCGCGCCGTGATCTGCTCGCCCATCCACATCAGCAGCATTGTGCCGCCCGTCAGCGTGACAACGCCGGTCAGGATGAAGAACCAGGGCGCGATGCCTTCGATTCGCACGGCCGACAGGCCACCGGCAATCGCGAACGACTGCACCAGCGCGAAGGCCAGCGTAAGGTAGCGGGTATACTGGTTAATCTGTTTGCGGCCCGCTTCGCCTTCCTTTTTGAGTTTCTCAAGGGTTGGCGACGCCGATGTCATCATCTGGATGATGATGGACGCCGTAATGTAGGGCATCACGTTTAGCGCAAAGACGCCCATACGCTCCACTGCGCCACCGGCGAAGAGGTTCATGGAACCCAGAATGCCGCTCGACTGGCTGGCAAACAGGCTCGCATATTGCGATGGGTCGAGGCCGGGGATCGGGATGAACGTTCCGAGGCGATACAGGACAAGAATTACAAGCGTGAACAGGATCCGGTTTTGCAGATCCTTCGCTTTTCCAAAGCTCGCAAAATTGATGTTGCGAGCCATTTGTTCTGCAGCATTCGCCATCGGCCGATCAGCCTCCCTGAAAAAGCGTTCGCCGCCAAAATCGGCGGCGAAACAGTATTTGTGAAGGGGTATCCGGAAAAAACCGCTGATTAAACTTCAGCTGTGTCTTTCTTGGGCCCGGTCACCGTGACGGTTCCGCCAGCTTTTTCGATTGCTTCAATCGCAGCTTTCGAGGCGCCGGTAACCGTGATGGTCACGTTCTTAGGGGCTTCACCCTTGGCCAGCAGGCGAACACCGTCGCCCAGCTTGTTGACCACGCCAGCCGCGACGAGAGTTTCCTCGGTCACGTTCTTGGCGTCGAGTTTGCCTTCTTCGATGGCCTTGGCCAGACGGCTGAGGTTGATCCAGGCGTGCGACTTCGAATTGCGCGACGTGAAGCCACGCTTTGGAAGACGCATGTAGATAGGCATCTGGCCGCCTTCGAAGCCGTTCACGGCAACGCCGGAACGGGCCTTCTGACCCTTGACGCCGCGACCGGCAGTCTTGCCTTTGCCTGAACCCACGCCGCGACCAACGCGCATGCGGTTCTTGGTGGCGCCCTCTGCTGGGGACAAATCGTTGAGTTTCATCGCTTTATCTTCCGATATTTATTCTGTGAGAGGGCTGGCTGCGCAATAATGCGCTACTCGCCAACCACCTCTACCAAGTGAGCCACTTTGCGGATCATACCGCGAACCGGCGCAGTGTCTTCGAGTTCCTTCGTCCGGCCAATCTTGTTCAGACCGAGACCCATCAGCGTCTGGCGCTGGCTTGGGTCGCGGCCGATCGGGCTGGCCTTCTGACGGACGGTGAGCATTTTTTTCGCCATGACGCCTGTCCCTCTAGCTTACGATATCGGCCATGCCGGCTTCGGATGCACCATCGGTACGACGACCGACAACATCCTGAACCTTCAGGCCACGCTTGGACGCGACTGTGCGCGGGCTAGCTTGTTCTTTCAGGGCGTCGAACGTGGCGCGAACCATGTTGTAAGGGTTCGACGAACCGATCGACTTGCCAACAACGTCCTGGACGCCAAGCACTTCCATCACGGCGCGCATCGGACCACCGGCGATAACGCCCGTACCCGGAGGCGCTGCGCGGAGAACCACTTTGCCAGCGCCGTGACGGCCCTTGCCATCATGATGCAGCGTGCGGCCTTCGCGAAGCGGCACGCGAACCATGTTGCGCTTGGCTTCTTCGGTTGCCTTGCGGATCGCTTCAGGCACTTCGCGGGCTTTGCCCTTGCCGAAGCCTGCGCGGCCCTTCTGGTCACCGACAACGACGAGCGCAGCGAAACCGAAGTTTTTACCACCCTTCACCGTCTTGGCGACGCGGTTGATGCCAACGAGCTTGTCGACGATCTCGGAAACTTCTTCCTCACGATCGCGACGACGGCCTCTTCCTCTTTCTTCAGCCATAGGGCCTCTCCTTAGAATTTGAGACCGCCCTCACGGGCGGCGTCTGCCAAGGCTTTCACCCGGCCGTGGAACATGTAGCCGCCGCGATCAAACACGACGTCCTCGACACCGGCCTTTTTGGCGCGCTCAGCGAGCGTCTTGCCAACCAGGGCGGCAGCAGCAGAATCTGCACCGGTCTTAGCCTTGCCCAGCACATCCTTTTCCAGGGTCGATGCCGAGGCGAGCGTTATGCCCTTCTCGTCGTCGATGATCTGGGCCGAAATGTTCTTGTGGCTGCGGGCAACCGACAGACGTGGGCGCCCTTCGGCGACCTTCCGGAGTTTGGTGCGGACCCGCTGTGCGCGGCGCTGCATTTTTTCGCGTGGACTTTTCATCGGCTTACTTCTTCTTGCCTTCCTTGCGGCGGACATATTCGCCGGCGTAGCGAATACCCTTGCCTTTGTACGGCTCTGGCGGACGGTACTTGCGGATTTCGGCGGCAACCTGGCCAACCGACTGCTTGTCCGCGCCCGTGATCACGACTTCTGTCGGCTTCGAGGAAGCCAGCGTGATACCATGAGGAGCCTTGTAAACGACATCGTGCGAGAAACCGAGGGCCAGTTTCAGGTCATTGCCCTGCATCTGGGCGCGATAACCAACGCCGACGAGCTCAAGCGACTTCGTGAAGCCTTCCGACACACCTTGCACCATGTTGGCGGCGCGAGCGCGAGCCGTGCCCCACTGGGTACGAGCGGTCGAGTCGAGCGCTTCGGCGAAAGTCGGCAGGCGGCGACCGCGTGCTTTCTCTTGCGCGATGCGGTCTTCGGCAGCCTTCACCAGATCGGCGCGTGGCATGACGGACAGTTCGCCGTTTTCGAATTTCGGTGTGATCACTTCCGCGACCGTGAACGTCATTTCGCCTTTGGGGCCCTTGGCCTTGATCGTCTGGCCATCGACAGAAACTGTCGTGCCATTCGGGACCGGGATTGCGAGTTTTCCAATACGTGACATCAGCGCTCTCCTAGAATACCCGACAGAGCACTTCGCCGCCGACATTCTTCGTCCGGGCAGCATTGTCCGACATAACACCCTGCGAAGTCGACAGGATGGAAATGCCAAGGCCATTGCGCACGAGCGGAATGTCAGAGACCGAAGAGTACACGCGGCGGCCCGGCTTGGAGATACGTTTGATCTCCGAGATGACCGGTTGGCCTTCGTAGTACTTGAGCTCGATTTCAAGATTTTTGTGGCCGTCTTTTTCCACTTCCGCGTAACCACGGATGTAACCCTCATCAGCGAGGACATCCAGGACACGGGCGCGGACTTTCGACGCCGGGGTGACAACTTTAGACATGCCGCGCATCTGGGCGTTCCGGATGCGTGTCAGCATATCACCGAGGGGATCTGAAAGGTTCATTTAGCTCTCCCTCCTTACCAGCTGGATTTCACGAGACCGGGGATCATGCCAGTGGAACCAAGGTCCCGCAGCGCGATCCGCGACATTTTAAGTTTGCGATAGTAGCCGCGCGGACGCCCGGTTACTTCACAGCGATTACGAACACGGTTCGGCGCCGAGTTGCGTGGAAGTTCCGCCAGCTTGAGACGCGCCTTGAAGCGCTCCTCAAGGGTCAGGTTCTCATCCATCGCGATTGCCTTCAGTTCAGCACGCTTGGCCGCATAACGGTCAACGAGCTTCTGGCGCCGCTTGTTCTTCTCGATTGCGCTCTTCTTTGCCATATCAGCAGATCTCCTGGCGCTAGTTCCGGAACGGGAAGCCACACTCGGCGAGGAGTGCCTTGGCTTCTTCGTTGGTTGAGGCGGTGGTGCAGACGATGATGTCCATACCGCGAATCTCTTCCACCTGATCGTAAGCGATCTCCGGGAAAACGATGTGTTCTTTGAGGCCCATGGCATAGTTGCCCATGCCATCGAAGCTCTTGCCGTTCAGGCCGCGGAAGTCCTTCACGCGCGGAAGCGCAATGTTGGTCAGGCGGTCAAGAAACTCGAACATGCGATCACGGCGAAGCGTGACCTTGCAGCCGATCAACATGCCTTCGCGCAGCTTGAAGCCGGCGATGGACTTGCGGGCCTTGGTGGCCACAGGCTTTTGGCCCGCGATCAGTTCCAGTTCGGCAAGGGCCGCCTTGATCTTCTTGGAGTCGGAGACGGCTTCGCCTACGCCCATGTTGATCACGACCTTGTCGAGTTTCGGAACCTGCATTGGGTTCGTGTAGCTGAACTGCTCTTGCAGTTTGCCCCGGATCTCATCGCGGTACTTCGTCTTGAGACGGGGTTCGTATGCCTTAGACATCGATGGATTCCCCTGAACGCTTGGCAAACCGCGTTTTGCGGCCATGCTCGTCTGTTTTGAAGCCGACGCGAACGGGCTTGCCGTCGCGTGGGTCAACGTGTGCAACATTGGACACGTGGATCGGCGCTTCAAAATTCTTGATGCCGCCCGGATCCATTTGTGTTGGTTTCTGATGGCGCTTCACGACGTTGACGCCGCGAACCACAACCCGGTCTTCGTCGACGAGCACTTTAAGTACCTCGCCTTTCGAGCCCTTGTTGCGACCAGCAATGATCAGCACCGTGTCGCCTTTTTTGATCTTCGCAGCCATGACTACAAAACCTCCGGCGCCATGTTGGCGATCTTGACCTGGTTCTTGCCGCGAAGTTCACGCGGGACCGGACCAAAAACGCGGGTTCCGATTGGCTCACCATTGTTGTTGATGAGCACGGCAGCATTGGAGTCGAACCGGATGGTCGAACCGTCTGCACGATTGATGTCTTTCGCGACGCGAACGACGACGGCCTTGCGGACATCACCCTTCTTCACGCGGCCGGTCGGGATCGCTTCCTTGATGGAGACGACGATAACGTCGCCCACAGAAGCGTACCGGCGACCAGCACCACCCAGCACCTTGATGCACTGGACCCGGCGAGCGCCGGAGTTATCGGCGACGCGGAGATTTGATTGCATCTGGATCATGCGTCACTCCCTTCGCCGGAAACGAGTTCCCAACGCTTCAGCTTGGAATGCGGTGGGCATTCCTGGATGGTTACAATCTGTCCCTCGACAGCCACATTGGCTTCGTCGTGGGCGTGATACTTTTTCGAACGACGAACGATCTTTTTCATCACCGGGTGGGTGAAAGTCCGTTCGACGCGAACGATGGCTGTCTTGTCCTGCTTAGTCGAGACAACGACACCTTCCATAATACGTTTAGGCATGTTCTCTCTCCTAAGCCTTACCAGCCACAGCCTTTTCGCGAAGGATCGTCTTGACGCGAGCAATGTCGCGACGGATCTCCTTGGCGCGGGCCGTCTTCTCAAGCTGGCCGGTGGCCGCCTGGAAGCGCAGGTTGAACTGTTCTTTTTTCAGCTTGATCAGCTCGTCTTTGAGCTGGTCGGCGCTTTTGGTTCTTACATCAGAGGCTTTCATGATCAGATCCCCTCAATCCGCTTGACGACTTTCGTCTTGATCGGAAGCTTGGCTGCGCCGAGACGCAGGGCTTCACGAGCGATTTCTTCCGGCACACCGTCGATCTCGAACATGATGCGACCGGGCGAGACACGGGCGACCCAACGGTCGACCGAACCTTTACCTTTACCCATCCGGACCTCGATCGGCTTTGCCGACACAGGCACATCCGGGAATACGCGGATCCACACTTTGCCCTGACGCTTCATGTAGCGCGTCACAGCCCGGCGGGTGGCTTCGATCTGACGCGCAGTGACGCGTTCAGGCTCGAGGGCCTTGAGGCCGAACTCGCCGAAAGCCAGCGTGAAGCCACCTTTCGCCGTGCCGTTGATCCGGCCCTTGAAGGCCTTCCTGAATTTGGTTCGCTTCGGCTGACGCATCTCTTACGCTCCGGAGGCTTGCGCACCGGTAGCCGGTCCGCGTTGGTTAGCATTGGCACGAGCGCGCGATTGGCCCGAAGACTCAAGGCGCTTGTCCTGCGCCATCGGGTCGTGCTCCATGATCTCGCCTTTGTAGACCCAGACCTTGATGCCGATGATGCCGTAGGTTGTCGCAGCTTCCGCTGTGCCGTAGTCGATGTCGGCGCGCAGCGTGTGCAGCGGCACGGAGCCTTCTGCATACTGCTCGGTCCGCGCAATTTCAGCGCCGCCGAGACGACCCGCAACCATGATGCGGATACCTTCAGCGCCAAGACGCATGGCCGACTGGATCGAGCGCTTCATCGTGCGGCGGAACGAAGCCCGGCGCTCGAGTTGGCGTGCAATGTCGTCAGCGATCAGCGTCGCGTCGATTTCCGGCTTGCGGATTTCAACGAGGTTCACGCGAACTTCGTCGGTTGTCATCTTGCCGAGCTCTTTGCGGAGCACTTCGATGTCGCCGCCCTTCTTGCCGATCACCAGGCCCGGGCGGGCCGTGTGGATCGTAATGAGGCATTTCTTGTGCGGGCGCTCGATGATGATCTTCGAGATGCCGGCTTGCTTCAGCTTCGCGCGGATCGCCTTGCGGATAGCAAGGTCCTCGTGGAGCAGACGGCCGAAATCGGCGCTATCTGCATACCAGCGGCTATCTGCTGTCCGGTTGATACCCAGACGAAAACCAATTGGATTGACTTTCTGACCCATCAGGCGGCCTCCGCTTCCATGCTTGTGTCACGAAGGACAATGGTAACCTGTGCAAACGGCTTCAGCACGCGAGCGGCACGGCCGCGAGCGCGGGCCCGAATACGTTTCATCACGAGGTTCTTGCCCACGTGGGCTTCGGCAACAACGAGACTGTCGATGTCGAGACCGTGATTGTTTTCTGCGTTGGCGATCGCGCTCTGCAGGAGCTTGCGAACATCCTTTGCAGGGCGCTTCGGCGAGAACTGCAGTTCGGCCAGAGCCCGCTCGACCGGAAGGCCGCGGATCTGCTGGGCCAGCAGGTTCAGCTTCTGTGGGCTCGAACGATACATGCGCAGAACGGCGCGCGACTCGTTGGTAGCCTGCTTCGGAGGATTCTTGGTCTTACCCATGACTACTTCCGCTTCGCTTTCTTGTCCGCACCGTGGCCGTAGAACGTACGGGTAGGAGCAAACTCGCCAAACTTGTGGCCGACCATCTCTTCCGAGACCGTGACCGGGATGAATTTGTTGCCATTATGGACCTGGAAGTTCAGGCCGATAAAGTTGGGCAGGATTGTCGAACGACGCGACCAGGTCTTGATGACCGAGCGCTTCTCGGAGGCACGTGCCTCTTCGGCTTTCTTCAGCAGATAGCCGTCAACAAATGGGCCTTTCCAGACAGAACGTGACATGTCTCGCGGCTCCTCTAGCGTTTCGCGTTACGGCGGCGGATGATCAGACGATCCGTCGCTTTGTTTGAACGGGTCTTCGGACCGCGGGTTTTCTTGCCCCATGGCGTCACTGGGTGACGACCGCCGGACGACTTGCCTTCACCACCACCGTGTGGGTGGTCGACCGGGTTCATGACCACGCCGCGAACAGATGGGCGCTTGCCCATGTGACGCTTGCGACCGGCCTTCGAGAGGACCTGGTTCATGTTGTCCGGGTTGGACACGGCGCCGATCGTTGCGAGGCAGGTGTCGAGCACCATGCGCAGTTCGCCCGAAGTCAGCTTGATCTGGGCGTAACCACCGTCACGACCAACGAGCTGGGCATAGGTACCAGCCGAACGCACCATCTGGGCGCCCTTCTGGGGCTTCAGCTCGATATTGTGGATGATCGTGCCGACAGGGATGTTCTTCAGCGGCAGCGTGTTGCCCGGCTTGATATCAGCCGTTGCCGACGTGATGACCGTGTCGCCGATTTCAAGACGCTGTGGCGCGATGATGTAGGACAGCATGCCGTCTTCGTACTTGATCAGTGCGATGAAGGCCGTGCGGTTCGGGTCATACTCAAGGCGCTCGACAACAGCCGGCATGTCCCAGCGGTTACGCTTGAAGTCGACCATACGGTACAGCTTCTTGGCGCCACCACCGATGCGGCGTGCCGTGATACGGCCACGGTTGTTACGACCACCCTTTTTGGACAGGCCTTCGGTCAGCGCCTTGACGGGCTTACCCTTGTGCAGGTCCGAGCGGTCGACCAGCACGAGCTGGCGACGGCCTGGGGACGTTGGATTGAATGTCTTAAGTGCCATGGTCTACGTCCTTCCCCTACAGGCCCGTCGAAATGTCGACAGATTGGCCTTCAGCGAGCGTGACATAGGCCTTCTTGATGTCGTTACGACGACCAAGGTGACCTTTGAAACGCTTCGTTTTGCCCTTTTGGAGCACGGTATTCACGGCTGTGACATCAACCTTGAAGAGGGCCTCAATGGCCTCCTTGATCGACTTCTTGTCAGCGGTGATCGCGACTTCGAAAACGATCTTGTTCTCTTCAGCGACCAGCGTCGATTTCTCGGTGATGATCGGCTTGCGAATGATGTCGTAGTGATGTTGCTTCGGATCAGCCATGACTATTCAGCCTCTGCTGCGATTGCGGGTTGGGCCAGCGTGCCGTCAAAGCGCGCCTGGATGCCTTCAGCGGCCTCCTTCGTGATGACGAGCGTCTTGCGGCGCAGGATGTCATACACGTTGAGGCCGGCGACTGGCAGCACGTCCACGTTCGGGATGTTGCGAGCGGCCTTGGCGAAGTTTTCGTCAACCGTGATGCCGGAGATGATCAGCGCGTTCTCGATGCCGAGACCGGCGAAGTGAGCCGCCAGGTCCTTGGTCTTGGCTTCTTTCAGCACCGCAACGTCAATCACCATGATCATGTCGGCGACAACTTTCGACGACAGGGCGTGCGCGAGAGCCAGCTTGCGGACCTTCTTTGGAAGATCATGCGCATGGCTGCGAACGCGTGGGCCGTGAGCAACGCCACCACCAACAAAGATCGGCGCGTTACGCGAACCGTGGCGAGCGCCGCCCGAACCTTTTTGACGGATCGACTTCTTCGTGGTGCGAGCCACTTCCGAACGCGTCTTGGTTTTGTGCGTGCCAGCCTGGCGCTTGGCCAGCTGCCAGCGGACCGTGCGGTGAAGCAGGTCCTTGCGGATGTCTTCAATGCCGAAGATGGCATCATCAAGCGTGATGTTACCAGCCGCTTCACCGGCAAGGGTTTTGACTGCGAGTTCCATTATTCAGCACCCTCTGTCTGGGCAGGAGCGTTTGCCGACTTGAAGGAACCGGCTGCAGGCGCGTCGGCATGCAGGGCTTTCTTCACGGCATCGCGGATTTCCACGAACGAACCATCATGACCGGACACGGCGCCCTTCACGAGTATCAGGCCGCGCTCAACGTCCGTGCGCACAACCGTCAGGTTCTGTGTGGTGATACGGTCGGTACCGAGGTGGCCGGCCATTTTCTTGTTCTTGAAGACGCGGCCCGGATCCTGGTTCATACCCGTCGAACCGTGCGAACGGTGCGAGAGCGACACACCGTGCGTGGCGCGAAGGCCGCCGAAGTTCCAGCGCTTCATGGCGCCGGCAAAACCTTTACCGATCGCGTAGCTGGAAACGTCAACCTTCTGGCCTGCCACATAATGGTCAGCCTGAACTTCGGCGCCGATTTCAGGCAAGTCGCCCGAAACGCGGAATTCCTTGAGTTTCGACTTAGGCGCAACGCCGGCTTTCGCGAACTGGCCGCGCAGGGCCTTGTTCGTGCGCTTGGCTTTCTTTTCGCCAGTGCCGAGGATGACAGCCTTGTAGCCGTCGGTGCGGGTGACTTCGCCACCCTTCTTGGTGGTGACGGCGCGCTCGTCTTCGGTGCGCAGGCCAACGACCTGACAACCATCAAGCGACAGGACGGTCACCGGGATGTGGCGGCCATCTTCGTCAAAAATGCGTGTCATGCCCAGTTTGCGGGCCAGCACGCCGGAACGGGGGGCTGGAAGAGCCATTAGCGAGCTCCCTCAAGCTTGATTTCAATACCAACGCCGGAAGACAGGTCGAGCTTCATCAGCGCGTCAACGGTCTGCGGGGTTGGGTCAACGATGTCGAGGATACGCTTGTGCGTACGAATCTCGAACTGCTCGCGTGATTTCTTGTCGACGTGCGGCGAACGGTTCACGGTGAACCGCTCGATACGGGTTGGAAGCGGGATAGGACCCTTCACTTCTGCACCGGTACGCTTGGCAGTATTCACGATCTCTTTCGCCGACATGTCGAGCGCACGGTGATCGAAGGCTTTGAGCCTGATCCGGATATTTTGTCGTTCCATCGTTCGTCCGTCCACACAAAACACTTAAGCCCAGGGCGATGGCTCGTCAGCATCGAGCGCCCGGGTTGGGTAGGGTTAAATTGTCAGTTTCGAGGGAGCGTTCGCTAATTAAGCGCGGCCTTCCCGGCGAATTGGTGCTTCTATGGGAAGGAATCGCACAGGTCAACAGCCGAAACAGGGAATCTGCAGACCAAATCCGCGCAGGGGCGCTCACGGTGAAACATAGTAGACTATGCTATGCCAATATGCGCGGCCTTCCTCTAACTAACCTCACTCTCACGCGCGAGCAAACCTCGTCACGACCTCTAGAGCAGTGAAGTGATCGCACCTTGTGCTCCCTCTAGCGGAGAATCAGGCGAGCCGCTGGAGATGCGCTGAGATCGTGTCGGTCGCCGTGTGCAATATATTGGAGCCATGGCCCGGCAAGACATGGAAATCCACGTTCGCGCGGGGCACCATATGCTCGGCCACATCCGCGGCTGAAATGATCGTGCAGTCTTCCGCCTGAAGCCAGGTCTGCCTTGCGCTCACGGCCGCCAGATCAGCTGACCAGTCGGCCATCGCCGCCGCGCCATCGCGCACCCAGGCTTCGGCCCCCTGTTCTACCGCATGATAGAGGCCCTCGGCTTGAACCTTCATCAGCGCCGGTTCATCCAGCGTGGCCATATCCCCCGGCGAGCGCACATATTGCGCCTTCAGGAAAGCCTTCGTCCCCCGCCGCCGATAGACCGGCAGGCCCACCGACATCACCATCTTCATCACCGACGGCGCATGCCGCGTGGCCATCGCCGCAAACCGCGTCTGCCGGTCCATATGGGCCAGGTGCCTGTCCTCATCAATCGGGATGCCCCCGCCCAGCACCAGCATATCCCCAAGCCGGTCGCCGAGCGCCTTCGCGATCCGGAAGCCATGCGACGAGCCGCCCTGATGAATGCAAAGGCTGATCCGCGACAACCCCAGATGCTCGACCAGCGCGACCGCATCTTCCACGACCATCTGGTCAAAATCCGCCCGCGAACGGCTCGGGCTCGTATAGCCAAAGCCCGGCCGCGACGGCGCGATGAAATGGACATTCGCCCCGGCCAGTCCCGCCAGCATCTCCGCCGTAAAGAACGGTCCCTGCAGGTAGCCATGAATGAACAGGACCGGCTTTTCCCCCGCCCCCGCCCTATACCAGGCAAGCTCCCGCCCGCCCGGCCGCGCCAGCATGGAAAGCCCGCCTTTCGGCGTCACCCAGGTCTCGGCGCTCGGCGGATTGGCCTGCTCCGGCAATTGCCGCATCAGATAGGCGATGCTGGCGGAAAGCTGCACGACATCGGACATCCGCGCGCAGCCTGTTTTCCGCAGGATGCTCTTCGACTGGCCCTTGATCGTATCGAGCGCCCGGTCCCGCTCGCGGGCAATCTCCTTCTGGCTGAGATTGCCGAGATAGCCCTCCAGAATTTCCGTCTCGCTGGACGTCAGACCAAACGCCTCGCCGAGCCGCGTCATCAGGGCCGGCGACCAGTCAATATAGGAGAGCGAAACATGCAGAAGGTCGCCGCTATCCTTGGGTCGCTGGATCAGCGCCAGGCAGGCCCGCGAGAGGCCGGTCTCGATATTGGCCAGGATAATCCGGTCCTGCGCCTGGGCCGTGGTGGCCCTGAGAGCCCGCCGAATCTCCGCCAGCGCGCCCGGATCCAAAGGCAGCTCGTCGAGCGGACACGGAAAGGTCCGCCCGGTCAGCTGCGCAGCAGCTGCATTGCCCGTAACCTGGCCATTGCGCGCAGATATGTTCAGGATCGCGTGAAAGCGATCCGCTTGTGAGGACTCCCGGCGCGAAGCCGCATCCACCAGCGCGCCAATCCGCTGGCCATGCGTATCCAGCGTCTCGTCATCGCCTTCATGGCGCGGCACATCGGCCGCCAGTAGGCCATCATCCTCACCATCGAAGAAATAGTCCATTGCGGCATCGAGAAAGCCCTCGAACCGCGCCGTCTCGTTCGGCACGTCATAGGCTGCACCGAGCATGTCGAAGTAGCGTTTGTTCAGGGACATGGGTTCTCTGGTATGCGAAACGTCCGGGACGAACCTCTAGTCTAGATTGTGTCGGCCACTCCACAAGCGCCTGTTTCAGTCTCTGGCAGAAAAGTCGCCCTCATCCCCCCTGCGGGGCATGAGCGAGCCGACGCGACGTATTACCAATTGAACGCAGATCTGCGGGCTGGGTGGGGATCCGGCCAATTACCAAAGGACATCATCCATGAAGACCACAACGCTGACATCAATCGGGCTGGCGTTTTTCACACTTTTCGCAGCGCCCGCAGCCGGCGCAGACCCTGTCTCGACCAATGAAATCGCCTGCACGAAGGGTGGCGCCGAGGCCTGTTTCTATGCGGCGGCCGATTATGCGAATGGCGAAAACGGCATGCCGCTCAGCAAGCCCAAAGCCGCCGACCTCTTCATCAAGGCCTGCGACCTCGGCATTCCGGATGGCTGCTTCTATACCGGTACCATGTATCGCCATGGCGTCGAGGGAATCTCCGCCGATCCTGCCCGTGGCATCGCCCTCCACGAAAAGGCCTGCACGATGGGGCATGAAGACGCTTGCAACGCGACCTATGCCATCCTCGGTTCGGATGAGAAGGGCGAAAAGGATATTCCCCGCCTGCTCACGGCTTTTGAAAAAGGCTGTACCAATGAATCTCTGAAAGCGTGCAGCTGGGGCGCGTCCTTCTTCTATGATGGCCTCGACGGAAAATACCCGAACGTCATCGATTTCGTTCGCGGCGCGCCACTCGCGGCAAAGGCCTGCGAAGAGGTCGATCCCTATTATTGTTATTCGGCAGAGCACATGTATGCCGATCCATCCTCCCCGGCTTTCGATGCGACCCAGGCGCTGAAGCTCACGCAGATAAATTGCGACGCGAACATCAAGGAATCCTGCGCAAACCTTGGCCGCATCTACGCGATTGTCGAAGACTTTGATTTCGCGGTCGGGCCGTATGAAAAGTCCTGCCAGCTCGGCAATGAAAAGATCTGCGACTATGCCAAGGACGTGCGGCGCTACGTCGATGAACTCGCCGCGTGGAATGCCAAGCAGGAAGCCCGCCGCGCCGAAATGGCCGCCATGCTGAATTCCGGTGACTACAACGGCGCTGTCGGAACAGCCGTGTCGGTCTACAGCTCTACGGTCTATGCCGAACAGGCTGTTCGCGCGGCTTCCGCCGCTGGTCGCATGTCAGCTGTGGATGATTATGACCTGAAAGTCCTGGAGCACTGGTTCCAGTCAGGCCAGATCGCCTCCATCGTGCGCTCGGAAATGCGGGGCCGTGGCATGGCCATATCCGGCGAGGACAATTCCTGGGCCAATGACATGAAGATGATCAAGTCCGCGAATCACCGTTTCAACGCGGCGCGGACATCGTCCACCTATCGCCCGGTCGAGCAGGGCCCGGCACCGCAAGCCACCGGCGGCATGAGCTCGGCCGAAGCACGGGCGCAAACACGTGAGAAATACCGCTACGCGCACTGCACGATGAACGGTAACGCCAATAGTTACTTGTGCGATTAGGCCCTCGCCACTCGCCAGCACTCACTGCCACCCAATGCAAAAAAGGCCGCCCATCAGGGCGGCCTTTTCCTATTTCAGTCCCTGAAAGGATCAGGACTTATTTCTTGATGGCGGAGACCACGCCGGCGCCGACGGTACGGCCGCCTTCGCGGATGGCGAAGCGCAGGCCCTGGTCCATGGCGATCGGCTGGATCAGCTCGACATCCATTTTGACG
>JAHJYW010000002.1 GCA_018827375.1 Alphaproteobacteria bacterium
CTGTTGTCCTGCGTGAAATAGTAGACGCCAAAGCCGATGACACCGACGAAAAGTGCGCCGACCAGAAAGTATAGAAAACCGTTGCCGTTTGAATTTGAACCAGCCATGTCAGGCCCCTTCTTTTGTTAATGTCGCCTTCTAAACGCCCCGGTCTGCGGGATGGTTCCCGCCCGGATGGAGTGGCCTGATGGGCGCTGTGTCTGACTATATGCGACTGATGCGTGCCGGCACGGCGCTTGCCCGTCATGACGTCATCCTGCCGGGCGCCTACCAATCGCGCCTGCCGCTGCCTGCGCGCATGGCTGGCGGTATTCTGCGCCTCTTCAGCGGCGGTGCCCGAGGCCGCCCCGGCGAGCGCCTTGCCCGCGCCCTCGAAAAGCTGGGTCCGGCCTATATCAAGCTTGGTCAGTTTCTCGCCACGCGCCCCGATGTGTTCGGCGCCGAAGTCACAATGGATCTCAGCCGCCTCAAGGACAAGCTGCCGCCCTTCGACGTGAAGCTCGCCCGTGCAGCGCTCGTTGAGGAATTCGGCGCAGAAGAAGCCGCACGTCTCTTCCCCGATCTCGGCAAACCCGTCGCTGCTGCATCGCTCGCGCAGGTTCACCGGATGGAAACGGCCACCGGCCCGCTGGCGGTCAAGATCCTGCGCCCCGGCATCGAGGGCCAGCTCCTGCGCGAACTATCGGCCATGAAGCGCGCCGCGCGGATGGTGGAGGGCGTCTCGGTGGAGAGCCGCCGCCTCAAACCCGTTGCTTTTACCGAGACCATCGCGGCCGCCATGATGCGCGAAACAGACCTGCGCCTTGAGGCGGGCGGCGCTGACGAGATGCGCGCGCTCAGCGAGACGAGCGGCTACTTCCAGGTCCCCCCGGTCGACTGGGACAGGACAGGCCGGCGCATTCTCACGACCGGCTGGGTCGAGGGCATTCCGCTCACCCATCCGGACGCCCTCGCAAATCCCGCTATCGACCGTGTTGCACTCGCCAACGACATCACGCGCGGCTTCCTCACCCATGCGATCGAGCATGGCGTCTTTCATGCCGACATGCACGAAGGCAACATCATCATCACGCCGGAAGGCAAGGTCGCACTCGTCGATTTCGGCATCATCGGCCGCATCGGCCTCACCGAGCGCCGCTTCCTCGCGGAGATTCTCTGGGGTTTCCTCAAGCGCGATTACATGCGAATCGCCGAAGTCCATTTCGAGGCGGGCTATGTGCCGTCCACGCAATCGGTCGGTGACTTCGCGCAGGCCCTGCGCTCCATCGGTGAGCCCGTACACGGCAAGCCCGCCGAGGAAGTGTCCATGGGCCGGGTCATCCTCCAGCTGTTCGATTACACCCAGACTTTCGGCATGGAGATGCGCCCCGAACTCGTCCTGCTCCAGAAAACCATGGTTCAGGTTGAGGGCGTCGCCCGTGCGATTGATCCCGGGCATAACATCTGGACGGCATCAGAGCCTGTGGTCGGCGGCTGGGTGCGGCGCAGTTTCGGACCGGAAGGCGCCGCCCGTCTCATCAGCGGCAATCTGAAGGAAATCACCAACCGCCTGAAACGCCTGCCGGAAGTCATGGACCGGTTTGAAGCGTCCCTTGATGACCCCGCGAACACCCCGCCACCGGCCCCGCGCGCACCCTTTGCGCCTTGGTGGGGCTGGTTCGGGCTGGTCATCATTCTGGCGCTGATAGGCTATGGGAGCATCGTCGCCCTCGCCTGAGACGGCCGCGATCCATGCGGCACTCCCGTGCCGGGTGTAAGTCCTTAATCCGCCTTAACGATTGCCCTACGCTTGCCCTGTCCGAGTCGGAAGGGGCGCGCAATGAAGGCCATCCTGTTTGCTACGGCGAGCTTCATATTGCTCGCTCCCCAGGTGCTGGCACGCGATATTGTTTACACCTCGAAACCTGTCGCCGAGGCGGGCTTTTTCCCGCAATCGGCAGGCGTGTCGCCTCGCGAGCTGCAAGGCGGTCCCCACGGTTCCGGCACCAATGTTTCCAGCCCAACGCGGATCATCAGGGTCACGCCTCGCCCGCAGCGATCCGGCATTCGTATCTTTCGCGGCAACGTTGTCACTGAGCATAGCAGGTCACAAGCCCCAGCCATGGACGCGTCAATGGCCGGAAAGACCGTCATTCGCCTCAAGAAACCGCCGCGTAACCCCTACAAGACCGTTATCGTCTACGCACCCGGCTCTGTACGCCATGTCCGAATTGGCCGGAATCCTGAATAAATACGGGTGAATCTTTACCAGTCGCTGCGGTTTCACGGGCTTTTGTGAGGCTTGTGCAAGGAATTTGCGCTAAGACAGCACCAGCAACCTATCTGAAGGCCATGGAACAGAAACGCATCCTCCTCGTTATCGGCGGTGGCATCGCCGCCTACAAAAGCCTCGAGCTGATCCGCGAGCTTGGCCGTCGCGGTATTGCCAGCCGCTGCATCGTTACGCGCGCCGGTCAGGAATTCGTGACGCCGCTATCTGTGTCCGCGCTCTCAGGCGACAAGGCCTATACCGAACTGTTCGATCTCGATGAAGAAGCGGAGATGGGGCATATCCAGCTCTCGCGCTCAGCTGACCTTGTTGTCGTCTGCCCGGCCACCGCAGACCTGATGGCCAAGGCCAATGCAGGTCTCGCCAATGATCTCGCCTCGACCATGCTGCTCGCCACCGACAAGCCAGTGCTGATGGTGCCCGCGATGAACGTTCGCATGTGGCAGCACGCCGCCACCATTCGTAATGTCGCCCAGCTGCGGGCTGACGGCGTCACCGTGATGGAGCCGGACGAAGGCGCCATGGCCTGCGGCGAGTTCGGTCCCGGTCGCCTGCCTGAGATTGGCGCCATCGTCGCAGAGATCGAATCCCAGCTCGGTGGCCAGGGGCAGGGGGCGTTGTCTGGTGTCCACGCCCTCATTACCGCCGGACCGACGCGCGAGCCGCTTGATCCGGTCCGTTACCTCTCCAATCACTCCTCCGGCCGTCAGGGTTATGCGATCGCTGCAGCACTGGCTGCGCAGGGCGCAGACGTGACACTCGTGTCCGGTCCCGTCGCTATTGCGCCGCCACGTGGCGTCACACTGGTAAAGGTCGAAACCGCCCGCCAGATGCTCAAGGCCTGCGAAGACGCGTTGCCGGCAGATGTTTTCATCTCTGTTGCCGCTGTTGCCGATTGGCGCCCCGCCCGCGCAGCCACCAAGAAACTCAAGATCAAGGCGACCGATGCCGTAGCTCCGGCCATGGAACTCGCCGAGAACCCGGACATCCTCAAGACGCTGTCCAACAAGCGCAAGAATCGCCCCCGCCTCGTCATCGGCTTTGCTGCCGAAACGCATGACCTGGAAGACTATGCCCGCGCCAAGCTGACCCGGAAGGGCTGTGACTGGATTGTCGCCAATGATGTCTCCGGCGATGTCATGGGCGGCGCCGAGAACGAAGTGGTGCTGATCACGCATGATCAGTCCGAGCGCTGGCCCCGCATGGGCAAGGAGGAAGTCGCGACACGTCTCGCCCGCAAGATTGCGGCTGAGCTCGGCGACGATGATGGCGGGATCAAGCTCGCAGCCGAATAGGGCCGTCTTGACAGTTCAGGCGCCATGGCGCACCCGCCCGAAATGATTATTCGCCCCTATACTCCAGCCGACCTGCCCGCGCTTCATGTCATCAACCAGGCGGGTGTGCCCGGCGTTGGCGACGAGACGGAAGCGACGCTCGGCAGGTGGCTCAGCCTCCATGATGCCCGTGTCGCGGTCGATGAGGACGGCACGCTGCTTGGCTTCATCAACCTCATCCCGCCGGGTGAAATGGGCTATGACAGCGCCAATTTGCGCTGGCTGGAAAACTGGGGCGATGATTTCATCTATGTCGACCGTATCGCCATTGCCCAAGCAGGCCGGGGGCAGGGCATAGGCGCGGCCCTCTATGAAGAAGCCTTCCGCGCCTATGGCGGAAAAACACCTTGGATCACCTGCGAAGTGAACCTCCGCCCGCCCAATCCCGGCTCTCTCCGCTTCCATGCCCGCCTTGGCTTTGAAGAGATCGGGCGGCGTTCATATGCCGAGGACACGAAGGAAGTCGTCTATCTCGCCCGCCGCCTCACTTGACTTGAGTACGCGACTCGAACACGGCTGCGCCCCATGAAAAACGTCAAAGTAAACGTCTGTCCGCTCCCCCATTTCGAAGGCCTCGGCCTGCCTGCCTATGAGACCAGCGGCTCGGCCGGCATGGACGTGCGCGCCGCTGTACCTGAAGCCGAACCCCTGGTTCTGGCTCCCGGCGCCCGCGCCATGGTGCCGACGGGCCTCAGCGTCGCCATTCCGGAAGGTTACGAGATCCAGGTCCGCCCGCGGTCCGGTCTGGCAGCGAAGCATGGCCTCACCTGTCTCAACACACCCGGCACGATCGACAGTGATTATCGCGGCGAGATCAAGGTCATCCTGATCAATCTCGGGAGCGAACCTTTCACAATCGCGCGCGGCGAACGTATCGCGCAATTGGTGCTCGCGCCCGTCACGCAACTTGGCTGGGTCAGCGTCGATACGCTGGATGAGACCAGTCGGGGGACGGGTGGTTTCGGGTCGACCGGGCAATAATAGGCCTTGCAAAGCGCTGGGCTTTGCCCATATATCGAATATCGATATTTATTCGGAGGCGCTTCAAATGGATCCCTTTCAGATGGTTGTCATCATTGTGCTGATTGCGGTCAGTGCGCGGGTGGTCCGGCAGTATTTGAAGATGAAGGAAGTCCAGCAGGCTGGCGCGGCGACTGACAAGGACGTGGCGCGGATGGAGTCCGACATCGCCCGGCTGAAAGAGCGCGTGCACGTGCTCGAGAAGATCGTCACCGACAATGATCGCCAGCTGGCCGAGGAAATCCGCAAGCTCGCCTAACCATATCCTTAACGGGGGGCAGAAAATTGCCCCATTAGAGTCCACCCGAACCTAAACTCCAGCGTGTATGGAGGTTGGCAAACGGAGGACAGCCGTATGGCGACTTTTGGCAAGAAGAGAGCAGGGGGCGAACAGGCGCCACGTTTTGGCAAGCGCCCGGCTGCGACGACATCGGCCGGCGTATTCGGTAATCCCGCACATCCCAAGGGCGATCTCAGCCCTGAGGCCCGCGCCTTTCTTGAAGCCGAGCGCAGCATGCGCAACCAAGCGGCCCCCGCCGCCCCGTCCTCCATTCCCATGCCGTCTTACGCGTCGCCCAAATCGGGCCAGACGCAAAGCAAGTCAGCTGGAAAGCCTGTTTTCGGTCGTCGCGTCGTAGCGCGCATTTTCGACGAGCTATTCGTTCTGATTACGGTCGGCATCATTTTCATGCCTTCCCTCACCAGCGCCATCAGCGCACTGGCTAGCTCAGACGTCGGTTCGCCCGAAGAGGCCCGCGCCAATATTGAAATACTGAAGTTTGGCGCCGTCTGCTTCCTGGCGCAGGCGCTTTACGGCATCCTGCTGGAAAGCTCCGGCATGCAGGCAACGATTGGCAAGCTGATGTTCGGCGCCGTCGTGACAGACACGAACGGGCAAAAGCCGACCCTTGGCGCGGTTATCATGCGCAACACGCTTGGCCGTCTGGTCGTGAACATGATCCCGTTTGGTGGCGGCTATGCTGTCGGCCTGTTCCGGGGTGACCGGCGCTGCCTGCATGACCTGATTGGCAATACGATGGTGCGCGCACGGGCGCCACAGGCCGAGTCATCCTACTCTCAGGTCTTCGCCTAGGCAGCGCTCGCGCTTCAGATCAGCGCGCTGTCTTCGCGGGCGAATTTCGCCAGCAGATAGGCGTCTGTGTCCTCGATCGTCTCCAGCTTGCCAAAGGCAAAGGCGTCCCGGTCGAGCACGAGGTCACGCGGGCGCAGTTCGCGGCTGATCTCCAGCCCTTCAAGCGTTCGCGCGCGGGAGAAGGCGACATAGGCCTGCCCATGAGCAAACATGCCGCTGTCGAAATCGATGAACACCTTGTCCAGCGTAAGGCCCTGCGCCTTGTGGATCGTGACGGCATAGGCGAGGCGCAGCGGCATCTGCTTGAACGTGCCGACGACTTCGCGCTTCACCTTCTTGGTTTCAGGCTCAAGGTCGTAGCGGTATTTCTCCCAGGCAGCCGGCTCGATTTCATAGACGTGGCCACCGATATCCACGATCACGCCCTTGCTGGAGAACCCTTCGACAATCGCCAGTGACCCGTTCACCCACCGGCCTTCGGGGTCGTTGCGGATCAGCATGACGCGGGCGCCCTCTTTCAGCACCAAGTCTGCTTCGGTCGGAAAGGCTTTCTCCTCGAACTGGCCCTGCACCTCTGCGGGAAAAATCTTTTCCTTGGTTTTCAGGCCGGCCAGCCTCGCCTGGTTGATCCGGTTGGCATTGGCATTGTTTGGCGTCAGCACGACATGCGTCTCGGATGCGTCCACAGCACTGCGCGACGACACGACGCTGCGCAGCACCGCCTCGTCCATCGGCGTGACACGTCCCGTCCGCAACGCGCCGAGCAGCGCCAGGAAGCGCGGATCTTCCTGCCGGAACACATGTTTCAGTGCCAAGAGGGCAAATTCTGCCTGCTTGAAGGCAGGGGCATTGAAGAAATAACTACCGCCATAACGATCCTGCAGGATCGGCACTTCGCTGTTCGACACGACGGGTGGCAGCTGGTGCAGGTCGCCCGACAGGATCATGCGCACGCCGCCGAACGGGCGCTTCGACATCCGGTTCAGCTTCAGGCTGCGGTCGATGGCGTCCAGCATGTCGGCGCGCACCATCGAAATCTCGTCGATGATCACGGTTTCCACCGCCTTGATGAGCCGTGTCGAGCGCAGCCGCTTGATATCTGCAGGTTCAACCAGGCGCGGTGGCAGCTTGAAGAAGGAGTGGATGGTCTGCCCGCCGGCATTCATGGCCGCGACGCCCGTCGGTGCCAGCACGACCGCCTTGTCGCCCGCGCCAGCCAGGAACTTGCGCAGCATCGTCGTCTTGCCGGTGCCGGCGCGTCCGGTGAGGAAAAGGTTGCCCTGTGCCCCGGCCCCACTCGCGACCCATTTGGCGGGCGCGGCATACAGCGTTTCAGGATCGGCGGCAGTCGTCTCGGTCATCACTCCGCTTAACGGGCTTTTTCCGCAATGGCGAGTGTTGGTAGTGTCAGGGACTGATGAGACGGATCTGCTGACCCGGACGAAGGGGCCGCGCATCGGCCACGACATGCCAACCCATGTGCTCATAGGCCTTTCGGGCCCCGGTATTCTGCGCGTCGACATCAAGCGTCAGGCATTTGCCCGCCTCGCTCTGCGCGACGTCGAGCAGGCCGCGTCCGACGCCGCAAAGACGCCAGTCTTCATGCACGAACAGATGGTCGACATAGCCCGTCGTCGTGTTCAGCGTCAGGAAGCCGATCACCCCCGCCGATGCCTCTTCAGCAACAAGGACATGGGCGCTGGCAAAGGCGTTCTGCAGCACGGGCAGGTAGGACTGCCATTCTCCCCGCCACGGGAAGGCGCGCAGGCAATCCCGGAAAATACGCAGGCAGGGGATACGGTCGTTCCGTGTGAACGGCCTGATGCTCCATCCGGCTCCAGCATGCGTGTACATGCAAACCAGACTAGGCAGAGGTGGGCTGGTCGTCCAGCCGGACGTCGTGTCTTATGTCAGTCTGCCGTGCACTGTATGAGCCTGAGATTGCCGCCACCTGTCTTGATGCTCTCCATTAGTCCCATCGAGACGAAATTATCAAAATAGGTTTCCGAAATGGCATCCTGTGCCGCTTCGCTGGCCTTCTGCTGTTCGCCGGGCGGGAGGCTGGCAATACGGGTCTTTTGTTCCTCGTAAAGGTCTTTTACCTCGCCGGCGCCAATGCGCGCTGATTCCTCGTCCCACTCGCCGCCATTCTCCGCGATGACGACATAAGGTTCGTTATCGCTCGCATACATCATGCTGCGAAACAGCAGCACCCAGCCGATCGGCTGCGGTTTCCCGAGGCGGAATTTTTCAACGAACATGACCTGATGCGTCATCTTGCCAAATGTGTCCTCGGTGTCTTCCGACCGGACGCGCGCCTCGCCCGTCTTAATTACCAGCGCGTCTGCTTTGCAGGCGTCATCCTTGAACGCGCTGAACTGGGTGATGTCGCCTACGGCAGCCAGAAAGTCCTGCTGCTCCTTGATCTTCTCGGCAGCCACGGCTTTGCCGAAGGCCTCGGTTGTCTCGATCATGATTTTCACGGTCGCGGCATTGTTTTCAAGTTCCGCAGGCACAGGACGGCAGGGCTTGCCGTTTGACGGGCGTTCCCGGCAGGCCAGCGTCTGGGTCTTGTCGGCCAGCGTTTCCAGCGGGTTGGCGACCTCGTAATAGCCGTAGCCCTTGAATTCCTTGATATGCGCGATCTCCTTGTCGAGTGCCGCACGCTCGGCCGGTGTATAGTGGAACACCTCGCCCCAGCGCAGGCTGCCCAGCACATCAACATGGGCAATCATGCGCCAGTACTGGTCCATGACGAACATGGTGATCTGGTGTTGTTGCGGCAGGTCCTTGCCGTCAGGCTGTTTGCAGGCCATTTCAGCGACACTGGCTGTGGCTTGGGCCAGTGCGGTGTCCACCTGTCCGCGAACCTCAGGCGGCACCATGGCCTTCAGGTCCGCCGCCTTCATCGCCAGCATGGATTCCGATGCCAGAACATTCATCGGATCCGTCCAGTTACACTTCTTCGCCGCTGCCGTGATCTGCGCCACATTCGACACTTCCGCGAGAATGGCATTGGGATTGGGCGCCGCAGGCGCGGGCGCGCGGGGGTCCGTCGCCTGCGCCAAGGCAGGTGTTACCAACAGGGCAAGGCACATGGCCGCCCCCGTGAATTTCATGCACCGGATCATTGAGACGTCCCCCTGAATTCGCTCAGGGTTTAGTCTATTCCCGCTTTTGGCCTGCCCGCAAACACCCCCAGGGGGGATGGATGCCTACATTTGCATCGTCCAGCCTTCGACACCCATGGCTGCCTGACGGACAGCTTCCGACAGGGTCGGGTGAGCATGGGAGGTGCGGGCAATGTCTTCAGATGCGGC
Organism: Alphaproteobacteria bacterium; assembly: GCA_018827375.1. Lineage (GTDB taxonomy): Bacteria > Pseudomonadota > Alphaproteobacteria > Caulobacterales > Hyphomonadaceae > Hyphomonas. Next base: position 9,037 of record JAHJYW010000002.1, read on the forward strand.
GCCGAATTCCATCGCGACGCAGATCTCGGCGATCATTTCGCCAACGCCAACGCCGATCATGTGGGCACCAAGAATCTTGTCGGTGCCTTTTTCAGCAAGAATTTTCACGAAGCCGAGTGTCTCGTGGTTCGTGCGTGCGCGCGAGTTGGCCATGAACGGGAACTTACCCTTCACATACTCAACGCCAGCCTCTTTGAGCTCTTCCTCGTTCTTGCCGACCCAGGCGATTTCCGGGTTCGTGTAAACGACGCTCGGCACGAGATTATAGTCGACATGGCCTGCCTTGCCGGCAATCAGCTCGGCGACGGCCGCGCCGTCATCTTCGGCCTTGTGGGCCAGCATCGGTCCCGGAATGCAGTCGCCGACTGCCCAGACGCCGTCCGCCACCTTGAAATGCCCGTCGACGGGCTGGATCACGCCGCGCTTGTCCGTCTTCACGCCAATGTTCTCGAGGCCGAGGCCGTCGGTATAGGCTTTGCGGCCGACCGCGAGGATCACCACATCGGCGTCCAGCGTTTCCGAATCGCCGCCCTTTGCGGGCTCCATGGTCAGTTTCAGCTTGCTCTTCAGTTTTTCAACGCCCGTCACTTTCATGCCGAGGCGGAAATCGAGGCCCTGTTTCTTGAAGACTTTCTGGGCTTCCTTCGCCACTTCAGCATCAGCCGGCGGCAGGATGCGGTCGAGATATTCGACAACCGTCACTTCCGATCCGAGGCGGGCCCAGACAGAGCCCATTTCGAGGCCGATCACACCGGCGCCAATCAGGATGAGGCGCTTCGGCACGGAGGTCAGCGACAGCGCGCCGGTATTGGTCACAACGCGCTCTTCGTCGACCTCGATGCCTGGCAGGCCGGTTGGCTCGGATCCGGTCGCGATCACGATATTCTTCGCGTCCAGCGTCTGCTTCTTGCCGTCGAGGCCCGTGACCTCGACTTTGCCCTTGCCGGTAATCTTGCCGTAGCCCTGGATATAATCGACCTTGTTCTTCTTCAGGAGGAACTCGACGCCCTTGGTCAGGCCGTCGACAGCTTCTTCCTTCTGGCTCATCATCTGAGCCAGATCGAGCTCAAGCTTGCCGACCTTGATGCCCATGCCTGCAAAGTCGTTCTGAGCTGACGCATACATCTGCGATGCGTGGAGCAGCGCCTTGGACGGGATGCAACCGACATTGAGGCAGGTACCGCCAAGCTTGCCGCGTGATTCGATACAAGCGGCCTTGAGTCCAAGTTGTCCGGCGCGAATGGCGCAATTGTATCCGCCGGGTCCGCCGCCGATTATGACGACATCATAGGTCTCTGACATGGGAAATTCTGCCTTGCTGAAGGGGCCTCTAGGGCGAGAGCCTGCAACCTAGGCATTTTGGCTCTGAAATCAATGCGGCGGCTGACCCAAGGTCAGGCTTTTCGGCGCTTGCTCACACAAAGGGCAACCGTCAGCGCAATCAGAAAGAGCGAGACCACGGCCTCGTCCGCCCAAAGCCGCGCTGCCGTGCCCGAGGCTGCCATCATCACGGGCAGCAAGACGAAAAGGAATGTGCCCAGTCCGGCAAGCCAGGCTCCGCCGGGACGTTGAGCGACCGCCACGAGTGCGCCGAGGAGAATCATGCAGGCTGCGACAATACGCACGACGCTGGTCGGCGGCTGCAACAGTGCGTCGCCCAGTGGGCTGCCACGGCTCGTGATCATGATTACGGCTGACAGGCCCTGCCAGAGCAGCCAGGCAGAGAGGAAAGCCAATGCTACCCCGGTTAGGATTCGGATATTCATTGCAGTGCCCTCCCATGGCCCTTTGTGCAGGTTATGGCGAAGCGCTGCGGCGGGCAATCAGAAACAGGGAGTCCTAGAACAGGCGGATGGTGATCGGCCGGTTTTGCTTCGCATGCATGCGGCGGCCATGGGCCGCAAAGCTGGCGCGCTGGCGCGCGATCGCTGCAGGCACGAACGTTGGCCTTGCGGGCGAAGGGCGTTTGCGGACAATCGCTGCGGCAGGTTCATCCTGTGGTTCCGGCGCTGCGGCGACGGCCACCGGGCGCGCAGCGGGGGCAGGGGCAGGTTCGGCGAGAGGCACGCGCTCGGGCTTACGCTTGCGCAATTCATAGACGGCGCTCAGCAGCAGCAGCGCGCCAATACCGGCGCCAGCGACAGCGCCTTCGGCAGGAGACGGGTTGTTCCACCAGCCGTCCGAGAACCGGACGAGATAGACAGTCGGGAAACCCGCTGCGAGGCCCATTATATACCAGAGTACGCCGCCAGGACGGCGCCCGGCGATCATCGCGGCCGAGGCGTAAAAGCAGAGCGCGGCCAGCAGGTAGGGCGCGCCATAGGCAATGCCGAGAGCCCGCCAGTCGACCGCTTCGAGGCCAGCGGCGACATCATCATGCACGATCCAGCTGACCATCATCATGATCGAGGGCCATCGCACGGCCGTCAGCGCGCCGAACGCAAAGGCGATGGCATAGACAGCAATCAACGAGGCGATGAGCTTGCGGAGCATCCCCAATCGCTAACACGGACAGGGTATATGCCCGCTGAACACGTTGTTGCAAATTTGATCGATATGGCTGTTTCAGGCCGATAGCTTGATGATCAGGGCGGGCACGGCCATCACGGCCGCCTGCAGCAGCGTTGTCATGAACAGGGCATCGCGGGTGGATTTCAGCTGCCAGGCCAGGAAAGTCAGCGAATAGATGAAATAGGGCCAGGCAAAGATCAGTCCGGTCTGCGGCCCGGCCAGAAGGGCAAACACGAAGGTGAAGCAAAGCGCCGACCAGCCGGCTGCATGCCAATAGGTCGGCGTTGACCGACGCGTCATCGACAGAATGAACCAGAGCGCCAGTGTCGAGACCACGGGCCAGAGAACGATCAGGCCGAAAAGCGGCGGCTCGGCCTGATCGTCAGTTTGCGCTGAAGGCGGGTCCGAAAAGAGAATGGCCACCAGCGTAAGCGTCACAACGCTGCCGGCGATGACGGCCCCCAGGGCCTGCGCCAGATAGACGACGCGCGACTTGTCGGTCTGCGTCATGAAGTTCAGGTATTTCAGCGGTCCCGGTCCCACAACGCCCCCTATGCCCATTTGCCCCACAAGGAACACAAAGGTCTATAGGGGAAGAGGCGCAGCCTCGCCACAAATCGGTTCAGGCCATTGCGTTCGCGGGCCTGATCGCCAAGCTCACCGTCTCCATGCCGCGTGAGCTGCAACCGGTCATCGTCGATTCCGGCCTTACGCCTGTCAGCTTCAAGGAGCGCCCGAAGGACAGTTTCGACGTCGCCCTCGTCCGCCAGTCAATCCGTGGGCAAACAAAGCTCGCGCTCGACTATGCCGACGAAACCGGCAACGTCACGCGTCGCGTGGTCTGGCCCTTCCTGCTTGCCTATTGGGTGATGTCCGCATCATCTGCGCATGGTGTGAACTGCGCCGGGACTTCCGCCATTTCCGCACAGACAGGGTGCGCCGCAAATGGGAAGCCCAGCGCCGCAGCGCCAAGTCCTAGTCAAACAAGCCCGGTAATTTGGGCGCCGCGCCGTCCGCATCGGACTGTTCCAGCTGCAGCATCTTCCGTTTCGTCGCCCGGCCGCCATAGGCCGAGAAGCCGCCAATCTTGCCGGACGCCGCCAGCACCCGGTGGCAAGGCACCACAAGCGGCCACGGGTTCTTGCCCATCGCTGCGCCAATCGCCCTTGCCGCGTGCGGGTCGCCGATCTGCCGCGCCAGTGCGCCATAGCTCGTCGTCTTGCCCCAGCCCACCTTGCGCAACGCTGTATAGATCCGCGCGCTGAAGGCATTCACCCGGCTCATGTCGAGGTCTATGTCTGTGAATGTCGCGGGGTCGCCCTCGAAATAGGCGCGCATCCTGGCTTCGCATTCCGCTATGTTCTTCGGTAGGGTATCCGACCATGCCGCCCCCGCGATGCGCCCAAGCCGCAACTCTGTCGCCACCTCGCTTGCCTCCGGCAGCTGCACCTGAAACAGGCCCTTGTCGGTCCATGCCAGACCGCATGCCCCGATCGCCGTATCGAAAACGTGGAAATGGGGGTCTGTGCTTTCGGGGGCGGTTATCGGGGCCATACAGGAAGGATCGCGCCAACAGGGCCGATGGATCAAGTCACTTTCCTTGAAATATTGCCATTGGCGCATGCCGGGCCGCGCTGCTAGGGGAGGGGCTCGAAAAGGATATCCCCATCATCCTTCCTCCCTTGAGCGCAGGAGGCGTCAATGACATTGCCGGAAATGCGTGCCGATTGCGGCCAGTGCGCCGCACTTTGTTGTGTGGGCCCGGCTTTCGACCGCTCCTCGCGCTTCGCCTTGAGCAAGGCGAATGGCACGCCGTGCCCGAACCTCGGGCCAGATGATGCCTGCACCATTCACGCACACCTTGAGGCGCGCGGCTTTGGCGGATGCGTACAGTTCGATTGTCTCGGCGCCGGACAGCATGTCGTGCAAAACCTGTTTGACGGGAAGTCATGGCGCGATGACCCGGCCTTGGCGCCGCGCATGTTCGAAACATTCCGCGTGATGCGGCAGATATTTGAAGCCTTGCAGTTGCTGCAAGTGGCTGCGGACTTGCCGCTTTCAGCCAGCCAGCGACAGGAACTGGAGCAGTTGCAGGGCAGGCTTTGGCCGGATCCCGCCTGGTCGGAAGTGCAGGTCAACGCCTATGAAAAAAGCGACCTTCCGGAGGCCGTTACGGCCTTCCTGAGGAGTTTGCGCGATTCCGTCCAGCGCCCCGCCGACTAGCGCATCGCATGCATTCCGTGCTTGAGAAGGTCGGTCACAGGAAGAGGAAAACAGATATGGGCAGAGTTCAGGGAAAAATGGCATTCATCACCGGCGGCGCGCAGGGCCTCGGCGAAGCCATCGGCAAGATGCTGGCCAAAGAGGGCGCCAAGGTCACGCTGACGGATGTGAACGGCGCGGGTGCCGAAAAGGTCGCCGCCGAAATCAACGCCGCCCATGGCGAGGGCACCGCCTTCGCGTTCCAGCATGATGTCACCGATGAAGCCCGCTGGCAGGAAGTTCTTACCGCCGCGCATGAAGCGATGGGCGGCCTCAACATCCTCGTCAACAATGCCGGCATCGGCTCGCTCGGCTCGGTCGAGGACGAGAACTATGACATGTTCAAAAAGGTCCAGACGGTCGACGTCGACTCCATCTTCCTCGGCTGCAAATACGCCATCCCGCTGATGCGCGCCCACGGCCTCGGTTCGATCATCAACATCTCGTCCATCGCCGGCATCATCGCCAGCGCGAACTATGTCTCCTACAACACGGCCAAGGCCGCCGTGCGCCACATCTCCAAGTCCATCGCGCTGCATTGCGCCAAGGGCGGCCAGATCCGCTGTAACTCGGTCCACCCGGTCTTCATCAACACGCCGATCCTTGATCGCACCAAGGAAATGTTTGGCGAGGAAGAAGCCCTTGCAAAGCTCGGTCGCCAGATCCCGCTCGGCAAGGTCGGCGAGCCCGACGATATCGCCTATGCCGTGCTCTATCTCGCCTCGGACGAATCCAAACTGGTCACCGGCATCGAACTGAAAGTCGATGGCGGCATTTCCGCGATGTAGGAGATTGCCTACCAATCAATGTTCATGTTATGTTCTTTTTCTCAACTGGGGAAAAGATGATGATTGGATATGTAACTTTCGGCACGTCAGACCTGGCCCGTGCGGCCGCATTCTATGATGCGATCGCCAAGGAAATGGGCTCAGGCCGCATGATGGAGACCGACTCGTATATCGCGTGGGGCACGCCGGGCGGCGGCGCAGGCATTGCAGCCTCGCTGCCGTTTGACGGCAAGCCGGCGACGGTCGGCAATGGCACGATGGTCGCGCTTGAGGCGAAGGACAAGGAGCAGGTTCACCGGCTCTACAAGATCGCGATCACACAGGGCGGAACCGATGAAGGCCCTCCCGGCCCGCGCGGTGAAGGTGGTTTCTATGCAGCCTATTTCCGTGATCCGGACGGCAACAAGCTGAACGCCTTCATCATGGGGTGAGCGTCTTCTTGGACGTCACCAGGAACGCGTAGATGCACAGCACCGCCATCACGCCGGCAGATGCATACAGCGTCAGCGGCGTGGCGATGGAATAGAGGCCCGCACCGATCAGGGGCCCGAACACGAACCCGGCCGGCGGCGCAGCAGCCAGCAGCGCCGCCGCCGATCCTTGCTCGTGGCGCTCCACGGACAGGCTGCCCAGCGCATTGGCGGATGGCACCGCAAGCGCTCCACCGACGCCTGCGATCAGGAAGCTGACGCACATGGCCCAGAAGGGCATGAATGTATCGGCGCAGATATAGCCAATCGCGACAAGGCCAAGGCCCACCGGCAGGATCTTCCGCGGATCGGGCCGTCGCGGCACGATATAGCCGAACTGGACGACGATCATCGCCGCAGCAAGGCAGGAGAAAATGATCCCCGTGTGCCGCACGGCAATTTCGCTGGCAGTATGTGAGGCCGTGTCGACGAAATTGTACCGGTCTTCGATGAACCAGCCGATGGTCTGCTGGATCATGCCGATCGCCATGAAATAGATGAACAGGAAGATGAGGTGCGGCGCGACCCGGCTGTCCCTTACCGACAGCGGTGTCGGGCGGTGTGAGGCGCGCGCGGTCTTGCGGCTGCGGGGTAGCACGAAGGCGAGAATGATGCCAACAACGATGTTGAGGATGATCGTGCCCCAGAGCGGCACCAGTGCGCCGAACGGTGCCAGGACGGCCGCGCCTGCCGGGCCGAGGATCGAGCCAACGCTCATCGATGCCCCCAGCATGCCAAGGCCCCCGGCGCGGGTCAGCGTCGTGGTCGCGTCCGTCATCGCCGCCATAGAGGCCGGCTGAAGTCCGGGTGCCAGAAGGCCGAACCAGAGCCGTGTGAAGGCCAACAGGAAAAATGCGGCCAGCCCGGTCACAATGCCCGCCAGCGCGGCGCTCAGCGCAAACAGGAAGGCCATGTTCAACAGGCCCATCGCCATCAACGAGAACACCATCACGCGCTTACGGCCGATCCGGTCGGCGATGCGGCCCCAGATTGGAATCATGAAGGCATAGATGGCCGAGGAGAATGTCAGGATGCCCGCGACTTCGATCGGGGCCAGCCCGGCCTGGCGCGCCAGCGGCGCCACGACCACGAAATTGATCGTCATACCGGCGCCCATGGCCATCATGGCGAGGGCGATCATGGATTGCTGCAGGCGGGTGAGCGGACGCAGGGGCGTTTCTGTATCTGTCATCCCCATTCCCCCTGCATTGGATCCCTCAGAGCTAGTCTGGCTCTCGCCCTGCGCCAACCATGTCGCAGGGTAAACCGGCAGCGGTGACCTTGCGCTCACTAACCAACACACCCTAAGTGACACAGAAGTCACCCTGTTTCCGGAGAGATTACAATGCGCGCGATCCTGGATGTTGTCCTGTTCCTGCTGAATATCGCTACATGGATCATCATCGTACAGGCCGTCATGTCCTGGCTTGTCTCCTTCAATGTCCTGTCCATCAGCAACCCCACCGTGCGCAGCATCTGGGGTGGGCTGGAGCGCATCACCGAGCCGGTCTACGGCCCGATCCGCCGCATCCTCCCGCCGCTGGGTGGTCTCGACCTGACGCCAATGGCCGTGCTCTTGATCATCTTCTTCCTGCAGCGCCTGATTGTCCGCTACGGCTACACGATCGCGCCCTTCTAGCCGATGCACCGGCTCACCGTTCGCGTGCAGCCAAACGCCTCCGCAGACCGGATCGAAGGTCCTGAGACCGATGCGGCAGGCCGCACCTACCTTAAAGTTCGCGTCCGCGCCGTTCCTGAAGACGGCAAGGCCAATGCAGCCGTTGAAAAACTGCTCGCCAAGCATCTCGGCCTGCCAAAGTCTGCCGTCAGGGTGGTGACGGGCGGCAAGAACCGGCTAAAAGGCCTCGATATAGACGGGCCGCCGGATCTGGCGGACGTTCTGGCAGGGATGATGCGGGAATGAGTGCTCAGCGAATTGATGGAACCGGCGTCGCCGCGCAAGTGCGTGGCAAGGTGGCAGAGGCCGTAAAGGCGCTGCCCGGCCAACCGGCCCTCGCGGTCGTCCTCGTCGGCGAAGACCCCGCCAGCCAGGTCTATGTCCGCTCCAAGGTCCGTCTCACCGAAGAAGCCGGCATGGTCTCCGTCCATCACAAACTGCCCGCCACGGCCACGCAGGCCGAGGTCGAAGACCTGATCGCCCGCCTCAATGCCGATGACAGCATCGACGGCATCCTGCTCCAGCTGCCCCTGCCCAACGGCCTCGACGAGCACCGCGCCATCGAATGCATCGACCCCGACAAGGACGTCGACGGGCTCACTGAAGTCTCCGCCGGCCGCCTCACGCTCGGCAAGCCTGGCCTGCGCCCCTGCACGCCCAATGGTTGTGTCATCCTCGCGAAAAGCGCGCTCGGTGATGACCTTTCCGGCAAGCATGTCGTTGTCATCGGACGCTCCATTCTCGTCGGCAAGCCCGCTGCGCTGCTCTTCCTTGCCGAGAATTGCACCGTCACCATCGCCCATAGCCGCACGGCCGACCTGCCTGCCGTCTGCCGCACCGCCGACATCCTCGTGCCGGCCGTCGGCCGCCCCAACATGGTCAAGGGCGCCTGGGTCAAGCCCGGCGCCACCGTCATTGATGTCGGCATCAACCGCATTCCCGCGCCTGAAAAGGGCGAGGGCAAGACCCGCCTTGTCGGCGATGCGGACTTTACCGATTGCGAACCCGTGGCCGGCCACATCACGCCTGTGCCCGGCGGCGTCGGCCCCATGACCATCGCCTGCCTCTTGCGCAATACGGTGCTCGCCGCCTGCGCTCGGCGCGGCTGGAGCGTGCCGGAGGGTCTGTGAGCCAGGAGTTCGCGCCCCCGGCAACCAAGATGTTCCAGCGCCTCTGGCAGGCGCAGGGCGGCAATTGCGCGCTCTGCGGCAAGCCCATGCCGTCGACACGCTTCGCTGTCGGCCATGCCACAGTCTGGAAGAAACAGCGCCCCACGTTCGACCATATCCACGCGCTCGCGCGCGGCGGCCCGGATGATGAGTCAAACCTCCAGCTCGCGCATGCTGTCTGCAACAAGCGCAAGGGCCGGGGTTAAGCTTCGGCGGCCTTTGCCGCACCATTGCGCTCCATCAGGTAACGCGGGCCTGGCCCGAGGCGCGCCGCCCGGTCTTCCGGATTGTAGAGCGCGCAGTTCGACAGTGACAGGCACCCGCACCCGATGCACACGTCCAGCCGGTCGCGCATCAGCTCCAGCCGCTCGATCTGCGTATCCAGCCGTTCCCGGAACAGTGCGCTGATCTTCGACCAGTCGGCCTTGGTCGGTGTGCGTTCCTGCGGCAGTCCCGATAGCAGCTCGCCAATCTCGGCCACCGTAAAGCCCAGCTGCTGCGCAATCATCACGAACGAGATCCGCCGCACATCCGAGCGCAGGAAGCGCCGCTGCCCGCCGGCATTCCGCATCGCCCGTATCAGGCCCTTGTCCTCATAGAAGCGGATGGCCGACACCGACACGCCCGTGCGCGCCGCCAATTGCCCAATCGGAATGAGATCAGTTGTTTTCATGAGCTGAGCTGATAGCAAAAAAAGACCTTGACCTCAAGTAAGGTTGAGGAACTATCAACGACGTCCAATCACGGAAAAAGGGGCCTGAAGGCCCGTAGGAAAGGACATCGCCCATGCCCACCGCAACCCTCGAACACGTCAACATCACGGTTAGCGACATTGATCGCACAACCCGCATGCTGGAGCGCATCTTCGGCTGGCACCTGCGCTGGAAGGGCGCGTCCATCAACAATGGCCAGACCGCGCATGTCGGTACGGACACGGCCTATATCGCACTGTATTCCCCCGGCGAGACAGATGCGCCGAACCAGATCACCTACAATACGCAAGGCTGCCTGAACCATGTCGGCGTCATCGTCGACGATCTCGCGGCGGCGGAAAGGCGCGTGCTGGATGCCGGCTTCGTCACCCATTCGCACCAGACCTATGATCCCGGCAGCCGCTTCTATTTCCACGATTATGACAATGTCGAATACGAAGTTCTGTCCTATGCCTGAATCAAAAGGCCCGGCGTCCATCCGGGAGCCGGGCCATCGATCAAATCAGGGAAGTACGAGCAGGGATCAGGACGGATTTTCGTCCGGGCCGTCGGCGATATCCTCGATCACCTCATCGGTTTTGTCGGCCACGTCATTGGCCACGCGAGCCGTGTCTTCAGGGAGTGTTTGAAGCGTGGCATCCATCTTCCGGCCGGCGCCTTCGAAAGAGCCTTCCTGGATATAGAAAATGCCAAGCGATACGATGAACACGATGCAGATCACTGCCAGGATCGTGGAAAGAATGTCTCTGCGCATGATGCAGCCCCTTATAGCCTTTGGAATTAACCATACGCAGGTGGCCTGTTTCGGTTCCCCAGCGGGTTGATCCGCGGGCGGGCAGCTCCCGCTATAAAAAGATGCATGCGTCTCATCTGCGACGGTCTCAGCTCGATTCCTGTTGAACGGGCTGCACATTGTGCGGATGGCTGGTGTTTTGCCATTGTCACCCCGCCACATCATCGGAGCCGCTTATGTCCCCCTCTCTCCTTTCCCGCCTTGCCGGCACCGGCCTATGTGGCGTGCTCGCCCTTGCGCCACTCGCGGCGCCTGCCAGCGCCGCGCCGATCAATGACAAGTTCAAATCCAATGTTGCGAGCTTTGTCTCCGAGCACATCGATGACTGGGTGGCCGTCTACAAGGATTTCCACGCACATCCGGAACTCGGCCTGGAGGAGACGCGATCGGCCGGCATAATCGCGGAGGAGCTGCGCACGCTTGGCTTCGAGGTCACCGAAGGCATCGGCCAGACCGGCGTTGTCGGCATCCTGCGCAATGGCAAGGGCCCGCTCGTCATGGTGCGCGCCGACATGGACGCCCTGCCGCTGCAGGAAAAGACAGGCCTCGATTATGCCAGCACGGTGCAGACCGAATGGCGGGGCGAGAACACCTATGTGATGCACGCCTGCGGCCATGATGCGCACATGGCCATCTTCCTCGCCACCGCGCAGACACTCGTCGACATGAAGAAAGACTGGAAAGGCACGCTCATGTTCGTTGCCCAGCCTGCGGAAGAGGGCGGCGGCGGCGCCAGCAAGATGATGGCGGACGATATTTTTGGTAAGTTTGGCGTGCCCGATTATGGCTTTGCCCTCCATGTCGGCCCCAGTGCCTATGACACGGTGCAGATCGTGAAAGGCCAGATGAACTCCTTCGCCGGCGGGTTCGACATCGTGTTCAATGGCATCGGCGGTCATGGCTCACGCCCTAGCACGACCATCGACCCGATCATGATGGCCTCGAAATTCGTCGTCGACCTGCAAAGCGTGGTCAGCCGCGAAAAACCGGAACAGGAATTCGGTGTCATCAGCGTGGGCGCCATCCAGGCCGGTTCGGCTGGCAATATTATTCCGGACTCTGCGCGCGTCCGCGGCACGGTGCGCTGGTACAAGCCGGCCGTCGGCGAGAAATTGCTGGCAGGCGTGAAGCGCACGGCGGAAGCCATCGTGGCAATGGCAGGCGCACCAGACGCAGAGATCAGCGTGCGCAGCGGTGGCACCGCCGTCTTCAACGACCCGGATCTCTCGGAGAAGACCCTCGCGGCGATGAGCAAGGTGCTGCCAGCTGACAAGGTCTACTTCGCAGCCCCGACTACAGGCAGTGAAGACTATGGTGAATTCCTGAAGGCCTTCAGCAATTCGGTCTACTTCCGCGTCGGCGTCTATGACCCGGCTTTGTTCGACGAGACGGGTGCACCGCTCGACGTGCTGAAAGTGCCGGGCAACCATTCGCCCTACTTCGCGCCCGTCCCGGCGCCAACCATCGAGACTGGCGTCACGGCGATGACAACCGCCGTCGTCAATGTGATGGCGAAATAGGCGCTGGCATCACGCCCACATAGCGGGCCCGGGGCCGGATCAGAGATCCGGTCTCGATCTGCTCCATCGCATGGCCGAGCCAGCCGATGCAGCGGCCAATGGCAAAGATGCCGAACGCCGTCTCCGCCGGAAAGCCAAAGTGCTGGGCCATTGCTCCAATGGCAAAGTCCACATTCGGATGCTCGCCCGTCTCCCGCATCACGGCGTCCTGTATGGCGCTGATCATTGGTGGCACGTCGAAGTGCGATAGCAGCTCAGCCGCGCGCGGGTCACCATCCGGATAGAGCGGATGCCCAAAGCCGGGCAGGGCGCGTCCCTCGTCCAGCCGCGCCCGCACCGCCGCTTCCGCGCCCATCTGTTCGGCTTCACTCAGGAAGGTCAGCACACCCGCCACCGCCCCGCCGTGCAGCGGTCCCGATAGGGTCGAAAGACCCGCCAGCGCGCAGGCCGACAGCGACGCCCCCGTCGACGCCGCCACCCGCGCCGAAAATGTTGATGCGTTCAGCTCATGATCGAGCAGCAGGACCAGTGCCCGGCGCACCATGTCTGTTCCGCTCGCATCAAGGCCCCAGGCCGCGCCCAGCCGCGCATGGATCGGGCCCGGCGCATGCCCGTCTGTCGCGGCATCGACCAGCGTTTCCAGTACGGTGGCCGCGTCGGTCGTCAGAACGGTCCGTGAACGGCCCCGCGCGTGCGGGTCGTGGCCCGCCCGCGCCCCTAGCGCGGTGAACAAACGGACCTTGAATGGTCCGGGAATACCCACTGAACGGTCCACTCGCGGGGCATAAGGCGCCGCCCAGAAGTGCGTTGCCGCCGCTTCCAGCGTCGCCGAGCGCGACAGGGTGATGGCGTCGACGCCCCGATAGCAGAGCCGTCCGTCAACGATCACCGTCAGTTTCGAGGTCAGGACCGGCTCGCCCCAGGCAATCGACGCTTCGGCAATATCCGCCGCACGTGTTGGCCCGGACCGGCGCGAAGCCAGCCGGGCGACATCCTCGGCACTGTAGAGCGAGCGGCGGGAATCCTCAGGATCGGCGCGCGCCTCCAGCCGCCCCCGGCTGACATAGGCATAGAGCGTCTGCGGCCGCACGCCGAGCAGGCGGATCGCCTCTTCCGAACTGATCCACGCCATGCCCACTCCATACATTGATTATATTGATCAAGATTGACGATACACGCTTTCGCGCCGATCTCCACGCTGAAAATCAAAAGGAGAACCACAAAATGAGCCAGGGTCTGGATGATGTTATCGCCGCCGAAACGCGCCTCTCTTCGGTGGATGGTGCGCGGGGCATCCTTGTTGTAAAAGGCTTTTCACTCGATCAGCTCGCTGGCCGGATGGGCTTCGAAGAGGTCGCGCGCCTGCTTTTTGACGGTCTGCTGGACGATTTGCCGGAGGCTAAAGCCTTTGCCGCTCGCGTCGGCGCAGCGCGCGCTGACGTCTACCCGCTCGCCAAATATATTGATGACGCCTTGCTGGCCTTGCCGCCCATGGACGGCGTCCGGGCTTTGACAGCCCGTATCGAGGATGGGGAAGACGTTGCGACCGTACTTCGCCTCCTCGCCGCCCCAGCGGTCTTGCTGCCTGCCTTCCTGCGTCGTCGCCGAGGCCTTGCGCCCATCGCGCCGGACGCGCAGGCAGGCCACGCCGCTGACATGCTGCACATGCTGACAGGTGACATCCCCGCACCGGAAGTGGCTCGCGCCCTCGACACCTATCTCGTCACCGTGGCGGATCATGGCCTCAACGCGTCCACCTTCGCCGCCCGTGTCGTTGCGTCCACCTGGTCTGGCCTCACGTCGTCCGTATTGGCCGGCCTCGCTGCCCTCAAGGGCCCGCTCCATGGCGGCGCGCCAGGCCCGATAATCGCCATGCTGGATGGGATCGGAAAGCCTGAGAATGCTGAAAAATGGATCGAGGATGCGCTGGATCGCGGCGATCGGCTGATGGGCTTCGGCCATCGCATCTACAAGGTGCGCGACCCGCGCGCCGATGCGCTAAAGGCCGCTGTCAAACGCATGTCCGGCGACTCAAACGCCTTGCCGGGCCGGCTGAAGCTCGCGGAAGCCGTCGAACGCGCCGCTTTGAAAATCCTGCAGCAGCGCAAGCCTGACCGGCCGCTCGACGTGAATGTGGAGTTCTATACCGCGCTCCTGCTTGAAGCGCTCGGCTTCCCGCCGGATGCTTTCACGGCGGTCTTCGCCACGGGCCGTACCGCTGGCTGGCTCGCGCACGCGCGCGAACAGCGCCTGACGGGGCGTCTCATCAGGCCGCAATCGACCTATGTGGGGCCGGAACCAGCCGAAATGGTGTGAGCGATCAGGCCTGCTGCGGCGTCAGGGCGCCGTGGCAGTGCTTGTACTTCTTGCCGGAACCGCATGGGCAGGCCGAATTGCGCGCCGTGTTCGTCCAGTCATCCTCCGCCTGATGCAAGGCCGGGCCCGGGCCCGTATTGCCTGCTGGCTCGTCGGGTGACATCTCGTTCACGCCTGTATCCGGATCGAGGTGCAGCTCGCGCAGAGGCGGCGGCGGTGGTGGCGGGGCAGGGCGGCGCTCTTCCGGTGGCTGGACACGGATATGCATCAACGAACGGGTCACCGTCGCGCGCAGTTCGTTCAGCAGGCTGTAGAAGAGGTTGAAGGCTTCTTCCTTGAATTCGTTCAGCGGATCCCGCTGTCCATAGGAGCGCAGGTGGATAACAGAACGCAGCTGGTCGATCTGCTGCAGGTGTTCGCGCCAGCGCAGGTCCAGGACCTGAAGCAGGACCTGTTTCTCGATCCGGTGCATCTGCGCATCGCCAACCTGGCGACCGAGATTTTCATAGGATTCGGAAACATGCTTGCGGATGCGCTCAGCAATTTCCTGGTTGGCAACGCCTTCTTCCGCGGCCCATTCGGCCACCGGCAGGTCCAGCGCGAGATCGGTCTGCAGCGCATCCTTGAGGCCTGCAATGTCCCACTGCTCGGCATAGGCCTTTTCAGGCATCGTGCGCAGCACGAGGGCATCGATCACATGGTCGCGCATTTCGGCGATTGTGTCGGACACATCGTCGGCGCGCATGAATTCCATGCGCTGCTCGAAGATCGCCTTGCGCTGGTCATTGATGACATCATCGTATTTGAGGACGTTCTTGCGAATCTCGAAGTTGCGTTCCTCGATCTTGCGCTGCGAGGTTTCCATCGCCTTGTTCATCCAGGGATGGGTAATGCCCTCGTCTTCCTTGATACCGAGGCGGCGCATCACGGCGTCCATGCGCTCGGCAGCAAAGATGCGCATCAGGTCATCTTCGATGGAGATATAGAACTTCGAGCGGCCCGGGTCGCCCTGACGGCCTGTCCGGCCGCGCAGCTGGTTGTCGATCCGGCGGCTTTCGTGACGTTCGGTGCCGAGCACGTAGAGCCCGCCGGCGTCGAGGGCGCGCTTTTTCTTGACCTCGATATCGGCCTTAATCTGCGAGGTCAGCACCGAAAGCTCGCTCTCGGTCAGCTCGCGGCCAAGCTCTTTCTCTTTCGCGGCCTTTTCCTGCTCGACACGCATGTCGAAATTGCCGCCCAGCTGGATGTCGGTACCCCGGCCAGCCATGTTCGTGGCAACCGTGATGGCGCCCGGCACGCCGGCATTTGCCACAATGAAGGCTTCCTGCTCGTGATGGCGCGCGTTCAGAACCTTGTGCGGGATCTTCGCTGCGGTCAGCAGGCTCGACAGGATTTCGGATTTTTCGATGGATGCGGTGCCCAGAAGGATAGGCTGACCCTTGGCCTGGCATTCCTTCACTTCCTTGACGATCTCGGCATATTTCGCCTTGGCCGTCCGGTAGACGACATCATCGTCGTCGATACGCTTGATTTCCTTGTTGGTCGGCAGGTCGACCACTTCCAGCTTGTAGATATCGTGGAATTCCGAGGCCTCGGTCAGCGCCGTACCTGTCATGCCGGCGAGCTTCTTGTAGAGGCGGAAATAGTTCTGGAACGTGATCGAGGCGAGTGTCTGGTTCTCGGGCTTGATATCGACCCGTTCCTTGGCCTCGATGGCCTGGTGGAGGCCTTCCGACAGGCGGCGGCCTTCCATCATGCGCCCGGTAAACTCGTCGACCAGCATGACCTGGTCATCCTTGACCAGATAATCCTTGTCTTTCTGGTAAAGCTTGTGCGCGCGCAGGGCCTGGTTGGCGTGGTGTACGAAAGAGATGTTCGTCGGCTCCCACATCGAGCCTTCCAGCAGGCCCGCTTCGGTCAGCCAGCTCTCGATCTTCTCGGTGCCGAATTCGGTATAGGTCACCGAGCGCTGCTTCTCGTCGAGTTCGAAATCTTCCGGCTCAAGGCGCGGCATCAGGTTGTCGAGCGCGATGTAGAGTTCCGAACGGTCGTCCGTCGGGCCGGAAATGATCAGCGGCGTGCGTGCCTCATCGATCAGGATCGAGTCGACTTCATCGACGATGGCAAAGTGGTGGCCACGCTGGGCCATCTGGTCCAGCGAGTATTTCATGTTGTCGCGAAGGTAGTCGAAGCCGAACTCGTTGTTCGTGCCGTAGGTGATGTCGCAAGCGTAGGCGGTCTTGCGCTCTTCGTCCGTGACGCCGTGCACGATGATGCCGGTGGACAGGCCGAGGAAGCCGTAAATGCCGCTCATCCACTCTGCGTCGCGCTTGGCCAGATAGTCGTTGACCGTGATGACGTGAACGCCCTTGCCTTCGAGCGCGTTGAGATAGACCGGCAGTGTGGCCACAAGGGTCTTGCCCTCGCCGGTCCGCATCTCGGCAATCGCGCCGGAATGCAGGATCATGCCGCCCATCATCTGAACATCGAAGTGGCGCATGCCGAGCGCGCGGCGGGAGGCCTCGCGGACAACGGCAAAGGATTCTTCCAGAAGGCTGTCGAGCGTCGCGCCGTCGGCAAGGCGCTTGCGAAATTCGACCGTCTTGGCTTTGAGCGCCTGGTCGGAGAGGGCCTCCATCATCGGCTCAAGGGCATTGATCCGATTGACGCGAGCCCGCATGGGCTTCAGCTTGCGGTCATTGGCGGAACCGAAAATCTTACGGGCTACGGAAAGCATATCAGGCGGCACCAATCGATCTGGGCAAACTAAACTCTTAGTCCTGACAGTATCATATGGCAGGACGGTTTGCGGGTTCTTCCGCAGCGCTTACACTGGACGAGAGGTCTCGACCAGCGTGAGGGTCAGACTTAAGAACGCCGCAATAGGGTGTCAATGCGACCCTCTCAGCGATCACGGGAGATAACTGTGCTGTTTTTCAAGGCGAATAAGGCTTCTTTTGGCCGGCTGGCCTGCGGCGCGGCGCTACTTGTGCTGTGTGCCTGCGGCAATGGCGACGAAGCAGAGGTTCCGGTCCAGGTCGACGGCGCGGCTGCCGCGACGGTCAATGGCGAGAAAATCTATGTCAGCGATGTTGAGCTTGAGGCTGTCGCCCGCGGGCTCCTTCCGGCAGGACAGCCGCTCGATCACAAGAGTACCGAGTACAAGACCGTGCTGGACCAGCTGGTCGATCAGAAGCTGATGGCGCAAGAGGCGACGCGGCGCGGCATTGAGCGTGAATCGGCCGCCCAGCGGCGCCTGCAGATGGCGCGCGAGCGCATCCTCGGCAATCTCCTCGTCGAAGACCTTGTCGCCCGTCAGGTGACGGAAGAGCGCATCGACAAGATGTACGCCGAACAGGTCAGCCTCCAGCAGTCCAATGATGAAGTCTCGATTGCCCATATTCTCTTCGATACCGAGGAAGAGGCCCAGGCCGTCTATGACGAGATCAAGGTCGGTGCGAGCTTTGAGAGCATGGCGCGGACTCATTCGAAGGATAGCGCCACGCGCATGGAGAATGGCGACCTCGGCTATGTTTCCCCCAATGAGGAGCCGGATCCGTTTCCCGTGATGATCGCCGACACGCCGGAGGGCGAGATATCGAAGCCCTTCAAGGGCGCTGATGGCTGGCACATCCTCAAAGTGAAGGATAGGCGCACGCGGGCACCCAAGACGCGCGAGGAAATGCGGCCTGAAATCGTCACCTTCCTCACGCTGAACGAGATCAGCAAGATCCTGCGCGAATTGCGCACGCAGGCGACCGTTCAGGAAGGTGGCCCCGGCGTCGACAGCGCCCCCGCCAGTCCGATCTCGCTTGACAATGGCTTCATGCCTGAGGAGGACGCTGGCCCTGAAGCCAAGCAAGGAAGCGACCTGTGAGCCTGAAGCCATCTCCCTTTGCCCCAGCAACTTTTCCGGCGCTTCCTGCCGTGAAAGGCCTGCGCGCCGCGGCAGGCTCGCGCGGCTTCTATGCCCGCCGGGGTATCGAGCGTGATGATGTCTTCCTGTTCGCCTTTGACGAAGGCACGACCTGCGCAGGCGTCTATACGGTCTCGAACACGGCTTCGGCTGATGTGCGCTGGTGCCGCGAAGCCCTGAAGACAGGGGGGGGCAACGCCCGCGCGCTCGTGGCGCATTCCGGCAATTCCAATGCCTTTACCGGCCCCAAGGGCGTCGAGAAGAACGAAGCGACGCTCAAGGCGATGACGGCGACGCTCGGTGTGGCCAAGGACACCTGTTTCCTCGCCGCCACCGGCGTGATCGGCGAGCCGCTGAAGGATCCGAACTTTGTCGGCGCCTTCGTGCCGGACCTTGCCGCGAAACTCGGCAAGCCGGACTGGGAGGCCTGCGCCCGCGCCTTCATGACCACCGACACCTATCCCAAGGCATCCGGCCGCACAGTTGACCTTGCTGGCGCCGCCACGGCCTTCGCCGGCATCGCCAAGGGCTCGGGCATGATCATGCCCAACATGGCGACCATGCTGTCCTATGTCTTCACCGATGCCGCCATCGCGCCGGAACTGTTGCAGGACCTGCTTGCAGAGATCACCGAAGAGACGTTCAACGCCATCACCGTGGATGGCGATACGTCGACCTCCGACACGCTGATGGTCTTCGCCACAGGCGGTACCGGCGCGCCGATGATCGAATCGCGGGATGACGCGCGGTTCCAAGCGTTCGCTGCTGCGCTGCATGCTACCTGCCACGACCTGGCCATGCAGGTGGTGAAGGACGGGGAAGGGGCCAGCAAGTTCGTTACCGTGCGTGTCGAGGGTGCCGCGTCCCGGCACTCGGCAAAGAACGTTGCCTGCCATATCGCCAATTCCCCGCTGATCAAGACGGCCATGGCCGCCGGAGACGCCAATTGGGGCCGTGTCGTTATGGCCGTCGGCAAGTCGCTCGAACCCATCGTGATGGAAGAGCTGGCCATCTGGTTTGATGATGTCCAGGTCGCCAAGGGCGGCGCCCGCGCGCCGGACTATGACGAGGCGGCTGCCAGCGCCGTATTCGCAAAGCCCGAGTTCACGATCCGCGTCGACCTCGGCTATGGCGAATTCGGGTCAACGGTCTGGACCTGCGATCTCACTCACGGCTATGTCGACATCAACGGTGCCTACCGGACATGACGCGGCCACTGGTGCTTGTGGTTGCGGCGGCGCTCTACAATTCGAAAGGCGAGATCCTTCTCGCGCAGCGGCCCGAGGGCAAGGCCATGGCCGGCCTCTGGGAATTTCCGGGCGGGAAGGTCGAACCGGGCGAGACACCGGCCCGGGCGCTGGTGAGGGAGCTAAAGGAAGAGCTTTCGATCTTGGTTGACGAATTCGATCTGACGCCGATCACATTTGCCAGCCATGATTATCCGAAATTTCACCTACTTATGCCACTCTACCGCTGTCTGGCTTGGGCTGGAGACGTAATCCCTGCGGAAGGTCAGTCCGTCGCTTGGGTTGCGCCGTCATCCTTGCACGACTACCCGGCGCCTGAAGCAGACATCCCTCTGTTTGACGTGCTTTCGGGAACTGGGCCTGGGAGGGTCGGATGGCAATGAATGGTCTTTTGGCGCAATTCGCCACAGACGAGCGCGGCGCGACAGCGCTGGAATACGGGCTGATCATTGCCGTTATGGCGCTTGCCGTTATCGGCGGGATCGGCGCTGTTGGCGCGGCTGTGTCAGGGTCCTTTGGAAGCTCCTCGGAAGCGGTCGAGGCAGCCAAGGCGTCTTGATCGCGGGGCTGACAGCTTCACGCTTTCCCCTGCCGTCGTACTGCATCTGCAAGGCTCACGGTTGCACTGCCCGGCTTTAGCGGTTTTGGCTGGCTCGGGGCGGGTGCCCAGCCTGACAGGTAGACAATCTCGAATGTCGCCCGCACGCGTCCATCCGGATCACTGAAATTCTGCGCATATAGCTCGGCCATCCGCATCAGCACGCGCCGGGGCAGGGGCTGGCCCATCCCGCTCGCAAAAGCAGCCCGCTCGCCCATGCCTTTCAGGTCATTCAGCAGCCCGAACACGGAATCATAGCGCACCACAACGCTTTCCCGGTCCACCACGGGCA
Source organism: Alphaproteobacteria bacterium (assembly GCA_018827375.1). Lineage (GTDB taxonomy): Bacteria > Pseudomonadota > Alphaproteobacteria > Caulobacterales > Hyphomonadaceae > Hyphomonas. The sequence continues at coordinate 29,310 of JAHJYW010000002.1, forward strand.
ATGCAAATCCGGCCCGCTGCATCAGCGCTGCCATGTCGGCCAGCGCGGGGAGAGGGGACAGGCGCGGCGCCAGTCCACCCATGATCTCTGTCTCTGCCTCGATCAGGCACGCTCGCAGCTCTGCCAGTGTGCCCGCACCGAACAAGGCGCCCAGGAACAGGCCATCGGGTTCCAGAACGCGGCGCACCTGAATCAGCGCGCCCGGCAGGTCGTTCACCCAGTGCAGCGAGAGGGCCGATACGACGAGATCGAAACTTGCGGCATCAAAGCCAAGGTTCTCTTCATCCGCGACAGCCGCATCAAGGCCCCGTTCCCGTGCCCGCGACACCATCGCCGGGGAAGTGTCCGTGAAGGTCATTGCGGCCACTTTCGCGCCGCCTTTCAGCTGCTCGCTGACGCCGCCATCGTGTCCGCCGAGTTCCAGTCCGGCACGAAACGTGCGGGCCGTATCGTCCAGCCGGTCGACAAGGTCACTCGACACGCGGTCCTTCAGGAAGGAATACTCGTCGAAATGCGGTGCTGCCCGGTTACGACGGCGCACAAGCAGGTCGCGGTCGAACAGGCGCGGCGGGGCTTTGGGGGCTGCGGGAGGGGTCATGCCAAGCGATATGGACCGGCGTCCGGCCCGCGCAAAGGGCTTTCTGCGGGCAGCCGCTGACTTCCTGTGGCCGCCGCGCTCCCTCGTTTCAGGCCAGCGCGGCGTAGGAAAGGGCCCCCTCGCGCCGGCCGGTGCTCGACCTCAAGCGCTCCGGGCGCCGTGACGGGCGGCAAACCTTTTCCGGATGGATGGTGCAGGCGGGCCGTGACCTGGTCGCTGAAGCCGATCTGATCGTGCCTGTGCCCCTGCATTATGCCCGGCTAGCCCGGCGCGGTTTTAACCAGTCCGCCTGGCTGGGGCAGGCCATTTGCCGCATATCGGGCACGCCAATCCTGGGTGATGCAATAAAGCGTACGCGTCGTACACCCAGTCAGGCCGGGCTGTCTGCTCGACAGCGTCGGCGTAATGTCGCCGGCGCGTTTACCGTCAGGAAGGCCGCACTCTCGCGGATTTCGGGTCGCCGCGTCCTGCTTGTCGACGATGTGTTAACCACTGAGGCGACACTTTCGGCCTGCACACGTGCCCTGAAACAGGCAGGCGCGACCCATGTGGACGTACTTGTGTCGGCACGCGTTGTCCGCGAGACAGACGTCACCATATAACGAGGCGAACAAATTGCTTTAAGGAGCCTGCCCAAAATGCCCAAGGTTACGATCTACACGCGTGCGTTCTGCCCGTATTGCAGCCGCGCTGTTGCCTTGCTCAAGGAAAAGAAGATCGCCATGAAGGAAATCGACGCGGGCATGGACGCCGCGAAGAAAGCCGAAATGGTCGAGCGGTCCGGCGGTGCACGCACGTTCCCTCAGATCTTCATTGACGACAAGCATATCGGCGGATGCGACGACATGATGGCGCTGGAGCGTGCGGGCAAGCTCGACGCACTGCTGACGGCCTGAGCGCAGCATGATCCGTTACGCTCTCATCTGCGGTGATTGCGAACACGAATTCGAGGCGTGGTTTGCCTCCTCTGCCGCGTATGATGGGCAGGCGGAGAAGCGCCTCGTGACCTGCCCTGAGTGTGCAGGTGCCCATGTGTCGAAGCAGATCATGGCGCCTTCGGTCAAATCCCCGAAGAAAGCGGCGGCCCGCGACAAGGCCGAACAGCTGGCGGCCGAGTTTGCGGCCAAGGCGCGCGACCATGTCGAGAAGAATTTTGACTATGTCGGCGACGATTTCGCCGATGAGGCGCGCGCAATGTATTATGGCGAGACGGACGACCGCCCGATCTGGGGTGCGACCACGCCGGAAGAGTCGGCAGCGCTGATCGAGGAAGGCGTGCCAGCCGCGCCCCTGCCGCAGGCGTTCACACCCAAAAGACCGAAACAGGCCCGCGCCAAGCGCAACATTAACTGAAGCACGCAGACGCGCGCTTTGCCGCGCTTGACCCAAGCTGCGCCTTCGCTAATACGACCTGCAGATACGAGTCACGGAGAGGCCTCATGGCGACCAGCGAATATCATCACGGCGATATGGACATTGAAGCACAGGAAGCCACCTGGCATGGCTTCATCGTGGGCAGCACCTGGGGTGGCCTGATCACCGTGCTCTCCGTCGGCTATGCGGTTCTGGCTATTGCCATCGGCATGAACTGGATGATCTCGCTCGGCCTCATGGCGGCGCTTGGTCTGGCTGCAGGCCTATTCCTGAACATGGGTGGCCGCTGGATCGCGACGCTTGTGTTGCTGGTCATCCTGGCGCTGGTCATTCAGGGCTTTATCGGGCTCTTCGGCCTGCTGCTCTAGGCAGCTTTACCCTTCTAGCAAATCCTGAGGCAGTCGGGACACCGCACCATCGCGGGGTCGGCCTCCAGCATGCCGCGTGGAATAGACCCGTTGCATTGGGCGCAAATGCCGAACTGACCGCCCTCCATTCGCGCCAGTGCCGCTTCAATACGGCCGAGCTGGCGGTTGCGTTCAAGCAGCGCGTTTCGCCGCGTGTTCACCATGTCCTTGCGGGTCAGGTGCAGGCATTCGGGCGCAACCGGGGAAATATCCCTTTTCATTCCAATATGCTGCGTCGGCTTTAAGGGCTTGGCAAGGCGTTCCGGGCGAAACTCTTTCGTCTGATAGGGGAAATGTCGCGATTCGCGTCCTCCCGGCTGCCGAGGAGGCTTTCATGGGCCTGCCGCCCCTAGTCATGGATCATGTGACCAAGCGTTTCGGCGCGTTCACAGCCGTGAACGATCTGTCGCTTGAAGTGCCCGAGGGCGCGATCATCGGTTTTCTCGGCCCTAATGGTGCCGGAAAGTCGACCAGCCTGCGGATGGCGCTGGGCGTGATGCAGCCCGATTCCGGCGCCGTCAGCCTGTTCGGCAAGCCGCCCGAGATTGCGACGCTCAAACGCGTGGGTTTCCTTCCGGAAGAGCGCGGCCTCTACAAGAAGATGACCACGCGCGCCACGATCGAACATTTCGCGCGTCTCAAGGGTCTCAGCGCCCGCGATGCCCGTGCCCGCGCCATCGAGCTGCTCGACATGTCCGGCCTCGGTGAGTTCAAGGCGACCCGCATTTCAAAGCTCTCCAAGGGCATGGCGCAGAAGGTGCAGATCCTCTCGACGCTGGCCCACCGACCCGATTTCCTGATCCTCGACGAACCCTTTTCCGGCCTCGACCCGGTCAACCAGCAGATCCTCGAAGATCTGATCCGCGCCGAGCATGATCGCGGCGCCACGATCCTCTTCTCCACCCACGTCATGGAACATGCCGAACGTCTCTGCGACCGCATCGTGATGATGGCGCGCGGCCGCAAGGTGTTCGACGGCACGCTGGACAACGCATTCAACGCGCTGGGGCAGGGCGCCCGTATCGCCGTCAGTGAAGGCTTTGACCTGGCTGCGGCACTCGCGCCGAAAGGCTTCGAGGCACAGCGTGCGCCTGACAAGGGACTCGGAGATGCCTGGCGCATCAGCCTGCGGCCCGGAACCGGCGCACAGGACGCGCTTCGCGCTGCCATTGAAGCTGGCGCCCCAATCGTCGGCTTTGCCCCTGAAGAGGCCCGCCTGCGCGATGTCTTCGTCTCACTCGTCGGAGAGGCAGACGCCGCAGCGCTCTTCGAAGCCACACCCGCCGGGGAAGCCGTCTGATGCGCAATATCTACCTGATCTTCCGGCGTGACTATCTCGGCTATGTAAAGGCCTGGGGCTTCTGGCTCAGCCTCGCTGCCGTGCCACTCTTCATGCTGATTGGCGGTGCCTTCGCAGCCTTTGCCGCCAAGTCCTCGCCTGTGCGTTACTATGCCGTCGTCGAGAGCGGCAGTGTCTATGCCGATGCCATCGATGCCGAGTTTGCCCGCGATGAGGAAGATATCGGCAACCAGGCCCGCGAGATGGCCGAGGGCATGGAGCTGACAGACGCCCAGCGCGACCAGCTCGAAAACAGCAGCGTTGCGCCCTCGCGCAAGTTCATCCGCGTGCCCGCACCGGCCACGGCGATTGATGATCTGCGCCCCTACCTCCTAGGCCAGCAACTCGTCTCAGGCCCATTGGGCGACAAGCCGCTCTTTGCGGTCTTCATTCCTTCGTCTGATGGCGCCAGCCTCGAATACTGGAGCGATGATGTCAGCGTCAGCGCCCTGCGCTGGCAGGCCGAAAACGCCATGCGCCGCCTTGCGCGCCAGCAAGCGCTCGGCGAAGCGGGCCTCGATGCGGATTTCCTCGAAACCGTTGATGGTGGCGCGTTGAAAGTGCCTGCGCACCGCATCCGCACTGTCGCCAATCAGACGACCACAGGCTCCAAAGTCACCATGGCCGACAAGGCCCCCGTCTATGTCTCGGTCGGCCTCGCCTATTTTCTCTGGCTGATGATCTTCTCGATCATCCAGTACCTGCTGATGGGCACCATCGAGGAACGCTCGAACAAGATTTTCGATACGCTGCTCACTTCGGTAAAACTTGAGGAGCTGCTGGCGGGCAAACTGCTCGCGGTCTTCGCGGTCACGTCCACGATGATGGTCTCATGGGGACTCTTCGCTCTCGGCACGTCGCTCTTTGCCACCAGCCAGATTCCGGGTGGCGCCAGCCTCCTCTCGCCCTTCCTCTCTGCGCTCGCCAATCCGGCCATCATCGTCCCCGGCCTGATCAGCTTCCTCCTCGGCTATGTCATGTACGGCATGATCTTCATGGCCCTCGGCTCGCTCTGCGACACGATCCAGGAAGCGCAGACACTGCTCAGCCCGATGATGATCCTGCTGATGCTGCCCATGTTCGCCATCTTCATCGCGTTCCAGGATCCGGGCTCGCCCGTTATCGACATCGCCTCATGGATCCCGGTCTTCACGCCGTTCCTGCTGATCCTGCGCATGCCCCATAATCCGCCCATGTGGGAAATCATCGCCCAGATGCTGATCATGGCCGTCACCGCCGCCACAATCCTCTGGCTCGCCACCAAGGTCTACCGCGCAGGCGCCATCCACGGCGCCGGCATTGGCGACCTCGGCGGCGTCTTCAAACGCCTATTCAGCCGCAAGAAGGGCTGAGTATGGAGCAGGGGCTAATTGCCCGCAGGCTCACAGTTCTCATCCAGCCCTGACAGGTAGTCCACGGTCTTCCTGATCGTGATCACATGGCATTGCGCCATGCCCGATGTGAGGTAGCCGGGCGTGGCGAGGGTCTCGCCCGTGCCAGCGTCCACGATCTCGAAATGCGCATCGCCCTCGGCCGCAAACTTGTCCTCCACTGTCTCGCCCGGCGTCACGGTCCAGGCATGGTCATAGATCGTCACCGTCACGGCCCGCTCGCTCTCATTGGTGATGGTCAGCGTCTGCGTGGCCAACACGTCCGGGCCCAGCCAGTAGGCGAGGGCGCTGGCCACGATCACGATCGGAACAATCGTCCAAAGGATAAGTCGCTTCATCTTCTGTTCCGCCTCGCTGCGAACAAAAACATGTACTCGCATTCAGGCCGGATGATGACAGGGCGAAGAAAATGCCCCGCCAAATGCACACTGCCTGTTCCGCTCCTGCGGCCAATGCTATTTTCGCAACATGGAGATCAGACCCGAAAACTCAAGCGACTACGCGGCCATAGAGCGGATAACGCGCGCGGCCTTCGCGCCCATGCCTTTCAGCGAAGGCAATGAAGCCGAATGTATCGCAAAACTGCGAGCGGACGGCGACCTGACACTGTCTCTGGTTGCGATAAAGGACGCCAAACTCGTCGGGCATATCGCGTTCTCACCCGTCTTCATCAATGACAGCTTTGACGGCTGGTGCGGCCTGGGGCCTGTCTCGGCGTCGCCCGAGGCCCAGCGCACAGGGATCGGCAGCGCCCTGATCAAGGAAGGTCTTGAGCGCCTGAGGCAGATGGATGCGGCAGGCTGCGCGCTGATCGGCGATCCCGCCTATTATTCACGGTTCGGCTTTGTCGGTGACGGACGGCTATCCTACCGCAATCTGCCGGCCCGGATTGTCCAGTGGTTGGCGTTCAATGATACCAAGCCGTCCGGCGTACTTCGATACAGTCCGGGGCTCGAATAGGAGCGCCCCAAGGAAAAAGCCCCGCCAGATCGCTCTGACGGGGCTTTTTTCAGGTCGCGAGGCCTTTAAAGCCTACACGATGCCTTCGCGCTGTGCGCGCTTGCGAGCCAGTTTGCGGGCGCGACGAACGGCCTCTGCGCGCTGACGGGCTTTTTTCTCGGATGGCTTTTCGAAAGCCTGACGGGCTTTCATTTCGCGGAAGAGGCCTTCACGCTGCATCTTTTTCTTCAATGCGCGCAGGGCTTGCTCGACATTGTTATCACGGACGACGATCTGTACGATGGGTCTTCTCCATTGGGTTGGGGGCGTCGCCCCGACTAATTCTTTACGGCTTTGTCGGCCATGAAGGGGCGCCTATATCACGCAAGAAGCAATTTGGCCAAGCCCCTTAAATGATGCAAAGATGTATTATGACACAAACGCCGTCAGATGCCTACCGTTCCCGCTGGCTTGAAGCCCTGCTCCCCCATGTCGCCTTTGATGGCTGGACCGACGCAGCCGCCGCCACGGCTGCCAAAGAGGCCGGGCTTACACAAGGTGAACAGGCGCTCGCAGCCCCCAATGGCGTTGTCGACCTGATCGAGGCCTTTTTTGCTGCCGCTGAGGCAGAAGCCACGGCAAATCTCGCCTCTGAAGACCTCTCGGGCCTGCGTGTGCCGGATAAGGTAAAAAAGGGCGTCCTTGCCTGGCTCACTGCGCTGGAACCGAACCGCGAGGCTGTGCGCCGTGCTGCCGCGCGTGGTTTCTTGCCTTGGGGCGCCGGCGCCGCTGCCCAGCGCACATGGTCTGTCGCCGACATGGTCTGGACCGCGGCCGGCGACACTGCCACCGATTATAATCGCTATTCCAAGCGCGGCCTGCTCGCCGCCGTGATTCCCGGCATCGTCATGCACTGGCTCGACAATCCGGCCCCCGCAGATCTCGACACTTACATTTCTCGCCGCCTCCAGCAGGTCTCCGGTCTTGGCCGCACGGCCGGCAAGGTCGTTGGCCCCGTTCTGGACAGGCTGAATGCGCTGAAAAACGCCGGAAGATCATCCGGGCGCGGACAGGAGAGCTGATTTGAAGGGGAAGGGTGTCGAGCGAAAGTTGATCAAGCGCCCCAGGGGGCTGGGGGGGCTGATGGGTCCGGGGTGCTTGGTATACACCTCCGCCCGACACCTAGAAGATGGCGAGAGCCGGTGGCGCACGCAAGGCCAAAAAACGGCATTTACGCCCCAATTCAATTACAATGTCGTTAGGCGACTGCAGATCTGCGCTTTCGCCCGCCGCACGAACCTCGGAGGATGACTTGAACGATCTCGTTTCCCGTAAAATGGCGCCAGAGCCGCGAGTCGCTTTCCAGAAAGCCGAGATGCAACCGATCCTTGATGTCTACGGCCGCCTCGTCATTGCCGGCGAGGCGCGCGACTATGCTATCGGCATGGAAAAGGACATTGCGATCTTCGCCATCTTCCGTCGCCACGCCGAAAACCCGACCTGGCGCATCGAGAAAGAGCCCGCGCTCGCCAATCGTCAGGGCCAATACGCCGTATACGGTTCTGCCGGGCAGATCCTGCGCCGGGGGCGTGAGCTCAAACAGGTCCTGCGCGTTTTCGATACGCGCCGCTTCACTGTGGTGAAGTAAACAGATCCATCGAATTTCACATAATCCGTTAACTTGCTGTTAACTAAAAAATTCTTGCACGTTCTTTTGGAACATATTAGGAACAGGAACACGAGAACGGAGCAGGAACATGGGTATCGCAGTCAGCTTTCGGGGACGGTCTGGTAAGGCCTGGGAATTTCAGCGCGTGGCAGCAGATGCCCCTTGGGCCCGCAGCCCGGGCGTGGTCATCTTCGCGGCGCCTGACGCTTATGGATGGCGCCTTATCCGTGTGGTCGAGCTTTCGGGTCGCCCGCACGACCTGCAGCCCATCTGGGCCCTGGCAGAGGCCGAGCGCTACGGCGCGAACGCCGTCTTCCTCGCCCTCGAGTTCGACGCCGCCACGCGCAGCCTGATGGCCAACGATATCGAGGAAGGCTTCTCGACCGTCTGCTTTACCGATCATTCCCGCAAAATCGCGGCCTGATCCCTATTCGCCCTTGCCCGGGCTGGTCAGTGCGGCCTGGGCTTCGGCGGTCTCGGCAAGCCGGGTCAGCTCAATGAACTCGGCGCGATAGCCAAATTCATCTTCGCCCTTGGCGTCCAGCCCCAGGTTTCGAATCGCCTCCCACCCGAACCCTGCGCCAAGGGCGTCACCGCCTTTCAGCATTTCGCCAAACCCGGCCACAGCCGTGGCGAATTGGGCCCATTCGGGCGCAGTCTCTAGGTTTTTGGAGCGGTCCTTGTCGGTCACGGCATGGGTGATGAGGGTCGAGTCTGACTCGCCCGGCGCCTTGTAGCGCAGCTTTACGAAGGCATATTCGCCCTTGGTGCTGCCGGCCTTGGACGCCTCGCCATATCGCAGCGGATCAATCGCCGCGCCATCTGAACCAGCCGGTGTCACTTCATAGATCGCCGTCACGCTGGTGCCTGCGCCAATGTCGCCGGCATCCACCTTGTCATTGTTGAAATCTTCGCGGTTCAGCATCCGCGTCTCGTAGCCGATGAGGCGGTATTCAGCGATCCGCGCCGGATTGAACTCGACCTGGATCTTCACATCATCTGCAATCGGGAAAATATTACCCGCCATGTCATCGGCCAGCACCTTGCGGGCCTCCGACAGCGTGTCGACATAGGCCGCGATGCCGTTACCCTTCTGGGCGATCTTCTGCATCATCGCGTCATTATAGTTGCCGCGCCCGAAGCCGATCACAGACAGGTAAATCCCCGTCTCACGCTTGCGGGAGACAAAGTCCTCCAGCTGTTCGGGGTCTGAAATTCCCACATTGAAGTCGCCATCAGTCAGCAACATGACGCGGTTCACCGCATCTTTCTTCAGGCCCTGCTCGGCGAGGGAATAGGCAAGGCGCAAGCCTTCGCCGCCCGCTGTCGAGCCACCCGCCTGAAGGTCCTCGAGCGCCGCCACGATCTTGCGCTTGTCGCTCACAGGTGTCGGCGGCAGGATTTCTCCCGCTGCGCCCGCATAGACCACGATGGCAATCGTATCCGTCGGCGCCATCTCCTCCAGCATCAGCTTGATTGCCTGCTTGGCCAGCGGCAGCTTGTCGTCAGAGAACATCGACCCCGACACGTCCATCAACAGGGTCAGGTTGATCGGCGGGCGCGCATCGCGGTCAATGTCGCGGCCCTGAATGCCGATCTGCATCAGTTCGCGCCCCGCATTGAAGGGCGAAGGCATCAGGTTCACGCTGGTGGAGAATGGGTCGGCGCCTTTTTCAGGCTGCGGATAGGTATAGTCGAAGTAATTGATCATTTCCTCGATGCGCACCGCATCCTTGGGCGGCAGCGTGCCGCCCTTCAGGAAGCGCCGTACATTGGCATAGGACGCCGTGTCGACATCGATCGAGAAGGTCGAAACTGGTTCTTCGCTTGTCAGCTTTATCGGGTTGGCCTCGACATCCTCGTACTGGTCGCGGAATTCCGGTTCCGGCTGAGCCATCTGCATGGGCATCGGCGGCGGCATGGAGCGCGACATCACGGCGCCCATTTCCGCTGAAGCGACGGGCGGAGGTGGCGGTGCAGGTGGGGGAGGGGGGGGCGGCGCTTCCGCAGTCACCTCACTGGCCGGCTCGCCGGTCTTCGATGTACATCCCGTCAGCAGCGCCGCTGCTGCCACACTTGCCAAAACCAATCCGCGTAGTCGCATATCCGTGTCCCTCCGTTTCGCGTCCGTGGACAGAGTGGCCGAGTCTGCATGGCGGGAATAGGGCAGACTCTGGATTGTTTGGCGATTTTTGTGGCGTCAGTTGGATCGGTCGACCTGTGCGCCGTACCATTGCTCCACATCCTTCTCGAGAATGTCGAGCGGCCGCGGTCCGCCAGTGAGGATCACTTCATGGAAGGCTGCGCGGTCAAATTTCGGCCCCAGGACGCGCTCGGCCCGTTCGCGCAGGTCGAGGATGCGCTGGCGTCCCACCCAATAGGCCGCCGCCTGTCCCGGCCACACCGTGTAGCGATCCACTTCTGCCGCCATTGACGGTGCAGGCTGGCCGGTTACGCTCGTGAGATAGTCGATGGCCTGCTGGCGCGTCCAGCGCATGCGGTGAATGCCCGTATCGGCCACCAGTCTTGCCGCCCGGAACAGCATGCTTTGCAGATAGCCGATCCGTCCCAGCGGATCATCCTCATAAAGTCCCATGTCGTCGGCCAGCGTTTCGGCATAGACGCCCCAGCCTTCGCCATAGGCGACGTTCCAGATCATCTGACGGGCCAGTGGCAGGTTTGCGCGCTCCGCTGCCACCGCGCTCTCCAGGTGATGGCCCGGAAGCGTCTCGTGATAAACCAGCGTGGCCAGCGTAAAGTCCGGCCACTCGCTCATGTCGCTGAGGTTGATTTCGAACACGCCGGGCGCTGAGCCATTCGCCGGAGCTGCGCTATAGAAGGCAGAGGGTGACGATCCCTGCAGGAAGTCCGGTACGGCGCGAATCGCCACACGCGTCTTCGGCAATTTCGGAATCTCGGTTCCCAAGGCCGATTCCGCCTTCTGTTCCAGCTGTCGCATCCGTTCCAGCAGCGCGATCCGGCCTTCTTCCGTGTCGGGATAGGCCTGCTCGGGCAGGGCGGCCAGTGCCACCAGCCGTTCGGCCACAGTGCCCTCGACAAAGCCCGCCTCATTCAGCGCCGCATCGATCTGGTCGGTCAGCGCGATCACTTCGCGCTTGCCCAGGGCATGCAGCTCTTCGGCGCTGACGCCATCATAGGTATAGGCCGCCAGCGAGGCGTCATAATAGGCGTCGCCATTGGGCAATTGCCAGACGCCTGGTTGGGATGGCGCCTTCGTGGCCAGCGAGATCAGGTCGTCGGCAAAACGGGCATAGGCGGGCAGGATCTCATCCTCCACCAGCGTACGCGCCCGCAGCGCGAGTCTGTCGCGCTCTTCCGCCGACAGGTCTTCCGGGCCGGACAGCAGGCTGTCCAGCGTCGCCACAAGAATATGTGTTTCGGCCGGACCCTGTCCCATCTCGGTCGCCAGCACAGCCATCCGCCGCAGGATGAAGTCCGGCGGGATCACGCCTGCGGATGCGTCCGCATAAAGGCGGCGGCGTTCGTCATCAATCGCATCGGGCAGGGCGGCCAGCCGGGCAATATAATCGCGGGCATCCTGCGCGGTCAGCACGGGGTGCGACCGCGTCATAAGGTCCGGCACGTCGACATAGGCGCCGCGCATCTGGTCGGAGACATACGGATAGGCGATGCCAAGCCCTGTCTGTCCATGTCCGGCCACGAACAGGCTCTCGGCGGTCTCATAGGCCTTGATCAGCGTTTCCAGGTTATGGGCCTGCGCGCTGCCGGGTGCCGGTTTCGGTGTCTCGGCCAGCGCTTGCAGCATTTCCAGCCGCGACACGCGGGTGCGCTCATAAGCGGCCTGCGAACGGTCCGTCAGATAGCGGTTGAAGTCATAGCCGGCCGTCTTTTCGGTCAGGCCCAGCCGCGTCGCCAGTTCGGGGTCACGTGCCAGTTCGGTCTGCGCCAGCGTCGTCATCAGCTGGTCCACCTGACGCGCGACCCGCCGCGGTGTGCCAGCATCATCCACAGGGGCTGAACAGCTTGCCACAGGCAGGGCCATGGCAAGCGCAATCGCCGCTGAAGCTACGCGCTTTTGGAAGCTGGTTAGCCTCTGCATGAACATCTCGTCTTTTTCGCCTTGTATGGACTGTACTTCAAGCCGGTTCGGGTGTTGTGGCCAGTCCCTATTTCCGCTAACGCTCGGCCTATCAAATCAGGAGCACACACGTGAACACCCCCCCTGCAACACCGCAATCCGGCGGTACACCGCCTCTCACTGGTCAGGTTCTCTTCTACAAGCAGCCTCAACCGCTGTCTCCGGAAGATCATGGTGGCCTTGGCGTCAAGCAGGTCGCAGAGCCTTTCGGTTTCATGCGTCAGGCGCACGCCGTGCCCGTTACTGTTACCGAGTTTGGCCTCGCGGCAGCTTCCTATCCCATCATCTTTGTTGGCGCTGACCGTACACCGGTCGCTGTCATGGGTGTGCGTCAGGGCCAGAACCTGTTCGTCGATGCTGCCGGCCGCGTGCCGGATGAGCATTATGTGCCGGCTTTCGTGCGCCGTTATCCGTTCGTGTTTGCCTCGGATGATGCGTCTGACCGTCTGGTCCTCTGCGTCGACCGTGCTGCACCGATGGTGTCCAACCAGCCGGAAGTGCCTTTCTTCGAGAATGGCCAGCCGACCAAGTTCACCAATGATGCCATTGAATTCTGCAAGGAATTCGAGCGTCAGCGCCGTGCGACAGCCGAATTCACCAAGATGGTGATGGACCTGGGCCTGATGGAAGAGAAATCCGTCGCGTTCCAGCCGCGCGACGCGCAGGGCAATGAAGCCGGTCCGCAGCAGAAAGTGGCTGATTATTTCGCCATTTCCGAAGAGCGCCTCAACGCCCTTCCAGACGACAAATACCTGGAGCTGCGCAACAATGGCGCCCTTGGTGCCTGCTATGCGCACCTCGTGTCGCTGCTGAACTGGCCGAAGATCATCCAGCGCGCGATCCGCACCGCGCCTCAGGACCAACCTGCTGCCTGATCGCCACGGATACCTGAATTCAGAGGGCGGCGCCGCAAGGTGCCGCCCTTTCTGCATCTGCGGCACATCCGCTCGCTACCCGTTCACAAAAAGGCGAGGGCCTTCTTTCCTTGGCCAATCGCATGCATATGGGCAGCTGGTGAACTGAAAGCCCGATAATGATCCGCATTTTCGCTAGCATACTGGCCGTTTTATTGATCGGCGCCCTGGCCCCGGCGACCGCCGCGCCCGTCGATGGCGGCCATGCCCGTGTCGAGCTGATCGCCGAGCGCTCCAGCGTCCTGCCGGGTGAAACCATCTATGCCGCCCTGAAGATGGACCTTGATCCCAACTGGCACGTCTATTGGCGCAATGCAGGCGATGCCGGACTGCCGCCGGAACTTATCTACCGCGAAACGAGCACGGTTCCGGGCGGCGCCATCGGCGATTTTGTCTGGCCTGTCCCGCATCTCCTGCCCGTCGTCGAGGGCGAGATCATGGATTATGGCTACAGTGAGCAGGTCATACTTCCATTCCCGCTGATGATCCCGGCCAATGCCTCCGGCACGGTCCAGCTCGATGTCGTGGCCGATTATCTCATCTGTGAAGATATCTGCGTCCCCGAAACGGCTGATGTATCGCTGACACTAAGGGTCGGACAGCCTGTGCCGGACACCATGAACGGCGAGATGATCGCGCAATGGATCGCAAAGGTCCCGCTGGCTTTTGTCGGCGATGTCCGTGTCGATGCATCCGGCACGCCATGGAAGCTTAGCCTGCGCGGCGAGCCAGGCCTCTCGCGCGACTCCGGGATCCGATTCTTTCCCTTCGCCCACGAAATCAGCCACCCGGCGCCGCAGCCTGTCACATTCGGCTCCGATGGTGCGACGCTCTCGCTGACGCAGGCCGGGCAGACACCGCTGGAAGGCAATCTCGATGGCGTTCTCGTCATTGAACAAGCCGATGGGACCCGTTTCGGCTATGAAATCTCGGCTGAGCAGGGCCCTGTCTTTGAGAATACAGCCGGTCTTGCGGCCATCCGCTCCGGCAAGGGTGGGGCAGGGGGCACAGGCCTGCTCACGCTGGCCTTCTTCGCCCTGATTGGCGGCCTCATCCTCAATCTTATGCCATGCGTCCTGCCGGTCCTCTCGATCAAGGCAATGGGCATGGTCTCTGCTGCCGCATCGGGCCACGCCAACGAGCTGCGCAGCCATGGCATCTGGTACACGGTCGGCGTGCTTGTCTCCTTTGCGGCGCTCGCAGGCGCCATTGTCGGCGTGCGCGCAGCCACAGGCTCGGCCACGCTCGGCTTCCAGCTCCAGAACGGCCCGACAGTGGCCATTCTCGCGCTCATCATGTTCCTGATCGGCCTCTGGCTGATGGGTCTCTTCGAGCTCGGCACGTCAATCCAGAACACCGGCAGCACCCTCGCTAGCCGCAATGGCGCTGCCGGGGCCTTCTTTACGGGCGTGCTCGCGGCTGTCGTCGGCGCGCCTTGCGTCGGCCCTTTCCTTGGTGCGGCGCTCGGCGCTGTGCTCAGCCAGCCCGCCGCCGCTGTCTTCATCGTCTTCCTTGCCATGGGCTTCGGCCTCGCGCTGCCATTCCTCCTGCTCAGCTTTGTGCCCGGCTTGCAGCGCGTCCTGCCCAAGCCCGGCAAGTGGATGGAAACGCTGAAACAATTCTTTGCCTTCCCGATGTTCCTCACCGCCGCCTGGCTGCTCTCTGTGCTCGGCGCCCTCTCTGGTCACAGCGCGGTCGCCTGGACGGTCGCAGGCGCCACCGCCATCACGTTTGCCATCTGGCTCGCCCGTCGCGGCGGCGTTCCCGCTCGCGCGGTGGCTGCAGCCGTCCTCGTGGTCGGCTTTGCCTACCCGGCCTTGCGCGCTTCGGCCCCCGCCGCCGCTGAAGGCACCTCCAGCGCCTATGCCGCCAAATACGAAACCGAAGCCTGGAGCCCGGAACGCGTTGCTGAACTGACCGCACAAGGCCGCCCCGTCTTCGTCGATTTCACGGCCACATGGTGCGCGACCTGCCAGCTCAACAAGCTCAGCACGCTCAAGTCCGCGGCCGTTCAGGACGCCTTCGCCGATGCCAATGTCGCCTTCCTCGTGGCAGACTTCACCCGCAAGGATCCCGTCATTGCCGAGGAGCTGAAGCGCCGCGAACGCGCCGGCGTGCCGATGTACCTCTGGTACCCGGCCGGTGCCTCGGAACCGGAAATCCTGCCCGAAATCCTGTCTAAAGACCTTGTGATTGGACTTCTCGGATCGTCCTGACTTGAATACGGGGCAGGAGGGGTCAATTTTTACACCAGAGACCAAGGAGACTGCCCATGTTCAGCCGCCGCAATTTTTCCCTCGCCGCAGGCATGGCCGCCGCTGTCGCACTGACAGCCGGGGCCATGATCGCCTCCACAGCTAATGCCAGCCCCCTTGTCGCGCCTGGCGAACCGGCCCCTGCCTTCATCGGGCTGGATTCAGAAGGACAGAGCGTCGCCCTTGCTGATTTCGCGGGCAAGACGGTCGTCCTCGAATGGACCAATGACGGCTGCCCCTTCGTGCAGAAACACTATGCTGCGCCCCCCTCGAACATGCAGTCCCTGCAGGCTGATGCCGCCACTGACGATGTCGTCTGGCTATCGGTCATCTCTTCCGCCCCAGGCAAGCAGGGCCATGTCTCCGGGACGCAGGCCAATGCCCTGACGGCCAGCCGCGACGCCACCCCGGCTCATGTCATCCTTGACCCGTCCGGCGACATTGGTCGCCTTTATGGCGCCAAGACCACGCCCCATATGTTCGTCATCAAGCCTGACGGCATGCTGGCCTATGAAGGTGCCATCGATTCCAAGCCCTCCGCGCGCGTCAGCGACATCGACACAGCCACCAATTACGTCCGCGCCGCCCTTACCAGCCTTGCCGCGGATGAACCCGTCGAAGTTGCCAGCTCAAAGCCCTATGGCTGTTCGGTGAAGTACGAGTAATCCTTAGCGGTCTGGCGCCAAACGTGTTCGGGCCCTAAGCATCATCCGCGATGTCGAACCGGGCCACCTTGCCGTCCCGAAAATGGAAAATGTGTCCGACCGTCTTGTCCGTCAGCCCGTGCGTCTGCCCCTCGAGCGGCTTGCCGTCGAGATCGAAAACGGACTGGTGGACCTCCGCGATGATCGCGTCATCTGCCGTGTGCTGAAAGCCCACAGGCGCGACGTACGGACTAACCATGGTCCACTGGCGCGTCCAGTATTCGCGGACCGCCGCGCGGCCATGAACGTGGCCGCCATCCATCCCGTTGGCCCAGGCAACATCATCGGTCAGCACGGCCATGACGCCGTCAATGTCGCGCGCGTTGAAGCTGACATACATGCGTTCAACGGTTTTGACGTCATCTTCCATCGGGTTTCTCCTTGCAGGGTTCGGGCGTTGTATTAAAATACATATGCACGTATATATATTTTGGGCTAGATAGGTGCAAGAGGTGATTTGCAATGGATTTGAATGTGCTTTCGACGCCCGGTCACTTGATTAGTCTCGCGGCGCGCGGCTTCGCCCGACTTAGCGAAGCGCGGCTCAAGCCGCTTGGCTTCGGCGTGGGACACCTGCCTGTGCTGGTCGCACTACAGGATGGCCGTGCCAGCACGCAACGCGATCTCGCCCGCTTTGCCAGGATCGAACAGCCGCCAATGGCCCAGATGCTCGCCCGCATGGAGCGGGATGGTCTGGTCCGGCGCACGCCTGACCCGGCCGATGGGCGAAGCAGCCTCGTTACGCTGACAGAGGACGCAGAAGCACGTCTGCCGGACGCCGTTGCCGTCCTGATGCAGGGAAATGATGACGTGCTGCGCGGCTTCACGGAGGAGGAGGCAGATCTGCTCATCACCCTGCTGACACGCCTGATCGCAAACCTCGACCGGGTCGCGAGCGCCGAAGCCTCTCCCGGCGCACCACTATCCGGCCCCGCGGACTGACTGGACCGTCCCCCAGCGTCAGGCTTGCCTTCACCCCCCTCCCATTTATGACAGGTATGTCAAAAAAGAGGGGCAGGCCATGAGTTCAGGATCCGACAGTATCGTCCGCGACCAGCCGGCGGAAATGCCCTCCGAAGGCGGTCCGCTGCTCGAATATCACGGCAACCTGCCGCCCGCGCCTGCCTGGTTCCAGGACGCCGTCGCCACGCCCTATGAGACCCATTTCGTCGACGTCAAAGGCGCCAAGGTCCGCTACCAGCGTTGGGGCCAGCGCGGTCGGCCCGGCCTCCTCCTCGTCCACGGCAATGGCGCTCACGCCCATTGGTGGGATTTCATCGCACCTTACTTCGCCCAGCACTACAATGTCGCCGCGCTCACCTTCTCCGGCATGGGCGACAGCGACTGGCGCGAAAAATACGACATGGCCACGTTCGCCAAGGAAGAAGTCGCCGTCGCCGAGGATGCGGGCCTCTTCGACGCCGACGTGAAGCCTACTATCGTCGCGCATTCCTTTGGCGGCTTCGTCACCCTCGTCACCGGCGCCGAACATGGCGACCGTTTCACCGGTATGGTCATCGTCGACAGCCCTGTGAACCCGCCTGAACGCCCCCATCAGGGTCCGCCCCGCTCCGGCCGCCCCAACAAGGTCTATGACGATCTCGCCAGCGCGCTTGGCCGCTTCCGCCTCGCGCCGCCACAGATCTGCGACAACCACTACGCCATGGATTATATCGCCCGCTGGAGTCTCAAGAAGGCCGATGGCGGATGGACCTGGAAATTCGATCCCTCGATCTGGACCCATTTCGAGCCGAACGACGCCCCCGGCGACATGCTGAAGGCCGCCAAGTGCCGTATCGCCATCATTCGCGGCGAGGAAAGTGCACTGATGCCTGATGATGTCGGCGACTACATGCGCAAGCTGCTCGGCCACCAGGTGCCGTTCATCTCCATCCCGCATGCGCGCCACCATGTCATGCTCGACCAACCGCTCGCCTTCGTCTCGGCCCTGCGCACCCTGCTCGCCGAATGGGACCATTCGGAGCCACACCGCAGCGTCTGAGCCAAAAAAAAGCCGCCGGAAAAATCCGGCGGCTTTCTGAAAGACCAGGGTGAGGACCTAGTCCTTAAAATCGAGCTGTTGCATAAGGCTCGTGCCCATCACTTCGCGGAATTCCGCGCGGTCGGCGTTTTCCGCCTCCATTTGCGCATCGGATGCCTGCGCCCAGGCGCTGTAGGCTTCGTAGCGAGCTTCGGACTCAGGGCCATTGGCAATGTCCGTCATCACGGTGATCAGATAGAGATCCGGCTCGCCGGTCCGGTTATGATAATTGGACAGGACCATATAGTCCTTGATCCAGCCTTGTGACTTCGCAAACTCCTGCGAGGCACGCCACTTGCTAGCCAAGTGGTTGGCATAGGCGAGGCCGCCACCCGGCTTGATGTCGATCCCCGTGACTTCCCAGAAGTCGCCGCTGACAAACGGGTACGTGTCTGCGTCCGCAGTGGCCGTTGCAGGTGTGGCTGCCGGTTCCTGCGCGTTTGCTGATGTGGCGCATCCTGCCAATGCGATCGTAACCGCAAGTCCGGCGATCTTCAGTGAGCTTTTCCAAGTATTCTTCATAACGTCCTCCCTTTTTTGTTATTCGTAATGGTTAACACGAATTAACAATTCTGCCCACAGTTGTTCTTGTACGGAATTATATCCCGCAGGACGTGTAAACACCCCGTCTGCAACCGCGCCCCCGCCAGCGCACTTGTCCCCGCAAAAAGGCGGACCCGAAGGCCCGCCAAATATTGTGTGCTAGGGTCATACTCGAGCGCGATCAGCTCTTATTAAGCGTCACGATGCTTGTCGCTTCGAATTCGCGGCTATCAAGGGATTCAGCGTCGAGCGTGCCGGTGATCCGCACACGATCATCATTGCTGATTTGCTGGTAACCATCATCGTCCAGCGGATTGTAGCCAAGTTCCTCGGTGCTTACCGCGTAAGATGCACCGCCAGTCGTCAGCGTGAATTCCTCGTCGTCGGCATCAACGTCCTTCACTTTACCTTCCAGAACAACATTGCTGAGGTCTGGCAGGCGATAGAAAGCAACATCGCCGATCGTTTCCTCATCGGCTGCATTTGCCGAGAAGCTGGTGTTCAATCCCGCGACGTAGACCGTCGCAGCCTCGATGGAGGTTAGCTCGAACAGGTCGTCATCAATCTTACCCACCACGGCGACGTTCTGCCCGTCTGCCAGCAAGTAGGCCTCCGGCCAAGCGTCATAATCATCCATCTCCACTGGAACCAAGCCATCGCCATAATCGAGAGTGAATCCGTCAGACGTCGCGTTGGTTACTGTACCGGAAAGTGACAACCAACTTTCGTCCTTCATACTGTAGGGGTCAGGCTGTACGTCCGGGGTCATCGCAGGTTTGGCCTGCGTCTGCGTGGTGTTGTCCGCTTGCATTGTCTGGGCCGTCGCGGTGCCTGGCGTCAGCGCCATGCCAAGTCCGGCGGCAGCGAGAAGATGTGTCTTGAGGGTTTTCATGTCGTGCTCCTTTCGTCTTTGTCGGAATGGAGCGGGCAAAGGCTGCGCGAAAGACGCGCCATTGTGCCCGCTGCGTCATTCAATAAACCAACGGAAAGAAGACCCCATCGTTCCGAAAAACTGCAGATCCGGTCGGCGTGCAGGCCGACAACTCGACGCATGCCAGTTCACTCGCCAAGCCTAATTTTATCATTGAAGTGGGGCCCGCCCGTTAGCGCGGCACATTTGCGGCGCAGGGCGAAAGTCGAGCGACTTCCCCGCAGATTGAAATATCCGGATTTGTGGCTTTGGGCCTCAAGCCGAATAATCAAACACTGGCCAGCGTTCCGTGATGGCGCCATCCTCATAGACGGCAATATCGCCGAACTGCAGGAACACGGCCTCGCTCTGGTGCGGCCGCAGGAAGACGAATTCGTCCGGGCTGATCTGCAGGTCCGGACCGCCATTCAGCATTTCCTGGTTGGATGAGCGCCCGAACGTCTTGTTGTATTGCAAGCCGGGCGGGTCGACCGGATCGGCCAGCCAGTTGCCGCCATAGATGAACACCGTCTTTGACGCGTTTGGGTTCCACGCCTTCGTCGCACCATCGGCAAATTCCAGGCCCGGCATGTGCGTCACCGGCATCGACTTGATCACAGGCGTCGCAATGAAGCTCGCCGGCACATGCGGCTCCAGCAGTGCGGTGTCGAAGTGCGTCGGCTTGACGAGGCATGAGCCCGCCGACACTTCGCTGGCAATCTCCGTATCCTGATAGGTTCGGTAGGTCGGGCTGCCTGCCGCATTGCGCGTGATGCCCGCCATCGCTTCAGCCCCAAACACCTCGGTCGCCTGCGCCAGCGCGGCCGCATAGCCCGTGCGCACACCCTTCATCGCCCGTGCCTGCCAGCCCATCGCCGTTGGCAGAGAGGCAATGTGCGGATCATAGCCCATGAAGCCTGCAAAGGTCAGGCGCGGGTTCGCAAGAATTGCCTCCAGCATGCCTTTCAACTCGCTGCCCGCAACCATGCCGCCCCGGTGCAGGCCCACGTCCAGCTCAATATTGATCGCCAGGTCGCGGCCCACCTGGCTTGCGAGATCGGCGTATTGCGCCAGCCGCTCAGGCGTATCGATCAGCCACTGGATATTGTCCGCCGCGCCGGAGAAGTCAGCCGGCAGCTGCTCAAAGTAATGCCGCGCCGCAATAACGGGCAGGGGCTTGCCGAGCAGCTGGCTCGCCTCCGGCATGGCCTGCGAAATTTCCAGCAGCATGGGCAGGTTGAACGTCATCAGCCGGTCCGTGCCCGTACGCTCCCGAATGTGCTGGATCAGGCCCAGCGAGGGCAGGGACTTTGCCACGATCCGATAGCCCATCCCCGCCGGCAGGAAGCCTTTCATCGTGTCGATGTTCGCATTCAGCCGCGCCTTGTCCACCACCATGGTCGGCTGGGCGATGCCCGCTGCCGTCAGCGCCTTTTGCACATCCAGGAAATAGGCATCGCGCGGGCCGCTCTTGTCACCGGGTTTGATCATGAGGGCAGTTACTCCAGCGAGGGCAGCGCCGCCCAGGATTACATTACGGCGGGAAAATTCAAGCATCGAAGGTCTCTCCGAACATATGGGCAAGGTGCGGGTTCAGGAACTTTCCTGCCGGGTCCAGTTCGCGGCGCAAGGCAAGGAAGTTCCCGAATTTCGGATAGAGCAGCATCAGCTCATCCTTACCCAGCGAATGGTGTTTGCCCCAATGGGGCCGTCCGCCATTCGCGCGGTGGATAGGCTCGATCTCGGAGTAGAAATAGTCATAGGGCTCGTCCACCGCCGCATGGATCGCGACCGAGATATGTGGCCCGGAATTGAAGGGGCTCAGCCATGCATCGTCCGGCGCGATGAAGCGTACTTCCATCGGGAAGAACACGTGCTTGTGCGTCTCCAGCTGCGCGATGACCTGTTTCAGGGCCTTGATCCCGTTCTCCCGGGGCAGGTGGTATTCCATCTCGTTGAACTTGGTCGGCCGCGTCGTCGACAGCAGCTTGTAGGAACTGTCGCTGAAATCCTCGATCGTGCCTTTCGGCAGCGCCGCACCGATAATTTTCCGGCGCAGCCAGGGCGACCAGCCGAACTGGTTGCGCAGCATCTTCAGCTGGTCCAGCGTCTCGTCATCAATATCGTCACCGCGCCCTGTCACGGGGCCTTTGTGCAGGTCGTGGCTGATCGCGGCGCCATAGCCGGTGTGCGGGAAATAATAGAATTCGAAATTGCGATGCGTGCCGGCCAGATCCTCAGCGCGCGCGATCAGGTCATCAATCGGCTCAACCCAGACCTTCCGGTGCAGGTTGAAACTCGGCACCGTCTTCAGGGTGTATTGCGTAATCACGCCTAGCGCGCCCAGCGACACGCGCCCTGCCGCGAAAATGTCGGGGTGGCTCTCACGGGTCACGTCCAGGACGTCGCCCGTCGCTGTCACCAGGCGAAAGCCGGCCACATGGTCGTGCAGGGCCGTCAGCGTCTCGCCTGTGCCATGCGTCGCGGTGGAAAAGCTGCCCGCCAGCGTCTGCACGTCAATGTCCGGCAGGTTCGGCAGGGCCCGGCCCACTTCTGAGAGTTCGGTTGCCATCTGGAACAGGCGCGTGCCCGCCCCGAAAACGGCCTGGCCCGTCGTGGCGTCCAGCGCCTTCATGCCCGTCAGGCGGCTCACATCCACCATCACGCCCTCGCTCGGCGCGAGGCCTGTAAAGGAGTGACCGCTGCCAAAGGGGCGCACATGGCCCGGTGCGCTCGCCACGACAGCGCTGACATCGTCCTCGCTCACGGGCAGGCTGATCTCTGTCGGCGTTGCACGCTGCACGCCAGACCAGTTCATCCAGCTCTCTTCGCCTTCGGGCGCTTCGGGATAGTCGTCATCATAGTCGGTCCGCGCAAAGTCGCGCCCGCTCCAGCTGATGTGCTTCTCGACCGGAATTGCCGCGCTGCCTGCAGCAACCGCGCCACCTGCCAACAGGATGGTTCGTCTCGAAACCGGCATGCCCTCTCCCTCCTATCCTCGAGGGATAGGGAGCGGGCATCGGCGCCGGTGTCAATAGATGACGTATGCGTCAGGTTTGGAGGTGCGTGTGCCCATTCAGCAGGGCAGGTATCAGCCTGCGAAGGCCTTTTCGATCACGAACTCGGCCGGCGCGGCATTGGAGCCTTCGGTCAATCCGTTGGCGATCATCAGCGCTTTTACATCCTGGATCATCTCCATCGAACCGCAGATCATGGCCCTATCTGTCGCCGGATCGAGCTTTGGCACGCCGAGGTCAGTGAACAGTTTGCCTGTCTCGATCAGGGTCGTGATGCGGCCCATGGTCGGGTGCGGGGTGCGTGTGCAGCTCGTGTAGAGGCGCAGTTTGCCATCCGCCAGCTCGCCAACAAGCGGGTCGGCCGCAATGTCGCGTATCAGGTTCGTCGAATAGGCCAGCTCGCCATTGTCGCGGCAGGTATGCGTGACGATCACTTCGTCATAGCGCTCATACGTGTCCGGGTCGCGGATCAGGCTGGCGAAGGGCGCAAAGCCGGTGCCGGTGGAAAACATGTAGAGCCGCTTGCCGGGGGTCAGCGCATCCAGCACCAGCGTGCCGGTCGGCTTCTTGCCGAGCAGAACCTTGTCGCCGGGCTGGATTGATTGCAGGCGCGATGTCAGCGGGCCGTCGGCCACCTTGATGGAATAGAATTCCAGTTCCTCGTCCCAGGCAGGGGAGGCAATGGAATAGGCGCGCAGCAGGGGCTTTCCGTCTTCCTTGGGCAGCCCAATCATCACAAACTCGCCTGTGCGGAAGCGGAAGGTGCGCGGGCGGGTAATACGGAAGCGGAACAGCCGATCGGTATAATGCTCGACGCTGAGGACAGTCTCCTCGGTCGGGGCGTTCGGGTTCACTTTCGGTGCAGGCGTCGCAGCAGCGGCAGATGCATCAGCAGACATGGGCAGGCCTCTTTGCAGGGTCAGCTATTCGGGTTCAGGCCCGCAAATGACCCCTCGCGCCTGCAAAAGCAAGGCGTCAGATTGGCAGTTTAGTTTTGCTGAACAGTTACCGCCTCGGCCATGTCTGGCCAGTCCGACACCCAGTGAATGTTGGCATCCTGAATCGAGTGGGCGCCTTTCAGCTCAAAGATATTCTCATACCCGTAGCCGTAGAGGTTGATGAACGTCGGCACATTCAGGGCCAGCTCCACGCGTTTCAGCATGACGGGAGCCATGTTGTCGGTGAAGTTGTTGTTGCAATAGATCAGGATGCGTGTGGCCTTGTCGCCCAGCCCGGCCGCCAGTTTCGCATCAGTGAAATCGGAGAAATTGACGTTCACGGCCCCCTCGATATGGCCCATCTGGAAGGCTTCGGCACTGCGTGTGTCCAGCAGGATCGTGCCGGGCTGGGCCTTCATCGTGTTGAAGGTCTCAAGGTCCACAAGCCGCGCCTGCCGATAGGCCGCCAGTTCACCGCTGAGGCCGACAAAGCCGTCATAGTCGATCAGCGACTCTTTCGTCGCGCCGGCGTCCTGCGCATCAGCGCTGGCCAGCAGGCCGCAGCCGATAAAGGCGGCAATCGTGAGGATTCCAAGGATGGCATTGCGCTTCACGCCCACGGGAAAACTCCTTTTCATGTCCCATTCGCTGTGAATCCTCGCTCGCAATTACGGCAGGAATGCGGAGCACGCCGTGGCATTGCCGCCGCAATCCGGTTTGGGGGATTCAACCCTACTGTGTGACGCGTTTTCTGCGTACGCAGGGCCAGTAAGGTAAACAGCCGAAGGTCATATTTTGCAGATCTGTATGATTTACTACAGATTCGGCGTTTTTATTCAGGAATTAAATACACATTACGCCTAAGGCTTATTAAGCAAGGAAACCCGCATGCTGTTTGAGTCTGCCCCTATTGATAAAACACCGGCCCTTACGCGAGAGATGGGTTTTCATGATGTGGCGGCCTTCTTCCGGCAACACCCGGATGCGACGCTCTGCCCCGTGATTGATGAGCGCCAGGTTCCGATTGGCTATGTCTCGTCGATGTCGTTCCAGACCATGCTGGCGTCGCCTTTCGGCCATGCGCTCCACGAGAAGAAGAAAATTCATGACTTGATGAAATCCGGCATGGATTTTCCTTCTGTCAGGGACAGGATTGCCGATGTCATCGGGCGGTACGTTTCCGACGACCGGACAATCCGTGACGGCCTCATCCTAGTCGGACAGGAAGGTCGCTATCATGGCATCATGAGCGGCCTGCATGTGTTCGAAGCGATGAACACGATCCACACATCTATGCTGGCCAAGCTGACGCTGGAAATTGCCGAACGCAAAGTCGCCGAACAGAAAATCAAGTCGCTTGCCGATGAAGATCCGCTGACGGGAATCCTCAACCGTCGCGCTTTCGTGCGTGAAGTCGATGCGCATATCGCGCGTGGCGTTCCCTTTGCCTGTGCCTTTGTCGACCTCGACAGGTTCAAGCACCTGAACGACCGCTATGGCCATGCGATCGGCGACGAGGTGCTCAAGACCATAGCGAGCCGTCTGTCAGGCAATTCCGCTCTGGCGCATGCGGCGCGGCTGGGCGGTGACGAGTTCGCGTTTGTCGTGAAGGTATCCGGTGGCTCTGCCTCCATCCAGCAGATCCTTGAAGACATGCAGACAGAACTGATCCGCGGCATCGATTCCGCCGTCGGTCAGGTCTTTGTCGGGGCGTCTATCGGTTATGCGATCCACCTTATGGATACGTTCGAGCAGAACGAGATGTTGCACGCGGCCGATAAATCCATGCTGCGGATCAAGGGTGTCGGCGGCGGCGTGGCCCGTTTCAACAGGGCGCTCGACATCGGCAGCCGCGAAGCCGACATGGTGGATCTTGCGCTTGTGTCGGCCGTTGCCAATCGTCGGTTCGAACCCGCTTTCCAGCCCATCATGGATGTGCGTACGGGCCGCATTGTCGGGCATGAGATGTTGGCGCGCTGGCCACATAGCGGTCTGCAGTCCGACCCGATGCCCAGCCAGTTCATCCAGGCGGCCGAGCGTCTTGGGCTGATCGATCCGCTTTTCTGGTCGCTGGCTGACAAGGCGGTCTCCAGCATGGATGATAGTGACACGTTCCTGGCGCTGAATATCTCGCCCAGCCAGCTCTGTTCTGACCAGTTCCTCGACAGGCTCGACAGCCTGCTGACCCGCCACCGGGTCAATCCGGCGCGCCTGGAGCTGGAAGTCACCGAGCATATCTATTTCAGCAATCTCGATCTCAGCACGGAAATCCTCAGCAAGGTGCGTGCGATGGGCGTGACCGTCGCCCTCGACGATTTCGGCACCGGCTATTCCTCGCTCAAGCTGATTGACCAGCTGCCGATCAACAAAATCAAGATCGACCGCTCATTCGTCGCCCAGGAGGGCGGCAAGACTGTGCGCGGCACGATCCTGAAAGCCACCATTGCGCTGTGCAAGGAGCTTGGCATCACGAGCTGCACCGAGGGCATCGAGACAGGCGAAAACCTCCACCTCATCGCGCAGCTGGGATGTGACCTGGCCCAGGGCTACCTTATCGGCAGGCCCGAGCTGCGCGGAGAGCCGCCCCTGCAACAGGCGAGGGTCTCCGCCTGATACCTATTCGGCTTCCAGCAAAGGCAGGCCGAGCGCGGCTTCGACATCGGCCCAGCTCACCAGTTTGAAATTCTGGTCCTGCTCCTTCAGCGGGTTGGCATCATCCTGCACAGTGAGAAGGCCGCGCGGATACTGGGGCAGGGCGGCCGAGACAATGTCGATCCCGTCCGTATGCGTCACGCCGTCGACACCTGCTTCGGTATTTTCGCCGATCTTAAAGGCGCCCATCGGCGTGTGCGGTGCCTGACGCTCATACACGACATAGCGATTGGCTGCCTGCGCCGAGGCGACAATCCAGCCCTTGCCGTCCTTGCCACGCCAGATCGAGACGCCTTCAACATCGGCCACGAGGCCATTGCCCGCGGCAATCGCGTCGAGTTCGACCGGCTGTGAATCGGCCTCTTCATAAGCCAGCGTCCAGATGCCGTGCTCTTCCTCGCCAATGACCAATGTGCCGTTCGGCTCGTCAAAGACGCAGCCTTCCAGCTGTGTCGCCAGTTTCACGCTGCGGACCAGCTTGCCGGTGACGCCATCGGCTTCGCCATCGATCTCCCAGAGCTCGATCGTACCATCCTTGTAGGTGACCCCTGCAATCGGGCGCGATTTGCCGTCGCCAAGGCAGATGCCATAGGGCTCTGCCTTGCCGGTCTGGATGTCGTTGATATGGGCCACTTCGCCGGTGGCGCGCTTGATCGAGAAGACTGAAATGCCCTGCGTGTCATTGCTGGCCACGGCGAGGTCGAACGGTCCGCCCAGGCCCTGGCGCACGTCGACATTGTTGATCGGGCCCAGCGGCAGGCGCTGTGCTTCCGACCCGTCGAGCGCAAACACGACGAGGCCTTCCTGCTTGTTGGTGCCGAGGACCAGTGATTGCGCCGGATCGGTCGGGCTGACCCATATGGCTGGATCGTCTGCACTGTCGCCCGTAGCGCCAACAACGCCCGTCTCGGCAAGCGGCATCACCGCAACTGTCGGATAGGCCGGGACGCTGGCGCAGGCAGCAAGGGCAAGCGCAGATGCGCTGGCAAGAACGAGGCGGGCGAGGGTCATGTCAGGCTCCATCAAGGTCAGGTTTGTGCCCGGCTATAACGGGGATGTCTTAGCGCAACCAGCCGCATATTTGCGACGTTTGCGTGACATCGCGGCGCTTGGATCGCGGTCGCTCAGCCTATCGGGAAACGCCCCATGCGTTCTTCCCAATGACGCCGGCAGAGCGAGATATAAGTCGTCTTCTCGATCGACACCTGGTCGCCTGTTGTCAGGGCTTTCCCGTCTGGGCCGAGCCGCACCACCATCGTGGCCTTGCTGCCGCATTCGCAGATCGTGCGGATCTCGCGCAGATTGTCGGCAATCGCCAGCAGGGCGGCAGAGCCCTCGAACAGCTCTCCCCGGAAGTCTGTGCGCAGGCCATAGGTGAGCACCGGGACGTGGAGGTAGTCCGTCACACGCGCCAGCTGCCAGACCTGCGCTTTCGTCAGGAATTGTGCCTCGTCCACGAAGATTGCGTCGAGCCGGCCCTTGGCCATCACATCCTGCACGAGCGCGAAAAGGTCCACCTTGTCGGAATAGAGCGTGGCTTCGGAGCTGATGCCGATGCGCGACGAGATATGGCCGTCCTCGGTGCCACCATAAAGCTCCGACGTGAGCAGCAGCACGTCCATGCCCCGCTCACGATAATTGTGCGCCGCCTGCAGCAGGATCGTCGACTTGCCGGCATTCATCGCCGCATACGAGAAATAAAGCTTGGCCATGGTCACATGTGTTCTAGAGCGCTCACATTGAGCGACGTCGAAGGGCGGCGCGGGCGTTTGGATCGCTCCGTTCGGGGCTCGTCCTTTGTCTTTACTCAGGACGAGCCTCTATGGAAACATCGCTTGGGTGATATCTATTCCAGCTTCTTCGCCACGCCTTCACGGCGCGGGTCGGCCGCGCCTTCAAGGCCATTGTCGCGCACGACGATGACATGCAGGCCGGAATTCTCGCCTGTGCGCTCTTCAACGTCGTAGCCCATCTGGCGCAGGGTTTCGGCATCTTCCGGGCCGCCTTCGCGGTCCACTTCGACGCCGACCGTATCACCCCGCGCGATGATGTTTGGCAGGTCAACGGCTTCCTGCGCCGTCAGGCCCCATTCCATAACGCCCACGAGCGTCTTGGCGACATAGGCTATGATCGAGTTGCCGCCCGGCGAGCCGGTGACCATGAACAGGTCGCCCTCAGGATCGAACACGAGGGTCGGTGACATCGAGCTGCGCGGACGCTTGCCGGCAGCAGGGGCGTTGGCCACAGGCTGGCCACCCGCTGTCGGTGCGCGGGAGAAGTCGGTCAGCTGGTTGTTGAGCAGGAAGCCATGCGTCATGCGCGACGAGCCGAAGGCGGCTTCAACAGTCGCCGTCATCGAGACGGCATTGCCGTCCGTGTCGATGATGGATATGTGCGTCGTGCCCGGCTTGTGCTCGGTCTTGTCCTGGCCCCACATGCCGATCATCGGGCTGCGGCCAAGGGCAACGCCCGGGTCTCCCGGAGTGGCATGGGCGTCCGGCGCAAAGGCTTCGGTAGCGCGCACTTTCAGATAGTCCGGATTGATCAGGTCGGCTGTTGGCACCGTCACCTGGTCTGCGTCAGCCACGTAATAGTCGCGGTCGGCATAAGCGAGGCGCTGGGCGTCGACGAAGATCTTCAGGTAATAGTCTTCCGAGACTTTCACGTTCGGGCCGGGCTTCATCAGGTCATAGAGGCCCATGATCTCGTTCTGGGCGATACCGCCCGAGCTTGGCGGCGGCGCCGAACAGATCTTGTAACCGGACGGCAGCGTGCCGCAGACGGCAGGGCGCGCCTTCACGGTGTAATTGGACAGGTCTTCCAGTGTCATCACGCTGCCATAGGGCTCTGCGCCGGCGGCTGCGACGATGCCTTCGGCAATCTCGCCCTTGTAAAACGCGCTCGGGCCTTCTGCGGCGATGGCTTTCAGCGTTTCAGCATAGTCCGGGTTCTTCAGCAGGTGGCCCTCGGGAAGGGGCTCGCCGCCCGGATAGAAATAGGCCGCCGTCACCGGATTTTCGTCCAGGTTGATCGCGGCGCGCAGGCGCTCTGAGGACAGCGCTGCGGCCAGTTTTTCGCCCACTGCAAAACCATTCTCGGCAAGCCGGATCGCCGGAGCGAAATCAGCCGCCCAGTCGCCCGTGCCAGCCGCATCATGCGCGGCCTTGTAGAGCGCGACCTGTCCCGGCACGCCAACCGAATGGCCCGACTGCCAGGCATCAATGAAGCCCATCACTTCGCCATCCTTGACGAAATAGTCTGCCGTCGCACCGGAAGGCGCCACTTCGCGGCCATCGAACACGGTGATCTCGTCCTTGGCGCGATCATAATAAACCATGAAGGCACCGCCGCCGATGCCCGAGCTTTCCGGTTCGACCAGGCCGAGCACGGCATGAACGGCAATGGCCGCATCAATCGCGTTGCCGCCATTGCGCATCACTTCGAGGCCCGCGTCGACGGCCAGCGGGTTCGCTGCCGCCACCATCGCGCCCTTGGTCCAGCTCAGGTCGCCGGTCGGTGGGCTTAGTGATTCGGCTGTCTGGGCGGCGCTCTTGGTGGCATCGGAGGTTGAAGCCACGTTGCTTTTCGCCTGCGTGCAGGCGCTCAGCGTCAGGCCGGCAAGTGCGATAAGGGGCAAGCCGAGTAAACGGCGGGTAGAGAGTGTGCGGCGATACATGAGAAACCCTTTGCTTGGCGCGGTGTCCTGCTGACCTTAAGAGACTGGTCAAGGAATGAAAAGG
This sequence comes from Alphaproteobacteria bacterium, assembly GCA_018827375.1. GTDB lineage: Bacteria > Pseudomonadota > Alphaproteobacteria > Caulobacterales > Hyphomonadaceae > Hyphomonas. The sequence continues at coordinate 58,861 of JAHJYW010000002.1, forward strand.
CAAAGGCAGAGATGATGGCAAAGCCCGGAAAGAATAACCTGATTACGGATGTGGCAGGTATCAGCGTCGGGCAGGCAGAGGATGCGCGTGTGCGCACGGGCGCAACCGTGATTCTCGCCGAGAAACCGGCTGTCGCAGCTGTATGCGTTGCAGGTGGCGGACCGGGCACACGCGAGACCGACCTGCTCGCAGGTGGCACACTGGTCGATGTCGTGGATGCCATCTGCCTTTCCGGCGGCAGCGCCTTCGGCCTCGCGGCCGCTGACGGCGTCGCTGCGGGCCTGAAGAAGGCCGGACGTGGTTTCGGGCTGATCGACCTGCCCACGGTGCCCAAATCGCCCATTGTCCCGGCAGCGATCCTCTATGACCTCGCCAATGGCGGCGACAAGGACTGGGGCGATGCCTCGCCCTATGCCGCACTCGGCCGCACGGCCTATGACAATGCATCGGGCACGTTCCGTCTCGGGCGGGCAGGGGCAGGCTATGGCGCGGCAGCTGGCGCCCATCTGGGCGGCACAGGCTCGGCCAGTATCGTGACGAAAGACAAAATCACCGTCGGCGCCCTCGCGGCGGTCAATTGCTATGGCTCGGTCTATATGCCCGGCACGGATGCCTTCTGGGCCTGGCCCTATGAAATAGACGGCGAATTCGGCGGCGCGCGCCCGCCATCCGACTTTTCCATGAATGCCGAAGACTGGGGCGCGGCCAAGCTTAACCCCAGCCTTGGGCAGAACACGACTATTGCCTGCATCGCCACCGACGCCATCCTGACGCCAGATCAGGCCAAGCGCGTCGCGCAGATGGCCCTGTCCGGTTTCTCGCGCGCGATCCGGCCTGTCTTTGCGCCGTTTGATGGCGACGCCGTGTTCGTACTGGCCACCGGCAAGCGGGCCTTGCCCGATCCGACGTCCGCCACGGTTGCCCGCATTGGCGAGCTTGCCGCCAGCACACTGGCGCGCGCCATCGCAAGAGGGGTATACATGTCCGGGAGATAAAGGGGACGGACATGAAAAAGATCACAAAATGGAGCCTCGCGCTCGGCGCGCTCACGCTCGCCACGGCCTGTGTCGTTGAAGGAAGGGACGCGGATCCGGCGGACTGGCCGGGCATGGCCTCAATGCAATCGGTCAGCGGCAAGGATATCTATCACGAGTGCGGCGCCACGATGATTTCGGACAGCTGGGCCATCACGGCGGCCCATTGCGTCGAGACCGCCCGTATCGAGAATGGCCGCCGCGCCATCCAATATGTGCCGGATGCGTCGGGAGACCTCGTGCGCTTCGGCCCGATGATCCTGACCATCGGGGCAGGGGACCTGCGCAAGGTCGCGCGGGGCAGCGTTTTCCCGATCCGCGAAGTCGTCGTGCATCAGGGCTATAAGCGCGGCCATGCCGAGCAGGGCAATGACTTGGCCCTCGTGCGCATTGACGGGGCCTGGAAAGGCGCCGTGGCAAGGCTCGATGGTCTCACCGGTAGCGTCAGTGATTTCGACCCGCCCTATTCGGAGCTGACCGTCGCCGGCTATGGCAAGACCGGCGAACAGGCCACCGGGCAGGAAGCCGTCAGCCGCACCGGGCGCCATCTCAGCGCGCCGATGATGGTGTTGCAGGAGGCCTACCTCCCCAAGATCACCCCGCAGGAATGCAAGACAGACCTTGATGGCCTGATCACCCAATATGGCCTGCAGGAAGACTATGCCGGTGTCAGCGTCTCGTCCGAGACCCAGATGTGCGCCGGCGCAAGCTATTCCGATAGCTGCCAGGGCGACAGTGGCGGACCGCTGGTCCAGCGCGGTAATGGTGGCAACGGACCGGTCCAGGTTGGCGTGGTCAGCTGGGGCCTCGGCTGTGGCCGCGAGGGCAGCCCGGGCGTCTATATGCGCGTCTCGGCCTATGCTGACTGGATCGCCAGGACGACCGGAATCGCGCGCTCGGCAACCCCGGCGGCACTCTGACGGGCCTTGTCCGCGCCCTTGTTGTGCACTGCCGAGAGGCGTAGAATAATCGCCTCTAGCGAGGTCAAAGCATCATGCTGAGGTTGGCATATCGCGCGTTCGTCAGGCGCTTTGCGTTGCTGGCGTGCGCTTGCGCCGTTACGACCGCCGCTGCATCTGCACAGATTATTGCAGGACGCGATGCCCGCGCAGATGACTGGCCGGGCATGGCCTCGCTGCAGACCGTTCTGGGCCATTCGCTGTTCCATGAGTGTGGCGCCACGATGATTTCGTCCGAATGGGCCCTCACGGCCGCCCATTGCGTTGAAGACGCGCGCATTGAGACAGCCGGCCGTGCCTATCAATATGCACGCGCCGACGATGGCGAACTCGTCAGGTTTGGTGTTTTGAGTCTCGCCATTGGCGCGTCCGATTTGCGCAGGCGGGGGGCCGGAACCGTGTTCCCGCTAAGCGCCATTGTAGTTCACCCGGAATACAAGCCTGAAATGCCCGAAGCCGGCAATGATATCGCCCTGCTGCGCCTCGAAAGTCCCTGGGTAGGTCCCGTCGCCCTTGTGGACGGCCTGACGGCGGGGCCACCAGAGGATAATCTCGACGGCCCACCCCTCGTGGTTGCCGGATATGGCCGCACGGAGGAAGACGGGCCCAGCGAGCAGGCCTTCAGCCAGACTGGCCGTCAGCTCAGCGCCCCCAAGATGCGCCTTCAGGAAGGTTATGTTCCTTTTGTCGAGACAGAGGCCTGCCGGCAGCAGATCGACAGCCTCGTCGACCGCTATGGGCTGTCTGAGATATATACGGATATCGCCATCAGTCCGGACAGCCAGATCTGCGCCGGCGCCGGCACGACGGATTCCTGCCAGGGCGATAGTGGCGGTCCATTGGTTTATCGCGACTATGATGGCCCCCCGGTCCAGGTCGGCATTGTCAGCTGGGGCCTCGGCTGCGGCCGTCCGGAAAGCCCCGGAATCTATACCCGTGTCGCGGCTTATGCAGACTGGATTTCCGGCGTTACGGGACTGCAGATCGCTGCGCCGCAGCCCTGAGTGCAGTTTTCCGTGAAAACCCGTGTCAGGCAGGCTTGCAAGCTGCGAAACCTGCCTGTATGTGTCCGCCTTCCTTATGGGGGCACCCGTAGCTCAGCTGGATAGAGCACCAGACTACGAATCTGGGGGTCGGGCGTTCGAATCGCTCCGGGTGCACCAAAGGAAACAAGGCTCTAACGCCTTATCGGGAAACGCCAAAAATGACCGTGCCCCACTGGCGCCCCGGTTGAGGCTCCGTAACCATCTGTGATCGTCTGGCTAGGCCGCCATTGGACGAAACCGCCCTCCAGCCGATGCATGCCAACGATTGCCCTCTCTTGGCGGTTTAATGCGCTTACGCAAGCTACCATGTGAGCACTAAGGCAAGGGCAGGGAACGGGGGTATTCGAGTCGCCGGATTCGGCATGACTTACTCACGTCTTTGGCCCATTCCTGTCGTTCGCAGGTAGAATGCCAATGTCCACTTCCGGCATCTGAGTAGACTGAGCAAACAACTCCATCGAGCGCGGAATTTGTAGGGAGATACGGTCTTGTCGGGCACGTTAGCATCCATCCCCTAAAGGCAACTCACGCCTCTAAAATACGATACGGTATGCGAGATCGCCATCTGATTACGAGGAAAGAGTGTTTTCTACATATAAGCGAAGGTTGTTGAGGTTTCATTTGCGTGTGTTACGGCATTTTTCGCAAATAAAGGGTGAAATGGACTAGCCCTTTAAATACCAACATCTGCTAAAATTTCCGTCCCTACAGGAGATAATTTTGATAAAATATTTGATGATTACAGTGCCGTTAGTGACGCTAGCGGCATGTTCCGGAGGCGGTCCATCGCCTCAGCCCACATCGCCACCTGTCGCTATTAACGTCGCTCCCTCGGTAACTGTCTCAACGACGTCAACCGTGTTCGAAGGTATTACAAAATTTGTCGCGCGCATTTCAGCAACCGATGCTGATGGCGATGTAATCAATTATAGCATTCAAGGGCCAGACGCGCAGTTTTTTGGTTTATCATTCGATGATGTAGGGCCGCGTATCATCGTGCTTTCAAACTTGGATTTTGAAGACCCTCGCGATGCTGACCATGATAATGTCTACATGTTAGAAGCGGTCGCTAGCGATAATGTAAACTCCTCGACATTTGCTTTTACAGTTACAGTGACCGATATCGCAAATGACGGCATCTTCCGTATCTCAGATGCTAACGGCGTCTACCCCTCGCCAGACCTAAATGCTGACAGTCTTCCCGATATTGTCGTAACATCGGATACGCCTGAGAATGCGCCGGTCGGTTCAGAGCTTGCAGGCGTTATTATTTCACGGGCGGCCCTTACGACCGAAGGGCCAATAGAGGCTGAGCTGTCAGCGCTTTATGCGCCAGGAGCAGGCGCTCGCAGCGCACTGGCAATAATTGCTGATGATGCAGGTCGGTTTCCACCGCGTCTCTCGTTTACAACGGGTCAAACGCTCAACGGCACGACCGCGTCGACCTATCTTTCCATGACTGGATATGAATTCGACAACTCACCAGCGGTGCAGTTCAATCGCGACACGGCTGTTATTTTCCCGGATACCTACCAAGATATATTGATTGGAACGGGCACGCTGGATCTTGCAGATACCAAGCTGCCTATGGGCGTTCGATCTACGCAAAGTCAGGTAATTGGCGGTTTGGAGGCGTTTGTTCCTGTTGGCGACTTTAATGGAGACGGTATCTCTGAAGTCATCGAAGACCGCACTCCGTCTGCTACCGCTGAAATTTCAGTTGAAGCCAGTTTCTCCATTTTTGATGGTATAGGAATGCGGAGTAGTGCTTCCGGCAGTTTGTTCCCCAGTGTTTTGGGAGCAAGTCCTTCAGCCCGAACATTGACCTTCTCTGAAGCAGAGTTTGTTGCCAACAAGGCATACGCAATACCCCAAGCTTACAGGAGTGCAGGCAAAGTTGATGTTACAGGCGATGGAGTTGACGACTTTGTCGTAAACATCGGACTGCGGGGCAATCAACCGGTCACTCCAAATGTGACACCCGGCCCCGAGGGCACAGTCATTGAGATAGTATCGGGCGCGGCTTTGATGGCACGTCCAGCCGGCAGCACACCTGTTGAATCGTTTATCAGCCCGGAGCGCTTGCGGATCACTGTTCCTTCAGATTTTGCCCAACCGTTCCTTGCAGATGTAGCGGACTTTAACGAAGACGGTTTTGCCGACATCGTACTTCTCGTACGCAACAATAATGATCCAGGCTCACGCGGTCGCGCATTCGATGCCTATATCGTATCTGGCGCGGCGCTCGTAAATGCACCAAACGGCGTGCTTGATCTAGCCGACTTTCCAGGCAGTGGCGGTACCGTAATCCGTATGAGTGCAAGACGTGGGCAGCTTGTGAACGACGCTTTCGCGGTAAGTGATATGATAGGTGGTCCTTCTCAAGACCTAGTCTTGACGAATTCACTTTATACAGATGGAAATACAAGTAATCGGCCCATCGCTCTATTGATCGCCGGTGACCTCTTCAATGACGGCTTCCCCGAAATACTGGACTTGGCGGACCAACAGACGGGATCACTGAATGACGGATTGAGTGCGTTACCACGTGGTTCCGCAGTTAGGATTGATGGTCCTCCCGTCGATATAATTAGCTTGGCCACAACATCATATGGGCGCACCAGATTCGTATTCGAGAACGCAGGCACTGACATTAGCGACGGCGACGGCGACGGATACCCTGATCTCGCGCTGGTTCGGGTCTATGATCGGGATCCAGGAAACACGTCACTTCCTGGTATCGATGAAACCGATCTCTTCATCATACCTTCAGGCATTATACGCGCCGCTGCACAAACGGGAGATACAGTTGAAGTCGGAAACTCTTTTGATTGATCCGGTAGCTTTAATTACTTCAACGGCCCCATAATGAGCTTTGCAGATTACACTGAATGCCTTTTCCTGACCAAGAGCAATCATTAGAAAAATAGTGCCGAATGTCGCCGTTGGGCGATCTCCGGCCGGCCTCCGCGTCAGCTACGATTGATCTTTTCCCCGAATTTGCCGTTCGCCACTGGGACGCGGTGACATCGTAGGGGTCACAAGTCCGAACCTTGTGCTGCCAACCATTTTTCCACTTAAAAACAACGTCATAAAAGTTTGACCCCTACTATTTTGGGGCTGCTTTCTTTGCCACCCAGCACCTGCCCAGCAAAAGTGATCGGTTGTTGTCGGGAATAGTCGGCTTTGCTGGTTAGTGGCGCCGCGTAGAAACGAGTCGTAACGCGGCCATCCGCGCAAATCTTGCGCTATCAATCCAGCCGATCGGCGCGGTCATGATGCTCTGTCGCATACCGAAGCGACAGGCAGGCATCTCGATCTCGGCGGAATTAACGCGCATCTGATATGCTAGATAATTCCATGGCTCTTCATTTGGTCGGTGAGACAATAGACGCCAAACGCGCGCATCAGCGCGCGCAGTCCGGTGAGTTAATCCAGCCCGTGCGCGGTGTTCACGTCGATGACCAAGGGAACATCGAGGCGACAATCCTTGGCCTACGGAGCAGACCAGCGTCGGAAACCCAACTGCAGCTGTTTCGCCCATTAGAGCCAATTGGCATTGCTAGATCAGACGGAGCAAGAACTCGGTGTACGGTCAGAATAGCCCTAATCCACTCCTTCTATTGCTTGTGTGCTAAGCCGATGGCGATGTCCTTGTAGGTGTGTCCTGCTCTGTGTCGGAACAGCGCACGTTAGAGTGTGGTTCTTACGTTCACCCCAGACTTTTTCGGAGAGCATCAAGCCCATCTTCGACCAGTTCCAGCGCGTAGGGTTGCCAGTCCTCGGTTCCTTGAAGCCTCAAGGCCACTTCAATTTTGGCGGCCGCTTCAGCTAACGATCCGACAGGCTGCGAAAGGATTTTCGCAGCTAGGTCGTCGGTCTGCTGTGCAAGGTCCTCTATTTGCTCGTCCAGTGCTTTCATAACCTTGGCTTCTGGCCGGCCTGACTCGAAGGATGCCTCAATAGCAATTCCGCTTTGTTTGGCTTGCGTGAAAAGCTGCGTCTCGAGGCGTTGCCACTCATGTATCTTCGCGACGCGCTGATTATGAAGGCTGATCCACTCAGCTATAACGTCCAGCAGGTTTGAGGACTCGGTGGCCCTCTGAGCGGAATACGATGTGTTCCTCATGGCAGCTCCGCAGACGAGTCGACAATCACGCGGCAAGTAGCCCGCGCGTGGAGAATCTGATACTCAATCAATTGCACTCTTTGGGTAATTCAACTGCTCGAAGGTGTCAACATAAAAAGTGTAATTTAAGACACAAAAAGTGCAATCATGATATCTGCCCAGCTGCGAGCCGCCCGAGCGTTATTGAATTGGAGCCAGTCCGACCTCGCAGAAAGAGCAGAGTTGTCTGTTGAAACGATCAAGCGGCTTGAAAGAATGAATGGAACTCTCGACGCGACCAAGGTGTCGACGCTGAACGCGATCACCAGCGCATTTGGGCAGGCAGGAGTCGAGTTCACAAACGGAGAGGCGCCTGGCGTCAGGCTGCGAAAGAAGTAACGGCCAGAAACTTGGCGACGGTTTCCGGCGAGTTGTGCGCGTGCTCCATCGTTCGGGTGAACGCACAGAGTACGGTTCTCACAACACCAACTGAATCTGAGCGGTAAAACACCCCTTTTTCCGACGCCACTGGAGCTGCAGTCCTCACTGCGCTAAAGCCCTCCCATGACAGCGACATTCATTCTGGGAGGGGCGCGTTCGGGCAAGAGTACGCGGGCGCAGGCATTGGCGGAGGCGGCGGGGGAACCTCGAGTCTATATCGCCACGGCTGAAGCGCTGGATGAAGAAATGGAAGCGCGGATCGCACGCCATAAAGCCGATCGCGGCGCAGGCTGGTGCACGGTGGAGGCGCCGCTAGACCTGGTGCATGCGCTGGAGGCTGCTGAAGCGCCTGTCGTGCTGGTCGATTGCCTGACGCTGTGGCTCTCCAATCTCATGCATCACGGGCGCGACGTGGAGGCGGAAACCATTGCGCTCTGCGCCTGTCTGGGGCGCTATAAGGGCGAGGTGATCCTTGTGTCGAACGAAGTGGGTCTTGGCCTCGTGCCGGAGACGCCGCTGGGCCGAGCCTTCCGCGATGCGCAGGGGCGGCTGAACCAGCGCGTGGCGGCGGCGTGTGACGTGGTGGAATTTGTCGCGGCGGGCCTGCCGCTGCGGCTCAAGGGCTAAGCGCGGCTGCGAGGCGGTGTTCGCCGGCGGTATTGGCGGGAAGGCCAATTCGGAGGAGATCAGGCGCATAGCCGAACCGGCGGACATAGATGCCAGCCTCGGCGAGCCGATGCCATAGCTGCGGTGCTTGGTCTGTCTTAGCAAGGCGGAAGAGATCCGTTCCGCCGACCAGCCAGAGGCCAGCATCCAGCAGAATTGTATCGAGACGGCGGCGGGCCGCGGCGAGGCGGTCACGCGTTTCGGCCTGCCAAAGGCCGTCACCATAAGCCTGCGTGCCGATCGTGAGCGCCGGGCCGGAAACGGGCCAGACGCCGAGTCTTTGGGACATGGCATCCAGAAGGGCAGGCGGGCCGAGCAGGGCGCCTAGGCGCAGTCCGGCGAGGCCGAAGAACTTCCCGAATGAGCGCAGGATGATGAGGCTCTCGGCGCCGGCGAAGGGGGCGAGGCTGAGGGCGGGGGAGATATCTGCATAGGCTTCATCCACGATGAGCCAGCCGTTGCGGGCGGCTTGCCGGGTGAGCGCATATTCCAGGTGTGATCGTTCAAGGGTCGCTCCGTCGGGATTGTTGGGGTTACAGAGGACCAGCGCATCGACCTTGCCTGCTTCTGCCAGCGGATCGGTTATTTCGGTCACGTCCGCGCCGCTCGCCCGCCATGCGCGGGCATGGTCGCCATAGGTGGGGGACGCGAGGGCGACGGTGCGCGGCGCGATGATGGTGGGCAGCAGCCGGATCAGCAATTCGCTGCCCGGTGCCAGAAGGACGGCAGATTCTGGCGCACCGATGGCATGGGCCATGGCGGCGCGGCAGGCTTGCATGGCGGCGGCAGTGGGCAGGTGCTGCCAGGCTGAAGGGGGCAGGACGCCCACGGGATAGGGCCAGGGATTGATGCCGGTGGAGAGATCAATCCACGGTGTCGGTGCGTTCGGGTAGGCGATTTGCATACGATCCAGCGCGCCGCCATGGAGGAGGTCGTCCGTCATGCGACGCTCCTTGCCAGTGCCATGCCTGCGAGAAGGGCAGCGAGCAGGACCATTGCGCGGACATAGAGGCTTAGGCCGCGCTTGAGTGTATCGGGCGATGGATCGGGCGCGGCGGTGTTGAGCCATGGTTCCGCGCTCGTCCGGTCACCATAGATGCGGGGCCCGGAGAGGCGCACGCCGAGCGCGCCAGCCATGGCGGCTTCGGGCCAGCCGGCATTGGGCGAGCGGTGGCGGTGGGCGTCATGCAACATGGTGCGCAGGGAAGATGTGCCTCCGGACACGGCTGCGAAGGCGAAGCCTGACAGGCGCGCGGGGATGAGATTCGCCACATCGTCCAGCCGGGCGGCAAACCCACCGAAAGCGCCGTAACGCTCATTCCGGTGGCCGATCATGGAGTCGAGCGTGTTGACGGCCTTGTAGGCGGCGAGGCCGGGCAGTCCGAACAGGGCGCCCCAGAAGAGGGGAGCGGTGACGCCGTCCGAGGCGTTTTCGGCGAGGCTTTCGAGCGCGGCGCGAGCGACACCTGCTTCATCAAGCTGTGCAGGATCGCGGCCGACTATTTGCGAGACGGCGGTGCGGGCGCTTGCGATGTCATGGGCGGAGAGTGGGCGGGCGACGGCGGCGACATGGGCATAGAGGCTGCGCGACGCGATGAGGCTGGAAGCGAGCAGGGCCTCGATTGCCCAGCCGAGGGGCGTTTCGGGCAATGCAAGCGAGATGGCAAAGGCGAGGCCAGTTGCAGCACAGATAGCCAACAGCGATGCCACTGCCCCCGACACATAGCGTGCAACGTGCGGCCAGGTTGTGCGATTTAGGAGCTGCTCAAGACCGCGCACCCCGGCGCCCAACCAAACCACCGGATGCCGGATCAAACGGTAGAGCCAGCTGGGCCAGCCAAACAGCGCTTCGACTGCCCACGCCGCAAACATCAGGCTGGCCGCACTCATACCGAAGCGGGGCGCCAGCCGGGTGCCCGCGCCTCGGCGAAGAGCCTGTCTATGTCCACGGCGGCTTCCACCCCGTCGGCCAGCGCGTCCAGCGCGCGGATCACCTCGGCGCCATAGCTAAGCGCGAAAGCGGCCTGTCCGCCGGAACGCGTAATCCAGCTGCGGCGAAAACCGTCCTGCGCGAAAGCGCCGTGCAGATATGTGCCTTCGATGCGTCCATCCGCACTGCGAGCGCCTTCAGCCTTGCCCTGCAGGGTGAACATCGGGCGCTCCGTGTCAGGCCCGTGCGTGATGCCGGCATGGATCTCGTAACCGGCGACCGCCGCATCGCTCAAGGCGCAACGGCCTTGCACTTCGTTCACCTGCTTGTGGGCAATCATGCGCGTCTCGACATCGAGCAGCCCCAGCCCTTCGGCTTCGCCTGCGACGCCGTCGACGCCTGCCGGATCGATGATCCGTTTGCCGAGCATCTGGTAGCCACCACAAATGCCGATAAGCCGGCCGCCATTGCGGACATGGGCATGGATGTCATGGTCCCAGCCTTGCGCGCGCAGGAAGGCGAGGTCTCCGATTGTGGACTTGGTGCCGAAGAGCACGATCACATCGGTATCGCGCGGTATGGGGCGGCCAGGCGTCACCCAGTGGAAATCGATATTCGGTTCTATACGCAGGGGATCGGCATCATCGAAATTGGCCATGCGGGACAGCATCGGCGCGGCAATACGCAGGCCCTTGCCGGAGCCGGCCATGGGTTCGTCAAGGATAACTGCGTCTTCAGCGGGAAGCTGTGTGATCGCGGGCAACCAGGGGATGACGCCAAAACAAGGCCAGCCTGTCATCTGTTCAATGCTGACGACACCATCATCGAAGAGGCGCGGATCGCCGCGAAACTTGTTGACGAGAAAGCACCGGATCATCTCGGCATCGGCGGGATCGATCACCGTTTTTGTCCCGACGAGGCTGGCAATGACGCCGCCGCGCTCGATATCGCCAATCAGGCAGACTGGCACACCGGCGCGGCGGGCAAAGCCCATATTGGCAATGTCATGATCGCGCAGGTTGATCTCGGCCGGGCTGCCGGCGCCTTCGACGAGGACGAGATCATACTGGCTGGTGAGCCGGTCAAAGCTCTCCATCACTGCGCCGAGCAGTTCGCCGCGATGCGACATGTAATAGGCCGCGTCCATTGTCTGCACGGCCCTGCCATGTACGACGATCTGCGACCGGCGGTCTGTCTCTGGCTTCAGCAGGACGGGGTTGAAATCCGTGTGCGGTGCGATGCCTGCTGCGAGCGCCTGCAGCGCCTGTGCGCGGCCAATCTCGCCGCCGCCGGGGCAGGCGGCCGCATTGTTCGACATGTTCTGCGGCTTGAACGGCGCCACGCTGAGGCCGCGACGGCGGGCAATGCGGCAGAGTGCGGCGGTGAGGACGGACTTGCCGACATCCGATCCCGTGCCTTGCAGCATGAGTGCCCGCGCCGTCATGCGGCGCCCTCGATATGGACCCGCGTGCCATGGACATGGGCGCGGACCCCATAGATTTCCGAGAGGCGTTCGGCAGTGAGAGTTTCGGCGGGCGGGCCGTCGGCGACGATGCGGCCATCCTTCATCCAGATGAGGCGGCTGGCGTAGCGCGCCGCGAGGGAGATGTCGTGGAGGACGACGAGGGCGCCACCGCCGCGGGCGACATAGGACTGGATGATATCCATGATGCGGAACTGGTGGCGCGGATCGAGCGCGGCGACAGGCTCGTCGGCGATTAGCAGGGGTGCTTCCGCGGCGAAGGCGCGGGCGCAGTGAACGCGGGCGAGTTCGCCGCCTGACAATGTGTCGGCGGAGCGGTGCGCGAGCGCGGCGAGGTCGCAGGTTTCCATCGCGCGATCCACGGCGTCGGCGTCTGGCTGGCTGAGGCGACCGGGTGCGGCGCCATAGGCAAACCGGCCTAGCGCGACGACGTCCCGCACCGCATTGGGCCAGGCGAGGGGGCGTTGCTGGGGCAGGTAAGCCACGCGGCGCGCCCGTTCCATGGGGGAGAGGGTGGTGCAATCATCGCCATTGAGGGATGCGGTGCCGGAGGTGCGTTTCTCAAGGCCGAGCGAGGCGCGCAGCAGGCTGGTCTTGCCGGCGCCATTGGGGCCGAGCAGGGCGACCAGTTCGCCGGGCACAAGCGAGAAGCCGGCGCCTTCCACAAGTGTGGTGCGGCCGGCTTTGACGGTCAGGTCTGTGACGGTGAAATCAGTCATTGCCGGTCCGCCTCTGCATCGCGATCCAGACGAAGGCGGGCGCCCCGATAAGGGCTGCCACCACGCCAAGCTTCAGTTCGTTGGATGTCGGAATGATCCGCACGCCGATATCGGCCAGTACGAGGATGAGGCCTGCAAACAGGGCGGAGGGCACCAGCGAGCGTGCCGGATCATGCCCGACAAAGGGCCGTATCACGTGCGGGGCAACAATGCCGACAAAGCCGATGGCGCCTGCGAGGGCGACCGAGCCGCCGGTCGCGAGTCCGGCGCCGAGAACGGTCAGGATACGTTGGGTCCGCAGGTTGAGGCCCACGCCGCTGGCGGCTTCCTCGCCGAGCGTGAGGGCCGAGAGGCCGCGCCGCGAGGCGAGCAGGATGGCTGCGCCAACCAGTATGAAGGGGGCGGCGAGGCCGATCTCGCGGAAACTGCGATTGGCGACCGAGCCAAGCATCCAGTTGATCATGTCGGCAAGCGAGAAGGGATTTGGTGCGAGGTTCATAAGCAGGCTCATGGCGGCCCCCGCAAAGCTTGAGAGTCCAACGCCGATCAGGATGAGCGTGACGACTGAGCGAGTACGGATGGCGGCGAGCGTGATGAGGCCAGTGGCGGCCAGTGCGCCGAAGATGGCAGAGAGCGGCAGGATCCAGGGCGAGAGCGCGACCAGGCCGTAATAGAGGGAGAATGTGGCTGCGAGGGATGCCGTGGCCGAGACGCCGAGCACGCCGGGTTCGGCCAGCGGGTTGCGCAAGAGGCCCTGCAACGCTGCGCCGCTGATGCCGAGCGATGCGCCCACCATATAGGCCGCGAGGGCACGGGGCAGGCGGATCTGCCAGATCACGAGCCGGTCACCTGCATCGCCGCCACCGAAGAAAGCGGCCAGTACACGCTCGGCCGACATCGGCGTCGAGCCGAGCAGGCAGGCGGCGAAGAGGGCCAGAATGGACGCTGCCACCAGCGCGGGGAGGAGCCAGACATTGGGTTTCATTGGTCGCTCCCTTCGGCCAGAGCCTCAATCGCGTCGATCAGGAACCAGCCATTGCAGGAGGTCCACGCGCCTTCAAGCGAAACGACGGTGCGCTCGGCCAGCTGATCGCGGGCGACAGGGTGGTTCATCGGGCTCCAGGCGTCGGGATGATTGGTGCGGTCGCTAAAGAAGGCGGCGGCGATAACCTCCGGCGCTTCATAGGCGAGACGTTCAAGGGGAAGGGACCGCCAGCCGGGTTGTTGCTGGAAATTTTCCAAGCCAGCGGCGACGATCATTTCGTGCACGAGCGAGCCAGGCCCGCTGGTGACGCCGGCGGGGGTCATGTAGAGCGCGCTCTTGCCGCTGCTGCGCTTGGCGAGGTGGTCGAGCCGGGCCTGCGTTTCGGCGACGAGGGCGGCGCCGCGATCATGTTCGCCAAGGCCGTCGGCGATGCGCTGCACATTGGCGAGCACGCCGGGCAGGTCGGACGCCCAGCCGACATCCAGCACCGGAATTCCTGCGCGTTCGAAGAAATGCGCGGCATCGGGTCCGCCGCCATAGGACCGCACGACGAGGTCTGGTTTCAGCAGGATCACATCTTCCGCAATTGGACGGACGGTGCGCAGGCCTTTGGCGGCATCGCGCCTATAGGAGAAATCCTTTTCCGCATTCGGCGAGACGGCCAGGATACGGTCGCGATCAAGGAATTCGAGGACGTACTGATCAGCGCAATAGTCGAGACTGACGATCCGGACCGGACGTGCCGTATCAGCCGCCGGCGGTGTGGGAGGACCACCGCAGGCGGCCAGCAGTCCGGCCAGGAAAAGGATCGTCAGTCTCGACACGCCGCTTCCTCTAGTAACGCAATCTCACGCCGACACTGCCGGACAGGCCGGGTGTGCCGTAGCCGAGAATCTGCTGGTACTGTTCGTCGAACAGGTTCTCGACACGCGCGAAGAGTTCGACACTATCTGTCAGGTCATAGCGGCCTGTGAGGTCGACCCGTGTCCAGCTGTCCAGCGTGCCACCGCTGGAATTGGGCTCCTCGCCATTGTAGCGAATGAGAACCGCGCCGGAGAGCGGGCCTTCTGGGTCAAGAGAGACCGTGACGTCGCCGCTATGTTCCGGCATGCGGACGAGGGCATTACCGTTGCCATCCTCGGCGTCGATATAGGCATAATTGGCCGAGACGCCGAGCCAGTTGGTGAACTGGTAGCCACCGGTCAGTTCGAGGCCTTCGGATGTCACGAAGGCGATGTTGTCGTATCCGGCCGTGTAGGAGAAATCGATCATGTTCTCCGTTTCCTGATGGAACACGGCGATACCGGCCTGCGCACGGCCGTCCGGTGACAGCCAGTCCACGCCCACGTCATAGGCTTCGGACGTTTCCGGTTTCAGGTTCGCGTTCGGCTCCGTCAGGCCGCAGAAGGAGCAGACATAGGTCGACTGGAAGATGGTCGGCGCCTTGAAGCCCTGGCCCCAGCTCGCCCGGAAGATGACCGTGTCTGTTGCGTTGTATGCTGCGGCCACGCGGCCTGTGGTTTCCGATCCGAACGTGTCGTGATCATCGAGGCGCAGGCCACCTGTCAGCGTCAGCTTCTCGACCGGCTTGTACTCATAGAGGGCGAACAGGCTGTCTATGGAGGAGTCCAAATCATTGGCCGTCGTGTCTTCGCGTTCGGCCCCAAAGGCGAGCTTATTGGCGGCGTTGACGGTGAACGTACCCTGATAGCGATAGAGCGCCCGGTCGCCTTCTGCATAATAGCTTTCCGCGCCGTCGGTGAAGTTTGTGCGCGTAATATCAGAATAGCCGACCACGAACAGGTTCTCGAGCCTGTCGTCGAACAGCGGCACTTTCAGTGACAGATTACCCGTGAGCGAATCCGTTTCCGTGGACTCGTCGCCGTCGGCGATGCTGCCCTGCGCGCCGCCGGAATAGCTGTCATATTCGCTCGTCGCATCGCTGTAGAGCAGTGTGCCATCAAGGCGGATCTTGCTGGGAAGGTTCAGGCCGCCGCGGGCCGACAGCGTGGTGGAATCATAGCCGTCATCCTCGGTATTGCCATTGGCTTCATCGGCCTTGGAAATACCGTCGGTGGTCATGCCGGTCGCGGCGAGGCGGAAATCGCCCGTCTCGTCGGCCCCGCTTATGGAGGCGCCGCCACGGAACGTGTTGAACGATCCGTATTCGCCGAACGCGCTGCCGCCGAGGCCTGTTTCCGGACGTTTCGTGATGATCGAGACCACGCCGCCGATGGCGTCGCTGCCCCAGAGTGTGGATTGCGGGCCTTTCAGCACTTCGATGCGTTCGATGTTCTCGGTGTCGAGATAGGCGAAGTTGTAGCCACCGCCTGTTCCGGATGGGTCATTGATCGGTACACCGTCCATCAGGACGAGCGTTTGGTCGCTGGATGCGCCGCGGATACGGACACTTGCCGTGCCCCCGAAAGCGCCGTTCTGGTTGATCGTTACGCCGGGCGCGGCTGCAACCGCGTCTATGGCAAAATCGAAGCCGAGTTTCTCAATGGTCTCGGCGCTGATGATCGAAACACTGGAGCCGATCTCGGTCGCTGTCTGGTCGAGGCGGGAGCCGGAGACGATGATCGTGGAGAGTGTGGTTTCCTCGATGACGTTTATTTGCGCCATTGCTGGCGCCGCCATAGCAAGGATGGTCATGCCCAGAAGGGCAGTCTTGAAAGACATATTTTATTCCTCTGCACCCTTGCCGCCCGCGAGGAGGGTACATTTCACAACGACATGCTGGCCCACTGCGCGAAGCAGCCGGGCGGCCAGGCCAAATTTACGATTGTCGTCACAAAGGACCGGCGTTTAAGCCTACCCGCCCACTGAGAACTTTTCCCGGTTCTCGGACGAACGACGCGATGGCAGGTCTCCTGGCTCACCGATCATCACTTCAGGCCGGCCTTCCCAGGGCAAAAGCCCCAGTGGCAAGTTTGGCCATCAGCTCCTGGCTGACAGTTGCGGGTACAGCGCCGGATTTAAACCGGCTTCCCTCTTAGCCCCCGGTTAGGGGAGCACCATCTGCGTCGTCTGTTGCTGCAAGGGCGAAACGCTGTCAACAGAAATGCGCGCTGCAGGACGCGCCGGCCGGATCAGAAATCGAGACCGCGCTGGGCCTTGATGCCTGCCTTGAAGGGATGCTTCACTTCGGTCATTTCGCTGACGAGATCAGCATAATCCATAAGTTCCGGCCTAGCATCGCGGCCTGTGAGGATGACGCTGGTACGCTCTGACCGTGCCTTCAAACCGTCGATCACGGCCTGCACATCGAGATAGTCATAGCGCAGGGCGATATTGATCTCGTCGAGCACGACAAGGTCATAGTCGCCGCTTCGCGTCATCTCGCAGGCCCGCGCAAAGGCCGCTTCGGCTGCGGCGATGTCGCGGTCCTTGTCCTGCGTGTCCCAGGTGAAGCCTTCGCCCATCGTGTGCCAGCTGACCTGATCAGCGAACTTCGCGAAGAACTGGCGCTCGCCGGTAATCCACTTGCCCTTGATGAACTGAACGACGCCCACCTTGTGGCCCCAGCCGAGCGCCCGGATGATGACACCGAAGGCCGAGCTCGACTTGCCCTTGCCATTGCCTGTGTGGACGAGGATGAGGCCGCGACCCGGATCGCGCGCTTCGGAGGTTTTCTTCTTCTGCTCGGTCTGCAGAGCCTTCATTTTTTCCGTATGCGTCGGGTCAGTGGTCATGCAGAGGTTCCTCGCAAGGATTGGGTCAGGGTGACAAAACGGCCGAAGCCGATGGTTGTGTTGTAGCCTTGGGACGTTGCCTCGGTGGCCAGCGCGGCCTTGATGACGCCCGCGTGGGTGACAATCAAGGCATGGCCTTGGTGACTGTGCCATTCGGCCAGCGCTGCACGAACGCGCGCGGTCAGCATGGCCACGCTTTCGCCGCCATGCGGCCGGGCATGCAGGAAGTCTTCGGCCCAGAGGTCAAGCTCGCCGCGGGGTATCTCTGCCCAGGGAAGGCCCTCCCATGTGCCGAAATCCATTTCGCGCAGGCGTTCGTCGACGGTGAGGGGCAAGGCGTGGCTCTGCGCGATATGCTCGGCCAATTTCCGGCATCGGGTCAGTGGGCTCGAGAAAATCCGGTCAGGCGGGGGAAGGGCATTGAGAACGGCCCTGGCCTCCTCAGCAAATGTCTCCGCCACATCGAGGTCGGTCATGCCATAGCAGACACCGGATGCGATGGCGGGCGTCGTATGTCGCAGAAGGGTCAGAGCCATGCCAGCAGTCCGAGATAGAAGCCGATCTCGCTCGCCTGTTGCACGGCCCCCAGCGTGTCGCCCGTATAGCCGTTCAGCTTGAACTCGAAGAAGGCGCGCATCGCGACATGGCCGATGGTGAGGCCCGCTAGGCCAAGCAGCATGGGCGCGGCTGGCAGGAGGTAAATCCATGTGAGCAGGATGGCTGCGGCCGTGATGCCTGCGATCAGGAGGCCCGGCAGGGATATGCCCTGCGACACAGGCTTGCCCGTGCCCTCCGTGCGCACATAACGGCTGGTGGCGATCGTGATGACGCTCGACAGGCGCGACAAGCCATGCGCCGCGGGGAAGGCATAGAGAAGCAGGTGTGACGGCAGGTCGGTGAGTATCGCGGCCTTAAGACCGAGCGCCGCGACAAGCGCCAGCGTGCCATAGGTGCCGAGGCGGCTGTCGCGCATGATCTCCAGCGCGCTCTCGCGTGTGTGCCCGCCGCCGATGCCGTCGAATGTGTCGGCCAGGCCATCCTCATGGAAGGCGCCAGTGAGGAGCAATCCGGCCGCGATGGCGAGAATGATACTGACGAGCGGAGGGAAGAGCAGGGATGCGCCCCAGAACACTGCGCTGCACAGGGCGCCGACGAGCACGCCCACGAGTGGATAATAGGCGGCAGACCCGGCCATGCGCGCTTCTGTATAGGCTAACCAGCCCGGTATGGGCAGGCGCGTCAGGAACTGCACGGCCAGCAGGAATGACGCGACCTGGTCCTTCATGCAGGGCCGCTGACGCGGGCACTTTCAAAACTTGCCATCTCGCGCAGCATGGCGGCGGCAGACTTGACCAGCGGCCAGGCGAGCAGGGCGCCCGTGCCCTCGCCAAGGCGCATGCCGAGATCGAGCAGGGGCTCGGCTTCCAGCGCTTCAAGTACCCGGGCATGCCCGGCCTCGGCAGAGCGGTGCGCATAGATAAACGAGTCGGCTGTGCCGGGCATCAGCGCGCGGGCGCAAAGGGCCGCGACACTGGCGATGAAGCCGTCGACAATCACGATGGTGCCGGCGCGCGCCGCGCCCATCATGGCGCCGGCCATCATGGCGATTTCAAAGCCGCCATATTCCATCAGCGCGACCCGTGCAGTGAGGCGTGCGTCGGTGCGTGCCGCTGCGGCGCTGAGCAGCGCCCGCTTGCGCGCAAGCCCTGCGTCGTCGAGGCCGGTTCCGCGTCCGGTGATCTCTTCGACCGGCAGGCCAAGCACCTTGGCGGCGACGAGGCTGGAGGCAGATGTGTTGCCGATGCCCATCTCTCCGAAACAGGCGACATCATGGGTCTTTTCGGCGCCGAGCGCGCGGCCGGTGGCGATCGCGGCGCCCATTTGCGCCTCTGTCATGGCGGGGCCTTCCAGCGCATTGGCTGTACCAGCGGCGATGCGGCGCGAGACCAGGTTCGGGTGGGCAACCGGTTCGCCCACCACGCCGCTGTCGACAATGCGGATATCTGCGCCAAGGCTACGCGCGAAGACATTGGCGGCGGCGCCCCCGGACAGGAAGTTTGCGACCATCTGGCGGGTCACGTCCTGCGGAAAGGAGGAGACCCCGGCGGTGGCCATGCCATGGTCGGCAGCAAAAATGGTCAGCTGGCAGGTTTCGGCAGAAGGTTTCAGCGTTCTCTGGATACGCGCGATCCGGGCGGCGAGCGTCTCCATGCGGCCGAGGGCACCGACTGGTTTGGTCTTCGTGTCGATGGCGTGCTGGAGGGCGGTGGTAAAGTCTACATCTTGGCTAATCATGCCGCCTGATAGCAAATGCGCTGGCCTTGACCAGTGGTGCTGTTGCTTTTGTCGTGCGTGCCGTTGGGGCCGGCCGTGTTGACCGGAGGTTCCTGATGACGCCCCTGAAGAGATGTGGCACGTTTGCTAACGCGAGGCTGGCGCACGATGCATGCGCCCCCATCAAGAACACCATTCAAGGCAGGAAACCCATGGCAATCATTTCCCTTTCACGCATCGTGGCGCATTGGGCCGCTGTCCAGCCAGACCGGGTGGCACTCGATCATCTCGGCGACACGCGCACATGGGCCGAGCTTGAAGCGCGCACCAACCGGCTGGCACGGGCCTATGAGGCCTTGGGTGTCAAACCGGATGACTTCGTTACGATTGCGCTGCCGAATGGCTGCGAGTTCATGGAATCCTGCATCGCTGTCTGGAAGGCTGGCGCCACGCCGCAGCCCATATCGGCCAAGCTGCCGAAATTCGAGCGCGACCAGATCATCGAACTTGGCCAGCCGACGCTGGTGGTTGGTGTCGAGGCGGGGGAATATGCGCCGGTGCCTTGCCTGACCAAGGGCTTCGAGCCGGCTGCGTCCCTATCGGACGCGCCGCTGCCGGAGCGCACGGCCAGCTCGATCAAGGCGATGACGTCTGGTGGTTCGACTGGGCGGCCAAAACTGATCGTGTCCAAGCTGCCAGCAGCCTGGGACCCGGAGATGGAGCATCTCGAAATCTCTATTCAGGGCACGATGCTCATTCCCGGTCCGCTCTATCATAACGGGCCCTTTCTCTGGGCGTTCATTGCCCTGTTCAAGGGCTGCACGGTTGTGATCACGACGCGCTTTGATGCCGAACAGGTGCTTGAGCGCATCCAGACGATGGGTGTTGATATAGCCTATTTCGTGCCGACCATGATGCGCCGTATCTGGGCGCTGCCGGAAGAGGTCCGCAACGGATACGATCTCTCCAGCCTGAAAACCATCTGGCACCTCGCGGCGCCGTGCCCGCCCTGGCTGAAAGAAGCCTTCATAGAATGGCTGGGACCGGAAGTGATCTGGGAGCTTTATGGCGGCACGGAAGGGCAAGGGTCGACCACGATCCAGGGCACCGATTGGCTGAACCATCGCGGCTCGGTCGGGCGGCCCGTCGAGACCTGCGAAATGAAGATTGTCGGCGAAGACGGCCAAACGCTGCCAGCCGGTGAGGTAGGCGAGGTCTATATGCGGCCACTGGCCGGGCCG
Organism: Alphaproteobacteria bacterium; assembly: GCA_018827375.1. GTDB lineage: Bacteria > Pseudomonadota > Alphaproteobacteria > Caulobacterales > Hyphomonadaceae > Hyphomonas. The sequence goes on from JAHJYW010000002.1 coordinate 79,442, forward strand.
GGAACGACCTATGAATACCTCGGCGCGGAAGCCAAGATCATCGAAGGCGGCTGGGAAAGTCTTGGCGATTTGGGCTGGATGGATGCCGACGGCTTCCTCTATTTGTCGGATCGCCTTTCAGACATGGTTCTTTCGGGCGGTGCCAATATCTATCCGGCTGAAGTGGAGGCCGCGCTGGACGCCTTTCCGGGCGTGCGCTCCTCCGCCGTCATTGGCCTGCCGGATGAAGACCTCGGTGCCCTCCTGCACGCAATTGTCGATTTTCCGGACGGTGAGCCGAACGAGGCGGCCCTGATGACCCATCTTGCCGAACGCCTGGTGCGCTACAAGATTCCCCGGTCTGTTGAGTGGGTCCGGGAGCCCCTGCGCGACGATGCGGGCAAGGTGCGCCGTAAGGCATTGCGGGAGGCGCGGCTTGGCCAGTTGCAACCGGCAGGTTGACTATATCTGCCGAGAGGCCCGCATCGCCTTAAGGGCGAGAAATATAAAAAGGAACCTTATCGCTCCGGTAGCATAGGGAGGATATGGCCACTAAGCATCCTCTCGAAAATATTCTTGAACAGGCGGCGGAAAATGCGCCCGGCGACGAGGTCTCTTTCGGAGACCTGCTCGATCTCTGGGAGGATCGCACCTTCGGGCCGATCTTCACGATCCTTGGCCTCCTGATCGTTTTGCCGCCACTTGGCGCGATACCGGGCCTGCCGCTGCTTATCGGAATGGTTCTGATTCTGTTTGCTTTCCAGATGATGGTCGGCAGCACGCATCCCTGGGTGCCGGATACAATCGAGCACTTCTCGGTTTCCAAGAAGAAGGTGCGCAAGGCACACAAGAAATCAAAAGGTTTGCTGAGCGAGATTGATTCCTGGGTCAGCAATCGCCTCTCATGGGCCATAAGCCAGCCTGCACGCCAGATCGCTGCCGGAGTGGTCATGTTGCTGGGCTTTACCTTGATCCCGCTTGAAATGGTGCCGTTTGCGGTCGCGGCGCCTGGCCTGGCAATTACCATGATCGGACTTGCGATCTTTGCCCGCGACGGACTGTTGATGCTGCTGGCGCTGGGCTTGAGCGTAGCCGCATTTAGCGTGGTCGGCACAGCAATGCTGGCCTAGTCGGCCATGGGCGCTTCACGGCGGCGGGCATAGAGGATGAGCAGGGCCACGAGGCCGATGCTTGTGCCCTGACTTGAGAAGAGTTCCAGCATCGCCGCAAAGAACCAGCTCGGGATGGACGCGCGAGCCTGCGTTTCAATCAGTATATCGCCACTGCCTATACCTAGCAGCTCTGCGTTGGCCGCTTCGATTTTGGCCTGCAGGTCATCCCGGCGGCGGGCGAGCCCCAGTTCGTTTTGGGCATCGCGATAGGGTTTCTGCTCGGTGCGGCCGACGCGCTCCACTTCCGAAATATAGGCTTCAAGGCCCTCAACAGAGCGCGTTTCCGGAGGAATGCCGGAGAGCTGAACGCGCCAGTCGGCCAATTGCTGTTCCAGAAGCGCGCGGTTTGATCCGGCTGTAGATACCTCGGCCTGTGAGGCCTGGTTGTTGGCCGCGATGTACATCTGCGTCCCTAGAATGCTGGTGCCGGCACCGGCAATTGCGAAGAGGAGGGCGCGAACGCCTTCCTTCATGCGCTTGTTGGCTGTGTGCCAGTAGAAGAAGGTGAAGCCGCCAAACGAGATCACGGCGGCGATAACGCCCGTCCAGCCCCAGATTCCGGCCTGTATAGGATCCGTCACTGAGCTGGAAAAGGCCTGGTAATTGGCAAAGCCTGACAGGGCCGCCGCGCTGAGGCCCGCGCCGAGGAAGATGAGGGCAAGCAGGGTGATGATAATGCGTTCGCCGAGGTTTCGATGCGGGCGGGGAGGGACTTCCGTGACCGTTCGTTGGGGCTTCAGTCGTGGTTCCGGTTGGATTTCGAGGCGCGGCGTGAGGGCGGTCTTGGTGGCGTGGGGTTCGGCGCGGGTCACTTCATGGAATTCGGCATTGTGTACGACGGCCTTGGACGGAACGCCGCTGGACTCGAAGGCGATGACCAGATCTTCGAGGTCTCCATGCTCACCGCAACTTGTACACTTGAACGAGCCGTCCTGAAAATTGATGCGAAGCGGGCGGTCGCCTGCGTCCTTGCAATCAGCAGAAAGGGAGCATGGAATTGCAAGCGTGGTCTCATCCTGGCTGTCTTCAGGATTGATGCCAAGGGAAACGAGGCGCTCGATCGCATTGAGGCGGCGTCCTTCCTGCATATCGCTCACCTTCCCCGATCTCTGGATACAGACCCCGTGTCTGCAGACATTTATCCGAATCCGGCGCGCGGCGTCACCCCTTTGATCACAGGTCCGTCAGGGCTGACAATTTATCCTCACCAGCGCTGGCGCGGGGTCTTAAGTATGTGTTAATTGGACCTGCCTGAGAATGGCTTGCAGAAAGCAGACTGGCCCGCCGGCCAATTGGAGACTACGCCCATGACACCTCGCTCGCTGGCCATTCCGAAGACTTGGAAGACGTTTGATGTTCCGAGCTTCTTTTCGGCTTTCGGCTATCCGGCCCTTGGCCTTGGCCTGTTCATCACGATGGTGGTGCTCGGTTTCGCGGTAAGCGAGCTGACCTTTCACTGGTGGTACCTGCCGCTGGCCTTTGGTGTGATCGCGTTCTCGGTTTTCATGTGTAATGCCGGCATTGGGCCACTGCACCGTATTCTCCAGCATCGCGCAGGCGAGCTGAAGGCACCCGCGCAATTCCTGACCATGCTGAACCTGATCCTCGCCATGCAGGGCAATGTGAAGGACTGGGTGAACTATCACTCGCAGCACCATCGCTTTGCCGATGGCCCGGGCGACCCGCACAACCCGTTTGAGTCCAAGCGCTGGGCCTGGGTCGGCTGGATCCTGTGGCGCGACAAGAAAGACACCGATCGTCCGATTGCCATGTGGCTGAAGGGCCAGCCGGTCATTGTCTGGATGGACCGCTTCTACAATGAGATCAGCCTTGTGTTGCACCTGTTCATTCCGGCGGCGATCTATCTCATCGTCTGGGCGAGCGGCGGATCGCTGGTGTTGACCGCGCTGATCCATGCGAGCGTCGTCATCGGCCGCGCCATCCAGTTCCACGCCACCGTATATGGCATCAACGTGCTCGGCCACCTGAAGACGCCGATCTGGGCAGACCACCTGATGGCCCTGCTGACCGGCGGCGAAGCCTTCCACGATCACCATCATGATGCGCCGATCAGCGCGCTGCACCGTCCACGCAAGGGCGTCTGGAACCGGATTGTCGATTATAATGGCACGATCCTGCTGGCCTTCGAAAAGATCGGCTGGGTCAAAAACCTGAAGATTGCGCCACAATTCGCATGACCCGTCAGTGAACGGTAGATGAACAAGCCCGCCCCTTAAAAGGCGGGCTTTTTCTTGGCTTGAACGCAGCATGGCCACAGGTGCGCCCCAATCCCGTGTGACCTTGCCAAGCATCAAAGGCTGGGGAGCCGATGCAACAGGGAAGGGACGCCCCTATGAAATCCACACTCATTACACTTGCCATGACCGGCATCAGCCTCGCCATGGTCCTGCCTGCCGCCGCCAAGGTGCCAGCACCGAAACCGGTCACTTCAGGCGAGTCGGTTCACTCCTATATTCTCCTTGACCGGACGGGCTCGATGAGCGGCATCTGGGACGAGGCGCTTGGTTCGGTGAATGCCTATGCCAAGAGCGTCGGCGAGGCCGATGAAGGCGAGATCGAGGGCAAGGACATCAAGACCGCCGTGACACTCGCCGTGTTTGATTATCAGGAATCCCTCCAGTTCGACGTGCTGCGCAAGGATGTGCCCGCCGAAAAATGGACCGATGTCACCAATGACGAAGCCAATCCACGCGGCATGACCCCACTGTTCGATGCCATCGGCCGCGTCATCTCGCTGGCCGAAGCCGACAAGCCGGAAAAGGCCGTTATCGTGATAATGACGGATGGCCATGAGAATTCGTCAAAGGAAATCACCCGCGACGGCGCCAAGGCGGCGCTGGACCGGGCCAAGGCCAATGGCTGGGAAGTTGTGTTCCTCGGCGCGGAGTTTGCGAGCTTCGGCGATGCTGATGCCGTGGGCATGAGTGCCTCCAAGACCATGGCTGTCGGCCAGGGCCGGATGCAGGACTCGATGTCTGCGCTGGCCAAGAAATCCCGTGCCTATGGCAAGGGCGAAGAGGCCGAGATCGTGTTCGACGATGTTGACCGCGCCGCCGCCGACGAAGAAGGCGTGAAGGAACGCAAAGGCCAGTAAGGACAGGTTCGGGGCAGTTACAGCTTCCCGTTCAGCTGCCCTGATGAGGAAAGCCCGCTCATGCCCGAGCGGGCTTTTTGATGTGGCGCTGCGGCAAAAGAAAAGCCCGCCCGGATTGCTCCGGACGGGCTCAATTCTATTGCCGTGCCGAATGGTTCAGCGCGGGGCCATGCGGATGGCGCCGTCGAGGCGGACGTCTTCACCGTTGAAATAGGCGTTGCGGCACATTTCGGTGGCCAGCGACGCATACTCTTCCGGGTTGCCGAGACGGGCAGGGTGCGGAACCTGCGCGCCGAGGGCTTGTTTCACGGGCTCTGGCGCAGCGGCCAGAAGCGGCGTGTTGAAGATGCCTGGCAGGATCGTGTTGACGCGAATGAATTCGCGGCTGAGGTCGCGGGCGATTGGCAGGGTCATGCCGACAACGCCGCCTTTGGAGGCGGAATAGGCAGCTTGGCCGATCTGACCGTCTTCAGCAGCAACCGAAGCGGTGTTGACGATTGCGCCGCGCTCGCCGTCGATCGGGTCGAGCGTCATCATGCCGGCAGCCGACTTGGCGATGCAGCGGAACGTGCCGACGAGGTTGATCTGGATGATCATGTTGAACTTATCGAGCGGGAAGTGGCTCACTTCGCCCGTATTCTTGTCGCGGCTGGCCGTCTTGATGGCATTGCCTGTGCCGGCGCAGTTGATGAGGATACGCTCCTGGCCGATGGCGGCGCGCGACTTGGCGAAGCCGGCATCAACGGATGCGTCGTCGGTGACGTTGACTTCGCAGAAAACGCCGCCAAGCTCTTTTGCAAGGGCTTCGCCTTTTTCGGCGTTGAGATCGAACAGGGCAACCTTGACGCCATAGGAGGCAAGTTGCTTGGCTGTCGCGGCGCCGAGGCCGGATGCGCCACCGGTAATGACGGCGGAAATGCTGGAATCTAGTTTCATGGGGCACTGCCCTCCCTGGTTTTCGTCAGACCGGGATGTGTCTATAATGGTCTGAGGAGGACGCAATGACTGACGCAGCGGAAATTATAAATACCGTAAAGGGCCGTAACGGCACTTATCTGCCGAAGACGATCGAGCGCAACGAGCGCCTCGCGCGCGGCGTGCTGCCCAAAGTGATGCGCGTTCTCAGCCGCGTGCCCTTCGCCGACGACCTTGTGGCGGCCTATTATGCTGCCCGTGACCCGCTCACGCCTGTGAAGGCAAAGGCTATCCTGTTTGCAGCCGTGGCCTATTTCGTCATGCCCGCTGACGCGCTGCCTGATGTGATCGTGGGGCTTGGCTTTACAGATGATGCGACCGTGCTGGCGACAGCACTCAGCGTGGTGGGCATGTATGTAAAGGAAAGCCACCGCAAGGCGGCGCGGCGCGTGCTGCGACTGCCGGAGCCGATCAAGCAGGCTGATTGAGCCCGCATGACGGGGGGCGACATCTCATTCTACGGCGCCTTGGCGCTTGGCGCGCTTTATGGCGCGGGCTTTTGCTATCGCGAAAAGAGCCTGCCCGGCCTTGTGATAAAGACCGGATCGACCGCCTTGCTGGCGCTGTGGGCCTTTCTGGCTGGCGGGCCATTGTTGCTGGTGGCGGCGCTGGCGTTTAGCTCGCTGGGGGACCTCTTCCTGGCGCTGAAAGGCGAGGCCTGGCTGAAGCCGGGCATGGCGGCCTTCTTCCTGGCGCATGTCGCTTATGTGATCCTGTTCTGGGGCCTCGGAGCGGATGACCGGACATTGCTCGTGCTGGTGGCGCAGATTGTGCTCGTTTTCGGCGGGGCGGCGTTCCTGCGCTGGCTGTCGCCATCGCTGGGCGAAATGCGCATGCCCGTCTTCGCCTATACCGGCGTTATTCTGATGATGGGCGTTGCGGCGCTGAACCTGCCGCCCGTGCTGTGGCCGGTGACGCTGGGCGCGCTCATGTTCATCGCGTCGGATGTGATTCTGTCGCTGCAGCTGTTCAGGAAGCCAGCGGACGTGCCTGCGGGCACGCTGTCATCGCTCGCGGTGTGGGGGCTCTATTTCGGCGGGCAGGCGCTGATTGCGTGGGGACTGCTCGCGGCGCTGGCCTAGCGCGGCCTGTCGCCATCGACGGTTGCGCGGCGCATGTGGCGGCGGTGGCCGTGATAGTCGTTGAGGGCATAGTGCCAGACGCAGCGATTGTCCCACATGGTCACGTCGCCTGCCTGCCATTGGACGCGGCAGGTGTTGCGCTCCTCCTTTGAGACATCGAACAGGTAGTTCAGCAGGGGACGGCTTTCCTTTCGGCTCCAGCCGGCAAAGCGCAGCGTGAAGGCGGGGTTGATGAAGAGGCCCTTGCGGCCGGTTTCCGGGTGGGTCCGGATGACGGGGTGTTCGTATTCGGGGGCTTCCGGGGCCGCTTTGGCATCCATCGACTGGCGCACGGCGGCGGAATAGCCATCGGCGCCATATTCCTTGCTGGCCGTATGGATCGCAGTCATGCCACCCAGCGTCTTCTGTAGGCCAGGGGAGAGGCGGTCATAGGCCGCCTGCTGGTCGGCGAAGAGCGTGTCACCGCCATAGGGCGGAACTTCCAGTGCATGCAGGATCGAGCCGAGGGCAGGTTCTTCGAGGAAGCTCATGTCGGAATGCCAGCCGCCGCCGAAATTGGTCTTCTCCTCGGGTTCCTTGATGATTTCCAGCAGTTCCGGATGGCCATCCATGCCCTTCACGTAGGGGTGGATGTTCAGCGTGCCGAAACGGCGGGCAAAGGCCTTTTGCCTGTCCGGCGTCAGGCCGTTCTGGCCCCGCAGGACGATGACCTTGTGGTCAAGAAACGCCTGATGGATCGCGTCGAATTCCGCATTCGACAGGTCCTTGGTCAGGTCTGCGCCGTGGATGACTGCGCCGAGTGTGCCGGTGAGAGGCTGGATGGTCATGCTCATGCGGCAAATGAACCACCGTCACGGGACGTATGCAAGAATGTCATTTGCAAGCCCATATGAAACATGCGAATGACGCGGCGGGCCACATGCCCCCAACGGCATGCAGCCTATCTGTGAGGATAGGAGTAAAACAGATGACGACGACCGCCAAACCCGGCGTGCTTCCAGCATGCCCGCATTTTTCTTCCGGCCCGACCGCTAAGCGTCCCGGATTTTCCCTCGAAAAACTCGAAACTGCCGTCCTTGGCCGCTCGCACCGCTCCGGTGATGCGAAGAAGAAGCTGAAGGCCGCAATCGACCGTTCCAAGGCGCTGCTTGGCATTCCTGACGATTACCGCGTGGCCATCGTGCCAGCCTCCGATACGGGCGCTGTCGAGATGTGCATGTGGTCGATGCTTGGCGCCAAGCCTGTCGACGTGTTCGCCTGGGAAAGCTTTGGCCAGGACTGGGTGACGGATGCGACCAAGCAGCTGAAGCTGCCTGACTGCAAGACATATGGCGCAGACTATGGCGCGCTGCCTGATTTCACCAAGGCGCGCGACGATGCCGACATCATCTTCACATGGAATGGCACCACATCCGGTGTGCGCGTGCCGAACGCCGACTGGATCAAGCCAAACCCTGACCGCGTCGTGATCTGCGATGCGACCTCGGCTGCCTTCGCGCAGGACATTGAATGGGCCAAGCTCGATGTCGTGACCTATAGCTGGCAGAAATGCCTCGGCGGTGAAGCCGCACACGGCATGCTGGTGCTGAGCCCGCGCGCTGTTGCCCGCCTTGAAAGCTATACGCCGGACCGCGCCCTGCCGAAACTCTTCCGCATGACCAAGGGGGGCAAGCTGGACGAAGCGCTGTTTGAAGGCGCGACGATCAACACGCCCTCCATGCTGTGTGTGGAAGACTTCCTGCAGGCGCTCGACTGGTGTGAAAGCCTCGGTGGCTGGAAGGCCCTTGAGGCGCGCTCGAACGAGAGCCTTGGTATCCTCACCGACTGGGTGGCGAAGACCGACTGGGTCGATTTCCTCTGCCCTGACGCATCCGTGCGTTCGAACACCGGCGTGACGTTCAAGATCGTCGATCCGCGTGTTGCGGGCCTCGACGAGGATGGCCAGCGTGATTTCGTGAAGCGCATGATGAAGCGCCTCGAAAAGGAAAACGCCTGCTTCGACGCTGCCGGTTACGCAAAGGCCCCTCCGGGACTGCGTATCTGGTGCGGTGGCTCGGTTGAGCCGTCGAACGTTGCCGCGCTGACGCCTTGGCTCGATTGGGCCTTCGCGGAAGAAGCCGCGAGCCTGTAGCGCCTGTTACCCGGAACCGCCAATGGCGGCTCCGGGACCCGTCTCCTTAACATGCACAAGGTCCCGGATCGCCTGAGGCGTCCGGGATGACACTACCCCAAGGAACATCCAAATGCCCAAAGTCCTTATCGGAGATACGCTCTCCCCCGCCGCCGTCGAAATCTTCCACGCACGTGGCATCGAAACGGTCACCAAAACCGGCCTGAACACCGAACAGCTGATCGCTGAAATTCCTGAATATGACGGTCTCGTCGTCCGCTCCGCCTGCAAGCCGAACGCAGACGTCATGGCCGCCGCGACGAACCTGAAAGTTATCGGCCGGGCCGGTATTGGCGTCGACAATATCGACATCAAGGCGGCAACCGCCAAGGGCGTCGTGGTGATGAACACGCCGTTCGGCAATGCCATCACGACGGCAGAGCATGCCATCGCCATGATGTTTGCGGCTGCACGCCAGATCCCGGCGGCCAATGCAGAAACGCAAGACGGCAAATGGCCGAAGTCCGGTTATATGGGCATAGAGGTCAGCTACAAGACACTCGGCCTGATCGGCTGCGGCAACATTGGCAGCCGTGTCGCTGAACGCGCGATTGGCCTAAAGATGCGGGTCGTCGCCTATGACCCGTTCCTGACGGACGAGCGCGCCGTTGAGCTGGGCGTCGAGAAAGTGGAACTGGAAGAGCTGCTGAAGCGCGCTGACGTGATCACGCTGCACGTTCCGCTGACGGATCAGACGCGCAACGTGCTGTCACGCGAGAACCTGGCCAAGACCAAGAAAGGCCTCATCATCGTCAACTGTGCCCGTGGCGGCCTGGTGGACGAAGAGGCTGTCGCCGAGTTGCTTGAAAGCGGCCATTTGGCTGGCGCAGCGTTCGACGTGTTCGCGGTCGAGCCTGCCAAGGAGAACGTGCTTTTCGGCAAGAAGAACTTCATTGCGACGCCGCACCTTGGCGCTGCGACAAACGAAGCACAGGAAAATGTGGCGCTTCAGGTGGCTGAACAGATGTCGGACTATCTCCTGTCCGGCGCTGTCACCAACGCGCTCAATATGCCGTCCATCACGGCGGAAGAAGCCCCGCGCATCAAGCCGTTCGCTGGCCTTGCCGAAAAGCTCGGTTCGTTTGCCGGTCAAATCTCGGACTTCGGCTATGATGAAGTCGTCATCGAGTATGAGGGCGAGGTCGCTGACCTCAACCGCAAGCCGTTGACGGCGGCGCTGCTTGCTGGCCTGCTGCGTGCCTCGCGCGGTGACGTGAACATGGTGTCGGCTCCGGCGATCCTCGCCGATAGCGGCGTCAAGCTGACCGAGACCAAGACCGACGTCAGCCCTGTCTATGACAGCCTGATCCGCGTGAAAGTGAAGACCAAGGCCACGAAGAACGCGACTGAAGGCGGCTGGCGCACGCTGGCTGGCACCGTCATTGCCGGACAGCCGCGCATCGTGGAGATCAAGGGCATGGCGCTGGAAGGCGATTTCTCGCCGTTCACGCTCTATGTGAACAATCTCGACAAGCCGGGCTTCATCGGTGCGCTCGGCCAGATGCTGGGCGAGGCCAAGGTCAATATCGCGACCTTCCACCTCGGCCGTACGGAAGCGGGCGGCGAGGCGATTGCCCTGATCGGCATCGATTCTGTTCCAGCCGATGCCCTGATGGACAAACTCGAGAAGCTGCCGCAGGTCCGCTATGCGAAAGTGCTGACATTCTAGGCCTTCACGGCCTGAATAAATCTTATGCTGACAGGGCGGGCTGCTGAGGAGGCGGCCCGCCCTTACGTATCCGGCTTCAGACAAGACAGGAGCCTCTCATGGCAAAAATCGCAATCGTTTATCATTCCGGCTATGGCCACACCGCCAAGGTGGCAGAGCATGTCCGTATCGGTGCTGCCAGCGCAGATGGCGCAGAGGTCACTCTGTACAAGACGGACGACCTGACCAGCCCGGAATCCGGTCCCTGGGACGAGCTGGCGGCGGCAGATGCCATCATCTTCGGCGCGCCAACCTATATGGGCTCGGCCTCAGCCGGGTTTAAGCAGTTCCAGGATGCCACCTCCAAGCCGTGGTTTTCGCACGCCTGGAAAGACAAGATCGCGGCCGGCTTTACCAATTCCGGCTCGCTTTACGGCGACAAGGGCACGACGCTGGTGCAGATGGCGACGCTTGCCGCCCAGCAGGGCATGATCTGGGTCGGCACCGGCATGATGCCGGGCTACAATGCGTCGACCAAGGATATCAACGCGGTTCACAACCGTGCCAGCTTCACAATGGGCCTTGGTACGCAGTCCCTGACTGACAAGCCAGCCGACGAGACTCCAGATCGTTTCGACCTTGAAACCGCAGAGCAGTTCGGTCAGCGCGTTGCAGAAGTGACGCTGCGCTGGGTGCGCGGCAGAGGCTGAGGGAACTCTCTTGACGGGCTGGTGTTTACCATCTTGTTCAGGACACAAAACTGTAATGGGATTATCATTAATGCACCGCGCTGTTCTCAGCCTAACAGCCGTGCTTGCAATCGCAGGCACGGCTGCCGCCGACATCATGGATGAAGTGCGCTTCGGCGTCATGCAGGAGAACATCTGCGTCACCGACTGCAACAATGCCAACAAGGAAAGCGGGCAAAGCTTGACCGGCGAGTTGCTGTTCAAGTCCCCCGATTTTCTGGATGTCCTGTGGAGCCCGCGCCCTTATGTGATGGGCAGCCTGAACCTCAGGGGAGATACGAGCTTTGGCGGGGCAGGCTTGCACTGGTCTTTCCCGTTTACCGAGCGTTTGGCGTTCGAGCCGAGCGTGGGCTATGTCATTCATGATGGCGTGCTGGAGAGCCCTTTCCCGCAGGGTGATCCACGGGGTGATACCTTCACGCAGAAACATGTTCTGCTCGGTTCGCGCGATCTTTTCCGCACCACGTTCGGCCTGAAATATGCGGTCGATGAGACCTGGGGCGTGGAAGTCCTGTACGAGCATCTCAGCCACGGGCAGATTCTCGGTAACGGGCGGAATCAGGGTCTCGACAATATCGGCGTCCGTGTGAGTTACGCGTTGGGGAACTAGGCAAACGCGGCGCTTGGCGTAGCGATACCCCTTGCGTTAGCACCTGATCCTGACACTCTCTCCTGAAAATATAATCAGGAGGAATAAATGCCAGACAAGCATGTAGTCGTTATCGGCGCTGGGCTCGGCGGCATTACGGCCGCGATCAAGCTGCAGGAGGCAGGTTACGGTTTCACGCTGCTGGAGCAGGGCGACCGCGTTGGCGGTACTTGGGCGGCCAATACGTATCCGGGCTGCGCCTGCGACGTGCAGGTGGCGCTCTACCAGCTCTCATTTGCGCAATCCATGCACTGGACGCGCCTTTACCCGCAACAAGCCGAGATCCAGGCATATGCCGAGGAAGTGACCGACCGCTTCCAGCTGCGCCCGCACCTGCACCTGAACGAAGGTGCAGAGTCTGCGGTCTGGAACGAAGATACGCACAAATGGATCGTCACGACGGCCAAGGGCCGCACCATCGAGGCAGATGCCGTGATCGGCGCGCTCGGCCAGCTGAACCGGCCATTCTGGCCCGACATTCCCGGCATGGACACGTTTGCCGGCGCGAAGATGCATTCTGCCAGCTGGGATCATTCAGTCGACATGAAGGGCAAGCGGGTCGGCGTCGTGGGATCGGCCGCGAGTGCGGTCCAGCTCATCCCGCAGATTGCGCTTGAAGCCGCCAACCTTGGTGTGTTCCAGCGCTCGGCGAACTGGGTCGTACCGCGCAATGATCGCGAGATACCGGCTGAGGAACTCGCGTTGATGTTCACGGTGCCCGAAAAGGCGATGGAATTTGCCGCGATCAACCGCAAGATCATCTATGAGAACGCCGACTATTTCTTCTGGCAGGCCTTCCAGTGGACCCCTGAAGGCCGCGCCTTCTTCACCCACCAGGCCACGGAACACCTGAATCTGCAGGTGCCGGATGCCGAGCTGCGCAAGAAGCTGACGCCGGATTATCCGGTCGGTTGCCGGCGCATCCTGATTGCCGACGATTTCTACCCCGCCCTGATGCGCGATAATGTCGACCTGATTACGGACGGGATTGCCGAAATCGTGCCGGAAGGTATCCGCACGAAGGACGGCCAGCTGCATGAATACGACGTGCTTGTCTTTGCCACAGGTTTCGAGACGACCGGTTGGCACTGGTCGGTCGATGTAGTCGGGCAGGGTGGCGTGTCGATCGAGCAGGCCTGGGCGGACGGTCCGGAAGCCTATCTCGGGATCACCGTGGCCGAATTCCCCAATTTCTTCGTGCTCTATGGCCCGAACACAAATCTGGGGCATAACTCGATTACGTTCATGCTGGAACGCCAGGTCGAATACACGATCAAGGCCCTTGCGAAGCTGGACGAGGCCGGTGCGACAGCCATGGCACCGAAACGCGCCGCTCAAGACAGTTTCAACAAGGACCTTCAGGCGCGTCTTGGCACCACTGTATGGGCCGATCCGGCATGCAACAGCTGGTACAAGACCGGTGATGGACGGATCACGCAGAACTGGGGCGACCATACCCGCGCCTATGCCGATGCGGTCGCCGAAGTGGACCTCAAGGACTATGAACTCGTGAAGTAGCGGCAAAAGGCCCGAAAGCGGCATCTGCCCCCTTGCTTTTCGGGGCAGATTCCTGCCCTTGTCGCGGCGGCTGAACACGGGAGCAGTATATGTCAGGTGTCGTCGTCGTAGGCGCCCAATGGGGCGATGAAGGCAAGGGCAAGATCGTCGACTGGCTGTCGAGCCGGGCCGATGTGGTCGTGCGGTTTCAGGGCGGGCATAATGCCGGCCATACGCTCGTCATTGACGGCAAGGTCTTCAAGCTTGCGCTGCTGCCCTCGGGCCTCGTGCGCGGCGGAAAGCTGTCTGTCATCGGCAATGGTGTCGTGGTTGATCCTTGGCACATGCTGAACGAGATCGACGGCATTCGCGCGCAGGGCGTCGAAGTGACGCCCGAGAATCTGATCCTCGCCGACAATGCCTCGCTGATCCTGCCATGGCACAAGGATATCGACGCTGCGCGGGAAGGGGCCCTTGGCGCCGCCCAGATCGGCACGACAAAACGCGGCATTGGGCCGGCCTATGAAGACCGCGTGGGTCGCCGTGCCATTCGCGTGGCTGACCTGGCTGATCCGGCTGCGCTCGACATGAAGATAGAGCGCCTGCTGGCCCACCATCGGCCCCTGCGCACAGGCCTCGACCTGCCAGAGCCGGACGGTGCGCAGCTGAAGGCAGACCTGCTGGCGATTGCGCCGCAAATCCTCGCCTATGCGCAGCCCGTCTGGAAAGTGCTGGACGAACAGGTCCGGCGCGGCCGTCGCATCCTGTTTGAGGGCGCACAGGGCGTGATGCTTGATGTTGATCACGGGACATACCCTTTCGTGACCTCATCCAATGTCGTCGCTGGCAATGCGTCGGCGGGTTCGGGCGTGGGCCCGGGCGCGATTTCCTATGTGCTGGGCCTCGCCAAAGCGTATACGACCCGGGTGGGCTCCGGCCCGTTCCCGACGGAACTGAATGACGAGATCGGCGAGCGCTTGGGCCGCATCGGCAAGGAAGTTGGCGTGAACACGGGCCGGGCGCGGCGTTGCGGCTGGTTCGACAGTGTCATGGTGCGCCAGGCCTGCGCGACAAGTGGCGTGACGGGCCTCGCCCTGACCAAGCTCGACGTTCTGGACGGTTTTGACGAGATCAAGGTCTGCGTGGCCTACAAGCTCAACGGCAAGGAAATCGACCATTATCCGGCGGGCCTGACCGATCAGGCCAATGTCGAACCGGTCTATGAGACGATTGAAGGCTGGAAAGGCTCGACCGCCGGGGCGCGCTCCTGGGCTGACCTGCCGGCGGAAGCGGTGAAATATGTTCGCCGGCTCGAAGAGCTTGTCGGCAAGCCCTGTGCGCTTGTCTCGACGTCGCCCGAGCGTGAAGACGTCATCCTGATGCGCGACCCTTTCGAGGGCTGAGGCCGGCATATTCCCATATTGCCTTGGCGCCCCTGCGGGGGTTAGCTTCTGCTGTGGAACGTGTGCGGGGACGAGTTACATGAAGCGTTTGAGAACTCTTCTGGCAGTCATGCTGTGCGCCATGGCGGCAGCCTGCGCCTTTGGATCCTATACGCCGCTCATCCCGCCCGGCGATGTTGTGCTGCCCTTGGGCACCGCGGAAGTTGCAGGCGCCTATGCCCAGAGCAGCGATGATCCGACACGCTGGGACCCGTCGACAGACAACGGCATTACCGAGGAATATGACATTCGCCAGGATGGCTATGGCTATTGGCTGGACGAAGACGTCTGGCTTGTCTTCGGCAAGATCGACGGCAGGCAAGGCGAATACCTGATGCAGATCGCGACGCCTGAAGAGAGCGTCGATGGCGGCTATGTCTACAATTACGCCATGGGCAATCTGGTCAGCGATCGTCTCTTCGTGAAATTTCCTGATTGCGATGATCTCTCGATCGATACGATGAATGCATTGGATCTCGATAGCGAATGTGCCCTTGCGAGCTATGATGATCTCAAGCGCGTCTTCGCCGAGACGGAAGGCGCCTCAAGCTACACGACCTATTATCAACTGCGTTAGACGCGACGACATACGCAGACTCCCTGAGTGACGCGTGCATGCCCATCTGAATGTATGAGGGCAATAACAGCCCTCTCATGCGAAGGAGATCAGCATGTCCCACACGCCCCACGAACTCGCCGAGGAATTCCCCGAAGCAGTGGAAAAAATCCACACACTCAAA
Organism: Alphaproteobacteria bacterium; assembly: GCA_018827375.1. Classification (GTDB taxonomy): domain Bacteria; phylum Pseudomonadota; class Alphaproteobacteria; order Caulobacterales; family Hyphomonadaceae; genus Hyphomonas. Next base: position 94,660 of record JAHJYW010000002.1, read on the forward strand.
ATGTCCGACCCGCACTTCGCGCGCCTTGCCGATGAATATCATGAGGTGAACCGCCATATTCATCGCCATGAAAGCGGTGTTGAACCAGCCAGCGAGACGCATGAGACCGAGTTGCGCAAGAAGCGGCTGGTCCTGAAGGATGAAATCTTCGCGATGTTGCAGGGGTGAGCTGGTTTCTGAAGTCGGCAAAGCGCAGGGCGCTCAGGACAAGACGTCATCTTCAGACCAAGTAAGGTATCGTAAATCCTATAAGCAATACACTCAGCGCTGAACCTCAGGATGAGGTTGGTAGCTAAAGTGATACACGTGAAAAGAACACCATTTGAGATTCGTAACCGTCTGGATGCGGTGTTGCGTAACCCCCTCATGGTGCATTTATTGATTCTGATTGGATCATTTGAAGTCGCCGCTGCGTCCATTTTGCTGACGCGCGGATCGGGCGATGTTTCGGCTGTGTGGCCTGTAAACGCCATCATGCTTGTCGTCGTGCTCATGTGGCAGAAGTCGCGCTGGCCAAGCATTTTTGGCTGCATAATCCTCGGCTATATGGCGGCGAATGTTTATGTCGGCGATCCGCTCTTGCGCGGCGTATTCCTGACGGTCGCGAACAGCCTCGAAATACTGATTGTCGCCTTGATGCTGCACGAGATACCGCGCGATCATCTTGCGCGCCCGGCCGGTATCATGAAGCTCATCCTCGCCTCTGCCATCGCCTGCGCAGTATCGACCACAATTGCGGTGCTCGGGTTCGCGCTCACCGGTGCGCCGCTCCTGATGCTTGATGCCGCCTTGTGGTTCTTTGCCGACTTCCTCGGACTTATCCTGATTGCGCCGCTGGTCTGGGCCTTGACACGCAAGGGTGAAGGGGAGGGCGCGCCGGTCAAGGTCATATCAGCGCTGGAATTCCTCCTCGTGATTGCCGTCACGGTCGGCGTGTTTGTCCAATCGACGTATCCGCTTCTCTTCTTTGTGCCGGCGGTGCTGGTGCCCATCACGCTGCGGCATGGTGTGCGTGGCGCTGCCATTGCGCTGGCCGGCGTGATGATCATTTCGGTCATCTTTACGCTGTTCGGCAGGGGACCCACGGCCCTGACGCAGGGCGATGTCGTGGTCCATATGCTGATACTGCAGACCTTCCTGGCCGCGAATTCCTTCATGGCCCTGACGCTGGGCGCAACCGTGTCGGAACGACGCCGGTTGACCCAGAGCCTGCAGACATCAGAGCGGCGCATGGCGAAGCGCGCTGCGAATGAAAAGATGCTTCTGGCAAAAGCGGAAATGGCCGAGCAGATTTCACAGGTCGGACACTGGACGCTGGAGACTGCGACGGGCGCCGTCTACTGGTCGCCTGAAGTGTATCGCATCCACGGCGTGACGCCGGACACCTTCAATCCGGCGCTTGGTGACGCGATTGAATTCTTCGCCGATGGGGATCGCGAGCGCGTAAGCGCAATAGTCGAGAACCATATGGCGAATGGCAAAGACTGGAGCTTTGAGGCGACACTAGTGCGCCGGTCTGACGGCGTCAGGCGTCGCGTGATGTCAATTGCAAAATGCCATGTCGACGAGGATGGAACCGTCGTTCGTCTCTTCGGCGTGTTCAAGGATATCACCACAGAACACGAACTCTATGCAAAACTTGCCAGGCAGGAAGAGCAATACCGTCTTTTGGCGGAGTATTCGACGGATATTGTCCTGAAGTTCGGTCTGGACGGGGTCATCAACTATGCTTCGCCGTCCGCTGCGATCATCATGGATCCTGAAAAGTCGATTGGCATGAGAACGGTAGACTTCGTGATTCCTGAAGACCGGGACTATGCGACGGCCCTGACGCGTGCCCTGTTTACAGGGGAGGAGCCAGACCGGAGCCAACCGCGTGAATACCGTGTGAGACTGGCCGACGGGTCGATCACCTGGCTGGAAGGTAGTCCGCAGATCATTCGGGACAAAAGCGGGAAGCCTGTCGAAGTCGTTTCAACCTTCCGCGATGTTAGCGAACGCCATGAGCGGGAGAAGGCGCTTGCCGAGGCGCGGCTTGAGGCCGAGGCTTCAACGCAGGCCCGCACGGACTTCCTGTCCAATATGAGCCATGAAATCCGTACCCCGCTGAACGGCGTACTCGGGTTTACGGATATTCTGAAGACGACCGCCCTTACGGATAAGCAGCTCACCTATGTGCAGCGCATATCGTCGGCAGGCCGTACCCTGCTTGAGATCGTCAATGATATTCTCGATTTTTCGAAGATCGACGCGGGGCGACTGGATGTGGAGAAGCGGCCGTTTGACCTGCGCAGCGTGATTGATGACGTGGTCACGCTCATTGGCGCCGCGCGGCCAAATCCGGCTGTCAGGCTTTCATATGAGATTGCGCCGGATATTGCCGATGCGGTCGTCGGGGATGAGACCCGTGTCCGGCAGATTCTCACCAATATTGTCGGGAATGCTGCGAAATTTACCGACGCTGGCCATGTGCGGCTGGACGCCCGCGTGCGGCACGGCAAGCTCTGTATCATTGTGGCCGATACCGGCCCGGGAATTCCCGCAGACAAGTTGCAGCATGTCTTTACCGGGTTTTCGCAAGCCGACACGTCCATTACGCGCCGCTTCGGCGGCAGCGGGCTTGGCCTGTCCATCAGCCGCTCACTGGCAAACCTGATGGAGGGAGAGCTGAGCTTGGTCAGCGAGGAAGGCGAGGGCACCAATGCCATCCTGACCTTGCCCTATATCCCGGACCGCCGGACCGGACGCACGGACGCGCCTGATATCAAGGCGGACCGCCGCGCTCCTGTGGGCGTCCGCATCATGGTTGTTGATGATGTCGAGATGAACCGCGCTCTGCTTGAGATCGGGTTGAGCCAGACGGGCCACCAAGTGACGACTTTCGCCTCGGCGCCGGATGCCATCCTTGCCCTTCTTGAGGGCCGTGTGTTCGACCTCATATTGATGGATGTCCAGATGCCCGAGATGGATGGCCTGGCGGCAACGCGCCGGATACGCCAGCTGCCCGGCGCTGTCAGCCGCACGCCCATTGTCGCGCTGACCGCGAACGCACTGGCAAGCCAGGCCGAGGAGTGCCGCGCTGCTGGCATGGACGCGCACTTCCCGAAGCCTGTCGACATGGTGCGGCTGAACGGTTTGATCGACCGTCTGCTGAGGCGGCAGGCAAGCGAAGCCGCCGGACAGGCTGCCGATGCGGAGGCAAAAATTGCTGCGCTGAAGGAGCTTTGCCGCAAGGATATCAGCGAGCTGCCGGGGAAGCTTGGGGCTCTGCTGAAAATCACTGCAACGGGCGAACGCGCGAAAGCGATTGCGGCGCTCGCCCATTCGGTTGCCGGAACATCCGGCAGCCTGGGATTCGTCGAGGTATCGCAGGCAGCTTTCCGGCTTGAAGCGAAGGCAAAGCACATTCTGGAAGGCACCGCGTCGCCAGCATCACTGGACGAAGAGATCGATCACTTCGTGAGTGTTGCCTCTGCCGCATGACAGGGCCATCCTGCTTCAGGACTGAAGAACAAGCCTGAGTGCCGCGACAAGTTTGAGGCTGTCCTGAGGCGTATTATAGAGACTGGGCGTCACGCGGACGCAGCAGCCCTTGGCGACGCCTGTGCGATGCACAGTGAAGATGCCGTGATCGTCGAGCAGTGTTTTGACCAGGGCGAGATTGTCTTCAAGGCTGGTGCGTCCCTTGATGCGGATTGATGTGATGCCGGCATGCAGGCGCGGATCATCGGGCGTGAGAATTTCAAGGCGCGGGTCGCTGCGCATCTCGGAAACCCAGAGATTGCGGAGGTAGGCAAAGCGTGCCGCCTTGTTGGCGGGGCCAACCATTTCGTGAAAGTCGAGCGCGTCCGGCACCGAGAGGGAGGCGGCGAAATTGGTCGTGCCCGTATGGATGCGATCAAAGATCGTCCCGGTGCCTTCCGGACGTTCGGATATGCTGGACGCGATCGATTCAAGCCTGCCCTTGCGAATGTACATGATGCCGATGCCGAGCGGCGCACCGATCCATTTGTGCATGTTGAAGCCGACAAAGTCAGCGCCGAGGTCGTCCACGTTAAAGTCCAGCTGCCCCCAGGAGTGGGCCGCATCCACAATGCAGTCGACACCGTGTTCACGCGCGATGGCGACAATCTCGCGGATCGGCATGACGAGGCCCGTACGGTGGCTGACATGCGTGAGCAGGAGAAGGCGGACCTGCGGATTGGCGGTAAGGGCATTGGTATAGAAGGAGACCAGTTCGTCGTGCGTGACGGGTTCGGGAATGGCGAGACGCACGACCGAGCAGCCATTGTGCTCGGCCAGTGTATCCATCGCGGGCAGCATGGAATCGTAGTCTAGATCTGCATACATGACGGCGTCGCCGGGCTTCAGGCCGCGATAGCCGCCGATCAGGCCCTGCAGCGCCTCGGTGGCCCCGCGCGTGAGCACGATCTCATCCGTACTGGCGCCGAGCAGGGCGGCGACACGGGCATGAATTGGCACCATGTCGGCATTGTATTTGCGGCGGGCATAGAAGGAGTTCTCGCGGTTCACACGCTCGGTATTGCGGATATAGGCCTCGAGCACAGGGCGGGCCATCAGGCCCCAATAGGCGTTCTCGAGATTGGTGACCTCATCGGTGACGTCATACTGCGCCGCGATGCGCGACCAGTAGGCCTCATTGTCTGGTGCAATTGAGCCGGACGCCGCAGGCGCCGCCTGGGCAGTGGCGCAGGCCGCCAGGGGAAGGGCAGAAGCAGCTGTGAGGGCACCCTGCATGGCAAGCCGGCGTGTCATGTCCATCTTATTCCTCCCGTGTGCAAAAGCGCTGGTGCAGGGGAGGCAACCTTCTCACGGCTGTCAAAGGAAAGCGGCTGTCCGATCTGAAAAGCTGCTGTTCTGCGCACTAGAACAGCAGCGCACATGGTTACCGCTGCGGCGGCAGCGACTTGCATCAAATGTTCCGGACGAGGGGGCGTAAGTGGAAGTGATGGAGGTGGATTCGCGCGAGGCGTGAACTGTATATTTTGTTGCGAAACAGAGGCGACAAAAATTAAATTGACACCTGCGGTTGTGCGCGACACGAACATGAATTGGGTGCTGCCTGAGGGGTTTTCATGAAGTCGTCGTCGAGGCCGTTGGCCTGCCTGTTGCTGGGCGCAAGCCTGTTCGCCTTGGTTGCCTGCGGTGGTGGAGGCGGCGGCACTGCCAGCGCGCCAGCGCCTTCACCTGCGCCAACTCCCTCGCCGCCGCCTCCGCCCCCTCCATCACCACCGCCGCCAGCGCCGAGCAATGCCGCGCCGAGCGTAACGGTGACAGCGGACGACGATGCGCCGCAGGAGGGGCAGTACTTCACCCTGGACGCGTCAGCCACCACTGACGCGGACAATGATCCGCTGACATTCACCTGGGTGCAGACGGCTGGCCCGGCGGTGGATATCCCGGTTGATACCGTCGAGATCCTCGAGAACCTGCGCGTGCCGGAACTGACGGAAACGGAAACTGCGACTTTCGAACTGACAGTCAGCGACGGGCTAAATACGAGTGTTAAAAGCGTGGACGTGAACTTCACGAACATTTACCAGCTGCCACGGCTGGAGAAGGAAGTGCCTTTCGTTCAGTCCCTTACACTCAACGGGACGGTAGAAGATTCATTCGATTATAATCTTTATGGAGATTACTCGTTTTTGGCTGTAGCAGACGAGCCAGGCGGGCGCATTTCCATAAGGCAGTTCATTGAAACCGATACGGGCTATCTGTCGACCAATGACGTGTCCCCAGTAACGGCGAGTATTGGCCAGCCCGCGAAATTCGCGACCACAAGTTTTACGACGCCACTACGTGCAGAGCCACAGTTCTACGTGATTGAGGAAGCTCTCAATCGGCTGAGGACTTTCTCGAGCGACAACATCATCTTGCCCTCCTCGGATGAAGCATCTGCGTTCGTTCAAAGGGGCGAGAGTGAAATAGAAGCGCCCTGTGCCATCTTTGAACCCAAGGCGGGTGGAATGGTGCTGGTTGGCCAGAGACATAATGGTTTAAGTGTTTTTTCTCAGCCCGCGCCGTCGATTTCTGATCGCTCTGTATCATTTGATTTGTATCAGGAGGTTGGCACAAGTGAGTCTTTCTGCGCGCTGCTTAATATTGGCGCGCCGATTCAGGGATCGAGCTTCACTGAGTTCAGAAATCCCCTCCTCGCTGACATCCTGGCACTGGATACTGAAACAAACACAATTCATCTTTTCGAAGAGGACAGTCCGGTTGGACCTGATGCGCCAAAGTATCAAACCCGGGAGGTGATGCCATTGGATCTACGAACCTCGGAGACCTTGAGGTTCGTGAAATCAATCGCGCTGCCGGCTGTCACTTCGAACTACGGAATGGCGCTCTTGTTTACTGATGGGAAGCATAATGGCGTCCATCGCCTTGTACTTGTCGGCCTTGATGAGGACCGAAATATCGTACAGCAGACCTATAGCTGGACGATGGGTGTTCCATCCGACATTTTGTTGCTCAATCTCAATGGCGGTATCAGTACAAGCTTGGTCGTGTTCGCTGAAACATCACCTGAAGCGATGGCGTTTAGCATTATGTTTGATGCCACATCACCTGATGCGACTTTCTCGGGCCCGGAATTTTTTGAGGTTGGGCTAGGGACAATGCTGGCAAAAAAAGTCCAGTTTGGAAGAACCAGCCCATCAGGCTACCTTCTGATTTCGGATCCGGAAGACATGGATACCCGCATGTACGGACCAATATATTGATCTTTAGGGACGGGTCTATCTAGGCTGGATGGATACTGAGGGAAGTGGGGACGCGCGTTGGGTTTGTCAGCGCGTCCCGTTCCATCATGTTCTGCTTTTCGCTGTCGCCTGAGGGCGACGCGTGCCTAGATCTGTCCTGAGACTTCCAGCACGTCTTCGACGGTGCGCAGGCCCGGTTTTGGCGATGTCACGAGGACGGCCATGTTGCCGGGCAGGTGCTTGTTGTCGAGCATCTTGTCGTGGGCGGCCGGAATGTCGGCCCAGGAGAAGACTTCCGACATGCCGGGGTCGATGCGCCGGTTGATGACGAGATCATTCGCTGCGGAAGCCTGCTTTAGGTGAGCAAAGTGGCTACCCTGTACGCGCTTCTGGCGCATCCACAGGAAGCGGGCATCCATGGTCAGGTTGAAGCCGGTGGTCCCGGCACAGATGACCACCATGCCGCCGCGTTTCACGCAGAAGACCGAGACGGGGAAGGTGCTTTCGCCCGGATGTTCGAACACGATATCGACATCCTTCTTGTCCGTAAACTGCCAGATGGCTTTGCCGAACTTGCGCGACTCTTTCATATAGTCGTTGAACTCAGGCCCGTTGACGGTCGGCAGCTGGCCCCAGCAGTTGAAGTCCTTGCGGTTGAGCACGCCCTTGGCGCCGAGGCTGAGCACATGTTCCTTCTTGTCATCACTGGAGACCACGCCGATGGCGTTTGCACCGGTGACGGCACAAAGCTGCACGCCGAAGCTGCCAAGGCCGCCCGAGGCGCCCCAGACGAGCACGTTATCAGCAGGCTTCACGATGTGCGGGCGGTGGCCGAACAGCATGCGGTAAGCCGTGGCAAGCGTCAGCATGTAGCAGGCGCTTTCTTCCCAGGTCAGGTGTTTCGGACGCGGCATGCACTGGCGTGCCTGAACGCGGCAGAACTGCGCGAACGAACCGTCAGGTGTTTCATAACCCCAGATGCGCTGGCTGGGTGAGAACATCGGGTCGCCGCCATTGCACTCTTCGTCGTCGCCATCATCCTGGTTGCAGTGGATGACGACTTCGTCGCCGGGCTTTACGCGGGTCACCTTGCGGCCCACGGCCCAGACGATGCCTGCGGCATCGGAGCCGGCAATGTGGTAGGGCTGCTTGTGGATGTCGAAGGGCGAAATCGGCTCGCCGAGACCGGCCCAGATGCCATTATAGTTCACGCCGGCAGCCATCACGAGGACGAGCACTTCGTCGGAATCGATTTCGGGTACCGGAACCTGCTCAAGCTGCATCGCGGATGACGGGCGCCCGTGGCGCTCACGCCGGATGGCCCATGCATGCATGAGTTTCGGCACATGGAACTCCGGCGGAATCTCGCCAAGTTCGTAAATGTCTTTCTGTTGTCTGCCCATAATTGAAATACCAATCCTCCAGAATCACGTCAGGGAGCAGCGTGCGCACGATTATTGCGTGTCTTCACAAAGCCCCCGGGTCGCGGCACCTTGGCTTTTGGCCAGCAAGGATGCAAGGATTTTGTTGCGCCGCACAATATCGCAATCCCAACAGCGTGACAAAAATGACAATATGCCAGACTGCCTATCTAAACGGTGCCTTCTGTTCTGCCGCAGATGCTAAGGTTTCGGCCTTTGACCGGGGCTTCCTGTTCGCCCATGCCGCCTATGAGGTAACGGCTGTTTATGGCGGACGTCTTGTCGATTTCGAGGGCCATATGTCGCGTCTCGACCGCACATTGACGGGAATTGCCTTGCCGAACCCGCTGAGCGCGGACGACTGGGCCAAGGTTCATCGCGACCTCATAGAGTACAATGACCTGACTGAAGGCCTGATCTATCTGCAGGTTACAGGCGGCGCCTATGGCATGCGCGAGTTTGGCGGCCCTGATGAATTTGAGCCGACGGTCTTTCTCTATGCGGACACCAAGAAGCTGATCGGCGAAGCGGCGCGCGATGGGGTGCGGGCAATTTTTCTCGATGACATGCGCTGGAAGCGCCGCGACATGAAGACGACGCAGCTCCTGTCGCAGGCGCTGGCCTATCGCGCCGCGCGCAAGGTGGGGGCTGACACCGCCTTCATGGTCGAGGACGGGCGGGTGACCGAGGCAGCTTCGGCCAATGCCTGGATTGTTGATGAGACCGGCCAACTGATCACGCGGGAGCTTTCCTTCTCGATCCTTTCCGGCATCACGCGGGCAGGTGTGCTGGCCCTGCTGGAAGGTTCCGGCCTGACGCTCGTTGAGCGGGCATTCACGCCTGAGGAGGCGCTCGCGGCGGTTGAGGCGTTCACGACGTCTGCCGGGGCAATGATTGCGCCTGTGATCGCCATTGATGGCCAGCCGATCGGGAATGGCAAGCCCGGCCCGGTCACAAGGCAGATCCAGCGGCTCTATTATCAGGCGATGGGGGCTGATGTGGGGGCTGTGGCGCCTTGGGCGATGGGCTGAGGCCGCGCAAAAACGGCCCTTGCCTTGAGAATGAGGATCGTGCCGGCGAGGCAAAGCGTGACCAGGTTTGCGCCAATGATCGATGGGCTTTCCAGCATTATGCCATAGACGAGCCAGACGGCGACGCCGACAGTGAACATGGCGTACATGATGAGGGAGATGCCGTCGGTCTGCCGGGTCCGCAGGATCTGGACAGCCTGCGGGACGAACGAGGCCGTTGTCAGAATAGCGGCTAAAAACCCAATGAATTCAGTCACAAATTCGCCCTCTGTCAGAGATTAAGACGCCTTATAACGTATCCAGGCTTTAGCTGCGAGGGGCGAGGTCGGTGTCGTCTTCGGCATTGTGGAACTCGCCCTCGATAATATCACCGCCGGTCAAGTCGGTCCCCGGATTGGTATCACGGAACGATGCGTTCATTGTACTCATCACTGCGCTGACCTCGGTTGTGGCTATGCGGGCGCTGATGGCGTTGGCCGCGAGGGCGAAACCCGTCACGCCGATCAGGATGGCTGCATCAGCAAGGCCAAATCCGCGCGCCAAGGAGGTGTCACGGAAGAGGGCCAGGAAACCCAGCAGAATAATGAACAGGCCTGCGAGGCCGCCAAGTCGCACGGCGAACCCCGGCAAAAGCGCTGCCAGGGCAATCGGGGCCGGGTTGCCGGTCAGACGGGCGAGACGCAGGCGTTCGACAAGGCTGACACCCATCATGGCGGCCGCGAGCAGGACGATCATCAGCGCGCTTCGCTCCATGATGGCCACAAGCAATACACCAAAGGGAAAGGCGAGCAGGGTGGCAAAACGGAGGCTGAGGGCGGTCTGGAGGGGGGAGGAAGGCTGGGTCAGGATGGTTCCGGGGGTGTTCAAGGGGCGTAAAAGGGTATTCGCGGGTGCGTGGCGCATTGTATATTGTCCCGGATGTGGCCACGAAAATGCGTCAGCACAAGGGCGCGTCGTGCCGCTTGCGCTCTGACGCGCTGCGCGGCATGTTGCGCCGCAACAATACAAAGGGGAGCCCCGGCATGGCCGATACACAGAGACCGATCCAGCACGCGCCTGACAGGCCATGGATTTTCCGTACCTATGCGGGCCATTCCACGGCGCAGAAATCGAACGAACTCTACCGGGGCAACCTCGCCAAGGGGCAGACGGGCCTCTCCATCGCTTTCGACCTGCCAACGCAGACCGCCTATGACGCCGATCATATCCTGGCCAAGGGCGAAGTCGGCAAGGTGGGTGTGCCGGTCAAGCATATGGGCGACATGGCAAAACTCTTTGACCAGCTGCCGCTGGAAGAAATGAACACGTCGATGACGATCAACGCGCCGGCAGCCTGGATGCTGGCCATGTATGTGGCGCTGGCCGATGAGCGCGGCGACGACAGGGCCCAGCTGCGCGGCACGACACAGAATGACATCGTGAAGGAATACCTGTCGCGCGGCACCTATGTGTTCCCGCCTGAACCATCGATGCGTCTGATCTCTGACATGGTAAGTTGGTGCTATACGGAAGTTCCAAAATGGAACCCGATGAATGTCTGCTCCTATCACCTGCAGGAAGCTGGTGCGACACCGGAACAGGAGCTGGCCTATGCGCTGGCAACCGCCATTGCCGTACTGGACCGTGTAAAAGCCGGTGGGCAAGTTCCGGAATCAGACTTTGAAACCGTGTTCGGGCGCATTTCCTTCTTCGTGAACGCGGGTGTGCGTTTCGTTACGGAACTCTGCAAGATGCGGGCATTCGTGGATCTCTGGGAAGAGATCGGCCGCGAGCGCTATGGCGTGACGGACCCCAAGGCACTGCTGTTCCGCTATGGTGTACAGGTGAACTCGCTGGGCCTGACCGAGCCGCAACCGGAGAACAATGTCTACCGCATCCTGATTGAGGCACTGGCCGTGACGCTCTCGAAGCGCGCCCGTTGCCGCGCGCTGCAATTGCCGGCCTGGAACGAGGCCATGGGCCTGCCGCGTCCATGGGACCAGCAATGGAGCCTGCGCCTGCAGCAGATTCTGGCTTATGAAACGGACCTGCTGGAATTCGAGGACATTTTTGACGGGAGCCATGTCATCGAAGGCAAGACCGAAGAGCTGAAAGAGAAGGCCCGCACCACGCTAGCTGAGATCGACGCGCTTGGCGGCGCAACCAATGCCATCGGTCATATGAAGGAAAGCCTGGTCGGCGCGCATATCGACCGGATCAAGGCCATCGAAAATGGCTCGCTGAGCGTTGTGGGCGTCAACAAGTACACATCCACTGAGGAAAGCCCGCTCGGCGTTGGTGACGGATCGATCCAGACGGTTGATCCGATGGAAGAGGCCATGCAGGTGCGCGACCTCGAGGCCTGGCGTGCGAAGCGTGATAAAGCAGCGTGCGAAACCGCGATTGCAGCGCTGAAGGCCGCGGCCGAGAGCGGGGCCAACATCATGGAGCCATCGATTACGTGCGCTAAGGCGGGCGTGACGACAGGCGAGTGGGGCACGGCGATGCGCGAAGTGTTCGGTGAATTCCGTGCACCGACGGGCGTGGCCATGGTTATCAGCGGCGGCGGAGACGAAGAGATCGATGCGGTGAAGGCCGAGGTCGACCGCGTGTCGGACGCGCTGGGACGGCGCTTGACCTATGTCCTCGGCAAGCCGGGCCTTGATGGCCACTCCAACGGCGCCGAGCAGATTGCGGCGCGGGGCCGGGAAGTCGGCATGGATGTTGTCTATGAGGGCATCCGCTTTACGCCGGCCGAGATTGCGGCGCAGGCGAAAGAGGCGAATGCGCATGTCATTGGCCTCTCCATCCTGTCGGGCAGCCATCTTGATCTTGTGCGCGAAACGATTGCCGAGATGCGCAAGCAGGGGCTCGAGAACGTGCCGCTCGTCGTCGGCGGCATCATTCCGCCCGAGGACGCGCAGGCCCTGCGCCAGATGGGCGTTGCCCGCATCTACACGCCGAAAGACTTCAAGATAACGGGCATCATGGGCGACGTGGTGAAAGTGGTCGAGAAAGCGTGGCTCGCGACGGCCTGATCTACGGCTTTCTGTCTCTAGACGGTACGCTGGAAGCTCAGTAAGGGCGGCGTATTCGTACAATTCAGTCTGAGCGGGAGCCGGCATGGGACACTTTGAACTCGGCTGGGAAGAATGGCTGGCACTGCCGGACCTTGGCTTGCCGGCGATCAAGGCAAAGGTGGACACAGGCGCGAAGACTTCGGCGCTGCATGCCAGCGTCATCGAGCCATTCGGGCCAAGCACCAAGCCGCAGGTACGCTTCCTGATCCAGCCCAATCCGGCAGACCCGAGCCTTGAAATCACCTGCTCCGCGCGCGTGATCGACCGACGCGAAGTGACCAGTTCGAATGGCGACACCGAGCTGCGTTATGTCATCGAGACGGATGTGCAGATGGGCAAGCGACGCTGGCCGATCCAGCTGACCCTGTCGAACCGCGAGAGCATGACCTATCGCATGCTGTTTGGCCGGGCTGCTATCCAGCCCGACATGATCGTCAATCCGAATGTGTCGTTCAGCCAGCCCGTTCTCGACTTTGCCCGTTATGGCAGCCTGCCAAAACGTACGCCGGTGAAGCGACCGTTGCGCATTGCGCTGCTGACACGTGAGCCAAACAATTACTCCTCCAAGCGCCTGATGGAGGCGGCTGAAGCACGCGGACATGTCATCGAAGCGATTGATACGGCCCGCTGCTACATGCAGATCGGCACGCTGGACCCGGAAGTGCACTATGACGGTAAGGCGCTGGCGCGTTTTGATGCGGTCATCCCGCGCATTGGTGCCTCGATCACCGACTATGGCATGGCCGTGCTGCGACAGTTCTCGAATACGGGGGCCTTTTGCCTGAACGGGGCGGGGGCCATCGGACGTTCGCGCGACAAGCTCTTGGCGCACCAATTGCTGGCCCGCGCCAAAATCGACATGCCGATCACGGCCTTTGCCCATAGCCCCAAGGATACAAAAGACCTGATATCGCTCGCCGGAGGGGCCCCGGTTGTTGTGAAGCTTCTGTCTTCGACACAGGGCAAGGGCGTGGTCCTCGCCGAGACGCGGAAGGCGGCCGAGAGCCTGGTGGATGCATTCCGCGGGCTGGAGGCGAACTTCCTCGTACAGGAATTCGTGGCTGAGGCGGCAGGCGCGGATACACGCTGCTTTGTGATCGGCAACAAGGTGGTTGGCGGCATGAAACGTCAGGCGGCGAAGGGCGAGTTTCGCTCGAACCTGCACAGGGGTGGCACGGCGAGTTCCGTGAAACTGAGCCCCGCCGAGCGTGAAGTCGCGCGCGACGCGGCCCGCGTACTTGGGTTGCGCGTGGCAGGCGTCGACCTGCTTCAGACCGATGACGGGCCGAAAGTGCTGGAGGTGAATTCCTCGCCTGGTCTCCAGGGCATCGAAGGCGCCTCGGGCAAGGACATTGCCGGCATGATTATCGAGCATCTCGAGCGGCAGGTGCGCCCGCTCGCCAAGGTGCGCGAAACACCCGGTCGGCCCATTCGCCGCGCTACCGCGAACTGAAGAGCCTTCCCCGCTCGGTGATCAGGATGATCACGAGCGACGCGATGCCCAGGCAAACAAAGCCAATCGTGATCGGAATGGTCGAGCCATTATACTGGCTGGAAATGGCCATGCCGATGAGGCTTGCCACAGTGGTCGTGGCAAAACCGTAAGCCGCGGAGGCCGTGCCGGCGATCTTGCCAAGCGGTTCCATGGCGAGCGCGCTGAAGTTCGACCCCATCAGGCCGAAACAGCCGAAGCACAAGGCGAAGACCGGGAAGAAGATGTAAAGATGGTCGCCGAACACAAAGGTCAGCAGCGAGAGCACAGCCGCACCGATCGTGAAAATGAAGAGCGCGACCTGGCTGATCCGGCGCATGCCGACTTTCTCGACGATGCGCGAATTGAGGAAGTTGGCACAGGCCAGCGTTCCCGCAATGCCTGCGAACCAGAAAGCGAAGGTCTCGGTCTGGCCGAAGACCTCACGGAAGATCTGCTCTGAAGACGCGATGAAGGAGAAGAGGGCGCCGAAGATGACTCCGGAGGCGCACATGTAGCCAAAGGTCACGCGCGACTTCACGATCTCGCCATAGGCGCCCATCGCGCGGCCAAGGTTGAGCGGCATGCGCGCGTCTTCCGGCAGTGTTTCCGGCAAGCGCATCCAGGTCCAGACAAACATGATGGCGCCGAAGAGGGCCAGCACGAGAAAGATCGCTTCCCATGGCGCAACAAGGAGCACGATCTGACCAATGCCCGGCGCGAGGATTGGCACAACCATGAAGATGGTCATGACAAGCGACATGAAGCGCGCCATCTGCCGACCGGCAAAGAGGTCCCGCACAATCGACACGGCAACGAGACGGCCACCGGAGGCGAACACGCCTTGTGCAAATCGCATGAACAGAAGGGCATGGAAATCGCGCATCACGATGCAGGCCAGTGCCGTGATGATATAGCCGACGAGCGCAACAAAGAGCGGGCTGCGCCGCCCGAACCGGTCTGAGATGGGCCCCCAGATAATCTGCGGCGCGCCGAAGCCGAGCACATAGGAAAAGATGATCATCTGCTGGCGGTTGTCGCTCTCCATGCCGGGCGCAGTCAGGCCGACAGCGTGGGCAATTTGGTTGAGCGCCGGCAGCATAATGTCGATGCCGAAGGCGTTGAGGGCCATCAGGCCCGCAATCATCACGACGAGTTCGCTGCGGCCCGGTATGGGGCGCTTTGCGCCCGGAGGGACGCCTTGAGGCGGAATGGCGGTGGGTTCGGTGTCGGCCATGGGCCCGCCTTTCCTGTAAGGTGCGGTTTGGAGGAAGGTCCCTATCTGGGCCAAGCCTTGCGGCTTGCCTAGGGGCGAGGGCGCTAAAAATGGCCGCCATGCAAAAACGCCGCCCTGTGAGGGGCGGCGTTTGAGGCGGGGCAGGACCGGATCAGGCTTCGGGGCGCTGGATCTGGGTACCGAGGTTGAAAATGACCTGGTCGGCATCGAAGTAGGCCGGATCATCCGGTTTCGGGCCTTTGCCCATCACGACTTCTGCCGAGGCGACATATTTCGTCACTTCGCGATATTCCTGCGGGCCGTCCCAGAAGGGATCATAATAACCCCAGCGAGAGGCATAGAAGGACCGCGGATAGGCCCAGCGGCGGTAGGGATCATAGAAGTAGGACGCGCGCGGGCCGTAGTAGCGGTAGTCGAGGTAGAAATTGCTGTAAAACGGCGAGTAGCCGCCGCCGGTAGCCACGACACGGCTATCTGCGTCGGTTGCGCGCTGGACAACGCGGAAATGGTCAAACCCATTCTGCTTCGTCAGTTCGGCGGCGCGATAGAGCATGTAGGTCTCGACCGTCTTGCGGTCGGTCAGGCTATTGCCTGCGAACTGGACCTGGAACCGGTTGGATTCGATCTGTTGTTCGGAATAGCCACGCTCTGTGTCGAGCGCTGCCTGGTAAGGTGTCGCGGTTGTACAGGCGACAAGCATGGCGAGCGCTGCAAAACCGGCGGCAATCTTCGATATGTGCATCTTCAAGGTCCTCCTGAGGGGAGCTGGTTACTTATAATGTAGTCCAATCCCGCCTGAACGCCAGTTGAACTGACAGGTTTCACCTCTCCCCTTTGTCATATGACAATCACGTTTTCGGGAACTAGCCTGCCTCGGGGGCATTCCGGAATGAGACGGAGGCGGTGCCATGCCCAGAATTCCCTCGGACAGAAAAATCGGTCTTACCCTGCTTTGGGGGGCTCCATTCCTGCTGGCGGCCTGCAGCGGGGGAAGTGATGGTGATGCTTCACCCGCGCCGGCACCCGTTCCCGCCAACCGCGCGCCCGCGTTTACATCTCCAGCCACAGCAAGTGTCGACGAGAACACTACCGGCAGTATCTATACGTTTGCCGTGTCTGACCCGGATGGTGACAGCCTGTCTGTTTCTGTGGTGCCCGGCGGTGATGAGGCGGCCTTCGACATCGACCCGGCCTCACGCACGATACGCCCTGCGGCGTCGCTCGACTTCGAGACGCCCGCTGATGCCGATGGCGACAATGTCTATGATGTCACGCTCGAGGCGCGCGACCCGGGCGGCCTCACGGCGCGGCTGAATCTTGCGATCACGGTGAATGATGTTGTCGAGGGCATGATGGCCGCACGCGTGGGCACCGGCTTCACGCAACCGCTATACCTTGCCGGCCTGCCTGGAACGACGCAGGTCGTGGTCCTGGAGAAGGGCGGACGAATACGCGTCCTTGATCCCGAGACGGGCACAATCGATCCTGTCGATTTTCTGGATGTATCGGGCGAAACGTCCGCTGCCGGGGAAGGGGGCCTGCTGGGGCTTGCCTTTTCACCGGACTTTGCGACCGACCGTACCTTTTACATCAATCTGACCAATAATGCTGGCGATACGGAAATCAGGCGCTATCAGATGTTCTCAGGCTCACTGACGCAGGCCGATCCCGCGACGGCGGATATCATCCTGACGGTTGACCAGCCGGCTTCCAACCATAATGCAGGCTGGATAGGCTTTGCGGCAGACGGGATGCTGTTTGTGCCAACCGGCGATGGCGGCGGTGCGGGCGACCCGGACGGATATGCGCAGAACGTGAACTCGCTCTTGGGCAAAATCCTGCGCATCGATGTGCGCGGCGATGATTTTCCGACGGATGACGCGCGTGACTATGCCATTCCTGCGGGCAACGCCTTCACCGGGGCAGCAGGTCTGCCGGAAATCTTTGCACTGGGCCTGCGCAATCCTTTCCGGTGCAGCTTTGACGACGTGACTGGGGACCTGTTCATCGGCGATGTCGGGCAGGGCGCCGTCGAGGAAGTCGACAGGCTTCGCATGAGCGACGCTGGCACGAATTTCGGCTGGAATATCCAGGAAGGTACGCAGGATTACAGTGGCGCGGACAGGGCGGACCTTGTCGATCCGGTAGCCGCATACGGGCACGGTGCGGGGTTGAGCCAGGGCCAGTCGCTGACGGGCGGTTATGTCTATCGGGGTAATCTGGAACTGATAAAGGACCATTATGTCTTCGCCGATTTTGTGTCGGGGAATGTCTGGGCCGTGCCGGTTGATGATCTCGTGATTGGCCAGACGGTCTTTGGCAGCGCGTTCCTGCGTATCAACGGATCGCTGATGGCGGACGCGGGCACGGTGGAGAGCATTTCCAGTTTTGGTGAGGACAATGAGAGAAATCTCTACATCGTCTCGATCCTCGGTGATGTGTTCCGGATACAGGCAGCCCAACCCTGATCCCGCAATGAAAAAGGGCGGCCTCGCGGGCCGCCCTTGATCATGTCTTTATGGCAAGCCTGGCGGATCAGGCGGCCTTGTAGCCGATCACAGCTTTGGTTTCGAGGAATTCCTCGAAGCCGAGCTCGCCCCATTCGCGGCCATTGCCCGACTGGCCGTAGCCGCCGAATGGCGCGGAGAAGTCAGGGTTGGCACCGTTGACCAGGATCTGGCCGGCGCGGATCTTGTTCGCCACTTCATTGGCCTCTTTTTCCGGGCCCTGAACATAGCCGGCGAGACCGTAGACGGTGTCGTTTGCCATCTCGATGGCGTCTTCCAGCGTGTCATAAGGCAGGATGCAGAGCACGGGGCCAAAGATTTCCTCGCGGGCAATCGTCATCTGGTTGGTGACGTTTGCAAACACGGTCGGACGGGTGAAGTAGCCCTTGTTGAAGCCCTCCGGACGGCCCGTGCCACCGGCGACGAGCGTAGCGCCTTCGTCGATGCCCTTCTGGATCAGGTCCTGAACTTTCTGGAACTGGCTGCCATTCGAGATCGGGCCGATGGCGCCAGGCGTCGCTTCGCCGGGCATCATGACCTTAACCGATTCCGCAGCGGCCTTGGCGATCTTGATCGCATCGGCTTGCTGGTCTTTCTGGACGAACATGCGCGATGGGGCGTTACAGGACTGGCCTGTGTTCGTCATCATCTGGCGCACGCCGCCACCGACAGCCTTTTCAAGGTCAGCCGTTGGCAGGACAATGTTCGGCGACTTGCCGCCGAGTTCCTGGGCAACGCGCTTGACGGTTGGCGCAGCGGCCTGTGCCACGAGCACGCCAGCACGTGTCGAGCCGGTGAAGCTCATCATGTCAACATCAGGGTGTGCCGAGAGAACGGCACCGACGTTCGGGCCGTCGCCGTTGACGAGGTTGAACACGCCTTTTGGCACGCCGGCTTCATGCAGGATTTCCGCAAAGATCAGCGCGTCGAGCGGTGCGATCTCGGAAGGCTTCAGCACCATGGTGCAACCTGCAGCGAGGGCAGGGGCAACTTTACAGGCGATCTGGTTGAGCGGCCAGTTCCAGGGCGTGATGAAACCGCAGACGCCGATCGCTTCCTTGCGAAGGAGCGTTGTGCCTTTCAGTTCTTCCCACTTGTAAGCGCGCAGGATGGCGGCCGTCGTGGCAAAGTGGCCCATGCCGGCAGGAACCTGAGCGGCATTGGCGAGCCACATCGGCGCGCCCATTTCGTCGGAAATGGCGCTTGCAAGGTCGGGCATGCGCTTCTGGATGCCAGCGGTGATCTTGTCGAGCAGGTCGGCGCGATATTCGACGCTGGTCTGCGAAAAGGACGGAAAAGCGGCCTTGGCAGCGGCAACGGCCTTGTCGACGTCGGCCTGGGAGCCGAGCGAAATGCGGGCAAATGGCTCTTCCGTGGCAGGATTTTCGACGTCGAGCGTACGCGGCTCTACCGGATCGACCCATTCACCATTGATGTAGAACTTGAGATAATCTTTCATAGGCGTGAGCCTCCCTGTGGTGTCCGTTGTTCTTGCCAGGACTATAGGTGACGTGTGCGTCACCGGCGAGTCCTGACGCAAAGGAAATCTGGTTAGTAACAAGGAATTCATCAAGGGCAGGGCTGTGGCCTAGCGCTTCATGCCGCCCAGTATGCCGCGCAGGATGTAGCGGGTGATCTCGCGTGTGGCCGTACGTGCCGCCTGCTTGCCAGCCGCCTCAATGGGCGTTTGGCGCCGGGATCGTGTGGTTTTGGCGCGGGTTTTCTTCTTAGCAAGCGCTTCTGCAGCTTTGGATTCTTTCGCCGCCAGCTTCTCGGCCTGGTCGGCGGCCTCGGCTTCCTTCTCTTCCAGGATTTCGTAGGCGGACTCCCGATCAATCACGTCGTCATATTTGCCGGCAAATGGGCTAGCCTTCTGCACGGCCGCCCGTTCGGCGTCCGTTGCGGGGCCGAGGCGGGAGGAAGGCGGGCGGATCATCGTGCGCTGGACGACCGATGGCGCGCTCTTGCCGTCGAGCGTGGAGACCAGCGCCTCGCCTGTACCAAGCTGGGTGATGATCTCCTCGGTGTCGAACGTGGGATTGGGCCTGAAGGACTCGGCGGCCGCGCGCACGCCTTTGCGTTCAGACGGCGTGTAGGCGCGCAGGGCATGCTGCATCCGGTTGCCGAGCTGGGCGAGCACGCTCTCGGGCAGGTCGCGCGGGTTTTGCGTAACGAAGAAGACGCCGACGCCTTTCGACCGGATCAGCCGCACAACCTGTTCGATCTTCTGCATCAGGGCAGGGGGCGCGTCGTTGAAGAGAAGGTGGGCTTCGTCAAAGAAGAAGACGAGCTTCGGTTTCTCCGGATCGCCAACTTCGGGCAGGCGCTCGAACAGTTCCGACAGGAGCCAGAGCAGGAAAGTGGAATAGAGTTTCGGACTGTTGATCAATTTGGTGGCGTCGAGCACGTTGACATAGCCGCGCCCGTCCTGGGTTGTGCGCATCAGATCTTCGAGTTCGAGCGCGGGTTCGCCGAAGAAATGTTCCGCGCCCTCCCGCTCCAGCATGAGAAGGTTGCGCTGGACGGCGCCGAGCGAGGCGGCGGCCACATTGCCATAGGACTGACTGATCTCTTCGCGCACTTCTTTTTGCGACAGGTGCAGCAGCAGTTTGCGCAGGTCCTTCAGGTCTAGCAGCAGGAGCTGGTTATCGTCGGCATATTCGAAGGCGATGTTGAGCACGCCTTCCTGCGCATCGGTTAGCCCCATCAGGCGCGACAGGAGCAAGGGGCCCATTTCTGAAATCGTGGCGCGGATCGGGTGACCGTTCTCACCGAACACGTCCCAGAAAATCGTCGGGGCGGCAGCATATCCGAAATCGGCAAGCCCGATCTGCTCGGCGCGGGCAACCAGCTTTTCGTGCAGCTTGTGGTCGGCGCTTCCGGCCACACAGATGCCGGAGAGATCGCCCTTCACGTCGGCGCAGAAAACGGGGACGCCGGCATCGGAAAAGCCTTGCGCGAGGATCTGCAGGGTCACGGTCTTGCCGGTGCCGGTCGCGCCGGCGACGAGGCCATGGCGGTTAGCCACTTTCAGCAACATCTCCTGGGCGGTATTCGGTGTTCCTGATCCGTCTGCGTCAGCGCCGCCGATGAAAAG
This sequence comes from Alphaproteobacteria bacterium, assembly GCA_018827375.1. Lineage (GTDB taxonomy): Bacteria > Pseudomonadota > Alphaproteobacteria > Caulobacterales > Hyphomonadaceae > Hyphomonas. Next base: position 115,205 of record JAHJYW010000002.1, read on the forward strand.
TGCGTCCGTCATGTTGGCCATTTCTCCCCTGATGCGGAGCGGACGCTAGTGGTTTCACAGGATTCGGCAAGAGCCTCACTGAGCATGGTGGCAAGCCGAGAGGGAGGGTAAGCAGGGGGTGGCTTGACGGCAGGCAAGGCTGCTTCCAACCTGCAAATCCAATGGGGGCGCCTTAATGGATCGTGCGACAAAGACTGGCATCTGGATCATCGCGACCGGCGTGATCATTACTTTCCTCTATGTGGGAAGGGGCATTCTTTCGACCTTTGCCATGGCGGTCTTCCTGTTCCTTGTGATCGAGGGTTTCGCGCGGATGATCGACAACTGGTCGCTCACGATGCGCCTGGGTGTCGCGCGGGCCGTTGCCATCCTGATCGTGCTGGGCGGCTTTGTCGGTTTCATTGCGTTGCTCGCAAATGGCGTGTCGCAGTTCGGGCGCGATGCCGCGGAATATGAGGAGAAGATCAACGGGCTGATCCAGGATGCCTACAGCCTGGTCAACATGAACGATGCGCCGACGCTGACACACTTGATATTCAATGAGGGCGGCCAGAAGTTTTTTGCGACGATTGCAAATGCGACGGGTGATCTCTCGGGAGACCTGATCCTGATCTTCATCTACATCGCTTTCCTGTTTCTGGCGCAGTCAGGCTGGACCAGGAAGCTGGACAACATTTTCCCGAATTACGAGAAGCGCGCGATGGTGCGTGAGGTCGGGGATGAGGCCCGGCGCGGAATCGAGACCTATCTGTGGACGCAGACTGTGATCTCGGCCCTGATAACTTTCCTGACCTATATCTCGCTGCTGATGCTGGGCGTGCAGAATGCGCTCTTCCTGGCGGCGCTGATATTCGTGCTTAACTATATTCCGACGGTCGGGTCCATCGTCGCCGCGCTCGTGCCCCCCTTGTTCGCTTTGGTGCAGCCGGATATCCCTGCATGGATACCGGGAGCTCCGCCGCAGGACATCTATATCTATGCCGCCATCGTGTTTGGCGTTGTCAGCTTCTGGCAATTTTCCATCGGAAATTTCATCCAGCCACGCATGATGGGAGATTCCCTCAATCTGTCCGCCTTGGTTGTATTGCTTGCTCTTGCGATTTGGGGGGTCCTCTGGGGCATACCCGGCATGTTCCTCTCGGCACCGCTGACTGTGTTGATGATGATACTGTTTGCGCAATCCCATGGGACGCGGTGGATCGCCATCCTGCTGTCGGCCGATGGCAATCCGCAGGGAAAAGGCGATGGCAAGACAGCAGTGACAACTGCCAAAGGTGATAGCGAAATCATATGAAGCATGGCATTTGAAACTTTCAGAACTGACTGCGTGCTCATCAGTAAACTCTTCATGATTTTTAATGTAGCAATGCCAGCGGCACCCCTTGTGTTTCAGAGATCAGGGCCGAAATAAATAAAGAGATCAGGCCTCCGCGTGCGTCCCCCCACCCAGCCTGCGGAACGCCTGTAGGGCCCGTCGGACACGTCCCCGTTCGACGGGCCCGCTTTATTTGGTCTTTAATGGCCGCCAGATTATTTGTGCCGATAGCTGAAAGTTCCATTTGTAACAGACCATTGAAGGTGGCCGCGGCACAGTTTACACCGGGTTGGATATCCTTCACTGCCAGTGAGCGAACGCCCTATGTCCCGAACATCCTCCAAGGTTGACCCGCTTCAGCAAGTGCTGGCGCAGGTAAAACTGGAATCAAGCAACGAAGACCTGACCGGCCTGACAGAAGCCGACCTTATGGCGCTCGCCGAAGGCCTCTGGACCTGGGCGAGCAATGTCACGCCTGACACCCAGGATGCACGCGTGCTGCGTGACCCGACCGGGGCCAAAGGATCCCTGTCGCGCTCCATCCTTGAGGCTGTCGGGCCAGACATGCCGTTCCTGGTGGATTCGCTGCTCGCCGAGTGCGCAGCAGCCGGGCATGAGGTCAAAGCCCTGTTTCACCCAATTGTGAACATGCCGGACGGGCGCGTGCTCTCCGTCATTCAGGTTCACTTGCCACCGATGACGCCTGCTGAAGCGTCGCGCCTGACAAAGAGCGTGCGCACCACGCTGACCGATACGCGCCAGGTGGTTACCGATTTTGAGCCGATGAAGGCGCGCATGCGCGCAGAGATCAAGGTCATCGCCGCGCTGAAGAATCATGAGGCTGACGACCGGGACGAGTCCATTGCCTTCCTCGAATGGCTGCTGGAGGACCATTTCGTTTTTGTCGGCTGCCGCGAATATCGCTTCGAGACGGACGCCAATGGCAAGGTCCTGCCCGAAGAGCCGATCATGGTGGAAGGCTCCAATCTCGGCGTCCTGCGCGATGAGCAGGTCAACGTGCTGTCGCCTGACAGCGAGCCGCTTATTCTGACGCCGGAGATCGGCGAGCTTCTGGCCGAGCCGTTTCCCATGTTCGTTGCCAAGTCGACCCTTGTCAGCCGGGTCCATCGCCGCGTGAAGTGCGACTATATCGGCGTAAAAAAATACGACGCCGAGGGCAGGGTGAACGGGGAAGTGCGTTTCCTCGGTCTGTTCACGGCAGAGGCCTATGACGAGACGGCGCGCTCCATTCCGTTCGTGCGGCGGCGCGTGAAGAAAGTGATCGCAGCTTCCGGCGCATCGCCGGGTGGCCATACCGAGAAGACAATCGCCAACCTGCTGGAAACCTGGCCGCGCGACGAGCTGTTCCAGACACATTCGCGCACGCTGACACCGATGATTGTCGGCGCGATGCACCTCGTTGGCCGTCCGCGCACCCGCCTGTTCTTGCGCCCTGACCAGTTCGACCGGTTTGTAACGGCCATCGTGTACGTGCCGCGCGAAGCCTATGATACCAATCTGCGTATGCGTATCGCGGATGTGCTGACGCGGGCCTATGCGGGCACGCTCGAGAAATTCCAGCCCTATTTTGATACCGGTCCGCTGGCGCGTGTGCATTTCGAGATATCACTTGAACGCAATCACCCGGAGCCGGATGCCGCGAAGCTGGAAACAGAGATCGCAGCCCTGGCCCGTACATGGGACCAGGGGTTCCGCGAAGCCATTATGGCAAGCCCGCTGGCGGATGCGGATCGTGATGGTGGCCGCGCCTTTATCGGTGCGTTCAATGCGGCCTATCGTGAAGCCTTTCCGCCGGCAGAAGCCCTGCGTGATGTGATGACGATGGCAGGGCTGCATGCGACCACGCCCGTGCTTGCCCGCGCCTTCCGGCTGGATGGCGACGGCGATGATGTCGTGCGTGTAAAGATCTACGCGCGCAAAGGCGCCATTCCCCTGTCGCGCTGTGTGCCTGTGTTCGAGAACATGGGCCTGTTCGTGAACTTTGAGACCGGCTATCCGGTGCGCCCCTCCGAAAAGCCGGCTGCAGATGCGCCGGATATCTACTGGGTCCACTCGCTGTCTATGCAGTCCGTCAACGGCGCTATGGTTGATCTTGAGCAATTGGCGCGGCTGTTCGAGAACGCCTTTGTCGCCGTGTGGAGCGGCCTTGCAGAGAATGACGGGTTCAACCGGCTCGTTCTGTCAGCCGGGGCGAGTTGGCGCGAAGCGGCGTTGATGCGGGCCCTGTCAGCCTACCGGCGTCAATCGGGTCTCGACCAGCCACAGGACGTGCAGGAGACAGCGCTTTCTTCGCACCCGAAGATCGTAGGTCTTTTGCTTGACCTTTTTGCGGCACGGTTTGATCCGGCCGCATATGAGGGCCTTGATGCGCGCCGGGCTGCGACATCCGGGATCCGCTCGGAAATCGAGGCGGCGCTCGCTGACGTGGCCACCCTGACAGACGACCAGATTCTCCGGCGCCTGACAGACCTCGTGTTTGCGCTACAGCGTACCAATTTCTACCAGATGGATGCCGATGGGCAGCCGCTCTCCTTCATCAGTTTCAAGGTTGCGAGCCGCGAGCTGGAAGACCTGCCGGACCCCAAGCCCTATCGCGAGATTTTCATGTCGAGCCCGCAGGTCGATGGCGTGCACCTGCGCTTCGGTCCCGTCGCGCGCGGCGGCCTGCGCTGGTCCGACCGACCGTCTGACTATCGCACCGAAGTGCTGGGTCTTGTAAAGGCGCAGCAGGTGAAGAACGCGGTCATCGTGCCGGTTGGCTCGAAGGGCGGCTTCTTCCCGAAACAATTGGCCGACCGCTCGGATCGGAATGCCTGGTTCGAGAGCGGACGTGATGCCTACAAGCAATTCATCACGGCGCTGCTGGAACTGACCGACAATCTCGATGGCGCAAACGTGCTTCATCCGCAGAATACGGTCATCTGGGACGGCGAAGATCCGTATCTGGTTGTTGCGGCTGACAAGGGCACAGCGACCTTCTCCGACACGGCCAACGCGATCAGCGAAGCGCACGGCTTCTGGCTTGGCGATGCGTTCGCGTCTGGCGGATCGGTCGGCTACGACCACAAGAAGATGGGCATTACCGCGCGCGGCGCCTGGGAAGCGGTCAAGCGCCACTTCCGCGAAATGGGCAAGGACATCCAGACCGAGCCTTTCACCGTGATCGGTGTGGGGGACATGAGCGGCGACGTCTTCGGCAACGGCATGCTCCTGTCACCGGAAATCCGGTTGATGGCGGCGTTCAACCATTTGCACATCTTCGTCGACCCAAATCCGGGCGACTCCGGCAAGAACCTCGCTGAGCGTCAGCGCCTGTTCGACATGCAGGGCTCCAGCTGGGCCGATTATAAATCTGACCTGATCTCCAAAGGTGGCGGCATATTTGCGCGGACCGCAAAGTCGATTTCTCTCGGCGACGAGATGAAGGCCATGACCGGCCTCAACAAGGATGCCGTCACACCGGACGAACTTATCCATGCCCTGCTGAAAACCGAGACTGACCTGCTCTGGTTCGGCGGTATCGGCACCTATGTGAAGGCGAGCACCGAAACCCATGCCGAAGCGGGTGACCGCTCAAGTGATGCCTTCCGTGTGAACGGACGTGATCTCAAGGCGAAGGTTATCGGGGAGGGGGCGAACCTTGGCCTTACCCAGGCCGGCCGTATCGAGTTTGCCCAGAATGGCGGCCGTATCAACACGGACGCCATCGACAACTCTGCCGGCGTCGACAGTTCCGACCATGAGGTCAACATCAAGATCCTCGCGGCCGAAGCGATCCGTATCAAGTCACTCAAGGCGAAGGACCGCAACGGCCTGCTCGCCGAGATGACCGATGATGTGGCGGCCCACGTGCTGCGCCACAATTACGATCAGACAGCCGCCCTGTCGCTGGCCGAGGCGAGCGCTGCTGGCGATCATGAAGCCCTTGAGCGCCTGATGGTCTATCTTGAGGAACGCGGCGTCCTGAACCGGCCACTGGAAGGCCTGCCAAGTTCGGCGCAGATGCGCGTGCGTCAGGAGCAGGGGCAATTCCTGACCCGGCCTGAACTGGCCGTGTTGCTCGCCTGGTCCAAGATCGTGCTGATCGACGACGTGGTTGCTTCCGACATCCCGGACGATCCGTTCTTCGAGAGCGTGCTGGCATCCTATTTTACGCATCCGATCGACACCTATGACGAGGCGATCAGCAACCACCGCCTGAAGCGGGAGATCATTGCGACCGTGATCGCCAACCGCTCGCTCGACATGGCTGGCCCTGTGCCGCTTCTGCGTTTGCGCGAAATGTCGGGCGGCGACAGCGTAGCGACCGTGCGCGGGCTGGAGGCGGCACGTGCCGTGCTCGACTTTGATGCCTTCCGCCGCGAAGTCGACAGTCTCGATAATGAAGTGCCGGCCGATCTTCAGATCGACCTGCGCATGCAAGCCATGCAGGCGATGAATGAGGCGGCGACATGGTTTGTCCGCATGCGCCCGGGCATATCCGTTGGAGATGCGGTTGCCGAGTCTCACGTCCCGCTCAATGAACTGAAAGCTGCGCTGGCTTCGGTGCATTCACCGTATCCGGCATCGCGCATCGAGCGGACGACGCGCGCCTATATCAAGCGCAGTGCACCCGAAGCCCTTGCGCGCTGGGCCGCAGCCATGAGCAATTTTGCCCAGGGCCTCGTCGTCACCGATCTTGCAAAAACATCCTCCATTGGGGTGGAAGAGGCGGCCTCCGCTTTTTATGCCATCGGCGACTCGCTGCGGCTTGACCGTCTGCGCGATAGCGCACTGGAAGGGCTGGAGAAGGCCGGATACTGGGACCGCGTGGCGGGCAGGCGTCTCGTCAGTGAGCTGGTGCGCCTGCAGGCCTCTGCAGCAAGTGATGCGATTGCCGCCGGTGGCACGGATGCCTGGCTGGCTGACAAGCTCGAAGCGCGCCGTCAACTGATTGCCACGCTCGGCACCCTGTCAAAGGGCAAGGATTGGTCATTCGCGAAATTCACGCTGTCGACAGACGCCGTGCGGCAATTCATGGGCCGGTAAGGGCTGGCAAGTTATACACAAGGCTGAAGTGCGCGGGACGGCGGCCGATAAGGCTTTGCTTGACGGGCGCAGGCAGCCTGTTGTGAGTGTAAGCGACCATGAAACGGCTCTATCAATGGCCCCTTGATCCAGCCGGACGGCTGGTGCGCCTCGTTCTTGCCGAGAAGGGTGAAGCCTTCGAATTGTTTGACTCCACACCTTGGGCGCCGCACCCGGATGTCGCCGCGCTGGCTTATGGCGCCGTCGCGCCGGCCCTCGTCGAGACCTTGCCGAGCGGGCGCCTCTTTGCTTGCGGCACGCGGGCCATCTGCGAACAGATGGAAGAGATCAAGCCAACGCCCGCCCTCCTGCCAACAGACCAGAATGAGCGCGCAGAGGCCCGCCGCCTCTGGGCATGGGTTGAGGCCGGCTGCGAGGAAGTGACCGACAAGCTGCTGACCGAGCGCGTGATGCAATGGGTGCGGCGCGACCGGCAGCCAGATTCGGAGAAGCTGCGCCGCGGCGCGCACGCGCTGCGCGGACGTTTGACCTTCCTCAATGGCATGGTGGAGATGAACGGCTATCTGGCGGGGCGCACGCTGTCTCTGGCTGATCTCTGCGCCGCAGCGCACTTGTCATCCTATGACTATTTTGGCGATGTGGAATGGAACGCGGTGCCGGACCTGAAGACCTGGTATGCGCGTATCAAGTCCCGGCCCAGCTTCCGCCCGTTGCTGACTGACCGGATCGAGGGTACGCGACCTGTATCCCATTATGCCGACCTCGACTTCTGATCCCCTGGCCAGTTCGCCCGAAGCTTTCCTGAAAGACACGGCGCGATCGATCGGTTTCGACAGCGTCCGCATCACGCGGGCCGATGAGCCATGGACCGCAGGCGAACGGCTCGAGGCTTTCGTGGCAGACGGTCGCCATGGCCAGATGGAATGGATGGAAACCACCCTTGAACGCCGCAAGGCCCCGACCGCAATGTGGGCCGGCGCAAAATCGGCTGTTGTTGTCGCGTTGAACTATGGGCCGGGCATCGATCCGATGGAGCTGCTGGATGAACGCAGCGTCGGCAACATCTCTGTCTATGCGCGGGGCAGGGACTATCACGACCTCGTCAAGTCGCGCCTGAAACAGCTCGCCCGCGCCTTCGTGGCCAAGACAGGCGCCGAGGTAAAAGTCTTCGTCGACACCGCGCCGCTGATGGAAAAGCCGCTCGCCGCCAAGGCGGGCATGGGATGGCAGGGCAAGCACACAAATCTGGTAAGCCGCGAACTTGGTTCGTGGTTCTTCCTCGGCGTGATGCTGACAGAGGCAGAGTTGCAGCCGGACGCAACAGAGACTGACCATTGCGGCTCATGCCGCGCCTGTCTCGACGTCTGCCCGACACAGGCCTTCCCGGCGCCCTACCAGCTCGACGCACGCCGCTGCATTTCCTACCTCACCATTGAGCATGCTGGACCCATCCCGCGCGAGTTCCGTGCTGCCATGGGTAATCGCATTTATGGCTGCGACGACTGTCTCGCCGTCTGTCCCTGGAACAAGTTTGCCGAGGCCGCTTCCGAAGCCGCGCTCCATGCTCGCGCAGAATTGAAGACGCCGGGTCTCGACGAGTTGGCAGCGCTCGACGATGCCACATTCCGTGAGGTCTTTTCCGGCTCGCCGATCAAGCGCAGCGGGCGGACCCGCTTCGTGCGCAACGTTTGCGTGGCTATCGGCAATTCCGCAGACGCGCGCCTCGTGCCATCCTTGCTTGGCTTGCTGGACGATGAGGCCCCTGACATTCGCGGTGCAGCCATCTGGGCGCTCGCGCGTCTTGATCCTGACAGATTTGCGGCCGAGAAGGCCGCGCGGATGGCCGAAGAGACCGATCCGGGCGTCGTGGCGGAATGGGAAGGGGCAGCATGACCTACGCAAACGGACAGGGAACGGACTCAAAAGGGCCGGTCCGCAAATGGCTTGGCCGCCTCGTAAAGCTCCTTGCTGGCCTGTTCGTGGCCTTCCATTTGTATGCACTGCTGCTGAAGTTCGTGCCGGTTCCCGGGACTATCCTCATGGCCCAGCGTGCCATTGGCGGTGAGAACCTGCGCCGTGATATCACCCCGCTGGAAGACATCTCGCCCTATCTCGTCAGCGCAGTCATTGCTGCAGAAGACACGCGCTTCTGCGAACACCACGGCGTCGATCCGGAGGCGATCGAGAAGGCCATCGACGAATATCAGCGCGGGCGCAAAGCACGCGGCGCGTCCACGATCACGCAGCAGACAGCCAAGAACGTCTTCTTCTGGAATGGCGGCGGCGCCCCCCGCAAGGCCGGTGACATGTGGATGGCGACCTTTATCGACTACACATGGGGCAAGCGTCGCGTCATGGAGACCTATCTCAACGTGGCCGAGTGGGGCGACGGCATCTTCGGCGCCGAGGCTGCTGCGCAGGCCCGTTTCGGCAAACCGGCGTCCAAACTGACAGAGCGTGAGGCAGCGCTTCTGGCGGCTGTGTTGCCAAGCCCCAACAAGTGGCGGGTCAATCCGCCGGGGCCCTATGTCTCCAAGCGCGCAGGCACGCTGCAGGCGCGGATGCGGGTTGTGCGCAATCAGGGACTTGATGCGTGTGTATTTGGCGAGAAGCGCCCGGCGCCGCTGCCGCCTGCAAAGGGCCAGCCTACACCGCCGCCCTCTGAAGTGATGCCCGACCTGCCGCAGGAACCCCAGCCATTGCCGGAAGAGGTCGGCCCGGAAACACCCGTGACGAGTGATGATCCGCTGAACGATGTGCTGGATGCAGCAGACCAGTCCTTCTCGCAGCCTGCGCCGGATGTAACCGAAGAGCCTGAGCCTTTCAGCGAGCCTGACTTGGCGCCTGCCCCGCAGGAAGAAACGCTCACAGAGCCTGTCACGCCGCAAGAGAGTGGCCCGACGGATCTGCGTCCGCGCAATGATCTGGGATTGGACCCTGAGCCTCAGCCGGACAGCCCGCCGCAATAGGGCAGGCTGTCCTGAAGCGGCCTAGACCGGGTCGTACGGGAAGACGCTGGCCGACGCGCCAAGGCCGAAGAAGCTGCCTTCCATGGCGGGGAAGGCCTGCTCGATGATGCTGTCCGGCGTCCAGCCTTCCATCCGGGCAACGGATTTGATCGGGCGGGGCTGGTCGCAGAGGATGACCTCATTGCCGCGCACGATGAAGATCTGGCCGCTGACTGTCTTTGCCTTGTCGGCACACAGGGCAATGGCCAGCTGGGCCACCTGGTCTGCGCGCATGGAGTTCTTGATGCGCTCGACACGCTGGGCGCCGGCCTCATCCTTCACGGGGATAGAGGCAATCATGCGGGTCCATGCGAAGGGCGCGATGACATTGGAGCGGATGTTCTTGCGCTCGCCTTCCATGGCGATGATGCGCGAGAGGCCGACAATGCCCATCTTGGCAGCGGCATAGTTCGCCTGGCCGATATTGCCGATAATGCCGGACGTGGACGTAAACAGCACGAACGAGCCGGTTTCCTTCTCACGGAAGAGCTCAACGGCGGCACGTGTGACGTTGAAACTGCCGCGCAGGTGAACGTCGATCACGCTGTCCCAGTCGGATTCGCTCATCTTGTGGAACATGCCGTCGCGCAGGATGCCGGCCGGGTTGATGATCGAGTCGAGCGTGCCGTAAGTGTCTTTTGCCTGCTCGACCATGCCTTGCACGGCTTTCATGTCGGTGACGCTTTCCGAGTTCGAAACGGCTTCGCCGCCAGCCGCGCGGATTTCAGCCGCAACCTTCTCTGCCGGGCCGGCATCGCCCTCGTCGCCGCCTGTCAGGCTGCCGCCGAGATCGTTGACCACGACCTTGGCGCCTTCGCGGGCTGCCAGAAGGGCTGTTTCACGCCCGATACCGTTGCCGCCGCCGGTGACCAGCACCACTTTTCCGTCAAGAACGCCCATTTTCGTTAATCCTCCGAATTTTCCATGTGATTGACGGGCACCCTAGATACCGCCAAGCAATGTTCAAGGTTTGAAACGCGAATTGAGGAAGGCTAAGGCTGGGGCATGACAAAGACATTTAAAGCCGTGATCTGGGATTTCGGGGGCGTGTTTACCTCCTCGCCCTTCGATGCCTTCACCCGCTACGAGGAAGAAAAAGGCCTGCCAAAGGACTTTATCCGTTCGGTCAATGCCGTGAACCCGCTGGAAAACGCGTGGGCCTTGCTCGAACGCAGCGAAGTGGACGCGGCCGGTTTCGACGGGATGTTCCGGTCAGAATCGGCGGCTCTCGGCCATGAAGTACCGGGCCGCGACGTCTTGTCCCTCCTTTCAGGCAGCCTGCGACCGCGCGTCGTGCAGGCGCTCAACATCTGTAAGGCCAAGGGCAAGGTCGGCTGCATCACGAACAATGCGCCCATCGGGAAGGGGGCTTCGATGACGAATGATCCCCAGAAGGCCGCGGACCTCGAGAAAGTCTTCGCGCTGTTCGATCACGTCATCGAAAGCTCGAAGCTCGGCATCCGCAAGCCGGACCCGCGCATCTATGCGCTGATGTGCGAAGCCCTGGATGTCGACCCGGCAGATTGTGTCTATCTCGATGACCTCGGCATCAACCTCAAGCCCGCCCGCCAGATGGGCATGACAACAATCAAGGTGCTCGGCGAGGACCAGTTGCTGGCCGATCTTGAAGCTGCCACCGGCTATGTGCTGGCGTAGGGCGCTCTTGGCGGGCGTGGCGCTTGCTCTCGCCGCTTGCAGCCAGGGCGGGGAAGCGCCAGAGCCCGCAATCCCCGATGAGAGCCTGACACAGTCTCCACAACCGGCCGCGTCGGTTGACCTAACGGAAACTGTCAGCGACACGCGCGACCTCTTGCTGAGATATGCGGCGCAAGGTTCGCTTACCCGGCTGGAACGCCTCGCCGATCAGAGCGATGGTTTCATCTCCAATTTCAATGGCCAGCCCCATCGGGAATTCTGGGACTTGCTGCGTCGCACAGGCCTCGACCCGAACCTGAAATTGCGCCAACTGCTCGATCAGGCGCCTGGTGTGAGGATGGTCGACGGGGAGCGCTGGTATGTCTGGCCCGCGCTCGCCGCACGCGATGCGAATGAACTCATCCCGGAGAAACTGTCGTTTCAAGAGCGTAAGGAATTGAGGGAACTCATTGGGGATGACGGGATTGACTCAATACGAGCCGGTAAGGGCTATCCGGGCATGCGCACGGCGATCGCGGAAGATGGCCGATGGGTTTATTTCGTGCTCGGACTCGATGGAGAGGAGTAAATACATGTCAAACAAGATCGGCGCGCGCGCCGCACTGGAAAAACTCACGGGCTGGTCGCAAGGCAAAGGCGACCGCGACGTGATCGAAAAGACCTACAAATTCGACGACTTCAAGACGGCGTGGGCCTTCATGACGGCGACAGCCCTCAAGGCTGACGGAATGGACCACCATCCTGAATGGTTCAATGTCTACAACAAGGTCGAAGTCACGCTGACCACGCATGATGTCGATGGCGTTTCGTCAAAGGATGTAGAGCTTGCCGGGTTCATGGATGCATTTGCCGCAAAGCTCGATTGAGCGCTAGGGCATCAGCTTGCGGCGGCCGCTTTCGGTTCGCTTCCTGAGGCCGTATCCTGATTGCCCGGCAAGTCCGTCAGGGCCTGCGCGGGGTCAAGGCGCCGGATGCCCTTCGCGTCATGGACCCGGGTCAGCGCCGCCACGAGTTCGCTCTCGATGATCGGCTTCGCAATGTAATCGTCCATGCCCATCTGGATGTACCGTTCGCGATCGCCGTTCATGGCATCGGCGGTGAGTGCAATCACGGGAATATTGCTCCAGCGCTCGCGGCTGTCCCGAATCCGGCGGAGCACTTCCGGGCCAGCCATATTCGGCATGTGAACATCAAGGAGGACGATATCGAAGGTCTCCCTGTCGAGTCGGGCCAGCGCATCTTTTCCGCTTGGTACATCGGTGACGATGACTCCCAGTGGTTCCAGGACAATACGCGCAACTCGCCGGTTGATCGTATTGTCATCAACAACCAGCGCCCGAACGCCTTTGAGCAGGTCAACCTCGCGATTGCCCGTGCCAGCTTTTGGCTTGACCACTTTCTTCGGTGCATCTGCCACGCGAGCCTCGAACGAGAAGCTAAAGACCGAGCCTTCGCCCAATTTACTGACGCAGGTCACATCCCCGCCCATGAGCTGGGCCAGCTTGCGCGAGATGGCGAGGCCAAGGCCCGAGCCACCGTGCTGTCGTGTTGTGGACGAGTCGGCCTGTTGGAAATTCTGGAACAGCTTGCTGCGATGCACGTCACTGATGCCTATGCCCGTGTCGGAGACATGGACCGTAATGGCAATCCGCCCGTTTCGTGACATGTCGCCAGCCATTACGGCGAGCGTCACGCCGCCTTCATTGGTGAACTTAAGGGCGTTGCTGACAAGGTTGTCGATACATTGGCGGACACGCGTTGTGTCCAGCGCGAGATATTCGGGAATTCGCGGGTCAAAGGCGACCTTCAGGTACAGGCCTTTCTTCTCTGCGAGAGGCTTGTAGTTGCGCTCGATCCACGAAATCCTGTCGCGGACATTCTCGACGACGGGTGTGATTTCCAGTCGGCCGGCTTCAATGCGCGAAAGATCAAGAATATCATTGAGCAGCAGCAGAAGCGTGTGTGAACTCTCGACGATCGTATCGACCATTTCGGCTTCTTCGGTCCCGAGTACGCGATGGCGAAGTCCTTCGGCCATGCCGATAATGCCATTGAGCGGGGTGCGGATCTCGTGGCTCATCGAAGCCAGGAACTCCGACTTGGCCTCGCTCGCCATGAGGGCATGGCGCCGTGCGGCATTGAGCGATATCTCGCGCTGCACAAGATCGGTGACGTCATGTGTCACACCGATAAGGTGGCCGTCCTCAATGCGTGAATGGCTGGTGACGACGTGGCGCCCGGTGGCGGTGACCATGTCGAGGTCCTTGCACTTGCGGATTGCGTCCATGACGATTGTATGGCGCACTTGGAAAGTGGCTTCATTCAGGCGCGGGAACAGGCTGCGGATCTGCCGGGCAACAGAATCGTAGAACGAAACGCCTTCGTCCATGCTGGAGTAGAGCACCGGCCAGTGTTCCCTTGCTGCCTTGTTGGCGAACAAGAGCGTGCCGTCAGGTCGGTAGACAATAAAACCACCCTGCATCTGATCCAGTGCAAGCCACGCAGGCGCGTTGGAAATCGGTTCATTTTCCTGCATTTGTGCCTGTCCAATCGTGTAGCAGGCGCAAGACTATTGGTCATTTATGTAGGGAATGTAAAATATGCTGCTGACTTCAACCGCAAGGCGATCAGCCGCCCTTCTTCCAGGCCACCTGATAAAGGTCGAAGCGGCGGTCCTTCAGGTTCTGTACGGCGCCAGACTGGCGCGCTGTCAGAAGGTCCGACAGGGATAGGTCGGCGAGTGCAACCGTTTCAGTGTTGGCAGGTGTGTCTGCGGCAACACCATCGCGGGAGAAGGGGAAATCAGACGGAGTCAGAATACAGCTCTCCGCATAGTGAATGTCCATGTTCTCCACGTTGGGCAGGTTGCCCACCACGCCCGACATGACGACATAGCACTGGTTCTCTACGGCGCGGGCCTGACAGCAGTAACGCACACGCAGGTATCCACGGCGTTCATCCGTGCAGAAGGGCACGAAGAGTAGAAGCGCGCCCTGGTCGACCAGGTGCCGTGCCTGTTCAGGAAATTCGCTATCATAGCAGATCATCACGCCGATCGGGCCGCAGTCGGTCTGTATAACCGTGTTGCCCTTGCCGCCCTGAATGTTCCACCAGCGCCGTTCCGACGGGGTCGGGTGCAGCTTCTGCTGGGTATGAACCGAGCCGTCGCGCAGAAAGATATAGGACACGTTGAGAATGTCGCCATTTTCCATCTTGCTGGGATGTGACCCGCCAATGATGTTGATATTGTAGGAGACGGCCAGCTTTTCCATGAAGGCGATATAGCGCTGGGTATATTCGGAAATCTTCTCGATGGCTTCCATCGGCCCGAGCGGTTTGTGCTCCAGGGACAGCAATTGCAGTGTAAAGAGTTCCGGGAAGACAACAAAGTCAGACCGGTAGTCGGATGCGATATCCACGAAATACTCGACCTGTGTCTCGAATTCGTCAATCGACTGGATCCGTCGCATCTGGAACTGAACTGTCGTGATGCGCACGCTTTCCGGCAGGTCTGTATTGCCGAGGCTGGGTTTGGCCTTGATTTCATCCTGAGCCAGCGGATTCTTCCAGAACATGTGCGTGGCATGATTCATGGAGGCGGTGTCGCCCGGCAGGTAGTTCTTCAGAACGCCGATCGGTTCAAAGCCCTGCCGCAGCTGAAAGCTGATGACCTGGTCCTTCAGCTTGGAGGCGACTATGGCGGCGACATAGTCCGACGGGTTCGGATACTCCTTGGCGCGGCGCGCATAGCCAGGCATGCGCCCCCCAAAGACGATGCCCTTCAGCTCAAGATACTGGCAAAGCTCCTGACGCACGCGATAGAACCGCTGGCCGATCCGCAGGCGGCGAAAGTCCGGGTCGACACCCACATCCATGCCATAAAGAACGTCTCCTTCGACATCATGGCGGGCGGCAAAGCCGACGCCTGTAATCTCGTCCCAGGTGTGTGGGGCGAAGGCGACTTCGGACTTGATCATAAATGTGGCGCAGTGGCCGACGATCTTGCCTTCATACTCGGCGACGAACTGGCCTTCGGCGAAACGGTTGATATGGCCGAGCAGGTTGTCGCGCGTATAGCCCATGCCGGTGCCATAGATCCGCTCTGACAGGTCGATCATCGCACTTACATCAGCGGGTGTTGCATTGCGGATAATCAGTTTGGCGGCAGAATTCGTCATGGAGGCTCCGGATTGGGGGGAAGGGTGGTTATATGGGCGGTATCCTGGAAAGTTCCAGTTAATGCGGCAGTCTGAGACTGGCCCGCAAACCACCGAGAACACTATCGGACAGGCGCAGATCGCCTCCATGCGCCCTCGCCGTGTCCCGTGCAAGGGTCAGTCCCAGTCCAGTGCCTGATGTGTTTTGCGTGCGGGCCTCGTCGAGCCGGGAGAACGGCCGGAAGGCTTCCTCGCGGCGGTCGCGCGCAATGCCGGGGCCATTATCATCAACATGCACTTCGGCGGCATGCGGACCATCGAGCACGGTTACACGCACATCAGTCGCATATTTTACGGCGTTGGAGATCAGGTTGTTTATGGCGCGCTTGAGGGCAAGCGGGCGACCGGTCGCCGCAATCGAAGCCGGTCCAACAACTGCCACATGGGCGCCAAAGCCGGCAGCGGCTTCCCGAACGAGCTGCGCAAGGTCTAGCGCTACTGGCTCGTCGCCTTCCTCGCCGCGGGCAAAGGTCAGGTATTCATCAAGCATCATGGCCATGTCATCGAGGTCTGACTGGGCCGCGGCAAGCTCGTCCGACTGGTCCATCATGGCGAGTGACAGTTTCAGGCGGGTTAGGGGTGTGCGCAAATCGTGGCTGACGCCAGCAAGCATGGCTGTGCGCTGGTCGGCAAAGGCGGTCAGGCGGCTCTTCATGTCGAGAAGCGCGCGGGCGGCATCGCGCACCTCCGTCGCGCCGGACGGTCGGAAGCCTGGCGCGTCTCGCCCCCGTCCAAAGGCGCGTGCCGCTTCCGAGAGACGCAGGATCGAACGCACCTGCTGGTTCAGGAAGGCAACTGAAAGCCCGAGCATCAAAAGCGACGAGGCGATCACCCAGACAATGAAGAAGTGTGAGTTCACCACCAGCGCCCTTTTGCGCTCTATCAGGATCTCTGCTGTGCCGTCGCCGGACAGGAAGCGGAAGTGCAGCATCGTGTCTGGATCAACACTGACATCGACTGGCACGCCGAGCCGTAAGGCCAGTTCCTCGGTCAGTGTCTTGCCATAGGCGAAGCTGTGCACGAGGCGCGGCCCGCCGTCGGGCGGAGCGGCATAATCGCACGTGAATTTCATGTCGAGATCGCGCATGAGCTTGTCCTTGGTGAACAGCGTATCCGTGCGAGCGTCGCAAAAAGACTGGATCTGTGCCGCATCGCGCGCAATGGCCTGCGCCAGCTTGCGGTTCACCTCGGCGAGATGGCTGTCATAGTAATACCAGGTCATCAGCGCGAGGATCAGCACAACGGGTGCCACCACCATCAGGAGGCTGCGCGCATAAAGGCCGCGCGGGGTGATGTCTCTCAACCGTGCCATCGTGTGCGCCTCAATCCGGCATCAGGCGGTAGCCGACACCGCGCACGGTCTGGATATGCACCGGTTCACGCGGATTAGGCTCGATTTTGCGGCGCAGGCGCGTGACCTGCACGTCCACCGAACGCTCCATGCCTGCCGAGGTTTGCGAAGCCAGTTCCTCGCGGCTGACGGGTTCCCCCGCATTTGCGGCCAGGATGGTCAGCAGCTGCAGCTCGGCATCGGTCAGACGGATGCGCTTGTCACCCTCGCGTAGCTCGCCGCGCGCCGCGTTGAAAACAAGGCCCGACATTTCGACCTCTTCCGGCGGCACGTCCTTGTGCGAGCGGCGAAGGATTGCGGCGCAGCGCAGGGCCAGTTCCTCCGGCTCGAATGGCTTTGGCAAATAATCGTCCGCGCCGAGCTTCAGCCCTTCTATGCGGTCCGTCGCCTGGCCTCTCGCCGTGAGCAGCATGACCGGCGTTTCCTTCTCGCGCCCCGCGCGGATGGCTGCCAGCAGCGATAAGCCATCCTCGCCGGGCATCATCACATCGAGAATGGCGAGATCAAACTCCATCGTGGCCAGCAGCCGGCGCGCCGCTGCGGCATCACTTGCCGTGGTCACCCGGTGGCCTTCACGCGTCAGGAAGCGCTTCAGAAGGTCGCGGATGCGGTCATCGTCGTCCACGACAAGAATGTGGGCTGGTTCCTTCATCGCCGTATCACTTCGTCAGGGCTTCAAGCGCAAGCCGCATGCCGGCCACTGCGTCCGGCCCGGCCGCGCGGAAAGCCAGGCGCAGGCGCTCTCGCAGCACGATGGCAATCGGTGTTGTCAGCGTCACCCCGGCATCAGAGAGGACCAGCGTCCGGCGCCGTCCGTCGCGTTCCTCGCGCTCCCGCTCGATAAGGCCGCGCGTGTCGAGCGCGCCGATCAGGCGGGCGAAGGTTGGCACGGTCATGCCGACCGAGTCGCGCATTTCGCTGACGGTCCGACCCGGTTCGTAGCGGATCGTTATGAGAATTTGCATCTCTGGCTTGCTCAGCCCTGCTTTCTTGCGCGCGGTTTCTGCGGCAGAAAGGAGCTCGCGCCCCCCCGCCATCAGGAGGCCGACACCGCGATCAAGCTCCTGATCCATCAGGAAAAGGCGCGGATCGAACGGTCGGTTCAGGTTGACGTCAGGGGCCATAGTCTGAAATGAACGCGAATACAGAAAAAGTGCAAGCGAGGAGCGCTGAAATCCATGGCAAGTATCCCCTATGACGACCGTGACGGGTACATTTGGATGGACGGCGAATTCGTCGCCTGGCGTGACAGCAAGGTACATATCCTTACGCATGCACTGCACTATGCCTCGGCTGTGTTCGAGGGCGAGCGTGCCTATGGCGGCAAGATCTTCCGCTCACTGGACCATTCAAAGCGGCTGCATAATTCCGCCCGTATCATGGGCTTCGAAATCCCGTTCACCGTTGAGCAGCTGGAGCAGGCCAAGCGCGAAGCCCTGGCGAAGTCCGGTCTCGACAGCGCCTATGTCCGTGCGATCGCGTGGCGCGGATCTGAAATGATGGGCGTTTCAGCGCAAAGCAACACGATCCACCTCGCTGTGGCCGTCTGGGCCTGGGGCGATTATTTTGCCGACAAAATGAAGGGCATCCGAATGACGCATGCCGAATGGCGCCGTCCGGCGCCTGATACGGCGCCCTGCCATGCAAAGGCTGCTGGCCTTTACATGATCTGCACGCTCTCCAAGCATGCCGCCGAGAAGGCCGGTTATGCCGACGCTCTGATGCTCGACTATCGCGGCCAGGTCGCCGAGGCGACCGGCGCAAACATCTTCTTCGTGCGTGACAATGTCCTGCACACGCCGACGCCCGATTGCTTCCTCAATGGCCTGACGCGCCAGACCACGATCAAGCTTGCCCAGGCCCGCCAGATCGAAGTTGTCGAACGCGCGATAATGCCGGACGAGCTGGCGACTTTCTCGGAATGTTTCATCACGGGCAGCGCGGCGGAGATCACGCCTGTCGCGGAGATCGGGTCGCACATCTACAAGCCGGCCACGATCAGCCATGCGCTGGTCGACGATTACACGCAGCTTGTGAACGGCAAGATGGAACTCGCGCTCTAGCGCGCGAGGTTCAGCCTTCGGCTGGTTCATCCTTGATCCAGGCCTCAACCGGGCCCTTCAGCAACATTGTCAGCGGGTTGCCCTTGCGGTCGACGGCCTTGCCGGCGGACACGCGGATCCAGCCTTCGGAGATGCAATACTCCTCGACATTGTTTTTCTCTTCACCCTTGAAACGGATGCCCACGCCGCGGAGCAGCAGGGCCTCGTTATAATAGGGGCTTTTCGGATTGACGCTCAGGCGGTCGGGAAGTGTGTCTGTCATGGGAATGTTCTTTGCCTCGTCCTCTGGCCTGACTCAAGAGCCTGTTTCAGGGGCGCGCAATGGCGCCCGCCTCGACCTGCTGGGCGAACATGCCGGTGATGGCGTCGCTGACCGGGTGGTAGGTCAGGCCCAGCGCCTGCTGCGATTTGGAATTGTCTGCCTTGAAGGGCAGTTTCGGACCATCTGAGGGCGCGTCTTTCGTGGGGAAGGGCCAGTCATCGCCAAACCGGTCCCGCAGGACATTGGCGATATAGAGAAAGTCGTGCGACTCGGCGAACGTGATGTGGCGACCTTCGGCGTCCGGCACAAAGCCGGCCAGCATGTGCGCCTCTGCCACATCCTTCACGTCAACCATACCGATCTCGCGCGGCGGTGCACCGTCCTTCATGCCGCCGTTTCCGAAGGCCTTGATGTAGTTGAATGATTCGGACGTCTGGTCGGGATTGATGCCGGGGCCGAGGACGAGTGCCGGGTTCACGACGACCAGTTTCCAGCGCTCTTGCGCACCTGCCATTTCCCAGGCGGCGCGTTCGGCCAGTGTCTTGGAGTAATTGTAGGGCGTGACGGTAAGCGAAGACGATGTGTTCCAGTCATCCTCGGTCAGCACGCCGCCTGAGGCCTTGGCCACGTCCTCGATCACGCCATAAATGGCCG
Source organism: Alphaproteobacteria bacterium (assembly GCA_018827375.1). Lineage (GTDB taxonomy): Bacteria > Pseudomonadota > Alphaproteobacteria > Caulobacterales > Hyphomonadaceae > Hyphomonas. Next base: position 134,780 of record JAHJYW010000002.1, read on the forward strand.
CGCAGGAACTTGTGACGACGACGCGTTTCACGCTCTCCACCGCATTGACCGAGTCCAGCACGTTGCGTGTGCCCTTGAGCGCAGGGTCGACAAGGTCGCGCTGGGGATCGGCGACATTCACCGTGAAGGGCGAGGCGGTGTGAAACACGACGGCGCAGCCCTGCATGGCTTCAGTATAGGTGCCGGGCGCAAGAAGATCGGCCTTGAAAAATCGGATCTTGCCAGGCTTGGCATCGGCGAGCTTTTGTAAGGGGCCTGTCTTCTCGGGATTTGACGGGTCGCGCACGGCCGCGTGGACCGTGAAGCCCTCGTCGAGCAGGCGGCTGACCAGCCAACCGGCGACATAGCCAGTTGCGCCGGTGACGAGGACGGGGGCATCTGTGTCATAGTTCGGGGCGGTGGCTGGCATGATGGGGCTCCTTCAGAAACGGCTGCCGGTCAACGTCGGCAAGTCTCCAGCAGATAGGGTCGCGATAGGGCTTAAACCACCCTCACCCTGGTCGCTGCGGCTTTGTTCGACAGCGCTAGGCGGCGATACTCTGGCCCCAGACGCGCAGCAGGTTGCCTCCGAAGAACTGTGCCGCTTCCGTCTCGCCCATGCCGCGTTTCAGGAGCAGGCCGGTCAGGTCTGGCAGGCGGCGGTAATCGTCAAAGACAGGTTTGTAATTGCCGTCCATGTCGGTGCCCATGCAGACATGGTCGATGCCCACCGCATCAATCAGCGTGAAAATCCGGTCGGCATAACCGGCCAGGTCGCTGATGCCGATGCCGCTCGGCCAGGCCCCGACCACACCGCCCGTTGCCGCAACTTCGCGGGCAAGGTCGGCAGAGATGAAACGGGGATGGTTCAGCTCGGGTGTTTTGACATGCGTATGAGAGAACATCACCGGCTTGTCGGTAATCGCCAGCGCGCGGCGCGCGGCATTTTCCGGCATGTGAGCGAGGTCAATCAGCATGCCGAGCCGGTTCATTTCACGTACAATGGCCTCACCGGCAGGTGAAAGTGCGCTGTCATCTTCCGATTCCGTCATCGGTTCGCTGATCTCGTTGGCACGATAGTGCATCAGTGTAATTGATTGCACACCGTCGGCCTTGGCTTCCGCCAGGCGGTCGCTGGATCCTTCAAGGAAGTCGGCCCCTTCGACTGTCCAGATGGCGCCCGGCTTGCCGGTCGCACGAACCGCGTCCATGTCAGCTGGATTGATAAAGGGCGTCACAAGACCATCGCTCGCCAGCTTTTTCAGGTTTGCGATCTGGATCTTGTAGCTTTCCCAGGCTTCACCTGGCTCGAACGGACGACTCTCGGCAATGCCGGTTTTTGTCGGGCTGAGGACATTGATGTCCGAAACGGCCGCAAAGCTTGCCCCGGCCAGACCGCCTTCAATCATGTCGTTCACGGTTCGCCGCTCGAACGCGCCCTTGCTGGCATAGGCTTTCATCATGGGGGACAGGCCGCTGGCGTCCCGCAGGAATGTGCGGCCCGGATGGGCATGCGCATCGAGGGCGGGGTTTGCTTTCAGGAAGGCGACGCCGCGTGCAAGCTCTTCATCCGTCAGGTCGAAGCCGAGCGGGGCTGCATCCGGCCGCTTGCGCCACGCATAGGCGCCATAGGTCCCCGCCGCGATCACTGCCGCGCCGCCTGCCAGCAATACCCGTCTTGTCATTTTGCCCATGATGCACTCCTGATTTGCGCGCACTTGCGTGGACGCTGGGCAGGGGGTCAAGTCAGGATGTTCTGGCGATGTGCCGCAGCACGGGAATTGCCAGGATAAGGCGCATCTGCGGGTGTGCGGTAGCCGCCTTTCGGATCAGCTACTCGCTGCAATCGCTGCATCATCAAGCGCGGAGGCGCGCTTGAACGCCTCACGCGAATAGACGCGTTCGGAATAGGCCGTCAGTTCCGGGCTTGGCGGTATCGAGCCGAACTGCAGGCCCCAGCCGATTTGCGAGCCGACATAGACATCTGCCGCAGTGAACCGGTCGCCGCAGATAAAGGGTCGTTCGGCAATGGCCGAGATAAGCACGTTTCGCGTACGCTCGAAGTTTCCATAGCCGACCATGCCGGCTTTTTCGTCCGGTATCTCCACCCCTAGCGAGCGGTTCACGACAGCCGCCTCGACAGGGCCTGCGGCAAAGAACAGCCAGCGATAATAATCGGCGCGTTCATCCGGTGTGGGCGCGAGGCCTGCATCCGGGAAGGCCTCTGCCAGATAGGCGCAGATGGCGGCGCACTCTGTGACCACTTTGTCGCCATGCGTGATGGCAGGGACCTTGCCCATCGGATTGATTGTGAGGAAGTCGGCGGACTGGGATCCCTCGCCGAATTTCAGGATCTTCGTTTCATAGTCTGCGCCGGTCTCTTCCAGCATCCAGCGCGCGATGCGGCCGCGCGACATGGGGTTTGTGTAGAGGGTCAGTGTGTCAGCCATGCGAATTGCTCCGTTCACGTTTTGATCTTTCTGCAGCGATGCATTCGAGTCAACGGGAAATCAGGCGCGAACAAAAATATCCCGCCCCGAAACCATTTTCGATCAATGGGTTCGGGACGGGATGTGGATGGCTTGTCGATGGGTCTATGACGGGTTCCTGTATGGGTTTCCCGTCATGCCAGTCTGGTGGAAAGCGGCGCTATTTATCCGGCTGAGGCGTGTAGCGCAGGTAGGGCTTCACGGCTGTGTAGCCTTTCGGGAAGAGGCGCTTGATCTCCTCGGGATCGGTCAGGGACGGTACGATGATGACGTCCTCGCCCTGCTGCCAGTTTACAGGTGTTGCCACCTTGTGGCTGTCGGTCAGTTGGAGGCTGTCGATCAGGCGAAGCACTTCATCGAAGTTGCGACCGGCGCTAGGCGGATAGACGATCGAGGCGCGGATTTTCTTTTTTGGATCAATCACATAGACCGCGCGAACCGTGACTTTCGCATCGGCATTCGGGTGGATCATGTTGTACAGCGTCGCAACCTTGCGCTCGGTGTCGGCAATGATCGGGAACTGGACGCTGGTGTTCTGGGTCTCTTCGATATCCTTGATCCAGCGCTTGTGATCCTCGACGCTGTCGACCGACACGACCAGCGCCTTGGCGCCTCGTTTGGCGAATTCGTCCTTCAGCTTCGCGGTATAGCCGAGCTCGGTGGTGCATACGGGCGTGAAATCTGCCGGGTGGGAAAAGAACACGACCCAGTCATCTCCGGCCCATTCGTGAAACCGGATCCGGCCTTCGGTTGTATCCGCTTCAAAGTCCGGCGCGACGTCGCCAATCAGAAGGCTCATTATTCAAACTCCTATCACTTGATTTCTGGACCAGAAATGGTGCCTAAGGGCTACAGAACCAATGCGCGGCACCTCAAGGTGTCGATCAGTTTTTCTAATGGTCCCGGCAGAGCGAGCAAAAAGCGCCCATGAAACGCCTTATCCTGATGCGTCATGCCAAGACCGAACCCTGGACAGAGGGCATTGATGATTTCGGCCGCGCGCTGACCGAGCAGGGGCATGCCGATGCGCGCCGCATGGCCGAAGAGATCGTTGCGCGCGGATGGAGCCCGGAGCGGATCCTGGTCTCGACGGCCCGCCGGGCGCGTGAAACATGTTCGGAAGTCGCAAAAGTGGTTGAAGGTGAGCGTGTCCGTCCAATGGAGACGCTCTATTTGTCGGGCCAGCGAGGCATAGCCGAAGCTGTGCGCCAGAATGACGGGGCCGCCACGTTGATGGTGATCGGGCATAATCCCGGCATACATGATTTCGCCCTGAGTCTGCTGCGCGAGGGCGGCGGCGAACATGAGAGTTCCGAGCGGCTGACCGAGAAATTCCCCACCGCCTGCGCGGCCTTGTTCGAGTCCGATGAAGATGGCGCTTTCCTGCCGGTCCATTTCCGCCTCGCGGATGTGATGCGGGCGCGTGATTATCGTGAGACCGGTTTCGCCTGACATCTGAAAGCGAGTGCGCCACCCTGCCTTGGAGGGGACAGGATGGCGCAAGAAGCCACTGGCGAGCGATTCAGGGGGAAGAGGCAGCGTTCGCCGGATATAGCGGCTCCTTTCCGTCGTTCAGCGCGCCTTTCTGGCGGCATGAACCTGCGTGAGCTGCGGGCTGTCGATGGACTTCACAGCCTTGTCCATCGTGCGTGTGGTGCAGATCGTATTGGCGAATGTGTGACCGATGGCCATGTCCGCATTCTCGGTCGCGCAGCGCTCGGCCACCTGACTACGGATGATTTGATACTGGGCCTTGGCGCCTTCCGGCGTGGCAACGGCATCGCGGTCATATGAGATCGGCATCTCGAATGTGTCGCTGGCGGCGAATGCCGGGGCAGCAATCAGTGTAGCGGCGAGGGCGGCGGCGATCAGGGAGCGTTTCATGTCAAATAGTTCCTTCTTGTGATTTGTTTGTGTTTTGTGAGGGAGGTCGGTGCTGCAATCCGGGGGTAGGCGGCGCAGCACCGGAGAGGGGAGAGGGAGGCGGTTAGTGCGCTTCGCGGCGGTTAAGCCGGCGGCGACGACGGACAAGCAGCCCAGGCCGACCCCCAAGTGTGACATCATTGGCCGGTGTGGCCCTGACCGTTGCCGCACCTGTCAGGATGGCATGGGCCATGCCGTTGGCAGGGGCAGTGGTTTCGACGTCGTTGAGACGGAGGCGGGGGGTCATTTTCTTCAGTCCTTCTTGCTTGATCTGTCTGTCTGGGGCGAACCATTCCGCCGTCGACACAATCAAGATAGGACTGGAATTATCGAAAAGCAATAATAATTTATCGAAAAATAATAAATCTATATATTTTCGGGTCTTACGCCTTGTTGTTTTTCGATATGGGGGTGGCGTAACGCCCTGCAAGTGCACTTACAAGCGATTCATCGCAAAAAATTACGATAAAAGGCTGATCAGGCGCGGGAAGAAGAGCGGCGTTCGGCCGCTTCCGGCATCTGAAGGTCAAACGCGAGCTGCCTGGACGGGCTGTTCTGAGGGCGCAGACGCCCTGAGGACGGGCGCGGCTGGAGTGTTACCAGGTGTGTCCGGCTGCGTTCGGCACGGTTCTCCCGCCCTGCGCCCGGCTGGCCTGCATAGATCCGGTCACGTGCTTCGCGTGCGGCGGCCATATGATCGACAATCCGCATTGGATAGGTTTGGCCAAGTACGATACCGGCCCTGGAAAGTTCGCCTTTCGGCGCATCCCACGGCGCATGGATGTGGGCGTTGGAAAGGCCCGCAAGTTCCGGCACCCAGCGCCGGATGAACGCCCCGTCGCGGTCATGGTCCATTGACTGTTTGACCGGATTATAGATGCGCGGAATGGATTGGCCCCGTGAGCCTGCCTGCTTCTGCGCCTGCGGGTAGTGGATTCCAGCCTCGAAATCCGTAAACAGCGCGGCCAGTCGCGCGGCGGGATGCTGCCAGTCCATCCAGAGATGCTGCGTGGAAAAGGCCATGACCATGGCGCGCATGCGATGGTTCAGCCAGCCGGTCGCGTTCAGGGCGCGCATGCAGGCATCCAGGAAGGGAAAGCCGGTGCGACCGCTGATCCAGGCTTCAAGCCGTGGATCACCGTCACTCACCCGGTCGCGCAGGCCGTCTGGCTCTGTATGCATGTTGCGGCTGTTGATCGAGGTCTGATCGCTGAGCTTCTGGAGGAAATGGCAATGCCACTGCAGGCGCGACAGGAAGGTGTCGAGGGAAGCAGCAAAGGTGGAATCGCCGTCCAGTTCAAGCTCTGTACGTGCGCGCATGGCGCCCTGATAGGCTTCACGGATCGAGAGGGTGCCGAATGTAAAATGTGGCGACAGGCGCGAGCAGGCGCCTGTCGCAGATTGAGGACTATCCATTGCGGTGCGATAGCGCCGCCCGCGCGAGGCAATAAATGAGCGCAGGAGTTCCACGCCTTCGGCGCGCCCCCCCGGCTGGCGACCCGGGCAGACATCCGTTTTCAGGCGCAGATCATCAGCCATGGGCCATTCGCCCGCTGATACTTCCGAAGGCTTGATCGCATCCGGCGCCTTGGCGCGTGGGGCGAGCATCCAGGCTTCCCACTTCCGCAGCCATTCATCACCATGCCCGTCGCGACGGCGTATAACACCGTTTTGCGGTTGTTCGCGCAGGGAAATGCCTGCCTTGAGCGCCCAGCGCTGCACCGCGCGGTCCCGGTCCAAACTCCATTGCAGGCCGATTTCCTCATGCGTATGGATCGCGGCCAGGCCATGACGTCTGTGCAGCTCTGCAAGGACCTGCGTTGCCTCACCAACGCGAATGGTAAGAGCAGAACCGCGCGCTTTCAGAGCCTCGTCGAGACTGCGCAGGCTCTCCATCATGAAGTCGAACTGACGGCCGGAATGTTCGGGCAGGGCCCAGAAGTCCGGCTCGAATATATAGAGTGGCAAGACAGGCTCGCCGCTGGCCACTGCTGCGAGGAGCGGCGCGTGATCGTGGACACGAAGGTCCCGCTTGTACCAGACGACATGCAGGTTTTTCATGGAACAAATATAGAACATCCGAGCGGGCACTCAAGTGTTTTCTTCATCAGGCGGATGTTTCGGCCTTGGTACCCCAAGATTGTTTCGGAAGCGAAACGAATTCAACTTCTGGCTCTTAGTCCAAAGTTATCCACAGGGCTTTTCTGCTTTAATGGGTGCGGATGGGTTTGATTTCTCGGGACAGGGAGAGCCGCTACGGCATGGGGAATTGCCCCAGCCGGTGCCCGATCCTGATATGGCAGAGCGGGCGGCGCTTGGCTTTGCGCAGGCCTCTCCGGCTTGCTGGCGCCGGCGGCGTTCTTTCAGTTGCTCATGCTGGCCTCCCGTCGCCCGGTCCCACTGGCGGCCCCGTTCTACTGGCCACTCCAGTCCGTTGCCATGGCGCGCGCGCTATACGGCTTGTGGCACCAACCCCATTTCTGAGCCAAGACACCTCACGACGCGCCAGGGGCTTGAGCGGCATTATGGCTTTTTACGCTGCGTCAGGCTTGGCGGGCGGGCCCGGGGGATTTAGGCTTTTACCAGATCTAACTTACCGACAATCGAGGAGCCTTCCCAATGGCCTATGACGTCACCGAAGACCTAGACGCATTTCGCGCCGAGACGCGCAACTGGCTGGAGGCGAATTGCCCGCCCTCCATGCGCACCCCCATGAAGGACAGCGAAGTTGTCTGGGGTGGCAAGAGCGAAAAGTTCCCCAATCCTGAATCAAAGATCTGGCTCGAACGCATGGGCGAAAAGGGCTGGACTGCCCCGGAATGGCCGGCAGCCTATGGCGGCGGTGGCCTGACCAAGGAACAGAACCGCGTGTTGCAGGAAGAACTGCGCCGCATAAAGGCGCGCCCGGCCCTGTTCTCGTTCGGCCTCTGGATGTTCGGTCCGGCCCTCTTGGAGTTCGGCAATGAAGAGCAGAAGAAGCGTTTCCTGCCTGACATCGTCAAAGGCAAGACGCGCTGGTGCCAGGGTTATTCCGAGCCGGGCGCCGGTTCTGACCTTGCGGGTCTTCAGACGCGTTGCGAGGACAAGGGCGATCATTACCTGATCAATGGCCAGAAAGTCTGGACCTCCTATGCCGACAAGGCGGACTGGATCTTCTGCCTCGTGCGGACAGATACAAGCGTGAAGCATGAAGGCATCAGCTTCATCCTTTTCGACATGAAGAGCCCCGGCGTGGAAGCGCGTCCGATCCTTCTGATTTCCGGCGAGAGCCCGTTCTGCGAAACCTTCTTCACCGATGTAAAAGTGCCGAAGGACCAGCTCGTGGGCCGCGTGAATGGCGGCTGGGAAATTGCCAAGCGCCTGCTCCAGTTTGAACGCTCGTCAATTTCGGCAGGCGGCTTTGGCGGCACGGGCGGTTCGGGCATTCTCGGCCCGGAAGAATATGCCAAGATCCATGTCGGTACGGATGGCGAGGGCCGTATCGCCGATGGCGACCTGCGCGGCCGCATCGCGGACCACAAGATGTACTCCAAGGCCTTCAACCTGACTGTTCAGCGTCAGACCGAACAGGCCAAGGCCGGCCAGCAGGTAGGCCACACGGCGTCGATCCTGAAATATGGCGCCGCCAAGATGAACCAGGATCGCCACGAACTCCTGATCGAAGCCCTCGGCTCAGAGGCGCTTGGCTGGGAAGGGGAGGGCTTTGACAAGAGTGCCATGCGCGCGACCCGCGGTTGGCTGCGTTCGAAGGGTAACTCGATCGAAGGCGGCACCAGCGAGATCAACCTCAATGTCATCGCCAAGCGCGTGCTGGGCCTGAAAGACCACCAGTAATGCCCCAAAAATTCGAAGCGACGGATTCCTTCAAATGTTCGACACTGACGGACTACGGGATATCGCAAGTCCTCGCTCACCCACAGCATGCATAAAGAAGTAATTCAAATGACATTCGTACTGACTGAAGACCAGGAAATGCTGCGCGACACCGCGATGGCATTTACACGTGATGAACTGCCGCTAACGCATCTGCGCGCCCTGCGCGACAAGGGCGCCAACGGCCATGACCCGGAAACACGCAAGAAGCTGGCCGAGCTCGGCTTCTTCGGCGTGATCATTCCGGATGAGCCGGGCGGCGAACATTTTGGCCTCGTTGGCCTTGGCCAGATCCTTGAAGCCCAGGGTCGCACGCTGGCCGCGACGCCGCTGTTGCAAACGGCGTTGATTGCCGCCTCCGCCATCCAGCTTGGCGGAAGCAAGGCCCAGCAGGCCGAATGGCTGCCGAAGATCGCGATGGGCGAGACGACCTTCGCACTCGCGCTCGACGAGTCTGCACATTTCGCCCCGCTGAACGTGGCGACCGAAGCCGAGCGCAATGGCCAGGGCTATACATTGAATGGCATGAAACGCTTTGTGCCAGGTGGCCATGATGCCGATATGTTGATCGTCGTTGCCCGCACCTTTGGTGAAGCCGGCGACCGTCATGGCATTACGCTCTTTATCGTGCCGCGCGATGCAAAAGGCGTCACTGTACAGGAATTGAAAACCGTGGATTCTCACGGCGCCGCGCACGTGACCTTCGATGATGTCATCGTGGGGGAGGGCGGCGTGCTCGGTCCGGTCGACGAAGGTGCAGATGTGCTGGAGCCCGTACTCGACAGGGCGGCCATTGGTGTTGCTGCCGAAATGCTTGGCTCTTCGATGGCGGCGTTCGAGATGACACTCGAATATCTCCAGAGCCGCAAACAGTTCGGCCAGCTGATCGGTTCATTCCAGTCGCTGCAGCACCGTGCCGCCAAGATGTTCACCGAGATGGAAATGACGCGTTCCTGCGTCGCTGCGGCCCTGGCTGCGGTTGACGAGGGCAGCAGCGATGTTGCGGAACTGGCCAGCCTTGCCAAGGCGAAGGCGAGCGAGCTTGTCCACCTTGTCTCCAATGAGTGCGTCCAGATGCATGGTGGAATCGGCATGACCGATGTGGCCGATCCCGGCCTCTTCATGAAGCGGGCCCGTGTGCAGGAAGCACTGTACGGTGGAGCCAGCTGGCACCGCGATCGCTATGCGCGCCTCAACAATTTCTGATCGACTGAAAAGTCAAACATGAAAAAGCCGGGCCAGCCATGCTGTGCCCGGCTTTAATTTTTTGTCCGCAAACGGAATGAAGATCAGCCTTTCAGGACCGAGCCTTTTTTCAGTGCCTTGGCGATGAGGTAATACATCACAGGACGGTGCTTGGCGCGGACGGACTTGCCATATTTGGCAATTGCCTCAACCAGTGCAGCATCAGCCTTGGCTTCGTCAGTGACGCCGAGCTTCTTGGTGATGAAGCCTTTCTTGACGCGTGCAAGTTCTTCCTTGTCGGAAGCGGCGATGGTTGCCGTGTCGGACTTGTAGATGGTTGGGCCGGAGGCTTTCACGGCGGCTTCGAGCAGCGCCATGTCTGGACGCGCTTCGCCGACTTTTTCCTTCAGGTCGGCGATGTATTTCTCCATCAGCACTTCTTTGGCTGTTGGAGCTTTTGCTGGTGCTGTCACGTTAGGCGCAGGTGCAGCCTTCTTCGCAGCAGCAGGTTTCTTGGTGGTTGGCTTGGTTGCTTTTGCCATGGGATTGTCTCCTCAATGGGCCCTGTTGTGGGCGGTTATTGATCTTACGCAGCTCAGATCTCGAATCACTTCGGCACGCGCTGGCACACTGACCTTCTTTTGAACAGCGTGCCAACCCCCTAAAGCCGTGGAATGTATTTCTGAATCCTGTGAAAAAGAACGTAGGCGGATTAAAAATACGCAAGACGTGCAGGTGTCTCGGCAAGAGACAAATGGGAACATAATCTGGTGCAGGCGCTTTGTTGACGATATCGCTGACTTGGCCCAAGGCTCAGAAAGTCAAATAACTGCAGGGAGTTTGCCATGATGCGCTTCATTCCGCTTCTCGTCGTCACGGTCTTGTTCGTGCTCTGTCTCTTCGGCATGGGGACGGCGCCATGGCTTGTCGGTGTAAGTGTCATTCTTGGCGCACTCGTAATTCTCGGCCTTTATGATTTTTTCCAGTCACGTCACACTTTGTGGCGAAACTTCCCGATCATCGCGCACATAAGATGGATTGCTGAAGAGCTGCATCCCTTCCTGCGTTCTTATATTGTCGAGAGCGAGACGGAAGGGCGCCCCTTCAACACGGAGCAGCGTGCGCTGATCTATCGGCGTGCGAAGAACGTGTCTTCTGTCGAACCTTTCGGCAGTCATCTCGACATCGACAAGCCGCCTTACGAGTGGCTTGCCCATTCAATTGCCGCCAAGCACACCTCAGACGATTGTCCGCGTGTTGTTGTGGGTGCACCGGGCACAAAGCAACCTTACTCCGCCAGCGTCATGAACATCTCCGCCATGAGCTTCGGCTCGCTTGGTGCGCACGCGATCGAAGCACTCTCCACGGGCGCAAAGAAGGGCAACTTCTATCATGATACCGGCGAGGGCGGCGTCTCACGCTACCACCGGGCAGGCGGCGCAGATCTGGTCTGGGAAATCGGGTCCGGCTACTTCGGATGCCGCGCGCGGGACGGGCGCTTTGATGCAGCGCGCTTCAAGGATGTCGCGCAGGACCCGCAAATCAAGATGATCGATGTCAAGCTCAGCCAGGGCGCCAAGCCCGGTCATGGTGGCGTGCTGCCGGGCAGCAAGGTCACGGAAGAAATTGCCGAAGCGCGCGGTGTGCCCGTTGGCGAGACGTGCGTCTCTCCGCCAGGGCATACAGCCTTCTCGACACCGATCGAGATGCTGGAGTTCGCTGCCAGTTTGCGCGAGATGTCAGGTGGCAAGCCGGTGGGCATCAAGTTCTGCGTTGGCAATCGATGGGAGATCCTCGCCATTTGCAAGGCGATGCTGGAAACCGGTACGCGACTGGACTTCATGGTTGTCGATGGCGGGGAAGGGGGCACGGGCGCTGCGCCGGCGGAGTTCCTCGACCATGTCGGCGCGCCCTTGCGACAGGGACTGGTGCTGACGCGGAATGCACTGGTCGGTACGGGTCTAAAGGATCATGTCCGTCTCGCCTGTTCTGGCAAGCAGACGAGCGCCTTTGCGATTGCCTCCTCCATGGCGCTCGGCGCGGACTGGATCAACACCGCGCGCGGCTTCATGTTCTCGCTCGGCTGCATCCAGTCGCTTAACTGCCACAATAATACGTGTCCGACAGGTATCGCCACCACGGACAAGGGCCGTCAGCGCGGACTTGTGGTCGCCGACAAGGCCGAGCGTGTCTATAATTTCCAGCGCAACACGATGAAGGCATTGATGGAAGTCGTGGGTGCGGCGGGACTTGAGCACCCGGCGGAACTTACACCGCGCCACATAATGCACCGCGTGACGGAAGACATCGTGCTGCCGGCGCACCGGGCCTATGACCTTCTGGATGCGAATGTGCTGATTAATGCTCCGCAAGACACAAAGCTGGCCAATGAATGGGCCATGGCGCAGGCGGCCTCATTCAGGCCGCTGAATATATAGGGATCACCCAATATCTAGGAAACTTGGCAAGTACGGCAAATATTGGTTTGATCCGTATCGGATCATGAAGAGGAGGACGCACTCATGGAATCCGGAAACTCAGCTGCTGTCGCCATTGTTGGCGTTGTATATCTGGCAGTGATTATTTTCTTTATCGTCTGCTACTGGAAGATCTGGAGCAAGGCGGGCTTCAGTGGCGCCTGGTCGCTCCTGATGCTGGTGCCGCTCGTCAACCTGATCGCCTTTGCGTATCTCGCCTTTGCGGAATGGCCGGTGCACAAGCGTATCAATCCGACGGACACGTTCAACTAGCGATGTGACGCCCCAGCAAGAAAAAAGCCGGCCTCGAAAGGCCGGCTTTTTGTTATGAGCCGTTGGCTTCAGATTGCAGCATTGTGTAGCGCTCGATGCCGATGCGTTCGATCAGGTCGAACTGCGTCTCCAGATAGTCGACATGCTCTTCCTCATTGTGGAGGATCTTTCCGAACAGGTCGCGGCTGCCATAGTCGCGAACGTTCTCAGCGTGCTCCATGGCATCCTTGAGCGTGGGGATGGCCAGCATTTCGACTTTCATGTCGCATTCGAGAATCTCCTGCACACTTTCGCCGATATGCAGCTTGCCGAGGTCCTGCAGGTTAGGCAGCCCGCCGAGGAAGAGGATGCGTTCGATCAGCCAGTCGGCGTGATGCATTTCCTCGATTGATTCCTCGTACTCATGCTTGGCGAGCTTGGAGACGCCCCAGTCCTTGAGCATGCGGGAATGCAGGAAATACTGGTTGATCGCCGTCAGCTCGTTCTTGAGACAGAGATTCAGGAACTCAATAACTTTGGTGTCGCCTTTCATGGGGCACTCCTGCGTAAGGTAAATGGGTCGACTCGCGGGATACGGGAAGGCGCCGCCAAAGGCAAGAAATTCTCGAATAAAAACAAGTTCATCTGCAAGTGAGACACAGTCTCACCGCGTGCTGAAACGCAGTCTCAAAAAGCGCGGATTATTCGGCGGCAACCAGCATGGGGGCAGGGCCTTGGCGATCCATTTCCTGCGAAATGATCTCACCGATCGAGCAGCTGCACTTGCCGCAATTGAACTTGCAGCCGTGATGCGCCTGAACGGCCCGCGGGCTGCGCGCACCAGCGTCGACCGCGGCGCGGACGCTTGAACAATTAATGCGGTTGCAGATGCAAATGATCATGAGAACCATTTGCATCTACTTGCGAATGATTGTCAAGCGCGAGTTTGCGCATTGATCGCAGGTGCGGCGAGTTGACCCCTACGGGCCGGGTGACTACAGCCTGTCTGCTTGAAATTCACATGGAAACCAGCCTCATGACCGACCTCTCAACGCTCGCCCAATCTGCCAAGGCCTGGCCGTTTGAACTGGCGCGCGCGCTGAAGAAGCGGGTGGACGATCAGGTCAAGGCAGGCCAGCGCAAGGCCTCTGACCCGGTCGTGTTCGAAACCGGCTATGGCCCCTCCGGCCTGCCGCATATCGGCACGTTCGGGGAAGTGGTGCGCACGACCATGGTGCGCCATGCCTTTGAAGTGCTGACGGGCGGCCAGATTCCGACGCGCCTGATCTGCATCTCGGACGACATGGACGGCATGCGCAAGGTTCCGCCAACGGTGCCGAACCCCGAGAGCCTTGAGCCCTACCTGCAGCAGCCACTGACCGCTGTGCCGGACCCGTTCGGGACACATGAGTCCTATGGCGCGCACATGAATGCCCGCCTTTGCGCGTTCCTGGACCAGTTTGGGTTCCAGTATGAGTTCATCTCGGCGACCGAATGCTACAAGTCCGGCCGCTTTGATCCGATGCTGTTGCGCGCGGCCGAGAAGTTCGAAGACATCATGGCCGTGATGCTGCCGACACTCGGCGCGGAACGTCAGGCGACCTATTCACCCTTCCTGCCGATATCGCCCAGCACGGGCCGCGTGCTCTATGTGCCGATGAAAAATGTCGATGCCGGCAAGGGCGAGATCACGTTTGAAGATGAAGACGGCAGTGACGTGACGCTGCCAGTCACCGGCGGCCGCGTGAAGATGCAGTGGAAGCCCGATTTCGGCATGCGCTGGGCCGCGCTCGGCGTCGACTTCGAAATGTTCGGCAAGGACCACCAGGCCAATGCGCCGATCTATTCCCGCATCGCCAAGATCCTCGGCCACCGCCCACCGGAACAATATGTCTACGAGCTGTTCCTGGACGAAAAGGGCGAGAAGATTTCCAAGTCCAAGGGCAACGGCATCTCGGTCGAAGAGTGGCGCGCCTATGCGCCGGACGAGAGCCTTTCGCTGTTCCAGTTTCAGAAGCCGCGCGTGGCCAAGAAGCTCTATTTCGATGTGATCCCGAAGACGGTCGATGAATACCTGACCTTCCTCGAGAAATACCCGGATGAGGAACCGGATCGCCAGCTGGAAAACCCGGTCTGGCACATCCATTCGGGCAATCCGCCGAAGGCAGACGTGCCGGTCAGCTTTGCACTGCTGCTGAACCTCGTCGCTGTGGCGAACCCGGAAGACCGGAGCCAGCTCTGGGGCTTCATCTCGCGCTATGCGCCTGAGGCCTCGGCCGAGACGCACCCGCTGCTCGACAGCCTCGCAGGCTATGCGATGCGCTATTACCGCGACTTCGTGCTGCCAGCGAAAGTGTTCCGTGCGCCAACCGATCAGGAACGCGCCGCAATGGTGGACCTTTCAGCGCGCCTGAAAGCCTTCGATGAAGAGCGAAATTCCGAGAACCTGCAGACCATGACATTCGCGGTCGGCAAAGACCATGACTTCGAGAACCTGCGCGAGTGGTTCAAGGCGCTTTACGAAGTGCTGCTCGGACAGGAGCAGGGGCCCCGCTTTGGCAGCTTCGCTGCGCTCTATGGTGTGGAAGAGACGGCCCGTCTGATCGATGAGGCTTTGGCGAGGGATTAGGTTCATTCACCTCCCGCTGCTTTTGGCAGCAGGAGGTTAGGGGTCTTGCATCTACTCCGCTGCAATCAGCGTCGTTTTCGCTTTCGGCATGTCGCCAGTTGGCCAGCCTTTCCAGAGGGCGGCTTCGGTCTCGCTGGCGACAGCCACCGCAGCTTCCTTCACATGGCCATAGCCACGGATCTCGTCCGGCACTTCGGCGATGGCGACGGCGACGGCGTGGTTCTTTGCCGTGAGGCCTGAGGCGAGCGTTTCCAGCGTTTCAAGATAGGTGTCGCGCAGGGCGCGTTCCATCTTGCGTTCCTCGGTGCGTCCGAACACGTCAAACGGCGTTTCGCGCAGGCCCTTCAGTTTCGTCAGCACTTTGAAGCCGAGCATCATCCAGCCGCCGAAATGTTTCTTCTTCAGGTGGCCGTGGCTGTCTTTTTTGGACATGATCGGCGGGGCGAGCCAGAAGCGCAGCTTGCCGCCCTTGAACTGGCTGGCGAGCTGGGCCGCGAAGGAACCATCGGTATAGAGGCGGGCGACTTCATACTCGTCCTTATAGGCCATCAGCTTGTAGGCATAGGTCGCGGCGGCGCGGGTGAGCTTGTCACCCAGGCCTGCGGCCTCTTCGGCGGTGCGGACGCGGGTGACGGCATCGCGATAGGTCTGCGCATAGTCGGCATTCCGATAGGCCGTCAGGCGCGTTGCGCGGTCGTCGATCAGTTCGTCCAGCGTCTTCGGCTCCAGGTGGCCACGCGGGTCGTGCTGCGTGGCGAGGCGTTCAGGCGCGGCCGCGGCGATGCGGCCGATATTGAACGCGGCCATATTGTCGTCGACCTTGGTACCGTTGAGGCGGATAGCGCGGTAGAGCCCGCGCAGTGAGACGGGCACGGCGCCCTTCTGCCAGCTGTAACCGACCATGATCATGTTGGTGTAGATCGCGTCGTGCAGGTAGCCGACGGCGAGGGCCTCGGCATCGAAGGCGCCGAAGTCTCGGGTCTGGCGCTTCACGCGGCCTGCCAGCAAGTCGCTCTCGAAACGCTTCGAGCGGTTGCGGATGAATTCGCTGGTCGGTGTCACGTCAGAGTTTGCATAGGCGGCTGTGCGGGTCGGATCCATCAGCAGGAGGGCGTCGCCGCCCGCTGCCACGACAAGGTCGCAGGCGATGATCAGGTCAGCGCTGGCGGGCGGTACGCGGCCTGTGGAGATATCTTCAGGCTCACGCGCAAAACGGATGTGCGAGAGGACCGGGCCACCCTTCTGGGCAAGGCCCGTCATGTCGAGCGAGGAGGCGGCATTGCCGTCCACATGCGCGGCCATGGCCAGCACAGCCGCGACCGTTGTGACGCCTGTGCCGCCGACGCCCGTGAACAGCACGTTCCACGGCGCGGCAAGGCTTGGTGTCTCGGGCAGGGGAAGGTTCGAGGCATCAAACTCGCGGCGCAATTCGCCGGTCCAGGCCGGTTCACCATCCTTGACGGTGACGAAGCTCGGACAGAAGCCAGTGAGGCAGGAGAGGTCGGTGTTACAGGACGACTGGTTGATGCGGCGTTTGCGGCCAAGCTCGGTCTCGACCGGCTCCACCGACAGACAGTTGGACTTGATCGAACAGTCGCCGCAGCCTTCGCAGACTTCGGTATTGATGATCACGCGCACGCGGTCGGGCGCGATGATGCCGCGCTTGGAGCGGCGGCGTTTCTCGGTGGCACATATCTGGTCATAGATCATGACCGAGACGCCGGGCGTGGAGCGCAGCATGACCTGCACGTCTTCGAGGTCTTCGCGGTCGTAGATTTTCACGCTGCGCGGCAGGTTTTTCACGCCAGCATAGCGGGTGGGGTCTTCGGTGACGATGACGATGGTTTTGACGCCTTCGGCTTCGACCTGCTGGGCGATCTGGGCGGGCGTCTGGCCGGATTCGACATGCTGGCCGCCGGTCATGGCAACCGCGTCATTGTAGAGGATCTTGTAAGTCATCTTGGCGCCGGAGGTGACGGCGGCGCGGATCGCGAGGCTGCCTGAGTGGCTGTAGGTGCCGTCGCCGAGATTGACGAAGACATGGTCTTCATCGGTTGCCCAGTGCTGGCCGACCCAGGCGATGCCTTCGCCGCCCATCTGGCTGGTCATGTCGGTCTTCCGGTCGGGCATGAAGTTCGCCATGTAATGGCAGCCGATGCCGGCAAGGGCGCGTGAGCCTTCAGGCACGGTTGTGGATGTGTTGTGAGGGCAGCCGGAGCAGAAGTGCGGGCTGCGGATTGTTTCCGAGGCATTGCCGCGTGCGGCTTCGCCAGCGCGGCCAACCCGGTCGAAATAGGCATTGGCGCGGGCTGTGTCCCATCCTTCGGGGATGATCTTCATCAGGGCGTGCGCCATTTCCGGGATGGAGATAGAGGCGACGTCAGAGAGGAGCGGCTCGCCATTCGCGGCGCGCTTGCCTTCGATCCGGGGACGCTGGGAATCCGGCAGGTCGTAGAGCGCAGCCTTCAGCTGTTCCTCGATCAGGGGGCGCTTGTGTTCGATGACGACAACGCGCTCAAGGCCGGCGCAGAATTCGCGCACACCTTCCGGCTCAAGCGGCCAGGGCATGGCGACTTTGTAGACCGTGAGGCCGAGGCGGCCTGCTTCTTCCGGGCTGAGGCCAATGGCGGCGAGCGCCTCGAAAACATCGCGGGCGGCCTGTCCGGTGACGATGACGCCGATGCGGGGCTTGGGAGAGGGGAGGACAACATGGTCGAGCCGGTTGGCGCGGACATAGGCCTGCGCGGCAGGCAGCTTGAAGTGGCGCAGGCGCGCTTCCTTGTCGAGCGGCGTGTCGCCGCGGCGCATATGGACGCCCGCCTCGGGCATGTGGAAGCCGGGCTCGGCAAAGGCAAAGCGATCAAGGCTGACATTGACGACAGAGCCGGAATCCATCGTGTCGGCGAGGGCAACGAGGCCTGTCCACGCGCCGCTATAACGGCTCATGTTCCAGCCGTGGATACCGTAGTCGAGCACGTCCTGGATCGAGGCGGGGTTCAGCACCGGAATTTCGGCATCGGCCATCGCGAATTCGGACTGGGACGGTAGGGTCGAGGATTTGCAATTATGATCGTCGCCGATGATGGCGAGCACGCCGCCGAGGGCCGATGTGCCAGCCGCATTGGCATGCTTGAACACGTCGCCTGTGCGGTCGACGCCGGGGGCCTTGCCGTACCAGATGCCGAAGAGGCCGTCATAGCGCGCGCCGGGGAAGAGGCCGAGCTGCTGGCTGCCCCAGACGGCGGTTGCGCCGAGGTCCTCGTTGAGGCCTTCCCAGAACTGGATGTCATGGCTGTCGAGCAGGGGCTGCACGGCGCGCAATTGCTGGTCATATCCACCGAGCGGTGAGCCGCGGTAGCCTGAAATGAACCCGGCCGTGTTGTGGCCGCTGCCCAGATCGAGGCGTTTGCGATCAAGCGGTAGGCGCACAAGCGCCTGAATGCCCGTCATGAAAGCGTTGCCCTCGACAAGTTCGTATTTGTCGTCCAGCGTGACTTCACGGTGTTTCATGGATTTCAGGCCCTGAATATCTATTAGGTATATTATTGGGCAAGTTTAGTGAAATTGCTTGCCTATCTTGCGCCGTTCCTGCTAGTTAGGGGCAAATTATGCCTCAAACTTCGGAGTACGCAGCAAATTGGCCCAAGACTTAGACACCATTGATGCGCGAATCCTAGATATTATCCAACGCGACGCGAGCCTGTCGGTTGCAGAGATTGCGGATCGCGTGGGACTTTCCTCATCTCCGTGCTGGCGCCGTATCAAGCGTATGGAAGAGGCGGGCTTCATTACGGGCCGGGTGACGCTGCTGGACAATTTTGCCCTTGGCCTTAACTTTGAAGTGATGGCGAGCGTCAAACTCGCGCTGCCGAGCCGTGAAAACCTTGAGGCATTCGAGTCGATTGTGCAGGACTGGTCTGAAGTCATCGAGTGCATGACAGTGACCGGCGCAGTCGATTACATGATCCATGTCGTGACCACTGACATGCATGCCTATGACAATTTCCTGCGCGATAAATTGCTGGGTTCGGCGCTCGTGTCGGACGTTCAGTCGCGCATCGTGGTGCGCGTGTCGAAACGCACCACGGCCCTGCCGCTCGGCCTTGTGGGCGACAAACTCAAATCTTCCTGAGGCTTCAGCTGCCGCGCGTCGCTGAGGCGTGGAGCGCAGGCTTGTAGCCATTGGCTAGGGCGGCGCAGGTCGCTGCTGGCGTCAGGCGCAGGGCGCGGTCCGGGTGGGGCTGCGGGGCGCCATAGCCGGCAAAGGACCAGGGCCGGGCCGTTTTGCCCTGCCTGAGGAAGGCGGTATCTCCTACAGCATAGAAGGCTCCGTCTGGAAGCGTGGCGGGGTCCACCTCTTCGCGGGGTGTTTCGCCTTTCATCACGGACTGGACCTCGCCTGCGATCACGGCGTCGAGGTCGCCCACGCGGACTGGGGCAGGCAGGCCGGTGGCATCGCGGAAGGCCTTGGCGGCGTCGCGGCGGCATTCAAAGCAGGGGCGGTGGCCGGCGGCGAGGGCCGTTGCCTCATCGAGGAAGAAGAGTTCGGTATAGAGGCCTGGCTGCATCAGCTTTCGCGTGCGGCCCTTGAACTCAAGCTGGCAGATGATCCATTGGCGGCTGGCCCAGTGGCGCGGTTTCAGCGTCTGGTCAGGCCGGTGGAAACAGCCGCCACGATTGCCCATGAAGGCGCCCCTGTCAGGCACGGCGTGGAGCTGGCCGAACGGGTCGACGCGGTTCTGCAGTGGCATGACTTTCCCCATGAAAAGCAAAAGCCCGGACTGTGCGTTGGCACGGCCCGGGCTTCCAGATGGCCAAGAGGCCGTTTTGGACTAGTAGCGCTCGACAGCCATGGCGATACCTTCGCCGCCGCCGATGCAGAGCGAGGCCATGCCTTTTTTCACATCGCGATCTTCCATCGCTGCCAGCAGCGTGATTATGACGCGGGCACCGGAGGCACCGATCGGGTGGCCCATGGCGCAGGCGCCGCCGTTGACGTTCAGCTTGTCATGGCTGATGCCGAGTTCCTTCATGGCGATCATAGGCACGACCGCGAAGGCTTCGTTGACTTCCCAGAGGTCGACATCCTCGATTTTCCAGCCGGCTTTTTCGAGGGCTTTCTTCATGGCCGGCACAGGCGCGGTGGTGAAATATTCCGGCTCGTGGGCGTGGCTGGACGAAGCGACGATCTTGGCGATCGGCTTGAGGCCGCGTTTCTTGGCTTCGGATTCGCGCATCAGGACCATGGCAGCGGCGCCGTCGGAAATGCCCGAGGCGTTGGCGGCTGTAACCGTACCGTCTTTCGAGAAGGCAGGGCGCAGGGTCGGGATCTTGTCCGGCATGGCCGTGCGGGGCAGCTCGTCAGAGTCGACAATCGTGTCGCCCTTGCGGCCTTTCACGGTGACCGGTGCAATCTCGCGCTTGAACTTGCCGTTCTTGGTGGCGTTCTGGGCGCGGGTCAGCGTTTCGAGGGCGTAGGCGTCCTGCTGCTCGCGGGTGAACTGGTATTCGCCAGCGATCTTGTCAGCGAAGAGGCCCATCGGGCCATGGCTGTAGGCATCGGACAGGCCGTCGAGGGCCATGTGGTCTTCCGAGGTCATCGCGCCATACTTGTGGCCCTTGCGGACGTTCAGCAGGTGGGGCGCATTGGTCATGGATTCCATGCCGCCGACGATGACGATGTTGGCGTCGCCCGCCATGATGGCGTTGCGGCCCATGACGGTGGCCTGCATGCCGGAGCCGCACATCTTGTTGATTGTGGTGGCTTCGAGGCCCTTGTCTTCACCGGCCTTGAAACCGGCCTGGCGGGCAGGGGCCTGGCCCTGGCCAGCAGGAAGGCAGTTGCCCATGATGATTTCATTGGCTTCGCCCGGCTTCAGCCCGGCTTCGGCTACAGCGGCTTTCACCGCGATTGCGCCGAGCTCGTTGGCGGAAAAGCTGGCGAGGTCGCCCAGCAGGCCGCCCATTGGTGTGCGGGCCATGCCGACGATGACGACGGGATCTTGTTCAGACATTCAGGTTTCCTTCCAGTTCGCAGTTTCTTGCACTTGCGAACGTATAGGCGCTGTGACGCGGCGGACGTCAAGACCGGGAAGGGTTCAGTTGCGGGGAGACAGCACAGGCGGCCGCAGCCTTCGGCGGGAAGGCGCGACCTTATAACGTGTATATACAGCACATTTCGGGATCAGGACGTATCGGGACAGACCGTTACGGGGAGGGCAAATATATTTGCGATGCCCGTAAAAAGCCCGAAGGGTGCACGAACATAATTATGTTCGAGCGCAGGCGGCCGGATCGCCAGCCGGTCCAGCGCTGTGACGGAGGGCAAGGCATATTGCCATGTGGAGGCCCCACGCGGCGCATCGGCGATGTAGACGACGCGCAAGCGGCCCGTGGCATAGCAGACATGGATCATCATTTCGCGGCGATGGCGCATCTGTGCGCGCCTGAGCAGCATCAGCTACACCCACACGAACGGCCGCATCCAGATAGGAAAGCAGGCGAGCAGGGCAGAGATTTCAGCGCGGGTCATGCGGTGAGTGTAGGCGCGCCGCGCGAGGGTGGGGAAAAGGCGGACGGGATGTGGCGTGCGGAGTGGGAGGAAGGGGGCGGAAAAGCTGCATCCTCCCTCGCCCGCGGGGCAGGGGAGGATGAGGAGGGCGGCCTATTCGGTGGCCGCTGTTTCTGTCTCGGCCTCTGCGTCTGTTTCGGCGACTTCCGTTTCGTCTGTCGCAACGAAGGCGCATTCCTTCTCGGCGGCGACTTCCTTCACGTCCTTGATGTAGGAACGGGCGAAGGGAATGTTGGTCGGGTTCATCATCGAACGCTGGGCGCCGGCGACTTCCTTTTCCAGTTCGTCGCAGGACTGGCGCGAGAAGCGGGCCTTGTTGCCGCCACTGGCCAGCATGCCGCTGGCGGCTGATCCGGCAAGCGCAGACCCGGCCGCGCCGACGGCGGTGGTGCAGCCCGAAACGGTGGTGAGCAGGCCGAGTGCGGCGACAGTCGGGACAAGGAATTTGATGTTCATTTTGAAGACCCTTTGGCAGATGAAATGTCCGCTGCTTATCGGGGCTGCCAGGAGGCGTGTCTTACCCCCGAGGGGTGATGCGGCGCATTTTTCTTTGGCTTAACAAAGCGCGCAATCACGTGGATTTTTTTACAGGAGTGCGCCATGCGCAGGATGTTTTTCGCAGGCCTCGTCGGGCTTTGCATTGCCGGTCTGTCGTCAGCCGAAGTTCCGTCTGAGCCGGACTGCGCGGCAGGCGACCGCAAAGCGTGCTTCGAGACGGGCACGGCCTACGCGCAAGGCAATGGTGTCGAGGCCAGCATGAATGCGGCGATCCCGTTCTTCCTGCGCGCCTGCGACCGGGGCATGCCGCAGGGCTGCACCACGGCCGGCCTGTACATTCTGGACGGCGCTGGCGATCTTGAGCCGAATCTTGAAGCGGGGATGCATATTCTCGAAGCAGGTTGCACGCGCGGCGACGACAAGGGGTGTGAATCGACTGTCGGATACCTGACGGCGGAAAACAGTCCGATGGCTGATACAGGCAAAGTGGTCGATGTTCTGATCCAAGGGTGCAAGACCGGGTCCATGTGGGCGTGCGGCTGGGGCGCCCGTGCGGCGCAGGACGGCTATGGCGGCAAGTATCCGGACATGGCCGACATCTCCAAGGCCGCCGTCATTGGCGAAATGGGATGCGAGAAGGGCAACCTGTCGGCCTGTGTTGTCTCCGAGACCCTGTTTGGCGATCCGTCATCGCAGCTGTTCGATGCGGAAAAGTCTCTGGAATATTCCGAAGTCAATTGCGACTCGGACATTGCGGAGAGCTGCAACAACCTCGCGCGCGTCTACTATATGATCAATGAACTTGAGCGGGGGACAGTGGCCTATGAGAGGGCCTGCGAGCTGGGCATGGAGCAGACCTGCGCCGAAGCCAAATCGTTCCGTGCGTATCTGACCGCGAAGGCGGACTATGAGGCCGCAGAAGCCGAACGCGCCGCTACGATCAACGGCCTGATCAATGCGGGGCGCTATGGCGAAGCGGTCAACACCGCGATCTATCAGATGGGCTCTGCCAATCAGGTCGAGGCAGCGGTGCGCGCGGCGAATAGCGCAGGCGCCATGTCGTCTCTGAACACGCAGGACCTTTATGTCGTCGCCGCGTGGTTCTCATCCGGTGAGGTCCGCCGGATCGCCGATGCGGAAATGTCGGCCCGTGGCACGGGGCTGGAGGGCACGTTCGGAACGGGGACGAACACGGCAGGCGCGGCGGACGCGCGCTGGAAGGAGCTTTATGGCTCGTCCATTCCCACGACGCGGACCTCATCGCCTTCGGCACCGTCCACAAGGACGTTCGGCGCAGGGGACGCCGCCGCCCGGGTGCGCGACAAATACCGCACGGCCCATTGCGAGATGGCGGGCAGCAATGCCAGCGCGGCGGTTTGCCGGAATTGATCTGGGAGTTTGGGCGCTCGCGGCCTGTTGATATGCCGGATGATTGGCTCTGAAGAAAATATCTGCCACAAGCCGTGAAGCGTTTCTGACGCTCACCAACGCCTATGACAAAGAGCAGACAGCTCAGAGTATTTTCATACTCCTAGCTGAGCCAATCAGGCCCGATTTAAACGACGTTAGATAAATCGAGACAGCGACTATTTTTCCGCATAGATTTCTCAGTATCGTACATTGCCCATCCTGATAGCAGCAGGACATCCAATGAGTAGCAAGCCGGATACCGACCACAGGCAAGCCTGGCGCGCAATCTTCATATTCCTTTTGCTGACGGTTTGTCTGACCAGCGTGTTTGGCGGATTGATGGGGTATCAGGGCGCGACGCCGACCATACTGGTAACGGGTGTGATGTGGTCGCCAGGAATTGCGGCCATCCTGACCTGTCTGATCATCAGGCGACCGATCCGCTCTCTTCCCTGGACGTGGCCCAAATGGTGATGGACTTGGTACGCATGGCTTCTGCCGATCGCCTACGGGCTGGCAATCTATCTTCCTGTTTGGGTTTTCGGTTTGGGTGGCAGCCGGTTCGGAAATCCGGAAACGCTGGCGGACTGGACGAACCAACTCCTTGGCACGGATGAACCCAACGTCATTGCAGCCGTGATCTTTCTTGTCATGCTCGCGACGATTGGCATGGTTGGCGCAGCCGCCCGTGCGCTTGGAGAGGAAATTGGGTGGCGAGGATTCCTGATCTGGGAAATGCGGAAAGTCATGCCGTTCTGGGCCGTAGGTCTGCTGTCCGGTGTCATTTGGGCCATTTGGCATTGGCCGGCTATTCTTTTTACCGACTACAATGCGGGCGGTGGAAGCTTCGTGCTGCAGATGTTCATCTTCACGATGGCCATCGTTCCGCAGGGCATCGTGTATGCCTACTTTACCTTCAAGTCGAACAGCTTGTGGCCAGCGGTCATACTGCATGCGAGCCACAATCTGTTTATCCAGAGAGTCTTCACACCCCTCACGGCCAAGGGAGAAGGTTCCCATCTGTTCATTGATGAGTTCGGTATCGTTATGCCGATACTCGGATGTTTCATGTCCTTGTATTTCTATCACCGCGCACGGGTCGAAGGTTTGACCAAGCCCGTAGTTGCCGGTCGTGCGGGATAAGGTGAGGCTCGCCGGTGAAAGCGGGTGCCGGGCATAGAGGCCTGTTGCCATCGCGGGCGGGCGGGTTACCTTCGGCCGCTGATCGCAGCAGATAATAAGGAAACGCGTCATGCGGATTTTGTGCGCCGTTACGCTCATTGCAGCCTTGTTCAGCGTAGGGCAGGCGGGCGCTGAAGACTGGCAGGCGCGGGCCGAGAAGCATTCGATGGAGCTGGCGGATTTCAGCTTCCGCACGGGCGAGACGCTGCCGTCGATTACCATGACTTATTATACGCTCGGCACGCCGCAGCGGGATGCGGACGGGCATATCTCCAATGCGGTGATGCTGTTGCACGGGACGGGGGGCAGCGGCCTGTCGCTGCTGCGGCCCTCGTTCGGGGATGAATTGTTTGGCCCGGGTCAGCCGTTGGACCTTGCACGCTATTACGTGATCTCGCCCGACAATCTTGGCCATGGCGACAGTTCCAAGCCGAGCGACGGGCTGCGCGCGGCGTTCCCGCGCTACGACTATGACGACATGGTGCAGGCCGAGTACCGGATGCTGACCGAGGGCCTTGATGTGCAGGGGCTGGAGATGATCGTCGGCACGTCGATGGGCTGCATGCAGGGCTTTGTGTGGGGCGAGGAGCACCCCGGCTTTGCGCGCCGACTGGTGCCGCTGGCCTGCAACGTGATCGAGATTGCCGGGCGCAACCGCATGTTCCGCCAGATGATCATTGATGGCTTTGAGCAGGACCCGGCCTATGCGGGCGGGGACTATGCCGATGCGGCCGACCTGAAGACGGGGCAGGCCATCTATGCCAATGCGCTGATCCTCGCCGGGTCGAACCCCTACCGGATGCAGGCCGAGGCGCCGACGCGCGAAGCGGCAATTGAACAGCTGCACAGTACGCTGGAACGCTATGGCGCGCGGGCGGCAGACCCGAACGACACGATCTACCAGTTCGACGCGTCGCGGAATTACAATCCGGCGCCGCGCCTCTCTGAGATCACGGTGCCGGTGCTCTGGATCAATTCGGCGGATGACTTCATCAATCCACCGGGTCTCGGCGACCCGGAAGCACGCGCGGCAGAAATGCCGAATGCGCGCTTCGTGCTGCTGCCCGCCAGCGAAGAGACACGCGGCCACGGCACGCACACCTGGCCGGTGTTCTGGAAGGATGAGCTGACGGCGTTCCTGGCAGACAATCCTTGATCAACGCTGCCATCATTACGTCCACGCTTGAGACGGTGTCGGAGCGGTGCGGGGACCTGAAGGGGCGGATCTTTGCGCGGCTTTATGCGCTGGACGCGAAATTCGAGCCGCTGTTCGTGATGGATACAGACGGGGGCGTGCGGGGCAGCATGCTGGAGACGAGCCTCAATTGCATGATCGGCGTGGCCGAAGGGCATAGCGAGACGCCGCGCCTGTTGATCGAGGCGGCGCGGATGATCCATGACGGCTACGGACTGACGCCTGCCGAGGTGGACCTGATGTTCGTGGCGATGCGCGATGTGTTCCGCGAAATCATGGCTGATGACTGGACCGGCGCGGTGGACAGGGAATGGACGGCACTGCTGGACGAGCTGGCCACGATTGGCGCGGCGGCCTGAGGCGGGGGTTGCGCCCGGCCGCGCGGCTTTCTAGATAGCAGTTCAAACCCGACTGGATGACTGGAGACTGACATGGATTTCGCAACGCGCCCCGCTCGCCGCTGCCTGTCCCTTGTGAAAGTCCCGTCCCATGTCCGCGTTTGTCACCCTTACATCGATTTCCCTTTCCACGCCTGACGCAAGGCCCCTGTTCGAGGGGCTGACACTGTCTGTTGGACGTGAACTGACCGGCCTTGTCGGGCGCAATGGCTGTGGCAAGTCCACGCTGCTGGACGTGATTGCGGGCGACGCGGCGCCAGCAGGCGGTAGCGTGCATCGCGCGGGCAGCGTCGGGCGGCTGGCGCAGATGCCAGAGGCGGGCGTGAGCGTGGCCGAGGCGCTGGGCGTGGTGGAGGGCCTTGCGCGGCTCGCACGGCTTGCGGCGGGGGAGGGGAGCGTGGCGGACGCGGCCGAGGCGGACTGGACGCTGGAGGCGCGGCTGGACGCGGCGCTGGCGCGGACCGGGCTGCCGGGACTGGACCTTGCGCGCACGCTGGGCACGCTGAGCGGCGGCGAACGGACGCGGGTGATGCTGGCGCGCCTCATGCTGGAAGCGCCGGACGTGCTGCTGCTGGACGAGCCGACCAACAATCTGGATGCGGATGGACGCGCGGCGATTGCAGACCTGCTGGAGACATGGCGCGGCGGGGTGGTGGTGGCGAGCCATGACCGGGCGCTGCTGGAGCGCGTGGACCGGATTGTCGAGCTGGCGCCGGTGGGCGTGACCGTGTTCGGCGGAGGGTGGAGCGAATTTGCGGTAGCGCGCGAGGCGTCGCGCGAGCGCGCCGAGGCGGACCTGGACAGGGCGTCGGGTGAGCTGAAGCGGGCAGAGCGCGAGGCGCAGGCGGCGCGGGAGAAGCAGGACCGGCGTGACAAGCGGGGCAAGGCTGCGCGGGCGAAAGACGACGCACCGAAAATGCTGCTGGATGCACGGGCTGAACGGGCCGAAGCGACGCGGGCGCGCGGCGGCGATGTGGCCGGGCGGCTGGTCGGCAAGGGGCGCGAGGCGCTCGCGGTAGCGCGGGCGCAGGTGGCGATTGAAACGCCGCTGCACGTTGACCTGCCAGTGACCGGCCTGCCGGCGGGGCGGGACTTGCTGAGCCTGCGGGCCGTCGTGATGACCCGCGGCGGGCGGCGCCTGTTCGGGCCGCTGGACCTGGAAGTGCGCGGGCCGGAGCGGATTGCCGTGCGCGGGGCGAATGGGGCGGGCAAGACGACCCTGCTGCGCGCGATCATGGGGGACGTGGCGCCGGAGGCAGGGGAGGTGAAGCGGCTGACCGAGCGGATTGCGATGCTGGACCAGCATGTGAGCCTGCTATCGCCTGATGAGAGCGTGCTGGAGAACCTGCGTCGATTGAACCCGGACCTCAATGAGCATACGGGCCGGGCGGCGCTGGCGCGGTTTGCGTTCCGGGGCGACGCGGCGCTGCAGGCGGCGGGCACCCTGAGCGGTGGCGAGCGGCTGCGCGCGGGCATGGCCTGCCTGTTTGCACGGGCCGAGGCGCCGTGGCTGCTGGTGCTGGACGAGCCGACCAATCACTTGGACCTGCCAGCGGTGGAATTGCTTGAGGCGGCGCTGTCAGGCTTTGACGGCGCGCTGATCGTGGTCAGCCATGACGACGCCTTCCTTGAGGCGATCGGTGTCAGCCGCGCGGTGTGGCTTTAGCCCTTGAGAGCGGCTTCGATGTCGGCGACGAGTTCGGCGTCGGCAGGCTTGGTGGCCGATGGGTAGGCCTTGATCGGCGTGCCGGAGGCGTTTGTCAGCACCTTGTGGAAGTTCCACTTGGGCTGGGCCGCGTCACCGAGCGTTTCGACGGCGTGGACATAGAAGGGGTGTTCCTCCGCGCCGGTGACCTTGTATTTCTTGGTCAGCGGGAAGGTGACGCCATAATTGATCTGGCAGAAGGTTTTGACTTCGGCTTCGGTGCCGGGCTCCTGTCCGCCAAAATCGTTGGAAGGGACGCCGACGATGACGAGGCCCTTGTCCTTGAATTCCTCGTAAAGTTCTTCGAGGCCGGCATATTGGGGCGTGTAGCCGCACTTGGAGGCTGTGTTGACGACAAGGACGGCCTTGGCGCCGAGGCTGGCGAGGTCGAGCGGCTTGCCGTCGATCGAGGTGAATTCCGTGGCAGTCATGGCGGGCTCCATCTTGTGGGCGGAATGATCCTGGGCGGCCAGGGGCTCGGCCGAGGCGGCGGAGGCGAACAGGGCGGCAAGGGCGAGGGGCAGGGCGGTGCGCAGGACGGACATGGGCGGCGGCTCCTTCAGGCTGTCCACATACAAGTAGACGGACTGCAGGCGGCGTCACCCCTGTGAGCGAACATTTTTTCGTGTTTGCGCGGAAATGATGCCGATCAGATTAGTTCGAGGCCGACTTCGGAATTGTGCTGCCAGACAACACGGGCCGGGCCTGAGACGCCGACGGCGGCAGCCTTGACGATAAGGCGCGGAGGCAGGACCTCGTTCGTAGGGAAGCGCAGGCGCACGCCGGTTTTCGTGTAATCAAGCACGATGCAGCGGAGCGAATAACCCGATTCAAAGACGACGGAGGCTTCCCGGTAGGCCGTGCCGCGCAAGGGTCGCGGCGTCGCATGATAGGAGAACACAGCCTGGGCGATCCGGCTGCTGGGGGCAGCGGATGTTGTTTTCTTCTGACCGAATTTGCGGGTCATACTGGCCATGGATGTGTGTACTCACTCGTCTTTATCTGGATCAGATTGATCCTCAGGTCTGTTAGATAAGCAATTATCGCGCCAAGCCCTTAACAGAGCACAAAAAAAACGGCGCCCGAAGGCGCCGCTTTCTGCAGTATCGTCGACAGATAACAATGGTTACCAGATTTTGATGCGCTGTTCCGGTGGCAGGTAGAGCGCGTCGCCCGGCTGAACATCAAACGCATCGTACCATGCGTCGAAATTGCGGACGATGCCGTTGACGCGGTATTCCGGCGGGGAGTGCGGATCGGTCAGCATCTGGCGACGCAGGGCCTCTTCGCGGTTCTTCGACCGCCAGACCTGCGCCCAGGCCATGAAGAAGCGCTGATCGCCAGAGAGGCCGTCAATCACCTTGTCTTCCTTGCCATCGAGGCTGAGGTGATAGGCCTTGTAAGCCATCGAGAGGCCGCCAAGGTCGCCGATATTCTCGCCGAGCGTCAGGGCGCCGTTGACGCAGGTTGCGCCGTCATCATAGGGGCAGAACGCATTATACTGGGCAACGAGCGCCTGGGTCTTGGCCTTGAAGTTGGCCTCGTCTTCGGCGGTCCACCAGTTGCGCAACAGGCCGGTGCCGTCCGACTTGGCGCCCTGGTCATCAAAGCCGTGGCCCATCTCGTGGCCGATGACGCCGCCAATGGCGCCATAGTTCACGGCCGGGTCAGCGGAGAGGTTGAAGAAGGGCGGCTGCAGGATGGCGGCCGGGAACACGATCTCGTTGCGGTTCGGCGAGTAATAGGCGTTTACGGTCTGGGGCAGCATGCCCCATTCGGTGCGGTCGATCGGCTTGCCGAGATCGGAGATCATGTCCTCGTACTGCCAGGCCGCGACGGCCATCTTGTTGGCGAAAGCATCGTCCGTAACGGTGAGACTGTCATAGGTCTCGAACTTTTCCGGATAGCCGATCTTGGGCGTGAACTGGGTGAGCTTGGTTTCGGCCTCGGCTTTCGTCTCGGCGCCCATCCAGTCGATGGCTTCGAGATTCTGGGAGAGGGCGATGCGCAGGTTAGCGACAAGCTTGTCCATCGCGGCCTTGTTCTCGGCGGGGAAGTAGCGCTCGGCATAGACCTTGCCGACGGCTTCGCCGACGGAGTCCTCGACCGTTTCGACACCGCGTTTCCAGCGTTCGCTCTGTTCCTCGAGGCCGTTCAGTGTCTTGCCGTAGAAATCGAACACGGTGGTGTCCACGTCGGCAGGCAGGACAGACGACGTGTCGATGAGGAGGTGGGCGGCGAGATAGGCTTTCCACTGATCAAGCGGGGCGTCTTCCATGACCTTGAACAGGCCGGCGATACCGCCCCCGGAAACCTTGGCGAGCTGGTCGCCCTCAAGGCCGTTTTCCTTGATCTCTTCGGCTGTCGGCGTGACCTGACGCACGACGAATTCCGTCTGGTCGCCAAGGCCCAGACCATCGATCATGGTGGCGGCGGGGAATTTGCCGGCCAGCTTGATGACCTCGTCTTTCGACATCTTGTTATAGGTCAGGTTCCGGTTGCGGCCTGCCGCCCGGTCCCAGTGGGCTTTTGCCAGCTCGGTCTCGAGCGCGATCACCTTGTCGGCGGCTGCGTCGGGTTCGTCATAGCCAGCGCGCGCCAGCAGCGTGGAGAGCATGGTCTTGTAGGCGGCGAGCAGTTCCTTGTTGCGGTCATTGTCAACAAGGTAATAGTCGCGGTCGCCCATGCCGAGACCGGCTTGCGTGAAATAGAAGATGTACTGGTCGGTCTGCTTGGAATCGACATCGACCCAACCCGCGACGGGCGAGGTGAATCCCATGGCCGCGAAGGTTTTCGCAAGGTCTTCACGGCTCGAGATGGCCTTGACGCGTTCCAGGTAGGGTTCAGCGGGCACGAGGCCCTTAGCCTCGATGGCATCGGTGTCCATATAGGCATTATAGATCGTCGCGACCTTGCCTTCGAGCGTGGCCGGGTCTGGCTTGGCGGCGGCGAGTTCCTCGATGATTTTGTGGACGCGCTGTTCGGATTTCTCGCCGAGCAGGGTGAAGGAGCCATAGCGCGTCTTGTCGGCAGGGATGACAAAACTGTCGAGCCACTTGCCGTTGACGTAGGCGAAGAAGTCGTTGCCCGGCTTCACGTCGGCTTTCACATTGTCGAGATTGACACCCCAAATGCCCCAGCTGTCCGGCACGCTCAGCTCAAGGCCTTCAGCGGTGACATACTTTCCGTCGGCATTGGCGACGGGTGCGGGTGCTTCCGCGACAACAGGCTCGGCCGGCACCTTGTCCTTGGATTGTCCACAGGCAGCGAGAAGCGCGATTGCGGCAGCGCCCAGCATCAGATGTTTCATCAAGTCTTCTCCACATTATCCGGTCGCGCCGCCTGTCCACGCCTATGTTGGCTGGGGAGGGCAGGGGCGGATCCCAGTTTAGATCAGGCCATTACTCAGCCGGAGCAAGGGGGCCAGCTGCATCATCCCGGCTCGTACCGATGAGTTCGTCCTCGTCGATGGTCACTTCGCCGGAATAGGTTTCGCCGATCTGGCGGAACGGCTTGCCGCCCCATGTCCAGCGGAAGATGCGCCCGATCTCGACGCCGACGGCATAGAGCGCGGGCACCATGAGCAGCGACACGAAGAGCGCAAAGGCGACGGCGCAGGCGAGCGAGACGATCATCGGCTTCAGGAACTGCGCCTGCGTCGAGCGCACGGCCAGCAGCGGCAGGATGCCGACAAAGGTGGTCACGGACGTGAGCAGGATAGGCCGGAAGCGGGAGACACCTGCGTCGACGAGAGACTGGATGGCGCCGGCGCCTTCGTCGCGCCGCCGGTTCACGTAATCGATCAGCACAAGGTTGTCGTTGATCACGACCCCGGCAGCGGCAGCAATGCCGAAGAAGGCGAACATGGCCATCGGTGTGTCGAAGATGGCGAGGCCGAAGATGGCGCCGCAATAGGCAAACGGCAGGGCCATCATCAGGAGCAGCGGCTGGGAATAGGATCGGAAGGCCACGGCCAACAGGATGTACATGGCGCCAATGGCGATGACGATCAGGCGGCCGATCTCGGAGAAGAATTTCTGTTCTTCTTCAAAGCCACCGGCCTCGCCGCGCTGGACGTCCGGGAATTGCTTCTGGAATTCAGGCCAGAAGGATTTCTCCATATCGGCCATGATGCGGCTGCGCTCGCCTTCACCCTTGACCTCGGAATAGACAGCGACCGAGCGCGTCCGGTTGCGCCGGACAATGCGGTTGATGCCGGGGGCGTATTCGAAATCAGCGACCTGGGTGACAGGGATCTCGCGGCCATCAGGTGTGCGGACCTTGAGGTTGTTGAGACTGTCGAGATCGGACCGCGCGCTTTCCGGCAGGCGGACCATGACGCGCACATCCTCGCCGTCGCGAGGGAGGCGCTGGACCTCCTCGCCGAAATAGGCCTGACGCAATTGCTGGGAGACGCTGGCGAGCGAGACGCCAAGCATTTCCGCGCCGGGCTTCATCGTGATGCGGATTTCCTCAGCGGAGGAGGAGAGGTTGTCGCCAATGTCATAGGCGCTGGAATAGGTCGCGAGATGGGCTTTGACCTCGGCAGCCGCGGCGCGCAGGCGGGCAAGGTCTGGGTGGTTCAGGGCGAACCGCACGCCGCTATCATCATCGTTGAAGGTGAACTCGAAGCCGATTTCCTGGGCATCCTGGATCGGGCCGACATCTTCGCGCAGGCGTTCGGATATGTCGCGTGAGCGCAATGTGACCGGGCGGTTTTCGGGCGCGGCGAGGCCGACCCAGGCGCGCACAAAGGTGCCGGATGCAACGACGGACGCCTGCGTGATGAGGCCGCCTTCGATATCCGCATACTCCTTGCTGGTCTCTTCGGTGAGCGTGTCGATGCCAACCTGGAGCTGGTCGCGGACCTGGAGCAGGCGCTCATAGGGCGTGCCTTCCGGCATCTCGATATTGACCTGGATGAGATCAGACTCGATTTCCGGCATGAACTGGAAGGGCACGATGCCGGTCATCTGCATCTGCAGCGCCAGCGCGAAGAGGCAAAAGAAGAAGGCGACCGTGGCATAACGGAAGCGCAGGGCCAGCTCGAGCACCGGCTTGTAGAGATGGTTGGCAAACCAGAGCAGGCTGTCGGCGATGCGGCGCTGGAGCTTGAGGAAACCGCCGGCGGGGCCGTCGAATTTCTGCTTCTTCATATGTGACAGGTGGGCCGGCAGGATGAGCATGCATTCGATGATCGAGAAGATCAGGGCCGCGACGACCACGAACGTGATCTGCTGGGTGAACATGCGGGTCGGACCGGAGATGAAGGCCCAGGGCAGGAAGGCGATGATCGTGGTCAGGACGCCGAAGATGATCGGTTTGAGCACGAGCTGGGTGCCGACAATGGCGGCGTCGAGACCTTCGCTTCGTCCACTCTCCACTTCCCTGTGTATGTTCTCGCCAACGACGATGGCATCATCCACGATGACGCCGATCACGAGCAGCACGGCAAAAGTGGACAGGATGTTCCACGAGACCCCGAAGTAAGGCAGCAGCATGATGCCGCCGGCAAAGGCGGTGAAGATGCCCATTGTGACCCAGAGCGCCACGACAGGGCGCAGGAAGAGGATCAGCACCAGCATGACCAGCACGGCGCCGGACAGGGCCGACTGGGTGATCAGGTCCATACGCGCCTTGAACTCGATCGAGTTGTCCCAGAGCGTGTCGATGCGGACAGCCTGCGGAAGGATGCCGTTGGAATGGTCGTTGGCTTCCTCGACGAACTTCTTGAAGCCGTCAGTGTATCTGACGATGTCCATCTTGTCGGGCGCGGGGACCATCACGAAGGCCGTCGGCTCGTTGTCAAAGGTGGCTTTCAGCTTGTCGCTGACAAAGCCGTCGATGACGGTAGCGATGTCTGAGACATAGACTGTACCCTCTGCCGTCGTCTGGCGGATGATGATCTTGTCGAACTGGTCAGCCGTATCGGCCAGCTGGCGGGCGGTGATGTTGACGTCACCGACGGAGGATTCAATACGGCCGCCGGATGAGTTCAGCGAGGACTGACGGATGGCCGTGGCCACATCGCTGAAGCTGAGGCCAAAGCGGCGCAGGGCCTGTTCGGACACTTCAATGCTGACCTGTTCCTCCAGCGTGCCCTGAAGTTCGGCGAGTTCGCCGCCGGGCAGCTTGGCGATTTCATCGCGGACCTTGTCGGCCACGCGCTTCAGCGTACGGCTGTCGACATTGCCGTGTACGGCAAAACCCATGTACTGGTCGCGCTGTTCCCAGCGCTGGATCTGTGGCTGGAAGGCGGCCTGGGGCAGGTTGTTGATCTGGTTGACCCGGCGCTCGACGTCCTTGATGAAGATTTCCATGTCGACATCGTCGCGGCCCTTGATGTTGACCACACCGGAGCCTTCGCTGGCGACAGAGGTGATGCGGTCAAGGCCGTTGAGGTCTGCAACGGCCTCTTCGATACGAGTGACGATCTGGTCTTCGATGTCCTGCGGCGAGGCGCCATTCCAGGCGACGATAACCGAGGCGCCGGTAACGTTCACGACCGGGAACATTTCCTGTTCCATTCGCGTGTAACCAAAAATGCCGCCGACAAAGGCGACAATCATCAGGAGGTTGGCGGCGACGGCGTTGCGGGCAAACCAGGAGACGATACCGTTCATTGCGGAGTTCCCTCTGCTCCCTGCGTGGCGGATGAGGCAGTGGCCGTTGCAGCTGTGCCCGCTTCTTCAGGTTCGTAAACCTTGACTGTGCCGTCCTCGAGGCGCTGCATCACGGTGATGCTCATGCCGTCGAAGGCTGCCTGGACAGGGCTGACAATGGCCAGCTCGCCCTCGCTGATACCGGAGCGCACATAGGCGCCATCCGTGTCGGAAAAGATCAGGTCGACCGTGCGGATCGACAGTTTGCCCTGCTTGGGATCGCCGATGAACAGCTGGTCTTCGCCGCGCAGTGCGCCGCGCGGGGCAATCAGCACGTCGGGAATGGTGGCGCCTTCGATCAGGGCGTTGACGAACAGGCCCGGCGCCATCGGCGCGTCACCATCGGCGCCCGTGCCATAGGGGTCCTGCAACTCGGCGATCACATTGATCTGGCGCGTCATGGAATTCACCGCGGCGGCGGTGCGGACAACTTCGCCGATCCATGTGCGGGGCTGGCCCGCGACATTGCCGGTGAAGGTGACTTTGGGGCCCGGGTTTTCCTTGCTGGCGGCAAAGGCGAGGGGCAGGCCGAGGCGGCCCATTTCGCTGTCATCGAGCGGCAAGGACACTTCGACCACATCATTGGCGAAGATGCGGCCGAGCGTGGAGCCAGCCGCAGCGACCTGGCCGATATCGACATTGCGTTCGCGCACGCGGCCATCGAAAGGCGCGTAGATGGCGGTACGGTCGAGTGCGAGTTCGGCGTCTTTAAGCTGTGCCTTGGCGCCATCGAGTGCTGCGCGGGCCTGCGCCAGCTGGGGTTCGCGGCGGGCAAGCGGGGAGGCATTATCGAGGCCGAGATCGAGGATGTCCTGCCGGGCAAGTTCGGCTTCGGCGATCTCGCGGGCGAGGGCCTGTTCGGCGCTTGCAACGCCGGAGCGGGCGCTGACCACGCCAAGTTCATAATCGGCTGCTTCAACGCGGACGAGGAGTTGGCCACGCTTGATGAAACCGCCATCGATGAAGTCCGGCGAGACATAGGAGACGCGCCCGGTGATCTGCGGGGCAACGACAATCTCGCGGCGCGGGCGCACTTCGCCCTGGGCCTCGACGGTTAGGTGCAGGTCGCCCCGGCGCACAGGCTCGGCGAACACGTTAAGGCCCGCGCGCGCCTCATCGGCCTTTTCAGGCTCTGGCTTGATGGCGTGCAGCACGACGCTGCCGATGCCGCCAACAACGACGATAATGCCCAGAGGGGCAAGGATGGATACAAGACGGCCCATGAAAGATCAGCTCCTGCCGCTTCTTGCGGCGTCCGTGTCAGAATTACTTATAGCAGATTGCGCTGACGCGGTCCCGGTCGGGAGTCCGCCGCCAAGTGCGAGATGATAGGAAATGCGGTTCGTTGCACGACTGGCTTGTGCCGTCACGAGCTGGCTTTCAGCTGTCAGGCGGCGCGTCTGCGCATCGATCAGGTTGAAGATGGTGATTGTGCCGCTCGTATACTGGCGTTCCGCCAGCTCTTCGGCGAGGCGGGCCTCTTCAAGTGCCCGGGCCTGCGCGTCTTCCTGGTTGGCGAGGAATGTGTCGGCTGCGAGGGCATTCTCGACCTCGCGCCACGCGTCGAGCGCGGTGGCGGCATAATTGGCGACAGCGGACTCGGCCTGAGCGACGGCGAGGTCGCGCTGGGCATCAAGCTGGCCGCCGGTGAAGAGGGGCTGGACCAGGCTGGCGATCAGGTTGGCCGCGATGCGCTCAGGGTCGAACGCATCCGCAAATTCTACCGTATTCGTGCCTGCTGAGGCGGTGAGACGCAGCGACGGCAGCATGGCGAGGCGCGCCTGTTCAGCGCGCAGGCCGGCGGCTGCCACACGTGCCTCGGCGCTCGCAATGTCGGGCCGGCGCGAGAGCAGAAGCGCCGGATTGCCTTCGGGCACGATGACATCAAGCGTCGGGATGACGGCAGGCACTTGAAGTTCCGCATTGGGATAGCGCCCGACCAGGGTTTCGAGGCGGCGGGCGGCTTCGCCGGTGAACTGGCGTTGCGCGGCCATGGCCGCTTCAGCCTGGGCCAGCGTGCTGCGGGCTGTGCGCACATCAAGGGCATCGGCGAGGCCGCGCTGGAAACGGCGCTCGGTCAGCGTGCGGACACGGTCGCGGGCCTCGACGGTCTTGGCGGCGACGCGTTCCTGCGCAAGGGCTGCGTTCAGGTTGATCCACGCTATCGAGGTCTGGGCGGCAAGGGAGAGTTCAGCGGCGTCATAGTCGGCCTGGCTGGCGGCCAGGTCAGCCTCGGCGGCGCCAACACCCGCGCCGAGCCGGTTCCAGAGGTCGAGTTCCCAGCTGGCATCAAGGCCGACGCCGTAAATGCCGTCGGTGCTGCGATCGGTGGTGCCGCCGAACGTGGTAGATGTGGAATTGACGCCAGCGGAGGCCGATGCGCTGACGCTCGGGCGGCGCTGGGCGCGGGCGATACGGGTCGAGGCTTCGGAAGCGCGCACGAGGGCAGCGCGGGATTCCAGCGTCGGGCTGTTGGTGAGGGCTTCGTTGACGAGGCCGACCATCAGCGGGTCATTGAACTGGCTCAGCCAGTCGCCGCTGGGGGCGACGCCCGCAACGCCGCGCGCAGCCCATTCGGCCGGCGCATCAGCCGTTTCGGCAAAAAATTCCACAGGTTGGCCCGCCAGGCGGCCAACTGACGCCGGAGAGGTGGCGCATGCTGCAACAATTGCCGTGCTGATGAGAAGAATAGACCGTTTCATGCCGCTCTTGAGGCTCCCGACTCTTTGGCACACCGGATAAGACGGCTCTATTCGACTGTCAACGATAAATTATCGATTTTCAATAATTGTTGCGCAGGTGTCATCAAACTATCCTGCTGCTATCATCCGGCAGCGGGGGCTTGGCATATTTGCGGGGCCGCTGTAGCGGCAAGTGATAGCGGCGCGATGGAAGCGGACACTGTGTCCAACTCCCGCGAACCCGCCCGGGAGACAGGATGAGCAAGTCCGATCCAGCTCTTGGCCAACACAGGCCGCGCGGTGGCATCAGCCGCCGGGCGCGTGATTTTTTTATCCTCGGCTTTTGCTTTTGCGGGGTCCTGTTCCTGCTGGCGGCCACGGGTGAGCTGGATTTCGTCGTCGCGTTTGCCGCGATGGCGGTGCTCGCCTCGGTCGCCTTCGCCTATTTCGTCGGCTCGGCCGCTTTCCTGCCGGTGGGCACCATCTCGCGTGCGGCGCCAGCTCCGGACATCGCGCGGCGGCTGGACTCGGTGCGGCTCCTGCGCGCGCTGCCGCTGCCGGCTTTCGAGGTGGACGGCGACAGGCGGATCGTGGCGTTCAATGAGTCGGCCGACCTGATCCTGCGCCTCGACGGGCGGATCAATCCACGCGCCAGCACGGTGATCCGGTCGCCGACGCTGCTGTCGGCCATCGACCGCATTGGCCGGGGCGACGGCGACGAGTCCGTTTCGGTGGAAGTGGAAAGCGGGCCGGACGAGACCTGGCGGGCCCATGTTTCGCGCCCGACTGGCGCTGCGCAGACACTGGTCGTGCTGGAGGACCTGACACCGGTGCAGCGGGCCGCACGCGCCCGATCTGACTTTCTTGCCAATGCGAGCCACGAGCTGCGGACACCCCTGACGGCGCTGTCGGGATTCATCGAGACGATGCGCGGGCCGGCCAAGGATGACACCGCCTCCTGGCCACGCTTCCTCGATATCATGGCCGGCGAGTCCGAGCGGATGAGCCGCCTGATTGCGGACTTGCTGTCGCTGTCGCGGATCGAGTTTTCCGAGCATATCTCGCCCAGCGAGCGGGAGGATTTCACGCGGATCGTGCACGATGCGACCGAAGCGCTACAGCCGATAGCGGCCGAGCGCTCGGTCACGTTGGAGCTGGTCGGCCAGGATGGCGCGCTACCGGTGATCGCGCACCGCGACGAGATCGTGCAGGTGGTGGAAAACCTGCTGACCAATGCGCTGAAATATACGGCGCCGGGCGGCAAGGTGACGGTCTTTTACGGCAACACGTCCACCATGGTCGAGGCGCGGACCAAGGCCGGGCACGGCTGGCGCGAAGGCGAACGCATGACGCTGCTGCCGGCGGCGGGGCGTCCGGGCAAGCCGGATGCATCGGTCTGGCTGCGCATCGAGGACCAGGGACCGGGCATTGAACGTGAACACCTGCCACGCCTCGGCGAGCGGTTCTATCGCGCCGACCAGAGCCGGGGTGGCAAGATTACCGGCACGGGCCTTGGCCTCGCCATCGTCAAGCACATCATGGCCCATCACCGCGGCGGCCTCGCCGTGGAAACCCGCCTCGGCAAGGGCAGTGCCTTCGGCATCTGGCTACCCGCCGCCCGAAACTAGCCGGATCAGACCGGCACGAGATAGCCCCGATAGCCAACTATCTGGCCGATCAGGGGCAGGGCGATCGACACATCGAAACACGCGCGCCCGGCCTCGTCGACATATTCGCGCGTCTTGCTGACAGGCAGGAGCAGCGCGGGCAGGGGCAGTCCAAGCGCATCACCCCGGGATACCGGGAACGAAAGGTCTTGTTCAGACGGCGCGAGGTCGATCCGGAATGTCAGGAGGCCGAAGCGTTCCGTGACATGGCCTGACGCATTGTGCCGGGCCGGTGCGAGATAAGACCGGAATGTGTAGCGGCCAAAGCGACGGGTCCAGGTCTCGCCCTTAGGGGTTTGACGCATGCCGACATGCACATCGGTCGAGGGCGTCGCAGGCGGAAAGCCGACGAGCCAGCCGACGAGACGGGAAATCAGGTTTGTACCGCGTATGACGCTGGCCTTGCC
>JAHJYW010000020.1 GCA_018827375.1 Alphaproteobacteria bacterium
AGCCGTCTTGCCCGCAGCGTTCATGCCGCCTTACTATGGGGAGGTGGCAGCATGAACGCTGCTACTTTGAAACCGCCGGGCTAATAAATCTGGTGGATCACCCCTGTGGGGCAGGCCACCAATCCCGCGCGGCTTGCGGAAATTCAACGCGGCATGGACGCAGCCAAGCAGGCTGAAGATGCATTCAACAATCCGGTGTCGGCCCATGAATGAAGCGCGTCTCAAATCTGCTAAATGGTCCTACCTCAACACCGTTGGTATCATTCGTGATCCGCCCGGCATTCCGCCACTTAAAGTGAGGGGCATTCACGGCGGCTCTGAATTTACCGTGGGCCTGCTTATCAACGGCGTGACGGTTGAGCGATTGCCTGGTGAAAGTGTCGATGACCTCACTGCACGAGTACGGCGCGACGAGTTACTTCGCGGCGATGCAGCTAACGAAGCCGTCACACTGTACGAACCAGCTGTGGAGCCGAAGCGTATCGAGGTGCGCCGATGACGTGTCTTGCAATGAAGCATGCTTCAGATTTCGATAAATCCATTTTCGACCTATTCATGTCGCGTTCGATGAAAGCGGTAAGTGAGCTAGCTCGACACCAGGGAAACCGCATACACTATGAAGCGGAACAGATCAGCAAGCGGTTGCATTTTAATGCGACTGAAAGGCTGCGCCGTTCATTCAGTATCCGACCATCCGAACTCTATCGTTTTGAGCCGGGTATAGTCGCTGCCTACGGTTCATACATGGCCTTGAACTGTGACCTTACAAATTATGCCATGAGCTTGTCAGAAGCCGATATTCGGTCGGGCAAAATATCGCCAGAAAACGCCGCAAGAAAATTGATTGGCTTATCCAGAAAGGCGCAGGCGTGATTAAGACGGGCAGACCAAAAAAAGAACCGCCGCCTGACGCAGCCCAGCGTATTCGCGAATTGTCCAGCGAAGGGCACAGCCAAATTGGTATTGCCAATTTTCTTGGTGTGTCTGCGACTACATTGAAGCGTTGGCTGCAAGACTTTCCTGCCCTCAGAGAACAGTACGATCTGGGTATAGAAAAAGAGCGCTTCGACCTCACCGACATGCTGTACAGCAAGGCCATGAAGGGCGACACTGTGGCCGCTATGTTCTTGCTCAAATCCCGGCACGGCTACCGGGACAATGGCACTGACGTTCAAGTCGGCAATCGCGTGAGTATCAACTTTACCTTGCCCGCCGCACTCCCGCTTTCCGACATGAAAGTCATCGAACATGGAAACGCAGACAATCGAACTCTCAGACTTTCAGCAGAAGGTCATGCTGCTTCCTGAAGAACTGGACGTGTTTCTTGGCGGGGGCAGGGGCGGCGGCAAGTCATACGGGGAAGCATTGCTCGCGCTTCGGCATGCAGAGCAATACGGCGCGAAAGCACGCATCCTGTACGTTCGCCAAACTTACAAGGGCATTGCCGATTTTGAACTCGTTTGCCGAGAACTTTTCGGCACTGTCTACGGCACTGCGGCGAGGTATAATGCAGCAGAACATATTTGGCGTTTCCCTAATGGCGCAGTGATGGAGCTTGGCCAGCTGGAAACTCACAGCGACTATGCCAAGTATCAAGGCCGAAGCTTTACGCTGCTTCTGAGTGACGAAATCGGTCAGTACGCAACACCGGACTTACTCGACATTTTGCGATCCAACCTGCGCGGGCCAAAGGGTATGCCAATTCGTGTGGTGCTTGCCGGAAACCCCGGTGGGGTAGGGCATCAGTGGATTGCAAAGCGGTACGTGTTCAAAGCCGCGCCCTGGAAAGCCTTCCTTGAACCAAAGAGCAAGCGGCAATTCGTATATGCGCCTTCAACATTCCTCGACAACAAGTTCATTGATCGCGAGCAATACAGCGATCAACTAAATTCGGCTTGCCCACATGACCCGGAACTTCTTCGTGCCTGGCTTGAAGGTGATTGGGCCGTTGCGCGCGGTGCCTACTTCGCTTCCGTGCTTGACGAAGATCGGAACGCAATTGACCCGGCAATGTGGCAAACAATCCCGACGCATCACGGCTACCGCTGGCCAAGCTATCTTGCGCATGACTTCGGATCGTCTGCGCCGTCTGCAACTTACGTTGTTCTGCAATCGCCTGGTGCTATCGGTCCCGATGGCCGGTACTATCCAAGAGACTCGCTTGTGATTGTCGATGAACTGGCGACCGCCATGCCTGGTCGGCCACAGCAGGGCTTGGGCTGGACCGTTCCCGTCATTGCTGAGGAAATAAAGGCCATGTGTGCGCGTTGGTGCATTCGGCCTGCAGGGGTGGCTGACGATGCCATCTTCGCGAACATGGGCCATTCTGACGGCTCCATAGCGAAGGAATTTAGCCGCTGCGGGGTTCATTTCTCACCAGCCCGAAAGGCAGACCGACTGACGGGCTGGAATATCATGCGCCGGTTACTCGCTGGTGCTGGAAAGCCAGACGTGCCTGGCCTCTTCATTTCGCGAGCATGCGAATACTTCTGGCAAACTGTGCCGTACCTTCCTCGCGACATTAAGCGGGTAGAAGACGTGGACTCTAGCGCAGCCGATCACGCAGCCGATGCGGTAAGGTACGGATGTCTCCGGCTACGCAATGAGGTAAGTCAAATTAGACTGTCGGGATTTTAATCTCAACGTTAGGGTGTTTCCCAATGCGGAGATTCGAATATGTCCAAGGAACCTGTCGAAGAACAAATGCGTCGGTTCTTGATGAGTGATGAGCCCGAAGCAATTTGTATTACGGGCTTGTGGGGCGTCGGGAAGACGTATCTTTGGGAGAACGCCGTCTTGCCCGACGCCAAACGCAAGAGGGAGATTAAATTAGATCGGTATTCGTATGTATCACTATTCGGCATCAATGATCTGGATGGATTAAGGCAGGCGATCTTTGCAAACTCCTTGCCAATTGAAGATATCAACAAGCCATACAGCATTGAAAACAGTGCCCGACAATGGTCGTCATCGCTGGCTAAGATAGCGGAAGTTGTTCCATACGTTGGTGGCGCTGCAAAACACATCGCGCCGTTTCTCTCAATGACGATATCCAAACAGATTGTTTGCTTTGACGACCTTGAACGGAAAGGAAGCTCGCTGAGTATACGCGATGTCTTGGGCTTGGTGACTTTTTTAAAGGAGCAACGCCAATGTCAGGTGATCGTCTTAACGAATAGCGGCGACTTAACCGGAGACGATGAGGAGCAATTCAACCAGTACCTAGAAAAGGTCTTTGATAGGATATTGGTTTTCGACCCGACGCCTGAGTACTGCGCGCAGATCGCCATTGACGATGACAAGTACGGAATCACAGATAAGATCACAACACTACGCATCGCCAATATCAGGATAATCTTTAAAATTCGCGACATGTTGGGCGAAATAATAGTTCACCTGACAGAGTATGATGCGGCAATACACGAGCAAGCCGTCCGTGCTCTCGTGCTTGCATGCTGGATCAAGTACGCGAAAGGCACTCCAACTCCCAAGTTTCTGAACGAACGGCACTCATTTCGCTTCATGCAGGACCGCAAAAAGGCGACGGAGGAATATCCTGATATCGCGCGCTGGAATGGCCTTCTTGATAACTACAACTATGGAGAGATGGATGCCTTCGACACCGTTATTTTTGACGCGGTTTCTAAAGGCTACCTCGATCCCATTTCACTCAAAGAGCAAGCTTCCTTGCTTCAGAAAGGCGTAGATTCGAGGGCAGGGTATAACGAGCGCCGTTTAGCGTGGAGGCTATTTCATGACTCGCTAAGCGACAATGAGGATGAGGTTGTGCAAGCTTTCACTAGTGCCTTCGGTAGTAATGTAGAAACCTTGCGCGCAGGTTCACTTGCGCAAGCGTTGGAATTGCTGCGCGACCTAGGGCACAACATCGAAGCCGACGAACTGATAGCACTCTATTGCGACACCCATGACGGCGAGCTGGATGCTTTCGATGTCACCCAACAGCAAGAATATAATTCAAAGATCGAGGACAAAAAGCTTCTTGATGAAATGGACGCACGCTACAGGGAGCTATCAGGGCAGGTGGAGCCTCTTGAAGCGTTACTTGATCCCATGCGAACTCTTGGTCGTCGCTATGATTATGAGCGAGCGTCTGCGATAACAATTGACGAACTTAAAACCGCATTCACGACGCTTGAGGGCGAAGAACTGAAGCTGCTTTTTAGTAGGTGTTTCGAGATCGCAGCTCCGG
Organism: Alphaproteobacteria bacterium; assembly: GCA_018827375.1. GTDB lineage: Bacteria > Pseudomonadota > Alphaproteobacteria > Caulobacterales > Hyphomonadaceae > Hyphomonas. The sequence goes on from JAHJYW010000020.1 coordinate 4,211, forward strand.
CCTCTTTTGACGAAGGCGCCAAGGAGTTAAGGCGCAAAGGAAAAGAAGCACTTGCACTTGTAGCAAAATCATCAGTCAATAAGCTTCGCTTAAAAAGGTGGGGTTACAGCTTTGAGGGCGAAGATTCTGCCGATGAACTTTGAGGCTATTGCGGTATCGAAATACTTTCGCCGGTAAGTTAAAAAACGTTGCGGTACGGATCATTTCTATGTTTCCTATCTCTCTATCTTCGGAAAGGGACTGGACATGGAATCTCAACCACGGCTCATCAGCATCAAGGAAATCAGCGAGCGCACGTCTCTGAGTAAGCCGTCAGTGCACCGCCTCATTAGGGCCGGTCAACTGAGGCCGGTTCGGATCGGCACGAGGCTCGTAATTCCTGAGAATGAATTCGAAGCCTGGCTAGGCGAGCGCATGAAATCCCGGCCTCCCATTGGCGAGGTTATCAGCATTGAATGACCCGTGAAAAGAAAAGCCGCCCCGCTAGCGACGGGACGGCTTACGACTACCTGAGTTGCATGGCCTACAACGATTCAGATCATAGTTCGAAATCGCTCTCTAATCAATCGATATTTTCAAATATACCCAATGAACTCAGGGTATTGAAGCAGTGGATATGTTGGGGCTTTGAACGTGTAGCAAACCGCACGAAGCTTGCAAAAGTTCCGTACACGCCCGGTACATTCAGTAAGGCGTCTGCGACGAATCCTGATACTTGGCGTACTTATGACGAAGCAATTGCCAGCGTTGCTACTCGTAATTTTGACGGCATTGGGTTTGTACTCACAGAGCATGACTCCTACGTGTTCGTTGACTTCGACGTAGCGCCCGAAGCTGACGGCCTGAGTGCACATCAGATAGCACTAGGCGAAGCGCTTGGAAGCTACAGCGAATTGTCACCAAGCGGCAAAGGCGCGCACGTAATCGTCAAGGGGAAACTGCCTCCCGGTAGCCGCAACCGAAATGGCACCGTCGAAATCTACGACTGTGCACGCTACATGACGATGACTGGAAACAGCTTCGGAAATCCGCACATAATCGACAATCAGCCTGTAATTGACCGCATAGTTTCCGAACTTGGCAAGGGTCAGACGTTAAGCGGCCACATTGATTTGAATGCACCGCAAACTGAAGACGACCGCGCACTATGGGACCGTGCCCTGCAGGCAAAGAATGGCGGACGGTTTGGCCTTCTTTGGAATGGTCAGTGGCAAGCGCTGCACCCGTCGCAATCGGAAGCTGATTACGACCTTTGCGAAATGCTGGCGTTCTCGTGTCGCAACGATCCATGCTTTGAGCAGATCGTTCGACTGTTTCGTCTGTCGGGTCTTGGCCAGCGCTCGAAGGCCTCTCGCGATGACTATGTGATGGGAACGGCTCTACGTGCTGTTCGAAAAGTCGCTGAGAAGCGTGAACAGCAGCGCCGATACATGAACTCACCCGAATATCAGGCGACGGTGGCGGCGTTGATCGCCGCTGCCAACTCCGCCGCCCTTAAAACCTAGAAAGCATGCCAGTGACCTCACCATCCCCCATCGCATCGATTCAAAGCGCACCATCAAATGTGCAGACCCTGGGCGAGTTCACCCAGAACAGCCCGCCGCCGCACTATGTCTGGCATCGGGTGCTTCAGTCAGGTTGCTTGTACGCACTCACTGCCCCCTGGGGCGCAGGCAAGACGGCTATCGCGGTGACGATCGCGTTGCACCTAGCTGCAGGCAGAGCGTTGTTCAATCGCGGCACCGTAGCATCGCGCGTGTTGTTCCTATGCGGCGAGAACCCTGAAGATGTGAAGATGCGCGTGCAAGCTGCAGGCATTCGCTTCAACATCGACAAGGTGACTGTGAATGACAGGCTGTTCTTCACCAAAACGCCTTTTGCGATTGACGAACCATTCGCCCTGCAAAGCTTCATAGTTGACGCAGCCCGCTACGGGCCTTTTGATTTCGTCATTGTAGACACCGGTCCTGCGCATTCCTCGGCTGCTGATGAAAACGATAACCGCCACATGCAGAAACTGGCGCTTGCCTTGCGCGAACTCATGCAGGCGCTTGGCAACCCCGCAACATTGGTGCTGATGCACCCAACAAAGAGTGCGACACGCGACACGCTAGAGCCACGCGGCGGCGGCTCATTTAGCGGTAGCGTGGACGGCCTGCTGTGCGGCTGGAAAGAAGGCGAGCATGTGGAGTTCTTTCATCGCACGAAATTCCGTGGGCCTGGCTTTGATCCGATGTTCTTCGAGTTGGAACGCTACACTTTCGAGAATTACAAAGACAACTTCGGTGAGGCGACAGTTTCAGTGATTGCGGTGCCAGCGAGCGCCAAGCCCCATAGCGCCAAACAACTCACGGGTAGCAACCGTATTGCATTCGACGCACTACGGGAATGTCGCGAAGATGGTGAAGCGCCGAGTGAGGCAACACGTTTTGAGACCTCGCCCTTCGTGCCAGAAGTTGTTGTCAGCGAAGAAGTCTGGCGTGAGCGATGCTACGCGACCGGTATTTCGGACGGCGAACAAGACGCAAAGCGCAAAGCCTTCGCACGCACCCGAAAGGCTCTACTGGATAGCGGTAAGGTCCGAACGTTCAACGGTACTTACTGGCTGATTGATTGGTGTTCGTGAACTGACTTTCGATCTTGACTTCGTTCCCTGTTTGTTCAATCAATCGAAGATTGACAATGATTCCACAAAGGGGAACGCAATGGCGATGTACAAGTACGGTCAGTTTCTGGAAAAGAGCGACGATGCTGCTTTTGATAAGCTTTATAAGCCAGGTGAGACTGTCCCGCATTCTGGAATATACCAATGTAACGGATGTCATGACGAAGTCGCCTGTAATGCGGGCGACCCGTTTCCGCCTCAAAACCATCATCAGCACAACAACAATACTCTGATACGATGGAAGCTTCTCGTTTATTCGGTTCAGCTCTAATCGTTTCCTATATTCCTAAGTGGGCTGGTGATCGGACATGAGACCCGGACAGGGACAACCCTACGGGTATTGTCCTGTCCGTCCGGGTTAGCCTCATCCATGCTGGAGCGGGACATTTAGGACTTGTCCGGGTTTGTCCGGTTTGTCCGGGTAGGAAACGAGAGCGCCGAAGCGTGCGTTTCCGTCTTTCTCTCAACTATAAAAAGACAGCCTGGATTCAGCCCCAAAATGCCGCTGATTTGAGCCTCGCGGGTGCCTATGGGGTGCCGGTAATAAATCGCCTGGATTTGAAAATCTCGCGATCTGTAATGTTTATTGGTGCACCCAACAGGATTTGAACCTGTGACCTCTGCCTTCGGAGGGCAGCGCTCTATCCAGCTGAGCTATGGGTGCGGGGTGGCCGTGTCTTTAGGCCAAGCCGGCCGGGGGCGCAACGGGTCAATGCCGCCTCAGGTCGTTTGCGCTTGCGGCTTTATGGGCTAGCTAAGGCGGCAACCGAAAAAGGAACCAACATGCAGATTCGCGGCCTGGCCCTCGCCCTGATCCTTGGCTTCTCGCTGACGGGCCTTGCGGCCTGCAGGGAGGAGGCGCCCGATGCCGCTGATATTGCTGCGGAGGCGGCTGCGGCACGTGCCGAGATGGAAGCGGCCACCGAAGCGGCATTGGCGGCGGCCGAGGCCTCGCGCGGGGCTGGCGAGCCGGCCCTCTGGGTGCTCAAGGATGACGACACGACGCTCTATATCATGGGTACGGTCCACCTGCTGCGTCCGGAGCTCGAGTGGCGCAGTGACGCCATCAATTCGGCGGTGAATGCGGCCGATACGCTCGTTTTCGAGGCCGATGTCTCCAGTCCCGAGGCAAGTGCCGAGATGATGAAATTCGTGCGCGATGAGGGCCTTTTCGCCAATGGCGGCCAGCTCACCAACCTGCTGAGCGATTCCGAGGAGGTCGAGCTCAAGGCCGCGCTGGACTATGTTGGCCTGCCGCTCGGCGCTGTGCAGAACATGCGGCCCTGGTTTGCCGCCGTGAACCTGTCAGTCATGCAGATGACCAAGGACGGATTTGACCCCTCCGCCGGCGTCGAACAGGTGCTGATGGCGGAGGGCGCCGCGCAGGGCAAATCTTTCGCCTATCTCGAGACGGTCGACGACCAGCTGGGCCGCCTCGCGGGCCTGCCCGACGATGTGCAGGTGGACTTCCTGATCAGCTCGGCGGAGTCCATCGAGGACGGCGCCGAGATGCTCGACACACTGGTCGGCGAATGGATTGATGGCGACGTGAACGGCCTCGGCGTGCTCCTGGCCAACCCTGAGATGATGGGCTCCGAGGAGGTTTATGACGCCCTTCTCAGAACGCGCAACGAAGCCTGGGCGCCCCAGATCGCCGCGATGCTGGATGCGCCCGGCACGCGCCTGATCGCCGTAGGGTCGGGTCATCTCGCAGGTGAGGATAGTGTCATTACCCTCCTAAGGGCGCAGGGGCTTGAAGTGACGGGGCCATAGCGGCCCGCGCTGCCTTCGCCCGTGAGGGCAGGCCAATCCATATCCGTAGAAACGGGATCCGTCGGCCGAGATCATAAAACAGCCAGCAGCCCGCCACGGTGGTAAGGATCAGTAGCGGTGCCTCCAGCGCGACAGGCAGTTGCAACCCATTCAGATAGTGCCCGGCGACCACGATGATTGTCTGGTGGATCAGGTAGAATGGGAAGACAGCCGCCGTCAGCGCCCGCCGCGCCGGGCCATCCTTTGTACGCAGGTGACGATGGGCAAAGCCGATAGCGGCCACGATGGCTGTCCAGGCCTGCATCTCGCGTACGCCCCGAAACACAATGCGCTGCCATTCCGGTGGCATCGCACCGCCCGACCATGCGCCGTAATAGGTCATCAGCGCCGCCCAGGCGACACACATGCTCGCCAGCGCGGCCCAGCGCCAGCGCATGCAGGCGGCGAAGAAGGGCGCGTGCTTGGCTATGGCAAAGCCGAACAGGAATGTGCCGAAATAGGTGACGTGGAGATACCAGTCATTGCGGAAGTCATGTGTTTCGCCGAACTGCGGCATCAGAAAGACGCGCGCGGCATACAGGAACAGCCATGGGACGATGATCAGGCCCGGGCCGCGGATGAGTGTCGCCAATGCGGTCGGCAGGCGGCGCAGCAGCGGGATCAGTGGCAGAAGCGCAAGCGAGTAGAGGATCAGGTAGGCGACAAACCACATGTGGTTATAGGTCGGCGTCGTCAGGCATCCATCTGCGTCGCACCAGTGGCCTGAGGCGGTCACATATTTCACATAGAAATTATCCAGCCAGGGCGACTGCGGTGCACTTAAAGCCTTCAGGGCTTCAACGACCTCGTAATAGCTCTGCGGCGGCACGATCACGAACATGGCCAGCAGCAGCGGCGGCCAGAGGCGGCCCATGCGGGCTTTCGTCAGCTGCCATGTGCTCATCTTTTCGGCCATGAAGCGCGTTGCGACGCCGGAAATCAGGAACAGCAACACCAGCCTCCAGGGGCTGGACAGGTGCATCAGCGGCTCAATCAGCGCGCTGGCATGGCTGGATTTAACGTGCCAGTCCCACGTCACGTAGAACATGCCGACATGATAGAATATCAGGATGCCGAAGGCGGTGATGCGGAGCCAGTCGAGATCATAGCGGCGTGCGGTCATGTAGGGTCTCCTTCGCGTGTCCCCCTTCCTTTCGCGAAGCCGCGGGCCGCGCTATCGTTGTGACATCAGCGGCAGCGGGGCCGGGACAAGCGGAGATGACCTTGTGACGAGTGGAGGGACTGGCGGGATGAGCGGTGACCGGCGTCTATGGCTCTGGCCATGGCTGGCGGTGATCGCCATCGGTTTGGTCAACCTGTTCGTCAACGCGACATCGGACATCCTTGAAGCGCGGAGCGACGGCGACACGATCAATACGGCCGTCCCCTTCATCCTGGAAGCGACAAGTTACGTCCTCTGGATAGGGTTGGCACCTCTGATAGGTCTTGCCATACGCCGCGTGCCGCCCCGCGGCGGAAACTATGTCCGCTTTGCCCTGTTCCACTTCGTGATGACGGTTGTGATCTCTCTGATCCATGTGGGTGGAATGGTTCTCCTGCGCAATGTATGGCTCGGCGCAGTGGGTATCCGCTACGACTTCTTCGGCGACGGTGTGCTGCTCGGCTTTGTCTATGAGTGGCGCAAGGATGTGCTGTCCTATGGGCTGGTGGCTTCGACTTACTGGGCCTTTGAGCGCTTTGCCGTGTCGCCACCCATTGTCCCGCCAGATGCCTCACGCATTGAGCTGAGGGAGGGCAACAAGGCTGTTTTCCTGGCGGCGCGCGATATCCTCTTCGTGGAGTCCGCCGGGAATTACGTGGCTTTCCATACGCAACAAATGGAGCACCTCGTCCGGGGAACGCTCGCCGCTTGGGAGGCCCGCCTCGGCGGGCAGGGCTTCGTCCGTGTGCATCGTTCCCGTCTCGTAAACCAGGCGCGGATCGGCGCGCTCAAGCCGCGCGCTTCAGGCGATGTGGATATAACGCTGGATGATGGCCGGATCATTACCGGCAGCCGCCGTTATCGCGATGCGCTTGCGACCTCTCCGTAATTTAAGCCAGCGATATCGGAACATCGCGGCGTTCTCGCGCATTTCTTTTTCATAGAGTTCAAATGGAAAGGAAACGCTATGACACATTTCGTATTGTCCGCTTCGTCTATCAATGGCGACTCTGTTCACAACGTGGCCGGTGAGGATCTTGGCAAGATCGAGGACCTGATGGTCGACACGGAAAGCGGCCAGATCGAGTATGCCGTACTCAGCTTCGGCGGCTTCCTCGGCATGGGCGACAAGTATTTCGCCGTGCCGTTCGAGCGCCTCAGTGTTGACCGTGCCAACAAGCGCATGGTCCTCAATGTCGACAAGGACCGCCTGAAAAATGCACCAGGATTCGACAAGGACAAGTGGCCGGATTTTGCTGATCCGCAGTTTCGCACGTCGATGACCACGCATTACGGCTGATCATGTCATTATACCATAAAAGGCCGGTCCCTTTGGGGCCGGCTTTTTTGTTTGCGGGAAAGGTCAGGCCGGGAAGAGGTGCGCCGCGATGGCGTCGTGGCTCAGAAAGGTCGCCGTTGCACCTGCCGCCAGCAGCCGGGCGCTAAGTCCGCTATCGGCATGTCCGCCGCCCGTGAATCCGAACGCAGTCATGCCCGCTGCCAAGGCGGCCGTCACGCCGTGCACACTGTCTTCGATGACGAGGCAGGTCGCCGGGTCGGATTCGATCTTGTCGGCAGCAAAGAGGAAGAGATCGGGCGCGGGTTTGCCACGCGCCACCTGATCCGCGGAATAAATATGCGGTGCGAAAGTGTCGCTCAGGCCGGTCAGCGCCAGCTTGCGGTGCAGCTTTGGCGTGATCGACGAGGAGGCGACAGCGATCGGCCCCTCGAACCGCGCCGCAAGCTCCGCCGCGCCCGGCAGGGCTGTCAGCTCGGACTCGATACGCGGCCAGGCACGGTCATGCAGGCACGGCCCGAAATCATCAGGGAAGAGGCCTTGGCCCAGCTTGGCATAATCCTCCGCCAGCGCGGCGTGAAATTCCGGAACGCCCAGCCCGACAAAGCGCGAGAGATAGGCCTCCCATTCATAGGCCAGGCCCATTTCCCTCAGCAGTTCCATTTCGACGGCCACATGGATCGCCTCGGAATCCACGAGCACGCCGTCGCAATCGAAAATCAGTGCTGAGAAACCAAGTGCCTGCATGCCTGCGCTCGTGCCTGCTAATTGTGACGGCCTTATGTTGCCGACCGCCTGAGGGCCAGCAGGGCCTGTTCCATCACGCCTTCGCTGGAGGCGCACACGATCTGCCCGCCGAGCTTCGGTGTATTGCCGCGCCAGTCGGTCACGAGGCCGCCGGCGCCGCGCACGACCGGGAACAGGGCCGCGACATCCCAGGCCTTCAGGCCGGATTCCGCAACAAGGTCCACCGTGCCCCCGGCAACGCGGGCATAGGCATAGGCGTCGAGGCCATAGCGCGTGATCCGGGCGGTTGCGCGCAAATGCGTCCACGCGCCCTGTTCGGCCGGATTGAAGATGAAGGGATCGGTTGTCGCGATGGTCGCCTCGCGCAGGTCCTTGCAGTCCGAGACGCGGATCGGCGTCTGTTCGCCATTCTTCTGCATCGCCGCGCCGCCCGGCCAGCCGATATAGCGCTCGCCCAGCACCGGCTGGTCAATGATGCCGATGATCGGCACGTCGTCCGGATCCACCAGCGCGATCAGCGTCGTCCAGACCGGGAGGCCCGCCACGAAGGCGCGGGTGCCGTCAATCGGGTCGATCAGCCAGCGATAACCACTCTGGGAAGGCGTGTCGGGGAATTCCTCGCCGGTCACGCCATGATGCGGGCGCTCGGCGGTCAGGATGTCGCGAATGGCGCGCTCGGCGGCACGGTCGCCCTCGGTCACCGGGTCGAATGGGGTTCTTGTGGGGACTGATGGGGTGGCGGTGGGTTTGGGACGGCTCTGTGACGGGGTTTGAGACGGGTCTTGCGCCTTGTTATCCACACTTGTCAGGGCACGAAAATGCGGCCGGATCGCAATCCAGGCCGCATCTGCAAGCCGCCCGGCGAGGGCAAGCTCATCTTCGAGGGAAATTCCGTCTGGCATCAGGCAGGGCTAGCCCTGCCTTGAGCCCGGCGTCAAGCGGCGCCGTGGCTCGACTGGTCGCCTTCCAGCGCCTTGGCCAGTTCCAGCAGGCGTTTGCGGGGGCGTTCGCCAAGCCGGTAATAGGCCCGAACCAACTCCAGCGTCTCTTTCTGCGAGAGGATATCGCCTTCCATATACTCGTTCGCGTCATTCGCGGCGTCTGGCGCATCGGCCACCGGGATGCCGTCGAAGAAGTACTGCACCGACACGTTCAAAGCCCGCGACAGTTCATAGAGGCGCGAAGACGTGATGCGGTTGGCACCACATTCATACTTCTGGATTTGCTGGAATCTCACGCCCACCTGGCTCGCGAGGTCCTGCTGGGTCATGCCCAGAAGGCGGCGGCGGCGGCGAAGGCGTTTGCCCACGTGCAGATCGGTTTCATCAGCCATTACTTGCTCCAAACTTAAGCAGGACCGTTTCAGTCCCAAAACAGGAATTTCGAGCAAGTCCTACGCAAATGGTGTGCCGCAGGGCATTTTTGTGCCCAATAAGCGGGCAGTTGAGGTTAATTGCACAGGTGCGACATTCGTGCGCTTGCCTATTTGTGCAGCGCAACATATTTCTGGTCTTGCACTTCGGTGCAGACGCCTCTGGCGTTTCCTCCCTTTGACTTTGGCCGCACCCACGGGTGCGGCCCTTTTTTTTGGCTGGAAGCTCAGGGGCGGACGACGAGCCGGGCGATCTCAAGGATCTCTGTCGTCACATCTGTAATGATGGCTCTTATCTCGGCAAATCGCTCAAGGCGGCTGATCGTATGCTCGTCCATGTAGAGACCGCGGTTGATCTCGATCTGCAGGGCGTGGACCTGGCGCTTCGGGCGACCATAGCGGCGGGTTGTATAGCCCCCGGCATAGGGTGCGTTACGCGCCACACTGAGGCCATGGGTGCGGAAGGCCCGCTCGACCCGGCCTGTCAGGCGGGGATCGCAGCTCGATCCGAAGCGGTCGCCCAGCACGATATCGGCCAGCTGCCGTCGCCCCGGCTGAACCGACGGCATGGAATGGCAATCGATCAATAGAACGGCGCCGTGTGCCTCGCGCAGCAGGCCCAGCTCCTGGCCGAGCCGCTCGTGATAGGCATCGTGCACGCAGGTGAGGCGTTCTTCGCCTTCTTCCCGGGTCAGTCGGCGGGCATAGATCGCCTCGCCGCGGGCGCCGACACGGGGAAGGCATCCGAGCCCGGCATGCACCCGTGCAGTCGGCTGGCCTGAAGCCCGTGGCAGCCCGTCGCTGAACATGCTGGCATCCAGCTCGCGCGGGTCGCGATTGAGATCGGCGACAGACCGGCCATAGCGCGCGGTCATAAGGGTCGCGCCCAGGGCAGGCACCTCGCCGAACAATTCGTCCACGAACGCGTCTTCCGTGCGGCGCACGTCGATCAGCGGTACGCGCAGCGCCGCCTGCATGGTGGCAGGATAGTCGCAGCCTGAATGGGGAGACGCAAAAAGCACCGGCGCGGGGCTGCCTTCGGGCAGGTCCAGCGTATAGGGCGTGCCATAGACATGCGGTCCGGCAGGGGGCGGGGTGGCCGATCGTGTCAGGGGTAGGGCGCCGGTCATGACCCCAATGGTTTGCCAGTTGGTCTGAAGGTCAAGCCTTTTCAGGGAGCGGGTAAAAAAGAACTCTGAAATTTCTTCCGTCTTCACCGCTGATTTACCGGATGGGCTGTTTATGTCTTAAATCAATTATTGGCATCCAAGGGGGCGAGCGTGACCAAGATCCTTCTCGCAGAAGACGACGACTCAATGCGCACTTTCCTGGCTGCAGCGTTGCGCCGGGCCGGCCACGAAATTCAGGACTATGCTGACGGCGAGACGGCTTTGCATGCGCTCGAGCGCGAAGTCTTCGACTTGCTGCTGACCGACATCGTGATGCCGGGCCTTGATGGCATCGAGCTTGCCCGCCGCGGCGCCGAGCTGGACCCGGCCATGAAGATTGTTTTCATTACAGGTTTTGCCGCTGTGGCCCTGTCATCCAGCGCGCCGACGCCTGCCGGGGCGAAAGTCCTATCCAAGCCATTCCACCTGCGTGAGATTGTCGACGAAGTCGACAAGGTGATGGCTGCCTGATGGCCGGCGGTTCGCCAGACGAGCCGCCGAAGCTGATCAAATCCATTGCCACAGATTCCGGGCGCCATTTCTTTGACGCGCCGGCCCATATGACCATCAATCAGTGCGTCCTGCACCTGACCGACATGGCCGGCATCGATATCGTGTCGCTTGTCCCGGCCGAAATCGGGCATTGGCTCATTTTCCGTCTGGATGGCTACACTTTCACGGCCAGCGACCCGCTTCGCGAGGTCTGGTTCTATGCCGATGACCCGGAAACGCCTGAGGACATACTGCAGAAAATAGCCCTGTTCATGGTGACGCCGTCAAACGCGTCTTGACGGCAAGCCCCGAATTATCCATTACCCCTGCTTCCTGATCGGATCGGGCGGTTAGCTCAGCGGTAGAGCACTACGTTGACATCGTAGGGGTCACAAGTTCGAACCTTGTACCGCCCACCATTTCAGGCCATCGCGCCACGGGCGCCTGATTTGATCGCGGATCGGACTCAGGCCTGAAATGCGCGCAACGTCTGCGTGCGGCGACACGATTTCTTCATTCAAATCATGCGAAAATGTCCGAAACCAATCTATTCTCGAGGTAGTGATGACAACCGCATGCAGTGGCTGCCAGGATGGCGCGGGCTTCGAACTCCCCATTACGATGGCGTTTCAGCCAATTGCGCATACGAATACACGCAGCATGTTTGCGTATGAGGCCCTGGTTCGCGGCGTCAACGGGACGGGTGCGGGCGAAATACTGGCGCACGTCTCCGATTCCAACCGCTATGCTTTTGATCAGCAGTGCCGGGTCACGGCCATCGAGCTGGCGGCCAAACTGGACCTGGCGAAATCCGGAACACTCCTATCGATAAACTTCCTGCCGAACGCTGTGTATGAGCCCCGGGCCTGTATTCGCATGACATTGGGCGCTGCAATGCGGACGGGATTTCCGGTTCAGCAGATCATGTTTGAATTCACGGAAGTTGAGCGCATGGATTCAGCCCACATCCTGCATATCCTCCGCACCTATCGGTCGATGGGATTCAAGACTGCGATAGACGATTTCGGCGCGGGTTATGCGGGTCTCGGTCTGCTGTCCGAGTTTCAGCCGGACTTCGTCAAACTGGACATGGAGCTCATTCGCAACGTGGACAGAAGCGCCGTGAAGCAAGCCATCGTGCGTAATACACTCAACATGCTCCATGATCTCGGCATAACGCCGATCTGTGAAGGTGTTGAAACCACCGGGGAATTCGAAACGCTTCGCGACCTCGGCGTCGACCTTATGCAGGGCTATTTGCTGGCCAAGCCCAGCCTCGGTGCACTGCCGGCCATATCCTGGCCGGGCGAGGACAAGATGATGAGCCGCATGGTTTAGGCATCAAACAGCCAGACCGTCCTTGGCCAGGGCGAAAGCGGGCAGGCTTACGCCAGCTTCGCCTTGAAGAATTCCAGAGTCCGTGACCAGGCGAGTGTTGCCGCGTCCGCATCATAGCGGGGCGTCGTGTCATTGTGGAAACCGTGATTCACGCCTTCATAGATGAAGGCCTGATATTCGGCATCATTGGCTTTCAGCGCCGCCTCATAGGCTGGCCATCCGGCATTCACGCGCTCGTCGAGCCCCGCGAGATGGATCATCAGCGGCACCTCGACCTTGGCGGCGTCTTCCTCGGTCGGCCAGCCGCCATAGAAGGGGGCTGAGGCTGACAGCCAGGGCTGGTTGACGGCCATCATGTTGGTCACGCTGCCGCCGAAGCAGAAACCGACACAGGCGACCTTCCCATTGCATTCAGGATGATCGCGCAGGGCCTCAGCGGCGGCCATGAAGTCCTGGATCATCGCGTCGCGGTCACGCGTCGCCTGCATTTCGCGGCCGTCATCATCGTTTCCGGGATAGCCGCCGAGCGGATAGAGCGCGTCCGGCGCGAGCGCGATATAGCCAGCCAGCGCCGTGCGCCGCGCGACATCCTTGATATAGGGGTTAAGACCTCGGTTCTCGTGAACAACGATCACACCCGGGCGTTTGGCCGGGCCTTTCTTCAGGCGCACCAGATCGCCCGCCATCTCGCCGGCGCCATTGGGCGAATTGTACTGGTAGGTCTCGATGTTAAGGCGCGCATCATCGGAGGCTGTCTGCAGGGTGCCTTCGTAATCCGGCATGACGCAGGCAGCCAGCATCGACACGCTGAGCCCGCCAACCGCATACTTGCCGAGCCGGTCGAAGAAGTCCCGCCGCGACATGGCGCCATGGCAATAGCCGTCATAAAGGTCGAGCACGCCTTGCGGCACGGGCTGGTTGTTCGGCAGTCGGGTCATGGCACGTTTCCTGTCGTCGGGTTCGAGGCCGATGATAGGGCACATTTCCGGCCGGGAAACCCCGCGCCGCAAATTGTGTTTCAGCTCGCGCTTGCGCCAATATAGCCGAGCGTTGTTGCCCGATGGACCGCCTGCGACCGACCTGACACGCCGAGCTTCCGGCTGGAATTGGTAATATGGAACCGCACGGTCGGCTGGGAGATGCCGATAATGGTCGCGATCTCATGGTCGGTCTTGCCCGCGGCGGCCCATTTCAGGCACTGGATTTCGCGGCGCGTGAGAGCGACGGCAAGGTCTGTCGGGCCGGCCCCTTTGTATTCATGATAGGTCGAAATGAACTTCACGGTCAGGACGTGGATTTCGGCTGCGCGGGCGTCGAACACTTTGCGGATCGGAAAGCCCTTGTCGGGTGTCGCCCATACGATCGCCCCGATCACGCCGGATGGCAGGTGGCACGGCGATATGATCGCGGCCCCGACACTATTGTCCTCAGCCGACATCGTCTGTGCCAATCCGTCCAGTGCCGCGATCTGGCGCCAGCTGCCAATCTGCTTGTCGGCGTGGAAGAAGGGTTCAGCGCAGGTGCGCGCCCCGCGCACATAGCCAGACCTCAGCGCAAAGGCGCGGTCTTTCCAATAGGCCAGTTTCGGGTCGATCCAGCGAAACAGTGTTTCGGCCAATGGGCGGCCTGAGAGGTCGCACATGGGTTCAGGGCTGCCGATATCGGCGCTGACGGCGATATAGGGCAGGCCCATGGCTTCGCCCAGCGCAGCCACTTCGCGGGCCAGCGACATGGCCTGTGCGCCGGCGTCTTCGCGAACGTCCTGCGTGTCAGCAAAATCCGTCAATAAAATATACCCTATCAAATAGAGCAGGTTGCATGAGCACGCCGTATACTGTCAGCTTACGCGGTAGACGGATGCGGCAACGATGTCGTGCAAGCCTGGAGGCCCGTAATGAACCTCGATCTCACAACTGAGGATAGTGAATTTCGTTCGGAAGTGCGAGCGTTCCTTTGCGACAACCTGACCGAAGAACTCAGCAATGCCGGGCGATTGGTCACGAGTGTGTTTATCGAGCCGCAGTTCAGCCTGCCCTGGCAGAAAATCCTGTACGCCCAGGGCTGGGCAGCTCCCGCCTGGCCGGTCGAATATGGCGGCACGGGCTGGACCGAGATGCAGCGCTATATCTTTGCCTCCGAATGCGCGCGGGCAGGGGCGCCGTCCCTGTCGCCCATGGGCCTCGCCATGGTTGGCCCCTGCATCATCGGGCACGGCACGCCGGAGCAGAAGGCCCATTACCTGCCACGCATTCTCGCAGGCCAGGACTATTGGTGTCAGGGCTATTCCGAGCCGGGTTCGGGATCTGATCTGGCCAGTCTCAGCCTGAAGGCTGAATCCGACGGTGACGACTATGTCCTCAACGGCACCAAGATCTGGACCACGCATGCGCACCACGCAAACATGATGTTCTGCCTCGTGCGGACGCGGTTCGACGGCAAGCCGCAGGAGGGCATCACTTTCCTCCTGCTCGACATGACGCTGCCAGGCATCAAGGTTGACCCGATCATCACGCTCGCGGGCGAACATGAGGTCAACCAGGTCTTCTTTGATGACGTGCGCGTGCCCAAGTCCGGTCGCCTCGGCGCCGAGAATGATGGCTGGACCGTCGCCAAATACCTGCTTGAGTTCGAGCGGGGCGGCGGCTCGTCCGCGGGTCTCGAAGCCAGTGTGGGGCGCATCCGGGCGCTTGCCGCGCGTGACGGCCTGCTGGCGTCCGATCCCGCCTTTACCAGCCGCCTCGCTGCCGCCGAGATTGGCCTCGAGGCGATCAAGATCACCGAGCAGCGGGTCTCGTCCGCGCTGTCCAGCGGCGGCAATCCCGGCCCTGCCGCCTCCATGCTCAAGGTCCAGCGCACAGAGATGATGCAGCGGATCGATACGCTCGGGGTGGAGGCGGGCGGCGCCTATGCCTGTGTCGAGCAATTGGACGCGCGCCAGCCGGGCAGCAATATCGAGCCTGTCGGTCCCTCTGACCGCGTGACGCTCGTGCCGCGCTACCTCAATAATCGGGCGGCCTCGATCTATGGCGGCTCGAATGAGGTTCAGCGCAACATCATGGCCAAGATGGTGCTCGGGCTCTGAGTCCACCCTGTCACTTCCGATAGCTTGTTGGTCGTCCAATAATTACTGACTGTCCCTCCCAATGGACAGGTCCCGCCAAGAGGACGCTGCCGGGAGGAGAAAATCAGATGACCAAAACACCCCGAATCCGCCGTTATGCCCTGTTGGGAGCCTCGCTGTGCGTGCTCGCGTCCCAGATGCCGGCCATGGCCCAGGAAGTCGAAGCCGCGCCTGCAGAAGCACCTGCTGACAGTTCGCTCAAGCTCGGTTCGATCGTCGTGACGGCCCAGCGCCGCGAAGAATCCATCAATGACGTTCCGATGAGCATTCAGGCCTTCGGCGAAGACACGCTGGATGCCCTGCGCGTTGACAGCGTCGATGACCTGCAGAACGTCGTGCCAAGCTTCTCGGTTTCGCAGAGCTATCAGGGCGTGCCGACCTACACCCTGCGCGGCATCGGCTTCAACACGATCAACGTCTCGGCCACATCGACCGTCGGTACCTATGTCGACGAAGTTGCTTATCCCTATCCGTTCATGAACTCGGGCCCGGTGTTCGACATTCAGCGCGTCGAAGTGCTGAAAGGTCCGCAAGGCACGCTCTTCGGCCGTAACACGACGGCCGGCCTGATCAACATGGTCACCAACAAGCCGTCCGACGAATTCGAAGGCTCGGTCACGGCTGATGTCGGCAATTACGACACCTGGAATCTCGAAGGCATCCTCAATGTGCCGATCTCTTACCGTGCCCAGGCCCGTTTCGGCATCCGCAGCGAGAATAGCGACGAAGGCTGGCAGAAGTCGATAACGAGCGGCCAGGACCGCGGCACCAAGGACAAGCTTGGCTTCCGTGCCGCGCTGGCGCTCCAGCCGACCGACAATCTCGATGTCGACATTTCCTACAATGGCTGGCGCAGCAAGTCGGACACGACAGGCGGCCAGGCAATTGCGCTGACACCAAACACCGATCCGACCTTCATCGTCCCGGGTACGAATGGCCCATCAACGACGTCTCTCTTCAACGCGGTTGATCCGGTCACGGGTCTCAGCCTCGTCGACTTCGTGAACAACAACTTCCCGACCAGCGCCGAGCAGACTGACTGGGCGCCGAACTATGCGCGCACGACTGACGGCATTGGCGTCAACGGCATTGACGGCCCGCTTGAGGAAGACACAAAGTTTGACGCCCTCAAGCTTGGTGTCCGCTATGGCTTTGACAATGGCCTCAACCTTGTTTCGTTGACAGGCTATAACAAGCTGGACCGTGAGGCCGTTCTCGACTTCTCGTCCGCGCCTTTCGCCATCCTCGTTCAGGACGTCGATGCTGAAATCAAATCCTTCAGCCAGGAACTCCGCCTCGAAGGCGAAACCGGCAAGGCCAACTGGCTCGTCGGCGCTTATTACGGCAAGGACGAAACGACAGACACCAACCGTACGCTGCTGCTCGACAACGCCAATTCCAGCTATGTCTCGACAATTGCGGCAACGCTTGCGGCATCGCCCCTGAATGTGGATCCGGAAACAGGCGCGCCGTATTCGGTTCTTGAACTGCTCAACTCGTTCCAGACCTATCGGGACACAGGTGAGTTCGAAACAACGACCTGGAGCATCTTCGCAAATGCCGACTGGGAGCTGACGCCCGAATTCAGCGTCACCACCGGTATCCGCTACACGGAAGACGAGCAGGACTATGTCGGTTGCTCCGGTGACGTGAACGGTTCCATGCAGCCAAACGTCAACGTCTTCAACCGCACCTTTTTCGCGCTGATCTACGGAACGGCGCCAGCCTCACCGCTGCTCGAGAACGGCTGCAACACGTTTGACGTTGCCAGCAATTCCTTCGGTCCTGTTTCTTCGACCACGAAGGAAGACAATGTCTCCTGGCGCGTCGTCGGCAACTGGACACCAACCGACAACCTCGTCCTCTTCGCGTCGGCCACGCAAGGCTACAAGTCCGCTTCCACGCCTGTGAACGCGGCGTCGAAATCCGAGCAGAACGCGCCTGCAACGCAGGAAGGCCTGCTCGCCTATGAAGTCGGCTTCAAGGCCAGCTTGCTCGACCAGCGCATGCAGGCCAACGCAGCGCTGTTCTATTACGACTATCAAGACAAGCAGCTCTCGGCCTTCTTCGCAGACCCGATCTACAAGGCCCTTGCACGCCTCCAGAACGTGCCGACTGCAGAAGCCTACGGCCTCGATGCCGAGGTAACCTACCTGATCAGCGAAGAGCTCACCGCCATTGGTGGTCTCACGCTGCTGCACACGGAAATCGGCGATTTCGACACGGTCGACAGCTTCGGCCTGCCAACCAACCGTCAGGGCGATCCCTTCCTTTACAGCCCTGAATCCGTTGCCAGCCTCGCGCTGCTCTATGACCGTCCGGTCACGACGGAACTGGGCCTACGCGCATCGGTCAGCGGTCGCTGGCAGAGTGAATCGACAGCCGGTCAACCAAATGACCCGCTCTATGACATCGATTCCTATGGCCTGCTGAATGGCTCAATCGGTATCTATTCGCTCAACAACAACTGGGATCTCTCCGTTTGGGGCAAGAACCTCACGGATGAATATTACTGGCAGCAGATCACGACGAACGCGAACGTCGTCGTGCGCTATGCCGGCATGCCACGTACTTTTGGTGCCTCCCTCACGTACCGGTTCTAGAACCGAAAAAGTGTTTCCTCCCTTCGGGCACCGCGGCCACGATCCCCTCCGGATCGTGGCCGTTTTTTTTTGCGGCAGGGGAGGGGTCAGGTGCGCTCCCACCAGGGATAGCCCTCAGGCATGTCGGTGGACACTTTGCCGGGAAAGTTTGGCGCCCTTTTTTCAAGGAAGGAACTGACACCTTCCTTCACGTCCGGCGATGAGCCAAGCGTCAGCGCGAACTGGCCGTCGACTTTCAGCAAGTCGAACGGATCACCTGTTGGCCCGAACCGCCAGAGCAGCTGGCGGACCAGCGCCACCGAGACGGGCGCCGTGTTGCGGGCAATCTCGTCGACAATGCGCTTGGCCGCCGGCAGCAATTCCTCTGGTGGATGGATCTCGCTGATCAGGCCGCCCGCCAGCGCTTCCTCTGCGCCGAACACGCGGCCCGTCATGCACCAGCGCAAGGCCTGCGGTAGGCCGACCAGCTGGGGAAGGAACCACGCGCTGCCCGCTTCCGGGGGCAGGCCGCGCTGGGCAAACACAAAGCCGAACTTCGCTTTCTCCGAAGCGATCTTGATATCGGTCGGCAAGGCCAGCGTCAGGCCAACGCCGACAGCCGCGCCATTGAAAGCTGCAATGACCGGCTTGCGGCAATTGTAGAGCGCGCCAATGAAGCCCGCGCCGTCACGCTTCTTGCCGGGCTCTGATGTGCCGAAATTCTTCGCGCCCGTGCCGCTCTTCGTGTCGAAGGCATCGGCGCCGTCGGAAATGTCGGCGCCCGCACAGAAATGGCGGCCCGCACCCGTCAGGATGATGCCGCGCACCTCATCGTCGGCGTCGCACGCATTCACCGCATCGGCCAGTTCCTGGCCCAGTTGCGCGGTAAATGCGTTCAGCTTGTCCGGACGGTTGAGGGTGATGATGGCCGCCGGGCCATCCTTTTCCAAAAGGATCTGCTCGTATGCCATCACATATGCTCCTGACGTTTTATCTGGTCGTCGCGGCGAGGCGCGAATTGATGATCGCATTGGCGTCCGCGAT
Organism: Alphaproteobacteria bacterium; assembly: GCA_018827375.1. Taxonomy (GTDB): domain Bacteria; phylum Pseudomonadota; class Alphaproteobacteria; order Caulobacterales; family Hyphomonadaceae; genus Hyphomonas. Next base: position 23,012 of record JAHJYW010000020.1, read on the forward strand.
GATGCTGTCGATCAGCTCTTTCACGGTCGGGATATCGTCGATCAGGCCCTGCACCATGCCGGCCGACCAGATGCCGCCATCGGCGTCGCCCTCGGCCATCGCCTTGCGTCCGCGCGCGCCGGCCACGAGGTGCACAACGTCCTCGAACTTGGCGCCGCCCTTGCGCTCGATCTCGACCACTTCATCGCTGACTGCATTCTTCATGACGCGCGCCGTATTGTGCAGCGTGCGGAAAATCAGGTTTGTGTCGCGCTCATTATTGGCCACCATCTGGGCCTTGAAGCTGTCATGGATCGGCGCTTCCTTGGTCACGCAGAAACGTGTGCCCATGTTGATGCCGTCCGCGCCCAGCGCCAGCGCCGCCACGAGGCCGCGTCCATCCGCAAAGCCGCCCGAAGCCAGCATCGGCACCTTGACCTTGTTGGCTGCTGCCGGGATCAGGATCAGGCCGGGAATGTCATCCTCGCCCGGGTGGCCAGCGCACTCGAAGCCGTCGATCGAGATCGCATCGGCGCCCATGCGTTCAGCAGACAGCGCGTGGCGCACGGCGGTACACTTGTGGATCACCTTGATGCCATGCTGCTTGAAGTGATCGATATGTTCCTGCGGCTTGTAGCCCGCTGTCTCGACAATCTTGATGCCGCCTTCGATGATGGCCTGACGATACTCGGCATAGGGCGGCGGGGTGATTGCGGGCAGGATGGTCAGGTTCACGCCGAAGGGCTTGTCGGTCATGTCCTTGGTGCGCTGGATTTCCTTGGCGAGCGCTTCCGGTGTCGGCTGTGTCAGCGCCGTCAGGAAGCCAAGCGCGCCGGCCTCGGCCACGGGCGCAACCATCTCGGCATAACCGACCCATTGCATGCCGCCCTGAACGATGGGGTGCTCGATACCGAACATCTCGGTGAAGCGTGTCTTGATGTGCATTGTTGTTGTCTCCCTTTGCCGCGTTGGGCGATGCGTTAGTGTCTCAGGTATCCCAGTGATCGGTGAAGCGGATGGTCTGCTTTTCGATTCCGTCGCGCACGATTTCCATGCCGCCAGACTTGATCATCCATTCGAGCCGGTGGTCGCGGTACTGGCGCTTGAACAGGCCGGATTCGACCGCGGCGCTGACCATCTGCATGCCGGTAATCGAAGCGCGTGATTCCGCGTCTGTCTGGCTGACGCTGTCGCGCGCATTCGCGCGGGCAATCCAGGCGGCAAGCGGCGAGCCTGTCGCAGGCTTGTAGCCAAAGCCGTCAGCGGCGTTGAGATAGGGAATGACGCTGAGATCGCCGCGGCCGAAGTCGCGCCCGCTGAACCAGTCATTGTCGCCGAGTTCTGTTTCCAGCCACGCCATGAAGCCGGCAATCTGGCGCCCCGCATGGGCTTCAATTGTCTTGCGCAGGGCGTCATCGCCACGCTTGAAGAAATGCAGCTCGCCGAGGCCCCATGTGATCGCCTCGAAATGCGTGTCCATCACGTCCTCGATCTGGCGCATGCGCGCGCGGTCTTCCGGCGCATTCGGCATCAGCGAGGGCTCGGGCCATTTGTCGTCGATATATTCAAGGATCACGGTGGAATCGAAGAGGGCGACATCGTCATCAATCAGGGCAGGTACTTCGCGGCGCGGGTTGGCGTCGGCGAATTCGCCCTTCGTATGCCCTGCGCCAATGCCTTCCGGCATACGCACTTCGAATTCGAGGCCCTTCTCGCGGAGGGCGATCTTGACCTTCTGGGCATAGGGCGACAGCGGATGTTCATAGAGGACGAGCATGTGTTTTATTGCTCCGTATTGCGATCAAAGCCCGAGCTGGGCCTTGGCAAGGATGTTGCGCTGAATTTCGTTCGAACCGGCATAGATCGAGCCTGCCCGGTCGTTCAGGTATTTCGCGGACACGGTCACGGCGCTCTCCGGTCCGACCAGCGCCGCCGAGTTCGATGGTGCATTGACCACTTCGCCGCCGGGGTTTGTGTGATGCGGCTGGAATGGCTGGGTCCAGTTGCCAGCGATCTCGAGCGCAAGCTCGGTCAGGCGCTGGCTGAGTTCCGTGCCCTTGATCTTCATCATCGAGGCCTTGAGGCCCGGCGTCCCGCCCGTGGACAGTTCCGACATCATCATCAGCTCGGCGGCTTCAAGTGCCGACGCATCGGCTTCGGCCTGCGAGAGCTTGGCGGCCATGTCCGGCCCTGTGCCAGCCTCGGCGGCATTCTTGCGCAGTGACCCGACGCGGGCCTTCAGGCGTGGGCCATAACTGGAACCGCCGCGCTCGAACTCGAGCAGGTATTTGGCGACCGTCCAGCCCTCGTTGACCTTGCCGATCACATTGGCCTTCGGCACGCGCACATCATCGAAGAAGATCGCATTCTGTATATGCTCGCCGGAGGTCATGATGATCGGATCGACGCGCACGCCCGGTGTCGTCATGTCGATCAGCAGGAAAGTGATGCCCTGTTGCGGCTTGCCGCTGGCATCGGTGCGCACGAGGCAGAAACACATGTTCGCTTCATGGGCATGCGTGGTCCAGATCTTCGAGCCATTGCAGATGAACGCGTCGCCATCGTCCTTGGCCGACATGGTCAGCGAGGCGAGGTCAGAGCCTGCATGCGGCTCGGAATAGCCCTGGCACCAGAAGTCCTCGCCCGACAGGATGCGCGGCAGGTAATAGTCTTTCTGTTCCTTCGTGCCATGGCCGATCAGCGCCGGGCCGCACATCGCGATGCCCATCGGCGAGAGGGGCGGGGCACCCGCGCGGGCCATCTCGATGTCGAAGATATATTTCTGCGCCACGGTCCAGTCGCAGCCGCCATACTCCACCGGCCAACCGGGCGCGGCCCAGCCCTGTTTCACCAGAATGGCCTGCCAGGCGAGCGCTGTTTCCTTGTCGGAATAGACGCTCGTCATGCGTGCCGCATAGGCGCGCAGGTCTGCCGTCAGCTCGCGGTCGAGAAACGCGCGTACTTCGTCACGAAAGGCTTCTTCTTCAGGAAGGAATTCCAGGTTCACTTTGCCGCTCCTCCGGGGATCAGTGCGCCAGTGAAGCCGCCGGTCCCTCTTGTATCTTGTTATGTATAGTTGCCTGTTTCTCAGGGCTCTTCCATAGAAAAGTGGCAGGAAGACCCAGCCTGACGCAAGCTTGACCCGCGGGACTCGCGGCAAGCGGCAGACGTTCCGCAAGGGCACCCATGGCCTTCACCGTCGCAATGCCTTTGGGGTGCAGATCATAGTCGGCTCGAAGTTCCAGCCGCTCGCGCACCGCCACAGGCAGGATGGACACCGCCGCATTCACGACCGCGCTTTGCAGGCCTTTCGGCACGCCCTTTGCGGCCCGGCCAGACTTCATGATGTCGAGGAACTCGGTATTGATCGGGTGCGGCTCGAAACGCGGCATCAGCTTTGCCAGCATGGCGTGGAAGTCCGCTTCACTGCGCAACGGGTTCTGCACGCCATAGAGCCTCGCCACGGCCTCGCCCTCTTCATAGAACCGCGTCTTGTCGGCATCGGAGAGGGGCGCAACAAAGCGGTCATAGGCGGTCAGGAAGCCATAGGTCGCCGTCGCGCTCACCCAGTCCAGCAATTCCACATCCAGCGCCGAATAGGCCTCGCCTGAGGGCGTTTCGCCCGACACCTGCCTGTGCATGTTGGTCACGCCCTGGATCACCCGCCGCGCCGCGCTCTGTGGTCCGTAAACGCCCACCATGGCCGCCATGCCCGTTCGCTTGGACCGCCCCACAGGGTCTGTCTTGAAGGTGGAGTGGTCCCAAACGCCTGACCTTATGCGCGCATCGGCAAATTCCAGCAGCACGGCGGCAATGCCGCCCACGCCGAGCGCAATCGGGTTCTTGAACACGCGCCACGACACCGAGTCCGGCCCTGCATAGGCGGGCTCGCCTGCAGGCTGCAGGAAATCCACCTTCCAACCGAGATATGTTTTCATGCCCAGCATCTTAGGCTGTCTCTCACAGGTCCGGTACCTCTTCAATCTAACAGGGGGAGGGGACTCCACCAAGCGGCGCGTCGGCACGTTTATCCATTGGTGCCGACGCGCGCGGGCGCTAAGCTGTCCGCGCAAGCCGGGGGACTGACTGCATGAACCGCGAAGTGATCATTCATCAGGGCCCCGGCATCGCCGGGCTGGCCGAGCGTCTCGCTGGTCTCAGGTCCAGCGCTGACGCCCGCATTGTCGGCCTCACAGGCTCGGTCGCCGCCGGCAAGACGACGCTCGCCCGCGATGTGGCCGACGCGCTGACCCCGCCGCTCAGCGTCGAGACCGTCTCGACCGACGGCTTCCTCTTCCCGAACGCCGTACTGGAGCCGCAGGGCCTCCTCATGCGCAAGGGCTTCCCGGAAACCTATGACCGCGATGGCTTTAACCGCGCGCTTGTCGGCATCCGCCAGGGCGCGGCCGACTTTCCCGCCCACAGCCACGACATCTACGATATCGACCCGGCCCTGACGCGGACCGTGCAGCTGCCGGACATGCTCATCCTCGAAGGCCTCGGCTTCCAGCCGCCCACCCGGCCCGCGCGTCCGGACGGCGAGCCGGACGTGCTGGTCTATCTCGATGCGGCCGAGGCCGATCTTGAATTCTGGTATGTCGAACGCTTTGTCGGCTTCTGGAATGGGGCCCGAACCGACCCAAGCTCATTCTATGCCCAATGGCTGCACATGAGCGAGACAGAGCTGCGCGCCTTCGCAAAGACCGTGTGGGACGGCGTCAACCTGCCCAACCTGCGCGACCACATCCACCCGCTGAAAGCCCACGCCGATATCGTCGTGCACAAGGCGCGCGATCACACCGTCGAAATCGCGGAAGACCGGATCAGCTGAACGTCCGGATCGGGTTCGTGCCGTCCCAGGCTTCGGCCTGCTTGCGGATATAGGCAAATGTCTTGCCCTTGGCGCCGCTGATGTCGGAAATCTCGACCACTGTGCCCGGATGGGCCTCGGTATCGAAATAGGCAAACCGGCCCTTCTCGCCGCCGATCTGTCCCTCATGGCCCACCATATAACCAAGCCCGAGCGCCTTGTCGTAGAGGCCCTGATAGTCCTCGGTCCAGTAGGACATGTGCTGCAGGCCTTCGCGGCCTGCATCGAGAAAGTCCTTGTACATCGAGGGCGCCTCATTGCGCTGCTGGATCAGCTCGATCTGCAGGTCGCCGGAATTGGCGAGCGCAATGCTCATCTTCACGTCAGAAGCGACGCCGCGATAGGTGAACCAGTCGGTCTTCACGTCCGCGATGTAGAACCAGGGGCCAACGCCCATCACCTCGATCCAGTGCTTCATCGCGGCTTCAATATCGCGCACGACATAGCCGTTCTGGCAGACTTTCCCGAAAATGCGGCTCATCGCGTCACCAGTGCGGCGGAGGCGGCTCGTCGCCCTGTGTGGGCCGCTCGGCCTGTCCCATGTTCGCAAATTGCTCGGTCAGCCGTGCCATCTGCCGCGTCAGCCGGTCGATCTCTTTCCACTGGGCGATCACGGTCTTGTTCAGGTCGTCGATCACTTCGTCCTGATGGGCGATGCGGATTTCAAGCGTGTCGATGCGGGCTGTGTCTGTCATCCTCTGCTCATAGCCTGCCGGGCGCCGCACCTGCAAATACATTGATCACGGCAAAGACGCTGGACGCGGCCCCATGCCCCGCATTAAACGGGCCGCATGACCGACTATCGCTTTTCCGTAGCCCCCATGATGGACTGGACCGACGCGCATTGCCGCGCTTTCCATCGCTGCTTGACGAAAAGCGCGCTGCTCTATTCCGAAATGGTCACCGCCGACGCCGTCATCCATGGCGACCCGGACCGCCTGCTGCGACAGGACCCCAACAACCATCCGACTGCGCTTCAGCTCGGCGGCTCCGATCCCGCCAAACTCGCCAAGGCCACCAAAATCGGCGCCAGCTGGGGCTATGAGGAGATCAACCTAAATTGCGGTTGCCCCTCGTCGCGCGTCCAGTCCGGCAGCTTTGGCGCCTGCCTCATGGCAGAGCCTGACCTCGTGGCCGAATGCGTCGCCGCCATGAGCGAGGCCGAGCCTGACCTCCCCGTCACGGTCAAATGCCGCATCGCCATTGACGACATGCCCGCCCGCGAAACCCTCTTCACCTTCATCGACAAGGTCTCTGCCGCCGGCTGCACCCATTTCACCGTCCATGCCCGCAAGGCCTGGCTAAAGGGTCTCAGCCCGAAGGAAAACCGCGACATTCCCCCGCTCGACTATGGCCTCGTCGCCGAACTGAAAGCCGAGCGCCCGCACCTTTCCATCACGCTGAATGGCGGCATCACCACGATCGCGGAATGCCGCGAGCACCTGAAAGTCTTCGACGGCGTCATGCTCGGCCGCGCGGCCTATCAGAACCCGTCCCTGCTGGGCGAGGTCGACGCGGCATTCGGCTCGGAAGGGGCCCCGACTGTCTCGGCCCATGACGCGATCATCGCCTACATGCCCTACATGGCAGACCAGCTGGAACGCGGCACCGGCCTCCACGCCATGACGCGCCACATGCTTGGCCTTTTCAATGGCCAGCCCGGCGCCCGTGCCTGGCGGCGTGTCCTGTCAGAGCGCGCGCCTAAGCCCGGTGCAGACCTCGATGTGCTCGACGCCGCCGTCGAGGCTATCACGGGGCACACGGTCAATCTCACCGAAGTCTGAGCGGCCTTTCCCACACAATCCGTGCCGCAATCTGCAGCCCCCCGGCAAAAGCGCCTGCCTCTCTCCGCCCTCGCGCCAATGCGCCTATACTCTTATCCGTCGCCGGATTTCCGGCCGGCGGCAGGCTTCCGGGGCATTTTGCCTGCCCCCGCGCGTATGGGACGGCGGCCAGCTGTGCACGGCAGGGCGCAATAGCATCCAATTATATTTGAACTATCAGCCTTGCCCCAGGCGGCCCCGCCGCTCATCCGCAAGGACCTTCCAAGCAAAGCAAAACCGGAAGGGCAGGGCCCTGTCGGGCTTTTGGTGCTGGGATTTCCGCTGCAAGAGAAGAGGGCGCTACGACCCGGCGAACTGCGTGGCCTGTCCGGCAACCACGTACCAGGTCACGAACAGGGTGTTGATCACTGCGCCCGGAATATAGCTGCCCGTCCGCCGATAGGTGAACGTGCCGAGCAGTGACACGATCAGCATCAGCGGCACGAATTGCAGCATGATGATCGTGTTGAGCGGTTCGCTCGGCGTCAGCAGCTTTCCCGTCGTAAACAGCGCGAGATATTGTGCGCCGAGGAAAATCGCAAAGCCGCCCGCCATGATCGCGGCATTGGCGCCATACTGTGCCCAGCGCCCGTCTCCCATGACCGACAGGCCCTGATGAAGCGCCCGGGACGCCAAGACAAAATAGACCCCCAGCGGCAGGACATAAACGAGCGCGATTTGCGCCTGCGCGACGCTCAGCATTTTGACGCCGACGAACCAGAAGCGAAAATCCAGATGGAACAGGGCGCCGGCAAGCCATGCCGCAAAGTAACCGACGGCCATCGTCGTGAGAGCGACAAGCATGGCAGCCAGAACATCCGGCTTGCCCGTCCCGGCAGGCCGTTTCGTTGCCAACCCGATCAATGCGGCAATCACGCCATTCAGCGCCGCCCAGACCACGATCTGGGTCGTAACAGTCTGGGGCAGCAGGGCCGACGCGGGCAGCAGCACCTCAGCCCATTTGAAGAACAGGTAGAAGGTCGCGACTGGCACGATCATGCTTATCGCCGCAATGGCCCACCATTGCACAGTCCGCCGCTCGAACGCGGCTGCGGTCGCCTCGGTCTTCAGGCGACTGAAGTAGGGTATCTCCAGCACGAGCTGGAACGTGCCCATCAGCAGCACCACAAAGCCGACCAGCGCTGTCAGGGTACCAACTTCTTTCCATATCCAGACCTGATCACCGCTCGGCAGCGCCGTGCCGCCCTCCAGCGTCTGCGCAAACCAGTCAATTGCATGCCCGATCGCCACGGGAGAGATATGATCGCCGGGATGGGTGACAGCAGGCTGGTACAGCACCCGCGCGGTGCCATCTGCCATGTCGCCATAGATCTGGCCCGCCTCGATCGGATCGCCAGTGTTGAACAGAGCCTGCAGCTTCGGGCTCGCAGTGACGTCGCTTCCGCGATCGATCCCCCACATCAGCGGTGCAAACTCGTCAAACTTCGAGAAGACGACAGCCGTATTGCGCGGCCAGTCCGGCGTGCCATCCATGGCAAACGGCGCCCCGGTGCTTGTGCCCTCAAGAACAAGGCTCCTGTAGCCCTCCGGCATGGCAGCGGCCGCCGCCAGCACAGTCCACCCGCCCATGGAATGCCCCTCAAGGCCAATATTGTCCGGGTCGACACTTTCCAGGCTGCGCAGGTAAGCGAGGCTCGCAGGCCCGCCGAACCCCTCCGCGAAGGCGGGGGCGTCGGAATAGCCGTGGCCGGTCTGGTCCGGCGTCAGGACGACATAGCCGCGCCGTGCAAACTCGATGGCAAAACCCGACTGGACCTCACGGGAGTTGATATAGCCGTGCACGCCAAGAATGCCCGGCGCAGGCGACGCCGCACTGGCCGTGCGGGGCGTGTACAGCAAGGCGCTGATCGTGCGGCCCTCTTCTGTTGCGTATCGCACCTCTTTGACAGACACGCCGCCGGATGTCTGAACAAGGTGCGCTGCGAGAACGCCGACCGCAATGATCAGCCAACCAATAAAGAACAATCGCCACGAACGTATCATTTCCTGCCCATCCCAAAGCCTGAACCACTATGAAGCCGCCCCGCCTGAAAACAAGGCCGGGCGTTGTCATGATGGTTCGAGGCGGCGAGGGCCGACCGCGGTGCACGGCCAGCCTTGCGCCAAGCGGCCCCGCCGCCCATCCGCAAGGACCCTGCAAGCAAAGCAAAACCGGAAGGGCAGGGCCCTGTCGGGCTTTTGGTGCTGGTAACGAGTCTATCAGCTGGCTTCCAGAACTAGCTGGTTCAGGTGATCTCTTAACGTGGCGAAATGACGTTCCGCGTCGGGTGCCTTGCTCACGTCATGAGCCGGGAACGTGGGATGGGCTTTCAGGCCGAAGAAGGCAAAGTTGATATGGAGCGGGGCGAGAAGATCGTCGAGCGTCCGCCCCGCAAACAGGGCCTGCGCCGGATCAGCGAAAGCGGCCTGCGGCGCATTCAGCGTGACCGACAGCATATAGGACCGGCCCTGCATCAGGCCGCCGCTGCCATACTGGCGGCGCGGATCCGACCGGGTGCGGCAATCGCCGCGCGCCGGGCCAGGCCGAAGGCGTCCGGGCCGATGCGCTGGCGCGCTAGCCGCATTAAACGAATGCTAAAGCCTTGATCCTAGGGTCACGTTCTATGACTGACGCGCCCAAAACCCCGCAATCGCCGCCATCGCCTGAGGAAACCTTCCTCGCCACGGCGAGCCACGAGATTCGTACGCCCCTCAACGGCATTCTCGGCACGGTATCCCTGCTGCTCGAAACCGATCTCCAGCCCTCGCAGCGCGAATATGCCGAAGTGATCAAGCAGAGCGGTGCCCGCCTGCTCGAACTGCTCAACAATGTGCTCGACTATGCCCGCCTTGATGCCTCCGCCGTCGAGATCGAGGCGGAAAGCTTCTGCCCGGCCCAGCTCGGCCGCGAAGTCATCGAACTGCTCAGCCCGCGCGCCCATACCGCCGGTCTCGACCTTGCCGCACGTACATCGCAGCTGCCGATGCCGACCTTTTCGGGCGATGCGGGCCGCATCCGGCAGATCCTGTTCAATCTGGTCGGCAATGCGTTGAAGTTCACGGAAAAGGGCGGCGTCCTGTTGGATATCACGGCCCGCGAAGACGGACTCGAATTCCGCATCATCGACACGGGCCCCGGCATCGCGAAGGACGATCTCGCACACCTGTTTGAGGCCTTCCACCAGGCCGGTCGCGCCGATGCCTACAAGGATGGCGGCGTCGGCCTTGGCCTTGCGATCACCAAGCGCCTGACTGACCTGCTCGGCGGCACGATCAATATTGATAGCCTGCCGGGTGTCGGCACTGTCTTCTCGGTCTTCCTGCCGCTGGCGCGCACGGGCATGGAGCCGGATGCGGTCAGCATGAATCTTGGCGGCCGTGTCGGCCTTGTCGGTCTGCCACCTGTCACCTGCCTCTCGATTGTCGCTGCGCTGCAAGACGTGAAGGCCACCGCTATCTTTGTCGATCCGTCGCGCGGCCAGCTGCCTGACGGTGTCGACGTGCTGCTGATCGGCGCGGACCTGCCGGAAGCGACCGTGCGCGCTTATGCTGAGATGGCGCCGTCCCTTGTTGTCTTACGTCCGGAAGATCGCGGCGCTCTGCCCCGGTTCCGCCTGCTGGGCTGTGTCGGCTGGCTCGTGCGCCCGCTGCGCACCTCTTCGCTCGCCGAACGCATATTCCTCGTGCGCACGGGCGGCGAGACCCAGGACGAGGATGAGGTAACGACTGGCGCTGGCCATGTGCTGATCGCCGACGACAATCCGGTCAACGCGCTGATTGCACGTCGCGCCTTGGAATCGGCGGGATTTACCGTCACAGTCGCGTCTACCGGCAGTGAGGCACTGGAGGCCGCAGGCAACATGAATCCCGCTCTCATCCTGATGGACCTGCGCATGCCCGTCATGGACGGGTTTGAGGCCATGCGCCAACTCAGGGCAGGGGGCTCGCGCGTTCCCATTATTGCTGTTTCCGCAGAGGTGAACCCCGAAATCGAACGCCGCGCTGTAGCCGCGGGTGCTGACAGTGTGGTGGCCAAGCCGCTCGACGCTCAGGCCCTGCGCACGCTGGCTATCCACTGGACGAGCCCGAAGCGCACGGCTGCAGGCGCCGCATGAGCGAGGTGGCGATTCCTCCGCAACCACTGAAAAAACCGCCCCGCATCGTGCGTGCCCTCAAGGCCCTGCGCGACAGGCGCATGGCCGCCATGGCGCTGTTTGCCTTTGCGGCGGGCCTGCCCATGGGCGTCACGCTGGGCCTGCTCAATGCCTGGCTCACCGAACTTGGCATCACGCCGTCCACCATCGGCACGCTGTCACTGCTGACGCTCGGCTATTCCTTCAAATACCTGTGGGCGCCCATTTTCCAGACGGCCAGCCCTGCGCCGTTGACGGGCTTCCTCGGCGGGCGGCGCTCATGGCTGCTGCTGCTGCAGGGAATCATGGTCATCCTGATCGCCATCTTTGCGTTCACAAACCCGGCGGCCAATATCGGGCTTGTTGCCCTCATTGCCCTTGCCATTGCGCTGATCTCGCCAACGCATGACATCGTTCTGGATGCCTGGCGCATCGAGGTGGCGCGGTCGGATGAAGACAAGGACCTGATGTCCGCCCTGTATCAGTTCGGCTACAAGTCGGCGGGTTTCATTTCGGGCTTCATCGCGCTGCTTGTCGCGGCCCGCGCGGGCTGGACGGTCACGTTCCTGATGGTCGCCTTCGTGCTTGCCCTGTCGATGATCGGCAGCATCATTGCGCCGGAACCGGCCAGTTCGAAAAAGCCCAATGCCGACCGGCTTTCCTTCCTGCCCAGCCTGCCGCGCGGCGTGGCCGTGCCGGCTGTAACCGTCGTATCGATCGGCTGGCTCATCGGCTTTGTGATGATCCTGACATTCGTTATGCAGGCCCTGTTCTCGGCAACGCCGCCGTCCGGGGGCACATTCGTGCGCTCGGAAGGCCCGTGGATTGTCGGGCTGACCGTGCTCGTGCCAGCCATCGTATCGGCGGTGCTGGTGTTCCGCTTCGGTGCAAAGGCGGCTGAAACGCCGGCGCGCATCGCCAATGAAACGCGTGCTGATTCCGTGCTGCGTAACCTCTTCCGTGCGATTTTCGATCCGCTGATGGAGCTGATCTACCGCCTGAAATGGGGCGCTGTCCTCGTGCTGCTTCTGGCGCTCACCTACCGCTTCACGGATGCTGTCTGGGGCGCCTTCGCCTATCCTTTCTATCTGGGTGACGAATTTGGCGCGCTTGGCCATTCGCTGGACGATGTTGCCATCGCTTCGAAATTCTTCGGTGTTATTGCCACGATACTCGGCTCGCTGCTCGGGGCAGTGCTGATCGCGGTCATGGGGCGCATGCCTGTGTTTTTCGTGGGTGGGATCGTCGCGGCTGCCACCAACCTGCTCTATGCCGATCTTTCCGCTGGCGCCGTCGTGCTCGACAGTTTCCTTGAGATATCCCGGCTCGGGCCGCCGCTGAGTACCTTGGCGGACTGGGCGGCAAAACTTTCACCTGACGTAGTTGCCGCCGATCAGGGCCAGCGCATGGCGCGCCTGATGGTCACCATCTTTGCGGAGAACCTCGCGGGCGGCTTCGCGCTTGTGGCGATCACGGCCTATCTCACATCGGTTGTGAACCCGCGCTTTGCCGCCGTGCAATATGCGTTGCTGGCGTCACTTACGATGCTTATCGGCACGCTGGGACGTCCCTGGCTCGGCGAGATCATTGAGCGCCAAGGCTATTATTCGGTCTTCATGATCACGTTCTGGCTCGGCGGCGTGGCCGTTGTCCTGTCGCTCTTTGAGTGGATCCGCCAGGCCCGTGACACAAGCAATGCCACGAGCCTGATTCTGGATCAGGACGACTAGGCCTGGTCTGGGTGGACGCGGTCCACGTCATAGGCTGCAATCGTGGCGAGATTGACGATATCGCCAACAGTCGCGCCGAGTGAGGCAATCTGAACCGGCTTTTCGAGGCCGAGCAGCATGGGGCCGATCACCGTTGCGCGGCTCATCGACTCCAGCAGCTTGGTCGAAATCGACGCCGCATGGATCGCCGGCATGACCAGAACGTTGGCCGGGCCTTTCAGGCGCGAGAACGGGTAGAGCGCGGAGTGGCTCGGGTTCAGCGCGATATCTGCGTTCATGTCGCCTTCGTATTCGAAATCGACGTCGCCCATCTCATCGAGAATGGCCACGGCCTCACGCACTTTCTCGCCGCGCTCGCCCATCGGATTGCCGAAGGTGGAGTAGGACAGGAAGGCGACGCGCGGAACGAAGCCCATGGCGCGCACGGCAGCGGCAGCTTCAAGCGCGATATTGGCGAGGTCATCGCCCTGCGGCAGTTCGGTCACGCTCGTATCGGCGATGAACACGGTGCGGCCGCGGTTGATGACCATGGACATGCCGATCAGGGCCTGTCCCGGCAGCGTGTCGAGCACGAGGCGGGAATCGCTCAACGCCACGTCATAGTTACGTGTCACGCCCGTGACCATGCCGTCGGCATCGCCATTCTTGAGCATGCAGCAACCGAAGATGTTCCGGTCCTGGTTCACGAGACGCTGCACGTCGCGCTTCAGGTAGCCGTCGCGCTGCAGGCGGGCATAGAGGAAGTCTGTGTAGATGGGATTGTTGTCGGAGAGGCGGGCGTTGATGATTTCCAGCGTACCGGCCGGCACGCCCATCTGTTCCATCGTCCGCTCGACCTGCGCTTCGCGGCCGATCAGGATCGGATGGCCGAGCCCCTGGTTCTTGAAGCTGAAGGCGGCGCGGACAACGGCGGGCTCTTCACCCTCTGCGAACACGATGCGGCGCTGCACATCGCGGGCGCGGGCCTGTACGCCCTGTATGAACGCAGCAGCCGGATCGGCGCGCTGGGCCAGTGACGCGCGATAGGCGTCCATGTCGGCGATAGGCTTGCGGGCAACGCCCGTGTCCATGGCAGCCTGCGCCACGAAAGGCGGAATGAAGCTGATCAGGCGCGGATCGAACGGGGTAGGGATGATGTACTCACGGCCAAAGGTCGGACGGGCGCCATGATAGGCTGCAGCCACTTCATCCGGCACGTCTTCCCGTGCGAGTTCAGCTAGCGCACGCGCGGCAGCGACCTTCATTTCCTCGTTGATACTTCTTGCGCGCACATCGAGGGCGCCGCGGAAGATGTAAGGGAAGCCGAGGACGTTGTTGACCTGGTTCGGATAGTCAGAGCGGCCCGTCGCGATGATCGCGTCGTCACGCACGGATTTGATCTCTTCGGGCGTGATTTCGGGATCGGGGTTCGCCATCGCGAAGATGATCGGGTTTTTGGCCATGGATTTGACCATGGCCTTGGAGACGGCGCCCTTGGCGGAGAGGCCGAGGAGGCAGTCAGCGCCTTCGCAGGCTTCCGCCAACGTGCGCTTGGATGTTTTCACCGCGAAGGCAGATTTGAACTGGTCCATTTTGTCGGTGCGGCCTTCATAAACCACGCCGGTCGAGTCGCACATCAGGATGTTCTCGGCCTTGACGCCGAGGTGGCGGATCAGGCCTGCAACCGAGAGGCCGGCAGCGCCGGCGCCGGAGACGGCAACCTTCAGGTCCTTCAGTTCGCGGCCCGTGATGTGGCAGGCATTGATGATGCCTGCGGCGGCGATGATGGCCGTGCCGTGCTGATCGTCATGGAAGACCGGAATATCGAGTTCTTCGCGCAGCCGGCTCTCGATGATGAAACAGTCGGGCGAACCGATATCCTCAAGGTTGATGCCGCCCCATGTGTCGCCAATGTTGCGGACCGTGCGGATAAAGTCTTCGGCATCCGTCGTGTTCACTTCAACGTCGATACTGTCGATATCGGCGAAGCGTTTGAAGAGGACCGACTTGCCTTCCATGACCGGCTTGGAGGCCATGTGTCCCAGGTTTCCGAGACCGAGGATCGCCGTACCATTGGAGATCACCGCGACCATGTTGCCCTTGGACGTGTAGTCATACGCCTTATCGGGATCCTCTGCGATCGCCAGCACCGGAATTGCCACGCCCGGACTGTAGGCCAGCGAAAGGTCGCGCTGCGTTCCCATGGGCTTTGTGGGCGCCATGGAGATTTTGCCAGGTGTCGGTTTGGAGTGGAAATCGAGTGCTTCCTGATCAGTGAAGCTTGGACGTTTGGTGGTCATGGAGAGGGGTAGTCCGATGCTAACGAGTGAGAATGAACGCTAGCGGCCGACCCTAGGCCCCGCTGCCTAGTGTGCCAACCGCAAATGTGGACCCTGTGGTTGGGTAATCGGGCGATTTGATGGCCAATCGCAGTGCGAACGCTTTGCGAATCTCCCGGCGAGGCGCTAGCGTCCGCCACCATGGCCGACACCGCACCTCCCTCGCAACAGGCCGCTGCCAAGGGTAGCGAGCCGACGCCGTTCATGGCGCAATATCTCGGCATCAAGGCGCGCCATCCGGAGGCTTTGCTGTTCTTCCGGATGGGCGATTTCTACGAGCTTTTCTTCGATGATGCGGTCGAAGCAGCCCGTATCCTCGATATTGCGCTGACCGCCCGCGGCGAATATGACGGCAAGCCCATTCCCATGGCGGGCGTGCCTTACCATGCCGCCGAGGGCTATCTGGCGCGGCTGATCAAATCCGGCGCGCGGGTCGCTGTTTGCGAGCAGACCGAGAGCCCGGCGGAGGCGAAAAAGCGCGGCTCCAAATCCATCGTCAATCGCGACATTGTCCGCATTGTCACACCCGGCACGCTGACCGAGGATTCGCTGCTGCCGGCCCGGCAGGGCCAGGCGCTGGCGGCCGTTGCGCTGGCCAAGGGCGGCGCCGAGGCGGCGATTGCGGTCTGCGACGTGTCGACGGGCCGATTTGATGTCGCTCCCGTGCTGCCCGGCGCACTGGCGGACATGCTGCTCGGCTGGCCGCTGAATGAGTTGCTGGTCAGCAGCGGCGATATGGATCGCCCGGCGATTGCGGCAGCTGCAGGGGCGACGAGCGCGCCGCTGACCGAGCGCCCGGCGCGTGCGGCGACGCCAAAGTCCGGCGAGGCGCTGCTGAAGGAAACGTTCGATGTGGCCGCGCTGGAAGCCTTTGGCGATTTCAGCAAGGCAGAGCTTTCGGCCATCGGCCTGCTGCTTGACTATGTGAAGCTGACGCAGGCAGGCGCCGATATAAGGCTCGACCCGCCGCAAAGGCCCCCGGTGAGGGGGCATGTCGCGATTGACCCAGCCACGCGGGCGAGCCTTGAGATCGACCGGTCGATGGGCGGTGGGCGCGATGGGTCGCTTCTCGGCACGATCGACAGGACGGTTACCGCGCCCGGCGCGCGCCTACTGGCAACCCACCTGTCGCGGCCCTCGCTCGATCGGGGCGAGATCGAGTCGCGGCTGGAGGCCGTCGGATGGCTGGTCGATGACGCCGATGTGCTGGACGCCTTGCGCACGCGCCTGAAGGCAGCGCCCGATCTCGAGCGCGCGCGTCTGAGGCTGCGTCTCGGCCGGGGCGGTCCGCGTGATCTGCAGGCGATCGGCCGGGCTCTGACAGCAGGCGATGCGGCGGCCCATAATCTGGCTGATCTGGACGGAGAATTGCCCGCCCGGCTGGCGGCGGCGGTGGATGTGCTGTTGCTGGACAATGCAGCCCCGCTGAAAACCTTTGCCGCAGACCTGACACGGGCACTGAGCGACTCGCTGCCCATGCTGGCGCGCGATGGCGGTTTCATTGCGGCAGGGTGGGACAGCGCGCTGGATGAGGCGCGCGGCCTGCGCGATGACAGCCGTCGGATCATCGCCGAACTACAGGCGCGCTATGCAGGCGAGACCGGCATTTCCGCCCTGAAGATCAAGTTCAACAACGTGCTCGGTTATTTCATTGATGTGCCGGCCCGACATGGCGATGTCTTGCTGGCGCCGCCCCTGTCCGAGACCTTCATCCATCGCCAGACCCTGGCCGGCAATGTGCGTTTCTCGACGCGTGAACTGGCCGACCTTGCGGGACGCATTTCGCGCGCCGAGGAGGAAGCCAAGGTGCGCGAGGCGGTGCTATTTGATGCATTCTGTGCCCGTGTGGAGGCGCTGAACGAAGCGCTTGCGACGTCTGCCCGCGCACTGGCCGATCTCGATGTGGCAGCGGCCAATGCCGCTTGGGCGGTCGAGTGCGATGCCGTGCGGCCTGTGATTGCCGAGACGCCGGCGTTTGCGGCCGTGGGCCTGCGCCATCCTGTAGTCGAGGCGGCCCTCAAGCGTGACGGCAAGGGATTTACGGCCAATGACCTGCAGCTTGATGCAGGTGGGGAAGGGGCGCCGCGCCTGTTGCTCGTGACCGGGCCGAACATGGCGGGCAAGTCGACCTATTTGCGCCAGGCTGCGCTGGCGGTGATCCTGGCGCAGGCGGGCTGTTTCGTGCCGGCCCGGTCGATCACGCTGGGGCTGGCGGACAGGGTCTTCTCGCGTGTTGGTGCTTCCGATGACCTCGCCCGGGGCCGCTCGACCTTCATGGTCGAGATGGTGGAGACCGCGGCGATCCTGACGCAGGCGACGCCCGACAGTTTTGTCATTCTGGATGAAGTTGGCCGGGGCACGTCCACCTATGACGGCCTCGCCATCGCTTGGGCTGCGGTTGAGCACCTGCATGGGGTCAACGCGTGCCGGGCGCTGTTCGCGACGCATTATCATGAACTGACGCAACTGGCGGTGGACCTGCCGGGCGCGGCCAATGCCTCGTTGCGCGCGCGCGAGTGGAAGAATGATCTCGTGTTCCTGCACGAGGTTCAGCCTGGCCCGGCGGACCGGTCCTATGGTGTGCAGGTGGCGCGTCTCGCCGGCCTGCCTAAACGCGCTGTGGCGCGCGCGGCCCAGATACTTAAACGCCTTGAGGCTGATCCGGCGGCGGCCGAAAATCTTCCGCTATTTGCGGCGGTTGCAGAAGATGCTCCGCCCGCAGACGCATTCGATCCGCCGAAGGCAGAGCCGGAACTACTCCGTATCCTTGCAGATATTGATCCGGATTCCCTCACGCCTCGGGATGCGCTGGATATCGTATATAGAATGATAGCGGAAACAAAAAAAAGCTGAGCATCCTTTGAATTTGTTGGACGCTAGCGCTCATGACAGTAGTGTAATTATCAGCTGGCGACTATCGGGCCGCTGGCCAGTAGGGGGTTGCGAGAGGCGCCCTTCAGGCGACCTGCTCTGGACAACCCCAGACAAACGGAGGTTTCACGATGACGAATAAGTCAGTAATTTCAAAGGAAATGCCCGTCTGCTCAGCGCAGATACGCCTTGAGCTGGAGAGCGCCCGACAGAGCGTGGAGCGCCTTGCAAGCGTGATTCGGATTGTTGGTGAGGCAGGCGCGACAGACCCGGACACATCGCAGGAGCTGGAAGCCTGTCTCGGCGCGGCCTATGCGGCCGCCTACAGATGGCTCCTCGAATCCCGCCTGATGGCTGCCGGCATGGGCATCGCCAGGACCTGACGAGATCCCGGGCGTCTCTCGCTAATTTGTCTCGAGGGCCTTGAGGAGGCGCACTGCGACCTGAAGGTCGTCTGCGTCAGCGATCTGATCGAGCAGCTTTTTTGCATCGCGGCGGAGATCCTTGACCCGCAGGCGGGTCTCGGCGGCATGCGATTTTCGGCCGGTCGATTCAAAAGGTTCGTAGAAGAAGCTAATGGGCTTTTTTAGCGCAATCGCCACCTCCCGGAGGCGACCTGCTGACATGCGGCTGTGACCAGCCTCATATTTCTGGATTTGCTGAAATGTGACGCCGAGGAGTTGAGCCAACCCATCCTGGGTGAGGCCCATTTCACGGCGTCCCTGACGCAATTGCTGTCCAACGAAGCGGTCTGCGTCCGTCGGCTTTCGGGCATCGTGGCCTGAATTATTCTCTGATTTCAACATTATATAACCCACTATCTAGCATATGTTATGAAGAACAAGCGCGTTCGTCAGCTTTTGTTACAGGAAAACGGAATTAAGCGGCAATACGTCGCGTTTTTGCGTCTTAAATGCGATCTGCATCGGAATGCTCAGGGCATTGTTGTCAGGATGCTCATGTTTTAGATGGCGCCACCAAGGGCCAAATACAGCGTGATACGCGATTCGATTTGCGCCCGGCGCAGCGACAGGAGTGTCCGGTCGGCCTGAAAGCTGCGCTGACGGAATGTCAGGACGTCGAGCAGGTCGATCGCCCCTTCGCGATACTGGATTTCCGCCAGGCGCAATGTCTCGCGCGCGTTCTCGGCGGCTGTCTCGACATAGCCTGCCCGGTTACGCAGCGTCTGGACATCATCGAGACGGCCTTCGACATCCGCATAGGCGTCGAGCACGGTTGCGCCGTAGTTGGCGAGCGCGATGCGCCCGTTGGATTCGGCGGCATCAATGCGCGCCGTGGTCAAGCCGCCATCAAACAATGTGCCGGCGAGCCGGATGCCAAGGGAGAGGGCGAGCGCGGCGGGATCAATCAGGTCGCCAAGGTCCTGCGTCGCGCTGGAAATGCCGCCCGATAGCGACAGGCTGGGCCAGCGCCCGGTGCGTGCAATAGCGGTGCTGGCAAAGGCTGAGCGGACCGAGGATTCCGCAGCAACGATATCAGGCCGGCGGCGCAGGAGGTCGGCGGGCTGGCCCGCAATAATGACATCGGTCACGGCTGGCAGCGTATCGGGTATGGCGAGGGTGCCGTCGGGATAGCGCCCGAGCAGCACTTCGAGTGCGCGCACGGCCGAACGCTCCGCGGACAGCGCCAGTTCGAGGGAATCCCGCGCGCTGGCAATATCGGATTCGGCGAGCACCTGTTCGCGCCGGTCGGCAGCACCAAGATCGTAGCGCACGTTGACGATACGGAGTGTTTCTTCCTGAGCGGTGAGGGTAGCGCGCGACAGGGCCACGGCATTCCCGGCATCAATCGCCACGACATAGGCGCGGGCGACGCCGGCCGCGATGGCTTCACGGCTGGCCCGGTAGACAGCCTCGGTGCTGACGAGATCATATTCGGAGGCCAGGATGTCGGCGCGTATGGCGCCCCAGAGGTCGGCTTCCCAACTTGCGCTCACGCCGAGGCTGTAGCTTTCCGACAGGTCGGCATCCTCGAAGGGCGAGGATCCTGACGCACCGGCATTGGCGCCGAGGCTTGGCAGAAGGCCGGACCGCGACTGCCGCAGGAAGGCTTCCGAACGGCGCACGCTTTCGGCGCTGGCCCGCAGGCCGGGATTGGCGGCGAGCGCCTCGTCCATCAGCGCAAGAAGCGCTTCATCCTTGATGATTTCTGACCAGCTGGCCGCCACTTCACCATCGGTCTCAGGCCCGAAGGCCCAGCGCTCGGGCGCATTCAGGGCCGCGGCTTCCTGCGTGATCAATGGCGCGGCCGCAGACTGGCTCCGGTTCGAGGTACAGGACGGCAGCACCGCCGCCAGAAGGACCAGCGCTAGGGCAGGGGAAACCTTATTCATGTCGTAGAGCCTCGATTGGGTTGAGCCGCGCCGCCTGCCGGGCGGGGAAGAATCCGAAAAACAGGCCAATCAGAGCTGATGCGCCAATGGCTATGATGGCGATACGCGGGGAAATCTCAACTGGGAACTCCCCGACTTTCGCTGCAAGCTTTGCAGCGCCCACACCCAAGGCAGATCCGATCAGTCCGCCGAGCAGGCAGAGCGCCAGCGCTTCGGCAAGGAACTGGCCGAGAATATCGATGCCGCGTGCGCCGATGGCCATGCGCAAGCCAATCTCGCGGGTGCGCTCGGTGACCGAAACGAGCATGATGTTCATCACGCCAACCCCGCCGACGATGAGCGAGACGGCCGCGGTGAAGGCCAGCAGCACGCCGAAGGTTGCCTGCGTGCTGGACCGCGCGCGAACAAAGTCAGCAATGTTGAATACGCGGAAATCATCGGTGCCGCCGGGGGAGATGCGACGGATCTCGCGCATGCGGGTTTCCAGCTGTTCCTGAGCGGTGGTCATATCGTATCCGTCTGCAATCCCGACTTCCATGCTGCCGACATAGCGCGCGACGGTGGCATTCCCACCAAGGATGCGGTTGCGGGCCGTGCTGATCGGCACGATCACGATATCGTCCCGGTCGCCGCCCGGGCCGGACGACTGACCGCGCGTGACGAGCACGCCAATTATCTCGGCCGGCACATTATTCACGCGGATCGTTTGCCCGACAGGATTGGTGCCTTCGAACAGGGCGTCGGCGACTGTCTTGCCGATCACGGCAACGGCAGCTCCGGAACTGACTTCTCGCGTATCAAACAGACGCCCCTCGCGGGTGCTCAGCGACTGGGTCAGGAAATAGTCGGTATTCGTACCCTGCAGGCTGGTCGACCAGTTATCCTCGCCCGAGACGACCATGACGGAGCCGGAGATGCGCGCGGCAACAGCCGTTACAAAAGGCTCCTGCTTGATCTTGTCGACATCGGATTCGGTAAAGGGCTGGTCCGAGGCGCCGCCGCCTGAACGGGGGCCGCCGCGCGAGGCGCCGGGGAAGATGGTCAGGTTGCTGGCACCCAGCTGCGCGATCTGGGCGTCGACCTGCTTGGCTGCGCCCTCGCTGATCGCCATCATGGCCATCACCGAGGCGACGCCGATCATGATGCCGAGCATCGTGAGGAAGCTGCGGAGGGGGTTTGAGATCAGCGCTTCAAGGGCTGACTGGAAGGCGACACCGATCTTCATGACGCGCGCCTTTCATCCCGTTCGATCTGGCCATCGCGGAAATGGATCTGGCGCGACGCATAGGCGGCCACTTCAGGCTCGTGCGTGACCAGAACCACCGTGATGCCTTCGCTGGAAAGCCCGGTGAGCAGGTCCATGATTTCCTCGGAGGTTTTGGTGTCGAGCGCGCCGGTGGGTTCATCAGCAAGCAGGATGGACGGGCGCCCGGCCAGGGCGCGGGCAATCGCGACACGCTGCTGCTGGCCGCCGGACAATTGCATCGGGCGGTGATCCATGCGCTCGCCGAGGCCAACCATTTCGAGGCATTCCCGGGCGCGGGCCACGGGGTCTGGCACTGGGGTGCGGGCATACATCAGCGGGAGTTTGACATTGGCGAGGGCGGTCGCCCGGTTGAGCAGGTTGAACTGCTGGAAGACAAAGCCGATCGTCTCGTTGCGCAGGTCTGCCAGCTCGTCACGGCTGAGCTTTGATAGCGGACGTCCCTTGATCAGAAGCTCGCCGCTGGTCGGCACGTCGAGTGCACCGATCAGGTTCATCAGGGTCGACTTGCCGGAGCCCGATGGTCCCATGATCGCGGTCATCTCACCCTCAATGAAATCCACATTGACCCCGCGCAGGGCAAATACGTCCTGCGTGCCCATGCGATAGACCTTGGTCAGGTCGCGGCATGAAATAAGGGGTGTTGCCTCTGCGGCCATGCTCAGTTGCCTGCTGCAGCAACGGTCAGGCGCGAAATGAAGACATCGCCTTCCTCCGCGCCGCGTTTTATTTCGGCATATTGGCCATCCGACAGGCCAATCGTGACAGGCGCGGTTTTCAGCGTGCCGTCGCCCACCGGCTGGTAGAGGTCGACACGGGTTTGCGTCGTGCGCTCATTGATCGTTTTCTGTGCGATGGCCAGTTCTTCGCGGCTGAGATTGTCGCGCAGCACCTTGTCCATGCGGGACTGGATTTTCTCGCGCATGCCGGCCCGGTCGAACGTGGCACCGGCCTCGCCCATGCTGGCGCGGACCTTTGCAAATTCGGCCTGCATCTCGGTCTGGATCTTTTCCTTCCGGGCAGGCTCAAGGTCGAGGCCTGCAAGGATGGCATCAGCCGGGTTTCCACCCGGACCACCGGGGCGTCCCGCGCCGCTGCGGGGAGCCTGTTCGCTGCCGGTTTCAGACGCGATCACGGTTACGCCGTCGCTTGGTGGCCGGAAGCGGACAGCCGCTTCGGGTATGCGCAGTACGCCTTCGCGCTTTTCGGCGGTGATTTCCACATTTGCAGTCATGCCGGGCAGGAGACGGCCGGAACGGTTCTCGGCGGCGATGACGACGGTATAGGTGACGACGTTGGAGAGCGTTTCGGAGGCAAGGCGCACCTGCTCGACCGTGCCTTTAAAGGTTTCAGTCGGGTAGGCGTCCACCTTGAACGTGGCCGGGTCGCCGGCATCAATGCCGCCAATATCGGATTCCACGACGGCGGCGTCGATCCGGATGTCGCCAAGGTCCTGCGCGATCTGGAACAGGATCGGGGCGGAGAAGGAGGCCGCAACAGTCTGACCGACATCAACAGAGCGCTCGATGACGACGCCGTCGATGGGAGAGCGGATGATCGTGCGGTCGAGATCGAGCTGGGCTGACTGAAGCGATGCCTGGCGCTGAGTGAGCGAGGCTTGCGACGAGCGCAGCTGGGCGCGCGAGACATCGAGCGAGGCCTTGGCCACGGCGAGCGCGCGTTCGGCATCTTCGAGCGAGGAGCGGGCGATTGCGTCCTGCTCGTACAGCGCCTTGACGCGGTCATAGTCTTTTTCAGATTGCGCGTAGCTGGCTTCGGCGGAGGCGATATTGGCCTTCTGCACGTCGAGGCTGGCGCGGGCGCTGGCGATATCGGCCTGCGCCGAGGCAACCTTGCTTTCGAATGTCTGGGGGTCGATGCGGGCGATGATATCGCCTTCCTTGACCTCGGAATTGAAGTCGGCGTCGAGTTCGATGATCTGACCGGAAACCTGGGAGCCGACCTCAACTGTGGTCAGCGCGCGCACAGCGCCGGACGCGGTGACCAGACGGGCGACATCGCCCCGCTCGACGGCGGCCGTTTCCAGCGTGAAGTCGCCTTGTGCCGCTTCACCCGGACCGCGCAGGAAAAGGATCCAGACGAGCAAAAGGGCCGCAATGGCGCCAAGGGCGTAAAGAAGTTTTCTGTTAAACTTGCCGATCAATGGACTGCACTCGCTCTGGCATCAGGGTCATGGTCCCACCCGTTCAGCCAGCTGGAGCGGGCAGGGCGCGTGGGAATTCTAATTCGGAGCGTTGCAACGCACCTGCCAGATAAACGGTCGGCGCATGTGTTTCCGTCGCTTGGAACTGCAATTCCAGTCAACGATAGAGGGAAACCTGCCAGAAAAGGCCTGTTTGCCTATTTCTTGGGTTCAAGACGGATGATGCCGTCATCCTGCGAGCTGGAAGCGGCGCCAGCGGCGTCAAGCGCAGCCGCCTCGGAATCGAGGTCCAGGTTGAGGTCAAGCGCGGGATCGCCGCCAAAATCACCGCCGCCGAAAGTACCGGAACCGATCAGGCGGGATTCGTTGCTGCCGCCGATGTTCAGGTTCATCGAGCCGCCGGACGAGGTGGTTTCACCTGTGGTCGGGCTGGGAAGGTTCAGGTTGAACGTGCCTGAAGCGCTCTCATCAGCGGAAATCGTCTGCACGTCAGCGGTTTCTGTTTCGGCGCCCTGGGAACAGGCCGTACCAGCAAAAACGAGGGAAGCGAGGGCGAAAGCAGTGATCGATTTCATGTTCATGCACCTGATCTTGCAGCGGCCATCAGCGGTCCGCAAGCTTCTGTTGCACAACGTCCCAGAAAATGGCGGCACTATCAATGCCGGAGAGCGCCTTGATGGCCTGAACGCCAGTCGGCGAGGTGACATTCACTTCCGTGAGGCGTCCGCCAATAACGTCGATGCCGGTGAGGATCAGCCCACGACGCTTGAGTTCCGGGCCGATCGTTTCGCAGATCCGCATGTCGGCGTCGCTGAGTTCTGACTTTTCCGCCGTACCGCCAACGACGAGGTTTGACCGGACCTGTCCGGTCTGCGGGCGCCGGTTTATGGCACCGACAGGTTCGCCGTCGATCAGGATGATTCGCTTGTCGCCTTCGCTGACGGCCGGGAGGAAGGCCTGCACCATGAGGGGTTCGCGCGAGTGCGTGAAGAAGAGTTCGAGCAGGGAATCAAGGTTGGAATCATCGGGTTTCAGGCGGAATACGCCCGCGCCGCCATGCCCGTAGATCGGCTTGACGATGATGTCCTTGTGCTGTTCCCGGAAGGCCAGAATGTCCCGCATGTTCCGCGTGACCAGTGTCGGCGGCATGATGTCGGGATGGAGGAGGGGGAAGATTTTCTCGGGGCTGGAGCGCACACCTTCCGGATCGTTGACGACGAGCGTCTCGTGCGAGATCAGCTCCAGCAGGTGGCAGGCCGTGATATAGTTGAGATCGAAGGGCGGATCCTGGCGCATCAGGATGACGTCGAGGTCCTTGGCCAGGTCCAGCTTGACCGCTTCGCCGAACACGCCCGGTGTCTCGCGTACCCGCTGCACTTTTGCGGGGCGGACCCAGGCTGTCACCCGGCCCTGTTCGTAGGACATGTGGTTCGGCCCGTAGACAAAGAGTTCAGCCCCGCGCGCCTGGGCCACTTCGGCCAGCGCAAAGGTTGTATCACCGTCGATCTTGACGTTTTCCAGAGGATCCATCTGGATCCCGACACGCAATGCCATGTGGCGCCCGCTCCCATTTCATGCGGGCGGCGGCTTTACTGGCACACCGGCCCTGTCAGTAATTCACTCCGAGCAATTCGGCATCGCTCTCGGTTCCATATGTAGGGCTCGGCGCCGGATTGTAAGAGGGTGCCGCCTGCGTTGTCGGTGCGGCCGGGCGCTCGATCTGCTCGCGGATGCGCACATAGGAGACGACCTGACGCACGCCGCCGACCACGCTGGCCTCTTCGGCTGCGCGTTTCAGCTCGTCGGCCGTGCGGGCCGTGCCCATCAGGTAGACCACGCCGTCATAGGTCTCGATATTGTAATTGAGGCTTTTCACGGTGCTCGATCCGATCAGGCGGGCGCGCACGCGACTGGAAATCAACTCATCGGACATGTTGGCCATAAAGCCGCCCGCAGGCTCGATCTTGATCTCGTTGGCGACATCCTGCGCGCGCGTCGAGGTCCAGGCTATGCCTTCCGCCTGCACACGGTCGGTCGGGTCATCGACCCGGCCGGAGAGGAGGACGAGGCCGTTATTCACTTCGACATCGACCTCGCCGAAGCGGTTGAGGCTTTCGGCAAGCAGCTTTGTCTTGATTTCGGTTGAGGTGGTCGTGTCATCAACGGACTCGCCCAGCGTCTTGTCTTTTGCGGCGGCCAGGCCGACAGCGCCGGCGGCACCGACAGCGGCAACGGCGCATCCTCCAAGGGGCAGGACAAGGGCAAGGGCGGCGGCGGCAAGGCGCAGGTTCATTCTACACACTCCAGTAAGCTGGCGATCCGGGAAAGGCGGAGTGCACCTATGTTACAGACTTACGGCGAAAATCTGGCAGCCTCCAAGTAAATTGCAGTTCATGTTGCGATTGAGCCATGTGCGCAGGCCTGAGGGTTTGGGCTGGCTGTGACCTGGCAGTCATGTTAATGTGCAGGAACAGACATTAGAAGGAATTGAGACCCTGACTTCCAGCGCCCCGCGGACACTGCCCGCAAAGAGTGCCACGATTGACGACATCCGCGTGGTGGCCGAGGCTCTTGCCAA
The DNA here is from genome assembly GCA_018827375.1 of Alphaproteobacteria bacterium. Classification (GTDB taxonomy): domain Bacteria; phylum Pseudomonadota; class Alphaproteobacteria; order Caulobacterales; family Hyphomonadaceae; genus Hyphomonas. The sequence continues at coordinate 49,095 of JAHJYW010000020.1, forward strand.
GGCCCTTGAGGATGACAAGGCTGAAGACCTCCTGTTCATTGACCTGGACGGAAAATCTTCCCTCGCCGATTTCATGATCATTGCCTCAGGCCGTTCCGGCCGGCATGTCGCCGCGCTTGCAGACCATCTTTCCCATACGGTGAAAAAGCTGACGGGCCGCCCGGCCAATGTCGAAGGCATGCCCAATGCAGACTGGGTGCTGATCGATACCGGCGACGTGATCGTTCACCTGTTCCGTCCTGAAGTGCGTGAGTTCTACAATCTCGAAAAGATCTGGGCCTCCGAAACGAGTGCCCATCGCGCCACGCAGCACTAGGCGCCAATGCGCCTGACGCTCCTGTCAGTCGGCCGCCTGAAATCGGGCGCCGAACGCGACCTTTTTGATGAATATGTCAAACGGGCGCTGCCTGTTGCGCGCAGTCTCGGCTTTCGCGGCTTAGAGGAAGTTGAAGTGGCGAGCGGTGGTGGGCTGGATGCCGAGGCCGAGCGTATCCTTGCGAAGATCCCCGCTGGCGCCAGTGTGATCCGTCTGGATGAGTTTGGCCGCAACCTGACATCACAGGATTTTGCCACCCAGCTGGGCCGGCTGCGCGATCAGGGCGTGCCGGACCTGGTATTCCTGATTGGCGGGGCAGAAGGCTATGGCGACGCCGTGCGGCGGGCTGTGCCGGATATCATGGCTTTCGGGGCGCAGACCTGGCCGCACCGGCTGGTCAAGGCGATGCTGGCCGAGCAGGTCTACCGCGCCATGTCGATCATGGCGGGAATGCCCTATCACAAGGCCTGACACTGCATTTCAGGGGAAAAGTAAAAGAGACCTCGAAGCTGAAAGGTGGGGGGACGCAGCTTCAAGGTCTCTTTATAGATGGCCAGCGCTTGGGAGGGTTCAGTCGGGAGGGACTTACCGGCCATCTGATAGTTTCTACGTGGAACGGGTCATCTTAGTTCCAAAATAATCTGATAAAAAATCAGCCTGCATAGAGTGAAGGATTGGGGGTCAGCGCCATCATCAGAAGCGCGGCGGCGAGAATCCCAAGAGTCGCTACAGAAACGACCTTGGCCATTAAGTTTGACTGGCCCATTTGTATTACCCTTGTGGTTTGCATCATTCCCAAATGGGGACGTGTCTGCTTGATGAACACATTCTAAACGGAATAGGTTCCATGCGGGGCGCGCATGGGGCATTTTCATGGCAGGCCCGTGAGCGCGATTGATCCGGCGTGCGTGTCGCCGTAGACCTTTTCCGGGACATTTCTGAGAGAAAATGGGACGCTGAATGGTCACGGCCGCAAAGGACTTCCTGAAAGTGTACTGGCCGTTTGTGCTGGTGGCGGTGCTGGGTGTGCTTCTCACCCTCATGCTGATGGACCCGGCCCCGCCGAAACATATCCGTTTTGCCGCCGGCTCGCAGGGCGGTGCCTATTATGCCTTTGCCGAGCGTTACCAGCGCCTGCTGGCAGAGCAGGGGATCGAGGTCGAGCTGATCCAGACCGCCGGATCGGTCGAGAACCTGCGCCTGCTTGATGAGGGCCAGGTGGATGTCGCCCTCGTGCAGGGCGGTCTCGCCACACCCGGCGATGCGGCCACTTTGCGATCGCTTGGCGGCCTGTTCCATGAGCCTTTCTGGGTGTTCGTGCGCGATGAAGAGGGTGTGACGGAATTTGGTGATCTCCGGTCAAAGCGTTTCGCCATCGGGCCGCTCGGCTCCGGCAGCCGTATTCTCGGTGTTGAGCTTCAGGCCGAATTCGACGGCACTTGGCCGGAGACGGCGCGTAATACCTTGTCGGGCACACCTGCTGCGGATGCCCTGATGGCCGGACAGATTGATGCGGCGGGTTTTTCCGCCTCGCCGGATGCGCCCTATGTGCAGACCCTGCTGCGGGCGCCCGGCATATCGCTATTGCCATTTGAGCGGGCAGAGGCCCTGTCGCGGCGCCAGCCGGCCCTTGCGGCGGTGACGCTTTTGCGCGGTGTTGCGGATATTGGCGCAGACCTGCCGCCGCGCGACGTGCCGCTTGTGGCGCCCGTGGCGCAGCTGGTCGTCACGAAAGCGCTTCACCCGGCGATCGAGGCGCTGCTGATCGATTCTGCGAATGCGATCCATCAGGATGGCAGCCTGCTTGCGGCCGACGGCGCCTTTCCAGATCCGAACTGGACAGACCTGCCGATCAGCCGTCAGGCGGAGCGCTATTATGAGAACGGGCCGTCTTTCCTGCGCCGGTATTTCTCGTTCGATGTGGCGAACTTTCTCGACCGGGCGTGGATACTGGCGATCCCGCTGCTGACGCTTCTCTTTCCGCTGGTGAGGGTTGCGCCGCCGATCTATCGCTGGCGCGTGCGGCGCAAGATCTACATCTGGTACAAGGACTTGCGCGATCTTGAAGCGCGCGGACGGTCGATGCCCAGCAAGGAAGAACGTGTCGCGATTACCGACGAGCTGGAAGACCTGCAGGTCGAGATCGGCGAGATGGACGTGCCGCTTTCCTATACCGACGATCTTTATCGCCTGCGCAATCATGTCGAGTTCGTGAAGCATCTCGTGATGAACACACGGCCGACACCGGGCTTGGGTATTTAGGCGAGGTTTGCGTCTTTTACGGCTGACAGGAACGTGCGCGATACGGGCGCTTCCTTGCCGGATTTCAGCACAAGAAACAGCTTGCCGCCCTCGCGCCGCGTATCGGCCACGCCGTCCAGCGCCACCCACCATGAGCGATGCGCCTGAAGGCCGCCCGCGCCCGCCAGTTCCCGCATCGCATCGGCGAGCCGCATCAGGATCAGTTCCTCGCCCTTGCTTGTATGTATCCGCAGGTAGTGGTCCTCGGAGGAAATCGCCCAGAGCGCCGCGGCGCGATACTTCACCGGCAGGCGCTCAAGGAACGTTGCCCTAGCGTCGGATGCCTCGGCCGCGCCGAGCGGCGGGGCGCGCCTCGCCTGGGCGACGACAACGCCGCCTGTCACCATGACGAGGCAGACGGCGTAGACATAGAGATACTGGATAGCCAACCCGGTCGGGCTGAAGTGCCCACCCAGTGCCAGAAAAAAGATGACCAGAGAGACCGTTACAGGCAGCGCAATGAGGGCTGCTGCAGCTGCGATGCGGCGGGGCGCCGGCTGGTCGGCAAGGTGGCGCTCGAAAACAGCCGGGATGGCCCAGATGGCGGCCGCGCCGCCGACCGCCATCGTGATCAGCCACATCAACAGCCGGAGCGCGAATGAGCCGCCGGTATCGTAGACGCCGAACCATGTGAACGCGAAAGCAAGGCCAATGAATATGGCGGCTGTTCGCAGGAATGGTGTCAAACGGCCCGGCATTGACTGAATATCCCTCCTGCATTTCGCGCTTCGCGAACTGTTCTGGCTGCATTTCACGCAGGATTCCAGTCACTCCATGCAAACCCGGTGGCGGCGCGGTGGGAGAGGGGAGAGGTGTAGGCAACAACCCGCACTGAGGAGTTTCCGATGACACAGACCGCCCAACGCCGAACCGTTCAGACTTCCTTTCGCAACCAGATCCGGCGCAACAAGAACTGGATCGTGATGATCGCCGCCTTGATGGCCTATGCCCTCATCAGCCGCGCGATGCTGGAGGCCTCCGGTAATCCGCAGATCCGTTTTCGTCTGGATGTCACCCCCCTGATGCAGTCGGCATGGGTCCTGAAGGCGCATGTAAGCGGCGCGCTGGCCTCGTTCGCCATCGGAGCATTCCTGCTGGCCTACAAGAAGGGCAGGCGCCTGCACCGCGTTCTCGGCTACACGTGGGTCGCGACAATGGCCGTAACAGCCGTCAGCTCCTTCTTCCTGACCGGGCTGAACGGTGACCATTTCAGCCTCATCCATGCGATTTCGGCCTGGACTGTCATCGTCCTGCCAATGGGCGTGGCAGCGGCGCGGCGTCATGACATCAAGGCGCATCGTAGGCACATGACCAACATGTTCCTCGGTGGCATGGTTGTGGCCGGTCTCTTCACCTTCCTGCCCGGGCGGATGATGTGGTCAATTTTCTTCGGTGTTTGACCTATTCTTGCCTTACTGCAGCAGCAGAAGCCCGCTACACATGTGAGCAAGACGTCAGAAAGGCGGGAGGCAGACATGAAGCGCGCAATTGTCCTAGCTGGCTTGATCGGCCTTGCGGCGTGTCAGGCGCCGGGTCCGATTTCGATCCCCGGCATCACCCGCCCACCTGCCAGCGCCGAGGAGGCCCTGGAGGCCTATTACCGGACGCTGCCTGATGATTTCTTCCCGCGTGCGCCGAAAGGCCTGCCGCTTCCGCCCGCTGACCAGCCCATCACGCGCGTGCTTGTTGCGTCCTGCATGAACGAGGAGACGAGCGCCGCGCCAGCGCTTGAGGAGATCGCGAAGGAGAAGGCCGATCTCTTCCTGATGATGGGCGATAATGTCTATGGCGACATGGACGGCAAGCAGTCGCTCAGCAATCAGGCAGACCTCGACGAATTGCGCGAGAGTTTCCACGATCTTGCCGCCCGGCCGGATTTCAAGGCCGTGCGCGCCGCCCATCCGATGATGGTGGCCTGGGACGATCATGATTTCGGCGCCAATGATGGCGGCAAGGATTTTCCCTTCCGGCGCCTGTCAGAGCGTATCCACGAGCGTTTCTGGGGCCTTGAAAAGCAGGATGTCGGCGCGTGGCCGGGCACCTATTATGCCCGCACGTTCGGTCCGGAAGGCAAGCGCACCCAGGTTATCATGCTGGACACGCGCTTCTTCCGCACACCGCTGAGCCGGACCGATGAATATGGCGCGAAAGGCAAGGAGCGCTATGTGCCATCGGCAGACCTGCATCAGGACATGCTCGGCACCGACCAATGGACGTGGCTGGAGAATCAGTTGCAGCAGCCGGCAGACCTCCGCCTGATTGTGTCGTCGGTGCAGGTCCTGGCGACCGACGGGCATGGCTATGAGGCCTGGTCACGCCTGCCGCTCGAACAGTCGCGCCTTTATGGTCTGATCGGCGAGACGGGCGCGAACGGCGTTGTGTTCCTGTCCGGCGACCGACATGCAGCTTTCCTCTATCGCAAGGATGGCGTTCTGGATTATCCGGCCTATGAGCTGACAGCTTCATCCCTCAATGCCTCATTTTCCGGTACGACCTCAGAAATAGACGCGGCCCAGATCGGCGCTGGCTATTCGCAGGAAAATTTCGGGGCCATTGATATTGATTGGGAGGCTGGCACGGCTGCCTTGTCGATCAAGGCCAATGATGGCGCGACCGTTGGGGAGACCACGGTCAAATTCAAATAACGCAAGGCGCGGGCCGGGCCCGCCCGTCACCAGGTAGTTGATGTCCGACACACGTAACGTATTCGTCCTGATCCTTTCCGTCATGATCGTGCAGATCGCTGGAGGATTGCTGAGCATGCTCACGCCGCTCGGCCTTGAGGCGATGGGTACGGGTCCGCAGGCCATTGGCGTGATCGCCGGCTTCAACGCCGCCGGTTACATGATCGGTGCATGGTCTGCGCCGCGCATGCTGGGCGCGGTCGGGAATATCCGCCTGTTTGCTGCTGCCTCGGCGATGAATGCCGTTGCCGTGCTGTCGCTGTCGCTCTGGCATGACGCGGGCTTCTGGGCGATTGCGCGTCTCGTGCAGGGCGTCGCCTTTGCCTACATGTTCACCAGTATCGAGAGCTGGATGGGCGAAGCCGTGCCCGACAAGTCGCGCGGCAATGTCATGGGCATCTATCATACAGGCGCCAAGCTTTCGCTGATGCTGGGGCCGTTCTTCGTGGCGGGCATGTCACCGCTCGATAGCCGGGCCTATGTCTGGGCCGCGCTGTTCCTGACCCTTGCCCTGGTGCCGGTCTGCCTGACCCGGCAGAAGGAGCCGTCACCGCCTGATAGCAAGTCCATGCCCGTGTCAGAACTGTTCAGCATCGCCCCGGCGGCGGTCATGGGCGTGTTTCTGGCCGGCGTCATCAATACAGGCACGCTGGCGCTGCTGCCGATTTATTTTGAAGGCTTCAGTCTTGCGGGCGGTGGCACGGCGGCTGTGGCCATCGCGGGCGCCGCGGCCTGGCTCGGGGGGCTCGTGCTGCAATGGCCGGCCGGGGTGCTGTCCGACCGGATCGAACGGCGCCTGGTGATTGCGGGCATGTGCACGATGTCCGGCATTGCGTCGCTGCTGATTGCCGTTTTCGGGGTTGCGCTTGGCGAGATTGGTGTGATTGCCGTTCTGACCGTCTGGGGGGCAGGGGCCCTGTCATTCTATGGCCTCTGCGTGGCGCATGCGATTGACCGCACGCCCCGTGGCCGGGTGCCGCAGGTAATGTCCGGGCTCCTGTTTGTCTGGGCGGCGGGGTCGATCGTCGGGCCGTTGATGTCGGGCACCGCAATGCGACTGGCCGACAGGGTCGGCCTGTTCGGGCTTGCGGGCGTACTGTTGCTGGTGCTGGCAGGCCTGATGGTGCTGCGGGTGCGCCAGCGCGCTGCGCCGACCGAGGCCCAGCAGGAAGAATGGAGCCCGGTCACGCCGACCTCGCTTGCGGCGGTGGAGCTTGACCCGCGAAATCCGGAAGTCGACTCCTGAGGCTGCATCCAGATACACGTACCCAGCCAGTTGTCGGCACGAATAAGCCTGTTATACAGCCCCCACCAATAGCGGGGCGGCACGCGGCCTTCTCGCACGCGACGCAACCATCAGGGCATTCCATATGAATATTCACGAATACCAGGCAAAAGCGGTGCTGAAATCTTTCGGCGCCCCCGTCGCCGAAGGCGTACCGGTTCTCACCCTCGACGACGTCCAGAAGGCGGTCGATTCGCTGCCAGGACCGCTTTGGGTGGTGAAAAGCCAGATCCACGCAGGCGGCCGCGGCAAGGGCAAGTTCGTGGAATCCGAAGCCGGTGAAAAAGGCGGTGTGCGCCTTGCCTTCACCAAGGAAGACGTCCTGACCAATGCCAAGCAGATGCTCGGCCACCATCTTGTGACCGCCCAGACGAGCGCAAGCGGCAAGCAGGTCAACCGCCTCTACATCGAAGACGGCGCTGACATTGACCGCGAACTTTATCTTTCCATCCTGGTTGATCGTGAATCCGGCAAGGTGGCTTTTGTTGTCTCGACCGAAGGCGGCATGGACATCGAAGCTGTTGCCCACGACACGCCTGAGAAAATCATGACCCTGCCAGTTGATGGCGGCGTCACCGAAGACGATGCTTCGAAGCTCTGCGATGCGCTGAAGCTTGAGGGCACAGCCCGCACCGACGGCATGAAGCTCTTCCCGATCCTCTACAAAGCCTTCACCGAGAAGGACATGGCGATGCTTGAGGTCAACCCTCTGATCGTCATGGAGAATGGCCACCTGCGCGTTCTCGACGCGAAAGTGTCGTTCGACGGTAACGCCCTGTTCCGTCACCCGGACATCATCGAGCTGCGCGACAAGACCGAAGAAGACGAGAAGGAAATCGAGGCCTCTGAATGGGACCTCGCCTATATCGCCCTCGACGGCACGATTGGCTGCATGGTCAACGGCGCTGGCCTGGCCATGGCAACCATGGACATCATCAAGCTCTACGGCGAAGAGCCCGCCAACTTCTGTGATGTCGGCGGCGGCGCCGGCAAGGAGAAAGTGGCAGCTGCCTTCAAGATCATCATGAAGGACCCGAACGTGAAGGGCATCCTCGTGAACATCTTCGGCGGCATCATGAAATGTGACGTCATCGCCGAAGGCGTGATCGCGGCCGTCAAGGAAACCAACCTTGCTGTTCCGCTGGTCGTGCGCCTCGAAGGCACGAACGTGGAACTCGGCAAGAAGATCATCGCCGACTCCGGTCTCAACGTCATCTCCGCCGACGATCTCGACGACGCGGCGCAGAAAATTGTCAACGCGGTTCGCGGCTAAGGAATACTCATGTCCATTCTTATTGATAACAATACCAAGATCCTCACGCAGGGCATGACCGGCAATACCGGTTCGTTCCACACCAACCAGGGCCTGGCCTATTACGGCACCAAGATGGTCGGCGGCATTCACCCCAAGAAGGGTGGCACGATGTGGCAGGCCGATAACGGCACCGAACTGCCGATCTTCGCGACCGTCGCCGAAGGCAAGGAAAAGACCGGCGCCACCGCGTCCGTGGTCTACGTCCCGCCAGCAGGCGCTGCTGCGGCCATTGAAGAAGCCATCGACGCGGAAATCCCGCTGATCGTCTGCATCACCGAAGGCGTGCCTGTGCTCGACATGGTTCGCGTCAAGGCGAAGCTCGCGAAGTCGAAATCGCGCCTGATCGGCCCGAACTGCCCAGGCGTCATCACGGCGAACGAATGCAAGATCGGCATTATGCCGGGCTCCATCTTCAAGAAGGGCAATGTCGGCATCGTCTCGCGCTCCGGCACGCTGACCTATGAAGCCGTGTTCCAGACCACGCAGGTCGGCCTTGGCCAGACAACCGCTGTCGGCATTGGCGGCGATCCGGTCAAAGGCACCGAATTCATCGACATGCTGGAAATGTTCCTTGCCGACGACGAAACAAAGTCCATCATCATGATTGGTGAAATTGGCGGTAGCGCAGAAGAAGACGCAGCCCAGTTCCTCATCGACGAGGCCAAGAAAGGCCGCAAGAAACCGATGGTCGGCTTCATCGCCGGTCGCACGGCACCGAAAGGTCGCACAATGGGCCATGCTGGTGCCATCGTGTCTGGTGGCAAGGGTGATGCAGAAAGCAAGATTGCTGCGATGGAGGCTGCGGGTATCCGCGTGTCGCCGTCACCTGCGCGCCTTGGCACGACCATGATCGAGGTGCTGAAGGGCTAAGTCGCCCTGAATTGAATGAGCCAGGGCGGCCGGTTGGCCCGTCTGGCGAGGCCAGGTTCTGACCGCGTCGGCCGTCCTGCAAAAAGTTCCTGGTGACAGGAACACAGCAAGGTTTCGTTCCTATATGTTGGGGAACGATTTGGTCCAGAGGACGGGAAGACAGATGGCAGACGACGGCAGCCCGGTGAATGGTGCGCGCAGCAAAGGCAATGTGGCGATGCTCGATACGGCTTTCCTTTATGGAGGGTCAGCCCAGTGGCTCGAGCAGATGCAGGCAGCTTACTCGCGCGACCCTTCATCGGTTCCGGAAAGCTGGCAGGCTTTCTTTGAAGAGCTTGACGACAATCCGAGCAATTCGGAGCTGAATGCTGCCGGCGCCAGCTGGAAGCGCGCCGACTGGCCGCTCCAGAAGAAGGGTGACGAAGTCGCCGCTTTTGACGGCAACTGGGCGGTTCTTGATCCGCGTATCGAAAAGAAGATCAAGGCTGACAAGCCGACCGCGTCGGAAGCCGACATCGCCCAGTCGGTCAAGGATTCCATCCGCGCGATCATGATGATCCGGGCCTACCGGATGCGCGGCCACCTGGCCGCCAAGCTTGATCCGCTTGGCCTTGAGGATTTCGGCGCCCAGCCGGAGCTCAACCCCGAGACCTATGGCTTCACCGAAGCCGACATGGGACGCCGCATCTTCATCGATTTCTATCTTGGCATCGAATACGCCACCGTGCGCGAGATGCTCGACATCCTCCGCCGCACCTATTGCTCGACGCTCGGCATCGAGTTCATGCACATTTCCGATCCGGCCGAGAAATCCTGGCTGCAGGAACGTATCGAAGGCCCGGACAAGGGCGTTGCCTTCACGACCGAAGGCAAGAAGGCGATCCTCGCCAAGCTGATCGAAGCAGAGACATTCGAGCGCTTCCTGCACAAGCGCTATCCCGGCACCAAGCGTTTCGGCCTTGATGGTGGCGAAGCTGCTGTGCCGGCGCTGGAACAGATCATCAAGCGCGGCGGCGCCCTTGGCGTTGAAGAGATCGTTGTCGGCATGCCCCACCGGGGCCGCCTCAACATGCTGGCCGCCGTCATGGGCAAGCCGTATGAGCAGATTTTCTTCGAATTCCAGGGCGGTAACACGCAAGGCGCCGAGCAGTTCGGCTCCGGCGATGTGAAATACCACCTCGGCGCGTCATCTGACCGCGTCTTCGACGACAACCAAGTTCACCTCTCGATGAACGCCAACCCGTCGCACCTTGAAGCGGTTGATCCGGTCGTGCTCGGCAAGTCGCGCTCCAAGCAGGAAATGCTCCACCGCGAAACAGGTGAGCTGGTCCGCACGAAAGTGCTGCCGCTGCTGCTGCACGGCGATGCGGCCTTCGCAGGGCAGGGCGTTGTGGCCGAGTGTTTCGCGCTGTCGGGCCTTTCAGGCTATCGCACGGGCGGCACGATCCACTTCATCGTGAACAACCAGATCGGCTTTACGACCAGCCCGATGTATTCGCGCTCGTCGCCATACCCGTCGGACGTTGCGCTGATGGTTCAGGCGCCGATCTTCCACGTCAATGGCGACGACCCTGAGGCCGTCACCTATGCGGCCAAGGTCGCGACCGAGTTCCGGCAGAAATTTGCCAAGGACGTGGTCATCGACATGTTCTGCTACCGCCGCTTCGGGCACAATGAGGGCGACGAGCCCATGTTTACCCAGCCGGTGATGTACAACCAGATCAAGGGTCACGCCTCGACCCGCGAAATCTATGGCCAGCGCCTCATCAGCGAAGGCATCCTGACGGCCGAGGAACTCGACAAGCAGGTCACGGATTTCGAGAACTATCTCGACGAAGAGTTCGAAAAGAGCAACAAATTCAAAGCCAAGAAGGCTGACTGGCTGGATGGCGAATGGAAAGGCCTCGGCCTGCCCGAAGACGATGAGCGTCGGGGCAAGACGGGCGTTTCCAAGAAGCGCCTGCAGGAACTCGGCAAGTCGTTGACCACGGTTCCGGACGATATCCAGATCCACAAGACGCTGACCCGCGTGATCGAGGGCCGGGCGACCGCGATTTCCAAGGGTGAGGGCCTCGATTGGGCAACCGCCGAGCATCTCGCTTTCGGCACCCTGCTGGATGAAGGCTTTCCCGTACGCCTGTCGGGCCAGGACGTTGGCCGCGGCACGTTCTCGCAACGCCACAGCCATTTCGTCGACCAGACATCCGGCGAGCGTTACACGCCGCTGAACCATGTCAGCGAGAAGCAGGCCAATTACGAAGTCATCGACTCGCTTCTCTCCGAAGAAGCGGTGCTTGGCTATGAGTATGGTTATTCACTGGCCGATCCGAACACGCTGACCCTGTGGGAAGCCCAGTTCGGCGACTTCGCGAACGGCGCGCAGGTCTTCTTCGACCAGTTCATCTCGTCTGCGGAACGCAAATGGCTGCGCATGTCGGGTCTCGTCTGCCTCTTGCCGCACGGCTATGAAGGGCAGGGGCCGGAGCACTCCTCCGCCCGCCTCGAGCGCTTCCTGCAGATGTGTGCAGAAGACAATATGCAGGTTTGCAACCTGACGACCCCGGCGAACTATTTCCATGCCCTGCGTCGTCAGATCCACCGCGACTTCCGCAAGCCGCTGATCATCATGACCCCGAAATCGCTGCTGCGCCACAAACTGGCAACGTCGGCGCTGGATGACATGACAACGAAGTCCTCGTTCCACCGTATCCTATGGGACGATGCCGAGACACCCGGCCGCGAAGGCAAGGTCAAGCTGGCCAAGGACAACAAGATCCGCCGCGTCGTGATGTGTTCGGGCAAGGTCTATTACGACCTGTTCGAGGCACGCGAGGAAGCGGGCATGGACGACGTGTACCTGATGCGCATCGAGCAGTTCTATCCTGTCCCGCGCCGCTCGATCATGAACGAGCTGAAGCGTTTCCCCGGCGCCGAGATTGTCTGGTGCCAGGAAGAGCCGCGCAATATGGGCGGCTGGACCTTTATCCGTGACGAGATTGAATGGTGCGCCCTTCAGATTGGCGCCAAGAATCCCCGGCCGCGATATGCCGGTCGTCCGCCGTCGGCGGCCACTGCTACTGGACTGATGTCCAAGCACAAGGCCGAAATGGCGGCCTTCATCAACGCGGCCCTCGGCCCCGATCCGGTTGACGACAAGATCGTCGCAATCTGATCGCCTTTTTCCAGATATTCCAATACGGACCTTAAAACATGACCGACATTTCAGTCCCTACACTCGGCGAGAGCGTTACCGAAGCCACCGTCGGCCAATGGCTCAAAGCAGCGGGTGACACCGTCAAGCGCGATGACGTGCTCGTCGAACTGGAAACCGACAAGGTTTCCGTTGAAGTCTCCGCGCCTGAAGACGGCGTGCTCTCCGAAATCGTCGCCAAAGAAGGTGAGACCGTTGAAATCGGTGCGCTGCTTGGCCGCGTGAACGCCGGCGATGGCGCTAACAAGTCCGCGCCTGCCAAAGCCGAGTCCTCTGCACCGGCAAAGGAATCCAAACCTGCTGCCAAGGAAGAGGCCAAGCCAGCCGCCTCCGACGGCAAGATGACCGATGTTGTCGTGCCAGCCATGGGCGAAAGCGTTGCCGAGGGCACGCTATCGACCTTCCTGAAAAAGGTCGGTGACAGCGTCAAGAAAGACGAGACAATTGCCGAAATCGAGACCGACAAGGTCGCGCTCGAAGTACCGTCGCCTGCTGATGGTGTGATCGCCGAGCTCGTCGCCAGTGAAGGCGACGGCGTGACGCCTGGCTCCGTCATCGCGCGCATCAGCGCCGGTGGTGCCGCTTCCGCGCCATCCGCCAGCCCGGCTTCCCCGCCGCCCGCTGCCAAGGCTGCTGCAGAAGGCGCGCCTGTATCGCCCTCCGTGCGTCGAATCTCGTCCGAAGCCGGTGTTGATCCGTCCAATATCCCGGGATCGGGCCGCGATGGCCGCGCTACCAAGGCGGATGCACTGGACTATGTGAACAATGCTGCGTCGAAGGCATCGTCCTCAAAGGCCGTGACCGAGTCGCGCGCACCGCGCGACGTTGGTCCACGCGAGGAACGCGTGCGCATGACGCGTCTGCGCCAGACCATCGCCCGCCGCCTGAAAGAGGCCCAGGACAGCGCCGCCATGCTGACCACGTTCAATGACGTGGACATGGGCGCCATCATGGACCTGCGCAAAAAGCACCAGGACAGCTTCGTTGCCAAGCATGGCATCAAGCTTGGCTTCATGAGCTTCTTCGTGAAGGCCTGCGTCAATGCGCTGAAGGAAGTCCCGGCCGTGAACGCCGAGATCGACGGCACCGACATCATCTACAAGAACTATTATGACATCGGCGTTGCCGTCGGCACCGACAAGGGCCTCGTCGTGCCGGTCGTGCGTGACAGTGATGACCTGTCGCTGGCCGGTATCGAGAAATATATCGCAGACCTCGGCAAGCGCGCCCGTGACGGCGATCTGACGATCGGCGACATGCAGGGCGGCACGTTCACCATCTCGAACGGCGGCATCTATGGCTCGCTGATGTCGACACCGATCCTGAACCCTCCGCAGTCCGGCGTCCTCGGCATGCACCGGATCGAGAACCGGCCCGTTGCGATCAATGGCGAAGTGAAGATCCGTCCGATGATGTATCTTGCGCTCTCCTATGACCACCGCATCGTTGACGGCAAGGAAGCCGTGACCTTCCTCGTTCGCGTCAAGGAAGCGCTGGAAGATCCGGAACGCATGTTGCTCGAAGTCTAGCACCTGATGGTCAGCCTGTTCGACGCCATCGGGATCGTTGGCGTCGTGCTGACCCTTCTCGGCTATCTTTTGCTTCAGGCCGAGCGCCTGGAATCGCGCTCGCGTGCCTATTCAGCGCTGAACCTGTTCGGTTCGTTGGCGATCCTCCTGTCACTCGCGGTCGACTTCAACCTGTCGGCCGCCCTGATGGAGGGCTGTTGGGCCCTGATCAGTCTGTATGGACTGGTCAAGGCCGTGCGCTCCATGCGCCGCGCGCCGCCTGTCTAGGTTCTAGAAGGGCAGGGGCTGCAGGTCCGGCGCCACCCATTCGCGGCGCGCTTCGACAGAGAACAGGACAGGCTTTGACCAATAGGTCAGCAGCCAGTCCGACCGACCGAACTCCGATGCCATCAAGTCCTGCAGCACGAGATAGAGCGGCGTATCCGGTTTGGCGCTCCCCAGCATGTGCCGCGCCGCTCTGAGTGAGGCCTGCGTGATCGTCTCATGGTAGCCCTCCGTTTCGGAATTCACACCGCCGACGGATTCGTTATAGGCGCGGATCATGTCGGGCATGTCGCGTTGCGCAGCCTCAAAGTCTGCGGCAACCAGCCAAAGGGCGCCCGCGAAATGCGCTTCGTGCGTCCAGCCCTCTTTCGGCAGGGTGCGGTCGATCATGCCGCGCGTGGTGCGTTCGATCTCGGTATCGGATGAGAAGGCCATGATGTTTCTTCTTTCTGACGTGTCGGCTGGGCCCCCGTAAAAACAAAAGCCCCGCCGGTGGTGGCGAGGCTTGTGGGTCCGGGGCTGGTCCTGCTGAGGTTCAGTCAGGGGCCCTTTCGGAATGCACACGCCCGCTCCGCCCGGAAATCCGGACCTGCTGCTGCTGCTGGAGTGTGTTCATCGTGCGCATATCGTCCGCTTACCAAGCGTTGTGGATTTTTTCAAGCTTGGGTGGATCAGGTCTTTGCGGTCAGCCAGGTCCGCATCAGAAGTGTTTGCAGGACAGGCGAGGGGCGCTCGAATCCGTTGTTTTCAATCAGCGCTTCGACGGCAGCCGGCGTGTGGACGGCAAAATCCTTCCCGAACCCGGCGCGGTAATTGTCCAGACCTGCAGCGTCTGCGCCCGTCTCCCGCAGCATCTGTTCCCATGTCGCATAGAGGCGGGCGCTGATCTTTTCGGTCATGTCGGCGGCAAGGTCCGCGTTGACCAGGAGTGCGCCCGGTTTCAGGCGTGCGGCAATTTCCGCAAAGAAAGCGCCCCGCGACGCATCGGTTTGCAGGAAATGTGAGACGAGCAGGCTCGTTGCGGCATCATGGAGCGGCAAGTCAGCAAGGGTCTCGATATAGCCGACATGGATTGTACAACGGTCAAGAATTCCCGCAGCTATGGCCTTCTCCCGGAACACTTCCAGCATAGCACCGGCCGGGTCCACAGCCGTGAAATGCCAGCTGGAATGGCGGGCTGCGAGCGCGATGATTTCCGAGCCTGTTCCGGCCCCAACCACGAGAATCCTTGCGTCATTTGGCAGGGACGCGAACGCAAGGTCTGTCACGAGATGGATCACATCGCGGAAGGCATTGGCGCGGGCGAACTGGCTGTCATACTGCGCGGCGCGCGCCTTATCGAACATGAGAGTGGGGTCGAGTTGGGACATGGGATCTCCGGGTAAGGGCAAAGAAATGTGATATAGTAACATTTATGTCCTGCGCAATGCCCGCGCTTGCCTGTCGCACCTCCCTCACTTGCCGCCCGCGCCATCCCCATGTAACGGGCAGCACTCAGCCAGACGGGGCAAAGCCCATGACGACCTATACATCTGACCAGCGCCATCATACGGCAGAGACGAGCGAGACCATGGAGCAGGTCCGCTACGAGATCGACCGCATCGACCGCCTGCTTGTGGAAATCCTGGCCGAGCGCCAGTCCTTCATGGACGCCGCTGCGCGCATCAAGGGCGACCGCGAGATCGTGCATGACCGCGCGCGTATTGAGGACGTGGTAACCAAGGTGCTTGCGGCCAGTGCGGCAGCGGGCCTGTCACCAGCGATCGCTGAGCCGGTATGGCGCACACTTATCGACCGCTGCATTGCCTATGAATTCGGCAGCTATGACGCCCGTTTCGGGCCTGGCGCGCCCAACTCGTAAGCGGCCCGCGCGACCGCTTCGAGCGTGTCGCCGAGGGCATCCTTCACATCGCCAAGCATCACGGCTGCCGCCGTGCGGCTTGGTGCGGTTTCGCCCCGTCCGAGGCGCTCGGCCTTGCCGCAGACCGAGGCAAGACGCAGCGCACCGATGCCGAGGCTCGCGCCCTTCAGCGTGTGGGCTGCATCGGCCCATTGCGACGCATCAGCCATGGGGTCAAGCAGGCGCGACCAGATCTCGGCCTGATGGCGGAAGATCTCGATCACTTCGACGGCCAGTGCCTGGTCCCCGCCGGTCATGGCGCTCAGGTGGTCACGGTCAAGCAGGGCAAGCGGGGCAGGGGCGGTGTCGGTCATGGCTGTACTCCGGAAGAACGCCGACACTCTCTCATGATCCTGTTTCCTCAAAGGTTAACGCGGTCCGGCGATCTGTTCACGAACCCTTACGAAGATTTATCGATTGGCGAAAATACCCGATCGCGTTAGAATGTGTTCTTGATCCGGGGCCTGAGAGATGTCCCGCTGGTAATGGGGACTATCATGATCGCGATCGCCGTGTTCATCCGCAACCTTGTCCTTGCAGGGATTTTGGCCTGGCTGGGCCTCGAATTCGCGCCGCCGGAGCCCGATGAAAGCGCTGACACATCGCAGACCGAGTCTGTTGTTGTCAGTATGCTGGGTTAGGGCAGACGGCCTGTCGGGCCCCGAAAAAGCCTGTATTCCGGCCTCGCCGCAGCCTTGTTGTCGCGGTATAGTCACATAATGACGGATACGCCTTCAGCTCGCCCGTCCGGCCGGGATCTCCTGGCCAGGCAAGAGGCGTCGGAAAACTTCGAGTACGCCCGGCATGGTGGCGGCTGGATGGTCGTCACAGGATTCCTGATCGGCGTCCTCTGGTTCGTTTCTGTTGCCGCAGGTGTCCTGGGCTTTCTCGGCCTTGATGCGCTGCTGGCCCAACCGCCCGCGATACTGCTGGCCGGTGGCCTTGCGGCGCTGATCCCCGGCATGATCATCATCATGGCCGGCTTCATGGCGCGCACCAACCGCCGCGCCTCCGCGTCAAATGCGCTGGTCATGGAAGCAGCCATTCGCCTGCTCTCGCCGGCGCGCGAGGCCGGCACGGAAGGCATCACGATTGCCGAGCAAATGAAACAGTCGGCCTCCGAAGTCGACCGGGCCATGGCGCACGCGATTTCGGCCATGAAGGCCATGTCTGGCGAGATTGGCGACGAGCGCTTGCGACTGGAATCTGTGGCCTATGCCAGTGCCGACAATGCGCGCGACCTGGCCCAGCGCCTCGCCTCCGAGCGGACGGCCCTTGAAAGCCTCGCACGTGACTTGCGCGCTCAGATCGAGTCCATGAACGAGGCGATCCCGCGTCAGGCCCAGCAGATGGTCAATGCCGCCCGCATGGCCGGTGATGAAGTCGCCCGTGCCGATGAAGCGCTCGATGCGCGCCTGCATGGCATGACAGTCGCGGGCGAGTCGCTCGCCGCCAAGCTGATTGATCTTGATGGGCTGGCCCGTGATGCCTCGGTTCGTACCGAGACGCTCACCTTCGCTGTCAGTCGTGTCGAAGAGAAACTCGAACAATCCCGCAAGCTGGTCGACGCTGCCGTCAGGGCAGGGGAGATCGCTGCCGCAGCTGCCTCGACGACGGGCGACGCGTTGAAGGATGCGGTCTCATCGGCGCTCGATGGCGCGCGCATCGCCAATCGTGAAATCAATCATTCCACGCGGGCGGCTGCCGAAGAAGCGGCAAGCGCGCTGGCCCGTCTGCGTGAGGCAGGTGAACAGGCCGCTGTGGCCGTGCGCGCCGCCGGCAATGCCGCACGCGCCGAGACGGACATGATGAACCGGCGTCTTGGCGCTTCGTCTTCCGCATCGACCATACCGGTTGCAGCTACAACGCCGCCAGCAACACACCGCGAGACGCCCCCTGCGCCCGCACCGACGCCTGAAGTGACCGTCAGCCCCCCCGCGGCGCCCCCTGTTGCGCCTGCGACGCCGCATGTGAACGGACATGCCAATGGCGCCGTTAATGGCTATACGAACGGCCACGGGCATCCGGCCGCCGACCTTTCCGGCACAACCGGGACACCGCCATCGCGTCCGGCCCCAACCCGCTCGCCGCCGCGTCCAAGCATGGAAGACGAGCTGTTTGACGCCGCTGCCGACCTGCTGGCCTCCGCCAGCCTCGGCGCAGATGCTGACAAGGAAAAAGACAAGGATATCAAGGCGCCTGAAGTGGCTGCGCACGATAGGGGCCCCGCCGAAGGCAGCCCGCCCCTGCTGCGCCGGCGGTTTGACGATGATGAGCCTGCCAAGCCTGCAACACCCGCACGCCGTGCAACCGATGTCGCCCCGTCACCGAGCACAGGCGGCGCCCTTGTGCCGTCTTCGGGCCGTTCATTGCAGTCGAGCAGCGACATGGGCTGGCGTGACATCATTTCCGACATGAGCCGCGATGAGCCCGCGCAAAGCCCGACGGACCGCGAGGAGATTGCGGACGAGATGATCCAGCGTCTGCAGACGTCCGGCATCCTGTTGCCCGAAGCGTTCCGCCCGAAAGCCAAGCGCAAGATTGCCGAGGCGGCCCGTCATGGCGACCGTGAGCGGCGCGCCGCGATCATGGACAATGCCGGCCGTCAGGTGGAGCGCGTGACCCAGCGCCTGCGCAGCGACCGGGAATTGCTTCAGCTTGCCCGGGAGTTCATCTCGCTGGAAGAGGAAGACGCCCTCAACGCGCTGGAGCAGACGCAAAAGACCAGCCGCAATGCCAGCCCGCGTCTGGCGGCCTACCTTCTACTCGACGCGGCTGCTGGCGCCAACGCGTCCTAGACGCCGACGATTTCGCCCTTGGTGGCTTCGGTCTTCACCCATTTCATGAAATCGCGCACGTCCGGCGACAGGTGGCGGCCCTTGGGCCAGACCAGCCAATAGCCGAAATCGATCATCGTTGACCCGTCTGCAAATGGTGCGACCAGTCGGCCAGAGGCAAGGTCTGCTGCGGCAATGGCCTGTTTGGCTAGCGCAACGCCGCGCCCGGCAGCCGCGGATTCGATGACGAGAATGGCCTGATTGAAGCGGGGTCCGCGTGCGCCATCGACGCCTTCAACGCGGCGCGCGCGCAGCCAGCTGGCCCAATCGGGACAGGACGGATCGTTCTCGCTGCTTTCATCGTGCAGCAATGTATGGTTCCGCAGGTCTTCGGGGCGCCGTATTGCGTCAGGTCCTTCAAGCATGGCGGGCGAGCAGACCGGCAGGACTGTTTCGTCGAGCAGCTTTTCCGATTTCAGGCCGTCATAGACGCCTCGCCCGTAACGGATCGCGAAATCCGCATCGGCCATGGTGAAGTCCGTAAGGCCCATGTCCGCGGAGATCCAGGCTTCGGTATCGGGGTGTTCGCGGTGGAAACCGTCGAGCTTGGGGGCGAGCCATTTGGCGGCAAAGCTGGGCGCGCAGGAGACCATGACCCGTCCCTTACGGGCAGGCGCCTGCATGATCCGGCCCGCTTCTGAAATGCGCTCAAACGCCTCCCGCACCAGTGGCAGACTTGCTTGCGCGGCGTCGGTCAGCAGAACGGAACGGCCCGTACGCTTGAAAAGCGGGGTGCCTGCATAGTCTTCCAGCTGGCGGATCTGTTGTGAAATCGCGCCGGGCGTGACATTGAGTTCGTCGGCCGCCTGTGTGAAAGACAGGCGTCTGGCAGCCGCTTCAAAGGCGCGTAGCGCGTTCAGGGGCGGTAGTCGGTCGTTCGGATCAGACATGAATAGTAACTCTAAAGGCTCGCTGTAGGGGTTCACGGTTGCGCCTGAGCCGTCAATAGCCAATTTGACCTTTGATCGATCAGCAATACTAAACAAGAGTGGCCTTCGCATGCGCCAGTTTCCGGCCTTCTTCAACCTCGATAATGCATCCGTGGTGGTTTTCGGTGGCGGCGAGGAAGCCCGCCGCAAGGTTCGCCTCCTGGCCGCGACTCCCGCCCGTATTACCGTTATCGTTTCCCAGATCGACGCAGGCTTCGCTGAGGAATTTGCCGGCCGCATCACCATTGCCCCGCCCGAACATGCCGGCCCTGCGCTGGACGTGGCCCGCTTTGCCATCGTCGCGAACCGACTCGACGCCAATGCCGAAAAGGCGATCACGATGGCGCGGCAGTATGGCGTGCCGCTAAACGTGGTCGACCATCCAGAGCTTTGCGATTTTACCGTGCCTTCGATTATCGACCGCGGTGACATTGTGGCTGCCATCGGCACCAATGGCACAGCGCCCGTTCTGGCGAAGGCCATTCGTGAGAAGCTCGAAGCCCTGCTGCCGAAACGCATTGGTGAACTGGCTGCGCTGGCAAGTCGCCTGCGGCCGGATGTGAAGGCCGCGATTGCAGATGGCAAGGCGCGCCGCCGGTTTTGGGAGTCCGCGCTGACCGGCCCAACGGCAGACCTCGCCTATGCTGGCGATCTTGAGGGTGCCGAAGCTGCCATGCGGGCACAGATGCTGTCCACCACGCCTGCACAAGGCATCGTGCATATCGTGGGCGCTGGTCCTGGCGACCCGGAACTTTTGACGCTGAAAGCGCTGCGCCTGATCCAGGAAGCCGACGTGGTATATTACGACCGCCTCGTCAGCGCCGAGATCCTGTCCCTTATCCGCCGCGATGCCGACCGCGTGCCCGTCGGCAAGTCAAAGGGCGATCATTCCGTACCGCAGGAGACGATCCACGAACTGCTCATCGCCTCTGCGCAGGATGGCAAGCGCGTTGTACGCCTGAAGGGTGGCGATCCGTTCATTTTTGGCCGGGGCGGGGAAGAGCTCGAAGCAGTGCGCGCGGCGGGTGTCGCAGCGACCGTCGTTCCGGGAATATCGTCGGCCTTGGGTTGTGCGGCTTCTGCGGGCCTGCCGCTGACACACCGTGACCACGCGCAAAGCCTCACATTCGTCACCGGGCATGCCAAGGCGGGCGGCGTGCCTGATCTAGACTGGGTCTCGCTTGCGCGGCCCGCCCAGACGGTTGTCGTGTTCATGGGCGTCGGAATGTCGGCAACGATTGCCGAGAAGATCATTGCCGCTGGCCGTGCGCCGTCTACGCCTGTCGCCGTTATCGAGAATGGCACGCGCGCGTCTGAAATTCGTGTGTTCGGCATGCTTGCCGAACTCCCCCATCTTATCCAGCGCGCCGGCATCAAGGGCCCTGCGCTGCTGGTCATTGGCGAAGTGGCCGGCCTGCCGGAAGAAGCCATCGCCCAAGCTTTCAAGGAACATGTTGCATGAGCTCCGTCCGCCCGAAACTGAAGCCCGAAACGCCGAAAGCCGTGACGGCGTGGGAAACCGCTACAGGCCGTACGGTCTGGATGACCGCTGATGGCGGCTGGACCACGGATACGTCAAAGATTGGTGCCTTCACGGGCGATGCGGCTGAAGAGCGTCTCGCTGCGGCCGCGAAGCAGGAGACCGACATAAATGATCCTTATTTCATGGAAGTGACTGAGGCCGGAGGGATTACGGGCCGTGAAACCCTGCGCGAAACCATCCGCGCCAATGGCCCGACCGTGACCTATGGAGACAAGGCATGATCCGCATCTTCGGCGATTCCATTTCCGGCAACTGCCTGAAAGTGAAATGGGTGGCGACGCAGCTGTCCCTCCCGCATGAGTGGATTGAAATCGACATCCTGAGGGGTGAGAGCCGCACGGATGAATTCTTGGCGCTGAACCCGTTCGGTCAGGTGCCGGTCGTGAAATTCGAGGATGGTCGCACGCTCGCCCAGTCCAACGCCATCATCCTGCACTTGGCTGAAGGTTCTGCCCTTATCCCGGACGACGCTTTCGAACGGGCCAAGATGTTCGAGTGGATGTTTTGGGAGCAGTATTCGCACGAGCCAACGATTGCCGTGCGCCGTTTCCAGAAACTCTACCTGAAGAAATCCGACGACGAGATCGATGCCGACCTGATGGCCAAGGGTCGCCGTGCGCTCGGTCGCATGGAAATGGCGCTCATCTCCAGCGACTGGATAGCCGGGGGAGAGGCCCTGACGCTCGCCGATATTTCCCTGCTCGCCTACACGCGTCTTGCGCATGAAGGCGGCTTTGACCTGAACGAATTCCCCGCCGTGCAAGCCTGGGTCGCCCGCTGCGAGCTTGAACTCGGCCTGCCACACCTTCACGAGGTCACCCATGTATAGATATGACGAATTCGACGCGCAGATCGTCAAGGAACGCGTCGCCCAGTTCCGCGGGCAGGTCGAACGCCGCCTGTCGGGCGAACTGCTGGAAGATGAGTTCAAGCCGCTGCGCCTGCAGAACGGCGTCTACCTCCAGCTTCACGCTTACATGCTGCGCGTGGCCATTCCCTATGGCCAGCTGAATGCACGCCAGATGCGCATGCTGGCGCGCATCGCCCGCGAGTATGACCGCAATTACGGCCACTTCACCACGCGCCAGAATATCCAGTTCAACTGGGTCGCCCTCAAGGACATTCCCGACGTGCTGGCCCTGCTGGCCGAAGTCGAGATGCATGCCATCCAGACCAGCGGCAATTGTATCCGCAATACGACCTCGGACCATTATGCCGGCGCCGCGCGCGACGAGATCATGGACCCGCGCCCGTGGTGCGAGATCATTCGTCAGTGGTCGACCTTCCATCCGGAATTCGCCTTCCTCCCGCGCAAGTTCAAGATTGCCGTCACAGGCGCCGAGCATGACCGCGCGGCCATCCGTGTGCACGACATTGGCCTGCACATGCGTGAGCGCGATGGCGTACGCGGTTTTGAAGTCCATGTCGGCGGGGGACAGGGGCGCACGCCGCATGTCGCCGCGCTGGTCAACGACTTCGTGCCTGAAGACCGTCTGCTCGACTATCTCGAAGCGATCATGCGCGTCTACAACCTGCATGGCCGCCGGGACAACAAGTACAAGGCGCGGATCAAGATCCTCGTGAATGAGCTTGGGCCTGAGGAGTTCACCCGTCAGGTTGAGGTGGAATTTGCCGCGCAGCGTCCGCACGAGAAGATCGACCTGCCACAGGCCGAGATCGAGCGGATCCATGCCTATTTCGCGCCGCCGGAACTGGCCACAAAGCCCGAAACGTCGGACGCTTTCGAGGCTGCAAAGGCGAATGACAAGGCGTTTGCCCGCTGGGCACGTATCAACCTGCATCCGCATGTCACGCCCGGCTACACATCCGTCACGGTCAGCCTGAAGCCGATTGGCGGCCTTGCGGGCGACGCCACCGACGCGCAGATGGAGATCATCGCCAACCTCGCGGAGACTTACGGTCAGGATGATATCCGCGTCAGCCACGCGCAGAACGTTATCCTGGCGCATGTGGCGCTGGATGACCTGCCGGCGCTCTATGCTGAGCTTGACGCCGCCGGCCTTGCCACACCGAACGAGAGCCTGATCACGGACCTGATCGTGTGCCCGGGGCTCGACTATTGCAACCTCGCCAATGCCCGCTCGATTCCGGTCGGACAGGCCGTGCAGCAGGTCTTTGCCGATCCGGACTATCAGGAAGATATCGGCCGCCTGCACATCAATATCTCGGGCTGCATCAATGCCTGTGGCCACCACCATGTTGGCCATATCGGCATCCTCGGCGTCGACAAGAAGGGTGAGGAATTCTATCAGATCACCTTTGGCGGCCGCGCCGACGAGAAGGCCGCGATTGGCGATATCGCCGGCCCTGGCCTCAAATCCGAAGACGTTCCCGGCGCCCTCAAACGCGTCGTTGACCGCTACCGCGAGCTGCGCAGCGGCAAGGACGAGCTGTTCATCGACACACTGGGCCGTCTCGGCCATGACCCATTCAAGGAAGCCCTCTATGCCGCTGATTAAGAATGGCGCCGAAATCGACGATATTTGGGCCTATGTTGACGGTGAAGCAGAGCTATCCGAAGGTGGTTGCTTCACGGTTCCGCTCGGGCGTTTCCTTGCTGAAGCGTCGACCCTCGCTGAGCGCAATACGCAGGTCGGCGTGCGCCTTGCGCCCGATGACGATGCAGCGCTTCTGGAGCCATACCTGCAGCAAATACAGCTGATCGAGGTCGCTTTTCCGAAATATACGGACGGGCGCGGCTACAGCCAGGCCCAGCTCCTGCGTCGTCGTTTCGGCTATGAAGGCGAGCTGCGCGCCGTCGGACACGTTTTACGGGATCAGTTATTCTATATGAACCGTTCAGGCATCGATGCTTACGAGACGTCCCGTGCTGACCTATCTGAAGTGGTAGACGCATTGAAGGAATATTCCGAAGTCTACCAGCCCGCTGCGGGCGGTCGGGTGCCGGTGTTCCGCAAGAGACACGGAAGTTAGACCCACATGCCTTATGGTGATATCATCGCCCGGAACGCTGAAGCGCCCGAGCTTCGCCTTGAACGCCTGAATACCGAGCTGCGTGATGCCTCGGCTCAGACGGTCATGCGCGTGGCGATGATCCGCGAATGGCCCGGAAGCCTGACCTATGTGTCGAGCTTCGGGGCCGAAAGCGTTGCCATGCTGGCCCTGATTGCCGATGTCGACCCGTCATTGCCGATCGTGTTCCTCGATACCGGCATGCACTTTCCGCAAACGCTCGATCACCGCGACGAAGTGATTGAACGCCTTGGCCTGACCGGTGTGCGCTCGATCCCGCCGTCGGAGACGGAGCGCAAGGTGCTCGACCCGAAGAACGATCTCTGGAAAACCGATACCGACGCCTGCTGCGCCCTGCGCAAGGTGCGCCCGCTGGAGCCTGCCCTTGAAGGCTTCTCGGCCTGGATCACGGGCCGCAAGCGCTTCCATGGCGGCGCCCGCATGAAACTGCCGGTCTTCGAATTCGCGAATGGCCGCTACAAGGTCAATCCGCTGGCCAACTGGACACCGGAAGATGTCGAGCTGATGATCCAGCAGCGCAACCTGCCGCGTCATCCGCTGGTGTCACAAGGCTATCCGTCCATCGGCTGCTGGCCGTGCACCAAGCCTGTTGCTGAAGGCGAAGACGTGCGCGCCGGCCGTTGGGCCGGGCAACAGAAAACCGAGTGCGGCCTGCATGTCGACAAGAACGAACGCCCCCGGGTGTTCTAAACGAGCACTACGGGTGGGGCGTCACACCACGCATTCCCGCAGCGCCCTCTCCGGTTTGGAGGGGGCGTTTTCTTTTCAGGTCCTGGCCCCGAAGGCGTGGGCCAGCGCGACAGCCCCGGCTGTTGCCACGTTAATGCTGTCAAAGCCCGTCGACATGGGGATGCGTACCGGAATGGCAGCCGCGATCAGATCGCCGGGCAGGCCCGGACCCTCGGCGCCCAGCAGGATGGCCAGCTTGTCCGGCACGGGCAGGCAAGCAAGCGGCGCGGCATCTGCCCGCGGCGTCATGGCCCACACCGTATAACCGGCCTCTTGCGCCGCCTGCACCATCTCTGCCCCGCTACCGCCATGGGCGAAGGGCAGCCAAAGGGTCGATCCTGAAGAGACGCGGATCGCCTTGCGGTAGAGCGGGTCACAACATTGGCCATCAAGCAGGACGGCATCTGCGCCAAAGGCTGCTGCGTTGCGGAAGCAGGCACCGACATTGTCGTGATTGGAAAGGTCGGACAACATGAGGAGTGTCGAGGGGAGGGGATCACCCTCAACAAGATCACTCAGGATGCGCACTGCATCTGCTGTGGAGTCGCCCTTAAGCCCGCAGGCCAGCACGCCCCGATGCATGGGGAAGCCCGCCACAGCGTCCATCACGTCCTGCGGCGCGCTATAGACCGGCACGCTTGCTGGCACATGCGCCAGGATATCGGACAGCGGTTCCAGACGCGTTTCGCAGAGAAACAGGCTTTCAACAGCAAAGCGCCCACGCTTGAGCAATGTCTCCAGCGTGACCTTGCCCTCGACGATGAACCGTCCGCCATGACCAGACGTCAGGTCCTTCTCGCGGATTGACGTGTAGGCGGCGACGCGGGGGTCGCCCGCAACCATTATGCGGATTGCCTGATCAGGTAACATCTGGTTGGTTCTGTCCTGACGACTGGGAAACAGGGGATGAATGGGATGACCGAAGCGGCTGGATCGAAGCCTTATGAGCAATCGCCGGAACCGCGCAAGTCCCGCAAGGTCTACTGGATCGTGGGTTCGCTCATTCTCTCGGCCATCGTGCTCGGCACATGTATCAATGGGGGCATGAAGGCGTACAAGGCGGTCAGTGCACGCAACACGGCAACGGATGCACTTGTGAGGCAGTTCCTGACGGATGGATTACCGCCCGCGACTGACCCGATTTATTCCCGGCGTATCGAGATCACGCAGAAGGCCGTCGACGACACGGACCGCTATATTCGTCTCTATGGCGCGGTGACGGAATATGGAGCACCCGGCTGTACGGTCAGGAGCGCGGCGAATACCGAAGCGGCAAAATCGGGCACCTTTGGGGACTGCGCCATGTCTGTGGTGTCGGAAAAATCGCCCGGACGGGTGACCGTGCAATGGGTGAGGGAGGACGATGACTGGAAGGTGATCGGCTTCAATGTCGCCTATAGCGACCAGTCAGTCCTGCTAGACAAGGCGGAACAGGCCGATGAATTCCTGCTTGAGCCGGATCAACCGGTGGCCCCATCCGAACCGGATGCGGCCACCGAAGACTGATTAGTTCGCCGGAGCAGGGGCTGCGTTAGGTAGTCCCTGGTCCTTGGCCATGCGTTTCATGGCCTTTTGCAGCTTTTCGAAAGCGCGCACTTCGATCTGACGGATGCGCTCGCGGCTGACATTGTAGGTTTCGGACAGTTCTTCCAGCGTCTTGGGCTCTTCCGACAGGCGCCGCTCGGTAAGGATGTGGCGCTCGCGCTCGTTGAGGTCTTCCATGGCATTGCTGAGCAGGTCCATGCGAGCATCATATTCCTGACGGTCGGCGAAGTCTTCTGCCTGGCCCTGGTCGTCATCGGCCAGCCAGTCCTGCCATTCCATGTCGCCATCGGTGCCCATCGGCACGTTGAGCGAAGCATCCGAGCCTGACATGCGCCCGTTCATCGAAAACACTTCAGCCTCGGTGACGTTCAGTTTTTCGGCAATCAGGCGGGCCTGTTCGGGGCGAAGGTCGCCCTCATCAAGGGCTTTCATCTCGCCTTTCAGACGGCGCAGGTTGAAGAACAGTTTTTTCTGCGCAGCGGTCGTGCCGAGTTTCACCAGGCTCCACGAACGCAGGATGTATTCCTGGATCGCCGCCCGGATCCACCACATCGCATAAGTTGCGAGGCGGAAGCCTTTTTCGGGGTCGAATTTCTTGACGGCCTGCATCAGGCCGACATTGCCTTCGGAAATGACTTCAGCCATGGGCAGGCCATAGCCGCGATAGCCCATCGCGATCTTGGCAACGAGCCGCAGGTGCGACGTAACCATTCTCTCGGCGGCCTGTGTATCATCATTCTCAAGCCACTTGCGGGCGAGCATGAATTCCTCGTTTTTCTCGAGCATCGGGAACTTGCGGATCTCGCTAAGGTACCGGCTGAGGCCCTGTTCGGGGCTGAGGGCGACCGAACTGCGTGCAGATACTGGGTTGGCCATGATATATCCTCCTGTTGGAACCAATCCCGCAAAGGCGGCGATGGTTCCCGTTTCGGTGTTCCGACTGTGTTCTTAGCCCCGCTTTGCGGCGGCGTATTCCCCGGAAATGCGCATGTATGTCATCGCGCTGCAGCATAAATAGGAAAAACGGCTTTCGTGTGAAGAGTGGCCAGGCAAAAAAATGCCCCGCTCCGGGGGGGCCGAGCGGGGCAGTCGAGGGGGGATGTTGGTGTACGTGTCAGAACTCTATGCCCGACTTGGCTCCAACCTGGTGAGTGCTGTCTTGAGTGCATCCAGTCGGGTACTGAACTGCTTTTCCTCACTACCGGGCAGGCCGGTGGCAAACTGGCGCAGGACACGCCCGACAGACTCGTTCATTCCGGTAATGTAGACTTGCTTGCCGGAATCCGTAGCGTCTTCGACGATGGTTTCCACCGCCCTGACAGATGAGACATCGACAAAGGGCACGCGGGAGAAATCGAGAATGATGATTTCCACCTTGTCTCCCGACTTGCTGCGGACATGGTGGCCAAGGTCAGCCGCTGCGCCGAAGCTGAGCGGGCCGCCAAAGTCGAACATCATAACCCGGCCGCCCGAACGCGACAGGATCTGCGTCTCTTCTTCGGTCGAGAGGCGCGGTTCGTCTTCCTGAACGGCCTGGATCTGGTCGTCAGCCAGGTTCTTGATGAAGGCGAGGGCTGCGAGCACCACGCCAACCGCCACAGCGGTGATCAGGTCGACGAACACGGTCAGGCCGAGCACGAGCACCATGAGCGCCAGATCCCAGCGTGGGCCCTTGTGAGCGCGCTTCAGATAGGAAAAGTCGATCGTGTCGACGCCGACTTTGACCAGGATGCCAGCCAGAACCGCATGCGGGATCTGCGCCGCAAGCGGACCAAGGCTGATCACGATGGCCAGCAGCACGAGTGCGTGCGTCATGCCCGAGATGCGCGTGCGACCGCCTGACCGGATATTGATCACGGTGCGCATCGTGGCGCCAGCGCCGGGAATGGCGCCGAAGAAGCCACCCAGCGCGTTACCAATGCCCTGACCAACCAGTTCCTTGTTCGACTGGTGGCGTGTGCGTGTCATGTTGTCGGCGACCAGCGATGTGAGCAGGCTGTCGATGGAGCCGAGCACGGCAAGAATGAAGGCCGCTTCGATGACGATGAGCGCGGAGTCCACGCTGACACTTGGCAGCACGAAGCTGGGGAAGCCGGTTGGGATGTCACCCAGGAGCGGCGCACCGGGGATGGCCATGCTGGCCAGGGTGCCGATCACAAGCGCCGCAAGCGGGCCTGGGACAAAGGCAGCAAACTTCTTCGGCCAGCCGAATACGATGGCGAGTGTCAGCAAGGCAATTCCGACAGCGAGGAAGTTCGGATTCATCACGGCGTCCGGCACGGCCGTAAAGGCCGGTATCGTGCCGCCGCCATCGGGTTCGTGCCCGAACAGGCGAGCGAGCTGGAGGGCGATAATGATCACACCGATACCGCTCATGAAGCCCGAGATGACCGGGTAGGGGACCAGTTTTACATATTGGCCAAAGCGCATGAGGCCAAAAAGGATCTGCATGACGCCGGCGAGAATGACCGCGCCGAAGACGAGCGCCGGGTTGCCGCCAAGCGCTGCATAGAGACCGGCGAAGACGACGACCATGGGGCCGGTCGGGCCGGATACCTGAGAGCCGGTACCGCCAAACAGGGCGGCAAAGAAGCCAACAAAGATGGCGCCCCAGAGACCGGCAATCGGGCCGGCGCCTGAGGCTTCACCAAAGGCGAGCGCAAGCGGAAGGGCGACAATGCCGGCGGTGAGTCCGCCGAACAGGTCGCCCTTCAGATTTGAAAGATCAAAATAGGGCGCGCCGTTCGGCTGCGCCCCTGTCTGGGATGGGGGCATGTAAGGTTTCCGTTATCTGGGGGGTCAGGCCGCGCAGTCGTGATCACCGGCGAGTTCAGCGATCTGGCTGGCATAGTGCGCATCAACCCGGATGAAGCTGCCTTGGGACTCGTCATATGCAGAGACATCGCCTGTGCGGATGTCGTACACCCAGCCATGCAGTTCGAGGTTACCCTTGGCGAGGCGGCGGGCGACGCTCGGATGCGTGCGAAGGTGCTGCAGCTGGACAAGGACGTTCTGCTCGATGAGCAGTTGCATCCGGTCTTCCGGCGTGCCGTCAGGCGCGAGTTCGTCGACAATGTCGACTGCTGATTTGGAATAGGCTAGCCATTTGCGCACATGATCCAGACCTTCAAGGCCGTCCGGATGCATGGCGCCGTTCATGGCGCCGCAGCCTGTATGTCCGCATACGACGATATGCGGTACTTGCAGAACAGAGACAGCATACTCGATGGCGGCTGTCATGCCGCCGGTGTGCTCGGTGTGGGGTGGGACGATATTCCCGGCATTGCGGGCATGAAAAAGTTGCCCGGGCTCGGTCTGGGTGATCATGGCCGTTTCGATACGGCTGTCGGAGCAGGTGATGAACAAGGCTTCGGGCGACTGGCCTTGGCTAAGCTCTTCAAACAGGTCCTGTTTGCCCGGATAGACATTGTTCTGGAAGCGGACGACGCCCGCAGCAAAGCGTGGCATACGAAACTCCTTTTCGATGCGTGGGAGGAAATGGGCTGGATTTTAAGCGTGGCGCGGTGGACGCCTCAGGTGGAGCGGGGTGGATCGACAGCTGACCGGGTAACCTCGCTGTAGCAGCGGCAAGCACTTCGGCTTTTGGTTTCAGTCGCTGGCACTAAGTTAACTCCGGGTCATTCGGTCCTGCCATACTTCGTGACTTCCTGTGGACAGTTCCAATACGAATATACTCTTGTTTCAATAGTCAAAAGCTATCAAAGTGAGTTGCTGAAACCTGAGGAAATTTGGATGCGACCCACCTTGCGGCAATTGCAGTATCTCGTCGCCGTGGCCGAGACCGGTAAATTTCATGAGGCAGCGAAAACGCTGAACGTCTCCCAGCCCAGCCTGTCAGCGCAGATTGCCGCGGCGGAGGATCATCTTGGCACTGTGCTTATAGAGCGTGGCCGGAATGGAGCGATCATGACGCCGACCGGGGAGGAGGTCGTGCGGCGTGCCCGTGTGATCCTCACCCAGCTGGAAGACCTGAAGACAGTGGCGCGGCAATCTGAAGGGAGGGTGGCCGGGCGCTACCGTCTGGGAACTGTGCCGACCATCGGGCCTTACCTTCTGCCGAGTGCCGTGAGGGAGCTGCACCGCCTGTTTCCTGACCTGCGCATGAGCGTGCGGGAAGAGCGCACGATCGATCTTGAAGAGAAGCTCAATGACGGGCGCCTCGACATGATCATCTCGACGCCCGAGGACCATGTGAACAGCGAAAGCATGCCGCTGTTTCAGGAGACGCTCTATATTTGCGCCGCGCCGGATGACGAACTCTCAAATGGGGAAGGTCCCGTGGATATTGGCGTTCTGAAGGGCCGGGAATTGCTCAGCCTTGGTGTCGGTCATCGCCTGAGTGTCGTCATCCAGATGCTGGCCGATGCAGCCGGCGCGCATGTCAGTACCGAATATGAGGGTACCTCGCTGGATGCCGTGCGCCAGATGTCAGCGATGGGCGCTGGTGTCGCCATCCTTCCAAATCTTTATGCCGTGGTCGAAGCCCAGCGCGACCCCGGCCAGGTCGTGCGACCGCTGCGCCATCCGCTTGCCACCCGCGATGTCAGCCTGATCTGGCGTAAAGGCTCGCCGCTTGGCCGTGATATCGAGGCGCTGGGCCTCGTATTCCGCGATGTGGCGATGGACCTGCTGGGCGTGGGCACGACACCACCCAAAAAGTAGAAGCTCAGTCGCCGGTGATCTGCTTGTGTGGCTCTGCGAAATATTCGGTCGAGCGCATCTCGTGCAGTCGACTGGCCGTGCGCTGGAACTCGAAACTGCCATCGCCGGATGGATAGAGCGCGTCCGGTTCTGCGGCGGCGCTCGCCACCAGTTTCACCTTTGCCTCATACAGTTCGTCGATCAGCATCACGAAGCGGGCGGCTTCGTTGCGGTTCTCCGGCGAGAGCAGGGGGATGCCTTCAAGGAACACGGTGTGGAAGTGGGCGCCGATCGTGTGATAGTCGCGTGCGCCAAGGGGGCGGGCGCATAATTCCTCGAATGTGAAACGAGCCGTTCCGGCTGCCTCGCGCGAAACCTCCAGCTTGCGGCCCTTGACCTTGAGCGTGCAGTGCTGCGGCGTGGCCCCAAGTGTCAGCCGATGCCAGGCCTTGTCGAGCGCAGCGTCAGCATCCGGTCCAAGCGGCGCATACCAGACGGGCGCCTCGCTGAGCCGGTCGAGCCGATAGTCGCGGTCTGATGTCAGCTCGAACACATCGCAATTGGCTTTAAGGATATCAACGAAGGGCAGGAAGAGGGGGCGGTTGATCCCGTCAGTATAGAGGTCGTCCGGATGGCGATTGGATGTCGCCACGACGGTGACGCCCTCCTTGAACAGGGCCTCGAACAGACGCGACAGGATCATTGCATCGGCAATCTGCGTCACCTGGAATTCATCGAAACATAGCAGGTTCGCGCCTGAGGCGATCCGTTTCGCGGCTGGCGCGATCGGGTCGTCGCCAGCGCCCCTGACGCGCCATTCCGAGCGCTTGCGGGCGCTTGCATCCATGGTGCGCCACTCGCCCAGCATGTCGTGCACGCTGCCCATAAACTCGTGGAAGTGGACACGCCGCTTTGGCGTCACCGGCGCGGTCTCGAAGAAGAGATCCATCAGCATGGATTTGCCGCGTCCGACGCCGCCCCACATGTAAAGGCCTTGCACAGGGTCGGGCTTGGAAAACCAGCCGCCCTTGCCCTTGTTGGCCAGCCTTCGTGCAAGATCGTCCAGGCGGGTGGCAGCCCTGGCCTGGGCGTTGTCGGGATCGATCACGCCTTCGGTGATCCGCGCTTCATAGCGGTCCATCAATGAGGTCATGCTGTCATCAGCCAATGCGGTGGGCCACTTGATCGATCAGGTCGCGCCAGGCGGCCGGGCGCAGCAGCACGGCAATCACGAGGCCTGTCAGCGCGCCGCCGAGGTGGGCGCCATGCGCGACCATTGTCTGGTCCCGCTGCGAGAGAATGAAGCTGACAACGATGAAGCCGACGCCGAAAACGATGGCCCACATGGGGATGGCGAACAAGAGGTACAGCATCGCAAACGGATAGAAGAGGCAGAAGCCCGTAATTACGCCGGAGGTTGCCCCCGAGGCGCCCACGGCCCGGTAATTCGGTTCGTTATGCTTGTCGGCATATTCCCAGATATTCCCGCCCAGCATCGAGGCTGCGTAGAGGATCAGGAAGCCGCCGGACCCGACATAGGCTTCGAGGATTTTCCCGAACGTGTAGAGCACGTACATGTTGATGAAGAGGTGCATGCCGTTGACGTGCAGGAAGGCCGACGTGACGAATCTGAACCATTCCTCACCCTCGCGGATCGGCTTGATCCAGAAGCAGTAGCGGTCGAAAAGGTCCCGGTTGTTGAACGCAAGCACGCTGGCGATCACGTTGAGGGCGATCAGCACGAGTGTGGCAGGATAGACGAGCAGGGCGTCCATGGCGTTCGGGTCCATCAAATGGGCTAAGCCGCCCGAGCGTTAACACGGGCGGCTTAGCAAGGTCATTGGGGAGTCTGCAAGCACAAGCTCCCGTGAGGCGTATTGCTCAGGCGGCGCGGGCCGGCGCAGCAGCAGCAGGCATCTGTTCGAGCAGGAAGTCCTCGAAAGAGTCAGGGCGCTGGATGAAGCGGTTGAAAGGCAGGTTCGCCTTGAACACAGCCTTGGGCGCGATGTTGGCGCCGCAGCGGAGCGCCGCTTCGACAACCTGGTCACGCGTGTCCATCGAGGAGACGACGGCAATGCGGTATTTGCCCATATTGGCAACGCGCGCGATCGTCATGTCGGGGTCTACACTGTCTGGCAGGCCGAGGTCGAGAACGACGAGATCGAAGCGTTCCAGGCGGAGGCGTGCTTCGGCAGCCATCAGATTTGGCGCCAATACAAGATCCACCTGAATGCGCGAGCGTGCGGCCTTGTCGGCGGCAATCGCCAACATGTCGCGGACCGGCTCGTGATCTTCAACCCAAAGAACTTTCATACTACTCTACCCCGATAAGGTTTTTGCTGCCTGAGCGTCTGTAACTGTCTGCGCCCGTCTGGAGAGGACATTGCCACCGGGGCCTTACAGCTTGGTAAAGCAGAACTTTCCGAAGTGTTGAAATCTCAACAGATCGACGTTTTCGGGAAAGTTTTTTGGGGCCCCCAACCATGCCGCATCCGCTTTCCCGTAAGGGGAGTTCATGTATGCTGCGAGGCAGGGAAACGCCCGCGAAGAAAAAAAGCAAAAAAAGTCATGACAGACGATATTGTCCCCCCCGTGCGCGAGGTATCGCCCGTATCTGCCTTCCATGTGGATGCCAGTGAAGCGGATCAGCACATCGTCGACGTGCTGATCGAGGAGCGCTGCCCGAAGATCAGGGGGCACTGGTCATGGCCTTTGGTGCGACCTGCACTCTACCAGGTGCTCGGCTATGGCAAGGCGCGCCGCATGGCCGACGAGATT
This sequence comes from Alphaproteobacteria bacterium, assembly GCA_018827375.1. Lineage (GTDB taxonomy): Bacteria > Pseudomonadota > Alphaproteobacteria > Caulobacterales > Hyphomonadaceae > Hyphomonas. The sequence continues at coordinate 82,808 of JAHJYW010000020.1, forward strand.
GTCCAGTTGAACGGACGCCAGTCCTTTGACCTCCTGTCGGACCAGCTTGCCTTTGACCTCACGGTCGATGGCATTCAGCGCATGCCGAAATCAGGGCGGTTGATCGTTGCCGCCAACCACCCCACCGGGCTTGCCGATGGGGTCGCGGTCTGGGACCTGCTGAAACAGGTACGCGACGATATTATCTTCTTTGCCAATGCGGATGCCGTCCGGGTGAACCCGAAATTCGAGGATGTGATCATTCCGGTCGAATGGGTTGCGGCCAAGCGCACGCCTGCCAAGACACGCGAGACGCTGAAGCGCGCGGCTGAGGCTTTTGCACAGGAGAAGTGCGTCGTCATCTTTCCGTCAGGCCGCTTGGCGCGCCGCGTCGATGGGGTGCTACAGGAGAAGGACTGGTTCTCGACCGTTGTCGGACTCGCCCGCAAGCAGAAGGCACCGATCCTGCCGCTTAACGTCGATGCGCAGAATTCGGCGCTTTATTACCTCTTCTGCGACCTCAATGACGAACTGCGCGACATCACGCTTTTCCATGAATTGCTCAACAAGCGCGGCTCGAAATTCAGCATGACATTTGGCCAGATGATTGATCCGGCCAAACTTGAGGGTGATGCCAATGCCCTCACCGAAAAACTGAAGCACCATGTCGCGTATGACCTGCTTGCAGACAGTGGTGCCGTGTTCACGCCATAAGGGTACGACCCGCAGCAAGCTTCACTTGAACTTGCCCGCGATGCGCCCTAGACGCGCTCGCCATGCTTGAAATTATTCCTGAAACACCTGCTATTCACGCCGTCGCCATCGAGTCCCTTTTCGATGTCACGTTTGGTCCCGGTCACTTTGCCAAGACCGCTGAGCGCCTGCGCGAGTTTTCCCGGTCGCTGCCGACGATCAGCCGCGTCGCCGTGCTGGATGACGAGGTTGTTGCGGTCTGCCGTGTCTGGCCGCTCGTCGTGGGGGAGGCCCGCACGCGGGCCCTGTTCTACGGGCCTGTGGCGGTTACGCCGGAACATCGTGGCAGCCGGCTTGGACAGGCCGTGACCGCTGCTGCACTGGAAGCGGGGGAGGCCGAGGGTTGGCCTGCTGCCGTGCTGATCGGCGCGCCATCCTATTTTGGCGAGATTGGTTTTGAAGTGACGCCGCGTGGCCAGCTTGTCTTTCCGGGCCCCCAGGACCAGGGCCGCGTGATGGTGAAAAGCCTCGCGGGCGATGCTAGCCAGCTGTCAGGTCTCGTTACGGCTCTCTGACTTTGAGAGCGTCACGGCCTCACTCCTTTGTGGGGCGTTCGTCCAGGGGCAGGGCGTATTCCGCCGGCACGCCATCTACATACAGGCCTTCGTGAAACAACTCGCCTTGCATGTCGCGCGCAGTGCCGGGGCCGTTCAGCAAGCCGTTCGCGAACAGTCCGGCCATCACGGTGCCGCTGTCGGGAAGGGTGAGCACGCCGTAGCCATCATAGGCACCATCCTTGGTCTCGCCCTGATAGCTCGCCATGAGGGCAGGGCCTTCATAGATGTCGTCGGCATATAGCTCGATGGGTGCGTAATTGGTGGCCACTTCCAGCGCTCTCGCTTCGGCAGCGCGCGCTGTCATCGCGTCGGCTGTGGCGGCTTTCGGCAGCGCAGCCGCGCTCGCTTCTGGCACAGGCGCGACAGGGTCCTGCGGCGTGGGAGGATTTGGTCCACAGGCGACGCACAGGATTGCAGCCAGACTGGCAATAATAGGGGTGCGTAGGACGGGCATGGCGGCCTCCTTGTGATTGCCTGGCCACGCTATCACAAATTGCCATCAGGCGACATGTCTGGCGTTGCGCTGATTGCCAATGTGGCTTGCGCGCTTTAGTGACAAATCCGGGCGTCTTGTGCGTGGGGGTGACAAATGACGGATCTGCGTCTGATCCAGTATTTCGAGGTCGTGTACCGGTTGCTGAGTTTCTCAAAGGCCGCAGAGGAGTTGCATCTCACCCACTCGGCTGTGACCCGTGCCATCAAGACACTCGAAGAGGCCTGGAATACGCCGCTCTTCTATCGCACGACGCGTTCAGTTGTGCCGACCGAGGCAGGCGAACGCCTGTATCCGAGGGCTGTTGAGCTGCTGGCTTTCTCGGCAACGGTCATGCGGGAAACGGTTTCCGGCGACCGCGAACTGAAGATCATTGGTGGTCCCATCGCCTATGACATTCTCCTGCCGACAGTGATCAATGCCTATCGTGAGGTGGCGCCCCGGACGCGCGTTCGGGCCGATGTGATGGCGCCGCATGCGGCCGTGGAAGAAATGGTGCAGCGGCGCGCGGATGTTGTCATTTTCAACATGTCGACCTTGCAGGCCATGCCGCATGCCGGGCGGCTGCGTTTCCATGAAGTCATGACCGAAGCCTTCGTCATGCTTTTCCGGCCCAACCATCCCATCATCGACATGGACAACCGGTTTGAGTCGCTGCTTTCCTTTCCGTGGGCATTCCCGGGTTATCTAGACTATCTCGATGGCCAGCTACCGGAAGGCATGGCTGAAGCCTTGGTCAATGCAGAGGCGCCGCAATACACGCTCTATAGTCCCACAGCCTGCATGAATCTTTCCATGATGTCCGACGTCCTGACCATAGTGCCCATCTCGCTGGCGCAGGCCAATCTTGAGACCGGACGGCTCGCGGCCAAGCGCCTTCCCGGGATACCGGACTATCGTGTGGGCATCGGATTCCGGCGGGAGGCCGAGAAGGAACCTCATATTCGCGATCTTCTGGGATGTGTTGATTCAGTTGCACGTACGCTCGGTCGCGCAAATTCGCAGCAGTTGAAACGCCTGCTCTGAGATCGACCCAAAAGTTAATTTGATACTTTGGCGCACAAATAGTCGATAATTACTCAATTGTAGTCATTAGTATCCTGTCGTAACCCAACCGCGTCTTTGTGATGTGGCGCGTCCCCCACCCAGAACCGCATCACGGCTAAAAGGCACTTTGCCAGGCAGTGTATCCCCGCTGCCTGGCATTTGCCTCGCGTGGCCGCCCGAAAGACACAACATCAAATGTATCGCCGCGCAGCAGGGGCTTATCGACCCTCACGCCGCCATGCGAGGATCAACAGGATCACAAGCAGCCCCGCCGCCAGGATGCCGGGCAGCAGGGGCTGGCTCGTCGATGAGCGCACCGCGTAGGCGCCGCGCTCGCGCAATCCCAGCCAGTTGCCGCCTGCCGCCGCACCGCGTGCGCTGACGCGGCGGATTTCAGGAAGATCCGAGCCAGCCGCATTCAGCCGGAATACGTCGCCGCCCGTTTGCTTCGCGAAGGGGGCCATGATCTCGGTGCTGGACTGGAGGTCGGCGTATTCCTTGGGGTTGGCCGGGCCGTTCAGGGCGACGGCTTCCAGCCCGCCAGCTTCTGCCCGGTAGAGGCCGAGCTGGTCGATGGGGGCTTCAGCGGTAAAGATGCCGGGGGCTTTCTGTCGCCAGATGGGTTCGAGCGTGCGCCCTTCCGGTGTTTCCAGCCGCAAGGGCGGCGCGGTGTCTAGCAGGGTGCGCAGCTCCATCTTGGCTGTATCGCCTTCAGCAGACAGGCTGAGGCGGCGTTCCTCCAGCTCGGGCTCCTTCATCATCCAGTGCACGGTGCGCCGGATCAGTTCGGAGAAGGGGCCGCCACCGTCATGCCCGCGCGCCCAGAGCCAGATCTGGTCGGACATCAGCATGCCGACGCGGCCCTTGTCGACGCGGTCGACAACAAAGAGTGGCTTATCGTCGGGACCGCTCATCAGCACGTCGCCGGCCTGAGCGGTGGCTTCGATATAGCGCATCCAGCCGCCCCATTTCTGGCCGTCCAGCGGCGCCGTCACGGCATGGCGTTTGCCGACTTCGGTGAGTCTCGGTGTGAACTCGCCCGTACGGATCCGTCCGGTAGGGGAAGCGGGCAGCACGGCGGCGAGGGGAGAGCGGGCAAGACTGCCGGGGCCGGCGAAAGGCTCGCCTGCCGCAATCAGGAGCGCGCCACCATCCGTGACATAGCGAGCCATGTTGGCAAGGTAGGACTGCGTGATGACACCCCGACGCTCATACTGGTCAAAGATGATGAGGTCGAAATCCTTCAGCTTGTCCTCGAACAGTTCCTCGGTCGGAAAAGCGATGAGGGCGAGTTCGTCGGTCGGCGTGTAATCGGTCTTGTAGGGTGGACGCAGGATGGTGAAGTGGACGAGATCGACCGATGGGTCGGATTTCAGAAGGTCGCGCCAGACCCGGCCGGCCTGGTTCGGTTTGCCGGTGACCAGGAGTACGCGCAGGCGGTCGCGAACGCCGGCCAGCGTGGATGCAGTGCGGTTATTCGCCAGCGTCAACTCTTCGCGTCCGGGTGGCACCTCGACCACGATCACATTCTCGCCGCGACGTTCGATTTCGATGGGGAGTTTTGTGTCCTCGCCGGCCTTAACCTTGATGCGTTCGGCCTGTCCGCCATTCAGCGAGACACTGAGTTCGACTTCGCCGCCATCCGGGTCATCGACACGCACGACAAGGTTTGCGGTTTCGCCAACGATGCCGAAATTCGGTGCATCGACAATCTGGACGCGCCGGTCACCCCGATCCGGATCGCCAACGACCAGCCCGTGCACTGGCCCAATGGCGCTGCCCTGATCTGCGCCGGTCGGCAGATCATGGACCTGTCCATCGGTCACGAAGATGGCACCCGCAATCCGGTCGCGCGGTACATCGGCCATCAGGCCTTCCAGCGCGCCATAGAGATGCGTGCCGTCATCACGCGGATCGGATTCCAGCACACGCACTTCCAGCGACGTGTCGGCTTCCAGTTTGGTCTTGAGTTCATTGAACGCCGCATTGGCGGCGCTCGCCCTGTCACCGAACTGCATGCTCTCGGATCGGTCGAGGATCAGGGCGGCCACCGAGGGCAGGGGCTCCCGCTCCTCTTCCACGAGAGAAGGATTGGAAAGGGCTGCGGCAAGCAATGTCAGCGCAAGGCCGCGTGTCAGTGCTGCGCGGCCGCGCAGGACGACATAGGCGATCCAGGCCAGCGCGGCGACGGCAACGACCAGCCAGAAGACCGGCCAGCCCAGGAAGGGCTCAAAGCTGAGGCGGGTGGCATCAATCATTGCGGCTCACTCCCGGGAGCGGTGCCCCGCAAATCGTTCGGCCCGATGGCGCCGCCATCTTCTGTCTGAATGTCGCTGCCCTCGCCGTCGCTCTCGCCTTCGCCGAGGCGTTCGAGCAGGGCCGGCAAGTGGACCTGATCGTCCTTGTAGTTACCCGTCAGGACGTACATCACCAGATTGACGCCAAAGCGCCGCGCCATTTCGCGCTGCTGGGGCCCGCCATCCACGGAATACAGATCGCGGCCCCGATCATCCACGGCCCAGGCCGAAACCCAGTCTGCATCGCCGATGAAGAGGCGCGAGACTCCATCACCGCGCGGGGCATTGGGACCGCCCGTCTTCTCGATCCAGAGACGGCGATTGGCGAAACGACCGGGGTAATCGTCGATCAGGTAGAAGCTGCGTGCGAGGACGTGATTGGACGGCACAGGCTGCAGCGGTGGGGCATCAAGGCCTTCGAGCAAAGTCTCAAGCGGCGCCACGTTCGTATCGGTGCCGATTGTGCCGCCCGCCCTTGTATCAATGATCAGAGCGCCGCCGGAGCGCAGGTAGGTGTTGAGATGGGCTATGGCGGTTTCCGTAAGCGGTGGAGCGCCTTCGGGCACGCTGAAATAGATCAGCGGATATAGCTCAAGGGCATCGGTTTCGAGGTTGAGGGAATCGGGTTCTGCAGGTTCCACCGATGTGCGCAGGCTCAGCACCGACGAGATACCTGAGAGACCTGCGCGGGTACGTTCGTCCAGCGCCCGGTTGCCGGTCTCGACATAGCCGAAGCGCATCGTCAGCGCGGCGTCGATTTCCTTCTGGGTGGCATTGCCGGTGCGGGCGAGGGGCTCAACCTGCGGCGCTGTCGAGACACGGCGGAAGGAGCCATCCGGCATCTGCTGGTAGCGATAGGACTGGGCCTCAGCGCCGTGGGGCAAGGCGGTTGCCATGGCGCAGATGAGCAGCAATGCAGCAGCGTCTTTTGCCTTGCGGCCCATCCGGGGAAGGTGACCTGCGACCAGAAGGGCCACAAACAGGTCAAGCGCCAGAAGAATGGCGGCGAGCGAGAGGAGGGGACCAGCGAGCCGCAGCGAGCGGGCCTCTGCGTCGCCGAGCAGGCGGGCCGACACGGGCCATGCCGCGATCAGGTTCGGTTTCGACCCGGCGCCGGCATTGAGGGCGCGTGTGCCGGCAGGGCCTTGGTATAGGCCCGGAGGGTGGGCTTCGGAGGGTTTTACGGTGCCAAAGTCAGATGCCTTGAGTGGCGCAGCACTGGCGCCCGCCGCAGACAGGCGACCATAACCGTCGAGGACGAGTTGCGGCGTGTACGCGCCCTCGACATCGCCGACCGTTTCCCCGCGCCCCGCAGCGATGGACCGGCGCAGCATCTGCTCGAAGGTGCCTGAATAAGGCAGGTCAGACCAATCCGGCCCTGCGGTGATGTGGAAGAGGATCAGCGTGCCTGACCCGCGCGTGTCCGCTGTCACCAACGGGCTGCCATCAGCGAGGTGGGCCCAGGTCTTGCGGCCAAGGTCCGGCGCTGGCTTGGCGAGGACCTGCTGGCGAATGCGCACGTCTGACGGGATCGGCAGGCCATCAAATGGCGATGTGGCAGGGAAGGGAGCCATGGCCTGTGGCTCATCCCATGCGAGGGCGCCGCCGAGCGCGCGCGATGATCGGCGCAACGCAACCGGCAGCAGGTCGTCCCCCTGTGCAGCGAGGTGAGGGCCAGCAAAGCGGATCAGCGCGCCGCCCTGTTCGACCCAGTCTGTCAGCCGCTGGGCGTCTTCGGACTGGATCTGGCCGATGTCAGTCAGGATGATCGCATCGGGCGACGTGGCGACCAGCGATTCAATGCTGCCTTCGGTTATCGACGCGAACGGTTCGAGTGCCTTGCGCACATAGTGCATGTCGGAAAGGAGGGGCTGCGCCGTAGCGCCAGCGTCGACAAGACCGACACGGCGTGAGCGTTCGGATGAATCCCAGAGCCAGACTGTGCCAGCGCCCTGGCGCCCGGTTGCGGTAAAGCGCGCCACACGTGACAGGGCTGCTGCAGGGATGGAAAAGCTTGCGGTGGCTTCGCGTTCGCCATCAGCAAACACAACTTCGGACGTGGCGAGCGCCGACCCGTCCAACGTCAGGGCAGAGACAAAGCTGCGCTCTTCGCCGCGGGGCTGGACCCGGCGCAGCGTGACTGACACAGAATCCGTTTGTGAGGCGATCCCCGTGATTGCGGCGGGCCCGGTAGGCGGGGCGGCATAGACAGAGAGTGGGGCCATGGCGGCCAGCGCAGCTGCAAAGGCACGCCCGCCTTCATCCTCGACGCCGTCGCTTGCCCAGAAGATGCGGTCCGGTTTCAGGCCGGAATCTTTCAGGCGCTTCAGTGCTTCGGTGCGGTCAGTGCCCCAGGCTTGCGGACGCAGGGAATTGAGGCGTTTGGCCATGTCGGCGCGCGAGAGGCGCGTGGCAGGATCGGCGTTAAGTGTTTGCGGCGCCGTGAGCAGGAGGTGCGCCGGGGCATCGCGCCCGCCGGTGTCGAGCGTGGCGGTGGCTGCATCCACCAGCTCGCTCCAGCGCGGCGCGGATGGCCAGCCATTATCAACGACAATCAGAAGCGCACCGCCGGCATCGGACGCCGCATTCTTGGCGCCGGGGGCGTAGACCGGCTGGGAAAGGCCGGCGATCGCGGCAGCGGCGGCGAGCGTGCGGATCAGCCAGACCCACCAAGGTGTGCGGGCCGGTGTTTCTTCCTTCGGTTCCACGCCTTCGAGCAGGCGCAGCGAGGGCAGTTCAACATCCTTTGGCGCAGGCGGCGTTGCCCGCAGCACCCACCAGATGATCGGCAGCGACAGGAGTGCAAACAGCGCCAGCGGCGCACCAAACAGGAATGGGCCGAGCGCTGTCATCCGCGCGCCCCGAAACTCTCAAGTGCCATTTTCAGGCGCGCGGCGCCGTGCAGGCTGGGGGTCGCCGTCGTGTGTGTGACGAGGCGCCAGCCGATCTGCGTGGCAAGGCTGAGCAGGGCTTCGCGTTGCTCGGCAAACTTGCGCTGGTATTCGTCGCGCATCGTTTCGGCGCGTCCAAGGATGCGGTCAACCAAAGCGCCGGGCCGGTGCAGCTTCACGCGGCCCTGGAAGGGAAAGTCGAGTTCGATCGGCGCTGCGACCGCCAGCAGGACTCCTTCGGGGCATTTGGCAGCGAGCGGTTTCAGCCGTGCCTGCCATTCCGGGATCGGATCATAGAAGTCCGATGCGATGACGAGCGTGGCAGATGTGCGGGGTGGTGGCGGGAAGGGGCTGTCGCCGCCGTTTGAAATATCTTCCGCCAGCCGATCAACCGCCCGTTTGCCAAAGCTGGGCGTACGGCCCCCCCCTAGCGCGCCAATCCGTTCGCCATCCTTTGACATCATCAGGCCGAGGGCCAGCATCAGGAGACGCGCTTCATCTGCCTTGGTGCGAATGTCGCCGTCGCCCTTCCAGTTGAAGCCCGGATGCGGGTCGCACCAGAACAGCACGGTGCGCGCGGTTTCCAGTTCAGTCTCGCGCACGAACAATTCGCTGCCCTTGGCCGAGCGGCGCCAGTCAACCCGGTCTGCCGCATCTTCCTGCGTATGGCGGCGGTACTGCCAGAACTGTTCGCCCGTGCCCGCGCGGCGGCGCCCGGCACTGCCGATATGGGCGGCCTCAGAGGCCTCAGCCTTGAAGTTCAGGTTCGGCAACTGGCGAGCCAGCGCCTCGGCTTCAGCGCGAAGATCGGATGAGGGGGTCATTTCAGAAGCTCTGCGGCGCACGTATCGGCGGAGGCAATCCGAGCCCCTACGTCTTCAGCCATCAGCTGGTCCGCAGGAATTTTGACGCTATCCGGAGCGACACGATATCGGTCTTGGAGCAAAGCAAGGCGCGCTTCCAGACGGTCGGCGTCAGCGGTCAGGCGGTTGGTCTCTTCAACATAAGCATTCATGGCAGCTTCGGAGCCGAACCGCATCACCTTCATATTCTCCTTGCGCTGGACGCCGAGGTCGCGAGCGGACTGCACCGCGACAAGGATGCTGTCTGCGCATACGTCTGCTGCCTTGCGCCCCGGTTCCGTTCCGGGCGAGGCGCAGGCAGCCATTAGGAACGCGAGGGCCAGCACGGCCGGACGCATACTCACCCCACCTTCCGCGCGAGGTCGTTGATCAGGTCGGTAAGGCTTGGTGCTTCGCCGGTCGGGTCGTAGCGCATGGACATGCGGTGGCCGAGGCAGGGTTCAGCGAGGGCTTCAACGTCCTCAATCGAGGGCGCGAGGCGTCCACGCAGCAGGGCGCGCGAACGGGCGGCCAGCATAAGGGCCTGACCGGCGCGGGGTGAGGGGCCCCAGTCGACGAGACGTTGCACGCGGGCATCGTTTGTCTGTTCAGGACGCGCTTCGCGGATCAGGCTGAGGATTGCTGCGACGATCTTCTCGCCAACCGGCATGCGGCGCACGAGGGCTTGAATCGATATCAGCTGCTCGGCGTCGAGCGCGGCGCGCACGGTGCCTTCGGCACCGCCGGTCGTCTCGATCAGAATGCGGCGCTCTGTGTCGAGGTCCGGATAGGCGACATCCACTTTCAAGAGGAAACGGTCAAGCTGGGCTTCGGGCAGGGGATAGGTGCCTTCCTGCTCGATCGGGTTCTGGGTGGCCAGAACATGGAAGGGTGCGGGAAGGTCGTGGCGCACGCCCGCAACGGTCACGTGACGCTCCTGCATGGCCTGCAGGAGGGCAGACTGCGTACGCGGCGAGGCGCGGTTGATCTCGTCGGCCATCAGAAGCTGGGTGAAGATCGGGCCGCGCAGGAAGCGGAAGCTGCGCTGGCCTTCAGCGGTTTCGTCCATCACTTCCGATCCGAGGATATCGGATGGCATCAGGTCCGGTGTGAACTGGATGCGCTGGTTTGACAGGCCAAGCGCTGTGCCCATCGCTTCGACAAGACGTGTCTTGGCAAGACCCGGTGCACCGATCAACAGCGCGTGACCACCCGCCAGAACGGCCGCTAGGGCCAGCTCGATGACGCGCTCCTGGCCGAACACGGCCTTGCCGATTTCGGCCTTCACCTGACGTAATGTCTCGGTGGCTGCCTCGGCCTCGGCAACTATGTCATGCGTATCGACTGCAGTATCGGCCATATAAAGAGCGCCTCCGGCTTCACGTATCTGGTAAACAAACCTATGTCTAAGGCGTCATCATGGCGGAGTGCGACGTGAAATCCAGTCCCGACAACACATTGAGCCTTGAGGAGACGCTTAAGGCTATCCTGCCGGATGGCAAGCTGTCCGGGAAACTGCCGCCTGTGGATTCGTGGAATCCGCAGAATTGTGGCGATATTGATATGGTCATTCGCGCCGATGGCAGCTGGTGGCATGAAGGCGGCCGCATGAATCGCGAGCGCATGGTGAAAATGTTCTCCCGCATCCTGCGCAAGGATGAGGACGGGAAAACCTATCTCGTCACGCCCTATGAAAAGGTCATCGTCCACGTCGAGGATGCGCCGTTCATCGCTGTCCGGGTCGACCGGGCAGGTGATGGGCCCCCGCAGCAGGCGCTCGCTTTCCTCACCAATGTCGGAGATGTCGCCATTGCCGGGCCTGAAAACGCAATTCGCGTCGAGACAGATGTCGAAACCGGAGAACCGGCGCCTTATGTTCGGGTGCGCGGGCGGCTGGAGGCCAAAATCGCTCGTGCAGCTTTTTATGAGCTGGTCGACATGGCTGTGCCCCATCCGGATGATGCAAATACGCTCGGCGTCTGGAGCCAGGGCATTTTCTTCCCCATCGGTCCGGCAGCCTGAGCCGCATGCCCTACACAAATCTTGATGACTTCCTGACACGCGCTGCCGCCCGGCTCGACCCGCCTTTGGGGGCAATGACGCTGCAGGAATCCGGCGACATGGATTTCCTGACGCCGGAAGAAGTGGCCATCATCAGGCCTGCCGCCGTGCTGATCGGCATTATCCCGCGCAAGAGCGGCCCCACGGCCCTCCTCACTGTACGCCCGACGACAATGGCCTCCCATCCGGGGCAGGTCGCTTTTCCGGGCGGCAAGGTCGACCCGATTGATGTAGATGAGGTCGCTGCGGCCTTGCGAGAAGCCGAAGAAGAGGTCGGCGTCGTGCCCGGCGATGTCGATGTTATCGGCAAGGGGGCGCCTTATGTGACCGGCACGCGCTTCCGCATCACGCCCGTTCTGGGGGTGCTTCCGGCTGATTTTGTCGCCGTGCCGGACGCGACCGAAGTGGCTGACGTGTTCGAAACGCCGCTGGATTTTCTGATGAACACGGCCAACCACACGATGGGTCAGGCCGTCTACAAGGGAAAGAAGCGCGACTATTACGAGATGCCGCATAATGGCTATCGCATATGGGGTGTAACGGCGGGCATTATCCGCCGCCTGTACCAGACGCTTTATGAGGGGGGCGATTAAGGGTTTGGATTGGGCTCATAGGGCCTTATCTAAACAGATACCTGAATTGGAGGGGACTTTTGGCCGGCAGACTCGTTTTTGAGCTCTTTATCTTTTCGATCCCGTTCCTCGTGTTCGGGCTCTACGTATTGGTTACGACCAATGCGGAGGAGGAAGGGCGGCGCAAATGGCCGATACAGATCCTGTTCCTGATGGGCCTGGTACTGGCAACGGCTGGCTGGTTCATCCTTATCCTGCTGGAAGACAAGGAGCGCGACGTCTGTCATGAACCCGCCCGGTTCGAGAATGGCGTGGTCATTCCGGCGCGCGATTATCCGTGCGAGCAGAATGTGCGCGATGTCGGTGTCCCACTGAGGCGCGATCCCGGCATCGTGCCGCAGGGCGCAGACGGTCCATCCGATTCCCGCGATGCCTCGGACATACAGGCGCGCTATCCGGAAACTGAAGAATCCGACAACCCAGATGATCCCGATTGATCCGATCGCGCCATCCTGGCTGAGGGCGGACGGCACGCAGGCCGTGATGGCTGCGCTGGACGCGGCGCGTCCCGGTGGATCGCGCTTCGTTGGCGGATGTGTCCGCAATGTCTTCCGGCGCACGTCCCGGGATGATGATGACATCGATATCGCCACGCAGCTCGCGCCCGACGCCACGATCGCCGCGCTCGCAGCGGCGGGTATACGCGCGCTGCCCACGGGAATCGATCACGGCACGATCACCGCCATTTTTAAAGGGCGCCCGTTCGAAATCACGACTCTGCGCCGCGATGTCGAGACCGATGGCCGCCGTGCTGTTGTCGCCTTTACGGAAGATTGGGCGGAGGATGCAGCGCGCCGCGATTTTCGCCTGAACGCCCTCTATGCCGATCTATCGGGCCGGATATTTGAGCCGATTGCCGAGAGCGTTGCCGATGCGCGTTCCGGCAGGGTGATTTTCATCGGTGACGCCGATGAGCGCCTGCGCGAGGACTACCTGCGCATCCTGCGCTTCTTTCGCTTCAATGCCTGGTATGGCGAGACGATTGATCCGGACGGCCTTGCCGCGTGTGCGCGCCAGATGCAGGGCCTCGACAAAATTGCTGCCGAGCGCATCTGGAAAGAACTGAAAAAGCTGCTCACCGCGCCGGATCCGTCATCGGCGGTTCTGGCCATGGAAGAAACGGGTGTGCTGGAACAGGTGCTGCCCGGTGCGGAGGCCGGCGGCCTTGTTGCGCTCTGCGAGGCAGAGAAGCAGGCCAGCCTCAGCGCTGATCCGATGCGCCGTGTCATGGCGCTGCTGGCCCGGCGCGGCCGCGAAGTGGATGCGATGGCTGCGCGCCTGAAGTTCTCGAATGAGGAACACAGGCGCCTGTCGGCCTGGGCCAGCGCGGGTATGGACCATGTCGCGGGCCTCGCGCCACGCGACCTGCATGCGGCGATCTACGCATTTGGTCCCGAAGCTGTGGCTGACCGGGCCGTGCTGGAAGCCGCTCAGACCGAGCGGACAGCCGAACTCGCTGAATGCCTTGAGACCATTGCCAACTGGCGGCGGCCTGTCTTTCCCGTGGGCGGAGATGACGCGCTGGCGGCCGGGCTTGCGGGCCCCGAGATCGGCCAGGCCCTGCGCGCAGCAGAAGCCGCATGGATCGACAGTGGCTTCGCGCTTGGTCGCGCCGCTTTGCTGACCCTGCTCAAGCGCCCGGATTAGCGCCCCACAGCGCCGCCGTCATGTAGGACGCAAACAAGAGCCAGCCGAGGTAAGGCAGCTGGATCAGGGCAGCTGTCCGCGAATGGCGGTCAAATTCGCGCACCATCGCAAAGGCCAGCAGCAGCAGTCCGGCCATGATGCAGAAGGCAAGGCCGGTGTCCTCAAGCCCGAAGAAAGCGAGATTCCAGACCATACCTGCGCCAAGCAGCATGAAATAAAGCCCAAGCGCGCTGCTCGCCGCCCGGAAACTGCCCGCTGATTTGGAAACCAGTAGCGCCCCAGCCACAACCGTAATCAATGCGACAGGCCATGCCGTCATGACAGCGGTACCGGAGGGCACGAGCGGCGGCTTCGACAAGCCCGCATACCAGTCGAGCGATGCGCCGCTTACGACCATCAGGCCGAGGCCGCACGCGACAAATGCGCTGGCCACGACCAGCACACCGCTCGCCCACGGAAAGGGATATTCACGCACCACCACCATGGCACGATAGTACGCGCCTATTGGCAATCCGTCATGACAGATCGTTGAAAACAGGGATTATTTCACCAAGCTGCACTGGGCAGGGCAGGATTGGCCTAGGGCCACTTCACAACGGGCGGCATGCTGGAAAGGATGCTGGTGACATTCCCGCCGGTTTTCAGGCCGAATGTCGTCCCCCGGTCATAGAGCAGGTTGAACTCGACATAGCGTCCGCGCTGGATCAGCTGTTCCTCGCGTTCGGCTTCGCTCCACGGGCGGTTCATGCGGCGCGCAACCAGTTTCGGGTAGATATCCGCGAACTGGCGCCCAACGGTTTGCGTGAAGGCGAAATCCCCGTCCCAGTCGCCCGTATTGAAACGGTCGTAGAAAATGCCGCCTGTGCCGCGCGGTTCGTTGCGGTGGGCGAGGTGGAAGTATGAGTCGCAATGATCGCGCATAGCCGCAAAGTCTGCGCCGTCATAAGAATCGCACGCTGCCTGCATGGCGGCATGGAAATCCACAGAATCTTCGAAGGCCTGGTCGCGCTGGTAATCGAGCAGGGGATTGAGGTCGCCGCCGCCACCGAACCAGCTGTCGCTGGTGACCAGCATGCGGGTGTTCATGTGCGCCGCGGGCACGTGTGGATTGCGCGGGTGGACAATCAGGCTCACGCCGCTGGCCCAGAACCGACCGTCTGATTGGTCCGCGCCGGGGATCTGAGCCGCGAAAGCTTCCGAAAATGTCCCGTGCACAAGGGAAAAGTGGACGCCGACCTTTTCGAACACGCGGCCGCGCATAAGGCCCATACGCCCCCCTCCGAGGTCTTCCGTGCCGTCTCCGCGGGCCCAGTCAGTCAGCTCGAACCGGCCAGCGGGACCTTTATAAAGGGGCGGCCCGGCGGCGTCCTCAAGGGCTTCGAAGCGGGCGCAGATGTCCTCCTGAAGGGATTTGAACCACGCGCTGGCGCGGGTTTGGCGGGTATCGAGATCGCTTTTGGTCATGTTGCTTTTGATGCGCTGTTGGCGCGCCTGCGACAAGCGCACTGTTGTCACAGGCGACAAGTCAGGATAACGCGCGTCGGATAAGTGTTTTACCGGGCTTCCCGTGTCGCCTTGCCGCAATGGGCAGGGGAGGGCGGCTTGTGTAATACGGGGCCAATATTCTGCCTTGAAGGACGGGTACAGCGTGACTGATCAAACTGCACATTCCCATGACGACGCCGTCGACGAAGATCGCCGCAACTTTATCCACATCGCCACAGGTGCTGTGGCTTTTGGCGGCGCCGCATGCTTCGCGATCGCGGCCGTCGACCAGTGGAACCCGGCTGCCGATACGCGCGCCGCGTCGGCTCTGGATGTCGATATCTCCAAGGTGCCGCTCGGCAGCGAAATCCGCGTTCTGATTGGCGGCAAGCCGTTCTTTATCCGCCACCGCACGCCGGCCGAGATCGCCGCTGCCGAGGCCGTGAACGTTTCCACGCTGCGCGATCCTGAAACTGACGACGAGCGCCTGCGCCCGATGCAGGATGGCAAGCTGAACCGAGCCATCCTGATCACGTCCGGTGCCTGTACCCACCTTGGCTGTGTGCCGGTCGGTCCTGCCCAGGGCAACGTCGGCGAATATGGCGGCTGGTACTGCCCATGCCACGGCTCGCAATACGATACATCCGGCCGCATCCGTAAAGGACCGGCTCCGACTAACCTCCCGATTCCGAACTACACCTATGTGTCGGATTCCGTGGTCAACATTTCCCTCTAAGGAAGGACATCTCTGATGAGCGGACATGAATCATCCTACACGCCGAACACCGGCTTCGAAAAATGGCTCGACAAGCGCCTCCCGATCATCCGCTTTGCGAATGATACGGCGATCACGTTCCCGACGCCGAAAAACCTGAACTACTGGTACACGTTCGGTGGCATCCTCGCGGTCTGCCTCGTGGTCCAGATCCTGACAGGTGTCATCCTGGCCATGCATTATGAGCCGAACGTCAACGGGGCCTTTGCCTCGGTTGAGCGCATCATGCGCGACGTCCCATTTGGCTGGCTGCTGCGCTACATCCACTCCAACGGCGCCTCGATGTTCTTCTTCGCCGTCTATATCCACATGTTCCGCGGCCTCTATTACGGGTCGTACAAGGCACCGCGCGAAGTCCTCTGGATCCTTGGCTGCGTGATCTTCCTGCTCATGATCGCGACGGCCTTCCTCGGCTACATGCTGCCATGGGGCCAGATGTCCTATCACGGCGCCAACGTGATCACCTCGCTGTTCGGCGCCATCCCGCTGATCGGTGAAAGCCTTCAGACATGGATACTCGGCGGGCCGTCGATCGGTAACCAGACACTCCAGCGCTTCTTCTCGCTGCACTACCTGCTGCCGTTCATGATCGCTGCTGTCGTGATCCTGCATGTCTGGGCCCTGCACGTGCCGGGCAACAACAACCCGACCGGCGTTGAAGTCCAGGACGTGGAGAAGGACACCGTGCCTTTCCACCCGTACTACACGGTGAAGGATGCCTTCGCGATCGTGCTGTACCTGATGCTGTTCGCGGCTTTCGTCTTCTATGCCCCGAACGCCCTCGGCCATGCCGACCAGGCTATCGAAGCCAACCCGCTGGTGACGCCGGCGCACATCGTTCCTGAATGGTACATGCTGCCGTTCTACGCGATCCTGCGTGCCATCACGTTCGATCTGGGTCCGATCCCGGCCAAGCTCCTCGGCGTTATCTTCATGTTCGCCGCGATCGCCATCCTGTTCGTGCTGCCATGGCTCGACACGTCGAAAGTCAAATCGATGCGCTACCGTCCGGTGGCCCGTCAGTTCTTCTTCGGCTTCGTCGTGGTCTGCCTTCTGCTCGGCTGGTGTGGTGCCAAGGCGCCTGACGCCGCGGTTATCCCGGCACTTCAGGGCGACAAGATCCTCGTCGTCAGCTATACAGAGAATGGTCAGGAAGCGACCAGCGAGTACAAGGGTGGCGGCGAAGCCTATCTTGACGCCAAGCGCTTCATGGCCAGCCTCCCCGAGGATGCAAGTCCGTCACTGGCTGCTGTTGCTCCGCCGACCTTCCAGTTCGCCCAGCTCTCACTGATTCTGACGATCTGTTATTTCGGGTATTTCTTCATGTTGTTCTTCATCGGCCTGACCGAGAAGACGAAGGAACTGCCGGAATCCATCAACAAATCCGTGCTCAAGCGCCACAAGGCGTCGACAGCCACCGCCGTTCCGGCCGAATAGGGAGCCTCGAGGGAATTCCATGAAAGCGTTCCGCATCCTCGCTGCCGGTCTTGCCGGCCTCAGCCTCGCAGCCATGGCGCATGCCGAAGGCGGCGCTGCCGCTCACCCGCATGAGCCAGAAGGTGGTTGGCCGTTCGACGGTATCACCGGCCAGTTCGACATGCCGTCCGTCCAGCGCGGCTATCAGGTCTACCGTGAAGTCTGCTCGTCCTGCCATTCGATGAAGCTGTTGAGCTATCGTAACCTCGGCGAGCCGGGCGGCCCGTTCTACGATGCTGATTTTCCGAATCCGAACGATAACCCGTTCGTCAAAGCGCTTGCCGCAGATGTCGAAATTCAGAGCCCAACACCTAATGAAGTTGGTGACTATGATTTCCGACCGGCAATGCCAGCTGACCAGTTCCGCTCGCCTTACGCCAATGACAACGCCGCGCGCGCCGCCAATAACGGCGCAGCGCCGCCGGATCTCTCGGTGATCGTCAAGGCGCGCCATGGCGGTGCCAGCTATGTCTACAGCCTCCTCTCCGGCTATCCGCAGGCAGATGCGATCAGCCAGCGCGAAGTGACACCGGCAACCGTTACGACGCCTGCGTCGGACAATGGCACGCCCGATGATCCAAGCGACGATGTTGCTGAAGTGTCGACGCCTGCTGAAACACAGACAATTATCGACGTCTCCAAGCTTCATATGGGTGGCCACGAAGCAGCTGAAGGTGAGCACGGCGAACCTGGCGTGCTGATCCAGCCTGCTGGACAATACTACAACCCATTCATGGCGGGCGACACGACCCCGCAGTATGAGGGCGATCCGCGCAAGGCGCCTCCCGGCGGCTTCCTCGCAATGGGCCCGCAACTGCCACCTGGCCGCGTCACCTTTGCTGATGGCACCGAGTCGACCACAGAACAGATGTCCCATGATGTGGCTCAGTTCCTGGCCTGGGCCAGCGAACCGAAGCAGATCACGCGCAAGTCGCTTGGCCTTCCGGTCATGATCTATCTCGGCATCCTGTCGATCCTGCTCTGGTTCTCGTACAAGCGCATCTGGCGCAAGGTCGAGCACTAGGCTCCTTGCCCGCCAAGGCACAAAATTCAGCCGTCCGCCACGCGACCGTGGCGGACGGCTTTTTGATTGAAGCCCTGACGCGCCGTATCTGGACAGGCCGTGTCAGCGCTGAATCCACCGTCTTTCGTGAAACGCCCGAGAGCGTCCAGGCCCAGCTTGCGAACGGTGGTGGTGTCGTCCTTGAAAAGGATGGTGAGCCAATCGGCTCAGGCCGGTTCGTTCCTGTTTCGGGTCCGGATGGACAGGGCGAGTGGATCGAGATCAAGCGGATCGGTGTGCTGCCGGGCTTCCAGGGGCAGGGCATTGGCGCCGTCATTCTCGCCGAACTGGAGCGGATGGGCCGCCTGCGCAAGGCAGAAGGCGCACAGCTCGCCATAAGGTCAGATCAACCTCGCCTGATCGTGTTCTATGAAGCGCTTGATTACATACGTGCGGATGATGTTGAGCTGACGACACCCAACCCGCTTTCCCCGCCACCCTTCGGGATGCGCAAGATTTTCAGGACAGACACATGACGAAATGGACGCTCGGCATCATCGGCGGTTCAGGCCTTTACGCTATTGATGGCCTGCAGGATCGACGCGAGGAGACAGTTGAGACCCCGTGGGGCGCCCCATCGGACAAGCTGGTGCGTGGGCGCATCGGCGATGTGGAACTGGTCTTCCTGCCACGCCACGGGAAGGGGCACCGTCTGACGCCGTCTACCGTGCCCTATCGCGCCAATATCGCTGCGCTGAAGATGGCCGGGGTCACGGACGTCCTGTCCATATCGGCCTGCGGCAGCCTCAAGGAACAATATGTTCCGGGCCATTTCGTCGCCGTGGACCAGTTCATTGACCGCACGGTGGCAAGGGAGTCCACCTTCTTTGGTCCGGGAATGGTCGCGCATGTCTCCATGGCGCGCCCGGTCTGTTCCCGTCTGTCTGCGCTTGCGGGGGATGCTGCCTCAGCTGTTGGCGCCGAAATGCACCGCGGCGGCACCTATCTCGCCATGGAAGGCCCGCAATTCTCGTCACTGGCGGAGTCAAAGCTCTATCGCCAGTGGGGCTGCGACGTGATCGGCATGACGGCCATGCCCGAAGCCAAGCTCGCCCGCGAGGCTGAACTCCCTTATGCGACCCTTGCCATGGTCACCGACTATGATTGCTGGCGCGAGGAAGAAGAGGCTGTCAGCGTGACAAACGTGCTGGAAATCATGGGCCAGAACAGCGCGATTGCGCGTAAGGCCGTGGTCAAATTGGCGGAATCCCTGAACGGAACGGAGCGTACGCCATCACCGGATGGTGTCGATACGTGCCTTGATCATGCGCTCATCACGGCGCCAGAGGCCCGCGACCCCGCCGTGGTCGCAAAACTGCAAGTGATTGCAGGGCGGGCTTTGCAAGGTTAAGGTTTCCTTTCAATTGACCGATGGTTGGCCTTGGGAGGCGGCTGGGCGATTGAAGGGGACCTCAGAATGAGCGAGTCGGATTTCTATACATTCCTAACCGGCGGCCTCGGCCTGCTGATCGCGGCCGCACTGCTGATCGCCTGGCAGCTCTGGCGTGTGCGTGATGATGAGCTAGCTGGTGCAAAGTCTGCGCTGGAGGGCGTCAGCCACGAATTGCGCATCAACCTGCAGCGCATGGTAACGGAAGTGGCCCAGCTCGCTGCCAATCATGAGGCCGGACCGGACGCGCTCCTGCCGATCCGCCATCCCCAGCTCGACGGCGTCAATTCCACCATGATCCGCGCCAATCGTAACGCGATTGCGGTGGTCGGCGCGACCTATCAGGAACTTGAAGCCCGCAAGATGAGCCTGCGCGCGGTCCTCGCCCAGGGCCGCGACCCGGCTGCGGCGCTGGATGATGCAATGGATGCGGTCATCAACGGCATTGCCACCCTCTATATGTGGGAAGTGCATGACGGCGCACGTCCATCCGACGCTGGAACGGTCCGCAGCTGGCATGTTCGCGACTGGATGAAGACTCACGGTTTCACGCAGGATGCCTTGCCGGGCATGTACCTGCGCGATGAGGTTGTTGAACGCCTGCGGACCTATGGCCTGCACCTGACGCCGCAGCCGCTGACCCATACGGCCCATGAATATTACAATATGCAGTATGACCGGCATGCCGATATCCGCGGTCCGCTTGGCCGCCGCAAGGCGACGAAGGATGTGGATGAAGTCGTCATCGAAGGTGACGAGGCTGAAGCGGTTGCTGCCCCGGATGAGACGCCCGCAAGCAAGGAAGCCGAGCTTCATTGATTGCCTGACGGCGAAAGTGGGCGCTTTCGGGGCATTTTTCAGGCGGCAGGAACCGTTGCAGGCAGTCGGGCGTCAATGACGCAGGACCAGCAAACGGAGCCTCGTCATGAAACGCACACTCACCGCAACTGCCGCCATTCTGGCTGTCCTTGCCATGCCTGCCTATGCGCAGGTCTCAGGCATCGATACGACCACGACGCCTTCTACGGACGCTTCAATCGACATTGATCCGCCAAGCATGGAGACGGGCGCTGATATCATGGCCGATGGCCAACCCTATCCCGATGACGTTCTTGAACTTGAGTCACGGAATGAAGTCGAAACGGATTTGCCCGACCTTACGGTGGAACAAACCGCTGATGCTCTAGCGGCGGCCGAAGCCAACGCCGACGTGGAGGCACAGGGTGACGCTGATCTTGAAGTTGAAACGCGGACGCAAAGCGAGTTTGAGCCTGAACCGGACATCGACATCGGTTCCCAGCTCGACCTGAAGATCGAGGACCAATAGGCCCCAAGAGTCTCTTGGTGATCCGCGTCCACCCCGGCGGTAAGCCAGGAGCCGCCCGGCACGTTCATTTCATGACGTGCCGGGCCTTTTACGTTTCAGGAACATGGCTAAGGTGGTTCCAGCATATCCTGCTGTGTACGCGGAGAGACGACATGAAATACATGATGGCCGCTCTGGCCCTTTCACTGCCGCTGGCAGCCTGTGCAACATCAAATGCACCGTCGCCTGCGCCGGTCTCTGCGGTAGAGGCGGTGGACGCCGCGGCTGAAATGGCGGCGATCGTGTCCGTGCTCAATGCGCAGGACACGGCCTGGAACCGCGGCGATATTGATGCCTTCATGGATGGCTACTGGCGTTCGCCGGAACTGCGCTTTGCCTCCGGCGGTAACATCACCCGCGGCTGGGACGAGACCAATGCGCGCTATCACCGGGTCTATGGCACGCCCGAGCTGATGGGCAATCTGAGTACGACAGATTATGAGATCGTGATCCTGTCGCCGGATGCGGCCATTGCCCATGGCGCATGGATGCTGGAGCGCGACGGCGACCGGCCATCAGGGCTGTACACATTGGTCATGCGCAAGATCGACGGCGCGTGGCTGATTGTGTCCGATACGACGACTTCTGCCGACTGATTTACACTCGGCAATTGGCATGGCGCGTCAATGCAGGCAAAAACGCCTGTCGGGGACGGAGATTCAGGCATGACGCGCGCTACACTTGATCACGAGACCAGCAACTTCCGGCTCGAACGCGAGATCGAGCGCCCATGGTTCCGTCATCTCATCACCGTGCTGATTGTCATCAACGCGATTGTTCTGGGCATCCTGACCTATCACGCCAAGCTGCCCCGCGGCGCCGTCCTCGCGATGGAAGTGTTCGACCATGCGGTCACGTGGGTGTTCGTTGTCGAGATCGGTTTGAAACTGGTCGTCTATCGCACGCAATTCTTCAAGTCCGGCTGGAACTGGTTCGACTTCGTGGTGGTCGGGGTATCGATGGCGCCGGGTGGGGCCGCCTTCAGCGTTCTGCGCGCCATGCGGGTACTGCGTATCCTGCGCCTTCTGCACATCGTGCCGGTAATGAAACGTATCACCGAGGCCCTGATGAAGGCGCTGCCGGGCATGGGGGCCATTTTCGCCGTGCTTGCCCTGGTGACATATGTCGGCGCGGTCATGGCCACTAATATGTTTGGCGATACAGATGATCCCGAAGTTGCCCAGCTCTTTGGTG
Organism: Alphaproteobacteria bacterium; assembly: GCA_018827375.1. Classification (GTDB taxonomy): domain Bacteria; phylum Pseudomonadota; class Alphaproteobacteria; order Caulobacterales; family Hyphomonadaceae; genus Hyphomonas. The sequence goes on from JAHJYW010000020.1 coordinate 104,756, forward strand.
ACTTGCCCAAGTCGGCCTACTCGCTGTTCCAGGTCATGACGATGGATGGCTGGCGGTTTGAAGTGGCGCAGAAGGTGATTGATGACGGCAATCCCTATGCGTGGATTTTCTTCCTCATTTTCATTTTCATCGCCAGTTTTGCCATCCTGAACCTGTTCATTGCCCTGGTGGTGGATGCGCTGGCATCTGAACAGAAAGCGCTACTGGAAGAGGGCATTCACGAAATCGAGGACGAAATCGAAGAAGAATTCGACGAGGCCGAAGGCCAGCGCGGCGAGATCGTTAAGCTTCTTAGCGCCCTGCGCGCCGAGATTGCAGAGCTGAAACAGGCGGTCGAGGCGCGCGGCAGTTAACCTTGCGTCAATCTGCGCGCATTTGCTTCACGCATAAGTCAGTCCAGCTCACTCACATTTTGCGGAATTCCTGCTATAAGCAGGCAAGATGAACCTATGGTCACGACTGCTGGAGGGCGGACACCGCCCATTTGAACCGGATTCATCCGAACCCGAGCCCGACGGCGTTGATTGCGCACCTGACCCGAACGATGTCGGCTTCACGGCGGCAGTGGTGGGCCTCGGCGCGAAGCTCGCCATGGCCGATGGGGCGGTCACTGATCGGGAAATCATGGTTTTCTCGCGCGTTTTCCGCGCGGCGCCTGAAGATGCCGACAATGTGCGCCGCGTCTTTAATATCGCCCGTCAGACCGTGCGCGGTTATGAAAGCTATGCCCGCCGCATCGGCAAAAAGTACAAGAACCGGCCCTGCCTGCTCGAAGGCGTGCTTGATGGCCTGTTCCAGATCGCTGGTGCCGATGGCGTTGTCACCGATGCCGAGATGCAATTCCTCGCCACCGTGGCCGTCGCGTTCGGCTTCAGCGAAGCGACGTTTCGGCGCATAAAGGCGAGCCATCTCGGACCGGACCGCGATGATCCCTACCACATTCTCGGTGTGCCCCATGATGCGGAATTCAAATCCATCCGCGCGGCCTATCGTCAGTTAATGTCCGACAATCATCCTGACCGCGTCGTGCACATTGGTGCCCCGCGCGAATTCGAGGATGCCGCGCATGCCAAGGCCGCGTCGATCACGGCCGCCTATGCCCAGATCCGCACGGAACGTGGCTTGCTGGTGCGTCCCGACTAGGCAGTTCCCGCGAATGGCTTATCCGTCGCAGCAAGCGTGATTGACGCGATGCCATGATGCAGCCATCTTGGTATGTAATAGAAGGAACTGTCATGACACAAAACGCATCAGGTCTGTTTCCCTTCAATTTCGCTGGCGCCGCGCGCGGTGGGATCGCGCTTTTCATCCAGGTGATGATCGGCATGCTGCTTCTGGCTGCTGCCGGCATGTTTGCCGTGATGACCGCATTTGCCGGGCTCATTCTTGCTGGCGCCGCCTTGGTCATGCGCTTTGCGGGTGCTCGCAGAAAGCCCACCCTGCGCCCCCGGCCAGACGGCGAACCGCTCACGCTCGACGCCCGTCGCACGCCGCACGGCTGGACGGTCGAGTAAACGTCTATTCCCCAAGTGTTTTAACGTAATCAGGTTTCCACCTGCCGGGACAATTCTGGCATGGCTTGAACATGGACTCGGCTAGGAATTTTGGCCGGTTTTCCAGAAGCGAAAACGCCGCTTTCCGTCTCTAGCGGTCGAAGAGTTTCGAGACGCTTTCCTCGTTGGCGATGCGGCGGATGGCTTCACCGAGGAGCGGCGCGATCGGGAGAACCCGGATCGACTTCGACTTGAGAGCCAATGCCGAAGGCTGGATCGTATCGGTCATCACCAGTTCATCGAGCACGGAGCCTTCGATCCGCTTTACGGCTTCACCCGACAGCACGCCATGCGTGACATAGGCAGAAACGGAAACGGCGCCGTGGTCCTTCAGCGCCGCTGCAGCATTTGCGAGGGTTCCGCCACTGTCGCACATGTCATCAAGCATGATGCAACGGGCGCCACTCACTTCACCGATAATGTTCATCACTTCCGACTTGCCAGCTTCCGGGCGGCGCTTGTCGACGATGGCAAGATCGGCATCGATCCGCTTGGCAAGGGAGCGTGCGCGCACCACACCGCCGACGTCAGGCGAGACGACGATGATCTTGTCCTTCTGGAAGCGTTCCTTGATGTCATCGACCATCACGGGGCCACCAAACAGGTTGTCGGTCGGAATGTCGAAGAAGCCCTGAATCTGGCCTGCGTGCAGGTCCACTGTCAGCACCCGGTCAGCACCTGCCGAGCAGATGAGGTTCGCGACAAGCTTCGCCGAAATAGGCGTGCGTCCGTCGGTTTTGCGATCCTGCCGGGCATAGCCGAAGTAGGGGATCACGGCCGTGATGCGGCGCGCAGATGCCCGCTTCAGGGCATCCATGCAGATCAGCAGCTGCATCAGGTTGTCATTGGCGGGGTAGGAAGTCGACTGGATCACGAAGACATCTTCGCCGCGAACATTCTCGTCGATGCGGACAAAAATTTCCTGGTCGGCGAAGGATTTCACTTCGGAGCGCGTCAGGCGCATGTCCAGATAGTCGGCGATGGCCTCAGCCAAAGGGCGGTTTGCATTGCACGACAGTAGTTTCATGGATCTATCAGCCTTGATTACCCGCCACCCGTGTCGCTTTTGTAACAAAGCCCCGCGAGTCGCAACCTGCAAACGCCGCTGATTTCGCAATAGACCCCAGAAACATGCCCGGGGTGCATTCAGGGCACTTTTAGGTTGCGTCTCAGCCCGCCAGCATGATCACCGAGCCGTTGCGGCCATAATCAGCCTCACCGCGATGATTTCGCCGCCGGTTTGAAAAGTACACATCTTCGAGCGCGCAAGTATCGTGGCCGATGTCGGTAACCCCGCCCAGACCAACCGCATCCAGCCGCTGGCGCACGAAGCCCGGCAAGTCGAACTGGAATCGGTCGCCTTTGCCGGGCAGGAAGAGAACCTCGCTGCCGGCCGAGCCTGCCATGAACGTGTCGCGAAACTCCGGGCCGACTTCATAGCTGGCCTGTCCGATGGTCGGGCCGATGGCGGCATGGATGCGAGCACGCTCCGCGCCCATGCGCGTCATGGCCGAGACGGTGGCCTCAAGCACGCCGCCAAGGGCGCCTTTCCAGCCGGCATGCGCCGCGCCGATAATGCCGGTTTCGGCATCGGCAAACAGGACAGGTGTGCAGTCGGCCGTCAGGATGCAGAGGCCGATCCCCGGCCTGTCGGTGACCATCGCATCCGCCTGCGGGCGCTCTGTCCAGGGGGCGTCGACCGGGACGACGCTGGCAGAATGGACCTGGTAGCAGGAGAGCAGCTCCCGCGCGCCGAGCGTCGCAGCAACCAGCATGCGGTTGCGGGCGACATTGTCCGGTTTGTCTCCGGAGCCTTCGCCGACATTGAGGCTGTCATAGAGGCCGGTCGATACGCCGCCCCGACGCCCGAAAAATCCATGCGTGATCCCGGGCAGGCCTGCCAGGGTCTGGCTTGTTGTGAACGGGATGCCAGCGCTCATTGGGCGGGCCCGGCTGCAACGCGGCGCGCAGGCACCGGCAGGCTGCACACATCAAGTACCTTTGGCGGCACATGCACGACGGCAGGTATGCCCGAATAGTCCCGCTTCGACTGCTTCAGGGCCTCCCATTCGGCACTCGGCGTCACCATCACCTCGTAAGCCGGACGTGATGCTTCAGGCAGGTCCGCTGCCAGCGAGGCCTTGAGGATTTCATTGCTTGCGAGGCGGTCGGCCCGCGCGGCAAAGGCAGCTTTTGCGGCGTCTTCGCCCTTGTCGAAGAATTCCGGAATGCCCCCTTCGTCGACAGGATCGACCCGTTTCAGGCGGTGAACATTGTCGATGCCGTCAATCACCCGGCCGAATACGGTATAGTTCCGGTCAAGGTAGCGCCGCGGCGCCAGGGGAATGAAGAATTCAATGGAAGCTGTGTCCGGCGCCGCGTCGCGGGCCATGCCGAGCGCGCCGGGGCAGTTCATCAGCCATTCCTGCTCGGCTTCGCGTCCAGCGGCGAACCCGTCACGGTGGCCAGCAGTCTCGGCAAAGAGATCGGCATTGCCCTGGGGAGCAAACCCTTCCGCAGGAACGGTACGTTCTGCTTCCAGCGGCAGGAGCGGCCAGTCGCCCAGCCGCTGTTCGAATTCAAGGCCGGCCTGCGCCACATGGCCTTCGACGACCCGGTAGAAATACTCACCGACATAGACGCCACTGCGCACCGCCTGCCTGAATTCGGCAACATGCGCAGGCGCGGCATCGGCGGCCAGCTCAATGGCGACGGGGCCTGTTGTCGTTTCGAGGATGACAAGGTTTTCCGGTTCGACGCGCCGCCAGTTGGCGTCCTGCGCGCTCACACCGCCCGTTTGCGCCATGGCGCAACCCATCAAGGTCCACGCTGCTCCGACGACACCGATCCACCGCATGTGCTGCATCCCCTTTCAATCACACCTCTGGCGCAGTTGCCGCTTCGCTGCTAAGCGGCTGCGCAATGTACCAGATAACAGCTAAAGGCGCCCGCGCGCCAATCGAAACTGCATGGGACGCGCTCGCCTGGGCCGATCCGTCGCCTGCAGGTGCCGTTGATGCCAAGGAAGACGGCCGCCTTGCGTGGCGCCTCGACGCTTTCTGCGAGACCCTTGAAGAGGCCGAGGAATGCGTCGCGATCATCACCGAATCCGCGCCGGAACTGATCGCCCGCATTGAAGAGCTGCAGGACCGCGACTGGGTCACCCTCTCGCTCGAAGGCCTGCCACCAGTCGCGGCTGGTCCCTTCATTGTTGCCGGCAGCCACGCCCTGGCGCGCACATCGCCCGGCAAGATCGCTGTGCTGATTGAAGCTGGCCCTGCCTTTGGCACGGGCCACCATGGAACGACGCTCGGCTGCCTCCTAGCGCTGGATGAAGTCCGCCGCCGCCGCGCCATCGGCAAGGTGCTGGATCTCGGTACCGGTTCGGGTGTGCTTGCCATCGCTGCGATGAAGGCGGGTGCCCAGTCAGCCATCGGTACGGATATCGATTTCGACAGCGTCCGCGTTGCCAACGAAAACGCCGAGAAAAACCATGTGTCGGGCTTCACGGCGCTGCACATTACAGGCGCCAATACGCCGCGCATCCGGCAGGGCGGGCCGTATAATACTGTTTTCGCGAATATCCTGAGGAAGCCGCTGATCGGCCTTGCACCGACCATTGCACCGCTTACGGCGCCCGGGGGTACGATCATCCTTTCAGGCCTGTTGCACCATCAGGCAGGGCCTGTGCGTAACGCGTTCGCCTCGCGTGGCCTCAGTTTCCAGCATCGCATCAAGCAGGATGGCTGGTCCACGCTGGTCTTCCGCAAGCCTGGCTGACACGGCGCTGTGAGCGGCAGGCGTCTTTCCAAGGGGGCTGCGCAGCGTTAAGACAGCATCCATGAAACAGACATTTGACATCAAGGGCGGGCCGCAAGACGGCCGCGCTCACTTGCCGCTCCTTCGCAAGGAGCTTACCGCAATGAATCTCGACGGCCTCTATGTGCCGCATGATGATGAATACCAGAACGAATACTTGCCGGACGCCAATGAGCGCCTCGCATGGGTCAGCGGCTTCACCGGCTCGTTCGGCAATGCGTTCGTCTTCACCGATCGCGCCGTGTTGTTCGCAGATGGACGCTATACGATCCAGGCGGCAGACCAGACCGACCCGGACTTGTTCGAGATACAGAACATCCCTGAGCCTGGCGCTTTCGGCTGGCTCGCTCAGCAGGACATGACCGGCAAGACCATTGGCTATGACCCACGCCTGATCAGCCCCAATGAAGTGGTTCAGCTCAAGTCAGCGGCCAAGTCTGCCGGGGCCAATCTCGTCGCCGTTGCCGAGAATCCAATCGACCGCGCCTGGAAAGGCCGTCCGGAACAGCCAACCGCGCCTGTCGTGCCCCATGATGTGGCGTTTGCAGGCGTCGAACATGCTGAAAAGCGCGCAAGCCTTGGCGCAGCGTTGAAAGCTGACAAGGCCGACGCGACGGTCATCACGTCGCCAGCCTCGGTCGCGTGGGCCTTCAATATTCGCGGCGGCGATGTCAGCTGCACCCCGCTGCCGCTTGGCCGTGCCATTGTGCGCGCCGACGGGTCGGCAGAGCTGTTCCTGGATGAAGTGAAGGTCAGCGATGCCCTCCGTACGCATCTCGGCAATGGCGTGACCTTGCGCCCGCTCTCTGAACTCGAAGCGGGCCTCAGTGACCTGAAGGGCAAGACGGTCAGTGTCGATCCGGATGTGGCTTCGGCCTGGTTCTTCGATACGCTGGAAGCGGCGGGCGCCACTGTGCTGAAGCAACGCGACCCGGTCGCCCTGCCGAAGGCCTGCAAGAACGCGGCAGAAATTGCCGGCACCACCGAAGCGCATAATCGTGACGGCGTGGCGCTGACCAAGTTCCTGCATTGGCTTGATACCGAAGCGCAGAGCGGCAAGGTCACCGAGATTGACGCCGCGATGAAGCTGGAAGCCTTCCGTGAGGAATATGCTGGCCTCAACGATCTTTCCTTCCCGACGATTTCAGGCGCTGGCCCTCACGGCGCCCTGCCACACTACAGGGTCTCGACTGCGTCGAACCGTGTGCTTGAGCGCGATTCGCTGTTCCTCGTGGATTCGGGCGGCCAGTATCTCGACGGCACGACGGACGTCACGCGCACCGTGCCGATCGGCAAGGCGAGCGACGACATGCGCCGCCACTATACACTGGTCCTGAAGGGCCATATCGCGCTTGCTGCCGTGCGGTTCCCGAAAGGGACGACCGGCACGCACCTTGATGTGCTGGCGCGTCACGCACTCTGGCAGGCTGGTCTCGATTACCAGCATGGTACAGGCCATGGCGTCGGCGTTTATCTCGGTGTCCACGAAGGCCCGCACCGCATCGCGAAGCCCTGGAACGCCGTACCGCTCGCCCCCGGCATGATCGTCTCGAACGAGCCGGGCTATTACCGCGAAGGCGCCTACGGCATCCGCATCGAGAACCTGCAATACATCACGCCGCCAGCCGCCATTCCGGGCGGAGAGATCGACATGATGGGCTTTGAATGCCTGACATGGGCGCCGCTGGCGCGGGACCTGATCGTGGTCGATATGCTGTCGAAAGCCGAGCGGGACTGGGTCAATGCCTATCATGCGCGCGTGCAGGATGTGCTGTCTGACAAGCTGGAAGGCGATGTGAAGGCGTGGCTTGAACAGGCTTGCGCAGTGATCTGACGGCGTTAACGAAAAAGCGTATTGTTCTTGCTTTGTTCCAATGGTATTGGAACAGGCATGATCCTGTCCATTTCGATCCGCGATTTCGTTCTGATTGACCGCCTGGACATTGAGCCGGGCGCTGGCTTCACCGCGCTTACGGGCGAAACAGGGGCCGGCAAGTCGATCATTCTTGATGCCCTGTCGCTGGCCATGGGGGCACCGGCGGACCGGTC
>JAHJYW010000021.1 GCA_018827375.1 Alphaproteobacteria bacterium
AGGGCGGCAAGCGTCTTGCGGGTATGCTGGGCCGGTGCAACGGCAAACAGGGCGTCGAGGTCGTAGAGATCGGCCAGGCTGGTCGTTGCGCGTAGGGCCGGTTTCAATGCCACGCCGGGCAGGAACAGTGTGTTTTCATGCGCGGTGTTGATTGCATCGGCGACTTCCTGCTCGAGGCACCAGAGGATAACGTCCTGTTCATCGCGGCAAAGCATTTGCGCAATGGCTGTGCCCCAGGCGCCGCCGCCGATCACTCCGAATGTCTTGAATGCTTGAGTCATGGCCTGAGACTTATCGAAGTTGCGGGAAGGGGCAAGCTTATCTCTGCTGTCAGGCGGGCTGAATTTTCGCCTCGCGCGCTGCAGCAACGAGGCGTTCGAAGATCCTGCGGAACTGGCCGCGATAGGTCAGAAATTCCGGATGGAACTGGACGCCGAGATAGAAGGCCTTTCTGGGGTCCTCAATCGCCTGTATGACGCCGTTGCGCTCCCTTGCCGTCACTACGAGGTTCTTGCCGGGCTTGGCGATGGCCTGCTTGTGGATGGAGTTTACCCTTGTCGTGGCCCTGCCAAGAATGTCGCGGACAAGGCTTCCGTCTTCCGTATCGATGGTCTTGCGGTAGAGGATGTGGCCGGGGAGGGTGGAGGGATAATCCACGTCGTCATAGACGCCTTCAAGGGCCTGGTGGAGTGTTCCGCCACTGGCCACATTCATCACCTGGGCGCCACGGCAGATGGCCAGCGTGGGAAGGTTCGAGTCACGGGCTGTACGGGCCCAGAACATTTCCATTTCGTCGCGGCCATGATCGTAATGCGCCCCTTCGATGGCCTCCTGATCATAGTGAGGTGGGAATATGTCGGAACCGCCGCCGATGATCAGCGCGTCCACTGCTGCTTCGCGCCAGGACATGCCGGAGGTCAGTCGTTCGGGAGTGCCGCCTGCCATCCGCACCGCGAGGGCTATCGCCGCATAGGCGAGGTTGTCATCATCCTCGGGCTTGGTGATGCCGACAATTGGCGAATCCGACATACGTATCAGTCCGTCACTTCCGGCGGGAGTTTGCCATGACGGGCGAGCGAGCTCAGGATGAAGAATATGCCAAGGGATGTCATCGGATCTTCCGACAGCATGAGTTCGGATTTTGCGTCTTTTGCATTGCGGGACTGGACGCGCAGCAGCGAAATGGCCTCATCCAGATTGGTCGCCTTGCCGAAGGCGGACTTGAGCGATGCAAACGCGCTTTTGAGTTCACCCTTTTCAACATGGTCCATCATCTGGCGGACAGACTGTTTCGCGCCTTCCGTATCGACTTCGGCCGACAGGGCCTGCTTGATCGCGCCAGCCGCCCAGGCGACGGGAACGCGTGTCTTGGTGCCGATAACGGCTTCCGCTGCCTCAGGGACAGTTCCATAGGCGAAGAGGTGATAGAGCAGCCAGGGGAAGTCCACGCCGGATTCGACACTCTGGAAGAGACCTGCCCAGAAGCGCGGATTGACTTCGATGATCACGGGTTCTTCGTCCGGATCGCCGCTCCACATGAAGTCGATTTCGGCGATGCCGTTCCAGCCGACGGCCTTCATCAATGTGTTGGCCGCGCGGATAAACGGGGCGTCGTCGATGGTTTCCCGCATGGCACCAGCGCCGCCCTCGGAGGGCATGTTCTGGAGGTTGTGATAGGCCATGTGGGCGCGCAACTCGCCGTTCTCGTAGAGCACCCCCAGGCAATAGTCCTCGCCGGTCGCGGCTTGCTGCAGCAGGGGCGGCGGGTTTTCCTTGGCAACGCGTTCGATCGCGCGTTTGAGGAGCTTGTCCTTGTCCTGGAAGAACTCGATGCCGCGTCCGCCGACCTCATCCACGGCCTTGATGAGGGCGGGCATGGAAAGTTCGGCAACAGCCGCTTTCACGTCTTCTGCGTTGGTTGGCGTAAAGGTTTTAGGGGCGGCGATGTCCAGTGGTTTCAGCGTTTCGACAAGATGCTGCTTGGGATCGACCTGGTCGATGGACGTGAAGTCGGCAGCGGCGAGCGTGATCAGGCCGTCGAACTTGTCGCGGTGCTCGGAGAGGAATTTACCGTCCCGGAATGTCGGTATGAGAATATACGGTCTGTCATCCTTGGGCTTCAGTTCACGGACATGGGCAACCATGTCGGCAAGGTAGCGACGGGGATCGTCGGCCTGGTCGGCATGCACGAAATTACCCTCAGTGAAGCGCGAGAACGAGGCAGCCGTCATGCCCACGCTATCACAGGTAATGACTTCTATGCCTTGTTTTGAAAGAGAATGTGCAATCACGACAGCCATCAGGCTGCGGCCATACGTGACGATCGCGCGCCCTTTGAACTCAGTCATGGATTATCCCTAAACCCCATATTGATATGCGTATACGTCTCCGGGGAGACTTCGTTCCTGTCTGGTGACTGATGACCAGAAATGCACAGAAGAACCTGTCCCAGCCCGCGTCGAGGACCGGTCTCCGGACCCCAATATTACCATTTCTGGGGGCGGAAACCATCAATGAACTGCGAAGGCTAAACGCGCACTCAAATGATCTTGAAAATCATTCTCAATAGTGTTGCGAACTATTCTCAAAACTGTTAGGGCGCCTCAAACACGTCAACACAGAGAGACTTTCAACATGCGCAACCGCACTGCTGTCTACAAAATCAGCCTTCTCATGGCAGGGACCGCGCTTTCGGCCCTTGTTGCGCAAGCCCAGGCATCGGGCGGACGTGACGCCGATGAGTTGCGGCAGGAAACGGTGATCGTGACATCGCGTGCACAGCAGCTTTACCGGGTGAACGAGACGAGTTCAGGCAAAATGCCGACCGAGCCGCTTCTGTCGACCCAGGCGATCACGGTCATCAATTCTCAGCTGATCGAAGATCAGGGGGCGCGCGATGCGCAGGACCTGTACCGCAACATCTCCGGCGTCAGCGTCTTCAGCTATGCCGGCGTGACAGCGCGCGGCTTCCGGCAGGAGGAGAACTTTTTCGATGGCCTGAGGGGCGACCCCTATGCGGGCTTTTCTGTGCCGCAGCTGTTCAATGTGGAGCGCGTGGAGTTCCTGAAAGGGCCAGCCGGCATGCTCTATGGCGCTGGCGCGCCTGGCGGCCTGTTCAATTATGTGACCAAGAAACCAAGCGAGCAATTTGCCGCGACAGCCTCTGCCGTCTACGGCACGGAAGGCCGCAAGGGCGCCTCTCTCGAAGTGACGGGCGCTCTGCCTATGGAGGGGGCTGCAGGCCGGCTCGGGATTTTTTACGAGGACCAGAACGGGCCGCGCCGGAATGCGGGTTCCGAAACGGATATCTATGATGCCGGTCTTAGCTTCGATCTCGGCATGGCCGACCTTGTGCTGCAGGCGACACGCTATGAGCAGAAGCTTGATGGCAATCGGCTGCGCGGCGTGCCGACAGATGATCTCGGCAATTTCCTCGCGGACCGGCGCTGGAACCATAACGAGCCGACCGACTTCCTCGACCTTGAATCGAACGTGCTGCAGGCCAAGCTCTATGCCGAGCCGATTGAGGGTCTGACCCTCGATGCGGGTGTGCGCTACATGGATGGCACCGAGCAGCAGAAATACCATGAGCCGAGCGGCCTCTTCGATTCCGACGGTGACGACCTTGTCGATTCCTCCCGGCGGCAGTTCCGCGATCAGTACAGGCGCAATGAGGGCGTGAGCTTTGGCACCAATGCGGTCTGGTCGAAACGGTTCGGGGCGATCGACAACCGGGTTCTGCTGGGGGCGGACTGGTTCCGAAATGATGCCTACTTTACCGGTGTATCGATCAGCGGTGGCACGACAGCAACAATCGGGCTGCCTACGCCGCTCAGCCTGCTGGATCCGGTCTACGGCAATACGGATCCATCGACCTATATCTATCCGGCCACGCGGGTTACGGAGACAGTTCAGACCCGTTACGGGTTCTATGCGCTCAATGAAGCCACGATTGGCCCGGTGATAGCCGTCGTCGGCGTTCGTCAGGATACGTTCGAGGACAAGGACCGGGTCGGTGGCACGACGTTCGAGGATGACGCGACCACATGGCGGGCAGGGCTCGTCTACCGCCTCCGTGAGGATGTCTCGCTGTTCGGTCAATGGGCGACCAGTTTCGAACCCCAGAGTGTCAGCGCGCAAAGCCCGCTGGCGGGCGGCCCGTTTGAGCCAACGGAAGGCGAGATCGTCGAGGGCGGGGTGAAGACGGAGCTGCTGGGCGGGCGGATTCAGACATCTGCGTCGGTCTACCGGATCGTCAAGACAAACCTGCTGCAGGCTGACCCGCGCGGCGATGTCGACGGCGACGGCGTCGATGACCAGGTCGCGTTCGGTGAAATCACCAGCGATGGCTTCGAAGCAGACCTGACGGCCGACATCACCCAGAACTGGGTGGGCACGGTCTCCTATTCCTACAATGATGCCCGCATCACGAAGACGAATAACCTGTCCTCGCTTGACAGCAATGTTGGCGACACGTTCGCCAACGCGCCGAAGAATACGGTCGGCTTCTGGACGCGTTATCAGGTGCCTGCCTGGAAAACGGCGTTCGCTTTTGGCGGCGACTATGTCGATGTGCGCCAGAGCCTGAGTGGGCAGAAGGTGCGACCCTACATGATTTTCGATGCCTCGATCATCTATGAGATCGATGACTGGAAGGCGCTGCTGCGCGTCGACAATCTGTTTGACGAGACCTATGCGTCAAGCGGCTTCATTGATCGCACGGGGCACTTTCCGGGCGACCCTCGCTCAGTGTTCCTGGAAATCAGCCGCAAATGGTGACAGGCGGCGCACGCCCTCGGAAGCGGCGCACGCGTCTGTGGTGGCGTGTGCACCAATGGGCGGGCCTGCAGGTGTCGCTCTTTCTGGCGTTCGTGTTTCTGACCGGAACGCTGGCGGTCTTTTCCTATGAGATGGACTGGCTCGCGCGTCCTGCGATGTGGGTGAGCCCGGCGAGTGTTTCCCAACCTGCAAGCTGGGGCGAAGTGGCCGCGGCCGTGATGGCGTACGATCCGGAGGCGGAGATTATTGCGCTCAACGCGCCTTTGAACGGTGCGGCGGCGATTGATGCGTTGGTGCGCTCGCCGGGGGATGCCAATCCCCATCATGTCTATGTCCATCCCGGTACCGGGCAGGTGACGGGGGAGGGGGCATGGCCGGGCTTCCAGCGCTTCCTGCGCAATACGCACCGCCATCTCATGCTGCCGGTGAAATGGGGCGTTTCCATCGTTGCGATCGCAGCGGTACTGCTGCTTGTGTCGCTGGTAACGTCCTTTGTCGTTTACAAGAACTGGTGGCGGGGGTTCCTGCGCTGGCCGAGGGGGCGCACACTGCGGGCCGTGATCGGTGATGTGCACCGACTGGCTGGCATCTGGTCGATCTGGTTCATCCTTGTGCTGATATGCACTGGCTTGTGGTATCTGATCGAGGTCTGGGGTGGCAGTGCCCCTGTCCCTCAGCGACCAAAGCTTGAGCCTGTGAGCGAACTCCCTTTGGCGCCAGATCTTGCAGCGGCGCTTGATAGGGGGATGGTCGAAGTCCGGTCCGAGCTGCCGGACTATCGTGTCGTGGGCGTGATCTGGCCGCGGGAAAAATATCCGGCCTTCATGGTGCACGGCCAGTCTGGCCGTGCAATCCTTGTTCGGCCACGGGTCGACGCCTTCTGGGTAGATGCCCGTGACGGGCATCTACTGGGCCGTATCGATCCGCGCACGCTGAGCGCCCATCAGCGCATTGCCGAAGGCGCTGATCCGCTGCACTTCGGCACTTTTGGCGGCTACTGGACGAAGACGATCTGGTTTGTCTTCGGCCTCGCCCTGACGGGCCTCTCGCTCACCGGTGTGGCGATCTATACGCTGCGGATCACCAAGAGCGAGCGGGCTGAGCCCGGCTGGCGACGCGGCCTGCGCGACAGTTGGCGCGGCATGGGCAAGGCGCGATGGATCGCGCTTGGCCTCTGCCTCTTGCCCTTGGTGCTGGCGCCGTTCGTTTTATAGGCAGCAGCGCTGCTTCCTAGATGAAATCGAACGTACCGACTTCGTCTTCGACATTGATTTTGACCTTGCGGCCGACCGGGCTGGCCTCTTCGCGCAGCACGGCGAGGGCCGCAGGGCTTGCCTTGGCAATCGTGCGGCGACCATCGGCGAGACGGGCGAAGATGATGCCGGTCTCGGGCCCGGCCTTGCCATGGGTGACGGTAAAGGTCTCAAGCGTGCCTTCGCCGTTCGCCTGGTGGACTTCAACCTGGGTCTTGGCCTTGGCGGCGGGGGCAACAGGACGGAACGCCTTTGGCTTCTCCGTCGAGTAAACGCCGGCTGCTTCCTTGGTCATCCAGCCGCCATTGGCAAGGACGAGGCCAAGGTGTCCGGGCGCTGCGCGGAGCGTATGGGCCATCTCGGCAATACCGTGGAGGGAATAATTGTTTCCGGGGCCGCCGAAGAAGGGCAGGCCGCCGGTCAGGGTGAGCGGACGTGGATCGGTTTTCCAGTCCACGCCCATGGCAGCAGCGGATGAGAATACGGCGCAGGGAAAGCAGGAATAGAGGTCAAAATGATCGATGTCGTCAGCGGTCACGCCCGCCTGAGTGAGTGCGCGGGACGTTGCCTGTTCCATGGCCCAGGAGCCGTCGAGTTTGGGACGCACGGAGATATGATCGTCGCCTGCTTCGCCGCCGCCGTGGAGATAGACACGCTTTTCCCTGGGAATGCCGAGTTCATCAGCCTTGCTTTCGCTCATCAGGATTGCCGCCGCGCCCTGGTTCACGGCGTCCTGCGCGATGAACCATTTCAGGAAGGGGTCGGCATATTCATAGTTCTCGCGCGAAGGCGTCGACAGGAATTCGACACTGTGTTCGACGGGGAACTGTGAGTAGGGGTTTTTCGCAGCGACGGCGGAGAAGGGCTGGAACAGCTCGGCCATGGCGCGGCGATGCTCGCTGCGCGTGCGGCCTTCGCGGGCGGCAATGGCGTTCTCGAACAGGCCGTAGAAATAGGCAGGGGCGATCAGGCCATGCTTGATCTCTTCGCGGGTGAGCATCATCGGGCCCATGCCCCGATCCTCATAGGCGGCATCATCGCCATCCGCCCAGTTGATCTCGACATTGTGGCGGCGGGCGCCCTTGGAGGCGCGGTTGGCTTCCGAACCGGAGATGAGGGCCACTTCAGCCTCGCCGGCATGGATGCGGGCAGCCATCTCGTTGACCAGGGCCTGCGCGCTCTGGCCGCCGACGGTTTCATAGATGAGTTTGGCAGGCTTGGCGCCTATGTCGCGGGCGAGCGTGCCGGGCAGGTTCGTGTTGTGGCCGTGAGGGTGCGGCGCGCGGCCAATGGAGTCCTCGAAGATGCGAACCACGGCCAGCGTATCGATGGCGGCAGCAATGCCAGCCGCGCCTGTATCGGCGAGCGCGGCCTTTGAGGCGTCCACCATGAGGGAGAGGGGCGAAGGCGCACCGTCAGGACCGCTGGTGCCGTCCCACTGGCTGAGGCTTTGTCCAACACCGACGAGGACGGGCATGTCTCCCTTGGCCATTTGATACTCCCTTGATCTCACAAATCTCTGCTGCGCACGGGCTTAGCGCGCCCGTGCGCGGATTTCGAGACGGGACGTTGGGGAAACCCGGCGCTGCGACCTAGTCCGAAAGGAATCCCTTCTCCTTCAGGAAGTCGAGGATCGTTTCGGCGGCGTCTTCGGGGGATTGCCCGACCGTGTTGATGCGCAGTTCCGGGTTGAGCGGCGGCTCGTAGGGGCTGTCGATGCCGGTGAAGTTCTTGATCTCGCCGGCGCGGGCCTTTTTGTAGAGGCCTTTGACGTCGCGGCTCTCGGCCACATCGAGCGGTGTATCGACGTGGATCTCGACAAACTCGCCGTCTGCCATGAGGTTTCGGGCCATCTGGCGTTCGTCACGGAAGGGCGAGATGAAAGAGACGAGCGTGATCAGGCCTGCGTCGCTCATCAGACGCGCCACGTTGGATACACGCCGCACGTTCTCCACGCGGTCGACATCGGTGAACCCGAGATCGCGGTTGAGGCCGTGGCGGACATTGTCGCCATCGAGGATGAACGTGTGCTTGCCGAGCGCGAAGAGGCGCTTCTGCAGGGCGTTGGCGATGGTCGACTTGCCCGAGCCCGAGAGGCCCGTGAACCAGAGAACGGCCGGCTTCTGGCCCTTCTGTTCAGCCAGCGTGGACCGGTCGATATCGATGGCCTGCCAGTGGATATTGGAGGCGCGGCGCAGGGCAAAGTCGATCATGCCAAGACCGACCGTGTCATTGGACTGGCGGTCGATCAGGATGAACCCGCCCATTTCGCGGTTCTCGTCATAGGGGTCGAACGCGATGGCCTGGTCGAGCGACAGTGTGGTCACGCCGATCTGGTTCAGCTCCAGTGTCTTGGCTGGCATGTCGTTCAGCGTGTTGATGTCGATGCCATATTTCGGGGCATTGATCGTGGCGGTCACGGTCTTGGCGCCGATTTTCAACAGGTAGCGCCGGCCGGGGAGGAGCGGCGTGTCGCTCATCCAGAGGACGCGGACCTGGAACTGGTCTGACACTTCGGCCGGACTGTCAGCCGAGACGATGACGTCGCCGCGCGATGAGTCGACTTCATCGGCGAGGGTCAGCGTGACCGACTGGCCAGCGATCGCCTCGTCAAGGTCGCCGGTCGCGGTGACGATGCGGGTGATCGTGGACTGGCGCCCGGATGGCAGTGTCTTGATCAGGTCGCCCGGTTTGACCGTGCCCGCAGCGATCTGGCCGGAAAAGCCCCGGAAATCGAGGTTCGGGCGGTTGACCCACTGGACCGGCATGCGGAACGGGGCTTTCAGGCGCTTGTCGCCGATTGGCACGGTTTCGAGATAGTCCATCAGGCTCGGCCCGTCATACCAGTCCGTCTCGCGCGACGTTTCCGTGATATTGATCCCGGCAAGGGCCGACATCGGGATCGGCTGGATTTCGAGGTCGGTCGCCAGCTCGTCGGCAAAGTCGTAGAAGTCTTCGACAATGTCGTTGAAGACCTGCTCGCTGTAATCGACGAGATCCATTTTGTTCACGGCGAGCACGAGGCGGCGGATGCCGAGCAGGGTGGTGATGAAGCTGTGGCGGCGCGTCTGGGTCAGGATGCCCTTGCGCGCGTCGATCATCAGGATGGCGACATCGGCGGTCGAGGCGCCGGTTGCCATGTTGCGCGTATACTGTTCATGGCCGGGCGTATCGGCAACGATGAACTTGCGCTTGTCGGTGGCAAAGAAGCGATAGGCGACATCAATCGTGATGCCCTGTTCGCGCTCGGCGGCGAGGCCGTCAACGAGCAGGGCGAAGTCGATATTCTCCCCTTGCGTGCCGACGCGCTTGGAATCGGCTTCGAGCGAGGCGAGCTGGTCCTCGAAGATCATCTTGGAATCGTAGAGGAGGCGGCCGATCAGGGTCGACTTGCCATCATCCACGCTGCCGCAGGTGATGAAGCGCAGCAGCGACTTGTCTTCGTGCTTCTGCAGGTAGGCGCCGATGTCTGAGGCGATGAGGTCGTCGGTGAGGCGCATCTAGAAATAGCCTTCCTGTTTTTTCTTTTCCATGGAGGCGGCCTGGTCAGCGTCGATGACGCGGCCCTGGCGCTCTGACGTCGTGGTCAGCAGCATTTCCTGGATGATCTCTTCAAGTGTTGAGGCCGTGCTTTCGACGGCGCCGGTCAGCGGGTAGCAGCCGAGTGTGCGGAAGCGGACGGACTTCATCACGGCGGTCTTCGCCAGTTCCTCCGGCATGCGGTCATCATCGACCATGATATCGACGCCGTTCCAGGTCACGACCGGGCGTTCGGCTGCAAAATAGAGGGGTACGATCTCGATATTTTCGCGGCGGATATACTGCCAGATATCGAGCTCCGTCCAATTCGACAGAGGGAAGACGCGGATGCTTTCGCCGGGATGGATGCGGGTATTGTAGAGGTTCCAGGGCTCGGGACGCTGCTTCTTCGGGTCCCAGCGGTGTTCGGCCGAGCGGAAGGAGAAGACACGCTCCTTGGCGCGGGATTTTTCCTCATCGCGCCGGGCGCCGCCAAAGGCTGCATCGAACTTGTACTTGTCGAGCGCCTGCTTGAGGCTGGCGGTCTTCATGATGTCGGTATGCATGGCCGAGCCGTGCGTGAAGGGGCCGACGCCGTCACGAACGCCGTCTTCATTGACGTGGACGAGCAGGTCCATTCCCATCTCGGCGGCCTTGCGGTCGCGGAATTCGATCATCTCCTTGAACTTCCATGTCGTATCGACATGCATCAGGGGGAAAGGCGGGCGCGACGGATAGAAAGCCTTCATCGCCAGATGCAGCATCACGGCGGAATCCTTTCCCACCGAATAGAGCATGACGGGGTTTTCGCACTCCGAAGCCACTTCCCGCATGATGTGCAGGCTTTCGGCTTCAAGCCGGTCGAGATGGGTCATCTTGGCCAAGGGGGGCAGTCCTTCGTTTCGTTTTTGTCGTGCTAGTCGCCCTAGAGTGGGGATGGAAGGGCGCGATTTACAGGAAACGCACTTGTAAGCAGTGCTATACAGTCAGCGTGATCCTTTGGATGGCCTGTTAAGGCTGAGAATACCTCCGGATTGTCGCAATTTCCAACAATCTGTCATTATTCAGACGGAATGCTGGGGTCTATCTAGGCTCACTGATTCCCTGGAGGTAGATTATGTGTGGCATTGTAGCGATAACGGGCTCTGAACCTGTTGCGAACCGTCTGGTCGACGGCCTCAAGCGGCTGGAGTATCGCGGCTATGACAGCGCGGGCATTGCGATCTCGGCACATGGCAAGGTCGAGCGTCGCCGCGCCAAGGGCAAAATCGTCAACCTGCAGGCCCGTCTTGAAGAAGAGCCGATGGATGGTCTGACCGGGATCGCCCACACGCGCTGGGCGACCCATGGGAAACCCAACGAAACCAATGCCCACCCCCACATGTCGGGCAATGTCGCGATCGTGCATAATGGCATCATCGAAAATTTCCGTGACTTGCGCAGCGAGCTGGAAGCGGCAGGCCGCGTATTCGAGTCCGAAACCGACAGCGAGGTCATCGCCCAGCTGATCGCCCAGAAGATGGACGAGGGCTTGAGCGCTGTGGATGCGTTTGAAGCCACGCTTGGCCAGCTTACGGGCGCCTTTGCCCTGGCCGTGATCTTTGCCGGTGAAGAGAGCGTGCTGATGGGCGCGCGCCGCGGCAGTCCGCTCGTGCTTGGCTATGGTCAGGGCGAGATGTTCCTCGGCTCCGATGCCATCGCGCTGGCGCCGCTGACCCGCGATGTGACCTATCTGGAAGAAGGCGACTGGGCTGTGCTGCGCCCCGATGGCGCCGACATTCGCAATGCGCGCGGCGACCGGGTAAATCGTCCGCGCGTCACGTCAGCCGTCAATGACGCGCTGATCGAGCGCGGCGAGTATGATCACTTCATGCTGAAGGAGATCCACGAGCAGCCAGAATCGCTGGCCCGCTCGATCCTGCCCTATATCGACCAGGCGACGCAGACGATCCAGGCAGGAGATACGGCGAACGATATCTTTGCGGGGGCCGACCGGGCCGTCGCGATTGCGTGCGGAACGGCCTATTACGCGGCCCACACGGCAAAATACTGGTTCGAGCAGATCGCAAAGCTGGCCGTGGAAACCGACATTGCGTCCGAGTTTCGCTATCGCAAGCCGGTCCTGCCGGTGACAGGCCCTGCGCTGTTTGTCAGCCAGTCGGGCGAGACGGCCGACACGCTGGCCGCCCTGCGCTATTGCCGCGAGAACAAGTCGCCCGCCATTGCTGTCGTGAATGTGCCGGAAAGCTCGATTGCCCGTGAGGCCAAGGCGATTGTTCCGACGCATGCCGGACCTGAGATCGGTGTCGCCTCGACCAAGGCGTTCACGGCGCAGCTGGCCGTTCTGGCAGTATTGGCCCTGTCAGCCGCCAAGGCGCGCGGGCACCTCAAGGCCGGTGACGAAGCGAAATACGTCAAAAGCCTGCTCTCGCTGCCGCGCAAGGTGTCCGAAGCGCTGGAAGCCCAGCCCGAGATCAAGGCGATTGCGCAGACGCTGACCAAGGCAAAAGACGTGCTGTTCCTGGGCCGGGGGCGCTATTTCCCGCTCGCGCTGGAAGGCGCCCTGAAGCTGAAGGAAGTGTCCTATATCCACGCTGAAGGCTATGCCGCAGGCGAGCTGAAGCACGGCCCGATCGCCCTGATCGAGCAGGACCTGCCCATCGTTGTGGTCGCGCCCTATGACGACCTGTTTGAGAAGACGCTCTCGAATGTCGAAGAAGTGCGGGCGCGTGGCGGCCGTATCATCCTCATTTCCGATGACAAGGGCATCAAGCTGGCCGGAAACCGGGCCGATCATGTTATCCGCCTGCCGGATGCCGACGAGATTGCCATGCCGATCCTTGCGGCCATCCCTCTGCAGCTGCTGGCCTATTTTGTCGCCGTCGCTAAAGGCACGGATGTCGACCAGCCGCGTAACCTCGCTAAATCCGTCACGGTTGAATAAGCCGCCGGTTGCCATGTCGCTGACCGGGCGTAATGTTGAAATATGCATGTTTCGCCCGCTCAGAAGGTTCTCGTTATCGGGCGCACCGGGCAGGTGGCTCAGGCGCTTGCGCATGCGGGGGCAGGCAGGGTGGTCAATGTGGGCCGACCTGAACTGGACCTCCGGAGACCTGCCTCCCTTACGGGTGCGATTGACCGCCATGCACCTGACGTGGTCATCAATGCCGCCGGTTTCACCAAGGTCGATCAGGCCGAGGCGGAACCCGTCGAGGCGGAAAGCCTGAATGTGGACGGCCCACGCGCCTTGGCGATTGCGTGTCGCAGCGCCGGTATTCCCTTCATCCATATGTCGACCGACTGTGTTTTCGACGGCACGCTGGCGCGCCCCTATCGCCCGGACGATCTGACACGCCCGCTCAGCGTCTATGGGGATAGCAAGTTGCGGGGAGAGCTCGCCGTCGCCGATGCTTTGGACAGGCACCTGATTGTGCGGGTATCCTGGGTTTTTTCGCAATATGCAGCCAATTTTGTGCGCACCATGCTGGCGCTGGCCCGAACCCGAGAGCAAGTGACGGTCGTATCGGATCAGATCGGCTTTCCAACGCATGCGCCCGCGCTCGCGTCTGGGTTGCTCGCGATGGCGGATGCGATCTGCTCAGAGCATTTTTCACAATGGGGCATTTATCATCTCGCCGGCAACGGAGAGACAGATAGGGCTAGCCTTGCCCGTGCAGTCTTTGATCTCAGCCGCAGGCATGGGGGTAGTTTTGCGCAGGTCGAAGGCGTGCTGACAGCCGACTATCCGACGCCTGCTTCCCGGCCGCTGAACGCCCGTCTGGACATGTCGTTTACGCAGGACGTGTTCGGCATAAAGCTACCGCGCTGGGAGGATGGTCTGGCAGAAACGGTTCCATTGCTTGTGAGGGAGCTTGCTGCCAATTGATTTCTGACAGGCACGGCTGGCAATCTCACTATTCCGGTGCGAGAAGTCTGGTCTCGCCTGTTACTGCAATATGAGGAAAGCCTTGTTATGCCCGTTCCAAATATTGCCGAAGTCGAATCCCATGTCATTGCGCTGCTGAACCTGCACGGCCCGCTGATCGGCAAGCAGCTATCCGATAAATTGCCCGAGATCCCGAAACTGGCGCTCTGGCAGGCCTGCTACCAGAGCCGGGCGCTGCAGGTTTCCCACTTTGCCAGCTATTACCTGCGTTTTGACATCACACGCGAAGACCAGGTGCGGCTCAGCCCGTCCATCCTGCGCGACTTTCTGTCGTTCTCGCTTTTCGGCCTGCCGGGCCAGCGCGACCAGATGATCGAGCGCCAAGGCACATTGTCCAATACGCACCGCGAGATCAGCCGGGAGAAGATCGCCCTTGCGCAACAGGTGATGAAGTCGCTCTTCCTCGACCTTCCGCGGGAGATCCGCTCGTCCATGTGTGCATTCATTGCCGGCGACCTTGCCTATTTCCTCGCCCATAATGAGCCACGCGAACATCTGGTTTCAGGGGAAATGGTCAAGGGGTCAGACATCGATATCGTCATTATACTGAACGACGAATTGCCTGACACGATCCAGCGCAAGATCGATGCGGACATGATTGCGCTGAAGAATTACTACCTGCGCCACCCGCAATACCGCCACGAGATCGACTTCATCACCAAGCGTCAATCCACGATGCTGAAGCAGTTTCACTACACCGATATCCATGACAAGATTGCGAGCAAGATTGCCTATGAATCCATGTTCCTTGGTGGCTCGCTGACGCTCTATATGGAAGTGCGCGATGCGATGGTGGCAACCGGCGTTGACCGGCTCATCGAAGCGGATTTCGAGCACGCCCTGAAAGATCGCAAGCACGCGATGCAGACGCTTCTGCAGGTATCAAGCGATGACATCGACGATGAGACCCGCTCGCTGTTCTACTTTTCGCAGGA
>JAHJYW010000022.1 GCA_018827375.1 Alphaproteobacteria bacterium
CGCCAGGGCGCAGCGCAGCGCCAGTAAGCAGCGCGTGAACCAGTTCAGCCGGACGGAGGATCATGGCGCGCTTGTGCAGGAGGCCGCCATCCCGAATGGCTTCAAGGTCTTCAAGCGGCAGGGGCGGATCGGCGAGCAGTTTGACGAAACGGCCTGCATCCGCTGCATCCTTGGGCGGCTGGCGCACCTGGCTTTCCGTGACGCCGGGCAGGATTTCATAGGCACTACGGGCGGCGAGATAGGCGTCGATGAGCAGCCTTGCCTGCACGGTATCGCCCGCATCCAGGCGTGGCATCAACAAGGCCAGCTTGTTGCCACTGGCGCCGGACGCCACGTCTTCCGCCTTGTCGAACACGGTGACATCCGCGCCGGCATCGATCAGCGCGCGGGCGGCAGATGCGCCCGCTATGCCAGCGCCGATGATGGCGATGCGGGTCATTCCATGTCCCTTCCCGGACCGTTCGTGGACCATTCCGGGGGCGATGCGGGGATCGGGCGGGGATTCCGTGGGTATTTCAATTGTGGCTTCGAGGCGCTCGCGCTTGCGGCCATGGCCGGGCTGGCGGCTGACTTCAAATCCGGCCCCGGCGAGCCCACGCCGAACGGCGCCCGCCACGGTGAATGTGCCCAGCCGCGCACCCGGCGCCGAATGCAGCGCGAGTTCGGGGTAGATCCACTCGCCCCACATGTCTTCATTCTTGGCCGGGCTGAAGCCATCGAGGAACCATGCATCGGCGCGGAAGCGGGCGGCAGGCAGTGTCTCACGGATATCACCCAGATGCAGCGTGAGGCTGATGCCGGCATCCGGCCAGACCATGCGGCGCACGCCCTTGACCGGCCCCGGCCATTTGGAAATCAGGAGGGCGGCAAGCTCTTCCAGTTCCGGCCAGTTGGCGAGGGCACGGGCGGCGTCTTCGGCGTGGAGGGGGAAGGCTTCGAAACTGACAAAGTGGAGCCGGGCCGTCGGCGAGGGCCGGTGCATTTCCCAGAGCTGCCAGAGGGCGAGGAAATTGAGCCCCGTGCCGAAACCAGTCTCGGCGACAGTGTAGACCTCCCTGCCCGCCCAGGCCTCAGGCAGGCCGCAACCCTGCAGGAAAACGGCGCGCGTTTCCGCGAGGCCGTCACCAGCGGTGAAGTAGACATCATCATGCGCACGGGCGACGGGGGTGCCGTCATCGCGCCAATCTATCTGAGGGGACGTAAGTAGGCGGGCCATGCAAGGTGAACTAGCCTCAGCCCGGCAGGTTGCATAGCCTAGCGATACTTGCGGGAATTCCCGACCAGGTCGCCGAGCGCCATGAGCGTGGCGCGGCCGACCTGGGTGACGGTCGGCTTGCGGCGGTGGACATGGCCGACAAAGTCGCCGCAATTTGAACCGGCGAGCCGGTAAGGCGCACCAAGCGCGCGGCGGGCGCGGGCCTCGACATGGAGCGGATCAGCGCCCCCGCCCGTTCGATGCAGACGGATCGTGCGGCCAGCCGAAAAGTCTTCAAGCGACTGCTCGGTGACACCGTCATGCTTGCGCGAGTTGGAGATCACCGTGCCCCGCGCCGTGACGACGCCATAATGTGTGAGCACACCGCCAAAGGGGATGGAGACGATGTCTCCGGGTTGGAATTGCCCGAAAGATTTCAGGTCATTGCGCATGATCAGACCCTAGCTGATTTGGGCCGCGTTGACCAGAATTGACCGCGCTTTTTCTAGCTCTCCGAGATTTAATCCAACGATTTCGCAAGTCATGCGTTGATTTGATAGCCGCAATAAAGCGGCCGCAAGAAAGGATATGATTATGGATAAGGAACATGTGAAAGGCGCTGCCAAGAAAGCCGAAGGTTCGGTCAAGGAAGCAGCAGGCAAAGCCACGGGCGACAAGTCGCTCGAGATGAAAGGCAAAGCCGACAAGGTTGAAGGCGAAGCCCGCAAGACGGCTGGCGACGTGAAAGACGCCTTCAAGAAAAAGTAAGCCCGACAATAGGGTTTTTAAATACCTTCCCAAGGCCGCCCCTCGTGGGCGGCTTTTTCTTGCGACATGAAACGCCGGAACCCCTATATTCGCTCCAATCGCAAAACGGAGTTTGTGCATGACCGACATTACCATCACACTCGAAGACGGCCCCACAGGCGGGCGTTATGTGGCTGTTGTCGATGGCCATGAAGCCGAGATGACCTTTTCCAAGGCAGGCACGAGCCGCATCATCATTGACCACACTGCCGTGCCAAAGGCCCTGGCCGGCCAGGGCGTCGGCGTGGCGCTCGTCAAGCGCGGCGTGGAAGACGCGCGCAAGAACGGCGTGAAGATCATCCCGCTTTGTCCCTATGCCAAGGCGCAGATCGAGAAGCATCCGGAATGGCAGGATGTGCTGGCATGAGCGACGCCGAGATCAAACACGACAAGGATGCCCGTCGCTACAGTGTCGTCATCGAAGGCACCGAGGCCTACCTGACCTATGAGCGCCCGACTCCTGACCGTATCCATGTCACGCACACGATCGTGCCAGACGCGATTGGCGGGCGCGGCCTTGGCAAGCGCCTCGTGACGCGCGCAATGGAAGACGCGATTGCGGCAGGCGACAAGGTGTCGTCCTCCTGCTGGTATGCCAGCGGCCTGATCGAGAAGACGCCTGAATGGTCTGCGCAGCTGGCATGATCGAGCCATTCTGGAAAACCAAGACGCTGCACGAGATGAACCCGCAGGAGTGGGAATCGCTCTGCGACGGCTGTGGCAAATGTTGCCTGCTGAAACTCGAAGACGAGGACACGGGCGAGATCGCCTATACGAAACTGCACTGCAAACTGCTGGACGGTACGACCTGCCAGTGCACGAATTATGTGAACCGCAAATCCATCGTTGAAGACTGCGTGAAGCTGACGCCGGCTGGCATCGAGGAAATCAACTGGATGCCGAAGACCTGCGCCTACCGGCTGGTCATGGACGGCAAGGACTTACCCGAATGGCACTACCTCGTCTGCGGCGACCGCGAGCGCGTGCACGAGACCGGAAACTCTGTGCGTGGAAAGACGGTCTCGGAAGACACCGTCTTCGAGGAAGACATGGAAGACTGGATCGTGGAGTGGGACGAGGAAGAGTGAGGGGGCAGGCGATCGGCGGCGCAACCGGATGACGCGGCGCAATTCCTGAGGGTAGCCGGCCGGGGCTCCGGAACTTTCCAATATGTCGCCCGTTTGGGCCACATAGGAAAGAAACACATATGGCATATCTCAAGACTCGCGACGACACTGCAATACGATGGAAAGAGCTGGGCGAAGGCCGCCCCGTGATCCTGATCCACGGCTGGCCTTTATCGGCCGACAGCTGGGATCCGGTCATGATAAAGCTGGCGGAGAACGGATACCGCGCAATCGCTTATGACCGGAGAGGCTTTGGCGCTTCGGACCATGCAGCCGCGGGCTATGATTATGATACGTTTGCTGATGACCTGGCCGACGTGATGAAAGCGACGGGCGCAACGTCTGATGTGGCGCTTGTCGGCTTTTCGATGGGCGGCGGCGAAATCGCCCGCTACATGTCTCGTCATAAAGGTGCCGGCGTGACGCAGGCAGTTCTGATCAGTTCAGTCGTGCCGTACATGCTCAAGGCAGACGACAATCCGGAAGGTGTGCCGCAGTCGACATTCGATGACATGGCCGACGGCATGAAAACGGATTTCCGTGCCTTCTTTACGGGCTTCTTCAAAGACTTCTATGGCGACAAGCCCAGCGAAGAGGAACGCCATTGGGCTTGGATGACAACTATGAAGGCAAGCCAGTATGCGACCCTCCAGTCAGCAGATGCATTTGCCACGACAGATTTCCGGCCTGACCTATCCAGCATCACCGTGCCAACGCTCGTGATCCACGGCACCGCCGATGTGACCGTGCCAATCGACGCCACTGGCAGACAGGTGGCTGCGAAAGTCCCGAGCGCCAGTCTGATCGAATATGAGGGCGAACCGCACGCTGTGTTTGCAACGCAAACAGAGCGGCTGGGAGACGACCTCGTAAACTTTCTTGGGAATGCCTGAGCAGCGCGCAAAAGCCGGGCCGCGGCGAAGATTAAACTTCCTGACACTCATTGGTCGCTTCGCCGCGAAACCCATCCTTAATGCGCCGCTGTCACTCTGGAAGCATGGACACGCTGCCCGCCTTTCTCTCGCATCTGGAGCATGAGCGTCGGCTGGCGGGGAATACGGTCGAGGCCTATGGCAGCGACCTGGCCGACTTCTTCAATTTCCTGCGCGTGCATCTTGGCGAGGAGCCGACGCCTAAAGCGTTAGGCCGACTGAAGGCGCGGGATATTCGCGCGCACCTGGCGCAGCGGCGGCGCGACGGCCTGTCGGATGCCTCGATTGCGCGGCTAATGTCGTCGATCAAGGCGCTGTATCGCTGGCTGGGCCGGGCGCACGATATCGAGAATGCCGAGATCGCCTATCTGCAGGGCCCGAAACGCAAGGCCCGCCTGCCCCGCCCTGTCTCCATTGAGGCGGCCAAGGACATGATCTTCGAGGCCGAGACAGACCCGGATTCCGCCACATGGATCGGCGCGCGCGATGCTGCCGTGCTGAGCCTCCTCTATGGCGGCGGCCTGCGGATTTCCGAGGCGCTGAACCTGACGGGGGCGGACCTTCCGGCGCCGGAGCGCCTGCGCATCAGTGGCAAGGGCGGCAAGGTGCGCATCGTGCCGCTGATACCAGCCGTGCGCGATGCGATGGATGCCTATGCGGCGGTGTGCCCCTATGCTTTGACCAAGGCTGGCCCCCTCTTCCGGGGCGCCAAGGGCGGCGCGCTGAACCCGCGCCTGATACAGGGCCTGGTGCAGAAACTGCGCGGCGTGCTGGGCCTGCCGGATACGGCGACGCCGCATGCGCTGCGCCATGCGTTTGCGACACACCTGCTAGCGGCCGGGGCCGACCTGCGCGCGATCCAGACGCTCTTGGGTCACGCCTCGCTGTCGACGACGCAGGTGTATACGGGCGTTGATGCGAGCCGGCTGCGCGAAGTGCATGCGGCGGCGCATCCACGGGCTTAGTCAGGGTAAATCAGGGTGCCAGCTGAGCCGTGATCGCATCGGCCAGCAGCCAGCCAGACGGCGTCAGCGACAGGATCGCGCCATCGAAACGCGCCCAGCCCTGCTCGACAAAGACATCGATCTTCTCGCGCGACACGGACGCATTCGACAGCCCCTCGATACGATCAAGATTGATTCCGCCTGTCGGGCGCAGGCCCATGGCGATCAGTTCACGGGCAATATCCAGCTGCGGCAGTGCGCCTGCCTCGCTCCAGCCCGACCCGAGGGCCTGAACATTGGCGATATAGGCATTCGGCTGGCGCTCGGCCTCGCTGGCATAGCGCTTGCCGCCCACCGTGACGCGGCCATGCGCGCCGGGGCCAACGCCGATCCAGTCGCCGCCATTCCAGTAGATCATGTTGTGGCGCGAACGGTAGCGCGGCGCGGAGGCATGGTTGGAGACTTCATAGGCCTCGAGGCCTGCACTCGTCGTGATGGTCTGTGTCAGCTCATAAAGGTCTGCCTGAGCATCCGGGTCCATGGGCACGATCTCGCCGCGCGCAACCGATTTGCCAAAGGCGGTGCGCTGTTCGATGGTCAGTTCATAGAGCGACAGATGCGGCGCGCCGAGGGCGAGCGCATCCGACAGCTCCTCCCCCCATTCGTCGAGCGACTGGCTGGGCCGCGCATAGATGAAATCAACCGAGACATTCCGGAAGACCTTCAGCGCGCGGTCAACGGCGGCGCGGGCGGAGGCGGCATCATGGTCGCGGCCGAGGAAAGCCAGCGCGTTGTCGCGCAGGGACTGGACGCCGATGGAGAGCCGGTTGACGCCGGCAGCCTTCAGGCCGCGCAGGTCAGCGCGCAGGATGTCGTTGGGATTGGCCTCAAGCGTGATCTCGGCATCGAGTTTCACGCCGAAACTGGCATCCGCCGTGGCGAGGATGGTCTCGATCTCTTCAGGCTTGAGCAGCGAGGGCGTGCCGCCACCGAAATAGACCGTCTCGAGCGCGCCATGCTCTGGCATGCGCGGGCGGTGAATGCGGATGTCGTCATTGATCGCCTGCAGCAGCGGGCCATTGTCGCGCGTCTTGGCTGCGTACACATTGAAGTCGCAGTAGGGGCAAATCTTTGAACAGTATGGCCAATGGACGTAGAGTCCGAATCCATAATGTGGACCGAAAGGCGGAAATGTGCCCGCCATCAGATCAGCGCCGCCTTCAGCTTCGCCACAGCGACAGCCCGGTGGCTCATGTCATGCTTGCGGGCAGGGTCCATCTCGCCAAAGGTGAGCGTCTCGCCGTCGGCAATGAAAACAGGATCATAGCCGAAACCGCGCTCGCCGCGCGGCGGCCAGACCAGCTGGCCATGCACTTCGCCCTCGAAGACTTCCTCATGCCCGTCTGGCCAGACAACGCCCAGGGCGCAGACGAATTTGGCGGAGCGGTCGGTCGCGCCGATGTCTTTCAACTCCGCCTCAACCTTCTCCATCGCGCGGTAAAAATCGCGCGGTTCGCCGGCCCAGCGTGCGGAATAAATACCCGGCGCGCCGCCCAGCGCCGTAACGGCGAGCCCTGAATCGTCAGACAGGGCGGGTGAACCGGTCGCGAGCATGGCTGCACGGGCCTTGAGCAATGCATTGCCGGCAAAGGTGGATTCGGTCTCCTCAGGTTCCGGCAGATCAAGCTCCAGTGCAGAAACCACTGTGAATCCAAGCGGTTCGAACAAGTCTTTCAGTTCTGCCACCTTGCCCTTGTTATGGGTTGCAGCGACGAGACGACCGGGCGTGAGGGTACGAGGTATAATTTTTTCACCTGTATATGAAATGGTTCAATTGTTGCTTTACCTGCAAATACCTATATCGTTAAACGGTAAAGGTGTGCGGTTTTGCGATAAGCATGACTGAGCCATAGACCATGAGTGCAGGACGGTGAAGAGACTGGCATGAGCAAACAGGCAAGAAACTCGATGGCCGCCATCATGACGGTGCTCGTCACGATCGTGATGTGGCTCACGGCAATTATCGGGCTCATCTTCCTCGCCAGCGTCGGCGCGGCCATCATTGCGCACCAGAATGGCGGCTCGCTTGATGCGCTGAACATTTCCGTGACCGACGGCACAGACAGCCTGCCGGCCCTGATTGCTGGCCTGATCGGCGGCCTGGTCGTCATACCCGCAATCATCTATGTCTGCATCCAGTTGCGCCGCATTCTGGCGACCCTGGCTGAGGGCGACCCGTTCGTTCCAGAAAACGCCACCCGCCTCACCCGCGTGGCCGCAACGATTGCCGTCACACAATTGCTGCGTATCGCCGTGGCGCTGGTGATACTCACCAGTTTCGACAATGCGAAAGTCGGCCTGAACCTTGACCTTATCGCCTGGGCCTCGGTTGCCGCGCTTTTCATCCTGTCCCAGGTCTTCCGTGAAGGCACCCGCCTGCGCGACGAAGAAAAAATGACCATATAGGAGGGTCGAAGATGTCTATTCGTGTAACCCTCGACCGCGTCCTGCTTGACCGCCGCATGTCACTGACCGAACTGTCAGAACGTGTCGGCGTAACGCTTGCCAACCTGTCCATCCTGAAAACCGGCAAGGCCAAGGCTGTCCGCTTCTCGACACTGGAAGCGCTCTGCCGCGAACTCGACTGCCAGCCGGGCGACCTGCTCGTCTTCGACGAAGAAGGCGAGGAAGACCGAAAACGGGTCGCCGCCGAATAGGCGGGCAATCCCTTTACGGAACAAGCGGCCCTTCCCCACGTAGAGGCCACATGAAAACTGCATCCATCGCTATCGCCAGTCTCTGCCTGCTCGCCGCCTGTGGCGGGAAGGACAATGAAGTTGGCGAATTCAAGAATGACTGGGTCGGTAACGAGATCAAGATCAAGTCGCTCACCGACCCGAAGATCGATGGTGTGATTTGCCACCTCTCCTATTTCGATCGCGGATTCTGGGACAGGGTCGGCAAGGGCAACTGGTTCGAGAACCCGTCGAATTCCTCGATTTCCTGCCTGCAGACCGGCCCCGTCACGATCGGCAATATCGACGTGGATAAATCCGGCGAGGAAGTGTTCGACCAGAACCAGAGCCTGATCTTCAAGCAACTGGCCGTGCGCCGCATCTATGACGCCGATAGCGACAGCCTGATGTACGTTTCCTTCAGCCGGAAGATCACGAACGGCTCTGCCAAGATGAGCCTCTCGACCGTGCCGCTCTATGGCCGCGAAGTGACATGGGAACGCGGCAAGCCAGCGGCTGACTGATCAGGCCAGCGCGGCCTTCTGGGCCTCGAACAGGTTGTTGCAGCCCATTTCGGCGAGGCGGAGCATTTCGTCGAGTTCCTTGCGCGTGAGGGGGCGCTCTTCGCCGGTGCCCTGCACTTCGATGAAGCCGCCGTCTGAACTCATGACGACGTTCATGTCGGCTTCGCCCTGGCTGTCTTCAGGATAGTCGACATCCAGAACGGGATGGTTCTGGTAGACGCCGACGGAGATGGCAGCGGCCTGTTTCAGGATCGGGTCCATCTTGATGACGCCTTCCGATTTCAGGTAGCGGCAGGCGAGCGCCAGCGCGACGAAGCCGCCGGTGATCGACGCAGTGCGTGTGCCGCCATCTGCCTGCAACACGTCGCAGTCGATGGTGATCTGGTTTTCGCCGAGGGCGGCGAGATCAACGACGGAGCGCAGCGAGCGGCCGATCAGGCGCTGGATTTCCTGCGTGCGGCCGGATTGCTTGCCGGCAGCCGCTTCGCGGCGGCCGCGCGTATGCGTGGCGCGTGGCAGCATGCCGTATTCGGCCGTCACCCAGCCTGCGCCCTTGCCCTTCATCCAGCCCGGAACACCCTTTTCCCAGCTCGCGGTGCACAGGACATGCGTATTGCCAAACTTGGCAAGGCACGAGCCTTCGGCATAGCGCGTCACGCTGGTTTCCAGGCTGATGTCGCGCAACTGGTCGAAGGCGCGTCCGGATGGGCGGATAAGCTGGGTCATGGCGGGGGTCCTCTTTTCTGTGCCGCCTGATTGCGGGTTTTGACGCGGCTGTCTACACCGGACCGGCATCAGAGATGACAAGAAGGGGGCCACATGGCCAGTGATATCGAGATCGCCCGGGCGGCGACAAAGAAGCCTGTCACCGAAATCGGCACCCGGCTCGGCATACCGCCGGAAGACCTCATCCCCTATGGCCACGACAAGGCCAAGATCTCGGCACACTATCTGTCCGGCCTCGGCGCGAATCCTGATGGCAAGCTGATCCTCGTCACCGCGATCAATCCGACGCCTGCGGGCGAGGGCAAGACAACCACGAGTGTCGGCCTCGCCGATGCGATGAACCGGATAGGCGCGAACACCCTCCTCTGCCTGCGCGAACCCTCGCTCGGCCCCTGCTTCGGCATGAAGGGCGGCGCGGCAGGTGGCGGCCATGCGCAGGTCGTGCCCATGGAAGACATCAACCTCCATTTCACGGGCGATTTCCACGCCATCACGTCGGCCCACAACCTGCTGGCCGCCATGGTCGACAATCACATCCACTGGGGCGCCGCGAGCGGGCTCGAAGCCAGCCGCGTGACCTGGCGCCGTGTGCTCGACATGAATGACCGCAACCTGCGCAGCGTTGTCACCGGTCTTGGCGGCCCGGCCAATGGCGCAACGATGGAGAGCGGCTTCGACATAACGGTCGCCTCCGAGATCATGGCGATCCTCTGCCTTGCGACCGATGCTGCCGACCTCGAGCAGCGCCTCGACCGCATCATCGTCGGCTACCGCCGCGACCGCACGGCGGTCACCTGCGCCGACATCAAGGCGACCGGAGCGCTGATGGCGTTGCTGAAGGATGCGATCCTACCAAACCTGGTGCAGACGCTGGAGAACAATCCCTGCCTCATTCATGGCGGCCCGTTTGCCAATATCGCGCATGGCTGCAACTCGGTGATCGCGACGCAGGCGGCCCTGAAAATGGCGGACTATGTGGTGACCGAGGCCGGCTTTGGCGCAGACCTGGGCGCCGAGAAATTCTTCGACATCAAGTGCCGCCAGTCGGGCCTGAAGCCGGATGCCGCCGTTCTGGTGGCCACAGTGAAAGCGCTGAAAATGCATGGCGGGCTCGCCAAGACCGAGCTGGCAAGCGTCAGCTATGACGCGCTGAATGACGGGCTCAGCAATCTCGGGCGGCATATCGAGAACCTGCAGCAATACGGCCTGCCGGTCGTGGTGGCGATCAACCGGTTCACGAATGACACGCCGGGCGAGATTGCCGCTGTCGAGGCCTATTGCGAGAAGGCGGGGGTAAAGGTTGCGCTCTGCACGCACTGGGCTGAAGGCGGCCGGGGCGCTGAAGCCCTTGCGCGGATCGTGACGGAGACGCTGAGCGAGAAACCGGCTGAGTTCCGCACGCTCTATCCGGATGACATGCCCCTCTTCGACAAGATCGAGACGGTTGCCCGTCGCATCTACCGGGCCGATCATGTCGAGGCGCCGCGCGCCGTGCGCGACCAGCTCGCCCGCTGGGAGGCTGACGGTTTCGGCCACCTGCCGGTGTGCATCGCCAAGACGCAGTACAGTTTCGCGACTGACCCGTCGCTGATCGGTGCGCCGGAGGGCCACACCGTGCGCCTGCGCGAAGTGCGTCTCTCGGCGGGCGCGGGCTTCATTGTCGCCATTTGCGGGGACATCATGACCATGCCCGGCCTGCCACGCCATCCGGCCGCCGAGAGCATACATCTGAATGCCGAAGGGCTGATTGAAGGGCTTTTCTAGCGCTTTCGCCAAAAGGCGGCCATCAGGCGCGGCGGTCAGGTCGCTCTGCAAATCTGAACGCCTATTGTACCGGGGGCTCCGGCCCCCTAATCAATAGACATGGTCCTGACCCCCGAAAGCCAATCCCTGATGCAGCGCCTTGACCAGCGCTCACGCGACATCTTCAAGGAGATTGTCGAGGGCTATCTGTCGACGGGCGAACCGGTTGGTTCACGCACCCTTTCCAAGAGCGGGATTGCGCTTTCTCCGGCGTCCATTCGCAATGTCATGGCCGACCTGACAGACCTCGGCCTGCTTGACGCCCCGCATATTTCCGCCGGCCGCGCGCCAACCCACAGGGGCCTGCGCCTTTTTGTGGACGGCTTCCTCGAGATCGGGGAGCCTTCCGGCAATGACAAGCGCGAGATCGAGGACCGGCTCCGCAGCGCCGGCAGCGACCTTGAAGCCGTTCTGGGCGAGGCCTCCGGCATCCTGTCGGGCCTCACGGGCGGGGCCGGCCTCGTAGCCTCCCCTACCCGCGATACGCCAGTGCGCCATGTCGAATTCGTGCCGCTGGCGGGCCGCGATGCGCTCTGCGTGCTGGTGACCGAGGATGGCGATGTCGAGAACCGCCTTGTGCGTGTGCCCGAGGGCCTGCCCGCCACGACCCTGATGGAGGCCGGCAATTATCTATCGACCCGGCTGAAGGGCCGGACGCTGGCGGAAGCCTCGGTTGATGTGCGCGCAGAAATTCGCTCACACCGGGCCGCGCTGGATGCAGCGGCATCGTCCCTCGTGGAGGATGGCCTGGCCCAGTGGAGCGGCGATGCGCCGGGCCGTGGGCGCTCGCTGATCATACGCGGGCGCGCCAACCTGCTGGAGGATGCCAAGGCCGCTGGCGACCTCGACCGGGTGCGCCAGCTGTTTAACGAGCTTGAACGTCAGCAGTCCCTGCTCGATATCCTCGATACGACGCGCGAGGCCGATGGGGTGCGCCTGTTTATTGGCGCGGAGAACCAGCTTTTTCCGCTTTCGGGTTCAAGTGTCATCGTGGCCCCCTATATGGGAGGCGCAAAACATGTCATCGGCGCGCTGGGCGTCATCGGCCCGACAAGGCTGAATTATGCCCGCGTGATACCGATGGTGGATTATACCGCGAAGGTGATCGGCGAAATCCTCGCCGCCCGGCGCACGAAGGATGGGAAGTGATGAGCGACGAGACCAAGAACGGCAACAGCGCCGACATCGATCCAAACGCGTCCAAGGCTGACCTCAAGGCGGCCGCCGATGCCATGCTTAAAAATGCACGGGCACAGGCCGCCGAGACCATGGAAGCCGAGGCCGATTCCGAGATCTCCCCGGAACAGGAAGCGATGCGCCTGAAAATCGAGAGAGACGAACTGCGCGAACAGCTGCTGCGCACGCTCGCTGACCTCGACAATACGCGCAAGCGCGCCGAGCGCCAGATTTCCGAAGCCCGCGTCTATGCCATCGAGCGTTTCGCCGGTGACCTGCTCAGCGTCTCCGACAATCTCGCCCGCGCTCTCGCTGCCCTGCCTGATGATGACCGCGCCAACCTCTCGGACGCCGGCAACAACCTGCTGAGTGGCATCGAGATGACCGCCAAGGAACTGGAAACCGCGCTCGGTCGTCATGGCGTGAAGCCAATTGACGCCGTTCCGGGCGCCGTGTTCGACCCGAACCTGCACCAGGCCGTCGCGCAAATCCCGTCAGACCAGCCGTCCGGCACAATTGCCTCTGTCTTCCAGCCCGGCTGGAAAATCGGCGAGCGCACACTGCGCGCCGCCATGGTGGCCGTCAGCGCTGGCGGGGCGAACTAGGCCCTAACGGACTACTTTCCACGCAGTTACCGTGCCCGGCGTCCAGTTCGGCACTATGACGACATCGCCGAACTCTGTCAGGTCGCTCTGCTGGATGCCCTCTTCTTCCGTATCGAGCAGTTTGGTCACCGCGCCATCCTCGCCGACATAGTGGATCTGTCCGCTCCATGAGGAGACGAGGTAGCCGCCGCCGGGCACGATACCGATGCCGTCGCCATTGATCATGCCAGTGGCGATCTCGGTGATGACGCCTTCAGGCGTCACGCTCAGCAGCGATCCCGCTGTCATGGTCGACACGAGTATCCGGTCGCCATCGCCGAGCACGCCATTTACGCCTGCAAGGCGCTCATCTTCCAGCCAGAGCGAGGCCTCGCCCTCCGTTATGCGATAGATGCGGGCCGTGCCGGAATCGGAAACAAAGATGTCGCCTTGCCATTCGGTGATGTCGTTCAGGAAAGCCGCGCCTTCGACCGGGATCTTCTCGCCAAGCCCGCCCTTGTCCACATCGAACACCATGACCGCGTCAATGTCGGCTGTGTAGACCTTGCCATCAGCGACCACGATCCCCTTGGGGCCGTTCAGCTTTGCGCCCCAGTATCGCTCGATCAGTTCGCCATCGGGCGAGATTTTCGAAATGAACCCGTCACC
>JAHJYW010000023.1 GCA_018827375.1 Alphaproteobacteria bacterium
CACGGGGTCTTTCCGTCTGACCGCGGGTACCCCGCATCTTCACGGGGAATTCAATTTCGCTGAGTCTATGTTGGAGACAGTGGGGAAGTCGTTACGCCATTCGTGCAGGTCGGAACTTACCCGACAAGGAATTTCGCTACCTTAGGACCGTTATAGTTACGGCCGCCGTTCACCGGGGCTTCAATTCAATGCTTGCACATCTCCTTTTAACCTTCCGGCACCGGGCAGGCGTCAGACCCTATACGTCGCCTTACGGCTTCGCAGAGCCCTGTGTTTTTGATAAACAGTCGCAACCCCCAGTTTTGTGCCCCTCAGCACTGGTTGCCCAATGTGAGGCCTCCTTCTCCCGAAGTTACGGAGGTAATTTGCCGAGTTCCTTCAACATAGTTCTCTCAAGCGCCTTGGTATGCTCTACCTGACCACCTGTGTCGGTTTCGGGTACGGTCTAATAGGGAGGCTATTTCCAGGGACTTCCAGGCCGCATCCTCAATCCAATAAGAGGATACAACTTTCGAAATCCGTCACTCATCCCTTGGCCCACGAATATTAACGTGGTTCCCATCGACTACGCCTTTCGGCCTTGCCTTAGGGGCCGGCTAACCCTGCGCAGATTAACTTTACGCAGGAACCCTTGGTCTTTCGGCGAGAGGGTCTCTCACCCTCTTTGTCGCTACTCATGTCAGCATTCTCACTTCCGATACCTCCAGCAAACCTCACGGTTCACCTTCACAGGCTTACGGAACGCTCCGCTACCGCTCATTACTGAGCCCGCGATTTCGGCGTATAACTTTAGTCCCGATACATTTTCCGCGCAGAGGCGCTTGATCAGTGAGCTGTTACGCTTTCTTTAAAGGATGGCTGCTTCTAAGCCAACCTCCTGATTGTCTCAGCACCTCCACATCGTTTCGCACTTAGCTATAACTTGGGGGCCTTAATCGGCGGTCTGGGTTGTTTCCCTCTTCACGACGGACGTTAGCACCCGCCGTGTGTCTGCCACGCATAACTTCTGGGTATTCGGAGTTTGAGAAGGTTTGGTAATCCGGTGAGGACCCCTAGCCCATTCAGTGCTCTACCCCCCAGAGTCTCATCGTGACGCACTACCTAAATAGTTTTCGCGGAGAACCAGCTATCAGCAAGTTTGATTGGCCTTTCACCCCTAGGCACAGGTCATCCGAGAGCTTTTCAACGCTCAACGGTTCGGCCCTCCAGTGCATGTTACTGCACCTTCAGCCTGCCCATACCTAGATCACTTGCCTTCGGGTCTAATGCTACGTACTCAATCGCCCTATTAAGACTCGCTTTCGCTGTGCCTACACCTAACGGCTTAAGCTTGCACGCAACACTAAGTCGCTGACCCATTATACAAAAGGTACGATGTCACCTTGCGGCTCCATCAGCTTGTAGGCATCCGGTTTCAGGATCTGTTTCACTCCCCTCATCGGGGTGCTTTTCATCATTCCCTCACGGTACTTGTTCACTATCGGTCGGTAAGGAGTACTTAGGCTTGGAGGGTGGTCCCCCCATGTTCAGACAGGATTTCACGTGTCCCGCCCTACTCTAAAAGGTCTTCATTTTACGGCTACGGGGCTATCACCCACTATGGCGCACCTTCCCAGATGCTTCGCCTTGTTTCAGACCAGGCCTGGTCCGCGTTCGCTCGCCACTACTAACGGAGTCTCAATTGATGTCCTTTCCTCCAGGTACTTAGATGTTTCAATTCCCTGGGTTTGCTTTTTAACCCTATGTATTCAGGTTAAAATATCTCACTAGTGAAATGTTAGACAGGTCGAGCGCCGAAGCGCTCGAATTATCCAACATCTCGGAGATGGGTTTCCCCATTCAGAAATCACCGGATCAAAGGGTGCTCTCGCCTCCCCGGTGCTTATCGCAGAGTGCCACGTCTTTCATCGCCTCTTACCGCCAAGACATCCCCCGGATGCCCTTTTGACGCTTGATCGTTTTTGAAACCCATGTGCAGTGGAAAACGCATACGCGCTCGCCACAAACATGGATCTCGATCAGACATGTTGGTTTCTTGCAGACTGACCCTTTGACCTGTGTCTCGCATTGCTGCGAGGCAGGTTATTCGGCTGATGCTGGTGACGTTCATGCACGAGGCATGGCGGCCAGCCGGATCAATCTTTCCCTTACAATGACAAATATCCCAAGCCCAAAGGGCCCGGAAACGGTAAACTTCTTTCGTTCGTACACACGCGAATGGTGGAGCCTAGCGGGATCGAACCGCTGACCTCCTGAATGCAAATCAGGCGCTCTCCCAGCTGAGCTAAGGCCCCAAACCGGGCACTCGCAGCGCGCTCCCTACCCTGCCGGAACAGGTTTCGATGGTGGGCCGAGGAAGAGTTGAACTTCCGACCTCACGCTTATCAGGCGTGCGCTCTAACCACCTGAGCTACCGGCCCGTGACCAGCAACTCATCAGAGCCACACAGTCAAAGTCGAAGACAGGCGATAACAAGCGCCCGCGGGGCTCGCTTAATGTTCGAGCCGGCACAAGGCTGACCCGAATTACGAACGAAGGAAGAGAAACGAAGACGGCGTGAAGACCGCTATAGTTTTGCCTCTCAAGGAGGCGATATGTTCTTTAGAGCTTTAGAGCCTGGCGAACCAGACAATCCAAAGCATCCTTAGAAAGGAGGTGATCCAGCCGCAGGTTCCCCTACGGCTACCTTGTTACGACTTCATCCCAGTCACTGATCCTACCGTGGCTCGCTGCCTCCGAAGTTAGCACACGATCTTCGGGTAGAACCAATTCCCATGATGTGACGGGCGGTGTGTACAAGGCCCGGGAACGTATTCACCGTGGCATGCTGATCCACGATTACTAGCGATTCCACCTTCATGCCGTCGAGTTGCAGACGACAATCCGAACTGAGACAGTTTTTGGGGATTATCCCATTGTCACTGCCATTGTAGCACGTGTGTAGCCCTACCCGTAAGGGCCATGAGGACTTGACGTCATCCCCACCTTCCTCCGGCTTGCCACCGGCAGTTTCCTTAGAGTGCCCACCCAAACGTGATGGCAACTAAGGATGAGGGTTGCGCTCGTTGCGGGACTTAACCCAACATCTCACGACACGAGCTGACGACAGCCATGCAGCACCTGTGTTCCAGCCAGCCTAACTGAAGGGATCCATCTCTGGAAACCATACTGGACATGTCAAGGGTAGGTAAGGTTCTGCGCGTTGCTTCGAATTAAACCACATGCTCCACCGCTTGTGCGGGCCCCCGTCAATTTCTTTGAGTTTTAACCTTGCGGCCGTACTCCCCAGGCGGAGAGCTTAATGCGTTAGCTGCGTCACTGACAGGCATGCCTGCCAACAACTAGCTCTCATCGTTTACGGTGTGGACTACCAGGGTATCTAATCCTGTTTGCTCCCCACACTTTCGCACCTCAGCGTCAGTACCAGTCCAGTTAGCCGCCTTCGCCACTGGTGTTCCACCGAATATCTACGAATTTCACCTCTACACTCGGTATTCCGCTAACCTCTCCTGGTCTCTAGACTTCCAGTTTCAAATGCAGTTCCAGGGTTGAGCCCTGGGATTTCACACCTGACTTAAAAGTCCGCCTACGTGCGCTTTACGCCCAGTAATTCCGAACAACGCTAGCCCCCTTCGTATTACCGCGGCTGCTGGCACGAAGTTAGCCGGGGCTTCTTTACTAGGTACTGTCATTATCATCCCTAGCGAAAGAATTTTACAACCCTAAGGCCTTCATCATTCACGCGGCATGGCTGCATCAGGCTTTCGCCCATTGTGCAAGATTCCCCACTGCTGCCTCCCGTAGGAGTCTGGGCCGTGTCTCAGTCCCAGTGTGGCTGATCATCCTCTCAGACCAGCTATAGATCGTCGCCTTGGTAGGCCATTACCCTACCAACTAGCTAATCTAACGCGGGCCGATCTTTCACCGATAAATCTTTCCCCCGGAGGGCGTATACGGTATTACCACTCGTTTCCAAGAGCTATTCCGTAGTGAAAGGTACGTTCCCACGCGTTACT
Organism: Alphaproteobacteria bacterium; assembly: GCA_018827375.1. Classification (GTDB taxonomy): domain Bacteria; phylum Pseudomonadota; class Alphaproteobacteria; order Caulobacterales; family Hyphomonadaceae; genus Hyphomonas. The sequence goes on from JAHJYW010000023.1 coordinate 4,017, forward strand.
CACCCGTCTGCCACTATATCGTTCGACTTGCATGTGTTAAGCCTGCCGCCAGCGTTCGTTCTGAGCCAGAATCAAACTCTCAAGTTGAGTGTTGATCTGACGATCCGTCCTTTGGAATAAGGACGGCAACTGTTGCTATATAAGCATCAAGTAATTGCGTTCTTTGACGAGAAACCCTTAGTCACAAAGACCAGGCCGAAACCTGATCGATGGAAAAAGAATTTTCTCAAGAAACGCATCCGTCGTGATCGTGTGGACCGTGGCCGAAGCCCGTGTCCGCAAGCCGTCACGCCGCCTGCGTTTCTCTTCCTAATCTCTTACAATGTCAAACAGCTGGAACCGCAGTTCCGGTAGGCCATCCAGGGCGCCGCCCTGTCCGGAAGAGGCGGCTTATATTGGCCACCTCATTGCCCGTCAACACCCTTTTTTGCGCCTTCTGCAGTTTGGTGTTTGACCACCGTTTCTGCTGTATTTTGGCACAAAAGAATTTGTCGACCGTATGGTACGGCCTGCAAAATCAGGCATTTCAAGAAGAGGCAGCTTCTAACGACCGCCTCGTTTCCCGTCAACACCCTTTCTGCGCTTTCTGCAGATTAGTGTTTGACCACCGTTCTGCTGGATTTGGGCACAAATGACTTGGTAGACCGTATGGTACGGCCTGCAAAATCAGGCATTTCAAGGAGCCGCATATATAGCCGCTATTCGAAGAAAAAAGCAAGAAGTTTTTTTCTCATTTAGCAGCCCGATCTGCGGGCCCGCTTCGGAAACCCAAGGGCGTCTTCAGCGAAGGCCGGGGAATACCCCCCATGGTCTGAAGCCGCAACCCCTGAAAACAGCCTTTCAGCAGAAATCTGCATGTTTTGTTGCAGGAGGCTCAGTACTGCGCTGAAAGATAAGACTTCATTGCCTCGGCCTCAGCTTCGGTTTCCGCGATTTTCCACTTCACCAGATCGCCGATCGACACAAAACCGATCAGCCGATCGTTCCGAAGTATGGGCAAATGACGGATCCGACGGTCTGTCATGAGCTGCATTGCCTGCTCAATTGCCATCGTCGACGGCACCGTGACGACATCGCGGGTCATGGCATCACCCACTTTCATGTCCAAAGCGGCCTGACCGTGGCGGGCAACCTGGCGAACAATATCGCGTTCAGACAGGACGCCGATGATCGATTCGCCGGAATCGAGTGCCACAACGGCGCCAATCCGGCGAACATCGAGCACCTTGGCGACGTCGCTAAGCGTGTCATCCGCGCCAACCGAGATCACTTCCCGGCCTTTATCATTCAGAATCTGGTCAATCGTCATGTGTCATCCTCCAAGCCTCTACCGGTGAATCCGGTTTTCTTATTGAGGCACTCTATCATATTCGGCGCACCGAATCGATGAGGAAGACTAATCAGACCGCAAGCCCGTCCCGGCGCCACATCACGAATCGGCACGCAAGCGCCCCCGCAACATAGCCGCCGACATGCGCTTGCCAGGCGATTGCCGCCCCCATCATCGAGGGACCGACAAGCGCGAGCACCACATTCGCCACAAGGAACACCAGGCTGGCCCCGAGAAACGGGCGCGCCAACAGCCTCGGCCGCTGCCCTTGCTGAGCCAGCAAGACGGCTGCGATCAGGCCTGACACGCCGCCTGAGGCTCCAATGGCGGGTGGGCCAGCCGGATAGTTTGCCGCCAGGTGCGCGATCGAGCCACCCGCGACGCTTATAAGGAAGAGAATGAGGAACATCTGTCCGGCGCGATTCCGCTCACGCGGACCTGTGCGCTCCAGATACTCATAGACCGGCTTGCCGACACCTAGCAGCATGGCCGAGTTCAGGCCCACATGGACCCAGTCGCTATGGACAAGGCCGGTCGTGAGAAGAGTGGCGAGCGCCGCCATGGCATTCGCATAGGGGGTTGCCGCGCCGGGCGGCATGCTGGCGCCGGTCCAGCCCCAGAACCGTTCAGGAAATAATGCGGTATCCCAAAGCAGCGCGTCCTGCATGCCGGATGGCAGGAATATGCGAATCGCATGCGCCACCAGAAGCACGATCGCGATCCCCGTCACCCAGGGCGGAGCATTGATAATGGGCGGGCGTCCGGGATTGCGGGCCATTCAGCCTCCTGCACTGGAATCATTCTGTTCCTTATATAGTCATGCAGGCGCGCAATGGCAGGCAAAGCCTGCATCGCCCCTCCCCTCTTTCCCTGCGCGAATCGCGGCCTAATGTATTCTGCATGATGATTCGCATTTTTCTCGCGGCCATGGCCGCCAGCTTCGCCGGCTTTGGTCTCTGGTCCCTTCTGGAGCCGCTCGGCATGACCTCAAGCCTCGGTGTCCAGGTCAGCGGGCCGAACGGCGCTTATGAAATGCGAGGCGTCTATGGCGGCGTCAGCCTCGGTGCAGCTTGCCTGATGGCCGCTGGCGCTGCCCGTCAAAGCTTCCTGCGCCCCGCACTCTGGTTTCTGGTGGCTTATCTCGGCGGCTATGTCTTTGCCCGCGGCGCTGGGCTGCTGCTTGGCCCTGCGCCGACGCCTGACTTCTACCTCTTCATCGGGTTCGAGACGCTCGGCCTGATCCTGGCTGTGGTCAGCCTGCGCGCAAACACCGGCCGCTGAATGCAAAAAGCCCCGTCGCGAACGACGGGGCTTTCCACATATATATAGTACCAAGCCTTAGAACGACTTGCGCACCGTGATGCCATAGGTCGGCGGCTGGCTCGGATAACCGTTGATCGAACCGGTCTGCGCTGTGGTCGGGAAGGCAACCGTGATGTACTCGTCATCAAAGATATTGCGACCCCACACTGTCACGCCGAGACCGTTCTCGGTCGTAAAGCCGGCCGACGCATTGAATGTGCTGATCTTGTGGGTGTCATTGATGAGCGCCTGGTTGGCCGGATCGTCGAAATAATCCGTCTCGCTCTCATACTGCCAGTCAACACGCACGAAAGAGGCTAGCGTATTCACATCAAAGCTGTACGTGGCTGAAGTCGACGTCGCGACTTCCGGAATATCGTAAGGCTTCTGGCCCGACAGATCGAGCTCGTTCGACGCCGACAGCGGCAGCGACGGGTCGATCCTGATGCCGGTGCTGGTGAAGTCATCATAGACCGGGTCCTGGAACGTGCCAGCAAAGGTCAGCAACAGGTTGTCTGTCGCATTCCACGAGGCATCGACTTCAAGGCCTTGCGTCGACTGCTTGCCGGCATTGGTCAGGTTGAACCCGGTGCCGGAGAACGTGTTGGACTGGAAGCCCTCGATCTCCTGGTCAAACAAGGCGACATTCACTGCGAACGTGTTGTAGGCGAATTTCGCGCCCAATTCGACGACAGTTGCCAGTTCAGGCCCCGCATACCGCGTACCGACCGCGAGGTTGTTCACCGCAAGGCCTGCATCGCGGATAGGCGACGAACCTGGGCTCGTAACCGCTGAACCTGCCGTGAAGTCGCTCGAGAACGGGCGGCTGTCACGCGACAGGTTCCACGACGTGGCCTTGAAGCCTGTACCGTAGGACGCATAGACATTCACATTGTCCGTCGCATCATAAGCGAGGCGCAATGTGTAGGTCAGCTTGTCATCCTTGGACTTGCCGTCTTCGACTGCATTCGGAAAGTCGAGGAAGGGCGGGAAGAACTGCAGGGCCTGCAGGGCAAGCAGCGGGTTCTGCGCCGGATCCTGAACAGCCGACTGAATTGCCGCGAAGGCCGCCGGGTTGTTGACCGCGAAGGCACCAACCTGTGCAGGGTCCGTCGCATCAACGCCGAAATTGCCGAGCGTCTGGGCAAAGCCGAGCGCCACGAAGTCGATGCCCGAGAACACATCCGTATTGGCGATGTTGCCGTAAGCGTCCTTCTTGTCCTCGGTATAGTTCAGGCCGACGGTCGCTGTCAGGCGATCGGTCGCATGCCAGTCAACCGTACCGAACATGGACCAGGCCTTGTTGTCCTGACCGAACTCTTCCGTCAGGCCCTGGCCCGATTGACCGAAAACCTGGCCGACTGGAAGGCCAAGCGCAGTCTCGATCTGGCTCAGCGCACCGCCCGACAGGGCACTCGCGTAACCGCGATAATCATCACCAAAGTAGATCTGGTTGCCGATGTCGACGGTCTCATCAAAATAGAAGCCGCCGACCATCCAGTCGACCGGGCCATCCGTGTCGGACGTCAGCCGGACTTCCTGCGTGAAAGTGTCGATATCAGTCTGGTTGGCATTGACGCTCAGAAGGTCTGCCGTGGTGAAGTCGGAGTCTGCGTTCTGATCGACTCTCGACTGGCGATACGAGGTGATCGACGTCAGCGTCATGTTGCCGAGATCATAGTCGCCCTGCAGGGACAAGCCGCCATTGTCGATATTGTTCGTCGAGCCGAAATTATATCCGACCTTGTAGAGGTCGCCCGTAACGACCTGACCGCCGAGTGCGTTGACGACTGCACCCGTCGGACCGTTCACGACATTGACGGCGCCGCAGCAAATCTCGTCAATCGTGTCATAGTCACCGATCAGGCGGAACGACGTGTCCTCGTTCGGTTCGAACAGCAGCTCGGCACGGATGCCGTAACGGTTTCGCTCATTGGTATCCGGACCGTCGCCGATATCCTCGATATAACCATCGCGCTTGCTGTAGCTGCCGCCCAGGCTGAACGCGAGCGTGTCAGTGATCGGGCCCGTGCCGTATACCTTGGCGCGATAGCCGTTAAAATTGCTGACCGTGCCTTCAACGCTGGCCATGGGCTCGAACGATGGCTTCTTGGTCACAACCGAGATGACACCGGCCGAAGCGTTCTTGCCAAACAGGGTCGATTGCGGGCCGCGCAGCACTTCAACGCGCTCGATATTTGGCAGGTCGGAGATCTGCGAGGCCGAGCGGGAGCGATACACGCCATCGATGAACACGCCGACCGACGGTTCGATACCGGCATTGTTGGCGCCGTTGCCGAAGCCACGGATCACGAAGTTGGTGTTGGAGGAGGACTGAAGCTGGCCGACGCTCAGCGATGGCACCAGCGACTGAAGGTCGTTCAGGTCGGTGATCTGCGCCTTGGCGATGACGCTTTCATCGACGACGGACACGGCAACGGGCACATCCTGCAGCGTCTGCTCGCGCTTGGTGGAGGTGACGGTCACGGTCTGCATGGTGCGCGGTGAGTCGTTATCTGTTTCCTGCGCCAAGGCGGGCGCAGAAAGGCTCGCGAAGGCGGCAAGGCCCACGCTCATGCTCAATGCGGTTTTCAGATGGATGAGATTTGTACGCGTTTGCGTACCCTTAGGTGTCTTGGACACTCGGTATTCTCCCTGTGTTTATATTTGTAAGTTCGAGAGGAGCCGCGAAACGCGCGGCAGCGGTTATTTGACGGTGAGCAAATAACTATCTTAGCCGCGAATCTTCGCAAGGGCGCATTCTGTATTTTCCGTCATGTGGGTCGCACCCGCCGTCCGCTCGTGAAGCAATTCCGCCACGGCAAATCAGCCCCACACTATAGAGTCGCTGACTGTTTCGCCTTGGCACGCCAGATCAGGCCCCTGCGCCGCAAGGATGATACCGGAAACAGGCCCATGTGCCCTGAGAGGCGAATTCCAGAATAAAATCACGCGAATTTCGCCCGACACGTACTCCTGAAACTGGAATGTTTATTGCGAATAGTAGCGCATGAATGGCCCGGGTCGGGTCAATGGAACCCACGGAGAATACCTGTCATGCAAGACCGGTCGCTACACCCAAATACCCGGATCCTGGTCGACGCATGGCGCCGGATGGGCCGGACCCCCGATGCCAATACAGTTGACGACCCCAGCGTCGCCGAACACCCGGACCTGATCACACAATTGTTCGTGGTCCAACACAGCCGCGAATATGGCTGGCTGTTCCGCACCGCCGGACAAGGACTTTCCGGCCTGCTCGGCCGCGACCTCACGAATCACGACTTCCTCCAGCTCTGGAGCGGCCCTGACCGGGAAATGATGACCCACTTCATGGAAGCCGTCCGCTATGATGGCGCCCCCGGCATTATCCGCGGCCGCGGCGAAACCCTGACGGGCCAGCGCGTCGAAGTCGAAATCACCCTCATGCCGCTCGTGCGCCCCGGCAACGGCGCGCATAGCGACACGCCCCGCCTGCTCGGCCTCTATCAGACGCTCGGCGGGGAGCCCATGCTCAAGGGCCGGCCCATCTGGCGCCACCGCATTTCCATGCTGGTGCCACCAGACACGCACTCTGCGGGCCCGCAACTGCGCCTTGTGGCCACCAACGGCTAACCTACTCAGGCGGGCGTGAGACTTTCTTCACGCGCCAGCGCCCGCTTGCTCAGCATCATGTCAGCAGCCTTCTCGGCGATCATGATCGTTGGCGCGTTCGTGTTACCGCCAATCAGGGTCGGCATCACGGACGCGTCCACCACTCTCAGACCGTCAACGCCGCGCACGCGCAGCTCAGGGTCGACCGGGCTGGACTCGCTCGTGCCCATGGCAACCGTGCCGACAGGGTGATAGATTGTCTCGCCCGTGCGGCGGATGAAGCTGTCAATGTCATCATCCGTTTCGACGCTGGCGCCGGGCAGGATCTCGTTGCCGCGCAGTGCGTTGAGCGCAGACTGGCCGCACACTTCACGCACCATCTTCACGGCTTCGCGCATCACACGGCGATCTTCTTCCGTGGCCAGATAATTCGGGTCGATGGCCGGGTGCGCAAACGGGTCGGCCGAAGCGAGGCAGACCGTGCCCCGGCTTTCCGGACGCAGCTGGCAGGCATGAACGGTGAACCCGTCCTTCTTGGGGTCATGATTGCCGTGGTCCATCATGATGGCATTCACGAGATGCAGCTGGATGTCGGGCATCGACAGGCCCTCGCGCGAATTCAGGAATGCGCCTGCCTGAAGGAAATTGTCCGCCCCTGCGCCCGTCTGATTGTAGAGATATTGCAGGCCGACGCCGAGTTTCTTGACACCCTTCTGCATGGAATAGGCCGATACAGGCTGCGTCATCTCGTGGATCACGGTCACGTCCAGGTGGTCCTGCAGGTTCTGGCCCACGCCCGGCGACTTCACGGTCGCCTTGATGCCGAACCGGTCTAAATGCTCCGGATTGCCAATGCCGGACAGCATCAGGATCTGCGGTGACTGAACGGCGCCTGCGCAGAGCACCACTTCCTTGTCGGCCAGGATCTGCTGGGTAAGCGCGCCCTTGCCCTCAACGACTTCAACACCCGTCGCCCGGCCATTCTCGATCAGCACGCGCGTCACCAGTCCGGTCGAAATCACGGTCAGGTTCGGCCGCACGCCTTCGATGGGGCGAAGATAACCGAATGAAGCGCTCCAGCGCTCGCCCTTGTGAATGGTGCGCTGGTAACGGCCGAAGCCTTCCTGGTCTGCGCCATTGAAATCATCGGTCAGCTTGTAGCCGGCCTGTTCGCCCGCCTGAATGAAGGCGCGATAGATCGGGCTGGACATCGGGCTTTCCGAAACCCGCAGCGGTCCGGCCCCGCCATGGAACGCATTGTCACCGCCTTCGTAGGCTTCCGACCGCTTGAAGTAGGGCAGCACGTCGGCATAGCTCCAGCCCTTCAGGCCCATCTGGGCCCATTGGTCATAATCGCCCGCATGGCCGCGAATGTAGACCATGCCATTGATCGAGGACGAGCCGCCCCAGCCCTTGCCGCGCGGCCAGTAGAGCTTGCGGCCATTCATGTTCTTCTGGGCCTCGGTATAGAAGCCCCAATTGTGGTCGTTCGCTTGCTTGATCAGGCTGCCGACACCGGCGGGCATCCGCACCATCAGCGCGTTGTCCTTCTTGCCCGCCTCGATCAGGCAAACCTTGATCGCAGGGTCAGCCGACAGGCGATTCGCCAGGGCGCACCCGCCGCTACCGGCGCCAACGATGATGTAATCATAAGTTTCCATGGCTTTTTGGCTCCGGCCGCTATGGGAAATGTAATGTCGCCGGGAACGCGAGTTCCGACCTGTTTCGGCAACACTTTGTGAACGAAACTCACCTAAGTAAAGTGCTCACCGTGGGACAGGCTAGGCAAGACCCGGCTTCAGGAGCAGCAAATGACCGTTCCGCATGTGTCAGCGGTCAGCAGCCATACGCTGATCAATCCCAACAAGGACAGGCGACTCCACAAGCGGATCACGCTGCGCCTCTTCGGGCGCGTGCTCGATGAGACCAGTGCCGACCATGACGTCCAGACCGTCGATATTTCCTGTTCCGGCGCCATGATCCGGTCCGCGCACCGGCCATTGCCGGGCGCTCAGGTGATTTGCTACTTCAACGATCTCGGCCGTGTCGCCGCCACCGTCATCCGCAGCGGACCACAGGGCTTCGCTGTCCATTTCCAGACCCTTGAACACAAGCGCGACAAGCTGGCTGACCGGCTGACATGGCTGCTGAACAAGGACAGGCTCAGCCTTGTGGACGAACGCGTCGCGACGCGCGTCGCAACGTCCGGCCCCGCCGTGCTCACGCTCGGCGATGGCAGCGAGATCGGCTGCCGGGTGCTCGACATCTCGCTGACAGGCGCAAGCTTTGAGGCCGAAAAAGACGTCCCAATGGTCGGCGACATTGTCATTATCGGCAATGTGCGCGGCGAAGTAGTGAGGGTTGAGCAGAAAGTTTTCGCCATCCGCTACAAGCGCACCGGCGAGATCTAGTCGATCCGCTTCGCGTGGTCCCGGTGCTTCTGCCAGTTCTCGACATAGTGCAGCGCCGACATTTTCAGCATCTGGACCTGCGGGGCTGACAGCTCTTTCACAACCTTTCCCGGCGATCCCATCACCAGCGAATTGTCCGGGATCTCCTTGCCTTCGGGGATCAGCGTATGCGCCCCGATGATGCAGTTCTTCCCGATCTTAGCCCGATTGAGAATGGTCGAGCCGATGCCGATCAGCGTCTCGTCGCCAATCGTGCAGCCATGCAGCATTACCATATGGCCCACGGTCACATCGCGCCCGATCGTCAGCGGCGCGCCGATATCAGTATGCAGCACGCTGCCGTCCTGAATGTTCGTATTCTCGCCAATCGTGATCGGGTCATTGTCGCCGCGCACCGTGGCGCCATACCAGACGGACGCATTCTCCTTGAGGATCACGTTGCCCATAACTTGGGCATTCTCTGCCACCCAGTAGTTTCCACTTGCCGGCAGCGTAGGGCGGGCCTCTCCGATCTGGTAGATTGCCATGATGATTCGTCCTCTCATTTCGCTTGCGGAATATCGCTTAAAGGATTTGATAACCCTGTTAGTGTTTAGTCATCAACAGATTCGGACGTGGAGACGGTCATACAGAGACCTAGTCACACCTCGCCGCCGGGAGCCCGTGTTCCCGGACTGGCAACACCGCCCTCAGGGCGGCCCGGCCTTTCTTCCCTCGTTTTTCGCCAAGCCGTCCGCAATTCTGCTGACGGCTTTTTTTCTGCCTGGAACCAAGGAGTCCTCCCATGGGTAAACGCAACCCCGCCAAGCGAATGAAGACAGCATCAGAGGTGAAAGCCACTGCCTGGATTCAGGATGCCGGTCGTGGCCAGCCGCCCCTTCTCCACGCCATTGAGGGAGGCCGCAGCTGGCATCCCGACGATGCAGATACCCGCAGCCGACCCGCAGCCATGAATGGCGAGGCCGACCGGACCCAGCGCTACCAGAAAACCGTCAAACCCCGCTCTGAAAACCAGGCGCAGCTGATGAACGCCATGGACACCCATGCCCTCGTCGCGGCCCTCGGCCCGGCCGGCACGGGGAAAACCTATCTCGCCGTCTGCAAGGCCGTCGAAGCCCTGCAAAAGGGCAAGGTTGCCCGCATCATCCTCTCCCGCCCCGCAGTCGAGGCCGGCGAGCAGATCGGCTTCCTGCCGGGCGCCATGGAAGACAAGCTCGCGCCCTACCTGCGCCCGCTCTACGACGCCCTGTCTGACAGGCTCTCGCCCGGCCAGCTCAAGCACATGCTGTCGGAAGGGGTCATCGAGATCGCCCCGATCGGCTTCATGCGCGGACGCACGCTGAACAATGCCTTCATCGTCGTCGATGAGGCACAGAACTGCACCTATACGCAGATCAAGATGCTGCTCACCCGCCTCGGCTGGCACTCCACAATGGTCATAACCGGTGACCCGGCCCAGACCGACCTTCTGCCGGAATTCTCCGGCCTCGCAAATGCCGCCGAGCGACTCGAAAAACTGGCCGGCGCCGCCGTCATCCGCCTCGAAGGCCGCGATGTCGTCCGCCACCCGCTTGTCCAGGAAATGCTCGAAGTCCTGTAACCCAGTTTACCCCTGCTTCAGCCCGTCCGGGAAACCGGGCGGGCTTTTTCATGGCCCTGCGTCAGGCTTGACCGCCAGCCGCCTCCCGGCTCAGGTGCACGCAAAAGAAACGACACAAGGGAGAGACACATGATCCGCCTCGCCGCGCTGGCCTTCGCATTGGCCCTTCTTCCCCTCACAATCGCCCGCGCCGAGGAGGCCCCAGTCATGCACACATACGAGTCCTTTGACGGCACAGCGATCAGCTATCAGGAACTGGGCACCGGCCCACTCGTGATCCTCCTCCACGGTTTTACCGCCAATGCGGACCTGAACTATTTCCAGCCCGGCATCGCGCAGAAGATCGCCGAGGCAGGCTATCACGTCGTCGCGCCGGACCTGCGCGGCCACGGCGCCTCGCCCTACACTGCTCCGCCGGAAGACTGGCCCAGCGACGCCGTCGCCCGCGACCAGATCGCCCTCGTCGCCCACCTCGAAGAAGATCCCTATGCCACAGTCGGCTATTCCATGGGCGCTATCAGCGCCCTGCGCTGGCATCTCCTCTCGCGCAATACGGGCCGCATGGCGCTTGGCGGCGTCGGCGATTCCGCCGCTGACGAGTACAACACCGATCGCAATACAGGCTTCCGCGCCGCCATAATGGAAGCCATCGCTGGCGAGGACACGCCCGGCGCCAAAGGCATGATGGCCCGCACGAAGGCCACCGGCGGCACGCTGGAAGGCTATCTCGGCGCCCTGTCGGCCCGCACCTATACGCCCGCCGACCTGCTCGCCACGTTCGACGTGCCGACGCTCGTCCTCACCGGCGACCAGGATCTCGACAATGGCTCCGGCCCCGGCCTCGCCGCTCTCATCCCCGGCGCGACCCATCACGCCCTCACCGGCACGCACATCACCGCCGTGGTCGACCCCGAACTCCCCCGCGCTGTGATCGCCTTCCTCGATGAATGCCGCCGCGCCGAATAGGCCCTCACCGGATTGTCATTCACAAACGCCCGCGCCTTCCTACATGTAAGCCCAACGCTAAAAACAAAACCACGGAGCAAGCCACATGAGCGACCCGACCTATACCCCGCCGAAAGTCTGGACCTGGGACAAGGAGAGCGGGGGCCGGTTCGCCGCCATCAACCGCCCGATTGCCGGTCCAACCCACGACAAGGAGCTGCCAATCGGCAAGCATCCCTTCCAGCTCTATTCGCTCGGCACGCCCAATGGCGTCAAAGTCACGATCATGTTCGAGGAATTGCTCGCTGCTGGCCACACCGGCGCGGAATATGACGCATGGCTGATTAATATCGGCGAGGGCCAGCAATTCGGCTCCGGCTTTGTCGACATCAACCCGAACTCCAAGATCCCGGCCCTGATGGACCATTCCACCACGCCGCCGACGCGCCTCTTCGAGTCCGGCTCCATGTTGATGTATCTTGCGGAAAAGTTCGGCGCCTTCCTGCCGACCGACCATCACAAGCGCACCGAGGCCATCTCCTGGCTGATGTGGCAGATGGGGGCGACGCCTTTCCTCGGCGGCGGCTTCGGCCACTTCTACGCCTACGCCCCGGAGAAATACGAATACCCGATCAACCGCTACGCCATGGAAGTGAAGCGCCAGCTCGACGTGCTGGACCGCCGCCTCAGCGACAATGAATACCTCGCCGGCGACGAATACTCGATTGCCGACATGGCCGTCTGGCCCTGGTATGGCGCGCTCGTCACCGGCGCCGTTTACGAGGCCGGCGAGTTCCTGCAGGTGCAGGACTACACCAATGTCATCCGCTGGATGAAACAGATCGGCGCCCGCCCTGCCGTCAAGCGCGGCCAGATGGTCAACCGCACCTTCGGCAAGCCGGAATCCCAGCTGCGCGAACGCCACGACGCCAGCGATTTCGACACCAAGACGCAAGACAAGCTCGAAGCCCAGAGCTAGAACTCCGACCCTCTCCCGCCTATGCACGGGAGAGGGCCATTCCACCCGGACGGCCCCCTGAACCCACCACAGGAGCGGGCCCATGTCCCCCGAACTCATCCTTACCCTGTTTGACCGCGTCGGCGTGTTCGTCTTCGCCATCTCCGGCGGCATTGTCGCCGTGCGCAAGGATATGGACCTGTTCGGCGTCATCGTGCTTGCCTTCCTGCCCGCCATTGGCGGCGGCACGCTGCGCGACCTCATTCTCGACCAGCCCATCTTCTGGCTGTCGGATACGCCAACTCTTCTCCTCGCACTCGCGGGCGGCCTCACCGCGTTCGTGTTTCACCGCTTTCTGGAAAACTTCCGTCCCCTGCGCTGGGCCGACGCCTTCGGCATGTCACTGTTCGCCGTCACAGGCGCGGCCAAGGCCATGAGCCTCGATCACGGCCTCGCCGTCGTGCTGATCATGGGCGCCCTCACCGCCAGCGCCGGGGGCCTGATGCGCGATGTCGTCGCCAACGAAGAACCGCTGCTCCTGAAGAAGGACATCTACGCCACCGCCGCCCTGCTCGGCGCAGGCGTCTATTTCGGCCTCGCCACCTACGGCCTCCCCGACACCAGCGCCTTCATCGGCGGCCTCGCCGCCGCGTTCACGCTCCGTGCACTGGCGATTGTCTTCAAGCTGTCGCTACCGAAGTCTCCGTTCTAGATCGCTTCTCAGGACAGGGAACTGACAAAGCTGCCTGTCGCTTCGTCCCGAAAGTGGGCATTGGGAGATGCCAATCCAAATGTCAGATTATCGCCAGAAACGGACACTCAATATAATCGACAATCGTCTTTTATGACCTGACGAGTAGTTCCGGGAGTCGATGCTCCAATTGTTGATACGCCAATGTCAAAAGTTTTTGCGATTGCGTTGCAATTACAAAATTAGGTGGCTATGACCCGCCACTGCGAATGATTATCAATAGCGGAAGACCATCCCATGACGTCCTATAGCCTGTTTTCGGTTTTGTCTCTAAGTGCATCCATAGCCGGACTTTCTTTCGCGCAGGACGCTTCGAGCATTGATGCGGACATAAAAACTCTTGAGCCTGTGCTGGTCACAGGAGCATACCTTACCAATGAAAAGTTCAGCGGCACGAAAACGCTGACGCCTGTGATAGATGTGCCTCAAAGTCTGTCAGTGGTTTCCGCCGCTAGAATCTCAGAGCAGGCTTTTTCTGATATCGGGGACATCTTGCGATACACGCCCGGCGCGTCGATCGGCCAGGGCGAAGGCCACCGAGACCAGATTACCATACGCGGACAGAGCACAACGGCCGACTTCTTTATCGACGGGTTGCGTGATGACGTGGAGTATTTTCGTCCGCTCTATAATATCGAACAGGTTGAGGTCCTGCGCGGATCGAACGCCATGATATTCGGTCGCGGCGGCGGCGGCGGAATCATAAACCGCGCCTCCAAAAGTCCAGATGCAGAAACACGCTTTACGGATGTCTCCGCCAGTTTGGATACGTTTTCCGAACTGTCGCTCGCATTAGATCACAATGCGGTCGTCAATGAAGTGTCGGCGTTTCGTGTCAATGCATTCGCAGAGGCGCTGGCCAATCATCGCGATCAGTTCGACGGGGACCGATTTGCCGTAAACCCTACTTTCTCAACAAAGCTTGCACCGGATACGCACCTTCTGCTCTCATATGAGTATGTGAACGACGATAGGGTCGTGGATCGCGGCGTTCCGTCGGTCGGCAACGCGCCTTTGGAAGGATTTGAAGATACCATCTTCGGCGACCCGAATGCCAACCGCACAAGCCTTGCAGCTCATATTGCCCGCGCCCGGATTGACCATGAGTTTTCAGACACACTGACGGCCAACGCGACGCTACAATATGCAGATTATGACAAGCTGTATCAAAATCTATTTCCGGTCGGCTTTGATCTGATCGCGGGAACCGTAACATTTGATGGCTATCGCGATACGACCACACGCCAGAACCTGATATTGCAAGGAAATGTCGTTAGCAATTTCTATACGGGGCCTGTTTCTCATACGCTTTTGATCGGAGCGGAGTATGGGGACCAGCAGTCAGACAATGCGCGCCGAGACGCGCTTTTTGCGGACAGCACCGACAATCAGATCAGCTTCGCATTCTCCGATCCGCTTAACATTCCGAATTTCAGCTTTCCCGTTTTTAACCGTGATCGCGGTTCCAGCGTTCAATTCGCATCAATCTACATTCAGGATCAAGTAGACCTCGGACGACATTTCAAATTGATCGGCGGCTTGCGATTCGACCAGTTCCAAATTGATGTGATCGACCAAATTGAAATCGCAAACGGCGCCGGAGATGGAAATAATGGTCTGCTTAGCCGTACCGATGAAGAAATCTCCCCCCGCTTAGGGTTGATCTACAAACCGGTGGACTCCGTTTCGGCTTATGTGAGCTACAGCAAATCATTCTTGCCACGATCGGGTGACCAATTTCTGACGCTGTCACCATCAACCGAAGCAGCTGCACCTGAAGTGTTCGAGAATATCGAGTTGGGTTTGAAGTGGGACATCCGACCCAACGTCAGCCTGACGACGGCGGTGTTCCAGTTGGAGCGCGAAAATGGAACGGCGGTTGACCCGAACAATGTTGGCAATTCGATCCTCATCGGTACGCAGACAGAAGGCCTCGAAATCCAACTCTCGGGCGCGCTTACTAATTGGTGGCGGCTCGATGCCGGTTACAGTTACCTAAGTGGTTCAGAGTTCGGCGTCGTCTCAGGCGCAAGATCAGATCTCTCTCAGGTGCCTGAAAACATGCTCTCGGTCTGGAACCGATTTGATGTCAACGATCATTTGGGTTTCGGGATGGGGATGACGTATCAGGACGCGCAATACGCCTCGTTCAGCAATACGGTTAAACTTCCCGATTTCACCCGTCTGGATGCCGCTGTGTTCTACCAGTTTGACAGCGGATTAGCGGTTCAGCTCAATCTCGAAAACCTGCTTGATGAAGACTATTATCCCGCAGCACACAACGACAACAACATCTCCACAGGTGCGCCGTTGAGTGCGCGGTTAACTGTGAGAACGCGTTTCTAACTCGCGTGTTTTGGTCAGAATGAACCGATCTAGTGAACCCAAGACACGAGGCGCGCGCAACCACAAACCCGTCACTTGCGGCCAACGCGTAACCGGCACAAATGGGCCAATCTCAGTCGTTGGAGGCGGTTTGATCGAGTGTCTCCTTCTGCGCCCAAAACAGCCAGTAAATGAAAGATGCCTCACGGCCGCTTGGTCACCACGGCAGCACCAAAACAAAAACTTATCCCACCCTACTGAACCGGCCGTATCATACGGCGCATGCACTTCACGCCCGCCCTCCTGCTCGAACTGCTCGCCTGGAACTGGCTGCATGCGAAGAAGCTTGCCTGGTGGGCGCGGCAGCTGGTGAAGGATCCGGCGGCGGAAACTGTCGCGCGGCATGTGCATAACGAGGTTCTCCGTATCCTGCGGCCCGCCGAATCCATGGTGCGCCGCATGCTGCTGATCCTCGCCTCGAAAGACCCAATCTCTCCATTGCCCCTGGTAAATAGAGTGCCCTCAGCCCACACTTCCCCCACACACAACAGCCCCGTGTCCCCTGCGGAGGTAGGGGCGGCGAATCCAAACCGCACATCCCTTTTCTCCCTCACCGAACCCCTCACTATCCGCCTGCCCTCGGACGCCGTGCCAGCGGTAACATTCGGCCCGCGCATCTTCGTCTTCGGCTCCGGCATGGACTGGCGCCCGCTGCCCAGCGAAGCGCCCCTGCCCCCGCTGCCAAACGCCCCGCTGCTTGGGCGCCTCACGCGCCGCGACGCCGTGCTGGCCGCCCCGGATGCCCACGCCGCCCGCCTTGCCCGCCTCATCGCGCGCCTGCGCGGCGCCCGCGAGGCTGGCCGCGTCACCCGTCTTTCCCCCGTCCGCCCGCGCAGCCTGATGCCCGGCCGGGCCAGCCGCCCGCTGAGCGAACTGACACAATCCGCCATCAACTATGTCTGCTGGGGCGCCGACGCCGCCATGGATGGGGCGTGGGCGCCCGGCTAAGCGGGCAAAATTTATTTTAATAAAAAGTAAACCGTCTCGCCGCGCCTGCGTACACAGGGTTATGCGTACGTTCGCGCATCGCAAGGAGAGACACTTATGCCCCTCAAAACACACCTTTTTATCGCAACCGCTATTGCCGCGTCGCTGACGCTCGCGGCATGCGAAGATGCATCCGACAAGGCCGACTATGATGCCGCGCCTGCGGCTGTGGAAACCGAAATGGCTGTTGAAGCTGAAATGCCTGCGGCTGAACCCATGATGGAAGAAGCTGCAGCTGAAGCCGGTACCATCGTTGAAGTCGCCGTCGGTACGGAAGACCTGTCGACCCTCGTTGCTGCCGTCACCGCAGCCGGTCTGGTCGACACACTGAACAGCGATGGCCCGTTCACGGTGTTCGCGCCGCCAAACAGCGCTTTCGCGAAACTGCCCGAAGGCACCGTCGAAACGCTGCTGCTGCCGGAAAACAAGGAAACACTCAGCGCCGTGCTGACCTACCACGTCGTGGCCGGTGAAGTGATGGCCGCTGATCTTGTCCAGGCGATCACCGACAATGGCGGCACCTACACGATCACCACCGTCAACGGCGCAGACCTGACGGCCTCCATTGTCGACGGCAATGTCGTCCTGACGGATGCCACCGGCGCAACCGCCACGGTCACTGCGACCGACATCGACGCATCGAATGGCGTCGTCCACCTCATCGATACTGTCGTCATGCCAGGCTAGCCCCCCTCAAAAGGCATGATGACCGGCCCCGTACCCCTCCCGGTGCGGGGCCGACTTCGTTCCGGCTCTTGCCCTCAGACAACTGGCTGGTACTGTCCCGGTCAATTGGAAATACTGAGGAATTACAAGATGCGCGCACTCTTTCTGGCCCTGTGCCTGGCCTTCGTGGCTGCACCCGGATTTGCTGACGAAAAGGCCGACAAGCCAGACGCCACCACGGCAAAAGCCGATATTCCCGAGCCGAAGACTTTCGCGTCAGACCACACGCTGAAGCTGAACGGCCAGTCGATCAAGTACAAGACCGTTGCCAGCGAAACCTACCTGCGCGATGAGAAGGGCGAGCCCACGGCCTCCATCTTCTCGGTTTCCTATGTCCGCGAGGGCGACGCGCGCCTGCGGCCTGTCACCTTCATCTTCAATGGCGGCCCCGGCTCGGCCTCACTCTGGCTGCACATGGGGGCGTTCGGACCGAAGCAGGTCGTCACGCCCTCCGATGCCACAGGCGTCGGCGCTCCGCCCTACAATATCCGCGACAACCAGAATTCGCTACTGGATGTAACCGACATGGTCTTCATCGATCCCGTCGGCACCGGCTATTCCCGCCCCCTCGGCGACAATGACGGTAAGGCCTTCTACGGCGTCAACGAAGACGCGGAAAGCATCGCCGAATTCATCCGCCTCTGGATCACCGAGAACGGTCGCTGGAACAGCCCGAAATTTCTCGCCGGCGAAAGCTATGGCACCACGCGCGCCGCCGCCCTTACCGAAAAGCTGCAAGGCGGCTGGAACGGCATCGGCCTCAATGGCGTGATCCTGATCTCCGCGATCCTGGATTTCCAGACCGGCGAATTCGCGCCCGGTAACGACACAGCCCACCTCGCCTATTTCCCCTCCGAGGCCGCCATCGCCTGGTATCATGGCAAGGCTGACAAGGCGAAATGGAATGGCAATTTCGAGGCCTTCCTCCGCGATGCCCGCGCCTATGCCACCGACACGCTGGCGCCCGCCCTCATCCGCGGCAACACACTCAGCGACGCGCAGGAAACCGCCATTGCCAATGACATGAGCGCCTATCTCGGCGTCTCCTCGGAATGGATCAAGCAAGCCAACCTCCGGATTGACCCCACCCGCTTCCGCAAGGAACTCCTGCGCCATGAAGGCTATACGGTCGGCCGCTTTGACGGGCGCTACAAAGGCGTGGACCCGGAAGGCACAAGTGACTCGCCGGAGAACGACCCATCCGGCTACGGAATGGATGTCGCCTATGTCGCCGCGATCAACGATTACCTGACCCGGGAACTGAAAGTGGACTTCAACCGGCCCTACAAGGTGCTCACGGGCGAGCCCGGTTCCAAGTGGAACTGGAGCACGAATGATTCAGGCTGGCCGGAATATGTCAACGTCACGCCATGGCTCGGCAAGGGCATGCGCGAGAACCCGGAACTGAAAGTGCTGCTGGCCAGTGGCTGGTACGATCTCGCGACGCCCTTCTTCGGCGCCGAGATGGCTCTCAACAAGAACGGCATCGTCCCCGAGCGCGTCGAGTATGATTACTACGATGCCGGCCACATGATGTATCTCGCCGAACAGGACGGGAAGCAACTGTCAGACGACGTGCGCGCCTTCATCCAGCAAGGCCAGTAAGCATCAGACCTTGCGCACGATGGCCGTGGTCATCTGCGCGCCTTCGACGACAACCGAGTCGCCGGCATGGATGGGCACCATCCGGTCGGCGGCTTCAGCCCGCCAGACAGAATCGCCGATCTGGATCTGGCCCGTGCCGCCGGAAAAATCACCCGTGGCCTGTCCGCGCTGGCCGACAAGGCTGACCATGCGCTTGTTCAGCGTCGGGTGTTCCTCGCCGCGATTGCGCATGCCAGACAAAAGCGTCCGCCCAATGACGATCAGCACAAGCGCAGCAATGCCGAAGAACACAAGCTGCCCCTGCCAGCCAGCATACGCCGGTGGCCCTATCCAGGCGAAACCGCCGGTCAGCCATGCTGCGATCGACATCATCAGCAGGTCAAATGTCCCGGTCAGCATCTCAATCCCGAAAAGGACAAGGCCAAGCGCCAGCCAGTGCCAGACAGTCAATTCACCAAGAATCTGTTCCATGGTCTGCAGTCTCCTTGCTTAAGCCTGCGCTTGCCTAGTCCTGGCGCCGCGTTGGCGGCACAGCGCCGCCCTGCGGACGCGGGCGGTCCTGCGCCTCTTTGGCCGCCCCGGTCAGTCCGCGGATGCCTTCAATCGTTCCAAGGATGCTGGAGAATTCAGCCGGGATAATGACCGTGCGCTGCTGCGGGCTCGTGGCCAGTTTCTCGAAGGCGGCAACATAGGCCTGCCCAAGGAAGTAGTTGATCGCGTTGACGTCGCCCTTGGCGATGGCCTCACTGACCATGGCTGTCGCCTTGGCCTCTGCCTCGGCTTCGCGTTCGCGCGCCTCGGCATCACGGAAGGCGGCTTCGCGCCGGCCCTCGGCCTCCAGGATCTTCGCCTGCTTCTGGCCTTCAGCCTTCAGGATGGCCGACTGCTTGTCGCCCTCGGCTGTCAGGATTTCCGCCCGCTTCAGGCGCTCGGCCTTCATCTGGCGGTTCATCGCTTCGGTAATGTCGGCGGGTGGGCTCAGGTCAGCGATCTCGATCCGCGTCACCTTCACGCCCCAGGGATTCGTGGCCGCATCGATCACGTGCAGCAGCCGCGCGTTGATATCGTCGCGGTTCGAGAGAACTTCATCCAGGTCCATCGAGCCGACGACCGTACGGATATTCGTCAGCGAGAGGTTCTGGATGGCGTTATGAAGATTGTTGACCTCATAGGCCGCGTTGACGGCATCGATCACCTGGATGAACACGATGGCGTCACACGACACCATGGCATTGTCCTTGGTGATGACTTCCTGCTGGGGCACGTCCAGCACGGTTTCCATCATGTTCATCTTGCGACCGACGCGGTCAACAAACGGGGTGATCACCGACATGCCGGGCGACAGCGTCCGCGTGTAGCGGCCGAACCGCTCCACCGTCCAATTGTAGCCTTGTGGCACGAACTTGAACGCAGACGTCAGCGCGATGAAAGCAACGACCACAATCAGGCCGAGAACCAAAATGTACGGATCCATATGTCCCTCTCCAATACGACTCGTATTTATGTGGGGAAGGATTTGTCGATAATCAATAATAATCAATCAAAATCGGCGCGCCCGGTCCCCCCGAACGCGCCGATAATGGCTTGATTTGTTTAACAGATACTACGCAGGGCGCCCTAAAGTTGGCCGAGCATATAATCCGCGCTGGAGACCTTGAATTCCGGTCCCTGCTCGACGTTCAGCTCCGCGACGACACCGTCCTTGACCAGCATGGAATAGCGCTGCGAGCGCTGGCCCATGCCAAAGCCGGAACCGTCAAGCTCCAGGCCGACGGCCGATGCGAAGGCGCCGTTGCCATCTGCCAGCATGCGCACGCTTTCACCCGCGCTCGCCGACTTGCCCCATGCGCCCATCACGAACACATCGTTCACCGAAGTGCAGACGATCTCGTCGACGCCCTTGCCCTTGAATTCATCGGCCTTGTCGATGAAACCCGGCAGGTGGCGCGCAGAGCATGTCGGCGTGAAAGCGCCCGGCACGGCGAAAAGGGCAATTGTCTTGCCGCCGAAAACGTCGGCCGTGGTGCGCGGCTGAGGCCCGTCACCGGTCATTTCCATGAAAGTTGCTTCTGGAAGCTTGTCGCCAACCTTGATGCTCATCTGTGTATCTCCTTGCTGATCCGGCCTTGGACATAGGGCCGACGCACTGCTGCGACAAGGCGCAACGCCCTTGCCAAAATGCCAACCTTGCCCCAGCCTTGGGAAAAGGAGCCTCATTGTCCATGGATACAGACCTGACCGGCAAACTGTTGATCGCCCTGCCGAGCATCGGCGACCCACGGTTCTCGCGGTCGGTCATCCTCCTCTGCGCCCATTCGCCTGACTTCGCGATGGGCATCGTGCTGAACAAGCCGATGGAAGGCATTCGCCTGCCTGAAATCCTCGAGCAGCTCGATGTCAAAACGGAACTCGGCGTACCCGACGCCCATGTGCTGGACGGCGGCCCGGTGAACATGGATCGCGGTTTTGTCATCCACACCGATGATGTCATCAGTGAAGGCGCGACGCTGGAAATCGACGGCGCCTTCTGCATGACGGCCACGCGCGACATGCTCCAGTTGATCGGCTCCAGTGCTGCGCCGCGCAAATCCGTCCTGGCTCTGGGATATTCCGGCTGGGGCGCCGGCCAGCTGGAAGTCGAACTTGCCGCCAATGCCTGGATCGTGGGTGAACCGGATGATGATCTCGTGTTCGGCGAAAGCCACGATCTGAAATGGCGCCACGCCCTCGGCCGCATGGGCATTGATTCAGGCCGCCTCCAGATGGACGGCGGCAATGCCTGATCAGGCGACGAGAAAGGCCGCCGCCGCTTCGGCGCTCATCGGCCGGGCAAAGGCAAAGCCCTGCACATGGTCAAAACCAAGCCCGCGCAGCTTGACCGCATCATCCTTGTTTTCGATGCCTTCCGCCGTGCTCGTCATGCCGAGGCGACTCGCCAGCAAGGTTATCGTCGTCAGGATCGTGTCGATGCGCAGCTGGCCAAGGCGGCAGGTCAGGCCGTGATCGATCTTCAAACTGTCAGCCGGCAGATCAGCCAGCCAGGCGAATGAGGAATGTCCTGTCCCGAAATCATCGAGCACGAGGCCTGCACCAACCGCTTTCAGGGCCATCGCGGCTGACAGGGCATGCCCGGCATCGCGCAGGGCGGCCTGCTCGGTCAGCTCGATGCGCAAGGCCCGCGGCGGCAGCTGATAACCGTTCATAAGTGCTTCGACGAGGGCGGGGAACGTGCCCCGGGCGAGGTCGCGCGCCGTCAGGTTCACATGCATGAACACATCATCGCGGCCGGAAGCCTCGCGCAGCTTGGCCAGTGTTTCGGCTGACCGGATCAGCATGTTGGAAGCCAGCGCTTCATCCTCGTAGCGGCTTGGGGGCGAGGTGCCCTCTGTGCCGTCCCAGCGGGCGAGCGCCTCAAAGCCCGCAATACGTCCGTCGCGCAACGAAATGATCGGCTGGTACACCGGCGCCAGATCAGGCCCCGGCTGAAGGTCAGATGGATCAATCTCGGGAAAATCATCGCCCATCAGCAGAAGGCCGCGCGCCTCGGACTGCCTGACGAAAGCCCCGACAAGATGCACGTCGCGCCCGCTCGATAGTCTGAGCGCGCAGCGTACCGGCCCATCGATGGCGCCAAACGCCTTGCCCAGCCGGCCCCGGCTCAGGCCTTCAAGCATCTGTTCAAAGGCATCTATCGACCATTCGCCTGTCAGTTCGGAGAGGACCGTCGCCTTCGGCGCGTCGATCACGAGCCGACGCGTTGGCGCATGCCAGTACCAGTTACCATGAGGCTGCGTGGATGCGGGTTTGGCCATCGAATTGAATCTAGCTTTGATTGTCCGGCCTGACGAGGCCGAAAAGAACATGATCGCGGCGCGCGCCTGCAATCTCCAGATAGGCGCGCGCATAACCTTCTTCCATGAAGCCTGCTGCCTCAAGGACATTCCGCGAGCGATTATTTTCGGCCAGCGTGCCCGCTTCAATGCGCCAGAGGGCCAGCCGTGCAAAGGCCCAGTCGCAGATCAGGCTGACCGTATCACGCATGTAGCCATGGCCTTCATACGCCTGGCCCAGCCAGTAGCCGAGGCTCGCCGAGGAAGCTGGCCACGCCCGCACATGGGTCAGCGACACACCGCCGATCAACGCATTGTCGGACATTCGCCGGATAAGGAACACATAGGCCCGGCCCTCTTTCCAAGCGGCGGTCCAGACTTTCAGGCGGCGCGCCCAGTCGGCCCTTGAATGCGCATCACCCGGCCAGAGTGGCTCCCAGGGTTCGAGATAGGCACGGTTGACGGTGCGCAGCGCGGCCCACTCTTCATAGTCGGACCTGCGCGGCGGAACGATTACAACACGGTCACCCGTGATCAGCGTATCGCGCAGCGGAAGAGCCATTAGACGCTCGCGCGGGCCTTGGCTTCAATCGCCTGTCGAACGGCGGTGACATCCGCAGGCAGGCGGTCGAACACTTCGCCGCGTGCCAGGAGTTCACCGCAGCGATGCGGCAGCGGCGCATCAAGGCCGGTCGCTTCACTGACGGTTTCAGGAAACTTCGCTGCGGCAGCGGTTGCCAGCACGACCGTCGAAACGTCGCTGCGTGGTGTCTGGCGGGCCTGCCAGGTGCCGACTGCCGTATGCGGGCAGATCAGCCAGCCGGTTTCCGCTTCGAAACGCTTCATTTCGGACATGGTGTCGACATTGCTGACGGCAGATGCCGTGATGCCGACACAGCCGAGACGGCTTTGGGCGCTATCGGGCAGCGTGGCCTCGCCGGACTGTTTGTAGCTGTCATAGACCTGGCGGACCGCTTCATCGTCGCGGCCGGTGGCCTCGTACAGCAGGCGCTCGAAATTCGAAGGCACGGAAATATCCATGGCCGGGCTGGGCGTTGCCACGGCTGGCGCGCGCGACATGACACCCTCATTGAAGAGGCGGGCCAGCGCGTCATTCTCGTTCACTGCGCATGCAATCTCGAAGCCGCCTGTCAGCAAGCCGCACCGTGCAGCGACATAGCCGGCCAGCGCATCGCCCATATTGCCACTCGGCACGACGAACCGGATTTTACCCCCAAGCGCGGCCTGGGCCGTGGCATAATAAACGCACTGCGCCGCGATGCGGGCCCAGTTGATCGAGTTGACGCCAGACAGGCCCACTTCTTCGCTGAACATCTTGTCTGCGAAGAGGGATTTCACGATGGCCTGACAGTCATCAAAATCGCCATCAAGGGCGAGGTTGGTGACATTGCTGGCCCCCGTCGTGGTCATGAACAGGCGCTGCACCGGCGATATCCGCTCATGCGGGTGGAGGATGAAAAGATCGGCATGTTTTGCGCCAGCAAACGCCGCCGCTGCCGCCCCGCCCGTGTCGCCGGATGTGGCGCAAACGATGGAGAGGCGCTTGCCGCTCTTTGCCAGCAAATAGTCATAGAGCTGGGCGATGATCTGCATCGCCACATCCTTGAAGGCGAGCGTCGGTCCATGGTGCAGTTCCATCAGCCACAGGCCGGGACCAGCCTGCGTCAGCGGCGCAACCGAATGGTGCGCAAAGCTGGCATAGGCGCGTTCGCACATGGCCAGCATGTCAGCCTCGGGAATGGCATCGCCGGCAAAGGCCGACAGGATGCGCGCCGCGACATGCGCATAGGGTTCGTCGATCCCGGCCGGGGCAATTTGCGGAAAGCTTTCCGGCACGTAGAGGCCGCCATCGGGCGCGAGGCCCGCAAGGCAAGCGCCTGTGAAATCAACAGGCCCGGCCTGTCCGCGTGTCGAAATGTATTTCACGCACCACTCCCTTTGCGAAACCGCAGGCGGCCCTTCTGGTAATGGAAGGCGAGATACACGCCGAGCAGCGCCATGGCGAGCCCCCACCAGGTAATCGCGTAACCAAAATGGCGCTGTGGGGGCAATTTGCTGTCGGCACGCACCTGCGCGAACGGATTGTCGCCGACCGTTGAGCGGCCATTCTCGGTCAATCGGATGGTGTCAGGTTCAAACACGCGGCCATGCACGCGCGCCATATCCCCTGCCGGCAACAGGGCGCCGAGGACAGCCGGGTCCAGCGTGTAGAAGATGCCGGTCTCCGGACTGTCTGCGCTGGTAAAGGCATTGCGCCCGCGCGGGTTCTGATAGAGTCCACGGGCCGCAAACTGCAGGCCAACACCACAATCCGGACCGAGGCAGGGTTGAGGTGGCTCGACCTGATAGAGCACTTCGATGGGCGTGAAGACCACTTCCGCCCCGGTGTCGATGGCGACAACCCGGCGCCACGCCGCGCTCCCCTCGATATAGGAATAGACCATGGCTTCGCTGCCGGGCACGACCGAGCCGTCAATATTGGTCCAGGCGACCGGCGCGTTGTCGAGCGCCATTTTTTCGCTGAAGCGCCGAAACTGCCAGTTGCCCAGCATGACGAGGATCACGAGGCTGGCCACCGTGAAAAGCGTGAGCACCGGAAGCGGACGGAAGGACATGGCGGTATGGGCCTTTATGAAAAAGGCCCGCCGGGCGGATCAACGCGCCGGCGGGCCTGGGATCGTATCAGGTTCGCAGGAAGGCGCTTACTTGCCGCCTTCGAAAATCAGATAGGGCGCCACGTAGACGAAGGCGAAGAGGAAGAGCCACACCACGTCGACGAAGTGCCAGTACCAGGCCGCAAATTCGAAGCCGAGATGCTTCTTCGCGCTCATGCCACCCATCATCAGACGCATCAGGCAGATGGCAAGGAAGATGGTACCAATGACAACGTGTGCACCGTGGAAGCCGGTCGCCATGAAGAAGGCCGAACCATAGAGCGTGCCGTCATAAGTAAATCCGGCTTCGCTGTACTCGATGACCTGCAAAGCGGTGAAGCCCATGCCGAGGATGAGTGTAAGTAGCAGGCCGAGCTTGGCGCCCTTGCGGTCATCATGCTGCAGCGCGTGGTGCGCCCAGGTGACAGTCGTACCCGAAAGCAGCAGGACCAGCGTGTTGATCAGCGGCAGATGGAAGGGATCAAATGTCTCGACGCCAACTGGTGGCCAGCTTTTGAAGCGCGCGAGTGCATCGGCATAAAGCGGGTTGGTCGCGTCCCAGGTGTCGCCGACCCGGGCATGCGCGAAGATCGAGAATTCGAAGAAGCCCCAGAACCACGCCACGAAGAACATGACTTCCGAAGCGATGAACAGGATCATGCCGTAGCGAAGGCCAATGGTCACAACCGGCGTATGGTCGCCGTGCGCGCCCTCTTTGGCGACTTCGCGCCACCAGCCAATCATCACCCAGAGGACCATGGCGAGACCAATGGCCATCAGCCACGGGTTGCCTTTATCCAGGCCGAACAGGCCTTTCATATAGGTCACACCGCCCACAGCCAGAACGGCGACGGACAAGGAGCCGAGAAGGGGCCATGGGGAGGGATTTACGAGGTGGTAATCGTGTTTGACGTCGCCGCTGGACATGGCTTCAGAAACCCCTTGAAATTAACACGTATAGCTTTGCGCTGTTTAGCCCGCTCCGCATGCGAAACGCAACAGGTTCAGCCCGGCGTGGCCGAATTCGCCGCACCCTGCGCCTGTTGCTTCAGCGGCCCCTGATATTCGGTACTGTCGAAGAACGTGTAGCTCAGCGTGATTGTCTCAAGCTGGTTGGCCACGTGATCCTCGATAATATCGGGCGAAATGAAATAAACGACCGGCAGTTTCTTTGATTCGTGGGGGGCGATGACCCGCTCCTCGAAGCAGAAACATTCCAGTTTGTAGAAATATGGCCCGGCGAAGTGGGGCGTCACATTATAGCTCGCGATCACGCGAATCGGTTTGTCGCTCGGGTTTTCGACCTCAAAAAAGGCGAGACCGTGCTGGCCGATTTTTACCTTCTGATCGCGCTGCAACGGACGGAACGTCAGCGCGGTATCGGCGACGTTTGCGTCAAACCTAACGGTGATCTCCTGATCGAGGATCTCCTTGGGCGCGCGGGTTGCGATTCGCGTGGTGCCGCCAAAGCCGGTGACCTGACAGAAACTTTTGTAGAGTGGCTCCGCCATGAAGGCGAGACCGAGCATCCCGGTGAAGACGCCCCCCGCTATAAGGCCGATGGAAAGGTTCGAAAGCTTCATTCCGGTGCTCCTTCAGGCGCGATACCCGGAGGCGGCGCCGCCTGTTCCTGCGTCATGCCGGGCGGAAGTGCCGGCTGGTCATCAATCGGCATGCGTTCATCGTCGCGGGCCGTGCCGCCACTGTTGCTATAGTAGAATCCGGCGCCCTCGCTGAGATCAGCCTTGGAAAGGCGGATCATCGTGGTTGCGGCAACCAGAACGACAAAGCCAAGCAAGGCGAGGCCCAGCCAGATATTGCGCTTCTTCCGCGCGGCCACAGCCTCGGGTGTGAGGTGTGCTGCAGGGATGAATTCGCCTTCATAAGGTTTCTTGGAATCTGTCATCTCAGAAGCCCTTTACGGCAAAGAAGAGCCCGGTTGCGTGCTCCAGAATGAGCGCGGCAAACACGACGAAGAGGTAAAGAATGGAAAACAGGAACATTGACCGGGCCAGTTTCTTCTCGGCGCCGGTGCAGTCGTTATCGCCCGCCTTGGACATGAAAACGCGCACGGCATAGGAGAGGAACACGGCGCCCAGCACCGCGGCCGTGACCGCATAAATCCATCCGCCGAGGCCGGTCGCGACCGGGGCAAGTGCCAACGGCACGAGCAGGATCGTGTAAATGAGCATCTGCAGGCGGGTCGCCTTTGCACCATGCGTGACGGGCAGCATGGGAACGCCGGCCTTCTCGTATTCACCATGCGCGAGCAGGCTGAGCGCCCAGAAGTGCGGCGGGGTCCAGAAGAAGATGATGGCGAACAGGATCCAGGCGTCGAGCGGCGTGTTGCCCGTGACAGCGGCCCAGCCGATGACCGGCGGAAACGCCCCTGCCCCGCCACCAATGACGATATTCTGCGGCGTCGAGCGCTTCAGCCACATCGTGTAGATGACACCGTAATAGAAGATGGAAAAGGCCAGCAGTGCCGCTGCGAGCCAGTTGGACGCGAGCCACATCAGCATGACGGATACGCCGGACATGATGAGGCCCATGGCGATGGCTTCTTCCCGCGGCACGGCCCCTGAAGGGATCGGGCGGGTGGCCGTGCGCGTCATGATCGCGTCGATATCGGAATCGTACCACATGTTGATCGCGCCCGCCGCGCCCGAGCCGAGCGCCACAGCAAAGAGGGCGATCACTGCCATGAGCGGGTGGATCGGCGTTTGGGTCGCGCTGGAAGCCGCAATCAGGCCAGCTGCCGCCGTGAAGACAACGAGCATCATGATGCGCGGCTTCATCAGGTTCACGTAGTCGCTCGCCGTGGCGTAGCGCTTTGCGGAAGGTGCGGGGGCGTCTGTCATGGTGCGAACCTTATGGGGCATTCAAACGAAACGGCCCATACGCCTTTTTAGCGCAGGGCCGCTTCGTGATTTGGTGCCTGCCGCGGTGCCGAAGCCAAACCGCGGCGCGGACGAACTAGTGGCCGCCCTTGTTCGTGACGTGGGGCAGTTCGTTGTACTGGTGGAATGGCGGCGGCGAAGACAGCGTCCATTCCAGCGTCGTTGCGCCCTCACCCCATGGGTTGGCGACACCCTTGCGACGGCGGATCATGGCTTCAGCGAGACCGATGAAGAAGACCAGCGTGCCGACAAGCGTGATGGCGTAGCCGATGGACGACACATAGTGCCAGGTGTGGAAGCCGTCCGCATAGTCGATGTAGCGACGTGGCATGCCTTGGAGACCGAGGAAGTGTTGCGGGAAGAACAGGACGTTCGAACCGACAAACATCAGCCAGAAGTGCAGGCCGCCGAGGAAGCCATTGTACTTGATGCCGAACATCTTCTCGAACCAGTAGTACCAGCCAGCGAAGAGGCCGAACACGGCGCCGAGCGACAGCACGTAGTGGAAGTGCGCCACAACGTAATAGGTGTCGTGGAGTGCATGGTCGATACCGGCGTTTGCCAGAACCACGCCGGTCACGCCGCCGACGGTGAAGAGGAAGATGAAGCCGATCGCCCAGAGCATCGGAACCTTGAACTCGATGGAGCCGCCCCACATCGTTGCGATCCACGAGAAGATTTTGATGCCTGTCGGCACCGCGATGACCATGGTCGCCGCAATGAAGTAGGCTTTCAGGTCCACGTTCATGCCGACTGTGTACATGTGGTGCGCCCACACGACGAAGCCGATGACGCCGATCGACACCATGGCGTAGGCCATGCCGAGATAACCGAAGATCGGTTTCTTGGAGAAGGTCGACACGATGTGGCTGACGATGCCGAAGGCCGGCAGGATCATGATGTAGACTTCAGGGTGACCGAAGAACCAGAACAGGTGCTGGAACATGACAGGGTCGCCGCCACCAGCCGGATTAAAGAACTGCGAGCCGAAGTTACGGTCGGTCAGCAGCATCGTCAGGGCGCCAGCAAGGACGGGCAGCGACAGGAGCAGCAGCACGGCTGTGACGAGAACGCCCCAGGCGAACAGCGGCATCTTGTGCATGGTCATGCCAGGGGCACGCATGTTCAGGATGGTGACGATGAAGTTGATGGCGCCGAGGATGGACGCGATACCGGCTGTGTGAAGCGACAGGATCACGAGGTCCATGGCCGGACCGGGGTGGCCGGTGGTCGAGGAAAGCGGCGGATACAGAACCCAGCCACCACCGAAACCGTTGCCCGCCGACGTGCCGGGAACGGCCATCGAGATACAAGCCAGGATGAAGGCCGCAACCGTCAGCCAGAACGAGATATTGTTCATGCGTGGGAAGGCCATGTCCGGCGCGCCGATCATAAGCGGCACGAACCAGTTTCCGAAACCACCGATCAGGGCTGGCATGACCATGAAGAAGATCATGATCAGGCCGTGATAGGTGATGACCGTATTGTAGAAATGCTTGGCATGCGTGATGGCGACATCGCCTTGAACACCTTGAAGGTGCTCAACGATCCAGAGCATCGGACCAATGCCGGGCTCTGCGAGTTCCCAACGGATCAGGCCGGACAGCGTATAGCCGATAATGCCCGCAATCATCGCGAAGATGAGATAGAGCGTACCGATATCCTTGTGGTTCGTCGACAGGAACCAGCGCTTGAAGAAGCCTGGCTTGTGATCGTGGTCATCGTGGTGATGGTCGAGGGCGATTTCATCCATTGGCATGGCGGATCTACTCTTCTCTCAAAGCTTAGTTGTTGGCAGCGAGCTTGGTGCTCGGCTCAATGGCGGCGATGGTCAGGACCGATGAATAGGCGCCTTCATAGTCGCCTGCGAGCATCAGCTGAGCCCAGCGGTCGAACTGCGCCTGCGGCACGACGCGGACTTCGATCGGCATGTAGGCATGATCGATACCGCACAGTTCGGAACACTGGCCGTAGTAAATGCCCGGCTCGTCGACGAGGAACCAGCCCTCGTTGAGGCGGCCTGGGACAGCATCCGTCTTCACGCCGAAGGCCGGAACGGTCCACGAGTGGATCACGTCAGCAGCGGCAGTGTAGTAGCGGATATAGCGGCCGGCCGGGATGACCATCGGATAGTCGACGGCCAGGTTACGCGGCAGCGAGTCATAGTTGGTGCGGCCGGTAGAGGCTTCGTATTTCTGCTTGTCTTCCGGTGTGCCCTTGTGGACAGCGTTGGAGACGAATTCCAGCGGGACACCGTCCGCGTCAACGATGTCGGGATAGGAATAGGTCCAGTTCCACTGGTTGCCCTGAGCCTTGACGTTGATGAAGCCCTGCTCCGCGGCATCCGGGAAATAGTTCTTCGTGTAACGCTCGTACTCTGCCGACTTGCCATCAGCGATCAGCTCGGCTGATTCGGTCTTGATCTTGTCGAGATTTGGCACGACGTCCTGATAATAGAGGTTCGGGAAGGACAGGCCCGCAATCGCGACCAGGATCAGCGCCGGGACAATGGTCCAGATCACTTCGATCAGCGAGTTGTGGCTGAACTTGCGCGAGACCGGATTGGACTTCCGAT
This sequence comes from Alphaproteobacteria bacterium, assembly GCA_018827375.1. GTDB lineage: Bacteria > Pseudomonadota > Alphaproteobacteria > Caulobacterales > Hyphomonadaceae > Hyphomonas. Next base: position 34,591 of record JAHJYW010000023.1, read on the forward strand.
TGTAGCGCACCATGACCCAGACCAGCAGGGCCGACACGAAAATCGTGATCGCCGTGATGATCCACAGGACATAGTCGTTGTGGAAGAAGTGGATGCGTTCTGCAATGCGGGTTGCAGCCGGCTGAAAACCGAGCGCGCCGTCGTGGGGAATGGCAGCAAACGCCGGCGCAGCCAGTAATGAAGCGCACAAGGCGGCAAAAAAGTGTCGCACGAAGGAATCCTCGTCTCGTTGGAATTGCTCCGCTGTATCTATATCAGACTGACCCCGCAACCCAGCAGTTTTCGCGCTCAATATTGTCGCAGGCGCTCGTCGCATATGGGAAATCGTGCTAATCTAAGGAAAAACACGAATAGGGAGACGTCAATGGTTAAACTACCTGTACTCGCTTCACTCGCATTCGCGCTGTCAGCCCCCTTCGCATCAGCGCAAGTCGCAATTCTCGGCAGCGGCGTATCAAAAGATTGCTACGAGGCTGCCAAATACCAGCGTGTATCCGCCCGCGAAGGCGAACAGATCTGCACCAAGGCCCTCGAGGCCGAGCTGATGAATATCACCAACAAAGCCGCAACCTATACGAATCGCGGCGTTCTGCGCATGCGCGCAGGGCGGCTCGAGGCAGCCCTTTCAGACTATGACATTTCCAAGCAGATGCGTCCGGAGGAAGGCGCAACCTACCTGAATGAAGGTGCAGCGCACATTCTGCGCAAGGACTACGAATCAGCCTTGGTCTCGCTCGACAAGGCCATCGCGCTTCAATCGCATGACCTCTACGCGGCGTTCTATAATCGGGCGATCGCCAAGGAAAACACGGGCGACATTCAGGGTGCTTATCTCGACTTCAAGACCGCGGATGAACTGAACCCGGAATGGGATCTTGCCAAGACCCAGATGGCCCGGTTCCAGATATCCACGAACTGATCGGCACTGACAGACGCGCCCTTTTTGGTCAGTTACCAACGAGGGATGGAACTAATTTCTCTAACTGCCGTTTCATTTTCCAGAACTCATAATGGAAAAGGAAACACCATGTTGCGCTGGGCTATCATCTTTCTCGTCGTCGCGCTTGTCGCGGCCGTTCTCGGTTTTGGCGGCATTGCCGGCACCGCCGCTGGCATCGCCAAACTGCTGGCATTGATCTTCATTGTTCTCTTCGTTGTCTCGCTGATCTTCGGCGGCCTGCGTAGGGGATGACCTCACAGTCGTCCGCCTCCACGGATGACACTAAGCGAGCGCCCACCACGCATGGTTGGGCGCTCGTTGGTATTTTCTGGATCATGGCCCTGAGCACACTGACCGTGGCTCAGGGCCTTATTGTACCCATCGTGACCGCCATGATGCTGGCGCTGATCTTCAGCCCCGTGCGGCGTGTCATGGGCAGTGTGGGCATTCCTTCAGGCGTCTCGGCAGCCTTCATCCTCCTCGCCCTTGTGGGCTTCATTGGAACACTAGGCTATTTCGTGTCGGATGCGGCCCGAGACAGGCTGGCCGATGCGCCTCACATGATTGAGGATGCTGGAGACAAGCTGAAGGAACTGACCGGCACGGTTCAGCCAGTCATGGACGCCACCGAGCAGATTGAGCACATCGCCTCCAAGGAGCCCGCCCAGGATACGGTGACCATCCGCGAACCCGGCTTCATGGCGGGATTTACCGACAAGATGCCCATCGTCACGGGCCAGATCATCATCTGCCTGACGCTGGCTTTCTTCCTGATCGCCTCGGGCGACCTCTTCTATGAGAAGCTTGTCCAGGTGATGCCGACCTTGAAGGATAAACGGCGCGCGCTCGCCGTTGCGCGGGCCATCGAGAACCAGTTATCGGTTTATCTGCTGACGATCACGCTCATCAACATGGGACTCGGCGTTGCGATCGGCCTCTCCATGTGGGCCCTCGGGATGCCTGACCCTATCCTGTTTGGCCTCGCCGGCTTCCTGCTCAATTACATCCCCTATATCGGTGCAATGGCCGGTGTCGGCATTTCCTTCGTGGTGGCCCTTGTCACCTTTGATTCGGCCTCAGCAGCCATACTGCCCGCAGTCGTCTTCTGGGGGCTAACTTCTTTTGAGGGCCAGTTCGTGACCCCGGTTATGGTGGGTCGCCGCCTTCGGCTGAACGCTGTTGTCGTGTTTGTGTCGTTCGCCCTCTGGGCCTGGCTCTGGTCCTTTATGGGCATGCTGCTGTCGACGCCCATGCTCCTGACCATGAAAGTCGTCTCCGACAATGTGCCCGGCATGGCCGGTTTCGGGAAGTTCCTCGCCGACAGGGACGACCTTTCACGCTCCGACCGGCGTATCCTAAAATTCATCTTCCGCCGCGACGTGCCGCTGGCAAAACGCAAGATGGCCAAGGAAACCAAACCATCAGCGCCTGATCGGCCATCGGAGGCTGAATCCAGCGCGGATACCACGCCTCAGCCCTCTTGAGCAGGCTTTGCACTTGCTGCAACGGCCAATCACACGCATCTAGGATGCATGACCCAGACCCAATTGCCCTTCGATGTTGCCCGCGCTGCGGATATCCTGGCTGACGCTGTTTCCGGCGGCGATGATGGCGACCTTTTCATCGAGCGCTCGCGCTCTGAAAGTTTCATGTTTGACGATGGCCGGCTGAAATCTGCCGCATTCGACACCGACCAGGGCTTTGGCCTGCGTGTGGTCGCTGGCGAAGCGCAAGGCAGCGGCTATGGCTCTGAACTGTCGCTCGATGCGATCACACGCGGCGCGCTGACGGCCTCGCAGGCCAAGCGCGGCTATTCCGGCCGCCTTGCCGATGGCCCGCAGCCGACCAATCGCCGCCTCTACGCGCCCATCGACCCGACCTCGGCGCCCGATTTCTCCGCCAAGACCGGCCTGCTCGCCGAAATCGATGCCTGGACACGGGCACTCGACCCGCGCGTTGTACAGGTCTCCGTCTCGCTCGCCGGCAGCCATCGTGAAGTCGACATCATCCGCCCGGATGGCGCTGTCTTCTCCGAAGTACGCCCGCTCGTGCGCCTCAACGTCTCCGTGACGCTGGAAGAAAATGGCCGTCGCGAATCGGCCAGCGCCGGCGCCGGTGGCCGCGCGGCCTATGATGAGTGGATCCAGCCCGGCCGCTGGCAGGACCTTGTCCGCCGCGCGCTCGGCAAGGCTTCGGTCAACCTTCAGTCCATCCCGACGCCTGCCGGCGTCATGGAAGTTGTGCTCGGCCCTGGTTGGCCTGCCGTGCTGTTGCACGAAGCGGTCGGCCACGGTCTCGAAGGCGACTTCAACCGAAAGGGTACCAGCGTCTATGCCGGGCGTGTCGGTGAACAGGTCGCCTCCAAGGGCGTTACCATCATCGACGATGGCTCGATTGAGGCGCGCCGCGGCTCGCTCTCGTTCGATGACGAAGGCACGCCGACACAGCGCACGGTTCTGATTGAGGACGGCATCCTGAAAGGCTATATGCAGGACCGCCTGAATGCCCGCCTGATGGGTGTGGCACCAACCGGCAATGGCCGCCGCGAAAGTTATGAAGCGCAAACAATGCCGCGGATGACCAACACCGTCATGCTCGGCGGCGACAAGGACCCGGCGGAAATCGTCGCCTCGATCAAACGCGGTCTCTGGGCCGTCGATTTTGGTGGCGGACAGGTCGACATCACATCCGGCAATTTCGTGTTCCAGTGCACCGAAGCCTACCTCGTCGAAGACGGCAAGATCGTCGCGCCGGTCAAGAATGCCACGCTGATCGGCCACGGACCGACCGTGCTGCAGCAGGTCTCGATGATCGGCAATGACTTCGCCATGGATGACGGCGTAGGCGTATGCGGCAAGGCCGGACAATCCATTCCCGTGGGCGTTGGACAGCCAACCCTCAAGGTTGGTGCCTTGACTGTGGGCGGCGCAGGATAAAATTCGCGTAAGGATTCACGCTGACTCTTGCGGCGGAGCATACCTTTTGCAACTTTATCGCCACATTAGGCACTGGGCGCATTAAGCATCCCGCGCGACGCGTAGAGGGTAAGACACGACAATGAGACTGCGATTCCTTGCATTAGCATGTGGGGCGATGGGCCTTGGCAGCCTTGCGATGGCGGATGTCGAAACCCTGACGGCCGATACGGCCTATCAGATGTCACAGAAGGGCGAACTCGTCCTGATCGACGTGCGCACCCCCTCCGAATGGGCTATGACCGGCATGCCGCGCGACAGCATCGGCGCCACGCTGCAGGATACCGATTTCCTGGCACGCGCCCGCGGCGCTGTTCTGGGAGATCTGGATCAGCCTGTCGCCGTCATCTGCAAGTCCGGTTCGCGGTCGACTTCTGCGGCGCAGCGACTGGCCTCTGAAGGCTTTGGCCACGTTTTCAACATTACCGAAGGCATGGCCGGCCACCTTGGCGCTGGTGATGGCTGGATCAAGCGGGGCCTGCCAACAGACCCGTTCAATCCCCCTGCCCGCTAGGCGGTGCGACACCCGGATAAGAAAAGGGCGGCCTTTGCGGGCCGCCCTTTTTTTATATCAACCCGCTTTAGCCGAGGGTTTTCCCTGGCACGCCTGGATCAGTGTTTGAACCGAACGTATCGACAGTGGGTTGATCATCGCTCTCGTCGTCTGCCGCCAGCGTATCGAGGTGCATCATCTTCGTCAGGAAGGGTGATGCGAGGGCAAACAGGACACCGACGCCAATCGCCACCCAGCCGACTTTTGAATAGACGCTGAGCACCTGGCCAACACCTTCACCACCGGAAGCCGTCGCCTGCGCAATCAGGGCCGCAACGGCATTACCGGCACCGGATGCCAGGAACCAGGCGCCCATCATCAGGCCGACCATGGATGTGACCGAGAGGCGCGTCATGGCTGACAGGCCAACCGGGCTCATGCAAAGCTCACCCGTCGTGTGCAGCAGGTAGATCAGGAAGATGAAGATAACCGGCGTGAGGCCGTCACCAGCTGCACCGAATACCAGCACGAGGAAGCCGAGACCCAGCTGCATAAGCGCAATCGCGAACTTCATCGGCGCGCTTGGCTCCCAGCCCTTTTTGCTGAGCCAGACCCATAGCCCGGCAAACACCGGCCCCAGTGTCATGATGTAAAGCGCGTTGATCGACTGGAACATCGAAGCCGGCACTTCCCAGCCCAGCAGGTTCCGGTCGACATGCTCATCGGTAAAGAGATTGAGCGACGAGCCAGCTTGCTCGAAAAGGCCCCAGAACAGGACGTTCGTGGAAATAAGCACGAGCGCCACAATGATCCGGTTCCGCTGGTGCGGGTTCAGTTTCGCCACGGCGCGCCAGACAATGAACAGGTACGTGACAATCATGGAGGCCAGAAGCAGCAGATTGACCGCGCCCTGGCTGCGCACGAGGAACCAGACGATCACGGTGGTCACGAGGGCGCCCGCCCAGATTGTGTGTTCGCGGCTCAGCGGTCCGATAATCTTGGCCGTCAGCTGGCTGGGATTGGTCGGCTCGCCCGCGCCGCGAAGCGCTGGCTTGCCCCAGACAAAGACGACAAGGCCAAGCAACATGCCGATGCCGGCAGCACCAAATCCATAGGCCCAGCCATACACTTCGCCGAGATAGCCCGCGATCAGCGCGCCGAGGAAGGCGCCTGTGTTGATGCCCACGTAGAAGATCGTGAAGGCCGAGTCCCGCCGCGCATCCGTCTTCGGGTAGAGCGATCCGACAATCGTGGAAATGTTCGCCTTGAGAAAGCCCACACCGACGATGATCAGGGCCAGACTGAAGTAGAAAATATTGAGGATGCCGGCATCCGCCACTTCGCCCGCAGCAACCGGGTCGCCCTCGATCGCCATGCCGAGGTGGCCCAGCACGAGGAACACGGCCCCAATCGTAACGGCCTTGCGCGCGCCAAGATACCTGTCCGCTAGATACCCGCCGATGACCGGCGTGATATAAACGAGTGTGGTGTACGCGCCGTAGAGGCCATAAGCGGCTTCACGATCAAACAGGAAATGCTTGGTCAGATAGAGAACCAGCAGGGCCCGCATACCATAGTAGGAAAAGCGCTCCCACATTTCCGTAAAGAACAGGACAAAAAGCCCCCGTGGGTGTCCTAGAAATGTCTTGTCGTAATCCTGCCCGTCGGCAATCGAATTGTCTGTCACGCAGCGCTCTCCCGTCAGCTTCCCTGAATTTCGCATATTGAGCCTGCTCTGGCGCATGGCTCAAGGTATTTTCTGCTTTTTCGGAGAGCTGAGCGGGAAAACCCTGCCCCTAATAGGCCTCTTCTGTGAAAATTGGGCGCACGTCACGATTCCATGGGCCGTGATAACGGGCCAGGAGCCGGTCGGCAGGCGTGAGGCCGGTCTTTGCAATATCATCGAGCTCGGTGAGATAGCCTGTCTCATCATCGCCCGACGTCGAGAGATTCGCCCTATTCTTGAGGCCCTGCCGTGAGAGTGCGAGCACCTGCTTGGCGAGGTCCTGCATCGTGCCGCCGCCCGGGACGGGTGTACGCAAACCAAGTGTACGAACGCCCTGACGCATGGATTCGCGCTCGGCATCGGTCCAGTTCTTCACGAGATCCCAAGCCGCGTCGAGGCACTGGTCGCAATAGAGCAATCCCGTCCAGAAGGCGGAGAAAGCGCAGAGCCGGCTCCACGGACCCGCATCGGATCCGCGCATTTCGAGGAAGCGCTTCAGGCGCACTTCCGGGAAAATCGTGGAAAGATGGTCCTCGAAGTCGCCCATGGCAGGCAGTTCGCCCGGCAGGATGGACAGTTTGCCCGCCATGAAGTCACGGAAGCTGAGGCCGCTGGCATCAAGGTACTTGCCCTGACGGCGCACAAAATACATCGGCACATCAAGCGCATAGTCGACATATTGCTCGAAGCCGAACCCCTGATCGAACACGAAAGGCAGCATGCCCGTGCGGTCCGGGTCCGTATCGGTCCATATCTGCGAACGATACGACAGGAAGCCGTTCGGGCGCCCGTCGAGGAAGGGTGAGTTGGCAAACAGCGCCGTGCCGAGCGGCTGGAGGGCAAGCGACACGCGGAATTTCTTCACCATGTCGGCTTCAGAGCCGAAGTCGAGATTGGTCTGCACGGTGCAGGTGCGGAACATCATCTGGCGACCCAGGCGCCCCACCTTGTCCATGTATTCGGTCATTATGCGGTAGCGGCCCTTGGGCATCACGGGCGTCTCGGCGAGGCTCCAGAGGGGGCTTGCACCGGCGCCAAGGAAGGCGATACCGAGCGGCTCTGCAATCTTGCGCACTTCGGCGAGATGGCTGCCGACCTCGTTGCAGGTCTGGTGGATCGTCTCCAATGGCGCGCCGGACAGTTCGAACTGGCCGCCTGGCTCCAGCGAGACGCTCGCGCCGTCCTTCTTGAGGCCGATCAGGTGCCCCCCTTCAATGATGGGCTCCCAGCCGAAACTGTCGCGCAGGCCTTCAAGCATGGCGCGGATCGATGCTTCGCCCTCATAGGGCAGCGGGCGCAGGTCCGCCTTGGTGAAGCCGAATTTCTCGTGCTCGGTCCCGATACGCCAGTCCGCAGCAGGCTTTGACCCAGCGTCAAGGTAGGCGACCAATTCGGTCTTGGATTCGATACGTGCGGAGGACTCGTCGATGTCCGCGGTCGGTGTGGTCATCTCGGCCTCCCATAAATCGGTGATGGAAGTGCACATAGGTATGTTTCATCCCAACGCCAACCGGGTTATTCTATCCTTTGATAAGAGAGCTTAAGGGGCAGAAGTGACCAAGCTGAAGGCAGATGAACGTGACGACCTGAAGATGTGGGCCCGAATCCATGTCCGCGGAGGCTATGAAGAAGCCGATGAGATCGAGGAAATCCTCTTCGAACTCACCGAAGACTTTGACACGCCCATGTCGGAGCGCGACCGCCGGATCGAAGTGCGTAATGCCCTTATCACCGCCACGCAGGTCCTGGTCGAAGAGCAGGATTCCTGGCCGGTGCTGACCGATTACGACCGGCTGGAACTCGCCATGGATACGCTGGAAGACAATGGCGTAATCGCACGCGCGAATTTCACATGTTGCGGTAATTGCGGGGCGGCCGAGATCGCCGCCGAGATCGAGGACTATGAAGCCCTTGGACAGGTCGCACGTGGTTACGTCTTCTTCCACCAGCAGGATACGGAAAGCGCCGTTGAGGGCCATGGCCTCTATTTCAGCTACGGCGCTGCTCATTCCGACCATGACGCGGCTCATATCGCGATTGCACAGGAACTGTTTGACCTCTTGGTCGGCGTTGGCCTCAAGCCGCATTGGGACGGCAAGATCGACCATAGGGTCGGCGTTGTGCTCGACTGGAAGCGGCGCTGGGTGGACGGCGTGCCAACACCCCTGAAGCGCTGGTCGTTCTAGACACCCATGTCCGGGGCGCTTGTGATCCGGCCCTTGCTGGCTTCGGACGAAACCGAATGGCGCCGGCTCTGGACGGCCTATCTCGTATTCTATGAGACCGCGCGGCCTGAAGAGGTTTATGAATCCAGTTTCAGGCGGATGCTCTCAGCGGAACCGAACGAGTATCGCGGCCTTGTCGCCGTTCTGGACGGACGGGCTGTGGGCATCGCCCACTATCTGTTTCACCGAACGAATTGGGAAATCGGCGATACCTGCTACCTGCAGGACCTCTATGCCGATCCGGACGTCAGGGGCAAAGGGATCGGCCGGGCACTCATAGAGGCTGTTTACCAGGCAGCCGATGAGCACGGCGCGGCGTCCGTCTACTGGACCACGCAGGAGTTCAATTCTGTCGCCCGCCAGCTCTATGACCGGATCGGCCAGGAAACGCCCTTCATCAAATATGTGCGGGCCTAGACGCCCCCTAGGCCCAGTCGCCACAGATCGCCTGCCAGAGGGTCATGGCCGCGACCGCTGCCGTTTCGGCGCGCAGGATGCGCGGGCCGAGACTGACGGGGTGTGTGCCTTCGCGGGCGCGCAGGAAACCGCGTTCGGCGGGGCTGAAGCCGCCTTCCGGTCCGATCAGGATAGCCGCTGACTGTCCCTTCATACCCGCCACGACATCGGCCATCGGCTGGGCCCTGCCCGTCTGTCCGCCCCACGGCGCATCTGCCTCATCCCCTGCCTCGTCACAGAAGATAAGCGCCGTACCTTCCGGCAGGGCCGCCAGCGCCGCATCGAGGCCAAGAGCATCGGCGAGAAGCGGCAGATCCAGCCGCTCGGTCTGCTCGGCAGCTTCGAGCGCGATTTTCTCGAAGCGGTCGAGGCGCACAGTCCGTGACTGGGTGCGCTCCGTGATGACGGGCTGAATGAAACCTGCGCCAAGTTCGGTCGCCTTCTCGACGATAAAATCGGTCTCGGATTTCTTGACCGGCGCGAATAGGAGCGTCAGCGGTGCGGCGCCCTGCGAGGGTTGTTCCCGTAGCTGTTCGACAGGGGTTACCTCTGCGCGTCGGCCGGTAATTTCACTAATCTCTGCGCGCCATTCGCCATCCCGGCCATTGAACACGCGCGCCCCGTCGCCAAGCCCGAGGCGCATGACCCGTGTGAGGTATTTCGCCTGCTCCTCATCGAGCGCAAAGGCCGTGCCTGCGACAAGATCACTGTTCACGAATAGGCGAGGGATGGAACTCATGGGCGTTCTATATGCCTATATAGAATTGAAGTTAAGCCGAAGGACTGTCTCATGAGCAAACCTGTTGTCACATCTATTAATCCGACCACCGGAGATGTCCTTCAAACCTTCACCCCCCTCGGCAGTGCCAATCTCGACGCGGCCATCGAGCGGGCGGATGATCGCTTCCAGACTTGGCGCCTCTCAAGTTTCAACGAGCGCGCCCGTCTGATGCACAAGGCCGCCGACATTCTTGATGCCCGCAAGGATGCCTTCGCACGAACGATGACGATGGAAATGGGCAAGCCCCTGCGGGAAGCCGTGGCTGAAGTGGAGAAGTGCGCGCTCGTCTGTCGCCACTATGCCGATCATGCAGAGGCCTATCTCAAGGACGAGACCATCCAGACCGAGGCCAAGCGCTCTTACGTTCGCAACCTGCCCATGGGGCCTGTGCTGGCGGTCATGCCCTGGAATTTCCCTTTCTGGCAGGTTTTCCGCTTTGCCGCGCCCACGCTGATGGCAGGCAATGTCGGACTGTTGAAGCATGCTTCGAATGTCTGGGGCTCGGCGCTGAATATCGAGAAAGTGTTCCGCGAGGCCGGTTTTCCGGAAGGCTGTTTCCAGACACTGCTGATTGGCTCGAAAGCCGTTGAGGGTGTTATCCGGGATTCCCGGGTGAAAGCCGTGACGCTGACAGGTTCCGGCCCGGCCGGTCGCAGCGTCGCCAGCATTGCCGGCGAGGAACTCAAGCCGTCGCTGCTCGAGCTTGGCGGATCGGATGCGTTCATTGTGATGCCGTCAGCTGATCTGGACAAGGCGGTCGAGACGGCGGTGAAATCCCGCACCCGGAACAATGGCCAGTCGTGCATCGCGGCGAAGCGGTTCTTCGTGCACGCAGAGATCTATGATGCCTTCACGCGAAACTTCGTGAAACAGGTCGAGGCATTGCGCGTGGGTGATCCCTTGCTCGACACAACCGATATCGGACCGCTGGCGACCAAGGCCATCCGCGACGAGCTTGTGGAACAGGTGGAAGCGACGCTGAAGGGCGGCGCGCAGCTAATCAGCAAGCCCGCAGACGTGGACACAAACGGCTGGTGGTTTGCGCCGCAAGTCCTCTCAGAGGCGCCGCGCGGCACACCGGGATCGGATGCCGAAATGTTCGGCCCCGCGGCCAATCTCTGGCGCATCGACAGCCTTCCTGAAGCCATCCTCAAGGCCAATCACAGCGATTTCGGGCTCGGCTCGGCGATCTTCACGCAGGACGAATCCGAGATCGAAGAGGCTGTGCGCGACCTGCAGGCCGGCTCGACCTTCGTGAACGCGCTGGTCGCCTCGGACCCGCGCCTGCCCTTCGGCGGCGTCAAGCAATCGGGCTATGGTCGCGAACTGGCCGCCGACGGCATCAAGGCCTTCGTGAACCGGAAGACCGTGTCGATCAGCTGAATTTGCCTGCGGCGCATCGCCGGCACAAGGCGGATTCCCGCGGACGGGATTGAGACTGGCCTAAGGCTGGCCGGGCGGTTAGGCTGGCCGTGAAGTCAAATCATCAGAGAGCACGCATCATGAGCATTACACCGCGCAAGCTGGGGACTGAGACCGTTTATCCCGTGGGCCTCGGTTGCATGAACCTGCATCATGGATACGGCCCGCCATCCGATGAGGCGGAGGCCGGTGCGCTGCTGAATGAAGCGCTCGATATGGGCTATAATTTCCTCGACACGGCGACGATCTATGGCTTCGGCAAGAACGAGACGCTGATCGGCAAGGCCCTGAAAGACCGGCAGGGCGAGTTCGTGCAGGCCAGCAAATGCGTGATGCTGTTTGAGGATGGCCAGCGGAAACTGGACGCGCGGCCCGAGAGCATCAAGGCGGCCTGCGAGGCGAGCCTTACACGGCTGCAGCGCGAGACGATCGACCTTTACTACATGCACCGGCCGGACCCGAACGTGCCGATTGAAGACTCGATGGGCGCGATGGCGGACTTGGTGAAAGCGGGCAAGATCCGCATGGTAGGCCTGTCGGAAATGGGCGCGGGCCTGCTGCGCCGGGCGCATGCCGTGCACCCGGTGGCGGCCATGCAGTCGGAATATTCGCTGCTGACGCGCAACCCGGAGATCGCTGTGCTGGACGCCTGCCGGGAGCTGGGCGTGACGTTCGTGCCCTTTTCGCCTGTCGGGCGCGGCTACCTTGCCGACAATCCGCCGGCGCCGAAGGATTATCATGAGGCCGATATGCGCCGCATCTTTCCGCGCTGGACCGAGCCCTACTGGAGCGAGAATCAGCATTTGCTGAAACAGGCTCAGGAAATGGCGGGCGATCTGGGCGTGACGACATCGCAGCTGGCGATTGCCTGGACCTTGGCGAAGGATGAAACCTGCATCCCGATCCCCGGCACGACCAGCCGCAAGCATCTGCGGGACAATTTCAAGGCGGCTGAACTGGTTCTGACACCGCAGCAGGTGGCGCATCTGGATAGCGTGTTCGTGCCTGAAGCGGTCAAAGGACCGCGTTATTCGCCCGCCGCGCAGGCCAGTGTGGACACCGAACAGTACACTTTCGAAGCCAGCGCCTGAGCCAATCTCGCGTGAGAGTTGCGACGGGCTGTGAAGGCGCGCAATTCGCTGTATAAGCCGCCCGATGACTGAGACCGAAACATCTGAACGGCCTAGACACCGGGCAATCCCGGCTGACAGCGCCCTGCCCGGACTGCTGGCCAAGCTGCCGGACTGGATGCAGCCGTTTGCAATGCTGGCGCGGCTGGACCGCCCCGTGGGCATATGGCTGCTCTATCTGCCCTGCCTGATTGGCCTCGCTTTCGTGCGCATGCGCACGGGGCTCTACATTGTTGACCTGTTCTGGGTGCCGCTGTTCCTGCTGGGCGCTGTGGCCATGCGCGGGGCCGGTTGTACATGGAACGATATTACCGACAGGGATTTTGACGCGCAGGTGGCACGCACCGCCCTGCGGCCGCTGCCCTCTGGCGCAGTGACACTGCGCGAGGCGTTCATCTTCATGGGCGTGCAGCTGGCCATCGGTCTCGGCGTCTGGGCCTGCCTGCCAGGCGATGCGAAACTGGTGGCGCTCGCGGCGCTCCCGCTGGTGGCGGCTTATCCGTTCATGAAGCGGGTGACATGGTGGCCGCAGGCGTGGCTGGGCCTGACCTTCAACTGGGGCGTCCTGGTTGGGGCGGCGACGGCCGGAAACCTCTCCATTCCGGTCTTCATCCTCTATGCGGGCCTGGTCATGTGGACGATTGCCTATGACACGATTTACGCGCTGCAGGACCGCGAAGATGATGCGCTGATCGGTGTGCGCTCGACGGCCCGGCTGTTCGGCAAGCGCGCCGTGCTGGTGAGCTTCTGTTTCCATATGGGCGCAGCGGCGCTGGTTGCGCTGGCGGCGATGGTGAATGGTTCGGTGCGCGCGGGGGCCGTGACGGCGCTGGCCTTCCTCGGGCATGGCCTGTGGCAGGCCGTACGGCTGAAGGGCAGCCAGGAACAGGATGCGCTGAGCGTGTTCAAATCAAATATCTGGGCGGGCGCGATCCTCGTTGCCGGGTTCAGCCTGGCCGCCATGCTGCCAACGCCGAAGCCGCGCACGCTGTTTGCCGAGCATGAAGTCGTGCGCGCCGGGCCACCCGAAAAAGTGGCCCTGCCATTCGGTCTGGAGCTAAGGCGCGAACACCATATGCCACGGACAAAGACGTGGATGGCGAGCGACGTGCTGAAAGCGCTGGAAAAAACCGGGGTACCCGTAGCCGAGCCCGACCCAGCGCCGACGGCCGAATAGCGGCTTGCCAACCGGCTGAAGGCTTGGTGCCCGATGCCCGCTAAGCCTGCGGTTCGCACCAGAAACAACTGAAAAGTCCGGGACTTCTTTACATAAGTGCTCTGTTGACCGTTTGTCGGCACTGTCCTACAGGTTGGCGGCTATTTTTTGCTGGCCATCGCGCGCTGGCAGGCTGCTTCAGGGATGAACGAGAATGCGGGCCGCCCCCCACCCCCGACAGGCTGAACGTCTGGAAGCATTGCATCGGTATGAAATACTGGACACCCAGCGCGAGGCCGAGTTCGACGAGATTGTCGCACTGGCGGCCACGATTTGCGGGACCAGCATTTCCGTGGTGAACCTGATCGATGAGGATCGCCAGTGGTTCAAAGCCGAAGTCGGCCTCGGCGTCCGCGAAACGCCGCTGGAAACTTCAATCTGCTCGCACGTCATCCTGAGCGATGATTTTGTGGAGATTACCGATACTCATTCCGATCCCCGCACGCAGGACAATCCCCTTTGCGTCGCGGATGACGGCCTGCGGTTCTATGCGGGCGCTCTGCTGAAATCGCCTGAGGGACTGCCCATCGGCACGCTTTGCGTTCTGCATGACCAGCCACACAAGCTGAATGACTTCCAGAAAGGCGCCCTTCGCACGCTGGCCCGTCAGGTGATGCGCGAACTGGACCTGCGCGTGGCCTTGCGCGACCAGATGATACTGCGCCGCGAAATGGACCACCGCGTGAAGAACTCGCTGCAGTCGGTGGCGTCCCTTATCCACCTCTACCGCGCACGCGCAAGCAAAGACAGCTTCGAAGCCTTCGACGCCGTGGAGCGCAAGGTGAACGCCATATCGTTGCTGCATGAACAGCTGCACGAGGCGAGCGACCTGCAGACTGTGCAGATCGGCGTGTTCCTTACCCGCGTGCTGGACCTCCTGCAGGGTTCAGCGCCAGAGAATGTGAAGATCAGAGGCAATATCGACGCGCTGGATCTCAATTCTTCGGACGCCTCTTCACTCGGTATGATTGTCAGCGAATTCGTGGCCAATTCGATCAAGCATGGCTTCGCCGACGGACGCCCGGGAGACATCGAGATTTCCATGCACCGGGAAGCCGATGGCCACGTCACATTGCTGGCAATGGACAATGGCGCAGGCAATGCAGCCGGCCCACGACACAATTCCGTTGTTGAAGGTCTGGGCCAACGTCTGGTCGAAGCGGCAGCCTCGCAGCTTGGCGGGACGCTGGAACGGAACGCCTCTGCAAAGGGTTATGAGATCAAGCTGGTGTTTCAAGCACGCTGAGGAAACTTTCATATACCCCACAGGGGTATGGTATGAGCGTGTGAACACCGGACCCGGAGTGCGCACCCATGACGCCAGACAAATCTTCCCACGATCACAGCCATCACGATCACGGCGGACCGGACACACCGGAAGTCGCGCATGCGTGCTGCCACGGCAGCAGCAAGCCGGAAAAGCCCAACAGCGCCTACGATCATGTGCCGGACAATTATTCCGGCACGGTGTGGACGTGCCCAATGCATACGCAGGTGCGCGAGACATCCAACACGGGATGCCCGATCTGCGGCATGGCCCTGGAGGCTGAGAGCGTCTCACTTGAAGAGGACACGAGCGAACTCGACGACATGACACGCCGGTTCTGGATCAGCACGGCGTTTGCCCTGCCCGTCTTTCTCTATGCGATGAGCGACATGATCCCCGGCAAACCGCTGCACGGATTTGTGCCGGCAGGCTGGAGCGCCTGGATACAGCTGGCGCTGGCGGCGCCTGTCGTTCTGTGGGGCGCAGCCCCGTTCTTTGTGCGCGGCTGGCGCTCGATCAAAACCATGAACCCGAACATGTTCACGCTGATCGCGCTCGGCACAGGCACAGCCTTTCTCTTCAGCCTTCTCGCCACTATCGCGCCCGGCATTTTTCCGGACAGCTTCCGTGGGCAAGATGGCCAGGTCCACGTCTACTACGAAGCGGCGGCGGTGATCACGGCGCTGGTCCTGCTGGGTCAGGTTCTGGAGCTGAAGGCGCGCAGTGCGACCTCCGGCGCGATCCGGGCGCTGCTGCAGCTGACGCCGCCGGCGGCGCGCATCATTCGCGAAGATGGCAGCGAAGAAGATGTTGATCTTGATACGATCCAATCCGGCGATCGGCTGCGAATCCGTCCCGGCGAGAAAGTGCCGGTCGACGGCGAAGTCTCCGAGGGCGCGTCGAGCGTGGATGAATCCATGGTTACGGGCGAACCGGTGCCCGTGACAAAAGCAGTCGGCGACAAGATCACGGGTGGGACAGTGAACACGACAGGCACGCTGGTGATGACCGCCACGCGCGTCGGCGATGACACCGTACTGGCGCAGATTGTCCGCATGGTATCCGAGGCGCAAAGGTCACGCGCGCCGATCCAGCGACTTGCCGATGCGGTCGCGGCATGGTTCGTCCCCGCAGTCGTCGTATCCGCCGTGCTGACCTTCATTGTATGGGCCGTGTTCGGGCCGGATCCGGCGCTGGCCTTTGCGCTGGTCAATGCCGTCGCTGTGCTGATCATTGCGTGCCCATGTGCGCTGGGTCTTGCGACACCCATGTCGATCATGGTCGGCACCGGCAAGGGCGCACGGAACGGCATCCTGATCCGCAATGCCGAGGCGCTTGAGACGCTTGAGAAAGTGGACATTGTCGTTGTCGACAAGACGGGCACATTGACTGAAGGCAAGCCGAAGCTGGTAACGGTGGAGCCTGCGGAGGGCTGGGACGAAGCTGACTTGCTGGCGCTTGTTGCCGCGGTCGAGGCCGCCAGTGAGCATCCGCTGGCCGCCGCAATTGTTGATGGCACGAAAGCGCGCGGCATCGCTATTTCGAAGGCGACCGATTTTGAGTCGGTTACAGGTGAAGGCGCCTATGGCGATGTGGACGGCAAATCAGTCGCCGTCGGCAATGCAAAGATGATGCGCCGCGTCGGCGGCTTTGATGAAGCGCGCGCCGAGGCGGCCGAGACCTACCGGAATGAGGGTCAGACGGTGATGTTCGTTGCCGTTAACGGCAAGGCGGCTGGCCTGATTGGCGTGGCTGATCCGATCAAGGCGACAACGAAAGACGCCATCGCGCAGCTTCATGCGCAGGGCCTGAAAGTGGTCATGCTGACCGGTGACAGTGCGGCAACGGCTGGCGCTGTGGCCCGTCAAGTGGGCATCGACGATGTGCGCGCAGACGTTTCCCCGGAAGACAAGAACCGCATCGTGCGTGAACTGCAGGAAGGCGGCGCGGTCGTCGCGATGGCCGGCGACGGCATCAATGACGCCCCGGCGCTGGCACAGGCCGATGTCGGCATCGCCATGGGAACCGGCACGGATGTGGCGATGGAAAGCGCCAGCGTTACGCTCGTGAAAGGCGACATGATGGGCATCGCCAAAGCGATCACGCTCAGCCACGCCACGATGCGCAACATTCGCCAGAACCTCTTCTTTGCCTTCATCTATAATACGCTGGGCGTGCCGCTGGCGGCGGGCGTGCTGTACCCGATATTCGGCCTGCTGCTGAGCCCGATGATTGCGGCGGCGGCGATGAGCCTGTCATCTGTCTCGGTAATCGGGAACGCCCTGCGCCTGCGCGCATTGAAACTTTGATGGGTGCTTCCTACGAAAAGAACAGTCTGACACTGCCGGGTGCCGTCGCCATGGGCACAGGCGTAATGATCGGCGCGGGCATTTTCGCGCTGACCGGACAGGTCGCTGAACTTGCTGGAGCGCTGTTCCCGCTGGCCTTCCTGATGGCCTCCATCATCTGCGGATTCAGTGCGTACTCGTACATCAAGGTCTCGAACAAGTATCCGTCTGCGGGCGGCATCGCGATGATCCTGAAGAAAGCTTACGGGCCGGGCATGGTGACCGGGGGCGCGGCGCTGCTGATGGCCTTCTCCATGATCATCAATGAAAGCCTCGTGGCACGCACGTTCGGCACATACACATTGCAGCTGTTCGGCATTGAGGGCGGCATTCTCGTGCCTGTGCTGGCCATCGGCCTGATCATCGCCGCGTTTCTCGTGAACATTGCGGGCAATGATGTGATCGGTTCGGTGTCCAAGGTGACCGCTGTGCTGAAGATAGGCGGCATACTCCTATTCGCGCTTGTCGCGCTGTGGGCGGCGGGGTTTGCGTTCCAGCCCGCTGAAAATGGCGTCGCTGACAAGACATCCGCGGGTGGATTCCTCGCGGGCGTCGCGCTGGCCATTCTCGCCTACAAGGGTTTCACGACGATCACCAATAGTGGCGGCGAAGTGAAGGAGCCGGAGAAGAATGTCGGCCGCGCGATCATGATCTCGCTGGCCGTGTGCACCGCGATTTACCTGCTCGTCTGCTATGCCGTCGGCTCGACCCTTAGCATCGAGGAAATCGTCAAGGCGAAGGATTATGCACTGGCCGAGGCCTCGCGCCCTGCCGTCGGCGAGTACGGTGTCTGGTTTACCGTGGCGATTGCCATCATCGCCACCGCGTCCGGCCTGCTGGCGAGCGTGTTCGCCGTCTCGCGGATGCTGGCCATGCTGGTGGAGATGGACCTGATCCCCGAGCCGAAACTCGGCCTGCCGGGCGATACACAGACGCACACTTTGATCTATACGGTCGTCGCGGCAGGCCTGCTGGCGGCTTTTTTCGACCTCTCCCGCATCGCCTCGCTGGGCGCGATTTTCTATATCGTCATGGATATCATCATCCACTGGGGCGTTTACCGCCACCTGCGCGACGATGTCGGCGCGAAGGCGCCCGTTCTCATCACCGCAATCCTTCTGGACGCCGTGGCACTGGGCGCATTCCTGGTCATGAAGGGGCAGAGCGACCCGCTGATCGTCGTGATCGCGCTAGTGGGCATGGTCGCCATTTTCACCTTCGAATATTTCTATCTTTCAAAGAGCGGTGACGGCGACGATACTGCAGGCTCCCAGACGAAGGACTAAGCGCCATGAAACCGGAAACAAGAGACGCCGCCGCCAAGCGCCTCGCCCGCATTGAGGGACAAGTGCGCGGCGTGGCGAAAATGGTGGAGGACGACCGCTACTGCATTGATGTCGTCCGCCAAGTGCAGGCCATCAAGGCAGCGCTGAGCGGGCTGGAAGGCGTGATCCTGGACGACCATATCGCCACCTGCGTGGACCACGCCCTCAAGGGCAACGACATGAATGCCCGGCGCGAAAAGGTGGAAGAGCTGGTCGCGGTTCTGGGCGGTCGGAAGAAATAGGCTGCGCGATCCTGAGCCGCTACAAAGGCTTGCACCAGTCGGGCGGTGACAGGGCAGCCGGATTTTCCGGGTGTGGTAGCAGCATGAACTCTGGAAAGGGGGTCACCCGCGGATAGTCGCCGATCCCGTCGAAGGCCGCTTTAACGTCCCCAATGGCGCTTCCCGGCAGCTCCAGCACGTGTTCGCCGCGGCGCGAATTCTTCTCTTGGCCAAAGGACTGGCCCGCTTCTGCCTTCATCTCCACATGCCCGCCGAGCAGCCAGTCGATCTGATGGGTCTCCGAGAAGTCAGCGACCCGGCCGATTGAAGTCGCATACGCGCCGGCCTTGTCACATTCGAAGAACAGCCGCCCCGGATAGATGGCGTCTCCTGAGAACATGATGTGCGTCGCAGCGTCATAAACCATGACGTGCGAGGCATGATGCCCGGGAGTAGGCAGCACATCCACTGTGCGCCCGCCAAGATCAAGCGCGCCATTGTGCGCCGGCCACTGATCGATACCGAAGAACGCCGCCACATCTTCAGCCGTGTGCCCGACGACAATCGTATCGGGCCGGTCGACAAATCCCGCGTCGCCGCCGACATGATCGCCATGACCGTGCGTATGCATAACCACGAGTGGCATTCCGGCGTGCCCGCTGGCCGCGAGCAGCCCGTCCACTTCGCCGCGAAGGTCCACGCCTTCAACGCCTGTGTCGATGAGCAGGGCCTTATCCTCTCCGAGGAGCAGGTACAGGAAGGGCGCCTCAAAACTGGTCCGCAGCGACTGCCGCAGGACGAATGTGTCCGCACGTATCTCCTGCACCTGGAAGGCAGGTTCGTCCGCATCAATGCCACTATTCCACGCCTGCGCGAACAGCGTGGATGGTTTGGCGGCTTCCTGCGTTTCGCAGGCCGAGAGACTGGCAAGCAGCAATGCAGAGAAGAAGAAGGGGATGATCCGGGTCATGTCAGTTGTCTTTCATGCGAGAGAGAAGTGGGGCGCTCAGAAGGGAGTCTGCCGCGCGCTGGATGACGGCGGGGAGATCACACCCGATGTCGTCGAAGAGGGATTCAAAAGCCTGTCCGGCTTTCGCAAGTCGCGCCGTCAGCATTTGAAACTGATCGGCACCTTGAAGGGTCAGGCGGAGCAGTTTTCGGCGGCCGTCATCAGGATCGTCGACACGCTCAACGATACCGAGCCGGATCAGGATATCCACGCGCTGGGTGGCGACCTGATGGGGTTGGCCAAGTGCGCGGGCAATGTCTGCAGTCGAGGTCGGCTGGTGCTCCCCGATGTACAGGACAGTCGAGACTGCGCGCGACGGGAATGTGATCCCGGCTGCGTCCAGCATGTTATTTCCTTGCGCGACGATCAGTTCGGTCAGTCGCTCAAGCTGGTACGCGATGAACGCGGAACTCAGCCTGTGTTTATCGATGAAATTTTCGTCGCTCATATGCTTGGCGCCTATTTACACAATTAATTGTACAATTGACTGTATAAATTGATCCTGTCAAGCCTGACGCCCTGGCGTTCATCACATCTTGTTGCGCTGGTTGCATGGATGCCGTGTGGGATTTAGGTTGGGGCCATGACAGTTGTTGTAGAAATGGTTTCGGATCTGGTCTGCCCTTGGTGCTGGCTGGGTCTTCGCAGGATCGAGGAAGCGCGCAAGCTCGCGCCCGAGGTCGACGTTCAACTCGTGTTCCGGCCCTTTGAGCTGGACCCGACCATCCCGGCAGCGGGCGTCGACTATAAGGAATACATGAAAGAGAAGTTCGGAGGTTCTGACGAGAGCCGCGAGCGGTCTGGCACAATGCGCCAGGCGCTGGTCGATTATGGCGAAGCCGAAGGCATCCCCTATCATTTCGACAAGATCACCCGCCGCCCCAACAGTTTCGACGCGCACCGGCTCGTGCGCTGGGCCCAGGGTCAGGACAAGGGCGCTGAGGCCAAGGAAGCCTTGTTCAAGGCCTTCTTCGAGGATGGCCGCGATATCGGCGACCATGAGGTTCTGGTTGATGTCGCCCGCGAGGTAAACCTCGACGCAGCGATCGTGGCCGACCTGCTGAAAAGCGATGCCGATGTCGACAATGTGCGCGCTGAGGCAGAGGCCTTCCGCCAGATGGGCGTCAGCGGCGTACCTACCTATATCGCCAACCGCACCGTCGCCGTACAGGGCGCCGAGAGCGCGGAGAAACTGGCAAGGTTCCTGAAGCATGCCGCCACGCAGCTTCCGCAGGAACGCCCGGCGGGCTGAGTGGGCGGGCAGGTCAGCACTACGCGCGAGGGCCGTATCGCGATCGTCCGGTTCGATACCGGAAATCGCGCCAATGCGCTGAGCCAGAAACTGATGGCCGACCTGACCAGCGCCGCGCAGGAATTCCATGATTGCCCCGATATCTCCGCTGTCATCCTGACGGGCCGCGACGACCAGTTTTGCATGGGCGCAGACCTCAAGGATGCCGCAGGCACGGCAGCAGCCAAGGCATCTCTCAGCGAGCGGCGCGTCCTGCTGCGGCGCGGGCCCCGCCTCTGCAAGGCCTGGGAAGAGATTGATGCGCTGACGATCTGTGCTGTCGAAGGATGGTGCGTGGGCGGCGGCGTTGCGCTGGCGACAGCCTGCGACCTGCGCGTTGCGACGGAGGCGACGCACTTTTATGTGCCGGAAGTCGAGCGCGGCATGAACATGAGCTGGGGGTCGATCCCGCGCTTCGTGGCACTGGTCGGACCGGCGCGCACGAAACGGATAGCCGGCCTGTGCGAGAAGATCGACGCTTCGACCGCGCTGCACTGGGGTCTGTGCGATCATGTTGTGCCGGCTGGTTCGGCACTCAAAAAGGCGCACGAGATTGCCGAAGCGGCCGCGGCCCTGCCACCTACCGCGCTCAAGAGCGTCAAGCACGACGTCAATATTGCGGCGCTCGCATTGGCGCAGGCGACAAGTCACCGGGATCTGGAGGCGTTTGCCCTGCTCCAGCAATCAGATGATTTCAAGAAAGGCGTCAGCGCTTTCCTGCAAGGGCGGGACCCGACTTTCACCGGCGACTAGGACTAACTCAGCTGCAGGTCCACGAGACGGCGATAGGCACCATTCTTGTCCATCAGCTCGGCGTGGCTGCCGTCTTCCACCGCACGGCCATCTTCCATCACAATGATGCGGTCGGCGGCGCGGACCGTTGAGAGGCGGTGGGCGATGATCAACGTCGTGCGGCCCTTCGCAAATTTCGCGAGCGCATCCTGCACCTTCGCCTCGCTCTCGGCATCGAGGGCAGACGTGGCTTCATCCAGTAACAGGATTGGCGCGGCACGGATGATGGCGCGGGCGAGCGCGATGCGCTGGCGCTGGCCACCCGAGAGGTTTCGGCCCATTTCGCCAGCAGGCGCATCATAGCCACCGGGCAGCGTGAGTATGAAATCATGCGCATTGGCGGCTTGCGCCGCTGCCTCAATCTCGGCATCGCTGGCGCCGAGGCGGCCGAGCGCGATATTGGCGCGGATCGTGTCATCGAACAGGGCAGCATCCTGCGCGACGAGCCCCATATTGGCGCGCAGGCTCGCGCCGGAAACATCCCGCACGTTCGTTCCGTCTACGGAAACTGTGCCGCCGGTCGGATCGTAAAGACGCAGGAGCAGGTTGAAGACCGTGGACTTGCCCGCGCCGGACGGGCCGACGAGCGCAATCGTCTCACCCGGATTGGCAATGAAGCTGAGACCCTTCAAGGCCTCGGTGCCATCAGGATAGGCAAAGCGCACATTTTCAAAGGCGACCGTGCCGGTGACCCAACCGATCGGCTCGGCGCCGGGGGCGTCGGCGATCTCAGGCGCGGCATCGGTAATTTCGAACACGCGGTCAGCGGCAGCGCCGCCTTCCTGTGCGACTGAGTTCAGCGTACCGAGCGCGCGCAGCTCCGGCGCAGCAACAGCGATGGCGCCGATAATGCCGACGAAGTTGCCGAGCGATGTGTCGCCCTGCGCGATACGCCACGCGGTCAGCGCAAGGATACCGACAAGGGCCAGGCCGCCCGTGATCTCGAGGATTGGGTCGACGGCGGCGCGGTCTGTCAGCACTTTCAGAAATAGGCGCGAGCGCTCAACGAAGCCGCGCTGGGCGCGGGCCTTCTGATAGTCCTCAAGGCCGTAGGCCTTGACCACGCGGGCAGACTGGAACGCCTCACCAAGCAGAGATGTTACTTCGCCGATCTGCTTCTGCGACTGGCGCGAGCGCTTGCGCACCCGGTTGCCAAGCGCGAGCACCGGCGCGAAGGCGATAGGATAGATGACGAGCAGGACGAGCGTGAGCTTCCAATCCATGACCAGCATGGTGATGAACACACCGATCACCGTCAGCACGCCCTTGGTCAGGTTGTTGGCGATGCGGAGCCCTGCATCGCGCAGCGCGTTCACGTCATTGATGAAGCGCGAAACGAAACCGCCCGACGCCTCCGCCGCAATACGGGCGAAGTCCCCATCGGTCAGCGCGCCGAACTGGTCAGCCTGAATATCGACAACAGCGCGCTGGACGCCGGTATTGTTGAATATGGTCATGCCATAGAGGGCGAGCGAGCGGACCATGGTGGCAAGGCCGATAATCCCGATCAACCACCAGAGCTGGGTCGGCACCTCTGCCCTGTCCGGCCCGGCAAGGGCTTCGAGCCCCTCAACGACCAGTTTCAATAGATAGCCATAGGAGGCCGCCGCGATGGAGGTGAGCGCGGCACACGCTGTTCCGGCCACGAACCAGCGCCAGTGCGTGGCAAAGCGCTCGCGGGCCAGACGCATCAGGGCGCCGGTGGGGCGCGCCGGTTTGGCCGGATCAGACGTGATGGTGTTCCCCTGTTTCGGGGTCGAGCAGGCGGTGGGCGTGCAGGATGAAGTAGCGCGTCTCGGCGCTGTCCACGGTGCGGTGGGCAGCGGCCTTCCACGCGTCATAGGCTTCCTTGTAGCTGGCAAAAGCGCCAACGAAGTCGACTTGTGACAGATCCTCGAACTGAACGTCCTTCACGTCCTTCAGTTCACCGCCGAAGACGATGTGGAGAAGCTGTTTTGCGTCTTTAGGGGCGTCGCCCATTTTTGCTGGCTCCGTTCTGGGTTTGGCTGCGGCCGGTGCCGCCTTTGTCTGCGGATCCGGTATATCCACAAATCCTGACCGGCGCACTAACAGAGGATGCAGGCGTTTTCCAGATGCGATGATGCTGCGCTGTGCAGGTATCGCACGGTTGAACTGTAATTCCTCACCCTTGTGGGTTGTCGCGAGGCCGCCTGCCTCTTCAACGAGCACTGTCCCGGCGGCGAGATCCCAGTCGGACTTGTTGGAGAGCACCAGCGTTGCATCCCAGGCGCCTGAGGCGACAAAAGCCATGCGCAGCAGGGTGGAATTGGGTTTTGGACGGGGAACCGTCACGGCGGGCCATGGTTCTGGCCAGCCTTTATAGTTCAGCATTTCCTCAGCCGCGATCAGGCGGCAGCCGGCCTCGGTGTGGCATTCGGAGACGCGGATCATATCGCCGTTGAGATAGGCGCCAGCACCCGTGCGGGCCTCGTATAGCTGTCCCAGCATCGGCGCGTAGAGCACGCCGGCAACCGCCCTGCCCTCCTCGACGATGGCAAGGCCGACGCACCAGTTCGGGTCGCCGCGCATGTAGGCGCGTGTGCCGTCAATCGGGTCGACCACCCAGCAGCGATCCTTCTGGCGGGCCGCGCGGCTGTCGAGCGTCTCTTCCGATAGCCAGCCATAGTCAGGCCGGGCCGAGACAAGCCGTTCGGCGCAGAGCCGGTTAACCGCGAGATCGGCTTCGGTGACCGGGCTGCCGCCGGTCTTCTCCCATGCGCGGGCGGACTGGCCTTCCAGCGTGTAGGACATTGCCAGCTGGCCAGCCTCGATGGCGAGGCTGCGCAGCGTGACCAGGTCTTCAATCAGCGTGCGTTCAGCTGCCGGCAAGGCTCATGTCCTCGACGAGGATGCTGGGCGCATCGCGCGTGCCCCGGAACTCAAGATCGGAGGCAGGGATGAGGCGCGCGAAGATGGCCGGCAGGTCGCCTGCAATCGTCACCTCGGAAACCGGATAGGCAATCTCGCCATTCTCGAACCAGAAACCCGCCACCCCGACGGAATAGTCGCCCGTATTCGGATTGATCGATGGGCCGAACATATCGGTAACGAGCAGGCCCTTGCCAGCCTGCGCCATCAGTTCGGCGGGCGTTTTCTCGCCCGGCTGCAAGTAGAGGTTCGATGTCGTGACGCCCGGTGGATCACCAAAGCCGAGCGCGCCGAAGCCGTTGGGCTTCAGGCCGAGCTGGCGGGCCGAGGGCCCGTTGAGCAGCCATTCAGTGAGACGGCCATCCTCGATCAGGTACGTTTCCTTCACCGGCAGGCCTTCGCCATCATGGCTGCGAGAGCCCATGCCCATGGGGCGGAACGGGTCATCGATCACGTTGATGCCCTTGGCGAAAACCTGACTTTCCATTCTGTCCTTCAGGAAGCTGACGCCGCGCGCGATGGAGGGTCCGGAAATGGCGCTCATCAGGGCGCCGAGCAGACCGGACGAAACACGGCGGTCATAGATGACAGCGGCTTTCTGCGTGCCCAGCTTCCGGGCGCCGAGACGGGCGATTGTGCGCTCGCCGGCGGTACGGCCAATAGCTTCGGCAGTCGGGCGGTCAGCGGTGTACCGAACGGACCAGCTTTCATAGTCGCGCTCCATGGCGCCATCTTTTTCGGCGACGGAAGCGAGGCCAAGGCTGGTGCTGGAGCCTGTCTTGTAAGCGAAGAAACCGTTGCTTGCCGCGACCCAGCGGCTGGAACGGTTCCAGGAGGCGCCGCATCCGGCGACCGTCTTGATGCCTTTGACCGCGAGGGCCGCTGCCTCTGCCGCAAGCGATTCGTGTTCGAGTGTCTCAGGCGAAAGTTCAGGCTCGCCGGTCAGGTCCATGTCGAGCGCGCCTGTCGCAAGCACGCTGGCATCCGGCAGGCCGCAATATTTGTCCTCAGGCACGGCGCGGGCCATGGCGGCGCAGCGTGTGGCGAGGGCATGGAGTCCCTCAGGGGAGAGGTCGGAGCCGGAGACATGCGCCTGGCGCTTGCCGTAAAAGGCGCGGAGGGCAACGGACGTGCTTTCCTCGCGCTCAATGCTTTCCATCTTGCCGTCGCGCACAGAGACGCTGACGCCCTCAGCGGCCCCGATACGGGCATCTGCAGCGTCGGCGCCTGCTTTGAGGCACTGGTCGATAAGGCCGGCGAGCAGGTCAGCCGGCGGGGTCTTGAATTCAGCCATGTGCGCTAGATGGACCGCCCCGCAAGGCCGCGCAACCGCTCAAATCAGGCAAGGCCGTGATAAATCAGCATGAGGGCGATCGCGATCATGGCGATCCATGTCAGCACCACGCCCGAGGCGCGTGCCGGCAGGATATTGCGAGACAGGCCAATGACATGGAGGATCCGGCCAAACGTAAATGTGCCCCCAAGGACGTGAATCCACAGCACCGGGATGCCCATATAGGCGGCGGTTACGAGGCCGATCATCATCGCGGGGATGTATTCGGTCGCGTTCCCATGCACCCGCGTGCGCAGTTCCAGTTCTGCATTTCCGCCATGACCGACCGAAATCTGCGCAGAACGGCGCGTCAGAACCACCCGCAATGCCAGATAGATCAGCAGCAGGATATTGATGCCGACATAAACGGCGGCAGCTTCCAAAGGTGGCATTACTTATTCCTCCCAGAAAAAATGCCGCCGGTGCATTCCGGCGGCATTGTTCACTTGTCCCATCCCGATACCTGGCTCAGTCGTCGCGGCGCGCGTCTGGCAGGCGGTCGTTGATATCGTCGCGAATGTCCATCAGCGTCACAATCAGGCCGCAGATGAGGCTGGCCGCGATCCAGCCGCCGGCCGTGAAGATAACGAAGTCTGCCACTTGGGCGAGACCGCCCGCCAGGCCGAGCATTTCATTGCTGAATTCGCCCTTCTGGTAGAGGCCGAGCGCAATTCCGCCGACGATAATCGCGATATAGGCCACGTAGACCATGATGCGGAAACTGTTGATGATCAGAAACTTCATGGGCATCCCCTCTGTGTTGCAGGCAGAATCTAGGCGTTTTGCGGTGCGACGTCACGCGATTACACGCAAGAAACGAATGTCAGGGCCCGAACGGTGCGCGAATGCACGCAGGCTGACAGGCCGTCCTACTCCTTTGGCGGCGCCAGTTTGCAGGTAAACATGTCGTTCACGACAGCAGCGAACTGGAGCTGTTCCTCGGTCGTCAGCGATGTCACGAAGCTTTCCACGTCGCGCTTTTCGCGCCCAATGGTCTGTGCCGTGCGCTTGAACAGGTCCGGATCGAGCTTGGCTTCCATCGCATCGGCAATGCAGGCGCAGGTTTCGGGCGTTTCGCCATCGGCTGTGCAGGATTTCACGATGGCCTTGTTGTCGCCGCCGCTGCAGGCACCGAGCACAGCAAGCGCCGCAATGGAAAGGATGATATGGCGCATTCTGGCGGCTCCGTGATGGGGTTAAGCGCGGAACTGACCATGAATCTTGGGTAAGGGAAAGCGCCTATTCCCGGCCGATGATCTTGTCGATCTGGACCTTGGCGCCAAAATTTTCAAGGAATTCAGTCTTCACCGCCATGCGATCATAATCCTCTTCCACCCAGTCGAGGAATGGCTTCCACGCGTCTGGCGACCTGCCGGCATTGTAGCGCTCGTACGCGTCGAAAAAAGCGTCAAGCATGCCCGTCTTGCCATGCTTGATGTGCAGGTACTTGAACGAGAGCTGCTGGCGCGCCTCGGCAAACGGCACCTTTTCATGCAGCAGCATATACAGGACGGACATGATGCCCGCCCTGTCTGCGCCAGACTTGCAGTGCATAAGCGCCGGGTATTCAATACGGGCAAACAGGTTACGGGCGCCGAAAATGGCTTCCTTGGTGGGCGTATCGCGGGAGAAGACTTGGAAATCGACGAGTTCGATCCCCGCGGCCTCGCAGGCCTCTTTCTCCAGCAGGTAATAACCCTTCGTGCTGGCACCGCGCAGGTTGATGATGGTCTTGATGCCGCGCGCCTTGGCATGCGCAACGACCTGGCGTGGCGACGGCTGGTTGGCCCGCCACATGTCCGGCGCGATTCTGTGCAGGTTGCTGAACCGGGCGCGCAGGAAGCCATGATCACCCCAGACAAGCTCACGCCGTGCCCGTTTGCGCCCCGCCGGTGTGGCGAGATCAGGGGCCACATGCGGGCGCTTCTTCTTTTTGGGCGTCAGTTTCACCATGCTGCCAGTGCGATTACAGGCGTGCCCGGCCACCTGCAAGCAAAGGCGACAGGACATTTTTCTGACTCCTCTGCATCCAAACAGGCACCTGGCTGCATCTTACCCATGAAGCCGGACATTTCTGAGCCGGTAAAACAAAGAGAAAGCCCATCAAATGGAAGATGTCATCGTCCCGATTGTCCTGTTTTCTGTCCTGCCAGTCTGCATCTGGCTCGTCAGCCTGTTCAATTACAAAAAACGCCTCACAGCCCACGAAACCGTGCGCCATGCCATTGATGCCGGCCAGGTCGTCTCGCCGGAACTGATCGAGAAAATGTCGCTACTGGTTGACCCGATCCGCGCTGACCTGCGCCGGGGTGTCCTGTTCATTGCCTTCGGTGCAGCCTTCGGTGTCCTCGGCCTCATGGTTGGGCACGAAGAAAGCGACGCCATCATGCCAATGATCGGCGTGGCGTCATTTCCGGTTTTCCTCGGACTGGCATATCTTGGCCTCTGGGCATTCGGTCATGGCCGCAAACCGGCCTGATCTCTGGATCGTCGCCGCGGGAGGCAACGACATGCGCACCGATCCTGACCTGGCAGCCGATGCCGCGCGTGGCAGCGAAAGCGCCTATGCCGAACTCGTGCGGCGCCACCAGGCCCGGGTGCGGGGCATGGCACGCCGCCTGACCGGCACCGCCAGCGACGGTGACGACATCGCCCAGGCAACCTTCCTCACCGCATGGCAGAAGATCGGCACCTATGCAGGCGGTACGTTCGCCGCCTGGATCTGCACGATCTGTTACCGCGAGTTCCTTCAGGTGCGGCGCCGCCAGAAAATGGAGATCGCGTTCGATGAAACGGCCGAGATCATCCCGTTCGGCCGCACACAGGCCGACACGGCGAATGACAAGATGGACCTATCACGCGCCCTCGCCAATCTGCCCGAGGCCCAGCGCATTTGCGTCACGCTCTGTGTCGCTGCCAGCCTCAGCCACCGGGAAGCCGCCGAAGCCACCGGCTGGCCGCTCGGCACCGTCAAATCCCATGTGAACCGCGGCGTCGCCGCCCTTCGCAAACACCTTGCCGCCACCGAAGTGGCATGATGGAGTAGAAACCATGCGAGACGAAGATACTTACGCCGACCTGACCGCCCTGTTCACGGCCGCAGACCGCGCACTGGAGGCGAAACCCTTTACGGATGACGTGATGGGCCAGATCCGTGCACAGGGCCGGGTCCGCAAACTGCTGCTGGCGGTCACTGGCATCGCTGGCGCACTTCTGGCCGCCGCTCAACTGCCCAAACTGCTCGCTGATACAGTCGGTCTCGACACATCCATCACGACATCCATCGTGCAGGCGCAGACCGACATGACAGCACTCGCCAGCTCCAACCCGCTCTGGCTGGGCATCGCGGCCATTGTTGGATTGAGCCTTATGGCTGTCGCGGCGATGGAGCGGGCCTAGGCTTTCGCCCGCCAGCCCATGCCCTCGAGCAGCGCCTTGGTCTCGTAAAGCGGCAGGCCGACAATCGCCGTATAGCTGCCATTGATATGGCTGATGAAGCCGCCCGCCATGCCCTGGATGCCATAGCCGCCAGCCTTGCCCTGCCATTCGCCGCTGGTGACATAGGCTGCAATCTCGGCATCGGTCAGCCGCTTCATCCGCACGCGGGCGAGCACGGTGCGCGCGTTCACCCGGCCATCCGGCGCTTTCACGGCAATGCCGGTAATGCACTGATGCGAGCGGCCTGACAGCAAGCGGAGGAAAGCCTCGGCCTCCATTGCATCCGCCGCCTTTTCCAGATTGCGCGTTCCCAGCGCGACGACCGTATCGGCGGCCAGCACATAGCCTGTCTCCGGACATGCCGCCGCCTTCTCGCGCGCCAGGCGTTCAGCCAGCGCACGCGGCGACTCGTCCTTGCGACGCGTTTCGTCAATGTCGGTGGGGGCGATCAGGTCCGGGACGATGCCGATCTGGGCGAGCAGTTCCCGGCGGCGCGGACTGGCGCTCGCGAGAATGAGCGGCGCATGTCCGGTAGACGCCATCGGTTTAGCGGAAGCGGTAGGTGATGCGACCCTTGGTGAGGTCGTAGGGGGTCATTTCAACCATGACCTTGTCGCCCGTCAGAACGCGGATACGGTTCTTGCGCAGCTTGCCCGCTGTGTGGGCGATGATCTCGTGTTCGTTCTCGAGTTTGACGCGGAACGTCGCGTTCGGCAGCAGTTCGACAACTGTGCCTTCAAATTCAATTAGTTCTTCCTTCGACATGAAGTCTCCAAATAATCTGCGGACCGTTGCGCCGCCGAAACGCATATAGGGGTGCGCCATAGCCCGTAGAAGGGATTCCGGCAAGCGCGGATGGTCAGACGCGCATGTGCTTGTTCCCCCGCGCCTGCTGGCTTACCACTTTAAGTCAGGGAGAATACCATGCTTGATCTTGATCAGTTCGTCGAAGAATGCCGCGTGGCGGTGACGAATGACCCGACCCACAAAGCGGTCAGCGAGATCGTCACGCGCGCGCTGAGCAACCCCGCGAATGTGCTGGCTGCCGTCGGCGAGCCAACAGCAGGCGGCATCTTCCCGATCCATCGATCAGACGATCTCACCATCCTGAATGTCGTCTGGAAGCCCGGCATGACCCTGATGCCGCATAATCATGAGATGTGGGCCGTGATCGGCGTCTATGGCGGTCGGGAAGACAATATCTTCTGGCGCCGGGTCAAGGGCGATACGACCGGACGGATTGAAGCGGCTGGCGCGAAAGCCCTGTCGACAGGCGATGTAGCCCCCCTCGGCAAGGACGTGATTCACTCGGTCACAAACCCGATCCAGAAGTTGACGGGTGCCATCCATGTCTATGGTGGTGATTTCTTCGCCGTCCATCGCAGCGAGTGGGACCCGGAAAACCTGACCGAACAGGCCTATGACGTGGAAAAAGCGAAAGCCATGTTCGCCAGCTGAACACGGCAGGGCCTAGCGCGTCTGGCCCGCATGCAGGGCGCAGATCAGCGTAAAGAGACGCCGGGCTGTCTGGAAATCGACCGTAACCTTGCCTTCGAGCCGCTCGGCAATGAGTTCGGACCCCTCGTTGTGGATACCACGCCGCGCCATGTCGATGGCCTCGATCTGGTGCGGCGTCTGGTTGCGGATGGCATCATAATAGCTGTCGCAGATCATGAAATAATCGCGAATGACCCCCCGGAACGGCCCCATGGACAGAATGAACGTGTGCACATCCGCCCCTGCCTCGTCGCGGATGGCGAAGACCAGTTTGCGCTCCACCTGCGACAGGCTGAGGGCATAGGGGCCCTTGTCATGGTCCGGCAGGCCGAAACTGTTTTCCTCGATCAGGTCGAATATGGCCACGCGGCGCTCATGCTCGGCATCCGGGCCGGAAGCGCCGAGCGTGTCATCGTCGATATGGATCGAGATCAGCCGGTTATCACCCATCGTCCGCGCTCCGGTTGGTACGAATGGACACAGAACGGGCATGCGCCGGCAGGCGTTCGGCCTCGGCAAGACGCAGCGCAGCTGGCGCAAGGGCCGCAAAGCCCATGGCGCTGACGCGCTGGATGCTCATACGCTTCAGGAAATCATAGAGACCGAGGCCCGAGCCAAACCGCGCCGCTCGGCTGGTCGGCAGGACGTGGTTCGACCCCGTCACATAGTCGCCCAGCGCTTCCGGCGTCAGGTGCCCAAGGAACACCGCGCCAGCGTGCTGTATCAGCGGCAGCAGGGCGTCCGGGTCATCAATCGCCAGCTCCAGGTGCTCCGGCGCAATCTGGTTGGCAATGGCGGCGGCGGCTTCAAGGTCCGGCGCATAAATGATGGCGCCGTGGGCCTCCCACGAAAGACGTGCGCGGTCGCCCGTCGCCAATTCGTTCAACTGGTTTTCCACAGAGATTTCCACAGCCTTGCCCACAGACTTGTCCACGGTGATCAGAATGGACTGGCTGGAGGGATCATGCTCTGCCTGTGACAGCAAATCGGCAGCCACCCAGTCAGCATTTGCGGTGTGGTCGGCGATGATCAGGATCTCCGACGGGCCTGCAATCGTGTCGATGCCGACACGGCCGAAAACCTGCCGCTTGGCCTCGGCAACGAAGGCATTGCCGGGGCCAACAATCTTGTCGACCGGCTTCAGTTCTCCGGCGCCAAAGGCCAGCGCGCCAACCGCCTGCGCCCCGCCAATCGGGTAGAATTCATCCACACCAGCCTTGAGCGCGGCATAGGCCACGGCAGGGGCCAGTTCGCCGCCAGGGGCAGGTGCCACCATCACGATGCGCGACACGCCCGCAATCTTCGCCGGTACGGTGTTCATCAGCACGGAGGACGGATAGCTCGCCCTTCCGCCGGGCACGTAAACACCAACGCTTTCAAGCGCCGTCCAGCGCCAGCCAAGCTCGACACCGGCTGTATCGGTGAACCTGTGATCTGCGGGACGCTGCGCCTTGTGATAGGCGGCAATACGGTCATGCGCGAAATCGATCGCATCCCGCAGGTCGGCCGGACACGCTTCGGCGAGGGCCGCGAGATCGACTTTGGGGGATTGCAACGTCTCGGGATCGACTGCGAGGTCGTCAAATTTAGCTGTCGCATCAGCCACAGCCTGCCCGCCGCGCGCTGTCACATCTTCAAGGATGCCGCGCACAATGCTGGCCACATCATGGCCTGTGCCGCGGTCCTCAGCGAGGAAGGCGGCAAAACCGGCTTTGAAGTCCGGTGCACTGGCGTCAAATTTGCGGACCATGAGGGGGACCCGGGTTTCCAAAACCCGGTACATGGACTGTCATATCCCGGCTGGCAAGGCGCTGGTTGGGCCTCTGTGCCGCATGGGCAAGGCCAAGGCCTATTTGCGACGGCGCTCGTGGCTCGGCAGGTTGCGCGTCGGCCAGACATAATCGCTGTCCAGCAGCGTGGCATCGAGCACTTCCACGTCCAGCGTGATCTCGCCGTCACCCGCAAACAGGAGGGTAACAATGCCGCCAGGTGGTTCCTCGGCCGGCGTAAATGTGGCCTGAAGCAACGAGAGGATCATTTCCGGGTCAGCCTTGGTAACAGCCCGCGTCTTCGCGCTGAGCACGCCATCAAATGCCAGCAGCGAGCGCACGCGCACGCCTTCCTTGGGGCGGGGCTGGCCGGCTTCCCATCGGAACCGGTTCAGTTCCAGCGAGAAGCGGTGCTTCTTAGCCTCATATTTCAGGCTTCCCGCCTTCACGACCGAGTCCTGAACAGCGGCCGCAATAACTTGTAGATCTTCAGGCGTTTCCGCCAGCAGGCGCAGCGCTTGTGGTTCGGACATCTTGGCCCCTTACTCGTCCTCGCCTGACAGGCGCTTGATATTGGCGCCGCAGGCATTCAGTTTTGCTTCCAGCCGCTCGAACCCGCGATCCAGATGGTAGATACGGTTCACCACAGTCTCACCCTCTGCGGCAAGCCCTGCAATCACGAGTGAAACCGATGCGCGCAGATCGGTCGCCATCACAGGCGCGCCTGTCAGGTGCGGCACACCCTTCACGACTGCTTCCTGCCCGCGCACGAGAATATTGGCGCCAAGGCGCTGAAGCTCCGGCGCATGCATGAAGCGGTTCTCGAAAATCGTCTCGCGGATGATGCTCGTACCATCGGCGACGCTCATCAGCGCCATGAACTGCGCCTGCAGGTCGGTCGGGAAACCGGGATGCGGTTGCGTCGAGACGCTGACCGCTTTCAGGCGCGTACCGTTACGGCGGATGCGCAGCGTTGAGGCCGCTTCGTCCGCGTCAACCGTGACACCCGCCTCGCGCAGCTTGGCGATCATCGCACCGAGCGCCTCGACCGGGCAACCATCCAGCGTGACGTCACCGCCCGCTGCGGCGGCCGCCATGGCATAAGTGCCCGCCTCGATCCGATCCGGCATAACGGCGTGCGTGGTGCCGTGCAGCTTTTCCACGCCCTGGATACGGATCATGGATGTACCCGCGCCGGAAACCTTCGCACCCATCTTGTTCAGACAGTTTGCGAGATCCTCGATCTCCGGCTCGCGCGCCGCATTTTCGAGAATGGTCTCACCTGACGCCAGCGTTGCCGTCAGCATCGCATGCTCGGTCGCGCCAACGCTCGGCATCGAGAACACGATATGCGCGCCCTTGAGGCCGCGGATGGCAGCGGCCTTCACATAGCCCTGCTCGACCTTCAGGTCAGCGCCCATGGCTTCCAGCGCCTGCAAATGCAGGTCAACCGGGCGCGCACCGATCGCACAACCGCCCGGCAATGACACGGTCGCGTGCCCGGAACGGGCAATCAACGGTCCAAGAACGTTGAAGCTCGCCCGCATCTTCCGCACCTGTTCATAGGGCGCGATCGTGCTTTTCAGCTCGGCAGCGTTCAGGTGGCAGGTCGATTCGCCCTTTGGCCAGTAGACCTCCACGCCCAGAGTCTCCAGCAACTGCGCCAGGAAGCGCGTGTCCGCCAGGCTTGGCATGTTCGTGAGCGTGATCGGCTCGTCGGTCAGCAAGCAAGCCACCATGAGCTTCAGCGCCGAGTTCTTGGCGCCGGAGACGGGAATGCGGCCGTTGAGCTCAGCGCCGCCAATAATGTTCAATCTATCCATGGGGCGCACTTATAGTGCGGTTCACGGCGCGGGAAAGGCGTGATTGTGCTGTGGGCGGGGCATTGTGGCCCCTGCGGCACTATCAGGAGCTTTTGGACGGCTTATCGGACGCAGGCGAGGCGTCGCCGGCCTTGCGGGAGGCCGCCTTCCGGCGCTTCAGATTCGCCCGCAGGGCCTCAGCGCGGCGGGCAGCTATTTGCGGGTCTTTAGGCGTATGGGACATAAGTACAGCTTTTCGCGGCGAAACGGTCTTTTCATCTGGGAAGGCTTAAGCTAAAGCCGCGACTTGCAAACGGCAACGCCGCGGTAGCTCAGTGGTAGAGCGCGTCATTGGTAATGACGAGGTCGGGAGTTCAATTCTCCCTCGCGGCACCATCCAAACCCCAGTAAATACTGGCGTTCACTTTATGCCGCGCTGTAAAATTTCCGAACCGAAATTGCGCCAAAATGCGGAACAAGACAGCAACTGACAACGAGGCTCGTCAAAAACCCGTCGGGCGTGTTCTTGTGACGTTCGTGTGGGTCGACAGATATTCAACGTTTTGTCGTGCCAGAACCCACTAACAATTGCTCTCATTCCCCGAGCAGAATGCGAGCTTGGCTCTCAGATTTTCGCAGCGCTGCATCGACACTTAAACTGAATGCCCGCAATGACGGCACAACAGGTACCGCGGGGGCGCCTTCGACCTTCGACCTTCGACCTTCGACCTTCGAAAAAAACAAGTCCGGAATCGCTTTGGTGTCCTCATCGAGTTCGATCGACAGACCGGGCGCAATCGAAGCGACATTCGTATACGGAGTGTTTCCTCCGACAAGGGTTATATTTGTGAGCTTCACGGCGACTGTGCCATTGGATTTGACCTGAGAGATATTGGCAGGTGTGGCCCATAGAAAATAAGTCGCTCTGCAGAGAGGGTCAGATGGCATATTATTTGTTGCTGCTGCTGATCCTGCTTTCGATCAGTTTTATATTAGCAGGGCGCACGCCGTGCGCACTTGCCAGAGCGCTCCATTGAACGAGCGCGTCGCGCGTCTGCGCGATGATCTCCTGAATGCGGATCAATGGTAAGTCAGCATCCAATCCGAGCTTCATCAAATGCTCCGTGCCGGGCGCTTTGCCTTCCCCCAAGACCATCGTTGTTTGTTCACCGCCTGGGCCTGCAGAAAAGGTCAGATCATAGGCAGGGGAAAGTCGCCAATTGCCGCCCTCATCCATCAGGAACGTGAAGTTCTTGGCGTGATCGTCGCGGTTGTGGGCCAGCACGTTGAACGCGGCGAGCCGGAACATCTTCTCTGCTTCGCGAATATCGCGCGTGAGGCGCATGGTCAGCGCCATCAGGTCTTCATAGTCGAGCGAGGGCGTGCGGTGATCGGCATGCAAAAGGCCCGAAGCCGTGTGAGCATGAAGGCGTTTACGACCGTCACGGTCAAACCGCCGCGTTGCAAAAAATCCCGCGCCCTTTTGGGCGGGGAAGAGATGCGCCTCCATCATGTCTAGTCCTGCGCTTTTGGCCATCTGGGCATAAACATATTCAATCGCGCCGGCATCGGGGCCGTCTTGCGCATTCTGGAACTTCACCAGCCAGTGTTCAAAACCATCTGGCAGATCGATGCCCCCGTGTATCATCGCACCAGTGGCCGGATTACAGCCGATCATCGCCTTGGGGCGCGCACCAGCAGAAGATCCATTCAGTGCGATCAGCTCAGCAAGCACCTCATCCGCCTGACCTTCCAGCACGGCCTGCGCCTGTCCTGCCAGAAGGTCGAGATCGATTGCCTCACCAGCCGCCTCAGGCCCCTTGTCTGGCTCGTAGATCAGCGCGCCCATGCCCGCGCTCCCGACATGCGCCAGGCGATCAAGCGGGCTTAGTTGTTCGGGGAGAATGCCCTCAGCCCGCATGGCACGGTCGAGCAGCAATCGGCCCCAGCCATCCGGCAGACTGTCATTGAACGCCCCAGGCAGCCTTTCAAACAACATCGCATCAAAGCTCTGAAGGCCTGGCTGCAAGGGCAACCGCAATGGCGAGAGTTCAAGGCTGCGCGCAATAAAGCTGCGATCATATTCGAAATAGATTTTCCGCTCGCGTATGGCCAGACGACCAACCGGTGAGGGACCGTGTCCAAAATCGATACCGACATTGACCGTGTTCACAGGGGTTAAGCTCATGAGCGCCACCCGTGTTTGCGTTTGGGTTTAGCGTCCGCTTTCAGAACCTCATCAATGGTGGTGAAGTCGCTTTGCTTCGGGGCACTCGCCTTAACGACATCCTCTAGCCCGCCAACGACCATCAGCAGCTTGCATAGCACCTCTATTGAAGCCGCGCCTGTTTGCTCAAACTTCCGCAGCGTAGACAGCGCCACGCCAGAGCGGGACGAAAGCCCCGCCTGCGTCAGCCCTATAGCCAGACGCCGCGCCTGCACATTACCGGCAAGGGTTTCTTGGGCTTTACTCGGCGTTAAAAGTGATACCATAAGGGTAATTATAGAGGATAATCGTTAAAAATACCACTATTATATCAATTCTTA
>JAHJYW010000003.1 GCA_018827375.1 Alphaproteobacteria bacterium
GCAATCGCCCGGGCGTAGAGGGCCTGTAATTCGGCATCCTCAACATCGCCATTGTTCAACGACGACTTGCCTTCTGTCTTGAACCAGATCTTGTTGATATCGCCGCCATACCAGGCTTGCCCATTCCAATAGAGATCATCGCGCCCGTCAGCGCTCTGAGCTTCCAGCTGGTTGAACAGCACGTAGTATGTTGGCTGAGCGCCGCCTTCGTACAGAACTTCTTCGCGAGATTTAGCCATCTCTGCCGTGCCATAATAGGCATCCGCCTGCGACCAGAGCGGCTCTTCGCTGGTCTGTATCCCTTGTTGATTGCCTTCTTGCTGGGCGAACGCAGGCATCCCGAATGTAAAACCCGACATAGCCAGACCGGCAACGATGGAAGAAACGATCTTTATGCGCATCATTTGTTCTCCCCGGTGTTCATGTTCGGCATGTCCATGCCACTCATTCCGGAGTGATCCATTTTGCTATGGTCCATGCCTTCCATCGGCATTCCTTCCATGTTCATACCGTCCATTTTCATCCTGTCCGGCATTGAGCTCACATGGGGGTTTGGTTCGTCCAGAACCGAGACGACCTGCATCATACCGGCGTGCATGTGGTAGAGAAGGTGGCAGTGGAACGCCCAGTCGCCGACATGGTCGGCGGAGATGTCGACTGATAGTTTCTCGCCTGGTTTGACAACGATCGTGTGCTTGCGCGGCTTGTGATCGTTTCCCCCATTCACGACATCGAAGAACATGCCATGCAAGTGGATCGGATGGGGCATCATTGTATCATTAATCATGGTCAGCCGCAGCCGCTCACCCTTGTAGAACTTGATTGGCTCCTTGATGTGCGCAAATCTGACCCCGTCAAATGACCACATGTACCGTTCCATGTTGCTGGTCAAATGTAGCTCAATTTCGCGTTCTGGCGCACGAAGGTCCGGATTGCGATCGAGGCTGCGAAGCTGTGAATAACGCAGAACGCGATGGTCGACATTGCCGAGCCCCTGTCCGGGCTCATCAAGGCGATTGACGGGGGCCATGGCAATTCCAACCACACCGGGACCGCGTTCAACGCCGGGTGCCATATTGTCCATTGATCCCATGCCGGACATTCCACCATGTTCCATTCCCGGCATAGCACTGTGATCCATGCCCTCCATCCCGGGCATAGCACTGTGGTCCATTCCCGGCATCATACTGTGGTCCATGCCTTCCATTTCTGGCATGGGGGATGTGTCCATGTTCTGCATGTCTGGCATCGTACCGTGATCCATGCCTCCCATTCCCATGTCCTTCATTGTCAGCAAGACGGGCTCACGCATTCTCGGCGGAGCCGCGCGCATGCCCTTTTGCGGCGCAAGCGTCGCGACGACCTGGCCCGACCGGTCAATCGATTCAGCGACCATCGCGAAGGCTCGCGCCTCAGTCGGTTCTACGATCACATCGTAAGTTTCAGCGACGCCAATCTGGAACTCATCTGTCTCCACAGGCCTCACGTTCAGACCGTCAGACGCAACGACAGTCATCGCCAAACCGGGTATTCTAAAGTTGAAAATCGACATGGCCGATCCATTGATAATGCGCAAACGTACGCGCTCGCCGGGTGCAAATAGGGCGTCCCAGTTGTCCTGCGTTGAGCGACCATTGATCAGATAGGTATAGGTCGCTGCCGTAACGTCTGCCCAGTCTGTCTGGGACATCCGCATCTGGTTCCACATGGCGCGATCCTGAACGGTCTGACCAAATCCCTTTTCCGAAACGTCTCCGAAGAAATCACCGGCCGTTCTCTGCTGAAAATTGTAAGTCGCGCCCGCTTTTTTTAGTTTGGAGAAGATACGGTGCGGGCTTTCGAAACTCCAGTCGGAGAGAACGAGTACGTATTCGCGGTCATAGGCCACCGGGTCGGCATCCTTCGGATCGATGATCAAAGGCCCGTAGTGACCGAGCTGCTCCTGAAGTCCGGAGTGTGAATGATACCAATAGGTGCCGCTTTGAGCCAAGTTCCATTTGTAATTAAAGGTTTCTCCGGGCTTGATGCCAGGGAAGGCGATGCCGGGTACACCGTCCATCTGGAATGGGACAAGCAGTCCATGCCAATGAATCGACGTATCCTCAGTCAGCATGTTCGTGACGTTTATGCTGATATCGTCGCCCTCCCTGAATCGGACAAGCGGGCCAGGGACTGAGCCGTTGATACCCGTCGCCATGCCGGCTTTTCCATTAATTCGCACCGGGAATGAAGAGATCGACAGATCGAAGTCCTTGCCTGAAAGCGCAGGAATTCCAAGATTTCCTTCGCTCGCGCTCCGGGCCCAGGCAGGCAGGATACCGGAGACGCCAAGCGCCAGTCCCGCGCCCACACTTGATCGAAGCAGATTCCGTCTGTTTATCATATCGTATGCCCTGATTTCATTTGTCTGATAATATTATGCATCACTGGAGCCGCCATGATGGCCGCAGCCAGTCTAAGGTGCGGAGTGACTGGCCCCGGCGTCTGCTGCACAGAGGCCCGGAATGATCTTCGTGTCGCTCGTCAAGCAGATTTCAGCGATCGGATAGGGGCCGGTCTCGACCTTATGCAGCGTAAATTGAACCCGATCACCCGGTTTAACCGAGGACAGGTCGACACTGTCGAGCACCTTGAAGGCCATCTTCATCGCAGGCCACTGAAGGGCAGGGACCGGACCGTGATCCAGGCCGATCTTTCGGTTTTCGAGATCAATTGCGACGACGTTTCCGACACCTTCAAACATGTGGGATGTGCGCATGCCTGCGCTTGCCGGCATATCCATCCTGTTATGATCCATTTCGTCGCCCGGCATTTGTGCATATGCGGCCCCGGCGAACATCGCGAGGGCCGTTGCAAGGTAACTGATCGATTTGAGTGGTTGGTTCATCAATGTCTCCAAGGTGAGAGCAGGGGAGGGGGAAGGAACTCAGGAAAGTCAAAACCGTCGCCAAAAGTTCCATCACTACTTACCGCGCACAGACAGATAGGTCGGCAAGGCAATATGTATATTTGGTTCGGGAGCAAAGGGGCGGTCCTGTTTCGAAAGTTTGCGATACGCATTATTACGTAAGAAATTCCCGTGCCCCTCAAGACAATCTGATAATTCCACAGGGAGGGGGCTGTCCCCTTCCTGCGGCATGAGTGTTTGCCTCTCATCAGCCCTATACATGTGGCGGGCGTAAGAGATGACGGGCCCTTCCGAGTTGCCAAAATCGAACCGGAATCCGAGCGTATGAAGCGCCAATGGACAAGGCGTTAATGCCAACT
This sequence comes from Alphaproteobacteria bacterium, assembly GCA_018827375.1. Classification (GTDB taxonomy): domain Bacteria; phylum Pseudomonadota; class Alphaproteobacteria; order Caulobacterales; family Hyphomonadaceae; genus Hyphomonas. The sequence continues at coordinate 3,268 of JAHJYW010000003.1, forward strand.
GCAGAGCGTCGACACGTCAGCCTTCCGTGAAACGCAGCATCGATTGTATTGCCGGGCGGTCCCATCAGTAGATCCTGCCGCGCTCAACGGTATCTGGTGCATCTGGAAAACGCTGCTTTCTTCGCAGTGCCGCCATGACCATTGTCATGGAATTATTCGGTCCTATATACCCTCTGGAGGTATATTTCATGAAAGACGCTATACGCGACGCTGCTACAAAACGCCTCGCCCGGATCGAAGGTCAGGTACGCGGCGTATCGAAGATGATCGCAGAAGACCGGTATTGCATCGATGTCGTACGCCAGGTTCAGGCGATCAAGGCCGCGCTTGGAGGAGTGGAAAATGCGATTCTGGAGGATCATCTGGCGATGTGCGTCGAGACCGCGCTGACGGGAGGCGATCTCGCCGAACGACGGGAGAAGGTTGAAGAACTGGTCGCTGTTCTCGGCGGTCGCAGGAAGTAAGTTGTATCATCCCTGCCGATGTCCACAGATCGGCTTAGTCGATACCTGATGAGGCGGCTGTTTGGCCGCTTTCGCGGTCCAAAACGGTCTGTTTGCAGGCAAGGTAGCGATACTTCCTGCCAGCGCCGCCAGCGCGAATTCGCGATACCGGATAATTTCCACATTCGGTGCCTATAGCCGCTCTCTCAAAATCTGTCAGAGGCTTGGTGCTGCCTGCAATTGTCGCACACCCACTGATTCCGGCACCAAGGCCGAACCATGTCGCGAGCAAAAGGAGCGTCGTTCGCCATTGTGACGCCGACGCGATAAACTGTTTCCTGCGAACTCCGGTCATGCCTCTGTTTCCTTTCGCTCTTTGAATGCAAGAAGTCGAAGCGCATTGAGGACAACGATCAGGGTTGATCCTTCATGCGCAATAACGGCTGGGCCGATACCGAGACCAAGTAACGTGGCTGGCACCAGAAACGCCACAACGCCAAGACTTGCCCAGAGATTCTGCAAGATGATCCGGCGCGTTGCACGGCTAAGGCCCACCGCGAACGGCAGTGTTTCCAGATCATCAGCCATCAAAGCAATATCGGCCGTTTCGAGCGCGACATCCGATCCGGCAGCGCCCATTGCAATGCCGACAGTCGCATTGGCCATCGCGGGCGCATCGTTTACGCCGTCCCCGACCATGGCCACACCGCCCTCGGCTTTGAGAGCCTTGATCCTGGTCACTTTGTCATCTGGCATCAGATCGCCAAAGGCCTCGTCAAGGCCGACACTTCTTGCAACGGCGTCGGCGACATTCTGATTGTCGCCAGAAATCATCATCATGCGGGTCACGCCGATATTACGCAGTCTGGCGATCACGGTTTTGGCGGACTCGCGCGGAGTATCCATCAGGCCGATTGCGCCGAGATAACGATCGCCCTGCCTTACAATCATGGTCGTGCGGCCTTGTGCCGCCATTTCGGTGACACGGGAAGCCAGGTCAAATGGTACCGACGGTCCATCAACCTCATCAAACAAAGCGGACTTTCCGATATGAACGGTCTTGCCCTCAAACTTTGCCGAAACGCCACGCCCGGTGACACTGGAGAAATCAGTCGCCGCGCCGATGACGGTGTTCAGGCGTGTCCTGGCATCGCGCACAACGGCCTGGGCGAGGGGATGATCGCTGAGCGCTTCGACCGCAGCGCTCACCGTCAGCAATTCCGCTTCGGTCGCGTCGCCATAGGGTGCGATATCAACAAGACGGGGCTCGCCCTCGGTGAGTGTCCCGGTCTTGTCGAATGCAATGGCATCGACGCGTCCAAGGGCTTCGAGCGGCGCGCCGCCCTTGATGAGCACGCCTCCGCGGGCCGCACGGGCGACTCCAGACAGGATAGCGCTTGGTGTCGCGATCGCCAGCGCGCACGGACTGGCCGCTACCAGAACGGCCATGGCGCGATAAAAGCTGTCCGACGGTGCCTCATCCAGAACCAGGAAGCCGAGAGATGTGACAAGGGCCAGCAGGATGACCAATGGTACGAAGATCCGCTCGAATTGTTTCGTAAAGTTTTGCGTTGGAGACTGCCGGGTTTCCGCCTCACTGACCATTGCGACAACACGGGCAAGCGTCGTTTCCCCCGACAATCTTGTGACCTGGATATCCAAGCTGCCTGATCCATTGATCGACCCGGCAAAAACGCGATTCTCCGATTTTATATTGTCCGTATTTGCTGCAGCCGTCTCGGTGTCATCGACAGGCTGCTTGTCTACAGGTGCGCTTTCACCTGTGATCGGTGCCTGATTGACGGTGCTGGTACCGGCAGTCACAAAACCATCGGCTGGCACGCGTTCATTGGAGCGCACGACAACAATGTCACCGACGACCAGGTCGTCAATGGACACGGTTTCGGTTTGCGCGCCCCTTCGAACGAGAGCTGTTTCTGGTGTCAGGTCTGCCAGTGCTGAGATCGCATTGCGTGCCCTCGCCATCGCGTAACTTTCAAGCGCATGGCCGATTGCAAACAGAAAGAGCAGAAATGCGCCTTCGGCCCATTCGCCCAGTATGGCCGCACCCGTGGCTGCGACCAGCATCAGAAAATCAATCTCAAACTTGCCTTTGAGAATGCTGCCGAACGCTTCGCGCAGAGTAAAATAGCCGCCAAAGCCATACGAGGCGAGCAAAAGTAGAAAGCCAGCGTTCTCCGGCATCAAACCAAGTTTCGGCCCAAGCCAGCCCGCAAGCAGACACGTGCCACACGCGAGGGCAAAGACGAGTTCTGCCCGGCCTCCGAGCAGCTGGTTCAGCCAGCCATCATGCGCGTGGCCATGGCTGGTCTCCTTGCGGTCGTAATCATGTTTGTTTGGCGAGGTCAATCAGGTCTCCTATCTGGCATTGCGCCGTGGGCGGAATAACCGCCCACGGCCTGAGGACTCACGCCGTCACGGCAGGATGGACGTGTTCGGACTCCAGAAGCGAGTGATGGCTTTCCGGCTTCGGAGCGAACCAGCGATGCAGCGCAGGCATCACCAGTAGGGTGAGCAAGGTCGACGAGACCAGTCCGCCTGTCACGACAGTTGCTAGCGGCCTTTGCACTTCGGCCCCGACACCTGTCGCGAAGAGCAGGGGGGCAAGTCCGAGCGCTGTCGTCATCGCCGTCATCAGGACAGGTCGCGCCCGAAGCCCCGCCGCCTCGATGGCGAGATCGTCGAGATTTCGTCCAGCCCGCGCAAAATCATCCATGAAACTGACGAGCACCATGCCGTTTCCGAGGGCGATGCCGAACAGGGCGATGAACCCGACTGTGGCGGGAACGGAGACCGGAAGCCCGGTTATCCAGAGCGCCAGTGCGCCCCCCGTCAGGGCCAGCGGGATATTCAGCAGGATGAGGACCGACGACTTCAACCGACCGAAGGTTATCAACAGGATCAGGAGCACGATACCGAGCGTGATCGGAATGACCACGGCAAAACGGGCGTTCGCCTGTTGCTGAAGTTCGAACTGGCCGCCCCAGACAAGGCGGTAACCGGGAGGCAACTCCAATTGGGCATCCGTCAGCGCCTGGGCTTCCTCGACAAAGGAGCCAATATCACGCCCCCTCACGTTCGACTGGACCGTGATAAAGCGTTCTCCATTCTCGCGTGTGATCTGGCGCGGCCCGATGATCGTCTCGATTCTGGCGACTGTTTCGAGAGGTACGCGTGCGCCCGATGATGATTCCAGCACGATTCGGCTGATCGCTTCAGGCGTATCCCGGTTTTCTTCATGCAGGCGCACGACGATTGGGAACTGGCGAACACCTTCGAACAAGGCACCGGCTTCGGCGCCGCCGACGGAGGCGCGAAGCGCATCCAGTGCGTCTTCGACGTCGAGACCGTAACGGCCAAGGGCGGCCCGATCCACCGTCACCACGAGTTGCGGTGCGCCGGTGATCTGGTCGGCCTGGACTTCAGCAGCCCCGTCAACTTGCTGCAGGAGTGTCTGGAGCACCTGCGACCTGTCGAGAAGGATTTCCGAGTCTGGCCCGAAGATCTTTACCGCCAGCTCAGCACGTGTTCCGGTGATGAGCTCATCCACGGCCATGGCAATCGGCTGCCCGATGCTTGCAACGATACCTGGCACCGATTCCAGGTTTTCCGAGATGGCCGTACGCAAGTCCTCGGGAGACATCCCTTCGCGCCACTGATCGCGCGGTTGCAATTCGACGAAGGCTTCCGCGCTATTGGTCGGGTCCGCATGCGCACCGACTTCGCCGCGCCCGATACGGGTGACGATCGACTTGATCTCGGGAAACGCATCCAGCAGCCGTTTTTCGACCCGCGTTGTCGTTGCGGTGGCTTCTGTCAACGAGATCGATGGGGCCATCGTGACCCGCAACAGAATGTCACCTTCTTCGAGCGAGGGTGTAAATTCCGACCCAAGCCGCGAGCCGGCGAGCCCACCTGCCAAAAGAAGCACCGCAGCCATCGCTATGGCTGCCATGCGTTGCCTTACAAAAAAGCCTGCAAGTCCGCTGACATAGCGGGCGATAAGGTCAGGCTTTACTTCGTTCTTTGCCTTTCCGCGACGCATCAGGCCATTTGCAAGGGACGGCGCAATCAGCGCTGCGTAAAAAAGCGAACCGGTCATCGCAAGCGCAGCCGATGCGGCGAGCGGGCGGAACGTCTTGCCCTCAACGCCCTGCAGCGAAAACAGCGGCAGGAAGACAACGATGACAACCGCAACGGCGGCAATCAGGGGGGCGATGACCTCGGCAGTTGACCGCGCAACGACGCTCCGCCGATCTTCCGAGGCGGCGCTTTCCCGGAGACTGCGGTCGACGTTTTCCGCGATGACGATTGCACCATCGACCATCATGCCGATGGCAATCGCGACACCGCCCAGCGACATCAGATTGGCGCTGATGCCGAGGAGGCTCATGGCGATGAAAGCAAAGCCGACCGAGAAAGGGATCGAGAGAACAACGACAAGGCTTGGTCGCCACCCGCCCAGAAAAACGAAGACAACAAGTGCCACAAGAAGCCCACCCTGCCAGAGCGCGGTCGTCACCGTTGCAGAAGCCTTGTTCACGAGCGTACCCTGGTCATAATAGGGAACCGCCGTCACGCCTTCGGGCAGGCTTGCGTTGATTTCTTCAAATCGCTTCTGTACGCGGGCAATCACGTCAGACGTGTTGGTGCCGTAGAGCTTCAGCACGAGGCCTGCCACGACTTCGCCCTGGCCATTCGCTGTTGCCAGTCCCTGGCGCACGCCGCCGCCGATAACGATTTCGCCGAGGTCACGCACGCGAACAGGGCGTCCGTCCTCAACGTTGACAACGACTTCAGCGAGGTCATCAACTGAGCGGGCCAGTCCGACGCCGCGGACGGTATACTGCTCAGCGCCGATTTCGAGGAATTGCGCGCCTTCAGTCTTGTTGCCACGCTCCAGGGCGCTCATCACGTCGCCAATCTGGATATCATAGGCGAGCAATGCATCCGGGTCGAGACGAACCTGGTATTGCTTTTCGAAGCCGCCAAGCGAGAGCACTTCTGTTACGCCCGGAACGGTTTGCAGCTGGTACTTGATGATCCAGTCCTGGATCTCACGCATTTCGACAAGGTCCCGCGTCCCGCTGGAATCATCCAGTCTGAAATAGAGAATGATACCAAGGCCCGTCGAGATCGGGCCCATTTGAGGGTCGCCAAAGCCATCCGGAATGTTGCCACGCGCCTCTGCGAGACGTTCGCCAACGACCTGGCGCGCGAAATAGACGTCCGTGCCATCTTCGAAGTATATGTTGACCACGGACAGGCCGAAATTCGAAACTGATCGCATGCTCTTGAGTTTCGGGAGGCCGGACATGGCCGTTTCTATTGGATAGGTGACGTAGCGTTCGACCTCCTCCGGTGCGAGGCCTTCGGTTTCGGTAAAGACCTGGACCAGTGAGGGGGTGACGTCCGGAAAGGCATCGACGGGCAAGGCCCGGAAGGCGAACAGGCCGCCGAGCGTCATGGCGAGTGCCGCAATGGCTGCCAGGAGGCGGCCCCCGGCGATACGGTGCATAAAATTGATCATGTCTGTTGGTCCTAATGTCCGTGTCCATCGCCAAAGGCGTCTTTTTCAAGCTGGGCCTTGAGGGTGAATCCTCCTTGCGAGACAAAGGTCTCGCCGACCGCCAGGCCCGAACGAATTTCGACAAAGCCGCCGGCCGTTGCACCGATCATCACTGGCCTGGGTGCGAAACCGCCTTCAACGGGGACAAAGATCGACGGTTTGTCCTCGACAATCTGGACGGCTGTTTGCGGGACCCGCACCACGGGGCTTGCATTGCCAACGCTGAGATCAGCCGTCACAAACTGGCCGGGCGTCAGACTGCCATTATCATTGTCCACAATCACCCGCGCTGTTGCGGTGCGGGAGGTTTCATTGATGACGGGAAGCACGAAAGCGACAGTCGATAACGCCAGGACATCTCCTGAGTCGGTCTTGAGCGCGACAGGTGCGCCAATACGTATACGACCAATGTCCTGCTTGTA
>JAHJYW010000024.1 GCA_018827375.1 Alphaproteobacteria bacterium
GCGCTGACCATCCTCCTGATGGACCGGCGCGGCTTCAGCCGGGAAGACTTCGGCTCGCGTCACCCAGGCGGCAAGCTTGGGCGCTCACTGCAAACGGCAGGTGACTATGTTGCCGACCGACCTGACGATATTCCGTCCGTCTCAATGGATGCAAGTGTGCAGGATGTCATCCTGGCGGTCTCAGAAGGCCGCAAGGGCTGTGTTGCGGTGCTCGGCCCCGACAGCCGCATTGTCGGCATGGTCACCGATGGCGACCTGCGACGCGCCATGCTCGCCGGCAAGCTTGGCGGTGACGCGGCCTCCGTCATGACACCAGGCCCGCGCACAATCGCGCCGAGCGAACGCCTCGCAACCGTCATCAAGCGGCTCAGCGATAACCGCATCTCGAACGCCTTTGTCGTCGAAGACGGACGCCCGATTGGCATTATTGACATGAAGGACCTTCTGGCAGAGGGCTATGTCTAGGGCTTGTCCCTGAACCAAAAACGGCGGCTCCTTCCGGAACCGCCGTTTGTCAGATGTGACGTTGTTCGTCGCTTATTTGACCAGTTCGAACTGAACATTGACGCGCGCCGTGTAACCGACTTCACCGCCCGAGATGGGGGTAGAGGCGTCCATCGCCATTTCCTTGCCACGGGCCATCATGGCCATTGGCTGCGGGCTATAGTCGCCACCTTCCGTCATGGTCACGATCCGGCCAACCTTCATGCCAGCTGCGGTGGCATAGAGTTCTGCCTTGGACAGCGCATTCGTGACGGCCTTGCGGCGCGCTTCAGCACGCACTTCGTCATCATTGTCGAGGGCGAAGCTGATGCCGGAGAAGGTGTTTCCGCCAGCTGAAACCAGGCTGTCCATCGTGGCGCCGAGATTGTCGAGGTCACGGACCTTCACGGTCAGCTCGTTGGACGCGGTGTAACCGTCGAGGCGCTGCTCGCCGCGCGTGCGGCCCTTGCCTTCGTCGATCTCGACATAGGTATAGCGTGGCTGCAGTGAAAAATTCGATGTCTGCATGTCTTTTTTCTCGACGCCCGCCTTGGCCAGGGCATCAAAAACACCTGTCATGGCGTTGGCCTGCTGCTGCATGGCTTCCTGCGCCGTGGCTGCGTCTGCCTGAACGCCTGCTGTGATATAGGCAATGTCCGGCGCGCGCATGACTTCGCCTTCAGCGGAGACGTCCAACGTCGTTTCAGGCTGGATCGAGTTGTGATTCATCATCGACTGCCCCGTGCTTGTCAGTGCGGCTCCCTTTGTCGTCGTTGGCATCTGCGCGCAGGCAACCGGCGCAAGCGCCAGCATGCAAACACTCATTGCAGCGATCATTTTTGTCTGTTTCAGCATGTCTGGATTTCCATTCTTGTTGATGGCCCTGTGTCCCAAAGGATTAAGGCCGCAACACGGCAAAAGTTGCCTCAGACTGGAAAAACGACTGCGATATCAGGTCGTCTCGTAACCATTCGGGTTCTGGCTTTGCCAGGCCCACTGGTCACGGCACATGTCGCTTATGTCGTATTCGGCCTGCCACCCGAGCAGGGATTGCGCTTGGGCGGGGTCGGCCCAGAAGGCCGCGATGTCGCCGCTGCGCCGGGGCGCGAAATTGATTGGAACGTCCCGTCCACTGGCCGACTCAAACGCCTTTACCAGTTCCAGCACTGACGTGCCCTGCCCTGTGCCCAGGTTGACCGTTATCGGCCCCGGTTCGCGCTCGAACCGCTGCAGCGCCAGAACATGCGCGCGGGCGAGGTCAACCACGTGCAGATAATCGCGCACGCCGGTTCCGTCGGCTGTATCGTAGTCATTGCCGAAAACGTTGAGTTCCGTTCGACGCCCGACCGCGACCTGCGCCACATAGGGCATCAAATTGTTGGGAACGCCATGAGGATCCTCGCCGATGCGGCCGCTGGCATGCGCGCCGATCGGGTTGAAATAGCGCAGGATCGCCACATCCGTCATGCTGCCGGAGGCCACGAGATCATTCAGCATCTGCTCGACCGCCAGCTTGGTCTGGCCATAGGGGCTGGTCGGGCTGAGCGGGTGGCTTTCGGTATAGGGCAGGAAGACAGGCTCGCCATAGACCGTCGCACTGGAACTGAAAACGAAACGCTTCGTACCGGCTTCCATCATGGCGGTCAGCAGGCTGTGCGAGCCCATCACGTTGGCGCTGTAATATTCGAGCGGCCTGGCGACGGAATCCCCTACGGCTTTGAGGCCGGCGAAATGGATGACCGAATCGCAATTGTGCTTTGTCAGGATCTCGGTGATCTGCGCGGTATCGCGAATGTCTGCCTCGTAGGACGGCAATTCATGATTTGTCAGGCGGCGCACACGGTCCAGCGATGCCGGGCTGCTATTGCAGAAATTGTCCACGACAATGGGTGAATAGCCCTGGGCCATCAGCTCCACGCACGTATGCGTGCCGATATAGCCCGCGCCGCCTGTCACCAAAACCTGCTTCATAACAACACCCTTGCAGCCCAAATCAGCCGATTCAATACCAATCCGGCACGTAACGCCGTTTCGCTCGACTTCTCATGCATCGTCAATGCAAATACATGGCCAAAGAGGGTGATTTGCGCCATTGCCACAGGTTCTAGGCCCGCTTAAACCGGGGGCTCAGTGGGGCCTGTAGCTCAGTTGGTTAGAGCGGACCGCTCATAACGGTTTGGTCGCAGGTTCGAGTCCTGCCGGGCCCACTGATCACCCAATCAAGTCATCGCCCGGATTTCTTCCTCGAAATAGGCGATCGTGGGCTTCAAGCCCTCGTCCAGCGACACTGTCGGCGCCCATCCAAGCTTTTCCTGCGCGAGCGAAATGTCCGGCTGGCGTTGCTTTGGGTCGTCCTGTGGGAGCGGGCGATGCACGAGCTTGGATTTCGACCCCGTCAGCGCGATCACGCGCTCGGCCAGCTGGCGGATCGTGAACTCACCCGGGTTACCGATGTTAACAGGCCCGACGAAATCAGGCCCCGTTCCCATCAGTGAAACAAGACCTGTCACCAGGTCAGATACATAGCAGAAGCTGCGCGTCTGCTCGCCGTCGCCATAGAGCGTGATATCCTCGCCCTTCAGGGCCTGAACGATGAAGTTCGAAACGACCCGGCCGTCATTCGGATGCATGCGCGGGCCATAGGTATTGAAGATGCGCGCAACCTTTATCTCCACCTTGTGCTGGCGGTGATAGTCGAAGAACAGCGTCTCGGCGCAGCGCTTTCCCTCGTCATAGCAGGACCGGATCCCGATCGGATTCACATTGCCCCAATAGTCTTCGGTCTGCGGGTGGATCGCGGGATCGCCATAGACCTCGGAGGTGGATGCCTGGAGAATGCGCGCCCTTGTGCGCTTGGCGAGCCCAAGCATGTTGATGGCGCCATGCACGCTGGTCTTGGTCGTCTGGACCGGGTCGAACTGGTAATGGATGGGGCTAGCGGGACAGGCCAGGTTGTAGATCTGGTCGACTTCCACGAAGAGCGGAAACGTCACGTCGTGACGCATCACTTCGAACTTCGGATTATCCAGCAGGTGCGCGACATTGGTGCGCCGCCCCGTGAAGAAATTGTCGACACAGAGGACTTCCGCCCCTGTCTCGAGCAGGCGCTCGCACAGGAAGGAGCCGATGAAGCCGGCGCCGCCGGTGACGAGAATGCGGGGAACATAATGCATCATAGCGGGGTGCGGGCTTTTTGCAGAACGGTCAAGAGGGCGTCAGCGCACGGCCTTTCGCTTGTGGAAATAGTCCAGCGTGCCGCGTGTAATCACCGCGTCGCCCGGGTCGATCTCATGGGCTTCAATATCGGGTTTGCCTTTGACATCGCCATACACAGTCCCGAAATCCTTGTAGCAGGCCTCCAGCAGGGCCTCGAAGCTTTCGATGACAAAATAGGTCTGCTGGAAATCATCGATAATGTACTTGGTGCGCATGATACGGGCGAGGTCAAAACCGACCCGGTTGGGACTGTCGTCCTCAAGGGCAAAAACGGTCTCGTTCGGGCTGGACAGGATGCCGGCGCCATAGATGCGCACATCGCCCGCTTCGCGGATGAGGCCAAATTCGACGGTGTACCAGTAGAGCCGCGCCAGATTGTGCAGCTGCCCAAGCTCCATAGCGCGCTGACCGCCCTTGCCATAGGCCTCCATGAAGTCAGCAAAGACCGGATTGGCCAGCATCGGCACATGGCCGAATATATCGTGGAAAATATCCGGTTCCTGCAGGTAGTCGAACTCTGCTTCAGGGCGGATGAAAGCGCCCGCCGGGAAACGGCGATTGGCCAGATGATCGAAGAAAACCTCGTCTGGAGCGAGCTCAGCCACGGGCACCACGCGCCATCCCGTGATTGACTCAAGTCGGTCTGAGAGCTGCTCCATGTCAGGTATTCCCGAGGCCGAGAGTTCCAGCGCTGCCATGGCGTCCAGCGCCGTCTTGCTGGCCCGGTTGCGCGTTACTTCCTGCTGGCGTCGAAACAGCCTGTCCCACCGGTCGTGTTCGGCCGCAGAATAGGAGGCCCAATCCTGATCGATCGTAAAATCGGCCGCACGGGGGGCATCGGCGTAGCGGTTCTTTGGGCCATCTTTTGTATCAAGAGTCATTGCGGGTTCCGGATTTGCTCGGGCGTCATGTTCAAAGCATGATTATGCGCCCAAATCCGCGGCGAATGAACCACCCGAGGCAAAAAAAGTTACAAATGAAACTTATTTTGCCAGTCGTCTATTCGGCCGCACGCACAACACGGCGCTCGTCGGGCACAAGCATTGCAGGTTCCGGGTGGCCGGAATCTTCGCGCGGAGGCTTCGGATAGAAATAAGCCTCCTTCTGCGCCCGCGACAGGCGGCGATGCTCGTTATGACCGCGATAGGTGCCCAGATACTGCATGAAGCGGAACCCGACAATTTCCGGCAGGTATTTGAACAAGGCCCGCTCGCTCCAGGCCTCGCCCAGATCATGTACGCTGCCAGCAATGAAATAGCGCACGGCATCAAAAGCAGAGACATGCACTTCGGGCATAATGGTGCGCAGGGTAAGGGCTTCGCGATAATAGCGTCGGCGGGTTTGTGCGAGCGTCTCGTCGTGAATGTGCACGACAGGCGCTGACGCCACATAGCCGACTCTTCCGCCATTTAGTACGACATGGCGCGCGAGGACCATATCCTCAAGGCCCGTGCACTCTTCGTCAAACCGGTAGCGCGCCCAGACGTCCCTGCGGATCGCGGCATTGGCGTTGTTACAGAAAAAGCCTTCCTGCGGCACGCGGTCAAAGGCTGGGTAGTATTTTTCGAACAGACGCTTCTCGGAAAAATTTGAGCGCGCATCGCCGATTTGGCGGCCATATGTGTAGTCGGCCTCGCCATCAATCAGCGGCTGCAAAAGCGCCTGTAGCCAGCCATCATGAGTCGGGATGCAGTGCGCCGATATAAAGACAAGGTAATGACCGCTTGCCGCTTCGCAGCCCCAGTTCAGGGAGCGTCCGAACGTGAATTCCGATTTACCAATGTGGCGGATATTGCAGCCATGGCGCTCGGCAATACCTAGCGTGCCATCAGTCGAGCCGCTGTCGACCAGAATGATCTCAGAAGTCAGCGCGCCCAGTTTCTGGGACTTGCACGCCTGGAGGGCGTCTTCGAACCAACGCTCTTCGTTGAGCGCTCGGAACACGATACTCACGTCCGCCATCAACTATTTCCCTGCAGCCTTTCAGGCTGTCCTCGACCCGCCAGGGCAATCTTCGCCCCTGAAATTCATATATTCTTTTCTTGCCTCAGGGGAAAAGTTACTTCCCCACAAAGACCCCGTCAATTGATGAGCCCATAGTGAGTGTTCCAGTTCGTGGCCTTTGAACAACTTGCGACACAAGGAAAGGACCATTTTTATTATATCCTGAACCGAGCCTCGCCCATATTCGCAAGAAACCAATCGTAAGTCGACCTCAGCCCTGCATCCAGGTCGATGTGGGGTCTCCAGCCAAGTGCCGCAATCTTGTCACCACTCATCAGCTTGCGCGGAGTGCCGTCGGGGCGCGATGTATCAAACGCGAGATCGCCCTCGAAACCCACAACACGCATCACCTTTCGGGCAAGTTCCGCTATCGACAGGTCGGTTCCCGATCCGACGTTCACATGCTCATCGCCAGAGTAATGCTGCAGCAAGAACACGAGCGCATCGGCACAGTCATCGACATGCAGAAACTCGCGAAGTGGCGATCCTGTCCCCCAGATCTCCATCGATTCTGCGCCTGCATGCTTGGCCTCGTGCGCCTTGCGCATCAATGCCGGTATGACATGTGAGTTTACGAGATGGAAATTATCCCCTGGACCATAAAGGTTCGTCGGCATTCCTGAAATATAATCCACGCCGTACTGCTGCCTGTAGGCCTCGCAGAGTTTCAGACCAGCGATCTTGGCAATTGCATACCACTCATTGGTCGGCTCGAGCGGGCCGGTGAGCAGGGCGTCTTCAGTGATCGGTTGCGGCGCGAGCTTGGGATAAATGCACGAAGATCCGAGGAAGAGCAGTTTCGACACCTCGGCCCGGAATGACGCTTCGATTACATTGGTTTCGATCACGAGGTTCTCATACAGGAAATCGGCCGGATAGGTCGCATTCGCGACAATACCGCCTACCTTGGCGGCCGCCACGACGACCGCATCTGGCTTGCGGTCCAACATCCACGCTCGCACTGCCGCTTGGTCGAGCAAGTTCAAGGCGTCACGACGAGCCGTCAGTATCTCGCAATTCTCCTGCTCCAGCCTCCGCACGACAGCCGAGCCGGCCATCCCGCGATGGCCCGCAACGAATATTCGCTTATTGTTTAGATCAAACATGAAACCTCTCAAATCAGGTCTTGGTCAAGCCAGTCATCTAGGATGCGTCTTGGCGGCTTGAGAAGACCCAGTAGCGCTGCAGGAAAAACGACACCGCTACCATGCAGGGCACGGCCACGATATACGCTTCAATGGCGGACAGACCGAGCCGCATGAACACATATATCACGCTCGTGCCGACAACATACTGGGCGCCGTATGTGAGGAGGTATTTGAGCACAATCTGATACGATGTCCGCGCCCCATGATTGAACACGAAATACTTGCTCAGCAGAAACCCGCTAAGAATCGACATGACCATCCCGGCGAGATTGCCCAGCCATGCCGGCGCCATCAGCCAGCGTACGGAGGCATAATAGACGACAAATGCAACGCACGTGTTGAACAGACCAGCCAGAACATACCTGATGAGCACTGCAATTCTCTTTCACTGAACGGCTAGATATTGCCGTAATCATCGGTCTCTGCGGTGGCTTGTCACCCCGGCAGCATCTAGCTGAGTGATGAAGGTGACCAGACTTGCACTTCCTATAGGGTGCGATACACGAGCCTTGTCCTGATCACAATAATGCCGAGCTTTCATGCACAACGCACTCGTCTCCTTTGTCTCTCCCGTCTACAAATGCAGGGACTGCCTGATCAAGCTGGTTGAAGAGATCAAGACGGTTTGCGCTGAAATTGGCGTCGATTACGAGGTCATTCTGGTCGACGACAAATGTCCGCAGGGCTCGTGGGAAACGATCGAGGAGCTTGCAGCGACCAATGATCGTGTCACGGGTGTGAAACTGTCCCGGAATTTCGGCCAGCACTCGGCCATTGAGGCCGGACTTGGCCAGACAAAAGGGGACTGGATCGTTGTCCTAGACTGCGACCTGCAGGACCAACCCTCCAATGTCAAAGCCATGTGGCACGTTGCACAGGAGGGGAATGTCGACATCGTCCTAGCCAAGCGCGAGACAAGAACAGATGCGCTTCACCGCCGGGCTTTTTCCTTCCTGTTCTACAAGACGCTGTCCTCATTGACTGGCACCCGGATCAGCGCGGACATTGCCAATTTCGGCCTTTACCGCCGTCGCGTCGTGGACGTGTTCAACAGCTGGCACGAAGAACAGAAGTACTTCCCGGTGATGATTCAGTGGATGGGCTTCGACCAGCGCACTGTTACGGTGAAACACTCGGAACGATTTTCCGGCAAGTCCGCATACAATCTCCGGAACCTGCTTGCTTTGGGCGCGCGAGTCATCCTGTCTTTCTCCGACCGGCCGCTCTGGCTCATGTCCGCTATCGGCAGCACCATCGCAGCCGGCGCCTTTTTCGTTACTTTGATCGTCCTCATCCGTGCCTTGTTCGGTGATGTCATTGTTCAGGGCTGGACCAGTCTTATGCTCTCGATCTGGTTCCTCGGCGGCGTTAACATAGCGGCCGCGGGCCTGCTCGGCATTTATCTCGGCCGTACGCTGAGAGAATCAAAAGGTCGACCGGGCTTCATAATCGCGCGGACTACGCGGAATGCGCAGGAGAACCCTCGTGTCTGAGCCGGAACAACAGCCCTTCACCTGCGCGGGCGTAGGCCTCAAAGCATACGAATACCTACGCGATCTCGACGCGCTCGGTGTCCGGCCGGCGCGCATGATCAGCTACCGGCAAGGCACGGACCAGTTGTCCTCATTCGACTCCATCGCCGACTTCTGCACCGAAAACGCCATTCCTCTGGAGGAATCCAAACGTCCCTCCTTTGCGCCTGACGAGCTTGTATTCATGGTCGGCTGGCAATATCTCGTCAGGGATGCGAGTTCGAGCCTGATCGTATTTCATGACTCCCTTCTTCCGAAATATCGCGGCTTCGCACCCACGGTAACGGCCATGATAAACGGCGAAAGCCGGATCGGTGTGACCGCTTTGAAGCCAGTAATTGAGGTCGATGCCGGGCCGATTATCGGTCAGATCGCCATACAAGTGCGTTACCCCATGGCAATTGCAGATGCGCTGAAGATGCAGGCTCAGTCGATGTCCAAACTTACGATCAATATCCTGGCCGCCTGCGCCAACGGTATTCCCGACGGCGTGCCCCAGAATGAGGAAGAGGCAACCTATTCGCTCTGGCGGGATGCAGACGATTATTGGCTTGACTGGTCTCAGTCCGCAGATCGCATCGCCCGAACAATCGATGCGGTTGGCCCGCCCTATGAAGGCGCACACAGTCTCTATAACGGGCAAGAAATCATCATTCGAGCCGCGCAGGCATTGCGTGATGTCATGTTCGAAACCCGCCAACCCGGCAAGGTGTGGAAACTGGAAGACGGCGCGCCGGTTGTCGTGTGCGGACAGGGCATGCTTAAAGTGATCCAAGCGGAAACTGCAAGTGGACAGCAAGTCATATTTGACCGGTTGCGCAGCCGGTTCTCCGGGCAATCCCATGGATTTAAATAACTGAGCTTTTTTATCGGCGACTGGGTAAAAAGCAGGCGTCTGCCAGAATCGGAGAATGTTGTTGTCCGCCCCATCGATCCCCTTCAACCGGCCAGCCATTGTTGGCAAGGAACTCGACTATATCCAGGACGCCATCGAAAGGCGTCAGCTCTCGGGGGATGGGTATTACACCGAGCAGTGCCAAGCGTGGATCAACCGAACGACGGGATGCCGTGCATCGCTGCTGACACACTCATGCACAGCGGCGCTTGAAATGGCTGTAATTCTCGCGGACGTCGGTCCAGGCGATGAAGTCATCATGCCGAGCTATACGTTCGTCTCGACAGCGAACGCAGTGGTCCTGCGAGGCGGCATTCCCGTCTTCATCGACATCCGTGAAGACACGCTGAACATGGACGAAAATCTCGTTGAAGCGGCCATTACGCCAAAGACAAAGGCCATCATAACCGTGCACTATGCCGGCGTCGGCTCGGAAATGAACAAGCTCCGGAAGATCGGCGATGCTCATGGCCTCATCCTGATCGAAGACGCGGCCCAGGCGTTGGGATCGACCTATGATGGCAAGAGTCTGGGGTCACTCGGCCACCTCGCAGCGGTGTCGTTCCATGAGACCAAAAACATTACCTGCGGCGAGGGCGGCGCTCTGCTCATCAACGACCCGGCGATGATAGAACGCGCCGAGATCATTCGCGAGAAAGGCACCAACCGGAAGCGCTTCTTCCGCGGCCAGGTCGACAAATACACATGGGTTGATCTTGGCAGCTCTTTCCTTCCAGGCGAACTCAATGCCGCCTTCCTCTATGGCCAGCTTGAGAAAGTCCCGGAAGTCACTGCCCGCAGGCTGGCAGATTGGAACCATTATTATGAGACTTTTTCAGCCTTCAATACCGAAGGACTGAGGCTCCCCGTCATCCCGGCAAACTGTGAGCATAACGGCCACCTCTTCTATCTCCTTCTGCCGACAGAGACTGAGCGGGCAGCTTTCATTGCCCATATGAAAGCCAATGGCATCATGTCGCCCTTCCATTATGTGCCGCTCCATTCCTCCCCTGGCGGGCAGCGCTTTGCGCGCGTGAACGGCTCCATGGCGCTGACTGACAGCCTGTCGGAACGACTCGTGCGCCTGCCGCTCTATTTCACGCTGGGTCATGACGTCGACCGGGTCATCGATGCGGCCTCCGACTTCATCTCGAAGCTATAGGCGGGTATTGGCATGACCGCGCCTGAAGTATCTGTTCTGCCAAGCGGCTATACATCGCGTCTGCGCCGGCTCGCCGCGTCTAACGGCGCCAAGGTCTTTGCCGCAACCTTCGTGTTCGTCGCCCTGTTCGAACTCCTGTTCAAAGCGCATGTGATCTTCTCGCATGCCCTTTTCCTAGATGACCTGTTCTACTTTGAACGCTCGCTCAGCGGCCTGACGTTCAACGGGCTCGAGGCGACACAGCAGGACGTCCCGGCGGGCCATGGGCTCGATTACACGCCGAACCTTCAGCTCTACCGTGCCCTTGCGGGCGGGCTCGGCGACATCGTGCTGCTAAGGCTCGTGCATCTTGCCGTCTTCTGCTTTGACGCCGCCCTGCTGGCGCTGGTCCTGCTGCCTCACATAAAGGACCGCACCCTGACGGTCCTGACGGCCGCCTTCGCGTTCATGACACCATTTTCGCATATCCTGACCATCTTCGCGAACGGCTCATATTTTGTCTGGTTCTTCCTGTTCTATCTCGGCGCCATCCTGGCCTGGCGGCACATGCGGTTCAGCGCCGGAGACAGCCGGGTGAACCGCACCTGTCTCCTGGCCGGCGCGCTGCTTGGCGTCCTCGCTGCCCTCTTCGTCGACAGCGGCATCCTCCTCCTCTGGCCCCTGCTCCTGTTCCTGCTCTGGAACAGCCGGGCGTGGTCGGCACGGAACGGGCAGACCACCGCTGGCCTGCTCACGCTGCTCCTTGCCGCACTCTCCTGGCACACGATTGCATCGATCCAGCACCCGTATACCGGCATCGCGGGGCGGCTGGACTATGCACCGGCCGGCATGGTCGTGAACGGATTGTATATCCTGTCGCATATGGTGTGGCGCTATGTCGAGCCGATGCAGTATACCGGCTTCCGGCTGGAGCGGGATAATGCCTACCCGGCGCTCGCCGTTATCCTGCTCGCCGTCGGCGCGCTCGGATTGTCTTTCCGGTTTGCCCGCACGCAGCTGCTCGCCCGGCTCGCCGTGCCCGGGATGCTTCCGGCACTCGGTTTCTTCCTTCTGGCAACGCTCGTCTCCATCGGGCCCTACACGATCCAGACCGTCACCCATATCTGGCATTATTTCCCGCACATGCTGTTCTTCGTGCCGTCCGTCATACTCCTCCTGTCCGTCACAGCGCCGCGCTGGGCCGGTTATGCCGCAATCCTCCTGTGCGGGGCCCTAACCGTGTCGTCCTATCGCACGACCATGCCGAACTATGCCGCGACCGTTGAACGGCAACAGGCGATAGCAAGCTTCCTCATGGCCAATGCCAATTCAATGCGGGACAGCAGGCGCCTCGTGGTTATTACCGATACGCGCGAACTTGCCTCGGGCGTGATGAATACTGACAGATTCACATCATTCGCGCGCTATGTGACGGGCGACCCGTTCCTGCCACCGATCGAGGTTTACGGCCCTGTCGCGAAATCGAAGCGGGCTACAACCCCCGCCCCGGATCTCAAAGGAGCAACCGTGATCGAGATGCGCGATGGTTTCCGATCCATCTCAATCAGGGATGACACATCTTAGGTGAGCGGGTCCGCGCCCAGCGCCAGACCAGCATAAATATACGGTGCAAATCGCAATTTCCGGCATTCTATTCGAAATATGTCCAACTTTGCGGGCACTCAGCTGCAATGCAGCTCCTCTTCCGTTCGCATTGAAATAGCTGATGCAAGACTAGAAATCGGGGCCGTATGCGTATCGCAAACTGTTGAGTTCGAAGTCGCCGTCCTGGACAGGATCGAAACGCGCCATGCGGCCAAGGGCAGACTGCGGAATGACCCAGGAAATTCTAGACCTACCTGGCTGGACCAGCCTGAAAACCGATTGAGGCTCGGCAAACATAGATCGCCCATCGCCCGGCGTGTCGCGCTCAAAGTAGAGTTGCGTTCGTGTCTTCGTCGGATGGCTGAATTCGGCCTCCAAGCAAACCAATCTTCCTTGAGCCGGCGGCAGGCGGAACATGATCCGTGGATCTGCTGTCGATCTCACGGCTGAGGAAGAAATGAATTCCATGCCCCGCACCAGAGCATGCGATTGTTTATCTTCAATTATATTGACCGCCTCGTCCCAATTGCACTGCTCGGCCAACAATTGCGATTGATCAAGAATATGATCGCCCAAGGGAGACCCCCAACCAAAAGTGAGGCTGTCAGGGCGCGTCCACGAGAGATTCATCCGTGCCAGGAACTGCCGTTCGACGGACTCAATAATGATATGATCGAATTTGCGCAGCGTGTCGGCATCCGGAGGCGCGCGGCCGTTAAGTTTCGACAGCGTCGCGGAAGGAAACGCGGACTTCAGCTGCGGGGCCACGATGCCATAAAATGAATCATGAACGATCAGAACGCCGGCTCCTGACTCAGGTGACGCGGTTGGCTCCAGGACAAGATTCACGCTCGGCTCCTGAGAACGGAAGCGCAGCATGATGTTACCTAAATCCGTCCGGCGCATAGCTGGCTCTTGGGATTCAATCGCCGGTATCGAACCGGAAAGCGCATCGGGCAGCGATGCGCGAAGCTGAGCAATCGCAGCATATCCGCCCATCGGCGTCCAATGGGTGTCCATATAATAATAACGCTGTGCATCTCCACCGAGCGCTTCAAGAGCTTGTGCATGGTCAATGACTACGGTGGCAGGATAGCGTGAAAGGCTGGCCCGGAAGTCACTCTCGAAGTCGAAATAGCAGGGAGCATATCTAGCTGCTGAACCAGCAAGCCGACTACTCTCAATACTCGCTTTGTTGGGCGCCGAGACGAAGGTAACGTTGGCCTTCGCCGCCTCGATCATGTCGAGAATGGTTTCTGCGCGCGCCAGCTCGTCATCAAGTGTTGCGCGCCGCGAACAACCCCAGCGCTCAAACTCGGGCTTGTAAAAGAGCCAGCCTGGACTGCCTGAGACAACTTCAGAGCTCTCGATCGCTCCGAGAACTGAATAGGACAGGCTGTTGCGCAGGCTGATCGCATTGTATTTGACACTTGAACGATCAAATATAGCACTTGAAAGGCTTTTCCGTCCTTCCGGGGATGGCAAGACGATGCTTTTTAAGCTTGGAAACGGTGTGGGCTCGCTGGACAAGACGGTCTCGCCCTTGGGGGCAACCAGAAAAGCAGCTCCGGGCACAAGCAACGCGAAAGAAAAGAGTGCGAGGAGGGCCAAATTTAGGGCGTTAATCATCATGCACCTAGAAGCGAAAATACAGGAAGGGACTAAAGTCGCTAGACAATGCGTAGACCGCTCCAACGATGAGAACGATGCCAGCATATCCGAAGCGTGCCATCGCGCCGGCAAGCGTGCGCACTTGGGTGAGCTGGACCCCCAAAGGCGCATGTTTCGGAGCAAATAGCGACAAGAGGCCAATATAGAACCCAAACAGGATGAGTGGAGACGTGCTGGCCGTGACGGTTTCCGCCAGGCTCCAGTTAATGGGAACGCTTAGAACCAGCATCGCCTGATAGAACTCGAGCGCCTGTTGCAACGATTCTGCGCGGAACAAGACCCAGCCGAAGATAACCACGGGCAACAAATACACGAACCGCGCAAACCGGGCCTCTATTGCGCCGGCGGCGCGTCCCAGGGTCACGCGCTCGAGAATAAGAAAAGCACCATGGTACAGTCCCCAGAGCACGAAGGTCCAAGCGGCGCCGTGCCAAAGGCCCGTCACAAAAAAGACGACGATAAGATTTCGATAGGTGGCAAACTGCCCCTTCCTGTTTCCGCCCAGAGGAATGTACAAATAGTCCCTGAACCAGGTCGAAAGCGATATGTGCCAGCGCCGCCAGAACTCCGTGAGCGTGGAGCTCGTATATGGCCGGTTGAAATTTTCGTCCATTCTGATACCGCACACCGAGGCTAATCCGATAGCCATGTCCGAATAGGCGGAAAAATCGAAATATATCTGGACTGTATAGGCAAGGGCACCCAGCCACGCCGCGCCTGTGGTCAAGTCACCCGCACTTAACGCGAAACAAGCGTCGGCTATGATCCCGGACGAGTCCGCAACAACAACCTTCTTGAACAGGCCATGAGAGAAACGGGCTGCACCGGCTGTCGCATTTTCCAGCGAGACCTTCGGAGCGTGATAGTCAGCGATGACTGTCTTAAAGCGCACTATCGGACCGGCTATCAGCTGCGGAAAGAATGACAGGTAGGCTCCGAACACAATCAGATTATTTTCTGGTTCGGCATCGCGCCGCCAGATGTCCATCAGGTAGGAAATGCATTGGAAAGTGTAGAAGGATATCCCGATCGGAAGGATGATCCATCGCAGATGCGGCGAAAGGGCTGACCCGAATATTCCGTCAATATTAGACGCAAAGAAGATCGCGTACTTGAATGTCCCCAGAACGAGCACATTCATGGCAATCCCAAACTGAAGCCAACGCTTGTTTCGACATTGGTCGAGCCGAAGACCGACGAACCAGTTAAAAAAAATGGAGCCTGCGAGCAGCAGCGTAAGCAATCCAGATGTCCAGTAATAGAACACAAGACTGAAGACGAGGATCGCCAAGCTATGGCCGCGCCCGGTAAGCGCGAGAATAACGGCCAAACTTAGCGGCAAGAACATGAACAGAAAAATCGGTTCAGAAAAAACCACCTGCGATGCCCCTCTTCAGATAATCTGCCTGCCGCTCTGGTCGGTTTGGCTAACGGTTAAGCCGGTCTCGCGCGATATCGCAAACTCAAAGTTCACACTCGCTATTCGGGCAGGACTTCCACAAGGCTCAGGGCGGCTACCCATCGGGTCGTGGCTTTGTGTTCAACATGCGCCTCACCAGACACTCAGCAGAAACGGATCACTCCCCCCGCTATTATTCTTTCCGATACGCGGGCATCGACATGTGAGGCGGGCTTACATCCCCTCTGTCGCCAAACGGGACACAGTCGGAATTCAGGCAAGCGGATCTGCGCCAAGCGCGATCCTGACATGGTACAAGAGCCCGAAGCCCGCATGAACCGCAAGCACGGCGGCACAGACCCAGCCAATGGCAGATGAGAGTCCCTGCTCCCAGCGCCTGACCAGCAAAGCCCCGCCCTCGATGAACAGTAACAGCACCGCGCCATATACGCCCCAGTAGAAATTTGCGTGCGCCATACGGCGCCCCTCTTCTCCAAAAAGAATCGCGACCAGCATGGCGAACCCGAAAAGGATCCAGCCCAGCCAGAAACAGGCGCTGGAGCCCGGTTTGCGGGCCACCGCCAACACGATGAGCAGCGGGAATAGCAACGACGATATGAGGGCCCCGACGGGATCCTTCACATGCTTTCCGAGGGCCACGAACGGCGCGACAACAAAATGTGATTGGTCCCATTGCACCGGGCCAACGCCTGACATGGCCAGCATTTCCAGGCCTATCGGCAGAGCGATCGCCGCTCCTATGAACATCAGTCCGAAAACCCCGTGCCGCCTGTTGACCAGAGCCCACACGCAGACGATCCCGGCCGTGGCAATAAACGCGAGATGGAATGACGGCTTGGCCAGCGCCGTGGCGACGCTGAGCAGTGCGAAGGCGGCGAGCCAACCGGCCGTAACGGGCCGGGTGGACAGGACGCGCCGCGTGAACATCCACCAGAGGGCCGCCATGAAAGGCGCCATCAGGATATAGGTCGGGTTGTGCGCCACATTCGGCGAGAACTTGCCGAGATAGGGCCGCGGATCCGCCGACAACCAGAAGACCGGCATGGCGAGCGAGACCATGATGGCCATCGCATAGGCGACCAGCATCGCCTTGCGGCTGTCGAAATGGAACGGCTGGCCGGTGTGAAAAAAGCCGCGTGCCACGATTACGATGAGGGCCGTCTTCGCCGCTGCCGCGATAAGGGCCTGCTGGACAAATCCGCCGCCGATCGTGCGAAACATCATGTGCAGCATGAAATTGGGCGGAATCTGACGCTCGGGATCGAGGGCAAACAGTACATGGTAGGGCCAGTCGATTGGCTCTCCTTCAGAAACAAACCGGAAGAACAGACCCCAGATGACTAAGAAATAGACACTGCATATGGCCGCTTCTGGAAAAATATTGGTGAGAAGGAGCTTTCCGCCTGCGTCTTGTTCAGTCTTAAAGCTTGGCATGTTGCTGTATCTCGCGCAAGTAGCGGCCTTAAGCCAACGAAAATAAAAAACGCGGCTCGTCGCAGGCGCAGTGATCCGGGAATCACGCTCCGCAATTGCAGCGCACTGTGCCCGACGAATAACTACCCGGAACACTCAGTCTTACAAGGGGGTATAATGAGCTCAGACAACACGCATCGACACGCAAGGACTTCCTGGTGGTTCCTTATGCTGGTTGCGTTCGCGGCCAGCTTTTTGCTGCAGTTCATGATGCAGTGGAAATACTCTGACTCGAATTTACTGATTCTGGACGATAACGCTTACATTCCAAACTATTTGCTCGGCAAATTCGGCGGCGAGCCGACGAATTTCCTGCCTTACAAGCTTCTGGAAATCACAGCGGCCTTCAAATCGGTCGTCCTTATCAAGATATCCTCGCTCGTCACGCTAGGCATGATAACGGCACTATTCACGGTCGTTCTGGACAGTCTGACCAAGGACAAGGTTCTGGCCATTGTGACTGGACTCGCGTTCACGACTTACACGATTGCGCTTGAACAGGGCTTTTTTGTCACGGGTTCACATCCCAGTCTGGGAATGGTCTTCGCCCTTGGCGCTCTGGCCGTTTTCATGCGATCAGGCTCAAAAAACGGCGCTGCCCGTCCGGTGCTCGTCTTCGTGTCGGCGCTCCTCGCCCTGCTGTCATCGGTCTCATCTCCGACAACCCTTCTGGTCATACTCGCACCGCCTCTATGGGTGCTGATTGCTTTCCTGTTTCACCGCTCGGTGCGGAATCTCGGAATTGGTCTCGCGCTTACCATCTGGCCCGCCGCGCTGCGCGCCATCGCCGGGAATACCAGTTTCCATTATGCTAAGGCAGCGGGCTGGACCGAACTCACACCCGGGAATTTCGTTCAGAATATTGGCAATGCGCTGGCGGCCGTTTTCCTAGCGCCCCTATCGGGGGGGGGGCTCGCAGCCGGGCTCTATCTCGGGCTATTCGCCATGCTCGCTAGCATCCTCGTGCTTGGCCTTGTCCGACTGAAGCGCACGCTGGCTGATGAGACGACGGCTCACGCGCCAGCGGATGCCCTCTTCATCCTTCTGGCCTGCGCCCTGCTAACGGCCATTCTCGTGCTCGGTCCATCGCTCGTCGTTACGGCTTACTATCCGCGGTACGCGTGGCCTGCCTACCTGTTCGGCGCACTTCTGCTGGCTGCGCCGCTTGTCTGGCTGTCAAGCCGGTCCGGCCTGTCGCGGTGGTTCACCCTAGCGATAATGACCTGCTTAATCGTCCTGAACACCGTAACGGCGACGCAGCGCCGTGATTCCGAATTCCTGCCTTACCTGAAGGCTCACCAGGTTGTCGCGGCCCTGACGCGTGACGCGGCCCCGGCATGGCCCTCTAACGCGCAGGTCGTCATGTTACTTCCCAAGGGCATGGCCTCTCCCAGTCAAGGGGTGAACCACTGGAGCACGGATTATCTCAGGATGCTGTCGAACCATCCGGAAATACTCGCGCTCATCGGTCCTGACTCAAGGGTGTCGGGGGACCCTTTCGTCGAGAAATGGAGCCGCGACGGCAAGGACTACTGGTCAGACAAGAATGGCCGGCTGTCTCGCGAGCATATGAAGGGCCTGGAACCGGATCGGCCAACATTCGTCTATCGCTACAATGCCAGCAGAGACGCCCTGGAGCCCGTAAATCTGGCGTTCCTGAAACCGTCCGGCGCCCGATTCTTCCTCGCTCCGGGGCAGGCCCTGGATGGAACAAAAGCCTTCACGCCCGCCATCTGCGCTGCGGAGATACCTATCTTCAACTGGCTCGTCACCCAACAGCTGGAAGACCTCGGGACAGCCTGGACAGGCGACAATCTGACTTGGGCCGCGGCGGAGCATTTCGTGTTCGACAGCACCGGGTCACGCGAAACGGTCGTGCCCGTGAGCCTCAAGGCAGCTACGCCTGTCCGGCTCGCCCTCACGCTGTCGCCTTACCATCCGGTCGATGAGGTCCTGCCCAACTCCTCGACCTCCCCGCCCATGCCATTGCGCTCTCCCGCGATCAACATCTACCACATGGCCAGCGGGTTTCACGTCACGTCGACCGGCATTCCGTCGATCGTCTCAGGCAATCCGTCAGACGCCATCAGGGTCGTCGGCATAGAGGGCTGCTTCTACCAAGTCGAAATCGGCGGCAAGACATATCCGCTCGACATCCGCTCGCTGAACGGGAAGTGGACCCTCGGCCGGGGTCTGATGGATCGTTACTGGCAGGGAGGAATCGACTGGCAGCTCGAAACGGCGCCACAATAAGCTGTCTGCTTACGCGGACCGGTCCTTACGCCACTTCTCACGCGCCACAAGTTCAAGGTCGGCCCGCACCATTTCCTTGACCAGCTCGTGGAATTTCGTCGTGTGGACCCATCCAAGCTTTTCGCGCGCCTTGGTCGGGTCACCGATCAGGAGGTCAACCTCCGTCGGCCGGAAATAGCGCGGATCGATCTTCACCAGCGCCTTGCCCGACTTGGCATCGAAGCCGACCTCGTCGACGCCCTTTCCCTTCCAGTCGATGCTGCGTCCGACTTCCGCGAAGGCGAGTTCAACGAACTCACGCACCGAATGGGTCTCGCCGGTCGCCAGCACCCAGTCTTCTGGCGTGTCATGCTGCACAATGCGCCACATGCCTTCGACATAGTCGCGGGCATGGCCCCAGTCGCGTTTGGCGTCGAGGTTGCCGAGGAAAAGCGTATGCTGCAGCTCATTGTCGATCGCAGCGACAGCGCGGGTGATCTTGCGCGTCACGAAGGTCTCGCCGCGCGTCGGGCCTTCATGGTTGAACAGGATACCGTTGGTGGCATGGATGCCATAGGCTTCCCGGTAGTTCACGGTGATCCAGTAGGCATAGAGCTTGGCAGCCGCATAGGGGCTGCGGGGATAGAAGGGCGTGGTTTCGGACTGCGGCACTTCCTGCACCTTGCCGTACAGCTCGGACGTCGAGGCCTGATAGAACCGCACGGCTTTATCAAGCCCAAGAATCCGGATCGCTTCCAGCAGGCGCAATGTGCCTAACGCATCTGCATTGCCGGTATATTCGGGCGTTTCGAAACTCACTTGCACATGGCTCTGAGCAGCCAGATTGTAGATCTCGACAGGCTTGGTTTCCTGCACCAGCCGGATGAGATTTGTGGAATCCGTCATATCGCCATAGTGCAGGAAAAAGCGCGTGTCGCTCTCGTGGGGATCGACGTAAAGTTGATCGACTCGGGCCGTGTTAAACGAAGATGACCGGCGTTTGACACCATGCACAATATAGCCCTTGTCGAGCAGCAGTTGGGCGAGATAGGCGCCGTCCTGCCCTGTGACACCGGTGATTAGCGCTGTTCTGGTTGACATCTGAGTTCCATCTCTGCTTTAGGTCCGTCGGTTGAACGGCTTATGGCCTGTAGTCTTTGACAAATGCAAGTTAAGCCTTGGCCGGCGCGACATAGACAGATTGCTGCGCGGACCGGATACGAACCAGATCGCCTGTGGAGGTAGAAATTCTTGTTTGATTTTATTCGGAAACCCGAAATCTGGCGCGCCATGGATGCAGGGCTCATGGCCGAAATACCCAGCAAGCTCAGCTTCCAGCTGAAAACCATGCAGGACCTGGCCATGTATGCGCTCCTGCGCGGCATGAAAGATCAGACCATTGCGGAAATCGGCGGCGGCGATTCGCGCATCCTGCCGCAGCTCGCCAAGTCAAACCGCTGCTTCAACATCGAACCCTTCGAAGGCGCTGACAATGGCCCGAAAGGCGAGGTCAAGATCGCCGGCGTCGAGAATATCCGTACAACCGTCGGGCGTTTTGATCCGACCCTGAAGGATGCCTCATTCGATGTCGTTTTCTCGGTTTCGGTGGTGGAGCACGTTGCCGATCCCGAGTTTCCGGCCTTCCTTGAGGACAATATCCGCATCCTCAAGCCGGGCGGCGTGATGTATCACGCGATTGACATGTACCTCTCGGATTCGCCTACTGATTTCTGGAGGGATCGCTTTGACATGTATCGCAAGGCCGTGACAGAACGAGACGATCTGGTCCCGATCGGCCCGATTGGAGCAATACAACCGGCATTCACACCCGACATGGCATCCAATCCCGATCAGATCATGTACGGCTGGAAGAAGATTTCGCCCAGCCTGAACGACTTGCGCCAGATCTCGCAAAGCGTTTCCCTCCTTATTGGTGCCAAGCGCAATGGTGCGGTAGAAAATCAATAAGAAACGAGCTCCGTCGCCAGAATGCGGCATAGGGAACTGTATTATGTTGCTTACCATTGCGATACCGGCCTACGGACGCCCCGGCCCCCTGAAGCAGGCGCTGGACAGTTTCATCTCGCAGATCGCCGGCAAATACGATGCCGAAGTCGAGATCATTGTCGCCGACGATGCCTCCCCCGACAATTCCCTGGCCTTTGTGGCTGACGTGGCAAAACAGAATCCCTTTATTAAATATGTCCGCTATCCGCAGAATGTCGGCCTCGAACGCAACCTGATCGAGTGTGCCGCCGGCGCGACAGGCAAGTTCCTGTGGATTTTCGGCGATGACGACTTCTTAGAGCCTGAGGACGCCATGGACGACATACTCGCGCGGCTGCGAGCGGGACGCCATGACATGCTCGTGCTCAACCGCACCCGGCGCTCCAGCGACCTCTCGGAGCTGATCACCGAGAACTGGATGCGCCTTGACGGCAAAGACCGCACCTTCGCCGGCCTGCGTGAGTTCTGCCTGGAGTTCGGGTTTATCAGCGTGATCGGATTCATCTCGGTGAACATCTTCCGCCGCGCGTCTTTCCAGGCTGTCGATGCGGCACGCTTCTTCGGGACAATGTATCCGCAACTCGGCGCGATGCTGGAAGCCTTCCACGACCGCCCGGTGGAACTCGTCGCCCGGCCGACCGTGTGTCATCGCACGCAAACGGCGTCGGAAAAGCGCGCAGCGCTCGGCACGAAGGCCTCGGAAGCCGACTTCATGGCGGATTTCAAGCGCCGCAATGCGATCTATTTCAGCCATCCCTATATCGCGATGCTGAACAGCCTTGTGGACAAGGGGGCTTTCACCCTCGACGATATCACGCGCATCCCCGAAAACACGGTGATCAACGGCCTGCTGGTCGATTTTCTCATCGATTGCGTGGACAAGAGCCGCCTTTATCCTGATACGTTCTCACAGGATGACTGGAAAATCACGAAACGCTTCCTCGGCCGCCTTCCGCTATCGAAGACGCAACGCGCGGCCATGACTGAAATATTCGGCGCCGCGCCGGCCGGCCAGCCGGATGCAAAGCGGCCCCAGGCCATAGGAAAACAGAAGATGCTGACAATTTCCGTGGTGAGCCCGAGCTACAATCAATCCGAATTCCTCGACGAATGCCTGAGTTCCGTGCGCGACCAGACGTACAAGCCGATCGAGCATTTCGTATTTGATCCGGGCTCGACGGACGGCAGCCGCGACATCGCCCGGAAATACAAGACTGTGACCCTGTTCGAAGAGCCGGACGAGGGCCAGTCCGATGCGTTGAACAAGGGTTTCGCGCGCGCCAGAGGCGACATCATCGCCTGGCTGAATTCCGATGACGTCTTCGCCTCGCCGGATGTGTTCAAGAAAGTGATCGACCGGTTCAATGCGCCGGACGCGCCCGACATCGTCTACGGCAAGGGCATCTATATCAACGAGACCGGCGAGACGCTGCGGGACGTCTACATAAACAAGAATCCCGAAACGCTTCCCTGGCGCCTGCAGCAGGAAGACGGGATCCTGCAGCCCGCTCTGTTCATGCGCCGCAGCGTGATTGAGGATGTCGGCGAGCTGACCGGGTCGCGCCACTATTGCATGGACTACGAATACTGGATTCGCTGCGTCGCGGCTGGCAAGACCTTCGCCTATGTCGATGAGAACTTTGCTCTGGCGCGTTACCATAATAACAACAAGACCTATGGCCAGCGTGGCAACAGCTATGCCGAAGTCTGCGACATGCTGGTCGCGCATTTCGGCTATGCCAACCATACCTGGCTTCGCCGGTATGCCGAATTCCTGAGCGACGGCTTCGACGGCGTGCTGGCGCACGGCCAAAATTCCGACATTGCTGACACAGCCATACTGGACGGCATATATCGCAAGCTGCTTATGGACTATAACGGCAGCAAGCTGGTGTTGGACCATCTCGCGGCAAATGCATCCGCCAAGGGTTATGGCGACACATTGCGCGAGATGCAGCGACTGGGCATCGGCCCGTCCGTGCCGTGCATGGAAGTTCGGCTCGAAACGACCTCGAAGCGGGGCCAGTCACTTTACACAGTCGGGCCGCGTCGCTGGGCCTTCGATGCGGGCTGGAAACAGCGGGAACTCGAAAAGGCGCATGCCTTTATTCAGGAGCAGGCCAATAACCGGCAATCTGAAGTGTGCGTTATCGTCGGCAACGGCCCAAGCCTGAAGAAAGCCAATCTGGATCTGCTCGCTGGCCATGACGTCATCATTTCGAACAACGCATTCCTCGATAAGCGGCTGAAGGAACTGGCGACTTATTACACGGTCGTGAACTATCTTGTCGCCGAACAGAGTGCCCACAACATCAACCGTCTCGGAGGGCTGGCAAAGATCCTACCTTACTGGACGGGCTATTGCCTGAACCCCGGCGAGGACACACATTTCATCGAGGCGGTGGGGCACGCTGCATTCTCGAAGGACATTTTCAAGAACGCATCCTGGCGCCACACAGTCACCTTCTTCAACATGCACATCGCGTTCGGCCTCGGCTACAAACGGGCGGTGCTGATCGGGTTCGACCATTCCTATAAACAGCAGGCGGGCGTCAAGGAAGGCGACGTCATCGTCAGCCATGAACGCGACGAGAACCACTTCGACAGTAGCTATTTCCAAGGCAAGAAGTGGCAGGCCGCCGACGTAGGTATGATGGAACAGATGTATCTGCTTGCAAGGCAGGCATACGCGGAAGAAGGCCGTGAGCTAATAAATGCAACGGTTGGTGGCGCGCTTGAAGTGCTGCCGCGCATGGATCTTGCCGACGCCCTCGCGATGAAACCGCTACCCGAGGCGGCCCTGACCGAGGCAAAAGCCGCTGGCAAGCGCTCGATGGCCAAGCATATCCGCGCCGTCCCGCGCGAGCGTCACGCCCAAGTTGACGAGACTTCCGTTGTGGCGCGTTTGCTGGCTGCCCGTAAAGGTGACGATCACATCATGGTTGATGTCGGCGCGCATGTTGGCACATCGGCGCAATGCTTTCACGATCTTGGCTGGTCGATCCATTGTTTTGAACCGGATGCTAAGAACCGAGCCATGCTTTGCGAACGCTTCGGCGAGGCAAGAAATGTGAGGATCGACACACGCGCCGTGAGCGATGTGGCGGCAAAAGGAGTCAGCTTCTTCACGTCTCCGCAAAGTACAGGCATCTCCGGCCTGCATGCGTTCCACGACTCCCACGTCGTCTCGGACCCCGTTGAGGTCACGACCGTAGCTGACGTCGTTGCCGACCGTAACTTGTCGCGTATCGACTTCCTCAAGATCGACGTTGAAGGCTTCGATCTGAATGTCCTGAAGGGCGTGCCATGGGACCGCCTGAAGCCCGACGTCGTTGAGTGCGAGTTCGAGGACGCAAAAACCCTGAAGCTTGGGCACGACTGGAAAGACATTGCCGAATATCTGAGCAACCTAGGCTATGCAGTCTATGTCAGCGAGTGGCATCCGATAATCCGATATGGCATTCCACATGACTGGCACCGCGTCGCTCCTTACCAGGATCACGAAATGCCGGACGACGCCTGGGGCAATATCCTCGCGTTCCAGAAAGACCCGGGATACCCGGCGCTTGCCAGCGCGTTCGACGAACTCATGGAATTCCGGGTTCCGCTTCCTGATAAGCGCCCCATAAAATCCGCCAACGGGAATGATGCTGCGAGCGCCGTCGGTACGAAGCCAGGTTCCCCCACCCGCCCAGACAGACCAACGCCTAAATCAGTCAGCCAGATGAATACAGAAAGCAAAGCTTCAATGTTAAAACAGATGCCTGACACTTCCCTTCCGATCGTGGCCGCCGATCCGCAGAAATCAGTATGGTACGTGGACCTCGCCCACCGCATTCACCGCGCGTCTCCGCGACTCTACAACCTGATCCGTTTCCTGCGCCGGGCAGCGCTGCATGGCGTGTCGCGGCCCATGCTGGCGCTGCCGCTTGCCATACTAGGTACTGCCATCCTGGTTGCTGCTTTCAGTGCGGATCTTGCCGCTTACCGGCCCTGGACCTTTACCGGGCTCGGCTTCGGTGTCCTGGCAACCTTGCTGGCCTACACGGCCTTCCGTTCCCAAGGCCATGCAGAGTCGCTTCACCAAGAAGTGGGCGCCATCCGGGGCGAGGTAAAGGGGCTCTCCGGTCGGCTCCCGCACAGCTTTGTGAAGATTCATGACAAACTCCTGACAATTGATGCCCGGACAGCGTCAATCGAACGCGACGCGCTCGGTACCGCACGCGCACTTGATGATATCCGCGCCGTCAATAGTGTCGCCCAGAGCAAGATTGACACACTCGAAGCCAACAATAAGGAATTGAAGAC
Organism: Alphaproteobacteria bacterium; assembly: GCA_018827375.1. Taxonomy (GTDB): domain Bacteria; phylum Pseudomonadota; class Alphaproteobacteria; order Caulobacterales; family Hyphomonadaceae; genus Hyphomonas. The sequence continues at coordinate 25,136 of JAHJYW010000024.1, forward strand.
CCGGATTGCACGCCTTGAAACGCTTCTCGGTCCGAGCGGTCAGGTTGAGACCATCCGTAAGGATGTCGTTGGCAAGGTCGATTCCCTCAACAGGGAAGTGTCGGACAAATTCACTACCGCTGAAACCGCCGTCAAGTCTGTCGAGGGCAAATTGGCCGTGATCGACAAATGGGCGCAGTTCGATAACGCAACCTGGTACCAGCATTTTAACCGCCGTCTTACCAACGATCAGATCGTTACTCTGGAGAGCGAATGGCGTAAGCGCCTCTCGGTGCCAATCAGCCGGGCGGTCCTAGGATACATGGCAAACCGCGCCTGCGAGATAGAGCGGCAGCTTGATGGCCGACTCGCTACATCGGTCGAGGACATCCTCCTGCGCTCGCTCGTGGCTCGCGCTGTGAAGGGCCCGAAGATCGACGTCTTGGAAATCGGTACGCTTTTCGGGGTTGGCGCCGGCGTGATGTTCGATGCACTCGCCAATCACTATGAGGAAGTTCACTTCACGCTGCTCGATCCGCTCGAAGGCTATTACAATGTCAGCCAGGCTGACATCCTGACAGGCCAACGCATCGACGAGCGCACGCTCCGTCGCAACCTTCAGCGCGTAGGCATGACCGAAGACCAGTTCACGCTGATCAAGAAGCTGAGCACGGACAATGATGCGATCAAGGCCGCCAGCGAACGCCAGTACGACCTTCTCGTGATTGACGCGGATCATTCCTATGCAGGCGTGAAAGCGGACTTCGAGAACTACGCGCGCTACGTGAAACTGGGCGGCTATATCATCTTTGACGATTATGGCTCGGCTGACTGGCCGGATGTTCAGGAATATGTGGATTCAGAAATCAGCTCGGTTGATTTCATCGCACGTGTCGGCGCGAGCTGGCGGACTTGTGTGTACCGCATTGTGAAAAACCCGGCCGCCTAGACGACTCGTCCTTGCCGTCAGGCGCGGGGTCAGCCTGCGTTTGAAGGCGCTAAAACGCGCGCATCGACCCGACGTCGGACTTCGTCCCAGAGCTCGAAATCGCCGGCGAATATTCCACGTATGCGGGCGCTCCTCTTCGGAGAGCTCGAAGTCACCCTCAGCGGTGTTCAGTTGCCATATTTTGGCCGCTTCAGGGCCGAGCACCGATTGCAGGAAGGCATCCAGATCAGACTGGTCACCGATCGGGAAGTCGGGAATCGAGCCATCTCTCTGCTGTTGGAAATAGCGCTTCGTGGCGAGCTCACGTTCGTATGCATTGCTTTCCATGAAATCCAGCCATGGCATCAGTCCAAGTTTGACTGCGGATGCCCGCGTTGGCCAGAGTCGCGAGCGAGGTGACTCCAAAGGGAAATCGTGCTCGTTTCGGGTTCCCGCATAACGCTGAAATACGTGGCTGACGGCCCGAACAATTCCCGCAGCTCAGTGTAGGGCATGTGCGCGCCGACAGCCTTGTAGACCGACAAATCCTCCGCGCTCATCGCACACGGGGCGGCCATCTCGGACTGTGTGCCGGGGTGCAGCACATTCCGCGTGTTCAGGGTGCGGTTCAGGACATTCATCACGGAAGAACCGGCCGTTTTTGGAATATGGATTAACACATACACGGGCGAAGAACTCCTGCATTTCTATACAGGGAATCTGCCTATCCGCTCCTGGCGCCAATCACGACCAAGTGAAAAAAAACCATTAGGCTCTCGGGCTGCTCAGACCGCGACCGGTCCGACAGGTGTGATATCAGCCGTCAGAAATGCGGATTCGACCAAGTCTAGCGGCGCGACATCCACCTCGCTTCCCCCCGCTGCGATCAGTCTGGCAAAGCGCTGGTAGAGACCGGCATATTCCGCACTGGCGCGCTTTGCGGCCGCACCACCGTTCAGGGATAACGCGGTGCCGCCATCCAGCAGGTGCAGTGTCTCCCCGGTCCCTGCTTCCAGCCGAATTGACCAGATTTCCTTATTCCCGGGCGCGAACCTGAACGACACCTCGACCCGATCCTCGTTCCGACTGAGGCTGAACCGTGCGGCACTCGGCGTCTCAGCATTTTCGGGCTGTTCGAACTGGGCACCCGACAGGCACCACTCACCCGGACGAATGGCTGTTAGGATCGATAGCGCGTTGATCCCTGGGTCGAACACGCCAAGCCCGCCACTCTGCCATAGCCAAGCCTGTCCGGGATGCCACTTCGCCGGGTCTTCATGCCACTCGATTTGTCCATGCAGCACGCCTTGGTTCGCGCACCACGCGCGCGCATCATCCACGAATGGTGCAAACCGAGAATGCCACCCGGCAAAAATAGTCGTGCCGCGGTGCTCTCCCATGGCGGCAAGCGCTCTTGCCTCCTGGACCGTCGTGGCGGGCGGCTTTTCCAGCAGTACAGCCAGCCCATTCGCCGACGCGAGATCGCATAATGCACGCCGCACTTGCGGCGGGGTACAGATGGCGATCGCATCAAGCTGCAGCCCGGATGCCAGCGCATCTTCGAGAGTCCGGAACACAGGCACCGCTTCATCCTGCGCTTTGCTACTGATAATCGCGGCAAGTTGGAAATCAGGATTCCCCGCTATCGCGGGAACATGCTGATCCCTAGCTATCTTGCCCAACCCGGCAATGGCAATGCGCAAAGGACGTGAGATGGAGATGATTCCTTGCGTGAAGTCGTCAGGGGTTTAGCGGGATGACAACAGGTGCGCCCTTTGACTGTGCTGGTCCCTTGTCGCGCCGAATGAACCTGTGCGGCACTGTGATCGATCCCCATGTCGGATGTTTTGCAGATCGAATGACTAGGTCAGGATTCGGCTGGCGGTAAAGGAATTCCGGTCCATCGAGCACGGTGAGCATTGACTTAACGACACCTGGGTTCAGGAACCCCGGAGCAACTTCCAGCATGATGTCCACATCGTCGCCCGCCTCGATGTCGAAAGTATCCGAAGTGACCTGTGTCGAAAGGCCGGTCACGTAGTGCCGGTTGATGGACCAGACAGGAATGCCGATGGAGAGCGCGCGCACATCGATAAGCGAGCGAAATTTCAGGCGCAGCCGCAGCGGATCGGAGAACTTTACTTCCTCGACTTCATTACCCTTCTCGTCGCACCAGAAGTGCGCCACACCCGCTAACGCATCCGGATTCTCGAACACCGGCCCCATGGCCTTGGCAAGCTGCTGAGGCACATCCTTGGTCGGGATTCCCTGGTCGAGCGATTCATAAACTTCGATGGCTTCGGCAGGCGGGCCTTCGAAATATACCCGGCCCTTGTGCAGTACGATGACGCGGTCGCAGAAAGTCGACACATCGTTCATCGAGTGCGAGACAAACACAAAAGCACTGCGAGCACGCATTTCACGCATCTTGGCGAGGCATTTCTGCCTGAACCGGAAATCCCCCACGGCAAGGACTTCATCAATCAGCAGCACATCCGGCGCGACGGTCGCCATGATGGCAAAAGCGAGCCTCATCCGCATGCCCGACGAGTACGAAGCCAGGGGCGCGTCGATCGCGTCGCCCAGCTCAGAAAACGCGATGATCTCATCGACACGCAACTCGGTTTCCTTCCGGCGGAATCCGAGCGCTGCGGCCCGCAGGAAAATGTTTTCGCGACCCGGCGCGTTTTGCTGGAACCCTGCCTGCAGGTCGATCATGGCGGCCGAGCTGCCACGGATGATTACTTCACCCGCATCCGGCAGGATCTGGCCTGCGAGTATGCGCAGCAGGGACGTCTTGCCCGATCCGTTCAACCCGATGACACCGATCGCCTCACCTCGCTGCAGATCAAAAGAGACGTTCTTCACCGCCCAGAATTCGCCGCTGTACAGTTCGCGGATTTCAGGCTTGCCGATATTAAAGAACGCGTTGCGGGCAACCTTTGACATGCGCTTGCGCATATCCTTGGGCCGGCGTGAATAGAGCTTGCCTAGTGATTTGACCTGAAGCATCGGCAATGTTGCGTCAGGGGCGATTGGGTCGCTCATGTTATGCCTCGAATTCTGCGTTCCATTACATAGAAGAATCTCATGGACATTAGGAACAGCAGTAGTGCCACGCCGGCCCATGACCAGACGGCGGCATGATTCGCAATATGACCGAAAAAGACCTCGTCCCGCAGCGCCTGAATATAGACGTTGAAAGGATTGAACGGTTCAAGCACTTTCAGGGGGCCAAGACCGCCGAGCGGGAAGATCACCCCACTTACGAACACGCCGTACTGCAGCATTATGGTCACCACGCGCTCAACGTCCGGAATGATCACATTGAAGATTGCCAGCATCAGCCCGAGGGAAAAACACAGCACCATTCCTGACAACAGGATCGGAAGCAGCATCAAGAGATTTGTCTTAGGCCATTGCGCAAATAACACGATTAGAATGCACAGCAGAGCGAACCTCACAAAAGTGTCGAAAAATAACCGCGCAAACGAAGCCAGCACGGCAACTGAGATCGGCTGGGCTGTTCGGGTTGATTCATTATTTCTGCTCTTCACAACCATAATGGGCAGTGTGATCAGCCCTGTCAGCAGGGACCAGATTGTAACATTAAAGCTTATGTAGATGGCAGGGTTCAATCCGTCATAGACAGGAAAAACCCGGAGGTTCACCAGCAGAATATAGACCGACAAGGGCACGAGCGGCAGCGCAAAGTTCCAGAACACACCGAAAACAGTGCCCCGGTAACTGCTCCGGAATTCGGCGCCGAACATGGCTGCGATGTGCGACCGGAACGACCACACTTCCTTGAACAGTTCCCGGATCGCTTCGATCGGGTTCGCCGAATAGCGCGAGTCCGGCACATAAATTCGCACCTGATCGCCAGCTTGAGCCTGCTTCTCCGAACGATCTTTTTTCATGTTTCCAGACCGTTATTCTACGTTTGAAAAGGAGTTACAAAGTCAGGCTTTCGACGTGCCCGACAGGGTATTAACTGTCAACATAGCCCGTCAGATTTGACACGGTCGACAGGAAACAGCAGGTGCACATTGACGGTCGAGGCGCAGCCGCGCAAAAGCACAGGACCTGTTATTAGCCAAGGCGCCCCATGCCCAACTCACCCCATCGTGCCTTGCCCTATCCGAAGCCCGGTACGACCTTGATCGTAATGGGAAATGGCCCAAGCCTGCGCGATTTCGACTTTGGACGCCTTTCTGGGGTGGATACACTCGGCATGAATGCCGCCTATCGTCATTGGGACCGAATTGACTGGCGGCCGACACATTATGCATGCCTCGATGATGCGCTGATCGATACGCACCACGCTGAAATCAAGCGTCTGATAAAGGAAGGCCGAATTCACACTTTCTTTCTATCGGGCCACATACTTGAGATTGAACCGGGCCTCGCCGACCATGAGAATGTGCATTTCCTAGATACTTTTGTGCCATTCTGGCACAAGACGCGCGGTCAGGGGCACGGGCTTGAATTCATCGACAGTAATGCCTTTCGCACACAACATGATGCGTTCATCACCACCGGCGCATATTCTGTGCGTTATGGCGCCTTCCTCGGCTATGAATGCATCGCCCTCCTAGGCATAGATCTTACCTATTATGCCCTGTCTGAAGCCGAGCCGGTGGGCGATCTGCGTCTTGTGATGACTGAGACACCGACCAGCAATCCAAACTATTTCTTCGACGACTACCAGCAGGAAGGCGACGCCTTCCAGGTACCCAATCCCGACAACCATGAAGAGGAGCTGCACGTCGCTGCCTTCGAAGCCGTTCGCGACGATTTCCTGCGTGAACAGGTGCCGGTGCAACTGATCAATTCCAACCGCGACTCACGCTTGAATGCTGAGGCCATCCTACCCTTTGGAGAGCTAAGCACGGTCTTGGACGAAGCGTCACTCGGCTCCGTTATCGTCCCGCTGACGGCAGGCGAGCAGGATCAGGCTCTGGATAATCTCTGGTTATGGTCACAACCGGCTTTTTTCCCGTTCCTAGGCCCTGCGCCGTCGCGCAAGCCTGACCTTATATTCGTCTGCAATAATGCAGCTGCGGCGACATGCGAAACGCGTGTCCACGACTTCCTTGCGGGCGAGCCTCGCCTTCGCCAATGTTTTGATTTGGTGCGTTTCGTGACGCTGGATCTCTCAGGCGACGCCGATCTATATCGCCGGGAGAACTATGGGCCCCAAGCAAGCGAAGGCTTTCGCGCTGGCCCGAACAACCTTTTCTTTGCCGCGATGGATGCGGTTCGCGATCATTGGGGCTATTCGCTCTACATCGAAACGGATTGCATTCCGGTCCGACCAGACTGGGTGGGACGCATCAATGCTCATTTGCAGGGGGCCGAACCGGCCTGGATAACAGGCAGCATATATCGCGGCTCGGACCCCCTCGGGCCGCGAGAGAAGCGCCACATGAACGGCAATGCCATTTATGCGACCGGAGAATCGGAATTCCAGAATTTTGTCAGCACTGTCTGGCGTCCAAAACTTTCAGAACTGGTCACCCAGCACCCTGAAATGCCCTTTGATTGCCTGATCGAAGCCCTCTACGATCTTGCTGATGCTGAACAAGGGAAAGAGGATCCCGTCTGGCAGACCATTCGCGAGGCGAGTCACAAGTTCCGGTATTCTGCGCTGATTCCTAACCTAACAGGTGACAGCACGTCCCTTCACGCGCTTGCCGACCAAGTGCAGGACTTGCTGCACAACTCGCCAAACTCATGCCTGATACATGCACGGCGGCTTGCCGCTCTAATAGCTCACATGCGCATTAGCGGTACGAAACCCTCAGCCGTTGAACTGCTTGGCTTGTTGCGGGAGGCAGCCGACGGTCTGCCACCGCGTGCAGCCGCTTCCCGCCACAAGCGCAAGGGTCAAGCTGGCTGGACTGTGGACCGGGTACGGCAGGGACTAGCAAGACGCCTGCCGCCCTTGCGTAGGTTCATTGATTGATCCATCGCGCCCAATTGCGAGCTTGGAGTTCATGCACTATTGGACTCGCCTTCTGACACATAGGCCGCCGAAGCCCCCACTGGATATACCTGATGACTGAAGCACCCAAAATCACGGCCCTGCTGCCGATGAAGGCCCATAGCGCTCGCGTTAAATCCAAGAATTTCCGCCTTATCGCTGGCAAGCCTCTATTCCAGTGGATTGTTGATGCCCTGCTCGCTGTCCCTGCAATCGACAAGGTCGTCATCAACACCGACGCCCGCCAGATTCTTGCAGATGAAGGCCTGTTCGACAGCGAACGCATCATGATCCGCGACCGCAAACCGGAACTGTGCGGCGATTTCGTCTCGATGAACCTCGTTCTTGCCGACGACATCGCGAATGTGCCATCCGACCATTACCTGATGACCCATACAACAAACCCGCTGCTGCAGCCGGACACGATCCGGAACATGATCGGTATCTATCTCAACGCCATCAAAACAAATGCTGCTGATTCCCTCTTTACGGTCAACGAGATGCACACACGTTTCTACACGGTGGACGGTGCGCCGATAAATCACGATCCGGACAATCTGATCCGCACGCAGGACCTGCCTGCTTATATGGAAGAAAACTCCGTCTGCTACCTCTTCAGCCCGGAAAGCTTCGAGGCGACCAGTGCCCGCATTGGTAAGACACCGCTCCTGTTTCCAACTCCCAAACTTCAGTCAGTCGACATTGATGAGATTGCCGATTGGTTCATCGCCGAGTCGCTGCTGCTGCGCGTTGCTGCCGGCGAAGCCCTGCCAGAGGAAGCCTGATGTCCCGCCCCCGTATCCTCGTCACCTGCCCGCCCATGCTCGGACTTTTCTCTGAGTTCGCGGATGACTTCGCCTGCCATGGCCTCGAAGGCGTACCCGCCAAAACATCCCAAATTCTTAGCGAAGATGAGCTTATTGCCCTCCTACCCGGTTTCGACGGCTGGATTATCGGCGACGACCCGGCGAGCCGCCGGGTCGTAACGGCAGCAAAAGCCGTCGGCCTTAAAGCTGCGGTAAAATGGGGCGTCGGTGTCGATAATGTCGATTTTGCCGCCTTCAGCGATCTCGGACTGCCAGTCGAGAATACACCCGGCGTTTTCGGCGCCGAGGTCGCAGACGTTGCACTCACCTACACACTCGGCCTTGCCCGCGAGACCTATCGTATCGACCGGGAGATACGTGAGAAAAACGCCTGGCCTAAGCCCAGCGGCATCAGCATGACTGGCCGAACCGTCGCCTTGGTTGGATTCGGCGACATCGGCCGCCAGACAGCCAAGCGTCTTCTGGCCTGCGGCAGCAAGGTCGTTGTCTACGACCCCTTCTTCAAACCTGCTGACGGTATAGACGTGGAAACGGCCGAATGGCCGCGGCGCGTTGATGAAGCCGACTTCCTGATCTTCACTTGTCCACTGACGCCCGAAACGCGCGGCATGTTCAATGCCGACCTACTCGGCAAGCTCCGAAATGGTGTGCGCGTAGTCAATGTCGCACGTGGCCCTGTCATTCAGGAAACTGCGCTTCTGGAAGGCCTCAGGTCCGGCATCGTCCACTCTGCCGCGCTTGACGTGTTCGAGACTGAACCCCTGCCAGCAGATTCTTCCTTCCGCGCTTTCGACCAGTGCATATTCGGTTCGCATAATGGTTCGAATTCGGCGGATGCCGTACGCCGTGTCAGCCGGATTGCGATCGGAAAGATGGCCGGATTCCTCGGCACAGCTTGAGATTTGAGGCCGAAGACAGGCTAACTTATCCGACCCGATGCCAGGCGTGGCAAACTCCGGGAAACAGATTCCACGGAGCAACATATGGATTACACGCCACGCTCGCCCTGCCCTACCTCCCTGCCCCATCAGGCGCAGAAGCATGTCACCTTGAATGAGGCCCTCAAGGCGTTTGATGTAATGACCAGTCTCAGCGTGGATTCGCGCGCGGTGTCCGAGCAGCCTGGCGCACTGTCAGGAGGCGATTGCTACGTCCTGCCTGCGGGCGCTTCTGTTGCTGCTTGGGCCTCTTTTGCGGAAAGCGGTCTTGCTGCCTATCTTGACGGGACTTGGATCCACCTGACGCCGCCAGACGGGTATCGCGCATGGGTTGAGGACGAGCACTCCCTGATCGTATTCAGCTCAGGCATCTGGACAGCGCTAAAACTGGAATCCTTTTCCAGCCTCGGCATCAATGCCGTGGCAGAGCTCCCCAACCGGCTTTCCATAAAATCAGATACCATCCCCTTCTCGCATGATGACGCCACGCCCGGCACCGGCGACATGCGCCAGGCCATTAATCCCGCGGCCATGGCCAATAATGGCTCCGTCGTATTCCAGACGGACTATGAAGCGGGCGCCGATGTTGGGCTCATCGGTTCCGCTGACTTCGAGATAAGGTCGAGCCCTGATGGGGAAATATTCACGACTGGCCTTCGCGTTGCCTCGGCAGACGGGACTGTGAGTTTCCCTGCCGGTTTTGCATCGGCGGCGAGTGTGCTCACATCGCTGGAAGTGCGCGCGGCCCTCGGCACGATCGCCGATGACGCGATATCAACCGCCGATTTCGGCCGCACCATCAATGGCTCCGTTATCATCGCCATTCCTAATTCCCTCGGATCAGCGCCCGTCGTCCTCTACTTGCCCGACTGGCCAGTAGCCCAGCCCTTACAATACTGTTTTCAGACGGCGCCGCCTTCACGACACAGACGGGTGAGCTCACCGGCACCACAGGCGAAGACGGCAAGGTGAATTTTTCTGCGACGGATGATGGGCGCTTCATCGTGGAAAACTGGCGCGGCTTCGCAATCCGCTACACGATTTGCACCTTCTTACGCTGAATCGTTCAGACCTGCCAGGCAGCCCGAAGGAAGCGCACCGGATGATTTGGTGCTGCGCTGAGATTCACACGAAGGGTCTCGTTGGCCGGCAACGGCCTGGCGAGACGTATCTCTATGGACGAACTGGTCTTACCAACGGCCTCCAACTTAGGCGTACCGTTTACATTGACACCCGTGGCCGGGCAGTCGAATTCCAGTGTCAGGCCCGTTTTTGGCGCGTCGTCATAGTGCGCCAGGATGAGGCTCGCGCCAGGCTGCACAAGTCCGTCCGCACGTACGCCGAAGACGGTTGGACCGCTACGGCGCAGACGGCGGCGCAGCTTCTCGCGCAAACCGGCAGGCCACATACGGTCGGCGGCAGCATGCACCACGAAAGCCCGGAAAGTACCCGTTCTGGCCTCAGGCGGCGCGTGCCGGTTGATGATGTCCTGCAACTCGCTGCGCCGCCGCTTGTTCAGCGACGCGGTTTTCGTATCCTCGCCCCAGAGGACCATCGACAGGGGAGCATCGACGAAATCGAACTTCGCGTCCGCCTCGTACATCCGGATCCAGAGATCCCAGTCCATGACATAGTGCAGATCTGGATTCACCCCGCCAATGCCCTCGCACGCCGACCGGCGGAAAAAGCATGACGGCTGCGAGATGATGCCAGCCTGCAACAGGCGAGGGCCGGGAGGCTCGACATTGAAATGATAGCCCGTCATGGCGCCGGTTTCATCAATGATGCTGCTGTGCCCGTAGACAACGTCCAGCGAGGAATCCTGCGCCAGCCTACTGCGCACCTTGTCCAGAGCCCCCGGCATGAGGATGTCGTCAGCGTTCAGCCAGCCAAGCCAGTCACCCTGCACATGCTGCCAACCTTCGATAATGGCATCGGACTGACCGCCATCAGGCCCGTGGCGGCGATAGGCCAGCCAGTCATCGTGCAGGTCGGCCAACGCCTTCACCCGCGGATCACCCGATGCATCCAGAAGAGCAACGGAGACACCGGCGCCCTGCGCGCGCAAGCTGGCCAGGCTGGCCGCCAGGAAAGGATGCCATGAGCCCACCGGCACACTGAAAGCGAACGTCGGCATGGCGCTATTTTCCTGCAGTCACTTGTCGACCCGTTGGCGTTGCAGCCGCACGCGGCGGGCGCAAAGGCCTGATAACGGGGCGACGGTCGAACAGACGTTTCGGGTTCCACGCCATCGCATAGGCGAGGTCGCCAAGACTCACCGACCGCTTGGGCGGTCCGAAGCGGCAGTCTTTTTTCAGGCCGCCAAGGCCCGCGAGCCCCGCTACGATGCCGCGCCATGTCGGCCCTGCCCGGCCTGTTGCAAATCCGCGCAGAAAAATGGCCAGCGTGATCGCTACATGTGCCGGAAGGGTCAGCAGCAATAGCAACGCGGGGGTGTTCTTGGCATAGGTCCAGATCCGGTTGCGCGTACCATGGAAAATGGCGAACTCACTCGCGCGACCTGATATTCCGCTGCCAGCATGGCGGATCACCGCATCCGGCAAGAAGATGCAGCGTTCGCCGGCGAGGCGCAGCCGATAGCCAAGGTCAACATCCTCGCAATAACAGAAGAACCGCTCGTCAAAGCCCCCATGCGCTTCGAACACGGATCGCCGAAACACTGCCGACGCGCCGCAAGGCGAAAAGCATTCGCCTTCCGTTAGAGGTTCGGCTGGCAAGCCAAATCCGCCGCGCCAGGGAATGCCAAAACCGAGATAGCAATCACCCGCACCGTCCATTATCGATGGATCTTCCAGCGCATACTGCGCGCAGGCAAACATATTTGCATCAGCGTGGCGCTGCGCGCCGGCCAAGACCTGTTCCAGCCAGTCCGGACTCGCCACCGCATCCGGATTGAAAAGCGCAAGCCAGACGGCATTGCTCTCGCGCACGGCCAAGTTGTTGCCCGCCGCAAAGCCCAGATTTTCCGCCTGCTGCAGCAGGCGGTATCCTGGCAAACCGTCGCTGTTGAGATCGCTGACAGAGCCGTCGGTAGAGGCATTGTCCACAAGCAACACTTCAAAGTCCCGGAACGTCTGATTGCGAAGGGAATCGAGCGCCTGCTGCAGGAACGCCTCGCCATTATAATTCACAATGATGACAGAGACAGAAACCATGAGGGTCATCTACTGGTGGAGCCCCCCACGAAAGTCAAACCCCGAAGCGCCGCTCGTTCAAGCATATCAGCTAGCCCTGCGCTTCGCCGGTCTGGGCTCTTGACAAGACACGGCCGGTTGGCGACTTGTCTGCCCAAGTCCAACCACCCGTTTTAACGTGACCGGGACTGCCTGTTGTAACCCGAACCGTGGCAGCCTGCCGATGTTTTACCCACAGCACATTCCGGAAGTTATTTTGGTGAAGCCCCAGCATTTTGGGGATGACCGTGGCTACTTTAGGGAAACCTACCGGCAGTCGAAATACGACGCGGAAGGCATTCGAGGCCCCTTCGTGCAGGACAATTTTTCCATGTCCAGGGACGCCAACGTGCTGAGAGGCCTGCACTTCCAGACGAATCCCAGCGCACAGGGCAAGCTTGTACGCTGCACGCAGGGCGCAATCTTCGATGTCGCCGTGGATATACGACGCGGATCTCCCAATTACGGCCAGCATGTCAGCGCGACGCTTAGCGCTGAAAATGGCTGGCAGATGTTCATCCCGGTGGGCTTCGCCCATGGTTTCTGCACGCTGGAACCCGATTGTGCTGTAGATTACAAAGTCACCGCCTATTACGATCCGTCATGTGACAAGGGCATCGCCTGGGACGACCCCGACATCGGGATTAACTGGCCGCTAAGCGGGAACTCGCCGATTCTGTCCGGTAAGGACACCAAACAGCCCCAATTTCGTGACCTCCCAGAGTTTTTCAAATACACTTCCCCAACAACCAAAACGGGAATGGCGACATGAAGATTATCGTTACGGGTGGTGCCGGATTTATTGGGTCGGCTGTTGTCCGCCATATCATCCAGACAACCGATGCGGCCGTCACCGTCATCGACAAGCTGACCTATGCCGCCAACCTCAATTCTCTGGCGCCGGTCTCCGCCTCCCCGCGCTACAAACTGATCCAGAAGGACATCTGCGACGCCGACGCGATGCAGGACATCTTTAAGGCCGAACAGCCAGACTATGTCATGCATCTGGCCGCAGAAAGCCATGTTGACCGGTCCATCTCCGGCTCGCGCGCCTTCGTTGAGACGAATATCATGGGCACTTACAGCCTGCTGGAAGCCGCTCGAGCCTACCATGACAGCCTGGATGCCGCCGGAAAGGCAGCTTTCCGCTTCCTCCATGTTTCGACTGACGAGGTTTATGGGTCGCTGGGGCCGGAAGGCCTGTTCGAGGAGACGACGCCCTACGATCCCTCTTCACCCTATTCGGCGTCCAAGGCCGCGTCCGACCATCTCGTGAAGGCATGGCATCGAACCTATGGCCTGCCGCTCGTCGTATCGAACTGCTCCAACAATTACGGGCCCTACCATTTCCCCGAAAAGCTGATCCCGCTGATGATCCTCAACGGTCTCGATCGGAAAGACCTTCCCGTCTATGGCGACGGTTCAAACATCCGCGATTGGCTGCATGTGGAAGATCATGCAAGCGCGCTATGGCTAATTGTCTCGCAAGGTCGCGCCGGAGAAACCTATAATGTCGGAGGCCGCAACGAGCGGACAAACCTTCATGTCGTCGAGACAATTTGCGATGCGCTGGACAAGCTGGCGCCGTCTGGCCAATCGCGCCGCAACCTCATCAAATTCGTTCAGGACCGGCCGGGCCACGACCATCGCTATGCGATCGATGCAACCAAGCTTGAGAACGAGCTGGGTTGGCGCGCCAATGAGACATTTGACACCGGCATCTTCAAGACAGTGAAATGGTATCTCGACAATCCGGACTGGTGGCAGCCGCTGCGAAAGTCCGTCTACACCGGCGAACGCCTCGGCCTGATCTCCGGCGCCAAGAGCGAAACCCTCGCGAATTGACCCTGCCAGGAGTGTCGTTGACATGAAACTGCTCGTTATTGGCAAGGCCGGGCAGGTCGCGCGGGCCTTGCGCGAATCGGACGCGCCAGCTGGTTTTACGATGGTCGCAGAAGGTCGGCCTGATCTCGACATGCTTCATCCGAAGTCAATGTCGGCTGCGCTTGACCGTCAAGCACCCGACCTTGTCATCAATGCCGCAGCATATACGGCGGTCGATGCCGCCGAAGCGGATGCCGTCGCAGCAACCGCCCTCAATGCCCGCGCCGCGGCCGATCTGGCGCGCGAGACCGCGACACGCTCCATTCCGCTCATTCACATCTCGACAGACTATGTCTTCGATGGCGCCAGCGAACGTCCATACCGGGAAGACGACCCTGTATCGCCGCTCGGCGTTTATGGCCGCTCCAAGCTGGAAGGTGAGCGCGCGGTTGCCGAACTCAACCCGCGCCACCTCATCGTGCGCACAGCTTGGGTCTATAGCCCTTTCGGCAAGAATTTCGTGAAAACCATGCTGCGTCTTGCAGAGACCCGTGACGAGGTTTCGGTCGTGGCGGATCAGATCGGCAACCCGACCAGCGCACATGCGTTCGCTGAAACGCTTCTGATGATGGCCCTGCGTGTCACCGATAAGCCAGACGCGTCCCTCTTCGGCGTCTACCATGCCAGCGGATCCGGCCACGCCAGCTGGGCCGATCTGGCCCGACATGTTTTCTCTGTCAGCGCCTCCCTTGGCGGGCCCCACGCCCGTGTCAAACCAATACCTACCTCCGAATATCCGACACCTGTTACCCGCCCCGCAAATTCCCGTCTCGACTGCAGCAAACTGCAGCAGACGTTTGGACACCAGCTGCCTACGTGGCAGGACAGCACCACAGACGTGATAACGCGACTCATCAAAGAGGAAAGCTATAGCTCATGAAGGGTATTATTCTTGCCGGCGGCAAAGGCACGCGCCTCTACCCAATTACGCGCGGCGTTTCCAAGCAATTGCTGCCTGTCTATGACAAGCCGCTTGTCTTTCATCCTATCACGACCCTCATGTTGGCCGGAATTCGCGAGATCCTGTTGATTTCGACCCCTTCGGCACTGCCGCTCTACAAGGAATTGCTTGGCTCCGGCGCCGACTGGAACATGGAGTTTCACTTCGCTGAACAGCCCGAAGCCCGTGGTCTTGCTGAAGCCTTCCTTATCGGCGCGGATTTCGTCGGCGGCAAACCAAGCGCCCTCGCCCTGGGCGACAACATGTTCTACGGTGCCGGTCTGAGCGGTCAGTTGAGTACAGCTGGCAAGATTACGTCCGGCGCGGAAATCTTTGCCTGCAAGGTTACCAACCCCTCCGAATTCGGGATCGTCGAGATCGACGCCAAGGGCCAGGCCATTTCAATTGAGGAAAAGCCCGTCGAACCCAAAAGCAACTGGGCTGTCACAGGCCTTTATTTCTACGACAAGGACGTTGTTGATATCGCCCGGGACGTGAAGCCGTCCGCCCGCGGCGAACTTGAGATCACATCGGTGAACGATGTTTACCTGCAGCGCGGCGACCTCAGCGTCAACAAGCTCGCGCGCGGTACGGCCTGGCTGGACGCAGGCACGTTCGATGGCCTGCTTCAGGCGTCACAATTCGTCCAGACGCTGGAAAAACGTCAGGGTCTTAAAATTGCGTGTCCGGAAGAAGTGGCATGGCGCATGGGTTTCATCAGCGACGAACAGCTGATGAAGCTCTCGGCGGGCTACAAGAACGAATACGGCTCCTACCTGTCGTCCCTGCTCAAGGGCTAGGTCCGGCCCGCAGGCGTCGGATTGCGTAACCGTCTGTGATTTGCACTGCGAACAGTCAGCCCCTATCGGCTGCATTCAACAGGCGAAACATCGGCCATAACGAGGATTCCTTACCATGAGCCTTCCATTCATCGACCTTCAGGCACAACGCAAGCGGATCGAATCCGAGATCAACGCGGCCATTCAGGGTGTCGTTGAAAGCGGTCGTTATGTTCTGGGACCAGAAGTTACCGAACTTGAAAAACAACTCGCGGCCTGGTGCGGGGCCAGCCACGCGGTCAGCTGCGCCAATGGCACTGATGCCCTCGCCCTCGCCCTCATGGCGTGGGAACTGAAGCCCGGCGATGCTGTCTTCTGCCCAAGCTTCACATTCGTTGCGACCGCGCAAGTTGTGCCGTGGCTCGGCGCGACACCTGTCTTCGTGGATATCGATGCAGCGACCTACAACATGGACCCGGCCAGCCTGCGCGCTGAGATCGCCTCCGTGAAAGCGGCCGGCAAGCTGAACCCGAAAGTGGTCATCGCGGTGGACTTGTTTGGGCAGCCGGCGAACTACACTGAAATCAAAGTGATTTGTGACGAGTTCGGCCTGAAATTGATTGCAGATACGGCGCAGGGCTATGGCTGCACGCTGAATGGCAAGCACCCGTCTGACTGGGCCGACATCGCGACGACCAGCTTTTTCCCGGCCAAGCCGCTCGGTTGTTACGGAGATGGCGGCGCGATCGTCACCAATGACGCGGCGCTGGCCGAACGCATTGAATCGCTCCGGGTTTACGGCAAGGTGACGCCGACGGACGCGGCGACGCGCAACTTCCACCATGACCCAAAATATCTCAGCCTGCGCGTTGGGATGAACTCGCGCCTCGACACGATCCAGGCGGCTATCCTGCTTGAAAAGCTCAAGATCTTCGCGGACGAAATTGAGCGGCGCCAAGTAGTCGCCGACAGGTACGCCGAGGGGCTTCGCGGGGCAATTAGGGGTGTTCCCGGGGTGATTGAGGGTGGGCGTTCGGTCTGGGCGCAATATGTCATCGAACATGACAACCGCGACGGCCTGCAAGCTCACCTGACCGCACAGGGCATCCCGAGCATGGTCTACTATCCTGTTCCGATCCACCAGCAGGACTTTGCCTTGCGCTTTGCCCCAGCCGAGGGCCACCTCAAGGTGACGGAAGCGGCCAGCCAGCATGTTCTTGCCTTGCCGATGCATCCCTATCTTGAGCCATCCGACCAGGACCGCGTGATCGATGCCGTCCTGAGTTTCAACGGCTAGCTCGGTTAATTCCGAACGGAATTTTGCAGGCAGCGGGGCACTTGCCGCGTTGCCTTCGGCTGCCTGACATGCTAGTTCGCACATAAACATATAAAGGAACATTGATATGGCCCATGACTATCACGTCGCAGACATCAAGCTGGCTGACTACGGCAACAAGGAAATCGCGATTGCCGAGACGGAAATGCCGGGCCTGATGGCCGCGCGCGAAGAGTTTGGCCCGACGCACCCTCTCAAGGGCGCGCGCATCTGTGGCTCGCTTCACATGACGATCCAGACGGCCGTCCTGATCCAGACACTTGAAGCCCTCGGCGCAAAAGTGCGCTGGGTTTCGTGCAACATCTATTCGACGCAGGACCACGCTGCCGCCGCGATCGCAGCCAACGGCACGCCGGTGTTCGCCTACAAGGGTGAAACGCTGGAAGAATACTGGGACTATACAGACCGCATGTTCCAGTGGCCGAACGGCGAAGGCCCGAACCTCATCCTCGACGATGGCGGCGACGCCACCATGTACCTGATCCTCGGCGAGCGCGCTGAAAACGATCCGGGCTTCCTCGAAAAGCCAGGCTCGGAAGAAGAGAAGTTCCTCTTTGCCCAGATCAAGAAGCGTATGAAGGCGTCCCCGGGCTGGTTTGCAAAAACCAAAGCCGGCATCCGCGGCGTTTCGGAAGAAACAACGACCGGCGTGAACCGCCTCTACCAACTCGAGAAGAAGGGCGAGCTGCCTTTCCCCGCCATCAACGTCAACGACTCGGTCACCAAGTCCAAGTTCGACAATAAGTACGGCTGTAAGGAATCGCTCGTCGACGCGATCCGTCGCGGCACGGACGTCATGATGGCCGGCAAGAAAGCCTTCGTCGCCGGCTATGGCGATGTCGGCAAGGGCTCGGCTGCCTCGCTCTCAGGTTCAGGCGCACGCGTGTCCGTCTCCGAAGTCGACCCGATCTGCGCCCTGCAGGCCGCCATGGACGGCTATGACGTTCTCACGATGGACGAAGCCGCCCCCAAGTTCGACATCTTCGTCACGGCGACCGGCAACAAGGACATCCTCACCGTCGACCACATGCGCGCGATGAAGGACATGGCCATTGTCTGTAATATCGGCCACTTCGACAATGAGATCCAGGTCGAAGGCCTGCGCAATTTCGAATGGACGAACATCAAGCCGCAAGTCGACATGATCACGTTCCCTGATGGCAAGCGCATCCTGCTCCTGTCCGAAGGCCGCCTCGTGAACCTCGGCAACGCCACCGGCCACCCGAGCTTCGTCATGTCAGCTTCGTTCACCAACCAGACGCTGGCCCAGATCGAACTTCACCTCCGCGCCGACGAATACGAGAACAAGGTCTACACGCTGCCCAAGCACCTCGACGAGAAAGTGGCCATGCTGCACCTCGACAAGCTTGGCGCCCAGCTGACCAAGCTCTCGGAAGGCCAGGCCGACTATATCGGCGTCACGACCGAAGGCCCGTTCAAGCCAGAACACTACCGCTACTAGTCTGGAGCGGCGCAGGCATTGAGCCAGGAACATATCCTCACGCTTTCCTGCCC
>JAHJYW010000025.1 GCA_018827375.1 Alphaproteobacteria bacterium
GAACCATCGTGATCGCTGCGGTCAGCGTTGTCTTGCCGTGGTCAACGTGTCCAATCGTGCCGATGTTCACGTGCGGCTTGTTGCGTTCAAACTTTGCCTTGCCCATCGGGCCTCTCCTTAGGTGTCTGTCGTCCGGCCCGCCGGACAGGGTTTCATATTGATTTGGCAGACGGACTGCCCGTTAAACGCGCCTCATACCCATGTGTGACGTGGGTTTCAAGCGGGCAATTGTATCCTGGCTGCCTAGACGTGAGCGACTTGCGTACCTGCCCCAAGGCCGGATATGCCAAAGGTCAACTCTGCCACCGAGGGCCTCACCATGGATATTGACCTGACTGCTCACCGCGACCGTGTGCGCAATCGCTCTCTTGCGGCTATCGCGGCAAGTCGCGCAGGCAAAGCAACAGTCACTGCAGCTGGCTGGCGCATCGACATGGCAAGGCAATATCTTGACCCGGAATCCGAAGCGGCGTTGCTGGTGTTCGGCGAGACTCATGCCCTCGAAACCGCAGCATCTGACCTCTTCAGCGGCGCAATCGTAAACCCGTCGGAGGACCGCCCTGCGCTGCATTGGGCGCTGCGCGCTGGTTCACCGCTGGAGGGAGAGGCGGAAACCGTGCGGCAGAGCATGGAGCCCGCCTTGCAGTTCGCCCGCGATGTGCGCTCGGGGAAGGTCAAAACGTCTGGGGGGGAGCCCTTCACATCCATCGTACATATCGGCATTGGCGGCTCCGACTTCGGGCCCCGCCTGATCGCCGACGCTTTCGAGGATCTGGCGCCGGCAGGCATTGAGCTTCGTTTTTGCGCCAACGTTGACCCACTGGATCTCGACCGCGCCCTCACCGGCCTGGACCCCAAGTCGACGCTTGTCATCGGCGTTTCCAAATCATTCGGCACCGAAGAAACGCTCTATAATCTCGAACGCGCCCGCAAGTGGCTCGAACGCGCCCTTGGCGACGATGCCGCACATCATCTCGGGCTTGTTACGGCGGCGCCGGGAAAAGCCAAAGCATGGCTCGATGGCCGTGATGCCCATGTCTTTGATATGCCGCTGTCCGTCGGCGGGCGCTTCTCGCTATGGTCGGCCGCTTCGCTCGCCTGCATGATCTATCTTGGCGCTGATGTGTTTGAGCGCATCCTCGCCGGCGCCGCCGCGATGGACGCGCACACACGTGATACGCCGCTGGCGAAAAACGCGCCAATGCGCTTGGCGCTTCTCGACTATTGGAACACGTCCGTTCTCGGTGACAAGATGCGCGTCCTGTTGGCCTATGCCAACCGCCTGCGCATGCTGCCGACCTATCTCCAGCAGCTCGAAATGGAGTCGAACGGCAAGAGCGTTGGCCCGGAAGGTGAAGATATTGCCGTCGCCACGGCTCCCGCACTCTGGGGCGGTGAAGGCTCGGTCGGCCAGCACTCCTATCACCAATGGCTTCACCAGGGGTCTCAGGCCGTGCCGTGCGAGTTCATCCTCGCGCCTGATGGTGGCCGCGACTCAGCCGGGCTCGCCGCACTGACGGCGCATGCGCTCGCTCAGGCAGAAGTGCTCGCCAACGGCCGCTCGCTTGAACAGGTCAAGAAAGAAGAACCCGACCTCACAGATGCCGTCGCACGCCAGAAGGTCCATGCCGGGGGGCGCGCGTCGACCTTCATGACCCATGCTGCGTTCGGTCCGGAAGCATTCGGCGCCCTCGTCGCCATGTACGAACACCGCACCTATTTTGCCGGTAAGCTCTGGGGGCTCAACTCCTTTGACCAATGGGGCGTCGAGCGCGGCAAGACGATGGCAGGTCGCCTGAAGCCCGCACTTACAGGCGACGCATCTGCGGATGATCCCGTCACTGCGTCTCTGATTGCCGCGCTACGCTGATTGATGCCGGTTGCCCGCATCCTGCGCGAAACAGCAATCGGCGAGACACGCTGGGTAGCTCTCGATAATACGGGGCGTCCCGTGGCGCTCCATCTTGAGCGGTTAAGCGACCGCGAAACCCGGGCTCATCTTGGCGACTCGCTCGACGCTAGGCTGCGGGCCATTCAGTCGCGCCAGGGTGGTGGTTTCATGGAACTCCCATCGGGCGAGAACGCCTTCATCAGGCTAGATGAAAACCATGGACTGACGGAAGGCCAGAGCCTACGCGTTGAAGTCGTCGCGGAAGCGCGACGCGACAAGCTCTCCCGCGTTCAGAAAACCGGGGCGACCGACGCACCTGAACACAGTCGTGACACACGCTGGCGCAAGAGCCTGCCCGACGCGGCTTTCGTCACCGTTGAGGATGTTGCCATCGGAGATGCTGAAATATCGGCTGCATGGGATGAAGCCCTGTCCGAGAGCGTCACATTGCCCGGCGGCGGAACGCTTCATATTCAGCAAACCAAAGCGCTTGTGGCAGTCGATCTGGATACGTCAGGCCGCAATGATGCAGGGCGCGCCGCGGCCCGAGCCCTGCGGATCAATACCGAGGCAGCACAGGAACTTGCTCGTCAGGCCAGCCTGAGGAACCTCGGTGGCGCCATAGTTCTGGACTGCATCTCCCCCATCAATCGAGAGAGCGGCCTCAAGACTCGCGATGCTTTTCTGGCTGCCTTCAGGACCCTGTCACACCGCAACGCGCGCGCCCTCGCTCCCTCTGCGTTTGGTCTTATGGAAGCTTCTGTCGCCTGGGGCGCCTCACCGCTCGCCGACCGACTGCTACAGCCCGACAGTCAACCGACGGATGAGACCCTCTGCCTGGAAGGCCTGCGCCAGCTCCAGCGTGAAGCGAGATCACAACCCATGGCGCGCATGACTCTGGCCCTGCCTCGACGCGCCTATGACTGGATGGCAGCATCTGGACTGGACCTGACAAGACAACTCGATGAAACCTTCGGCGCACGCCTTACCGTTTTAGCGCATGACCACTCCAAACCGGATATATTCCAGACATGAGCAAGCCCATTGCCCCCGAAAAGCGTACGCCCAAGTGTGCGCAGTGCAACAAGAAGCCGGTTTCGCCGGAATACAGGCCATTTTGCTCCAAGCGCTGCGCCGATATCGATCTCGGACAATGGTTGAAGGGCGGCTATGCGATCCCCGGAGCGCCGGCAGAACTCGAAGAAAACCCCCGCGATACATCGCCATCTGAAGACATCACAGATGATGACTGAAAACACGATGGACAAGCGTGCCTGCCTTGGTTAGAACCCGCCTTCCCTGCTGGCCCGCCCGGGTAGCTCAGGGGTAGAGCAGCGGATTGAAAATCCGCGTGTCGGTGGTTCGATTCCGCCCCCGGGCACCATTTTAGATCGGCTTCGCCAGCCGGAACGTGACGCATGTGCCATTCCTGCTCGACCCCAGGGTTGAATTGCCAGCGAATGATTTCTATCACGCCGTTCTGACGTCGCAGTGCAACACTGGGTCGCCGAGTGCCTGCCATCCGTGCAACTTGCGGATTATCCCTTATTTCTGCTCGGCCAACGGAACCTTTGTCACACGTTGCGGGTAGCATGAGCGGGTTCACATGACAGACTTGAAGCAATCAGCATCATCCCGCCTCGTCGCCGTATCAAACCGTACGGCCTATGGCAGCCAGACACGCGCAGGCGGACTCGCGGTTGCCCTTTGGGATACGCTCGCAGAATCAGACGGTTTGTGGATCGGCTGGAGCGGGAAGATTTTCGATGTTCCGCGTCGCCGGGTGCAGCTCCTGGAAGAAGATGGGGTCTCGTTTGCCCTCGTTGACATGTCGAAGGCCGAATATGAAGGCTTCTATCTCGGCTATGCCAACAGCGTCTTGTGGCCTGTCATGCACAACCGCCTGGATCTTGCTGTCTTCGACAGCGAATATTTTGCAGCCTACGAATCCATCAATCGCCGATTTTCCGAGGCAGTTGAATCTCAAACCCGCGAGTCAGACATCATCTGGGTCCAGGATTATCACTTCTTCCTCTTGGCCCAGCACCTGAAAGAGGCCGGATGCAAACGGCGCACGGGTTTCTTTCTTCATATTCCGTTCCCGGCACCAGAAGTCTTCCGGTCGATCCCGGACCACTTCGCACTGGCACAGGGTATCTGCGCTTTTGACGTCGTCGGACTTCAAAGCCCGCACGATTGCGCCAATCTCGCTCGTTACCTCAATGAAGAGATGGGCGCAGAACGGATTGACGATGAGCGCTTCCGCATCGGCGACCATGTGCTGACCATTCGACTTTGCCCGATCGGGATTGATGCGGAAGGATTCAGCATTAGCGCGACGAGCGAAATCGCCGAAAAGGCGTCCGGCCGCCTCGCCCGTTTCCTCGGAAATCGAAATCTTGTTATCGGCGTTGACAGGATGGACTACTCCAAGGGCCTGCCTCAGCGCTTCGAAGGCATGGCAACGCTATTCGACAAATATCCCGAACTTCACGGCAATATCTCATACACGCAGATTGCGCCGCCTTCCCGTTCCGTCGTTGAGGAATATGCCCAGCTACGCCAGCAGCTCGACGAACTGTCCGGCCGCATCAATGGCGATTACGGCGATCTGGACTGGATTCCAATCCGGTACCTGGCCCGCGGTTATGACCGCGAAGAGCTGGCCGGACTTTACCGACTTGCACGCGTGGGGCTGGTGACGCCTCTTCAGGACGGCATGAACCTCGTCGCGAAGGAATACATAGCCGCGCAGGACCCCGACAATCCGGGCGTCCTCGTGCTGTCGCAATTTGCCGGCGCTGCGCAGCAGATGACTGAAGCCCTCATCATCAACCCCCATGATCGTAATGCCATGGCGGAAGCTGTGAGAACCGCAATCCACATGCCTCTGGATGAGCGCCAAAGGCGTTGGCGTGCATTGTATCGAGGCATTTGCGAGCAGGACATCAACTGGTGGCGAGACCACTTCCTGGCGGCGTTTGACACGTCCCTACCTGCCGACTAGTGCAGCGTATGGCTGGAAAGACCGATAGAGACTTTGCCCTTGCGTCAGATGACGCCCTTTTCCTGGATTTCGACGGGACACTGGCGGGCCTGCAGGACGACGCTAGTTCCGTCAGCCTGGTTTCAGGCATGGACGCTGTGCTCGTCGCGTGCGCAGAGCGTGTAGGTGGCGCGCTCGCTGTGCTTTCTGGACGTGACCTGAGCGATCTCGCTAAGCGGGTACCTGCGCAATTATGGCGCTTCGGCAATCACGGTCTCCGCCGCGCAGCGCCGAACGAACACCCCAGCGGCACAATTACGTCCGCCCCGAAAGAACTCGTCGCGGCATTGCAGATACTTGCGATGCGCCATCCAGGTGTCCAGCTGGAACCCAAAGGACCCGTTCTGGCCATCCATTATCGCGCTGCCCCCGCTCTTGAGGCAGAACTAGGTGACGCCCTCAGGCTCGCGATTATGCCTTTTCCTGACTATTCAGTTCAGCACGGAAAAATGGTTTATGAGGCAAAACCCGGTGCGGCCAATAAGGGTGCCTGCCTGATCAAGGCAATGTCCGCCTCGCCCTTTAAGGGGCGCAGGCCGGTAATGATCGGCGACGATACGACGGACGAAGACGCCTTTGCAGCGGCCCAGTCACTGGGTGGTTTCGCGATAAAAGTCGGCGCAGGCTCAACTGTCGCGCAACACAGGCTGCCGTCCGTCACAGACGTACACGAATTACTTACGGAGTTTGCATCAGCATGAATGGACTAGATCTGGGCGTTGTCGGCAACGGCACAATTGCGGGCCTTGTTAATTCCGTTGGTAATTATCAATGGTTGTGCCTGCCGCGTTTCGACGGCGAGCCGGTTTTCAACAAGCTTCTTGGTGGCGGCGGCCAGTTCGACATCTGGATGGATGGGCTCGTGTCGCGTTCACAGTCATACGATGACAACACCGCGATACTCCGCACACGTCTTGAGGCAGAAGACGGCGCGATTATGGAAATCGTCGACTTCGCACCCCGATTTGAAACGCGCGGGCGCGTATTCCGACCCGCTTCGATCGTTAGGCGTTTTCACGTCGTCGCAGGCACACCGCGCATACGCATCACATTGACGCCCGAAACAGACTGGGGCGATCGCAAGCTGCCGGCTGTTCGCGGCGTCAATCACATTCGCTTCAACGATGGGGAGCTGGCTTTCCGCGTCACAACCGATGCACCGGTCTCCTACGTCCTCTCCGGAACCAGTTTCCTGTTGGAGCAAGACGTTTCGTTCATCCTCGGCGCCGACGAATCCCTGACCGACACGGTCGATGTCATCACGCTCGACTGGGAAGAGCGCACACGACAGTATTGGACAAAGTGGGCACGTAGTCTTGCGGTGCCATACGAATGGCAAGACGCCGCTATCCGCGCCGCCATCACGTTGAAACTCTGCGTCTTTGAAGAGACCGGCGGAATCGTCGCCGCACTGACCACATCCATCCCCGAACACGAGGGATCCGAACGCAACTGGGATTATCGCTTCTGCTGGATTCGGGATGCCTACTTCACGGTATCAGCGCTCAATCGCCTCTCCGCCATGGGCACACTCGAGCACTACATGCGTTGGGTCCGAAATATAGTGGCCCAATCAAAGGGCGGCCATATCCAGCCCGTCTATGGCATTGGCCTTGAATCCGATTTGACAGAGGAACAAGTCACCAACCTGCCGGGCTTCCGCCACACCGGGCCCGTTCGGCGCGGCAACCAGGCCGCCGAACACATCCAGCACGATGTTTACGGCCAAGTCGTCCTCGGCGTGTCACAATCCTTCTTCGACAGTCGGCTTATCTCGCGTCCAGGCATTGCCGAATTCCGTCAGCTCGAGCCCGTCGGCGAGCGGGCTTTCGCCGTACACGACACACCCGATGCAGGCATCTGGGAATTCCGCACCATTGCCGAAGTCCACACATCCTCAGCCATCATGTGCTGGGCAGCGTGTGACCGCCTTTCAAAGATTGCAGCCCATCTCGGCCTGCCGGACCGGGCAACCTATTGGTCGGAGCGCGCCGAGATCATTCACCGGACCATCCTCGAAAAAGCCTGGAGCCCCAAGGTCGGCGCCTTCACAGCCTCATTCGGCGGCGAGACGCTCGACGCGTCTGTGCTCCTTATGGCCGAGATTGGCTTCGTACCGGCGAGTGACGAACGCTACGTTGCAACCGTCGAAGCCATCGACAGCACACTGCGCGAAGGCAACCATGTCTATCGCTACAAGACAGAGGACGATTTCGGGCGCCCGAAGACAGCCTTCACGGCCTGCACATTCTGGCACATTGATGCGCTTTATCGAGTTGGCCGCATCGACGAGGCCCGCGAGATGTTTGAATCCGTGCTGGCCAGTCGGAACCATGTTGGCCTTCTCTCCGAAGACTTCGATCCATCGACGAGCGAGCTCTGGGGCAATTTTCCCCAGACCTATTGCATGGTCGGCATCATCAACTCCGCCGCCTTGCTGAGCAAACCCTGGTCGACGGTTATCTAGATCACGCCGCCTCATCAGCCTTGCGAGACCGGTTGCTGGAAGCATCCAGAACGCCCGGCACATCCCACTGCCCTTCCGGCCTGATCATCATCATGGGATCTTGATCGGGTCCCAGTGCCTGCGGATGCTCAGGCAGGGGGATATTGATCTCGATGTATTCATAATCGGAGAACCAGAATCTCGGCCGTCCGGGCACCATTCGGCACTTGAAGGTACGTGACCAGACCGGCCACAGCCGCGCCTGAATTTGCGCAATCATCATGGTGTAACCCTTGCGCGCGGCCAGCTCAAACGCCTCGGCCAGCAGCACTTGCAAGGCAGGTCGACCGCGCTGGCTGCGCATCAAAACCACGCGCTCAAGCTTAGCGAACCCGGCGAACCATCTTATGCGCAAGGTTCCCACTGCCTGTGCTCCATCGAAGACAAGAAAGTGGGTGGCGCAAAGATCGTTACCGTCAAACTCCTCCTCATACGGGCAGTCCTGCTCCGACATGAAGACCGCCGCGCGTATCGCCGCCATTTTCTGATAATCTTCCAAAGTCCGCACAGGGCGGGCGGTATAGCGCGCAAATGCTCCTTCCGGCACCCTTCTGCACAACACTGCTTCGCCTATGACGGGTCGTCCTGTCATAGTGCGGCCCTCCCGAACATATCCAGGGGCTCCTGAAGATAGAGATCCGGCAAACCGCCTTCGAAGGGTTTAAAGCCAAGCCTTTCCATCGAGCGGCGCCCGTCTTCAGTGGCTCCCCGAGCAAAGCAGGGATAAGCGCTGAACAGATCCACCCGCATCACAGCCGCAGCCGTCATCACACGGCGACGTGCCTCACGGTTCGCGCCCGCATAGACCCCGATATAGAAGGCCGAGCAGCCTTGACCGCGCTTGCAAAGGTGCAACGGATCAGGCGCAGCAGGCGCATAAGTACCGTCCCGCACGGCCGCTTCGCCTGCTGCCGTAAGTGGTAGCGACAGGAATATCCCGTCCACGGGGTCACCCGTCACCCAGGCTGTCATCCCCGTGATGCGGTCCATCTCGGCGATCGCTTCCGACGTTGCCAGTTTTGATTGCATCAGAGACTCGGCCACCGCCACGCCTTGTTCCAGCTCAGCAAAGCGTGCCCGCCGAAACCCAAATTCTCCAGCTTTAGTCGCCACACGGGCGAGATCAATTGTGCCGGGAACCAAATTACCATTTGTGATTGTTTTCATATCTGTTTACCACTACAAACGTACTTGTGTGATGCCACAGGCATTGCCGCGTGGCTTTACCGGCTGGTGAAACGGGGACTTACACCCGTGAAAGGGGACACGCGTGCTCGCGGAAACATTTGACTGGGACCGGATTCGCATCTTCCGCACCGTTGCCGAACTTGGCAGTATGTCCGCCGCCGCCGAGCGGCTTGGCGGCTCTGTTCCAACAATAAGTCGACGTATCACCGAACTCGAAACAGCGCTCAGAACAGAGCTTTTGAAACGCTCCACGCGCGGTGTTGATCTCACGGCCGCCGGCCACATGCTACTGCGCCATGCCAATGTAATGGCAGACATCGTGTCTGCAGCCCATGATGATGTATCTGACAGTGACATGCCGGACACTGGCCCGGTCCACCTTGTCACAGGTGACGGCATTGGTCCCTATTGGCTTGCCCCGCGCCTGCCCGCCTTCCAAACAGCTTATCCAGGTATTGAACTCACGTTAACTGTCTCAGACGCCACGCCCGACCTCATTAACAACGAAGCTGACATTGCAATCCAGTTCGAGCGGCCAAACCGCAGTGAGCTGATCGGCAGACGCATGGGCGTCGTGCACTACCTATGCTTTGCTACGAAGCCGTATCTCGAGCGCCACGGTCACCCCCAGACTTTGATGGATTTCCATGGCCATCGCTGTCTCCTGCATGAGAGCTATGTGAATCAGCCCGAGCGGTGGGCGAATGGCATCTTCCTCGCGCGCCAGCTCATGTCGTTTTCGCTTGTCACCAACTCAGCATCCGCAATGATCGCGATGTGCCTTGAAGGCGGCGGTATCGCCATCCTGCCCTCCTATGTCGGGGCTTCTTATCCCCAACTTGTGCCTCTCGACCTTCCTGAGGTCGCCTCAATCCAGTTCTGGATGACCTACACAGAACGCACCCGCCGTCTGGGGCGCGGACAGGCGGTGATCGACTGGTTGAAGGCATCGCTTGATCCACGTGATGCGTATTGGTTTCGCGAAACGCTCATTCGCACGAATATTGCCCATCCGCCCGCATAGTCAGAGGTAGTATGCCCTTTAAAGTGCGTTTTGTGGTGCCGAACAACGCTATATAATGTTCCCGTGCACGTTCACGCCTGCTAGGCGTGGCCTTCTCCAGTGCCAACAGGGACGCCCGCCATGCCGCATCAGATCGATCAGCTGAAAATTCTTGAACAGCGCCTGCTCTGGCTTTCTGCCTGGACGGTCCACAACGCCAACCACCTGCGCGACAGGCACGACGATGATGTAAAGGTTGGCGGTCATCAGGCATCCTGCGCCTCTATGGTTTCGATCATGTCGGCGCTCTATTTTCATACACTACGCCCAGAAGACCGTGTCGCGGTGAAACCGCATGCCGCGCCCGTCTTCCATGCCATGCACTATCTTATGGGCAACCAGACCCTCGAGAAATTGAAGAACTTCAGAGGCTATGGTGGCGCACAATCCTACCCCAGCCGAACCAAAGACATTGATGATGTCGATTTCTCCACGGGCTCAGTCGGCCTAGGCGTCGCGGAGACTGCTTTCGCATCCATCGTTCAGGATTACCTCGCCGCCAAGTCCTGGGCCGCTGACCGGCCCCTTGGTCGAATGATCGCGCTCGTTGGAGATGCCGAACTCGATGAAGGCAATGTCTACGAATGCCTGCAGGAAGGCTGGAAACACGACCTTCGCAATACTTGGTGGATTATAGACTATAACCGCCAAAGCCTCGACGGTGTCGTGCACGAAGGACTCTGGGAAAAGGTCGAGGCCATCTTCCAGGCCTTTGGCTGGCGTACAATCGTATTGCGTCATGGCGCCCTGCAGCGCGCCGCCTTCGACGAGCCGGGCGGCGAAACGCTCAAGACCTGGATACAGACCTGCCCTAATGCCGATTATTCCGCGCTCACCTACCGGGGCGGCGCAGCGTGGCGCACACGCCTGATGAACGATATCGGTGACCAGGGCGATGTCACGGCGCTCCTCGACAGACGCAGCGACGATGAACTCGGCGCCCTGATGAACAACCTGGGTGGCCAATGCGTCCAGTCCCTTTGCGACGCTTTCGACTCCGTCACGGACGACAGGCCGACCGTCTTTCTCGCCTACACGATCAAGGGCTGGGGCACGCCGCTCGCTGGTCACAAGGACAACCATGCCGGCCTTATGAACAAGGCGCAGATGGCGGACTTCCAGCAAAAGATGGATATTCCCGAAGGCGAGGAGTGGGCCCCGATGGCTGGCGTAGACGACCCGGACGCCCTCAAAGCCTTCCTTCGGCAGGTGCGCTTCTTCGTAGATGGTCCCCGCCGCTTCACTGCGCCGCCTGTGTCCAGCCCCGGCCCGATCTTTCTCGAAGATGACGTCCAGTCCACGCAGGCGGGATTCGGCAAGATTCTCGACGCCCTCGCCAAATCGAAAACAGAACTCGCAGACCGAATCCTCACCACCTCGCCAGACGTCACTGTCTCCACAAATCTTGGCCCGTGGGTCAACCGTCGCAGCCTGTTTGCGCGCGAAGCCAAGGGCGATACTTTTCGCGACCAGCAGATTCCTTCCACGCAGAAATGGCAGTTCTCGCCCGAGGGCCAGCATATCGAGCTTGGCATTGCCGAGATGAACCTCTTCCTGCTGCTTGGTGCAGCCGGACTGTCGCATTCGCTATTCGGAGAGCGTCTCATCCCAATCGGCACGGTGTATGACCCGTTTATCGCGCGAGGGCTCGATGCCCTGAATTATGCCTGCTATCAGGACGCCCGCTTCATCATCGTCGGCACGCCATCGGGAGTCACGCTTGCGCCCGAGGGTGGCGCACACCAATCCATCGGCGCCCAGCTCATAGGAATGAGCCAGGACGGCCTCGTGTCGTTCGAGCCTGCCTTCCTCGACGAACTCTCAATCATCATGGACTGGTCATTCGACTACCTGCAACGCAGTGGCGAAAACGACCCCGACGAGCGCACATGGCTGCGCGACGAAACCGGCGGATCGGTCTACCTTCGCCTCACCACGCGCCAACTCGAACAGGTCCGCGGCTCAGATCGTGATGACGAAACCTATCGACAGGGCGTCATTGATGGTGGGTACTGGCTGCGCAAGCCCGGCCCGAACTGCGAGATTGTGATCGCCTATCAGGGCTGTGTCGCACCGGAAGCCATCAAGGCCGCTGGCCGCATAGGCAACAATCGTCGCGACATAGGCGTCCTCGCAGTTACCTCGGCCGATCGCCTGAACTCCGGCTGGACTGCCGCGCGCAGGGCTCGCGCGCGTGGCAACAAGGGGGCCAAGAGCCAGATCGAGCGCCTGATGGAACAGGTGCCCCGCGACTGCACGCTGATCACCGTTACCGATGGCCATCCCGCCACACTGGCCTGGATTGGCGGCGTCAGAGGCCATGCCACGACGCCCCTCGGCGTCGAGCACTTTGGTCAGACCGGCACGATCAGTGATCTCTACCGCCACTTCCAGATTGATGCCGAAGCCATCGTCGCGGCGGCAAGCCACCTCTCGCCCGGCAAGGTTATCTGATCAGGCGGGCTCCAGCCAACCCTGCAGCCGCGCCGCGTCATGACGGCATTGTTCCGGACTGCCAAACAACTGTCGGTTCACGCCAATGCGCTTGAACCAGTAGTGCAGACCGACAAGATCGGTAAAGCCCATGCCGCCATGCACTTCCGTCGACGTGCGCGCGATGAACGTACCCGCTTCGGCCAGGTGCGATTTTGCCAGCGTGGCCATCACGAGGCCCTCCGGCTCACCTGTGTCCAGCGCGTGCGCCGCATGCCAGATCAGCGCCCGCGAAGGCTCCAGCCGCGATGCCATCTCGGCGCACATATGCTTGACCGCCTGGAACGACCCGATTACGCGGCCGAATTGCTGACGCTCAGCTGCATAGGCCACCGCCTTGTCGATCATGGCCTGCGCCGCCCCCAGCGTATCGGCCGCCGCCAGAAGGCGGGCAACAGCGAGCACCTCATCGTCCGGCTTCAGCGAGGCTGCGCTTTCCTCCCCCGCAAACCTGACTTCGGAGAATATCCGCGTCCGGTCTATCGTCTGCATGGCGACATTATCAGGCGTCTGGGCGATGTGGAGGCTACCGCTCGTGTCCGCAGCCAGCATGTGCGTGGATTCTTCAGCCGACAGCGCAAGCAGGGACGTGCCCGTAAGCCTGCCATTCTCGGCCGACACACCTGCGCCATCGCGCCGCGACGAAAGCTCGGTCAGCGCCAGCCCCATGCGCATTGCACCTGACACAATCGCTGGCAGATGCCCCTCACCGCTGTTTCGCAGGGCGTGAGCCGTCACGGTAGTCGCCATGAACCGGCTGGGGGCAATGGCATAACCGAGCGCTTCCTGCACAAGGCAAGCGTCCAGCAAACCGAGGCCGAGCCCGCCGTGCTCTTCCGCAACATGAAGGCCCGAGAGTCCGAAATCATCCAGGCCAGACACAAGGGCGGCAGCTGAGCTTTTGTCGCCTGTCGCAATTTTGCGGATCGTATCCAGCGGTGCGGCGTCTTTCAGGAAACCGCTCAGGCTATCCTGCAACATGCGTTGGTCTTCAGAGAGTGCAAATTCCATCGGTCTTCTCCTCTCAGGCCTTGGCCAGCTTGGGTTCGCGCGGCAGCCCGAGGCCCCGCTCCGCAATGATGTTCTTCTGAATCTGCGCCGTGCCGCCGCCGATGATCAGGCCGAGGTCGTACATGTATCGCGACTGCCAGGACCCATCGGCTCGTAAGTGTTCGCCCGTTTCATACATGATGCCGAGTTCGCCGAGCGCATCGATCGCGAGCCGCGCAATCTCGTGGTTCAACTCACACCCCATCAGCTTCACAATGAGTCCCGCGAGTCCTGCGCTCTCCTTTTTCAGGTTATGCGTCGTGATGCGCAGTCCGTTTGCCTGCATCGCGTAGACCTCGCCCTGCAGCTTCAGCAATCGGTCCCGCAGCAGTGGGTCGTCGATCAGCCGTTCGCCGTTCACGCGTTCCGTCTTCATCAGCTCGACCAGTTCCACGAGCCGTGCCTTGGTCGCGTTCGGGTCGCCCAGCATACCCCGCTCATGCGTGAGCGTGGCGTTGGCCACCTGCCAGCCCTTGTTTTCGGCAAACACTATGCCGGTCTTCGGCACACGCACATCCGTGAAGAACACTTCGTTGAAGTTGGCCGTACCTGTCATGTCGACCAGCGGGCGCACTTCTATGCCGGGAGTCTCCATGGAGAAGAGGATGTAGGAAATGCCTTCATGCTTCTTGGCGCTCGGATCGGTCCGCACGAGACAGAAGATCATGTCCGCCTGCTTGGCGGTCGACGTCCATATCTTGCTGCCATTGATGACGTACTCATCGCCATCACTCACGGCTGCGGTACGCAGCGCGGCGAGATCCGATCCTGCGCCCGGCTCGGAATAGCCTTGGCACCAGATCATCTCGCCATGGAGGGTGGGCCGGATATAAGCTGCCTTCTGTTCGGGCGTGCCGAGTTCAAGAAGTGTCGGCACAAGCATGGAGATGCCTTGGTTCGACATGGCCCTTGGCAGGCCGGTGCGAGCAAACTCTTCCGCGATAATGCGGGACTTCAGGATATCTGGCTCAGCGCCATAACCGCCATATTCGGTCGGGATGGTCCGCGCGGCCAAGCCTTGCTCGATCAGCAGTTTTTGCCAGGCTTGCCGCTTGCTGTTCTTCATGCCCCGGTCGTCAGGTGTCGGCGCAAGATGCGCATTGGCAGCGAGTGTACCGGCCACCTCCTTGCGGAAAGCCTCGTATTCCGGGCTGAATGAAAGGTCCATCGGACGTGTCTCCCTGATTTTTCGTGACAGTGGCAGGCCTTCCCTTGGGTCCGCCAAGAGGCGCTTTGACCTTTGGCGCCTTAAGGCGTCTTTCCGCTTGGCAGACGCAGCGTAACCCCTCCTAGTCTGGTCAAAATCAATCTGGAGGAATGCCAAGATGTCAGTCGAATTCGAAACCAAGGGCCATCTGGCCATCATTACGCTTAACCGCCCGGACGCCCGCAATGCCATCAATGGCATGATGGCCCAGGGCATCGAGTCCGCGCTAGACAAGTTCGAGGAAGACCCGAACCTCTGGGTCGCGATCCTGACAGCCAACGGCAAGGCCTTCTGCGCCGGCGCCGACCTAAAGGAAATAAGCGCAGGCAATGGCGCTGCACTCAGCACGAAAAAAGGCGGCTTTGCCGGCATCGCCCGCCGCGAACGCACCAAGCCGCTGATCGCCGCCATCACAGGCAGCGCCCTCGCAGGCGGCACCGAGATTGCCCTCTCCTGCGATATGATCGTCTGCGCCGACACGACGAATTTCGGCCTGCCCGAAGTGAAGCGTTCGCTGGTCGCTGGTGCTGGCGGCCTCTTCCGCCTGCCCCGCGTCATCGGCATGCCTATGGCACTGGAAGTCATCCTGACGGGCGATCCGCTGTCCTCGCAGCGCGCCTTCGAACTCGGCATGGTCAACAAAGTTGTGCCGGAAGCCGACGTCATGGCCGAAGCCACATCGCTCGCCGACCGTATCATGGCCAACGCCCCGCTCGCCGTGCAGGCCAGCCGCACCGTGACTGTAGACGCGCTCAAGAAAGGTGACGACGAACTCTGGAAGGCCAGCGGCACCGCCTTCGCAGGTCTCGTCACCACCGAAGACTTCAAGGAAGGCCCACGCGCCTTCATCGAGAAGCGCGCACCAGTCTGGAAAGGCAAATAGCCTAGTCCTCGCGTTTCACACGTGCCTTTCCGCGGCCGATGGCCAGCGCCTTTATCGCGCCGCGGAAAGTCTGCACTTCCTGCTCGGTCCAGTCCGCACGGATCAGCGCTGAGCGCAGATTGTCCTTCATCAGCGGTGTCTTTTCCGGTGGGAAGAAATAGCCAGCCCGCTCCAGCTCAGCCTCAAAATGCTCGAACATCCGGAATACGTCATCGCGCGTCGATGGATTGGCTTCTGGCGTCGACGGCAGTTCGACGGTTTTGACTTGGCTTTGAGATGGGAAGTTTGACGGGTTTTCCGCTGCGTTGAGCTTGCCCCACTCATGCACGAACACGCACACGGCCTGCGCCAGATTGAGGCTCTTGAAGTCAGGATCGACCGGATAGGTCATTAAAAGGTCCGACAATGCCACCGCTTCGTTCGGCAAACCGGCCTTTTCGCCCCCGAACATGACGGCAGCGACGCCCTTACCGCCACCTGCCGAGCGCCCGAAAGCTGCCTCAGCCGCCCCCACAGCATCCGTCACCCGCTTCTCGATCCCGCGCAGCCGGGCCGTCGCCGCGACGAGATAGGTCACGCCCTCCAGCGCATCCTGCAGTGTTTCATGGACATTGACGACCACACCCGCATCAAACGCACCTGCCGACATCGTATCGGCAGCCGGATTCGGCCACCCGTCGCGCGGGCTGACCAGCCGCAGATCGGTGAGCCCGAAATTGCGCATGACACGTGCGGCCGCGCCTATGTTTTCACCAAGTTGGGGAGAATGGAGGATGACGCACGGTCTGCGCTGATCTGACATGTAGGAACCTGTTTTGACGCGGCGACCCGCTCTGCTATAGGCCACTCCAATAGCTCCAACCGCAAGGATTTCAAAACATGGCGAAGATCAAGGTCAAGAACCCGATTGTCGAGATGGACGGGGACGAAATGACCCGCATCATCTGGCAGCTCATCAAGGACAAGCTGATCCATCCCTACCTGGATATCGATCTGAAGTATTACGACCTCTCGATCCAGAAGCGCGATGAGACCGACGACCAGATTACCGTCGATGCTGCAGAAGCCACCAAGAAGTACGGCGTCGCGGTCAAATGCGCCACGATCACGCCAGACGAGCAGCGCGTCGAAGAATTCAAGCTGAAGAAAATGTGGAAGTCGCCTAACGGCACGATCCGCAACATCCTCGGCGGGGTCGTGTTCCGCGAGCCTATCGTGATCTCGAACGTCCCGCGCCTCGTTCCAGGCTGGACCAAGCCTGTCGTCATCGGCCGCCACGCTTTCGGCGACCAGTACAAGGCCACCGACTTCCTCGTTCCCGGCAAGGGCAAGCTGACCATGACATGGGTCGGTGAGAACGGCGAGAAAATCGAAAAAGAAGTGTTCGACTTCCCTGAAGCCGGCATTGCGATGGGTATGTACAACCTCGACCAGTCGATCCGTGACTTTGCTCGCGCCAGCTTCAACTATGGCCTGCAGCGCAAATGGCCTGTCTACCTGTCGACCAAGAACACAATCCTCAAAGCCTATGATGGCCGCTTCAAGGATCTGTTCCAGGAAGTGTTCGACGCGGAATTCGCTGACAAGTTCAAGGAATTCGGTGGCACCTACGAGCACCGCCTGATCGACGACATGGTTGCTGCCGCGATGAAATGGTCCGGCGGTTACGTCTGGGCCTGTAAGAACTATGACGGCGACGTCCAGTCCGACACGGTCGCGCAAGGCTACGGCTCGCTCGGCCTGATGACCTCCGTTCTGATGACGCCCGATGGCAACACGGTCGAAGCTGAAGCTGCCCACGGCACTGTTACGCGCCACTATCGCAACCACCAGAAGGGCGAAGCAACATCGACGAACTCGATCGCTTCGATCTACGCCTGGACACAAGGCCTCAGCCACCGCGGTCGTATGGATGGCACACCGGAAGTCAGCAAATTCGCTGCGACGCTGGAATCGGTCATCGTGAAGACCGTTGAAGCTGGCGACATGACCAAGGACCTCGCGCTCCTCGTCGGTCCAGACCAGGAATGGCTGACAACCGAGGGCTTCATCGAGAAGGTCGCTCAGAACCTCGAAGCCGAAATGTCCAAGGCCTAAGCCCCGCGTTTCAAAGCTTGATAGTCAAAAGCCCCGGTACCGAAAGGCGCCGGGGCTTTTTCTTGATCGTTTAGACGTAAAACGTGACGCGGTTAGATCACGCTGCCAAACAGATTGCCGATACCGGCGGTAATCAGCATCGCCAGCGCACCCCAGAACGTCACCCGGATTGTTGGGCGCCAAATGCCGGCGCCCCCTGCCCGCGCGCCAACAGCGCCCAGCAGCGCGAGGAACACGAGCGATGCAAAAGCTTCCACCCAGATAAGGCTGGTAATGGGAACGAGCCATACCAACGCCAGCGGGAGGGCCGCTCCCACTACAAATGAAATCGCCGAGGAAAATGCTGCCTGAACCGGCTTTGCCGCGGTCAGGTCGGTAATCCCAAGTTCGTCACGCGCATGCGCCTCCAGCGCATTGTGCGCCATCAGCTGCCGCGCGACCTCTTTTGCTGTTTCAGGCGTAAGCCCCCGCTCTTCATAAATACCGGCCAGCTCAGCATGCTCGGCGACTGGGCCGTCTTTCAGCTCCTTCTGCTCGCGCGCAAGATCTGCCTGTTCAGCGTCCGACTGCGAACTCACGGACACATATTCGCCTGCAGCCATCGACATTGCGCCCGCTACCAGCGCGGCAACGCCAGCAATCAGGATTTCCTCTCGAGCGGCCGACGCCGAAGCAACGCCGATGATGAGGCTCGCCGTTGAGACAATGCCGTCATTGGCCCCAAGCACAGCTGCACGCATCCAGCCAATTCGCGAGACGAGGTGACGCTCAACATGATGATGGGATCGGGCCATGACTATCCTTTGCCGCTAACGGCGTGTGACTAACCTTCACCTTATAGGTCGCTATTCGACTGAAACACCTAGTGATTCTACTGTACTGACAGTCAGGTAGCCCACAGGCAGACCATTCGCGCGCTGGTAGGCCTCCATGGCCTTCAGGGTCGCCGGGCCGAATTCACCATCGGCGGGCACACTGTATCCCTTTGTCGTCAGCGCTTTCTGAACTTCCGCAATCTTGGCCGCCGACGCGTTCGTGTCGCAAAGCACTTCACGCCATTCGACACTTCCACCGCCTGTCACGACACGCTTCTCAACCGTCCTGTAGCTGGCCGGTATGACCATCGTCTGCTCCTGAGCGGGCGTCACGAGCTTCTGCAGCGTAAGTGTCTCGTAAACAGAAGGCACAGCCTCTTCAACAACGCGCGCTGGCGTTTTCACCAGCTGTTTGGTCACGGTCTTGTATTTTGCTGGAATGATCTTCGTTTCGGTGCGCTCTGGCTTAATGAGCCGGGTCCGCTTCACCTCGTCATATTGCGCGGGCACTTCGACACGGCACAGAAGCTCGCCCGTCGACACAACCGTGCTGGCGTCAGCGCTGGCGGCAGTCACATTGCGTCCATAAAGGCCCGCACCTGGCTTCCAGGTTGTATAGGCCGGACGGATCAGGACTTTCTCTGAATAGGTCTCGTATTCGGCCGGGATGACGACTGTTTCCATCCGTTCCGGTGATTCAAGAACCTGGTCCGTCTGTGTCTCGTATTCTGTGGGGATCACGGTATAGGCCGTCGTTGCCTCCTTCACCATGACGTCCTTCGTGTAGGTCTCATAGACAGCCGGGATAACCTTGATCTCCGTCCGCTCCGGCGCGTCCAACACCTGCTCGGTAACAACCTCGGTCGTCTCGGGCATCAAAACACGGGCAAAACAGGAACCCGTATTAGATGTCGGCGGATAGTCTGCACCGCCCTGAGCGCCTGCAAACCCGGCCAGTGTGATGGCCATCGCCGTCGTCAACAGCAGTCTTGTCATCGTCATTCCCCTCGGCTGCATTCGGCAACCCCACCTGCCAATCTGTTCCTGAATTCGTTTTAACCCAGCCTGCGCGTAGCGGCCAGCCTGTTCAGTCAAGGCGCGAACAAGCCATCTGCGGCGTGCCGACACTGGCAATCGGGCGATTCCGGGCTATACGGGCCTCACAAGCAGAGAGGCGCCCCATGATTCCGCGTTATACCCGTCCCGAAATGGCCGACATCTGGTCTCCCGAAACGCGCTTCGGCATCTGGCTCGAGATTGAGACACTTGCCGCCGAAGCCATGGAAAACCTTGGAATCATACCGGAGGGCGTGACTCAGGCCGTTCGCGAGCGGGGAGCCTTCGAAGTCGACCGCATCGACGCCATTGAGCGCGAAGTGAAGCATGACGTGATCGCCTTCCTCACGAACGTCGCAGAACATGTCGGCGAGGAAGCGCGCTTCCTGCACAAGGGCATGACCTCGTCAGACGTGCTCGATACCTGCCTCAACGTCCAGATGGTGCGGGCAGCAGACCTCCTGCTTGGCGGCCTCGACCGCGTCCTGAAGGCCCTCGAAACCCGCGCTCGCGAGCACAAGTTTACGCCCACGATCGGCCGCAGCCACGGCATCCATGCCGAGCCGACCACGTTCGGCGTAAAGCTCGCCACCTTCTATGCCGAATTCAAACGCGCCCGCGCCCGCATGGAGCTTGCCCGCGAGGAGATCGCAACCTGCGCCATTTCCGGCGCAGTCGGCACCTTCGCCAATATAGATCCGCAGATCGAAGCGCACGTCGCTGCCAAGCTTGGCCTCGCCATAGAGCCGGTCTCCACGCAGGTCATCCCGCGTGACCGCCATGCCATGTACTTCGCCACGCTTGGCGTCATTGCGTCGTCGGTCGAACGCCTGGCTACAGAAGTGCGCCACCTTCAGCGCACCGAAGTGCTCGAAGCCGAGGAGTTTTTCTCCCCCGGCCAGAAGGGCTCGTCGGCCATGCCGCACAAGCGTAACCCGGTCCTGACCGAAAACCTGACAGGCCTCGCCCGTCTCGTCCGCTCAGCTGTTACCCCGGCGCTTGAAAACGTTGCCCTCTGGCACGAGCGGGACATCTCCCACTCCTCCGTGGAGCGGGGCATCGGCCCTGACGCAACGATCCATCTCGATTTTGCACTGCACCGGCTTGCAAACGTCGTCGAGAACCTGGTCGTCTATCCGGAGAACATGCTGCGCACGATCGAAAGCATGGGCGGCTTGCACAATTCGCAACGCATCCTGCTCGCCCTCGTCGAGCATGGTGTCAGCCGTGAGGAATCCTACACGCTCGTTCAGCGCAACGCGATGCGCACATGGCGCGGTGAAGGCAACCTGCTCGACCTTCTCAAGACAGACCCGGATGTCAAAGCCAAACTGACCGATGAAGAACTCGAAGCGCTGTTTGATCTGGAATACCATTTCAAACATGTCGATACGATTTTCGAGCGGGTTTTCGGGGCGGCTTGAGGCAAAAAAGAAATACGCTTTCTTGTATTACACATGTCTCTTTTGTGAAATGTTCCATGATTTCGTCATGAAAGTTTTTTGTAAGCGACACCAAAGGTTTTCATTCATCACATAACCCTGCGCCCAGCGTAGGGATGGAATGTATGGGCGACCCCGATCTGATATATGGACTTGAAGGCCGTCTCATGGATCTTGAGGCCAAGGTCGCCCTGCTCGAAAAGCAGTTGGCGGACATGGCGGCCGCTCCCAGCACGCTGCCGCAGGCGGTGCAGAACCGCATCGAATCTGGCGAGCACCCTGTCCGTGTATTGCGTGAATTCCGCCTGCTGACGCAAAGCCAGCTGAGCGAAAAGTGCGGCATCCGGCCCAACCACATATCCGCAATCGAGCGCGGCCAGACATTCGGCCTGAAAACGGCCAAGCGTTTGGCGGCGGCGCTTGATGTGCCTGCTGAGGTCCTTTTCTAAGATGAACTTTCAAACTCCGCGCGCGCTGGCGCTATGCGCGATGACCGCGCTCGTGGCCGCCTGTAGCCAACCTGACATGGCTGTACCGCAAGCGGTTCTGCCTGACGCACCAGAACCGACCACATTCACACGTGCCTACAGCATGACGGAAAATGTGGATGGCACTATCCGCGTTTTCGCCCAGGAAGATGGCGACCATACCTATCTTTATGAAATGCGCCGTTCCGGTCAGGTATGGAGCGAACCAGCGAAACTCGATTTCCCGACAAAAATATCGCTGACCACGCCGTCCTTCAGTTTTCACGATGGCATGCTTTATTACGCAAGCGACGTTGATTTGCCTGGTCGTGAAGGCCGCAAGGACCTTAACCTGTGGCGTGTTGCGCTCGCGGATGGGGTATGGGGAACGCCTGAATATTTGCCGCTTGATATAATCAATACGGGTGCGAACGAGTCGAGCCCCGCCATGACTGCAGACGGCACGCTCTTCTTTTCCACCAATCATGCGCGAGCCGGAGGCGGTGGCTACGACATTATGTCGGCCCGAGAGAACGCACCGGGCGAATGGGATGTTCAGACCATGCCATCCTTCGTCAATGACTTCCGTGTCGACTCACATCTTGCGGTAACGCCAGACGGCGCACGGCTGTTCTTCTACTCCCATCGACAACCCAGTCTCGGCAGTGTCGACATATGGATGATAGAGGCCGATGGCGCAGGCAGTTGGCAGCAGCCCCGCAACTTGGGTGCGCCTGTGAATTCTGACCAGATCGACTTTGGCGCAGGCCTGTCGGGTGATGCGAAGACATTTTTCTTCTCGCGCAACGGTCGCCTGATGGAAGTCTCGATGGACGCTGCGCTGGCGCAAGTGAATCAGGCGCCCCAAGGGTCAACCGACAATCCGTCGCCGTAAAGCGCCCAAGCGCGTCACCTTCCTGAACATTGCAAGGGGATGGCGCCGCCTTAGAGCGCCGCGCATAGCAGCTTCTACAGCCCCAGAAGCACTATACTTTGATAACTGTACGGATATTGTCCTGTATAGGTACAAGTTACTGTAGTATTTGAGAAAATGTTGCGAAATGCAACTGTCTTGAAACCGTCAAACATCTGTCGCCGAAGTTTCATCTTACTGTTTCTAAATAGTTAAGTTCAGGTGGGATAAGGCCCCAGAGTCTGAAGGCGCCGGGGGAATCAAACGGTACACTTCAACTCGATCCGAGATTGAACAAATTACCTCAAAGGGGTTCCCATGATTACCGGAAAGACCTGGAAGCTCGCCGCCCTGGCGAGCGTCGCCGCGCTCACGCTGGCGGCTTGCTCAGACACCACGATTTCTTCTCCTGGCGCAGGTTCGCCTCCCACGGCCCCCCCATCACCTCCTCCACCACCGCCGCCACCTGCCGCTGCCTCTATAGAGCTCGTCCCGACTGCAGGCTGCCCAACCGGCACGACAGCCACAACACTCGCTGCTGTCGACACCGCAGGTTTTGCTGATGTGAGCGTCTGCGTCCTTGGCACCGGTGACCAGACGATCATCACGCAAGATATCAACATTCCTGCAAACACGACCATAGCCATCAGCGGCCCGGTTTTCATGGGCTCCGATGTCAACACCGCAGGCGGTACAGCAGCGACGCTTACCCTTGGCCAAGGTGTTCGCGTGTTCGGTGCGTCCAAGACAGGTACTGCGACAGGAACAGGCGACTACATCGTCATCTCACGCGGCTCGACGATCGAAGCGATCGGCACAGCAACTAATCCAGTCCGCTTCACGGCTCGCGCAGCAATTAATGATGAAGAAACGGGCTCAAGCCTGCTCACGGCCAACTCGACAGCCCTCTGGGGTGGCCTCGTCATCAACGGTAGCGCGCCAATCAACGATTGTGCAGATGGTACAGCGGTCGGCGGCTCAGCTGGTTGTGAGAAGTCTGGTGAAGGTGCTTCTGGCTTCTTCGGCGGCGCAGATACGACAGATAATTCCGGTACACTTCAGTACGTCACCGTTGAATATGCGGGCGCGCGCCTGACCAATGAAGACGAGCTCAACGGTATCGCATTCCAGGGCGTCGGTTCCGGCACCACTGTCGACCACATCCAGGTCCACAACAACCTCGACGATGGCGTCGAATGGTTCGGTGGATCGGTTAACGTTAAATACCTCGCCGTTTCCGGCGCGGGCGACGACTCCGTTGACTGGACGGATGGCTGGTCCGGCCGTCTTCAATACGTTCTGGTTCGCTCGAACAATGCGTCCTCTTCCGATCCCCGGGGTATCGAAGCTGATAACCGCGATCAGGCCAACGCCAAGACTCCCTTCTCGGATCCGAAGATCGCAAACTTCACACTGATCGGTTCCGACGCCAACCAGCAGGGCATGCTGCTCCGCCGCGGCACAAAGGGGACAATCGTCAACGGTATCGTGGTCGGCTTCCCGACTGGTCTCGACATTGATGAGCCCCAGACATTCACCAACCTCGGCGATGGATCGCTGAACCTTGAGTCGATCGCATTCGACAACACGGTCAACTTCCAGCAGGACGCTGATCCGGTGGCACCCTTCGCTCCAGCGGACAATATGGTTGAAGTTACGAATTCGCTGAACAACGAATATTTCCCTGGTACAGTTGAACTCGGCGTCCCCGTTTCGACAGCCCTGTCAGCTGATACGTTCTTCGACACGACAACCTATGTCGGCGCATTTGGTCCAACAGAAACGCCAACAGCCAACTGGGCCAGCTTCACCACGCCCGGTACATTCTTCGATGCCGTAGAGGCAAACTGCCCGACAGGCACGACGGAAAACGGCACACTGGACAGCAAGAAGCTTTGCCAGATCAGCGCTTCTGCGCCGATCACGTCCGACGTCCGCCTGACAAACGGCGACCAGCTTATCTATGAACTGGTTGGTCCTGTGTTTGTCGGCACGGATCAAGGCGCTGACCCAGCTGCACCGCTTGCGGGTTCCACAAGCGCAACGTTGACAATTGATGCCGGCGTCACGGTCGTTGGGTCGGGCAATGACGACTATCTGGTGATTGCACGCGGTTCGAAAATTCTCTCGAACGGCACCGCCAGTGCACCAGTCGTCATGACGGCAAAAGGTGCTGTTGATGGCACGACGCCAATCGACGCGGACACCAAGGGCCTTTGGGGTGGACTGGTTATCAACGGCCGGGCTCCAATCAACAACTGCGCCGACGGCTTGGCGACAGGCGGAACGCTGGCTTGTGAAAAGTCCGGCGAGGGCTCTTCGGGCTTCTTCGGCGGCGCATCGGCAGACGACGATAGCGGTCAGATCTACTACACACGCGTCCAATACGCTGGTGTGCGGCTAACCAACGAAGACGAACTGAACGGCATTGCCTTCCAGGGTGTCGGTTCCGGCACGGAAGTCGACTATGTCCAGGTCTATAACAACCTTGATGACTGCTATGAGTTCTTTGGCGGCACGGTCAGCGTGAAACACATCCTGTCGACAGGCTGTGGCGATGACCAGTTCGACTGGACGGACGGCTGGATTGGTTCGGCTCAGTATATCATTGCAACCGGCGGCAATTCATCCGCAACCGGCGGCATGTCATCTGACCCGAACGGCTTCGAAGGCGACAACCGCGACGGCAACAATACCAAGACGCCCGTCTCGACACCGCGGAT
Source organism: Alphaproteobacteria bacterium (assembly GCA_018827375.1). Taxonomy (GTDB): domain Bacteria; phylum Pseudomonadota; class Alphaproteobacteria; order Caulobacterales; family Hyphomonadaceae; genus Hyphomonas. The sequence continues at coordinate 24,841 of JAHJYW010000025.1, forward strand.
CTCGAACTTCACGCTCATCGCGGGTGACGACCCTGCCGAACAGATCGGTGCGAAACTGCGCCGCGGCATGGCCGGCACGGTTGCCAACGGCATCATCATTGGCTGGGCCCAGTTCGGTCTTGATGTTGATGACGGCCAGACGATCACCAACACCAACGCCGGTACGGCTGATCCAAATGCAGCAGGCGCGCTGGTTATTCGTTCGCTCTTCCTGGACGAGAACGGTCTGGCTCTCGCGAACGATGCCACCGAGCCGACCTATACGGCAGCCAACAACTTCGAGACGGCCCTGCCGCACACGATGACTGGCTTCACCTTCCGCGCAGGACGCCCAGGCGTCGTACCAGGCGCCAACGAGAATTCGGTGTCCGTGTTCGACGTGACCGGCATCGGCAACCTCGAGCCAACGACTTATATCGGCGCGGTCGAGGATGCAGACGACAAATGGTTCCTTGGCTGGTCTATCGATCAGACGGGCGCCCTTACCTCGGCCAACTAACAAAACGGTCGATACCGGGGTGGGGTGGCAATGTTTTTGCCGCCCCACCTCTTTTCACATTTCAGAGTTTCAGCGCGCAGCCAGGATTGGGTCCTGACGCGCTTTTCGGGGAAACAAAATGATACGCAGATCACATATACGGTCGCTGCTTCTTACCAGCGCCTGCCTCGCATGGGTGGTCCCGGCTTTCGCGCAGGAGGCCGATCAGGTCTCGCCACCACCAGAAGCGGCACAACCCGCCGCGACAACAGAAGATGCTGAGTCGCGTCAAGAGACTGTCGTCGTCCGCGGCCAGTTCATTCCGGACGAAAAGCGAAGCACGTCCGAAGTCTCCAGCCTCATCGACGAAGGCGACTTCGCTATCCAGGGCGACAGTGATGCGGCAGCGGCGCTGGCGCGTGTCGCCGGCATCGCAACCGCCGATGACGAATTCATCTATGTCCGTGGCCTGAACGAACGCTATTCCAGTGTTCTGCTGAACGGATCCCCTCTCCCAAGCCCGGCACCTCTGCGCCGTGTCGCGCCACTTGACCTGTTTCCGACGGCAGCCTTGAAGTCGGTACTTGTTCAGAAAACCTACTCGCCAAACCTGCCTGCCGAATTCGGCGGCGGCGTCGTTGACCTTCGCACCAAGGGTATTCCCAGCGAGCGCTTCCTAACAGTTGGCGGCAGCATAAGCGGCGACAGTGTCACGACCCTCAACAACGGCCTGCTATATGACGGATCCGACACAGACTGGCTCGGCGTTGACGACGGCGCACGTGACCTACCTTCGCTTGACGACGGACTCACACGTGAATTCGGCAGGCAATTGACCGACAACTCATCCCTGCTCGTGCTGCAACGCGGCGAAATTGGTCCCAATTTCGGTGGCTCGCTTACTGGCGGCGACCGCTATGATGTTTCAAATGACGTTTCTGTCGGCATCCTCGGGTCGCTTGGCTACTCGAACAAATGGTCAACCAAGTCGGGCCAGCGCGCACTCGGTTCGGTTCAGGGCGGTCAGCTCATTGAGAACTTCAGCCAGGACCGGAACAGCACCGAAAATACGGTTGGCCTGAATGGTCTTGCAGTGCTCGGCCTTGATCTGTTCGACAATCACAAGCTGACATTCACAGGTCTGGTGACACGTTCAACCGACAAGGAAGCCCGCACCCAGGAGGGCATCAACAACGAAGGCGTGAACCTTCGCAGGGACGCCCTGGAATGGTTTGAGCGACAGCTCTGGTCGACTCAGGTTCTCGGCGAACATGTCTTCCCGGACCTCATGAATCTGGAAATCGAATGGCGCGGTTCTTATTCGGAAGCCCTTCGAAATGCTCCATACCAGCTTTCCAATGAATATTCGGTGCTGCCTGATGGCTCCTACCGTCTGAACTCCTCGCCGGCGGCCAACCGCCTCCAGTTCAGCCGCGTCGATGACGACACCACAGACTTCGGCATCGACTTCACGCTCCCGCTTGTCGCAAGCCGTGCAGATTGCACGTATTTCTGTGAAGTCGAATTGAAGGCAGGCTATGCCTATGTTGAAAATGATCGCGTCGCATCGTCGATCATCTACAATATTGAAGGGACCGGCGGCACAGACGGCCTTCAGCGTCTCGACTACACGTATGCCTACCTGTTTGCGAATGGCCTCGGTAATGTCAGCCAGGTCGTCGGCCCGCAATTCCCTCCCTACTATCTTGCGACTCTTGAGACCGACGCAGCCTATGTCGGTGTCGACGTCCAGATCACGCCTTATCTGCGGGCGGCGGTTGGTGGACGCTATGAGGATGCCATCCAGGCGGTTGATGTGCTGGCCGACCTGTCGGACCGCACCGGCAATGTGGTCGAAGGCGTAAATGAGACGTCCGACTTCCTGCCTGCACTTACATTGACCTGGAACCCGATCAACGAAGTCCAGGTCCGCGCTGGCTACTCCCAGACGCTGACCCGCCCGCAGTTCCGGGAACTGGCACCGCAGGAATTCGTCGACACAGAGACGGACGTAAACTTCGTAGGTAACCCCTATCTCAAGAACGCCTCCATCAAGAACTACGATATCCGGGCGGAATACTACTTCGCCCGCGACCAGTTCGCGACCTTTGGCCTGTTCTACAAGGACCTCGAAAACCCGATCGAGGAATTCCTCGTCAGCGTCGAACCGGTCCGGACCTCGTTCATCAACGTACCCGCCGCAAAGCTCTACGGCTTTGAGGTCGAATACGAACAGAAACTGCCGATGTACGATTGGACCAAATGGTCTTTCTTCAACGACCGCGACCTGCAGGTGAAGACCAACTATACTTGGTCGGATTCCGAAGTGGACGCCAATGGCGACGTTGCCATCAACGTCGGCTCACCCCTCTTCCCGTCTCGTGGCACGACACCTGCAGCAGGTCGCATCCTTGATGGGCGCAGACTGCAAGGGCAATCCGAGCACCTGTTCAACCTGCAAATCGCCTTGCTCAATGAGCAGGCAAACTCAGAACTGAACCTGTTGGTTAATTACGTTTCAGATAGAATTCGCACAGGCGAACTACTGTCACTCAATGTACCGGCATTTATTGAACAACCGCCAACAACTGTAGATCTGGTGTGGAATAAGGGATTTGAGGCCAATGGTGGCGAGTACGAATTCTCTCTGAATATTGAAAATATATTGGGAGAAGGGTACCAAGCCTATCAGGAACTTAATGGTGACCGCGTTGATATTGATACGTATGATCAAGGTACTGTCGTTTCCTTCGGGTTGAAGAGGAAGTTCTGATATACGTGACATGATCGGCGAATTTTCGATCTGAAAACCAGTCCGCTGCGGCCGCAAAGCCTCAGCGGACTTCTGTTGTAGAGTTGGCGCCCCGTTCAAAGGGCCCCTGAAATGAGGCGTTACATGGAAATATCGGCAGCACTGGTGCCATGGTTACCGCGCGTGCGCCTTGGACTCGAAATTCTTGTCACGGGAATTCTCGGTCTTCTACTCGCCCGGTTTGCCTGGGTTCTCATTGACTCCGGCGGGGCTGTCAGCGAGCCGCTACCCTTGCCCGTTGCAGCTGCGCCAGCATCGGCAAATGCTTCGTTATCCAGTGTAGATTTGACTGCACTGACACGCGCCAACCGCTTCGGTGCGACTGCGACAGGTGTGGATCTACTGCCAAACGCGCCTGCCACCAGCCTTAACCTATCACTCAAGGGTGTCAGAGCTCTTGCGGCAAATAATGACGGCGTTGCGTCGGACGAAGCCATCGCCATCATCCAGACACCCGACAACAAGGCCCTGACCTACCATCCTGGAGATACGATCATTGACGGGGTCACGCTTGATCGCGTGCTTCCTGACCGGGTTCTGATCCGCAAGGGTGGCGCGCTCGAAACACTCATGATGGAGAGTAACGCTGATGCACTCGCCGTCCTGTCTCTGCCAGGACAAGAAGGTATGATTCAGGGAAGCCAGCGTGCGCCTGTCGTGGAATCAAAGCCTGCGACGATAGATCGTGCGCTGCTGGCGTCACTGAACATCTCGCCCGTTACTGAGGAAGGCAACCTCGTTGGCTATCGCCTGACCACGCCTGGCTCCGCAGCGGCCCTGTCTGGCACAGGAATTGAATCAGGGGATATCCTGACCACACTCGATGGGACCCCTGTGCGCGATATCGACATGCAAAGCGTAACCGAGCGACTGGCCCGGTCGCCCGAGATTTCCATGATGGTCAGGCGCGGAAACGCGGATGTGCCGGTCACGCTTCGTTTCCCTGAGGGAGAATAGAATGAACTTCCGCTTCGGCCTTTCGGCCGTCCTGCTGGCCGCAACCGCACTGCCCGCTTTCGGGCAGGCCGGTGAGCCCACGGCTCAGGCTGCGCGCCATGTTCTGAATTTCGACGATGTGGAACTGAGCTCCCTGATCGCCGACGTTTCGATCGTCACCGGCTACACATTCATCGTACATCCGGATGTCCGGGGCAAACGCGTCACGGTAACGTCTTCCACGCCGCTCACGCGTGAAGGCGTCTTCGAGGTTTTCCTATCCACACTGCGCGTGCAGGGCTTCACAGCCGTGCCGGCAGGAAAGAACACGTATCGTATCATACCGGAACAATCCGCAGTCACCGAAGCCGGCACGCGCTCGGCTGGTGCGAACAGCTTCGTGACGGAAATCATACACCTCGACAATTTCAATGCGCTTGAAGCCGCCCAGATGGTCAAGCCGCTGGTGGACGCGCAGGGACAGGTCATCGCCAACCCCCGCTCCAACACGCTGGTCGTTGTCGATTACGAGTCCAACATGCCCCGCATCCGTCAGCTCGTAGCGGGCATCGATGAGGATCGGACCCGGACGGAAACCATTTCGCTCCGGAACATACCGTCGGGCGAAATGGAATCTATCCTAATGGCACTGCAGAAAAGTGGCGGAGAAGATTCCTACGCCTCCAACTTCCAGGCCATCGCCTCGCAAACAGGCAACTCCATCGTCATCCGTGGCGACGACATCACTGTCGACCGCGCCTTGAAAGTGATCGAGCAACTCGATGCGACTGACAGGGTCGAGGACACGCTCCGCGTCATTTCGCTCAAGAATGCTGACGCCTCCGAAATCGTGCCGATCCTTGAAAAAGTGGCAGGCGCCATGGCTTTCCGGCGCGCAGAAACGGGCGGCGAAGTCACACCAAGCACAATTGCCTTTCATGCCCCGACAAATTCAATCGTCATCAATGCGCCAAGCGAAACCCTGCTGACACTTGAACGCGTCATTCAGGATCTCGACAAACGCCGCGCCCAGGTGCTTGTCGAAGCCATCATTGTTGAAATGTCGGACGACACCGCCCGCGAACTTGGCCTGCAATTCCTGCTCAGCGGGACGGGCAACTCCACTGTGCCTTTTGCGTCTACAAATTATTCGCGTTCCGCGCCAAACCTGCTTGCGCTGGCTGGCGCGGTTGCCGGTGATACGCCCTTCGATACGGGCGACAGCAATCCTTTCGCCGCATCTGCTGTTACCTCCCTTCTCGGCCTTACGGGACTCAGCGTCGGTATTGGCGGTCAGGATGGCGACACGTTGTTTGGTGCCATCCTCACGGCGGTCGAAAGTGACACCAATTCCCGCGTGCTCTCAAAGCCATTCAACATGACGCTCGACAATGGCACGTCATCGCTTCTGGTTGGTCAGGAAGTCCCTATCATTACCGGCTCTGTCCTCGGCAGTGACAACAGCAATCCTTTCCAGACCGTGGACCGAAAGGAAATCGGTGTACGGCTTGATGTGACGCCGCGTATTTCATCTGACGACGCGGTGCGTCTGGAAATCAACCAGGAGGTCTCCAGCATAGCTGGCGCCATTACGACCGCGACGTCCGATCTCATCTTCAACAAGCGCCAGATCACCACTGACGTCCTTGCGGATAGCGGCGAGATTATCGTCATCGGCGGTCTCATTCAGCAATCCGACACGGTCGCAAACGAGAAGGTGCCAATCCTCGGTGATATTCCAGTCGCGGGTCGCATCTTTCGTTCCGAAGGCACGGCCACGAAACGTACCAACCTGATGGTCTTTATCCGGCCCACTGTCATTCGCGACCGCCAAAGCGCACGCGATGTAACGGCGCGCAGCTATCGCTTCGTCCGCGCTGAAGAACTCTGGAACGGTAAGGATGACAAGGTGAACTCGCTCGACGCTTTTGTCAGCGAGGTTCTGGGATCCCCCGCCCCGCAATAATCCGATGAGCACACAAGCAGCATCCTCCCGCCAGTTCACTTACGCCTTCGCCAAGGACAAGGGCCTCATTGTCCTGCCTGATCGCGACACCCTGACGGTGGGCGTGCGCATGGGCGCGGATGCTTTCTGGCTCGTCGAGGCACGCCGGGCCCTCGGGTGCGCGCACGCCATCGAGTCGATGGATGCGGCCAGTTTTGATCGTGCGCTTACCAACGCCTTTAGCCAGGGGCCCCTTGGGGCGACTGACATCGAGGCGGCCGTGGCCAGCCGGGGCGGGCTGGAAAGCCTGATAGATGACATCCCGGAAGCGGCAGACCTGCTCGGCGGTAGCGATGATGCGCCGGTCATCCGCCTTATCAACGGCCTCATTTATGAGGCGATGAAACGCCGCGCCTCGGATATCCACATCGATCCGTTCGAGGACAAACTGTCCATTCGCTATCGCATTGATGGCGATCTGGTCGAAGTGATCACGCCGCCACGCAAGCTCGCTGCACCGCTGGTCTCTCGCATCAAGGTCATGGCGCGCCTAGACATTGCCGAGAAACGCCTGCCACAGGATGGCCGCATCTCCCTGCAAGCCGGTGGCCGCTCAATCGACGTGCGTGTCGCCATCCTGCCCACCCGGTTTGGCGAGCGGGTCGCACTCCGCCTCCTCGACACCCAGAACGCCCTGCTGACGCTTGAACAACTCGGCATGGACTCAGACACCTACCAGCGCTTCGATCAGGTGTTGAGCCAGCCAAACGGCGTGATCCTCGTCACCGGTCCTGTCGGTTCGGGCAAGACGACGACGCTCTATTCATCCATCTCGCGCCTCAATACCGGCAACGTGAACATCATGACGCTGGAGGACCCGGTTGAGTACGGCCTGCCAGGCATTAGCCAAACACAGATGGATGCCAAGGTCGGACTCACTTTTGCCCGCGCGCTTCGCAACATCCTGCGTCAGGACTTCAACATCGTCATGGTCGGCGAGATCCGTGATCTTGAAACTGCCGAAGCCGCCTTCGAATTCGCGTCAACTGGCCGCCTCGCCTTCTCCACCCTGCACACAAACAGTGCCGCTGGCGCCATCACCCGCCTGCGCGACATGGGCGTCGAAACCTATCTCATGGCCTCCACCCTGCGCGCTGTCATGGCCCAGCGCCTGGTGCGAAAGCTTTGCGATGTCTGCAAAGAGCCAGCGCCCGCCGGCGCCGCCGAGTACGAAGCGCTCGATCTGCCTCCCGCCGAATCCTTCACGCATTACACACCTAAGGGCTGCATGGCGTGCGGCAATACCGGCTTCCATGGGCGTATCGCAATTTATGAGTTGCTGGTCATCGACAATGCCGTGCGCAACCTGCTGCATGCGGATGCCACGGAAGATGCCATAGAAGCCGTCGCCTTCGCCGATCACCATCGCCTGATCGAGAATGCGCGCCGCTATGTATTCTCTGGCGAGACAAGCGTGACGGAAGTCCTGCGGGTCTGCCGCAAGGAGGCCCGCGATGGCAGCGTTTGAGTACGTCGCCGTCGACACGGGTGGCAAGCGCATGCGCGGCGTCATCTCAGCAGACAGCCCGCGCGCAGCCCGCAAGGAATTGCGCCTGCGCGAGCTCATGCCCGTCGAGGTCTCTCCGCTCAGCGCCAAGACAGCGCGCGGTGGCAAAGGCGCCAGTGGTCGCATCTCGGAGAAAGACCGGGCGCTTCTTGCGCGTCAGCTCGCTGTCCTCTTGCAGTCCGGACTCACCGTCGAACAGGCGCTGACCGCAGTTGCCGCAGACGCGAAACCCGAAACCGTCGCCATCCTCCACCGCGTCCGCAATGAGGTCACCGAAGGCTCACGTTTCGCAGATGCTCTGGCGACCGCGCCGCGGGCTTTCCCGCCGCTCTTCAAGTCCGTTGTCGCAGCCGGCGAAATGTCCGGCCGTCAGGGCGAAGTGATGGAGCGTCTCGCGATCTATCTGGAAAACACCTGGCGGCTGCGCCAGAAGGTTCAATCCGCTCTTATCTATCCGGCCCTGCTGGCCACGCTCGCCATCGGCATGGTCATCGCGCTGATGATCATCGTCGTGCCGCGCCTTGTCGAACA
>JAHJYW010000026.1 GCA_018827375.1 Alphaproteobacteria bacterium
AGGCCCGCATCATACATCATCTCTTCGGAATAGTGCGCCCAGCCCTCGGCGAAGGCATAGCCGACAAAGAGCTTGCCGAGCACGGACTCAGACCGGTTCGAATGCAGGAAGTTCAGGAAGTGGCCGGGCCAGACCTCGTGCACGCTGGTGAAGAGCAGGTCTTCCTTGCCTGGCACATAGGCGTTGCGGGTTTCCTCGTCCCAGGCCGGGTCTGGCGGGGAGATGTAATAGACCGATGGCAGGCCGGTTTCGTAGGGCCCAGGAATGTCGATATAGGCCGAGTTCTGCCGGTTATAGGGCGGCGATTCCTCGACGAGGGCCTGCTCGGTGCCAGGAATGGTGACGATATTGTTCGCCTCAATGAAGGCGCGCAGTTCAGGCAGCTGTTCGCGGGCTTCCTCGACCGGTCCGACCTCGGGCTTGTTGGCGCCCATTTTGGTCATGCAGTCGCCCAGCGACAGGCCGGGCGCGTAGGCTGTGCAGGCCTCTTTCAGGGCGTCCTGGTTGCGCTTGAGATCAGCCTCGCCAATTGCTTTCAGCTCAGCCAGCGGGATATCGACCGCTTCTGTGAGACGCACCATGTCGGAGAATTTCTCGGCGCCGAGGGCATAGCCGTCCTTCGTGGCTGGAACCGAGCCGATATGATCGGCAAGATGCTGCATCGCGACGGACGCGGCAGCCGTGGCCGCATCAAACTCGGCCTGCAGGGCCTCGTCCTTCACATCCGCGAAGGCGGCCTTGGCGTCGCCCGAATAATATTCGGCGAAACCGCCGAAGCCGGCCTGACCATATTTGAGATAGGTTTCAGGCAGCGGCAGCTCAAGGTTCGCCTCGATCTGCTTTGCGGCGGCGGGAACATTCTTGGCGTACTTGATGAAGGCCTTCATTCGCGTTTCGGCGTCTGCATAGGGCCGCGCGATATAGACGTTCGGGTCCAGCGCACCGCTATAGAAATCCGGGTTCTTGTGGGGCCAGTCAGCCTCCGTCAGCCAGAACAGTTCGCCCTGCAGGACATGGATCAGGTAGCTGCGCTCGTACTTGTCGGTCTCGGACAGTTCTGAATCGTCGAGGGCTTCGGCTGCCTCGATGGCCTGCGTGCGCTGGTCGGCAGCGAGCTTCAGGCCGGCAGGCGACCAGTCGGGAAGCTGGCCGTCGAATTCATGGCGCCCCTGATAGATGGCGAAGTCAGGATTGATCGGGAAATAGGATTCCAGGAAGTCGGACAGGTAAGCGCCCCAGGCCGTGCTGGTGTCGATGGCCATTGGGTCGGTCGCGATTGGCGTTGGGGTCGGCGTTTCAGCCGCTGGTTCGGGGGCCTCTACATAAAGGTCCGGTTCCTGGCCAGCCATCTTGCTGGTGCAGCCAGTGGCGGCGAGTGCCACCAGCGAGGCGGCCATCATCAATCCGTGAACTTTCATGGGACGTCCCTCTCATTAATTGCGCGAAGACGCGCCTTTGTTTTCAATAACTGACACTTTCCCGGCAGAATTTACCAGTCACATTTCCAAGGATTCTGCAGTTGGAGATTGCGCGCTAGACCATGCCGCCATCGGTGGGCAGGCCGAACAGGATGCGACCCGTCAGTTCCCATGTCGAAGGTGCGGTCACGATATGCTGGGTGATCGCGTGACTATCCCGGAACCGACGTTGCAGGTCCGAGGACTCGAACAGGGCGGCGCCGCCGCCGAGATCGTAGAGCGTGCGGCAAATGTCGGCGCCTGTGCGGGTCATGTGGGTGCAGGCCATGCGGAGCGCGGCGCGGCGCTCCATGGGAATTGCCCCCTCCCCTGTCGCCACCGCCCATGTCTGGTCGATCTCGTCGAAGAGATAAGCGCGGGCCGCGCGCCATGCCGCTTCGCATTTGGCAAACTCGGCCTGCATGGTCTGGCGTTCGGCAAGCGTCTTTGATGAGCCTTGCGATTTCTTGGTGGTCGCCAAGGCGGCGAAGGCATCCAGTGCGCCGCGCGCATTGCCGAGCGCAACAGCTGATACGCCGAGGGACAGGAGCCCGAAGGCCGGAAACTTGAACAGGCCGCCTGTCTCGTGCGGTTGATCGACCATCAGGGACACGGACTGCGCCTTCGGCACAATGATGTCCTTGACCTCGAAGTCGCCTGACCCCGTGCCCTTGAGACCCATGACGTGCCACGTGTCGAGCAGGGTCGCCTGGCTGGCCGGGAAGACCATCATACGCGCGTCCGGCGCTCCGCTGGGCAGGCGCTTCATCTCGCCATTTTCCCAGACCGTGCAGCCACCGCAGAGCCACGTGCAATTGGCCGAACCCGAGCCCCACTGCCAACGCCCTGAGACGCGGTAATGATCGCCTTCGTCAACGGCCTTGCCCATGGGGGCGAACACGCCGCCTGTGATGATGTCCGGATCTGAATAGATTTCGCTGGCGGTGGCAGGTGCCATATAGGCCGCGTTCAGCGCAGTCGTGGCGCCGATCATGGCGCACCAGCCCGCGCTGGCATTTGCGGTGGCGACAGCTTCGACGGCTTCAACGATTTCGCGGGGCGTCAGCTCCAGGCCCCCGAAGCTTTTGGGCGTGACCATCCGGAACAGGCCAGCTGTGGCCATTTTCGCGGCGAGGTCGGCCGGCAGGCGGCGCACCTCTTCCATTTCAGCGGCGCGGGCGGCGAGTTCAGGCGCCAGTGCGCGGGCATTGGCGAGCGTGTCGGTCGGGGTGAATGTATCAGGCATGGTCGGAGACTAGACCTGAACGCGAAACGATCAAGGCTTCAGTTCGTCGTGGTATTTTGCCGGGGCGGCGTGGCGCCAGGACATGGCGAGCGCGGAGCGGAGTGTGGCCTCGTCGCAGGCGGCAAGCCGAATGGACGTGGCGCCCTTGTCGCCCCACTTATTGGGCACCTTGAAGAAGATGTCCGGCTCGGCCTCGACCAGCATGGCCTGTTCCTCAGGTGTGAGGAACACGTTCGAGAAATCATGGTGCGGCGGCAGCGTGCAGAAGATCTTGCCCTTGGGCACATCAACGCGAAAACTGGCCCAGTCAAAATGCGGTTTCTCGATCGCATGGGGCAAGGAAAGTGCTGCTGCGCGTAACTCGTCAGGCGTGATCATACGGTTCCTCCCACCGGTATCGAACGTCTGGCTCACGTTCCTCATTCTCCGTTCCATCGGTGAATGCCACGGCCGTGAAACCGTGCCCTTCATAGAATTGCCGCGCACCGCTATTTCGCTGGAATGTCCATAATTGCAGCCGGGGAACAGTGAGCATGGCCATCTTTAACAATGCGGCGCCGACTCCCTGCCGCCAGAAAGGCACGGCGACATAGAGGTGGTCCAGTTCGTTGCCAAGGCGCGCAGAGAAGCCGGCGATTCCGGCAGGACTCGCGGCAAGCCAAACGTCTGATCCGGGGATCACGACTTGCCGGAAATACTGAAAGACTTCGTCAGGCGTATGCACCACGGCAAGCCATGGCATTGCCGCCGCCCTTGCCTCCATGTGTATTTGGGCCAATGCCGCCGCATCGTCGACCGTCGCCCGGCGCATGACCAGATCCCGGATCATTCTTCGCCTCCTACAATGACAGCGCGCCCAGAATGACGGCCATGAGCAGGGCAGACAGCAGGACGAATATGTAAAGGCTATCGAGCGTCAGCGTTCTCAATATCGAGCTGAACTGGCCCCGTCCGTACACCACCCGGTTCAGGCGATAGAGGTAGACATTGGAATAGACAATCAGCGCGAGGCTGACCCAGCCGAGCCCGATGAACGGCACGAGGAGAAGGCCGATCGCCATGGCGAAGAAGAGCGCAGAATGGAAGTGGAGCGAAACGATCAGGTGGTCGAAGAACAGGAACTGCCGCCGCCAGAAATAGACCAGTGCGAGCAGGCAGGCATAGACCGGAAGCAGTATGAACATCATCCGCGGGATCCACCGCTGGGTCTCCTCGGCCAACCGTCCAGGCTCGTCCATGATTTCAGCAAAGCGGGCCGCATCCTTGTCGCCGTTGGCACCGGCCTCACGCACGGCGTCCAGCGCCTCACGCGGCATGAACCCGGCCCATTCCTCATCCGGAGGCGTTGCTGCGGCGTCACCTTCGGCATTTAGCCCTGACGGCGTTACCAGCCCCGGTATGCCGCCACGCCAGACCTGTTCAGCCTGGTCGAGACCGCGGATCGCAGACTGGTATTCTTCGTCGGTCATGTCGCCATCGGCATGGGACGCTTCGATTTCGGCCCGGGCGTCCTCGAAATTCTGGGTGCCCTTGGGCATGAACGCGACACCCTTCCCCATGACCAACGGCATGAGAATGAAAAAGATCAGCGATGCGAGCACATAAAGACGGAAGGGCGGAAGGAAGCGGGCGCGCTGGCCATCGAGATAGTGGCGCGTCATGCGCCCGGGGCGCACAATCAGGTCAGGCACTGTTTGCGCAAAGCGGCTGTCGATAGAGAAGAGTGTCTCCACGCTCTCGCCGAGAAGCGACCAGAACGGGCGGCGAAGACTGTGTGCGCCCTGCCCGCACTCTGGGCAATAATTGGCCTTGAGCGGTTCGCCGCAATTCAGGCAGCGAGTATCATTCGCCTCGCGCCGACCACCGGCAAGGCCTGCGACCGCATCGGCGCCAGCGTACCCAATCGCCGATTCGACAGCATCTCCCAGCGGATCACTCATTTGATTCCTCCACCCCTAGCGGAATACCAACGGCTTTTTCGCCATGAAACGGCGTGTCGCCGCATCATATCGCAAGGTCTGGCTCACAGGCGCAAGCCCGTATGTTTGCGCTCGCAGGAATTCCATCAGGCCCTTGCGCTTGCCGGCATCCTTGAGCGCGTCCGGCGTCAATGTTTCGCCGATGACAACTGGCAGGGCTGTTCCCATGCGGCGTTTTACTTCGCGGAAGACGAGGGCGAGGCGCAGCTCGAGCGAAAAGTGGCTGGCGAGCTGAAAGAGGCGCGAGTTCTGGCCCTCGAAATAGACAGGCGTCACATGCGCGCCTGAATGCGAGATCAGCTTGGCCGTGAAGGGTTTCCATTCGTCGTCCACGGCGGTGCGGTCAAACGGGCGCGGTGTCGTGGCAACGCCGCCACCGGGAAAGACGATGACGCAGCCGCCAGCCTTCACATGATCCAGCGCTTCCTTGCGCATCGTGACATTGGCGGCGAGGGCCGCCTTCGTGCCGGAAAAGTCCACGGGCAGGATATAGGGGCGCGCCTCGGGCACGCCGTCGAGGGCCGAATTGGTAAGCACCTTGAAATCCATCCGGCGCAAGCTCGTCAGCCAGCAGATGACGAGGCCATCGAGCACGCCGAAAGGATGGTTCGCAACAATCACCAGCGGGCCGGTGCGCGGGATTTCGGCAAGGCGCGACGCAGAGAACTGCACGTCGAGATCGAGCAGGCGCATGGCGGCCTCGAAGAAGGGCACGTCACGGGCGAGATGATCGCGGTAATGCTCGTAGAGCTGTTTGATCTTCGGCTGGCCGGACATGCGCTCAACCGTGCGGATAAGGCGCCGCTTCAGCGGATCGTCAAAATAGGACGCGTAGGAAAGCTCAGGCGACTCCAGCGTCTCGGTTGTCATCTACAGTCTCAACATCCGCGCCAGATTGTTCTTCTGGATATCCGACGAGCCGCCGACAATGGGCATGCCGAGCAGGTCGCGGACATTGCGTTCGATGTCGTAGGCGTCAGACAAGCCATAGGCGCCAATGACCTGCTGGCAGGCAAGGCCGATCTCGACGCCGGTGTCGGCAACATAGAGCTTTGCCATGGCCGTCTCGACGCTGCAGGGCATGTGCTCACTGGCGAGCCAGGCGGCGTGGTAGAGCATGTGGCGGCAGGCGGCGAGCTTGGTGCGGGCAGTGACCAGCTTGTGGGCGATGGCCTGATGCTTGGAGATCGGCTTGCCGAACTGGGTGCGCTCCTGCGCATAGGTCCAGGCCTCTTCCAGCGCGGCGCGGGCGATGCCATAGGCGACAGCGGTGATCTCGATCTTCTCGACATCGAGGGCGCGGCCTGCAAGCGCCTCCCAGCCCTTGTTCCATTTTTCGGGGCCACCGACGATGGCGCTGGCCGGCAGGCGGACATCATCGAGATAGACGTCCATCGAGTCCGTGTAGCGCAGATTGGCATGTTCGAGCGGCTGCATCGAGACACCCGGCGCGTTCGTGGGCACAAGGACGAAGGTGAGGTTGCCGTGGCGGTCTTCCGGCCCGCCGGAGCGGCAAAGGCAGTAGATATAGTCGGACCAGTCCGCGCCTGTGCACCAGCGCTTGGCGCCATTGATGACGATCTCATCGCCGTCGCGGATAACGCGCGTTTCGACGCTGGGCAGGTCGCCGCCCACATTGGGTTCGGACAGGCCATAGCAGAGGAACATTTCGCCGCGCGCCAGCTTGGGCAAAAGGGCTTCCTTCTGCTCCTTTGAGCCGTTCTCGGAAATGTTGAGGCCGCCATAGAAGGCCGCATGGATGAAGGGGCCCGCCATGCTGGGGCCGCCCTGGCAGAGTTCCTCGATCACGGCGGCAGCGGCGTAGATATCCTCGCCCTGCCCGCCATATTCTTCCGGAATGGTCAGGCCGATCAGGCCCATCTCGGCGAGTTCCTTGAACAGGTCCCGGTCCCATGTATGGGCCTTGTCCCATTCGCGGCGTTTCTCGCGCGGCATCTTCTCGGTCACCCAGCGCGACAGCTGGCGGCGGAGTTCGGTGACATGGGCGGGTTCGGGAGCAAAACTGGTCATGGGCGATACCTAATGCGATTGCCCCAAGCGGGAAAGCCGGATGTGCTAGTCCTGCCCGATCAGCGCCGCATCAAACGGCGTGGTCTGGTAAACCTGGTTGATCCAGTTGCCGAAAAGAAGGTGGGCATGGCTGCGCCAGCGGTTCAGCGGCTGGGCACTGGCATCGTCTTGCGGGAAATAACCCTTAGGCAGGTTCACCGGTTTCCCGACGGACACATCGCGCTCGTACTCTTCCTTCAACGAGGTCGAATCATATTCGATATGGTTGAAGCAGTAGAGATTACGGGCGGCAGGCTCCGACAGGAGGCACGGACCCGTCACATCTGATTCCATCAGCAACTCGAGGCCCGGCGCCTTGGCAATGTCATCCGCGCGCACTTCGGTCCAGCGGCTGACCGGGATCTGGAAATCGTCGGAAAAGCCGGAGAGGAACGGCGATGTCGGCACGAGATTGCGGTGGCGGTAAACGCCGAACGCCTTCTCCGCCAGCGTGTGCTTGGGTACGCCGTGCAGGTGCCAGGCCGCCGCCATGGCGCCCCAGCAAATGAAGAAGCTGGAATGGACATTGGTGCGCGTCCAATCGAGAATTTCGGTGAGTTCCTGCCAATAGCCGACGTCTTCATATTCCAGCGTCTCGACAGGCGCGCCGGTAATGATGAAGCCGTCGAACTTGCGATCCCGCACGTCCTCCCAGTTCTGGTAGAAGCTGATCAGGTGCTCTTCTGGCGTATTCTTGGGGGTGTGCCCGCCAACCATGATCAACGTCAGCTCGACCTGCAGCGGCGAGGCGCCGATCAGGCGCGCGATCTGCGCCTCGGTGCGGATCTTGTTGGGCATCAGGTTCAGGAGGCCGATCTGCAGCGGACGGATATCCTGACGGACGGCATCCGTCTCGCTCATCACGGAGACCCCCTCGCGCACGAGCACATCGCGGGCGGGAAGGGTATCGGGGATTCTGATCGGCATCGCCATGACTCCAGTTCTTCGGCATCGCGAGAAAGGGAGGCGGATTGCAGGCATCTGCTGGCAGTTCCGCGCGGCCTTTTAGCGACTTGTTTAACGTGGCTGCAAGCCGACCGGCCAAATCACCACAAAAACGCAGATAGCGCCGACAGACCCCGCCGTCAAATTTTCGATCCATGTGCGGCGCTGAAGTCACTCGACTCCGATAAAATGTTCTGCTTATGTTCTTTTACAGGAGCCGCCATGCGCCAGCCGACAAAGATCGAGTCCCTCTACATCGACTTCGACGCGTTCTTTGCAAACGCGGAGAAGCAATTGCGCCCTGAACTGCGCGATCGCCCGGTGGGCGTCATCCCGCTCCAATCGGACCATACGAGCCTTATCGCCCGGTGTTACCTTGCCAAACAGGCAGGTATCCAGCGGGGCACATCCGTGCGCGAGGCGCTGGCCCTCTGCCCGGATATCGCCCTGCCCGTGGCGCGCCATGAAGTCTATGTGAAGCTGCATCACGAGATCCTGGCGGAAATCGACCGTCATACGCCCGTGCACCGGGTGTGGTCGGTCGATGAAATGGAGTGCGCCCTGAGCGGCTCGGAGCGCCAACGCTGCGAGACCCTCGCCGCAGACATCCGCGAAGGCCTGCGCCAGAATGTCGGGCCTTGGCTGACGCCCTCCATAGGGCTTGCCCCGAACCAGTTCCTCGCCAAGGTCGCAGCAGAGATGGACAAGCCGAACGGCTTCGTCATCCTGCGCCCGGAAGACCTGCCGGGGCGCCTGTTTGATCTGGAACTGAAGGACCTGCCCGGCATTTCCAGCGGCATGTATGCACGCCTTGGCCGGGCCGGCGTCTATACGGTCGAGCAGCTCTGGAACCTTTCGGCCAAGCAGGCCCGCCATATCTGGAACAGTGTTGAGGGCGAGCGCATGTGGGCGCAGCTGCATGGCTATGCCGTGTCACGCCCCGAGACTGTGCGGCGGATGTTCGGGCATGGCCGTGTCCTGTCGAATGACTGGCGCCAGCCCGCAAAGGCGCGCGAGTGCCTGCGCCTGCTGACGGCCAAGGCGGCGCGTCGGCTGCGCCGGGAGAACTATACGGCCAGCATGCTCGCCGTTTCCATGTCATGTACCGATGGGCGGCGCTGGAGCGGGGAGCGCGGCTTCTTTCCCGCGCGCGACGATCACACATTCCTGCACGAGGCGAGCCTGCTCTTCGACACAGGTCTTGCCGCCCTGCGGACCAGCCGACTGAAGAAGGTCTCGGTCATCCTGCACGGACTGAACCAGAGCGGCGAAGCCAGCGCGGACCTGTTCGACCACGAAGACAGCCGCTCGGAGCGCCACCGTTGGGAGCGGGTAACGGACGCTATGGACGCCTTGAACGCGCGCCATGGCACCTGCGTTGTGTCGCTCGGGACCCATAACGAGCCACCGGGCGGCTATGCCGGCGCCAAGATCGCCTTTGGCCGTGTTCCAGACCTCAATGAATTCGATACGGCGCCTGACAAGTCCAGAACGGCCTGATCGCAATGTCGCGCAAGGCTCAGCGTGCGCGCATGGGATGGAGCCGGTGCACGAGGCGAGGCAGCATGCGACCTGAAATGGACGGCGACTCAGCTTCGCCGTCCGGCTCGGCACCCATCCGTGTGTAGAACTTCATCGCGTCAGGATCGCAGTCAATCACGAGATCCGCGGCCCCGGAATCCTGTGCGACACGGCAGGCCCAGACATACATCATCTGGCCGGTGCCTTCGCCCAGGCGCGTCGGCTCGACAAAAAGTTTCTCAAGCCATGCGGTCTGACCGTCCAGTGCGACCTGCGCAACACCGGCAATGCCGCGGATATCGTCCGCGACAATAACGATGCTGGATTCCACGTCTTCTTCGGCGATGGTGAGTTCCGCGCGGAACTCCTCCAGCATGTCATCCGGATAGCCCCAAACGGCCTTTGACCGCATACAGAGGTCAGTCAGTGTGGCGTACTCATAGTGGCTCGGCGGGCGCAGACGCATGTCAGTCCCCCTTCAGATCTGGTGAGCGCTTTTCCTTGAAGGCTGTCACAGCTTCGCGGCGATCCCCCAGATAGTTCGACACGCTCTCCCAGCCGATACTGGCATCCATGAGCTGGGCTGCCAGCGCACGCAGCGGAATGTTGGCGGTCGTCTTGGTCCAGCGCACGGCCCATTTCGGATTGGCCTGCAGCTTGGCCACGAGTTCCGCCACCTTGGCGTCAAGCTCTGCGGCAGGGACGGCATAGTTGATCAGGCCGATGCGTTCAGCCTCTTTCGCGCTCAGCAGGTCGCCCGTCATCAGCAATTCCTTGGCCTTGGCAAAGCCGATCAGCTGGGGCCATATCAGCGCGCCGCCATCGCCGGCGACAAGGCCGACCTTCACATGCGGGTCGCCGATCTTTGCCGTCTCGTCCGCAATGATGATGTCGCAGAGCAGCGCAATCGTCGCACCGAGACCGGCCGCCGCGCCGTTCATGCGGCAAAGGATCGGCTTTTCCATATTGAGCAGGGTCGTGACGATCTGCTTGGCGTCCCAGCCGATGGCGCGGAAGCGCTCAGGATGATTGATCTGCTCCTCGAACCAGTCGAAGTCCCCACCCGCACAAAAGGCGCGGCCCTTGGCCGTGAGGATGATGATGTCGCTCTCGCTGTCGCGCTGCAGGCAGTTGAAAACGAGCGCGAGCTCTGTGTGCATCTGTTCGTCAACGCCGTTGACCGGATGGTCTGACGTGATCGCAGCTGTGAGGACACGCCCCTCGCGGGAGAAGGTGAAACGCTCCCACTTATCCTGCGTGATGTCGTAGTTCGTGCTCATGCTTCTTCTCCCACTTTCACAACACGCCGCCCGAAATTCTCGCCGCGGAAGAGGCCGCAAAAGGCTTCGGGCATGGCCGCGATGCCCTCGAAGCGTTCTTCATTGCTCTTCAGTTCCTCGCTCGCCAGCAGGCCGGCCATTGTCTGGAGGGCTTCGGGAAAGTCACGGGCGAAATCGAATACGACGAGACCCTGCATGTTCACACGGTGCGTGATGAAGGGCTTGGTGTTGACGATGCCGGGCGTCTCCTCCGGCGTCAGGTTATAGTCGGCGACCTGTCCTGAAATGCAGATGCGCCCGTTGAGCGCCATCAGCGGCAGGACGCGGTTGACCATCTCATTACCGACATTGTCGAACAGGACATCGACGCCCTTTGGAAAGTGTTCGGCGATGGCCGCCGTCAGATCTGTCGCTGTCTTGTAATTGATCGCCGCATCAAACCCGGCCTCATCCGTCAGGAAAGCGCACTTGGAATCCGCGCCGGCAATGCCAACCACTTTCGACGCGCCCCAGGCCTTTGCGAGCTGGCCCGCCGTGGCGCCAACCGGCCCGGCAGCGGACGTCACAAGTACGGCATCGCCTTCCTTGAACTTCGCGACCGTCTTCATCCCGAACCAGGCCGTCAGGCCCGGCACGCCGAGGACACCTATCCAGGCGCTGAGCGGCACGGGCGCTTCCGGCACCTTGCCGACAAAGCCCCTGCCCGACTGGATCGAATGCGTCTTCCAGCCACCGGCGCAGAAGACTTTGGTGCCGACCGGGAAGTCTGGATTCTCGCTGGCATCCACGATGCCGACACTGAAACCGTCGATCGGCTTGCCGAGCGGAAGGGCCATGGCATAGGAATCGCCGCCTGACAGACGCGAGCGCGTGCCGGGATCAACAGAGCTCCAGACATGCGCCACGCGGAACTGGCCTTCTTTCGGCTCCGGCAGGGCCGCAGTCTCAAGCGCGAAGTCTTCCGGCACGGGCGGCCCGTCGCAATAGCGCTTCAGCACGATCTGTTTCATCTCGGGCATCGGTGGCACCTCCTCAAACGTTCGGGCCAGCATAGGGGCCAACCTCTTCGTGTCACGCCATGACTTAGGGGCAGAGGCATACTATGACCGACAGATCATTGATTGGAGGAGTGCCCATGCCGAAGGATGTCCTGTTCCTGTTGCCGCCGGGATTTGAGGCGAATGGCCGCCGTGAGTTTTGCCCGGAATGCGCTGAGATCTGGGGTGTGCTCAGCTACTTTCCAGCCATACGGGACGCGGTGGATATCGTGCATGTCGGTTTGGAGCACCCAAGGGCCGAGATCGTGGCCCTGATTGGCGAGGGACGTCACAATGCCCCCACGCTCGTGCTGCATCCCGACACGCAGGTGCATCCGGACGTGGATGTGCAAGAGGCCAATGGCCTGCGCTATCTGCCCAGCGCCCGCAGCATCGCCCGGCACTTCGCGCATCGCTATGGCACGCCGGTGCCGCGTGGCAGCTAAGCCGCTTGCGCTGCCCTTGGGGCATGGCCGCACCAAATAAGAAAACAAAGGCAGGAGACGTTCATGACAAGCAAGCCCGTAAAGACCCGCATCACCGAAATGCTGGGCATCGAAAAGCCGATCATTCAGGCTGCCATGGGCTGGATTGCCCGCTCGCATCTTTCGTCAGCCGTCTCCAATGCTGGCGGCATGGGCATCATCGAAACGTCCTCCGGCGAACTGGATGCCATCCGCGAGGAAATCCTCAAGATGCGCGACCTGACCGACAAGCCTTTCGGCGTGAATGTGGCGCAGGCCTTTGTGCGTGACCCGAACATTGTCGACTTCATCATCAAGCAGGGCATCAAGTTCGTCACCACCTCAGCCGGTGACCCGATGAAGTATACAAGCATGCTGAAAGAGGCCGGGCTGACAGTCTTCCACGTGGTGCCGAGCCTGCAGGGCGCGCTGCGCGCCATCGAGGCGGGCGTGGACGGCCTTATCGTGGAGGGCGGTGAAGGCGGCGGCTTCAAGAACCCGAAAGATGTGGCCTCCATGGTGTTGATCCCGCTCGTCTGCGAAAAAGTGAATGTGCCGGTCGTAGCCGCTGGCGGCATCACCGATGGCCGCACGATGGCAGCCGCCTTTGCCCTCGGCGCCGAAGGCGTGCTGATGGGCACACGTATCCTGTCATCGTCCGAGAGCCCCGTGCACCAGAACTGGAAGGACGCCATCGTCGGCGCGGAGGCAACAGATACGGTTTTCCTTAACCGATCCGGCCCCGGCCCCGCCCTGCGGGCCCTGCGCACCGAGCGCACCACGCGGCTTGAAACCGAAGGCAGCCCAAATATTTTCGGCGAGTTTGCCGATACCCAGGCCGTCTACTTCGGCGGCGATCTCGAAGCCGGGATCGCGCTGACGGGGCAAGTGGCGGGGCGGATCCGCGACATCAAACCCGTCGCGCAGCTGTTCGAGGAGACAATCGCGGAATATCACGCGACAATTGCACGCCTTGCTGGCTGAGCCGTTCCAGAGCGCTGGTTTTTGCCTTGGTTTGACGATAGACCGGTACCAACCAGATTAAGGATACTTGATGACCGCCAAGCATTTATTGATCGGCACGGCCGCCGCGATCACCCTGACCGTACCCGCCTGCGACAAGCCCTCAAGCGAGAAGATCGAAACGGAAGCTGTCGCTCAGACGACCGCCGCGCCGCTGCCGGACATCACTGTCACGGAAGCTGAATTGCGCGGTAATCCCTTCCGCCAGGAATGGACCGCTGATTTCGGTGTGCCGCCATTCAGCGCCATTCGCGACGCGCACTATCTGCCCGCCGTAAAGCAGGGCTTGCTGGAGCAGCGCGAAGAGATCGCCGCAATTGTCGACAATCCCGACGCACCAACTTTCGACAACACGATTGTTGCACTCGACCAGTCCGGCGCTGCGCTCGACAAGGTGATGAAGACGTTCAGCAATATCACCAACACCGATATCAATGACACGCTCAGTGAATTGGAAGCGGAAATCTATCCGATGCTGACACGGGAATCCGATGCGATCGGTTTCAACCCTGCCCTCTTCGAACGGGTACAGGCGGTTTACGCAAAGCGCGACCGTCTGGGGCTGGATGAACAGGATGCGCGTCTGCTTGAACTCACGCATCGCAGTTTCGTGCGCAGGGGCGCTGCCCTCAGCCCGGACGTCAAGGCCCAGGTTGCCGCGATCAATGAGGAGTTGTCGGGCCTGACAACCCTGTTTGGCAAGAACCTGCTGCTTGCGACGAAAACCTTTGAAATCGAAATCACCGACCAAGCAGACCTTGCCGGCCTGCCTGACGACTTCAAGAACGCGATCAAGGTGGAGGGAGAGGACAAATGGATCCTGACCGTCGACCGTTCCGTCTACGAGACCTTCATGACGCAGGGCGAGAATCGCGACCTGCGCAGCAAGATGTTCGATGGCTATCGCATGCGCGCCTCTTCCGGCGAGTATGACAATGGGCCGATCCTGATACGGATTGCCGAATTGCGCGCCAAGCGGGCCGAGCTGATGGGATATGCCTCCCACGCGGCCTACCAGCTTGAGCCGCGTATGGCGAAGACACCCGCGCAGGCGGAGGCTTTCCTCGTGCGCGTTCTTGCGCCTGCGCTGGAGCGCGCGAAAGAAGAACGCGCCGACATGCAGGCCCTGATCGGCGATGACTTCCAGCTGGAGGGGTATGACTGGTGGTTCTACGCCGACAAGGTGCGCCAGGCGAAATACGCCTTCGACGAGACGGCGCTCAAGCCCTATTTTGAAATCGGCGCCGTCCGGCAGGGCGTTTTCGATGTGGCCACCCAATTGTTCAACATCGGCTTTACCCCCGTCGCCACCGAGACTTGGAACCCTGATGTTCAGGCGTGGAACCTCAAGGACCTCGCAACCGGCGAACATCTCGGCCTCTTCATGGCGGACATGTATTCACGCGATTCCAAACGTGGCGGCGCATGGATGAGTTCATTCCGCTCTGCCTCGAATGTCGGCGAGAACATCCGTCCCATTGTCGCCAACAACCTGAACATCACGCCGCCGGCAAAAGGCGAGCCCACGCTGCTCTCCTATGACCAGGTGGAAACCCTTTTCCACGAATTCGGTCACGGTCTGCACGGCCTGCTGACCCAGGTGAAATATGCAACCTTCTCGGGCGTCGACGGCCCGCGCGACTATACCGAATTTCCCGCCCAGGTTCTCGAGCACTGGGCAGATGACCCGGAAGTGCTGGCCAAGTATGCCAAGCACTACAAGACAGGCGAAATCATTCCGCAGACGCTGGTCGACAAGATGAATGCCGCCGCCACTTTCAATCAGGGCTTCAAGACGACCGAATACATCGCAGCCTCCCTGCTCGACCTGCGCTGGCACTCGCTGTCCTCCGAAGAGGCAGCAAAGATCACAGACGCGCGGGCCTTTGAAAAGGAAGTTCTGGAAGAATATGGCATACCGCCAGAAATCGAGCCGCGCTATCGCTCGCAATATTTCAGCCACATATTCTCAGGCGGATATTCGGCCGGCTATTATGGTTATCTCTGGGCAGAAATTCTCGATGCCGACGGATTTGCCGCGTTCAAGCAATCGGGCGACATCTATAATCCGGAACTCGCGGCCAAGCTCAAGAAATGGATCTACGAGGCCGGCGGCACGCGGGAAGCCGATGAGCTATACCGCAATTTCCGGGGGTCGGATCCGACCATTGAACCCCTGCTCGAGAATCGCGGCTTTGCTGAAGACAAGCCAAGCGAGGGCTGAGTCTTCCGTCGCCCCTCGACAGCAAACAAAAGGCCCGCTGGTGCGAACCAGCGGGCCTTTTCATTCAGATGTGACAGAGATCAGATCGAGGTTTCGACTGATTCCTTGCAGATGATCGCTTTGACATCATCAACCGTGACGGCCTCACGCAACGCGTCCCGCACGGCTGGCTGCCGGAAAACCCGGCTGACCTGCGCGAGTGCCCGCAAATGGTCTGCGCCTGCCGACAGGGGTGCCAGCAACATGAAGATCAGGTCGCAGGGCCGGTCGTCGATGGCCTCGAAGTCCACGCCTGTCGCCAGACGCATGAAACCACCAATTGGCGCGTCGATGCCATCAACGCGCGCATGCGGAATGGCAACGCCTTCACCGACACCTGTCGATCCAAGGCGCTCCCGCTCCATGACCGAATCCTCGATCTCGCGCGCCGAGATACCCGTGACGTTTCCAAGCTCTTCAGACAGGGCATGCAAAGCCTGTTTCCGGCTTGAGGCCTCGAAACAAGGTAGAATGATCCCGCCTTTTAGCAGGGAGCTGAGATCGGTTGCCATAAACGCTGCTTCCGTGTGCGGGCTTCAGTTCCTGGGAGTATTGGCCGGATCAACCCAACCGATATGCCCATCCGGGCGGCGGTAGACCATATTCAGGCCATCATGGCCAGCATTCCTGAACATGAGCGCCGGAACCTCCTGCAGTTCCAGCTGCATAACCGCCTCGGAAACGGTCATTTTCCGAATATTCACGGATGTTTCAGCCACTGTCAGCGGCACATCGGAAATGTCTTCCACCTCGTCGTCATGATCGTCGCTATCGGCGCCATGGCCGTTGACCGTGAAGACAGCGCCGGTTGCGATTTCAGCGGGAAGTGGCGCCGTTGGATTGGCGTGGTGGTCCTTCAGGCGGCGCTTGTAGCGGCGCACGCGCTTTTCCATTTTGCCAAGGCTGTCTTCGAGGGCCGCATACGGGTCACCGGCTTTGCCGGTCGATTGCAGCACAATGCCGGATGGCAGGTGAACATTGCAATCGACTTCCACGAGGTGGCCCTGTTGCGAGACGAAGACGCTCGCCTCCCCCGTTCGACTGAAATACTTACTGACCGCCGCCTCGAGGCCGTCTTCGATGCGGCTCCTGAGAGCCTCTCCGAGATCCATATGCTTGCCAGTAATCTGTATCTGCATGGGCGGTCTCCTTTGCTATTCGAGACTTGGAAGTATGGCGCAGATTTGTGGCCGACGCGAATCGATTTGCCGAAAACCCTTGCTTATCCAAGGTTAATCTTTCTCCAGCCAGTCTAAACGCCCGCAATCGTGCCGGCTTTCTTGCCATATCCGTGCTTTTTCAGCAGGCCGCGAAACTGGTGATAGGTCAGACCCAACGCTTCGGCCGCTTTGCCCTGATGGTCCTGGGCCCCTGCCATCGCCTCATCGATCAGCCGCAATTCCATCTGGCTGATCTCAGCATTGAAATCGACCGGCCCATGCCGGGCGCTGAGAGCAGGCTCAGCGGGCGCTGCGGAACGGACCGGCGCTTCCTTGCGGGCGGCACCCGGGCGCCAGGGGGACGCAAACGGGTCCAGCGCCGCCGGATCAAACCGCACCGGCTCGTTCGGTGCCTCCAGCATGGAGCGATGGGCCAGTCGCTGCGCGAAATTGCGCAATTCGCGCACATTGCCGGGCCAATCATGGCTTTCGATAGCCGCCACGGCCGATGGCGCAAATCCCGGAAAGTCCTGTGCCATTTCAATGGCAATGCGGCGCGCAAAAAAGTCCGCCAGAAGGCTCGCATCTCCCGGACGCGCGCGCAGTGGCGGTAGCGTGATGACATCGAAGGCCAGACGGTCGAGCAGGTCAGCGCGAAAGTCATTGCGCTCGGCCATTGCCGGAAGGTCCGCGTTTGTCGCCGCCACAATGCGTACATTGGTGCTGAGCACGCGCGAGCCGCCAAGGCGCTGGAACTCACCATATTCCACGATACGCAGCAGCTTTTCCTGCACCTGCTGGCTGGCTGTCGCGATCTCGTCAAGGAAGATCGTCCCCCCATCCGCCAGTTCGAAGCGGCCCTTGCGCTGCTCCGTCGCGCCGGTAAACGCGCCGCGCTCATGGCCGAACAGTTCGGAATCCAGCAATTGCTCTGACAAGGCGGCGCAATTGACCTTCACGAATGGGCCTTCCCAGCGCTTTGACAGGAAGTGAAGCCGCTCGCCGATCAGCTCCTTGCCCGTCCCCCGCTCGCCAATAACAAGGATTGGCCGCTCCAGCGGCGCGACACGGGAGACATGCTCCTGTGCGCTGAGCCAGGCCGGGGCCTCGCCAATAAGCTGGGTGGTTTCGCCAATCATTAGGTCTATTTAGCCAATATCTATTACATAATCGACTAATTTTTTCGTCTATTTCGCCATTTAATTCTTAACCGAATAGAGCTGAAATCTTTTTTTCTTATATATAACAACGAACTATGAAATTAATTTTCACTTGGCACGGTCCTTGAAATGAGATTGGCACTCAGAGCGACGGGGGCGTCGCAACCAACAAGAAGGACCAAGCCCAAGATGGACGACCGTAATTACCGAACAGAAGCTCGCAGCGACGCTGGCCGATTTGGCCGCTGGCTGTCGACCCGCCCCGCAGAGAGCTGGATGTTTTTCGGCATCGGCGCCTTCCTCGGCGGCCTGTTCTTCTAGTCCCCTCCCAGTCAACACACGAAAGGATACCCAAATGGGTCTATTCTCCCGCCTCGGTGACATCATCAACTCCAACATCAACGCGATGCTGGACGGTGCTGAAAACCCCGAAAAAATCGCCCGCCTGATCATCCAGGAAATGGAAGACACGCTGGTCGAAGTCCGCACCGCAGCTGCCCGCGCCATGGCCGACAAGAAGGAAATGGAACGCGAAATCGTCCACTTCACGTCAGCACGTGACGAATGGTCCGCAAAGGCAGAACTGGCCATCGACAAGGGCCGCGAAGATCTTGCCCGCGGCGCCCTTATCGCCAAGCAGAAAGCCGAAGGCGAAATCGCCCATCGCAAGACGGCCATGAACGCCGCTGAAGAAGCTTTCGAAAAGCGTCAGGAAGATCTCGGCAAACTGCAGGCCAAGCTTGATGAAGCGAAAGCCAAGCATCGCTCACTGATGATGCGCCGCGAAGCTGCCGAACAACGCATTCGCGTCCGCAGCCAGGTCTATGACGGCCGGGTCGACGATGCCCTGGCGCGCTACAACACGATCGAGCGCAAGGTCGACGAAATGGAAGCCTATGCCGACACGATCAAGGGCCGCGAGCCAAGCCTCGAAGCCGAGTTTGCCGCGCTTGAGCAGAACGAGAGCGTCGAGAAGGAACTGGAAGCCCTGAAAGCCAAGCGCTCGAAGGCATCATCCAAGTCCTCGAAGTCGGAGGCTTGATCCATGGTATTTTCACTCGTCTGCCTCTTTGGCTTCCTGACGGTGGTTTGCACGCCGGGCCTCGTTGCCCAGTACCACGCCGAACGCCGGGAGGGATAAGCCATGGATGAAGGCCTGATAGCCCTCGTTGCCATCCTCAGCATCTTCGTCGCCCTGCCCGGAATGGTGCTCCACTATGTTTCCCAGTGGCGCAAACACAAAACCCTCCAGCCGGACGACGAACGCATGATGGAAGACCTCTGGCGCTCAGCCAAGGCAATGGAACGCCGGCTTGAAACGCTCGAGGCCCTTCTGGACCAGAGCGACGACGATCACAGGGAGCGCGGCCGCCCGACGCGCCGCCCCCGCTCAACCCTCGACGACTAAGGAACACGCCCATGACCCGTCCCAAAACCGACTATGACTCCGCCTCGGAGTATCGGTCTCCCAACCCGAAGCGCTTTTATCGCTCGCGCAATGACAAGGTGATTGCCGGTGTCTGCGGCGGCCTGGCCGAGCGGTTCGGCTGGGAACCGATCCTGGTCCGCGTCCTCTTCGTGCTTGCCACGCTCTTCATGTTCGGGCCGCTCTCGCTCATTATCTACATGACGATCTGGATCATCACGCCGCGCACACCGCTTGGCCGCACGATGACGCCTGAAGAAGACGCCTTCTGGCGCGGTGTATCGGACCGGCCGCGGGCCACGTTCGGCCACCTGAAGTACACCTTCATGGACTTGGATGATCGCCTGCAATCCATCGAACGCAAGGTGACGTCCGACGAGTGGCGCCTGCGCAAGGAATTCCGCGATCTGGAACGCGGCAACTAGAAACCACCCTGACCTGACTTAACCCCCAACCCGACAAAGGACCGGAACAATGAGCAAGGGGACACTGCTTTACAATAATTGGCTGCTCGGAGGCGTAGCCGTACTGATCGTCTTGGCGATCGCGGCCACTGCCAGCCTCCACGGCGGCATGGCGGTTGAGATGGGCGGACTGCAAATGACGCTCGCACCGCACGAAGATGGCGGGCTGCTGCACCTCTCCTTCGTCCGGGCCGCCTAGGCCTCGCCCCGCTTCAGGGCGCGCAGGATGAGGCGCATCGGGCTGACCGCGGCAAGCGCGTCAGCCGGCGCCGGGGCCGGACCGCCGAGGATCAGGGCAGCGAGAACGCCGCCCGCCCAAGGCCCCCAGGTAAATCCGCGCGCACCCAGACCGTTCACTATAAATATACCCGGTAAAGCAGGGGCGTCCGCATTCACCGGGCGCCCTTTTTTCAAGCCGTCAAACAAGGTCAACGCCGCAGAGTGGTCTGGTACGGCGCCCACAAGCGGCAGCCGGTCGGGCGTTGTCGCCCGCAAGGCCGCCCGCGAGACAGGCGCATGGTCCCGCGCATCGCGGATCCACCAAGGAGACAATTTTTCAAGGCCTTGCGCATTCTCTGCGCGGGCCGTGTCGGATGTGTCTGCCTGACCGGAGGGGGCCGGTTCAAACGTGGCACCCCAAAGCCGGTCAGCACCGTCGGCGATTGCGTAGGTGCCGCTGGCAACAACGTCAGGCGGGACATTGGCCGCATCGCCAACCCACTCCACCTGCCCCAGTCGCGCGGCCAATCCGAGCCAGGGAAGATGGTCAGCTGCCGCCATGGCTGTTGCGAGAATGATGGCATCGAAGGCTTCGCCATTTACTGTGCGGGCCTCGATGTTCACATCGGCCGGCGCGCCAAGGCGCAGCGCAGCGCCAGTGAGCAGCGCGGGAACCAGTTCAGCCGGACGGAGGATCATCGCGCGCTTGTGCAGGAGGCCGCCATCCCGAATGGCTTCAAGGTCTTCAAGCGGGAGGGGCGGATCGGCGAGCAGTTTGGCGAAACGGCCTGCATCCGCGGCATCCTTGGGCGGCTGGCGCACCTGGCTTTCCGTCACGCCGGGCAGGATTTCATAGGCACTACGCGCGGCGAGATAGGCATCAATCAGCAGGCGCGCCTGCACCGTATCGCCCGCATCCAGGCGCGGCATCAACAGGGCCAGCTTGTTGCCGCTGGCACCGGACGCCACGTTTTCCGCCTTGTCGAACACGGTGACTTCAGCGCCAGCGTCCATCAGTGCGCGGGCGGAAGATGCGCCCGCTATGCCGCCGCCGATCACGGCGATGCGGGTCATTCCATGTCCCTTCCCGGACCGTTCGTGGACCATTCCGGGGGCGATGCGGGGATCGGGCGGGGATTCCGTGGGTGTTTCAATTGTGGCTTCGAGGCGCTCGCGCTTGCGGCCATGGCCGGGCTGGCGGCTGACTTCAAATCCGGCCCCGGCGAGCCCACGCCGAACGGCGCCCGCCAC
>JAHJYW010000027.1 GCA_018827375.1 Alphaproteobacteria bacterium
TGAGGGGGCCGAGCGTGTAGAAGGGTGCCTCGCCGCATTCGCGCAGCTGCTTGTCCATGTTGACCTTGATCTTGTGCATCGGCACGTGGCCGGGCCCTTCGATCATGACCTGGCAGCCCTTGGCCCAGGCGACCTTTGTCAGCTCACCGAGGGTTTCGAGTTCGGCGAACTGGGCGGCGTCGTTGGCGTCTGCCGTGGCGCCGGGGCGCAGGCCGTCCCCGAGGGAGAAGGAGACGTCATACTTGCGCATGATGTCGCAGATTTCCTCGAAGTGCGTGTAGAGGAAGCTCTCGGTATGGTGGGCGAGCATCCATTTCGCCATGATCGAGCCGCCGCGCGAGACGATGCCGGTGACGCGATTGGCGGTGAGGTGGATATAGGCGAGGCGGACCCCTGCGTGGATGGTGAAATAGTCGACGCCCTGTTCGGCCTGTTCGATCAGCGTGTCGCGATAGATTTCCCATGTGAGGTTTTCAGCGACGCCGTCGACCTTTTCCAGCGCCTGGTAGATCGGCACGGTGCCGATGGGGACAGGCGAGTTGCGCAGGATCCATTCGCGCGTGTTGTGGATGTTGCGGCCTGTCGAGAGGTCCATCACATTGTCGGCGCCCCAGCGGATGGCCCAGACCATCTTGTCGACTTCTTCCTCCACCGATGAGGTGACGGCCGAGTTGCCGATGTTGGCGTTGATCTTGACCAGGAAGTTGCGCCCGATGATCTGCGGCTCAAGCTCGGCATGGTTGATGTTGCAGGGGATGATGGCGCGGCCCGAGGCGATCTCGTCGCGGACGAATTCCGGCGTGATGAATTCGGGGATATGGGCGCCGAAGGACTGGCCGTCGGCAATGGTGGCGGCGGCGTCCTCGTGGGCTTCCGCGCGGCCCATGTTTTCGCGGGTGGCGACGTAGACCATTTCCTTGGTGATGATTCCGGCCTTGGCGAATTCGAATTGCGTGACGGGGTGGTCGCCGGTGCCGCGCAGGGGCTTGTGGCGTACGGGGAATTCACGGGCGAGGTATTTGCCATTGGCGCCGCCATTGTCTTCCGGCTTCACGTGGCGGCCTTCGTATTCCTCAACGCCGCCGCGCTCAAGCACCCATTCCCGGCGGTCACGCGCGAGGCCTTTTTCGACGTCGATGGTGACCGATGGGTCGGTGTAGGGGCCGGACGTGTCGTAGACGGCGACGGGCGGCTCGTTGGCGGAGGGGTGAAGGTCGATCTCGCGGTGCGGGACGGCGAGGTCCGGCAGCGGATGGGAATAGACCTTGCGGCTGGCGGGGAGCGGGCCCGTGGTGACGGTAGGGGTTTCGAAGGCGGACTGGTCGGCGGGCTTGTTCATTTGGCTGGCTTTCTTGCGTGATAGGTGAGGGCCATTGCAATGCAATGGGCGAGTTCGGCGCGCGGCAGGGGCGCGGTAATGTCGAGGTCGATGGAGCGGGTGCCGGAGAAAGCGAGCGTGCCTGCATAGCGTTCGCGCCAGTCGTTCACGAGCGTGGTGGAGCAATGGACGAGGAGCTGGGCAGTGTTCGGCGCGGCGGGCTTCCAGCCGAGGCGGATGGTTGTGCCGCTCTTGGTGGTGCTGGTGAGGTAGGCGGGCTCACCCCATTTCAGTGTTTCGGTGAGCGGGCCGACGCCGTGCGTCTTGCTGGCGGTGGCGAGGATGAGGTCGCGCAGTTGCAGGAGGTAGGCGCGCGCGCGGGCAGGGAAAGCGTCAAAGGCGGCTTCCACACTTGGCGTGACGAGCGCGGCTTTGCTCATGACGGAAACCCTTTCGGGACGGCAGGCGACAGGCCGAGTTCTTTTTGCAATTTCTTGGTGAGGCCGGCGGCGACGAGGCGGTAGCTGTCGCGAATATAAGTGAGGAGTTCGGCGTCGGACATGGTCTCGTCGCCGGTGCGCTGGATCCATTTCATCCCGCGCGAAGCCATGTAGGGCGCGCCGCGGCAGCCGGGCTGTTCCTTCAATATGTGGAAGGCAATGAGCGTGACCTTGAAGGAGACTTCACTGATCTCACCGTCTGCATCATTGGCAATGGCGTAGACCTTGCCGCCGATCTTCCAGACATGCGCATCGCCCCACTGGCGGACATAGGTCGAGTGGGAAAGGGATTGGCAATGCGCTGTGAACTCGTCGAGCGTCAA
>JAHJYW010000028.1 GCA_018827375.1 Alphaproteobacteria bacterium
CATTTTCCAACATATCTTCGGCGGCGCCGCCGCGCTGGCGGCCAGGTCAGACCCCAACTGGCTTGGCGAGTCGGAGATCTCCAGCACGTTCAGCTAGGGCCTATTTCGCTTTGCTCGTCGCCTTCGACTTGCTTTTTACCGCTGGTTTTGGCTTGGCGGCAGTCTTTGGCTTCGCGGTCTTCTTCGGTGCCTCTGCCTTTTCGGCCGCTGCCACAAGCGTCTTTGCCCGCTCGCGCTTGTTGCGCTGGGCGCGGCGCTCGTCGTGACGACGGAAAGTCTCGGCCAGGAATCGGCCTGTCCAGCTTTCCTTCGTGGCTGCAATGTCTTCCGGCGTACCGGCCGCAATAAGTTGGCCGCCGCCATCGCCGCCCTCCGGACCGATGTCCAGCACCCAGTCGGCGGTCTTCACCACATCCAGGTTGTGCTCGATAACGACCACCGTATTTCCGGCATCGACCAGCTCGTGCAGCACTTCCAGCAGCTTGCGCACGTCATCGAAGTGCAGGCCTGTCGTCGGCTCGTCGAGAATGTACAGCGTCCGGCCCGTCGCGCGCTTGGCCAGTTCCTTGGCCAGCTTCACGCGTTGTGCCTCGCCGCCTGACAGCGTCGTCGCCTGCTGGCCAACCTGGACATAGCCAAGCCCCACCTGCACCAGCGTCTCCATCTTCGTCGCAATCGCCGGCACTGCCGAGAAGAATTTCGCCGCCTCTTCAACCGTCATATCCAGCACGTCGGCAATCGACTTGCCCTTGAACAACACTTCCAGCGTCTCGCGATTGTAGCGCTTGCCCTTGCAGGTCTCGCAGGTCACGTACACGTCCGGCAGGAAGTGCATCTCGATCTTGATGACGCCGTCGCCCTGACAGGCTTCACAGCGCCCACCCTTCACGTTGAAGCTGAAGCGTCCGGCCTTGTAGCCGCGCGCCTTGGATTCCGGCAGGCCGGTGAACCAGTCGCGGATCGGCCCGAAGGCGCCGGTATAGGTTGCCGGGTTCGAGCGCGGCGTACGCCCGATCGGGCTTTGGTCAATGTCGATCACCTTGTCGAGATTCTCGAGGCCCTCGAGGCTGTCATAGGGCTGCGGCGGGCTGGACGCGCCGTTCAGCTTGCGTGCCAGCGCCTTGTAAAGCGTCTCGATGATGAGCGTGGATTTGCCGCCGCCGGACACGCCCGTGATGCAGGTGAAGCTGCCGAGCGGGATCGTCGCGGTGACGTTCTTGAGGTTGTTGCCTGTCGCGCCCTTGAGCGTGATCTTGCGCTTTGCCTTCTCCACCGGGCGGCGTTTCGGGATCGGTATTTCCCGCGTGCCGTTCAGGTAATCCGCCGTCATGCTTTTCGGGTTGGCCAGCACTTCTTCCGGCGTGCCTTCGGCGATGATCTCGCCGCCATGAATGCCAGCAGCCGGTCCCATGTCGATCACATGGTCCGCCATCAGGATGGCGTCCTCGTCATGCTCCACCACGATCACCGAATTGCCGAGATCGCGCAGCCGCTTCAGCGTTTCCAGAAGGCGCGCATTGTCCCGCTGGTGCAGGCCGATTGATGGCTCGTCGAGCACGTAGAGCACGCCTGTCAGGCCCGAACCGATCTGGCTGGCCAAGCGAATCCGCTGGCTCTCGCCGCCCGACAGCGTGCCCGAGCCGCGGCTCAGCGTCAGGTATTCAAGCCCCACATCATTGAGGAAGTTCAGGCGGTCATTGATCTCTTTCAGAATGCGCGACGCAATTTCGTTCTGCTGCTTGGTCAGCGTCTTGGACACTTTGCCGAACCAGTCGCCAGCATCCTTGATCGAGAACTCGGCCGCCGATGAAATATCCAGCGTTGCGATCTTCACGGCCAGCGCCTGCGGCTTCAACCGCTTGCCGCCGCAGGCGGGGCAGGGCGCTGCCGATTGAAATTTCGCGACTTCCTCACGCACCCACGCGGAATCCGTCTCGCGATAGCGCCGCTCCAGGTTCGGGATAACGCCTTCGAACGTCTTTTTCACTTCGTAGCGGCGCATGCCGTCATCGTAGACGAACTTGATCTCTTCCTCGCCGGTGCCGTGCAGGATCATCTGGTGGATGTCCTCGGACAACTTGTTCCAAGGCTTCTTGAGGTCGAACCGGTAATGTACCGACAGGGCCTGCAGCGTCTGCGTCTGGTAGGGTGAGGTCGACTTTGCCCAGGGCGCTATCGCCCCGTTCAGCATGTCGAGATCCTTGTCCGGCACCACGAGATCCGCGTCCACCTTCAGCTGGTTGCCAAGACCGTCACAGGTTGGACAGGCGCCGAACGGGTTGTTGAACGAGAACAGACGCGGCTCGATCTCCGAGATCGTGAATCCGGAAACCGGGCAGGCGAAATTGGCGCTATAGGTGATGCGCTTCGGTTCGGTCTCGCCCTCTTCAAGATCGGCATATTCGGCCAGCGCGATGCCTTGCGCGAGGCCAAGCGCCGTCTCGAAACTTTCCGCGAGGCGCTGCTGCATGCCTTCGCGCACGACCACGCGGTCCACGACCACGTCGATGTCATGCTTGAACTTCTTGTCGAGCTTTGGCGGGTTTTCCAGCTCGTGGAATTCCCCGTCCACCTTCACGCGCTGGTAGCCATTCTTGAGCAGCTCGGCGAATTCCTTGCGGTACTCGCCCTTGCGGCCGCGGATCATCGGCGCCAGCAGGTACAGGCGCGTGCCTTCGGGCAGCTCCATCGTCCTGTCGACCATCTGGGTCACCGTCTGGCTCTCGATCGGCAGGCCGGTCGCCGGCGAATAGGGAATGCCCACGCGCGCCCAGAGGAGGCGCATATAGTCGTAGATCTCGGTAACGGTGCCGACGGTCGAGCGCGGGTTCCGGCTTGTCGTTTTTTGCTCAATGGAGATCGCGGGCGAAAGGCCCTCGATGCTTTCCACGTCCGGCTTCTGCATCAGCTCCAGAAACTGGCGGGCATAGGCCGACAGGCTTTCCACGTAGCGCCGCTGCCCCTCGGCATAGATCGTGTCGAATGCCAGCGAGGATTTGCCCGAGCCTGACAGGCCGGTCATCACCACAAGCTCACCGCGTGGAATGTCCACGTCGATATTCTTGAGGTTGTGTTCCTTGGCTCCGCGCACGCGGATGAAAGGCGATTCTAGTCGGGCCATATGAAAAAAGCTCGTTACGGTGGCGAAACAGGTATGGGAGTGTTGCTAGGCTCTATGTGTGGCGTGAGTCCAGCTTGACTACAAGAACAAAGTGTGAACATTTGTCAGGCGCTGCTTTTTTCACCCCGGCCTGTGGAAATACGGCTGGGGAGGCGACAGGCGAGGCCGGTCGCGGTAGAAGAAAACAGATTCGATAATGAAACAAGCCTGAGCGGAGATGGATAGATGGCAGGATCAGTGAACAAGGTCATTCTTATTGGCAATGTCGGGCAAGATCCCGAGGTTCGCCAGTTCCAGAATGGCGGCCAGGTCGCCAGCTTCACGCTGGCCACGTCCGAGACATGGAAGGACAAGGCAACCGGCGAGCGCAAGGAAAAAACCGAGTGGCATCGCATCTCGATCCTCAGCGAAGGCCTCGTGCGCGTTGTGCAGAGCTACGTGAAAAAGGGCTCCAAGCTCTATATCGAAGGCCAGCTCGAAACCCGCAAGTGGCAGGACAAGGACGGCCAGGACAAGTACACGACTGAAGTCGTCCTGCGCGGCTTTGGTGGCACGCTCACCATGCTCGACAGCGCGGGTGACCGCGCAGGTGGCGGCGCCCGTTCCGGCGGAAATGATTTCGGCTCACAGCAGGGCGGCGCCCGCAAGATGAGCGGCCCGGCCGAAAGCTTCAGCCAGGACCTCGATGACGAGATCCCATTCTAGGAACTACTGCATGCAGCGCCTGACCGCTCGCCCCTCACGCATTGCCGCCGGCCTCCTGATGGGCGCTGTCGCGGCTGTGCTGGGGGCGTGCATGTCCATGGTGCCGCCGCCTGAGCTCTCGGCAAGCGTTGTGGCAGAGGGCGTTGATCCGGCCACATCAACGTTGGTCATCTACCGGCTGGAAGACGAGCGCACCTGGATCAGCAATCCGGACCGCGCCGCAACGCGCTTCACGCCTGCCTCCACCTCGAAAATCCCGCATACGCTGATTGCCATCGAAACCGGCGCCGTCACCGGCCCGGACGAGGTCTTCAAATGGGACGGCCAGAAGCGCTTTCTGGACAGCTGGAACGAGGACCAGACCTTCGGGGATGCTTTCAAGCGATCCACGGTCTGGATATTCCAGACCGTCACGCCGCGTATAGGTCCGGCCGCGCTGTACGACTGGTTGCAGCAGTTTGACTATGGCAATGCCGACGTCGGCCCGGACGACAATGTCACGCAATACTGGCTGACAGGCCCGCTGGCGATCTCCGCCGAGGAGCAGGTCGCCTTCCTGTCCCATCTTGCCCGCCGCACGCTGCCACTATCTGCGCGCACTTATGACCTCGCTGTGCCGGTCATGGTGGCCGATTCCGGTCCCGGCTGGACGCTATACGGCAAGACGGGCTGGAAAAGCGTCGAGGGAGAGCCAGAAATCGGGTGGTTCGTCGGCTGGCTGGAGCAGACCGGCGGCGAAGCGCCCGGCACCTATGCCTTCGCCTTCAACATGGACATGGCAGAGCCCGATTCCGACCTGCCCAAGCGCAAGGCCGTAGTCCTGCGCGCCCTGTCTGATCTCGGCGCGCTCCCGGCTGCCAACTAGGCCGGCGCGTTTCGGGCTTTTTAGGCCTGTCCGGCCCCTGTTCGGGCTGTATCCGGGCTTTTTACGTGCATGTATTCGTGCAGTTTTTGCCGTTTCGGCGGGTCGTCCGCCAACTGCTAAAACACCCCCGAAAGGGTGGCTTTCCACACCCCCGGCTGCTAAGGTTTTCCTCAGTGATTATGGGCGATTCGGGCCAGTGCCCCGCCCTTCGAGACCGGACACGCAGAAAGCCCTTCCATGAGCGACGATACGACCCCGCCGGACGAGCCGGAAACCCCTGAGAATTCGGGTGAAAACCCAGCCCTTCCGGATGGAATCGAGCTGATTTCAATCGAATCCGAGCTCAAAAGCTCCTATCTCGACTATGCGATGAGCGTCATCGTCAGTCGGGCGCTGCCGGACGTGCGCGACGGCCTGAAGCCCGTTCACCGCCGTATCCTTTATGGCATGCAGGTCGGTGGCAACACGCCGGACAAGCCTTACAAAAAATCCGCCAACATTGTCGGCGCCGTCATGGGTAACTTCCACCCGCACGGCGACAGCGCGATCTATGACGCCCTCGTGCGCCTGGCCCAGCCCTTCTCGATGGGCCTGCCAATGGTCGACGGGCAGGGTAACTTCGGCTCGATCGACAACGATCCCCCGGCCGCCATGCGTTACACCGAAAGCCGCATGACCAAGGCAGCGACCTACCTGCTCGCCGATATCGACAAGGACACGGTCAACTTTCAGGACACGTATGACGGTTCCCAGCAGGAGCCGATGGTCCTGCCGGCCCAGTTCCCGAACTTGCTCGTTAATGGCGGCGGCGGCATCGCGGTCGGCATGGCCACGAACATCCCGCCGCACAATCTCGGCGAAGTCGTGGATGCCACGCTTGCGGTGATCGAAGACCCGACCATCGACGACGAAGCGCTGCTCGAAATCGTCCCCGGACCCGACTTCCCCACCGGCGGCCTGATCATGGGTCATGCGGGCAGCCGCAAGGGCCTGACCACGGGGCGTGGCTCGGTCATCATGCGCTCGAAAACGGAGATCGAAGAGGCCAAGAATGGCCGTCAGGCCATCGTCGTCACCGAGATTCCCTATCAGGTGAACAAGGCCGCGATGATCACCAAGATCGCCGAACTCGTGCGCGAAAAGCGCGTCGAAGGCATCTCCGACCTGCGCGACGAATCCGACCGTAACGGCATCCGCGTCGTCATCGAGCTGAAGAAGGATGCCAGCGCCGAGGTCGTCCTGAACCAGCTCTTCCGCTTCAGCCAGCTGCAGACCAGTTTCGGCGTCAACATGCTCGCCCTCAATGGCGGCCGCCCGGAACTGATGAACCTGCGCAAGGTGCTCGACTATTTCATCACCTTCCGTGAGGAAGTTATCGTCCGCCGCACCAAGTTCGAGCTCAACAAGGCCCGCGACCGCGCGCACGTCTTGGTCGGCCTTGCGCTTGCCGTGGCCAACATTGACGAAGTCATCCGCATCATCCGCCACGCGCCCGATCCGGCGACCGCCCGCGAGCAACTGCTCGCCAAGGCCTGGCCGATCATGGACATGGGCCCGCTGCTCGAGCTCATCGCTGACCGTCGCACGCGCTGGTCAGGCGGCGACACGATCTACCTGTCGGACGAGCAGGCCCGGTCGATCCTCGACCTGCGCCTCCACCGCCTCACCGGCCTTGGCCGTGACGAGATCGGCAACGAGGCCAAGGGCCTGTCCGAGAAGATCGCCGACCTGCTCGATATCCTTCGGTCGCGTCCGCGCATCCGCGAGATCATCAAGGCCGAGCTGAACGAAGTGAAAGAGAAGTTCGCCGTGCCGCGCCGCTCGCAATTCGCGATGGGCGGCCTCGACATGGAAGACGAGGACCTCATCGAGGTCGAGGACATGGTCGTCACCGTCACCCATGGCGGCTATGTGAAGCGTACGCCGCTTTCGACCTATCGGACCCAGCATCGCGGCGGCAAGGGCCGGTCGGGCATGTCCATGAAGGACGAGGATTTCGTGGTCGAGCTGTTCTCGGCAACCACGCATACCGAAGTCCTGTTCTTCTCCTCGGCCGGCATGGTCTACAAGGAAAAGGTCTGGCGGCTTCCCATCGGCGGGCCGAACTCGCGCGGCAAGGCGCTGGTCAACATTTTCCCGCTTGCCGCCGACGAGCGTATCGAGAGCGTCATGCCGCTGCCGGACGACGAAGCCGCGCACGAAGTGATGGACCTTATGTTCGCCACGCGCTCCGGCACCGTTCGCCGCAACAAGCTGGCCGACTTCACGCGCGTCAATCGCAACGGCAAGATCGCCATGAAACTGGATGACGGCGACGGCATCGTCTCGGTCAAGATCTGTACCGAGCGTGACGACATCCTGCTCACCACCGCGCTTGGCCAGTGTATCCGCTTCCAGGTCACCGATGTGCGTGTCTTTGCCGGCCGCAACTCGACCGGCGTGCGGGGCATCCGCCTTGGCGCCAGCGACGAAGTCATCTCGATGGGCATCCTGCGCCATGTCGATGTCACCTCGGAAGAGGCGCGCGGCTATATCAAGCACGCGGCCGCCATGCGCCGCGCTGCGACGGGCGAGGAAGAGGAAATCAGCGAAGACGAGGGTGAAGAAGCCGTGGCCGAAGCCGCGCTCAGCACAGACCGTCTGGTCGAACTCGGCGCCGCGGAAGAATTCATCCTAACCATCGCGGACGACGGCATGGGCAAACGCTCATCCGCCTATGATTACCGGGTCACCGGTCGTGGCGGCAAAGGCCTCGTGGCGCAGAACATCTGGGGCCGCGACAAGAAGAGCGGGCCGACCAAGAA
>JAHJYW010000029.1 GCA_018827375.1 Alphaproteobacteria bacterium
GCGCCGCGTCCGCCGCCGCCCTGCATCTGGCGCATCATGAAGAAGACAAAGCCGACGATCAGCAGGATCGGCAGGATCGAGAAGATCAGCGAGGCGAAATTGTTGCGCCCGCTATCGGCATCAACCGTGAACGGGACGCCCTCTTTCACCAGCACGCCCTGCGTTTCCATATCGAGGCCACGCAGCTCGCTGACCAGCGTGCGATTGTCGGTGGTTTTCACGACGATCTGCTGGTCGCCCAGTGTGGCTTCGGCGATCTGGCCGGAATCGATCAGTTTGTAGATTTCCGACAATTTGGCCTTGTCGGCATGATCAGCTTCGGAAGATCCGCCCATCGCAACGGCCATGCCGATGACAAGCAGGGCAATCGCCCCCCAGATGGCAAGATTTCGCACGTTCATGTCAGGTCTTTCGGTTTGTATGGATGCTTGATTTCTAACATAGGAGCAGCATTACACAAAAACGACTCCTTTCGGCTTAACAGACAGCAATTGTCATGCGCGGGCTGCATAGAGGCTTCGTAAACCATCAATGCGCCGCGAAACCAGCGTTTCCGGGCCATCCAGCCCGGCTTCAGGTGTGAGATGGACCCGCCCGGCCTTACGAACAAGCTTGGCCCCGCCAAGTGTCGCACCCGCAAACGGCGCATCCTCCATCAGGCGCGCGGCAAGATTGAGCGTATTTTCCCGTCGCGGCGGCGTCTCCCGGCCCGTCACGGCCTGGATCAGGATGCCGACACCGCGCACGGCCGTTTCGGGCGATAGCGGGCCGAGGTCGGCTTCGATCCCGCTGGCATCACTGACGCGCACATCATCGCACAGCCAGCGCCCCAGACGGCGATCCTCGACAGCCCGCAGGCCTGCCAGCCCGGCCATACAGTGGCGGATCCGCTCGGCCGTCTCCGGCGAGGTGGCCAGCAGCTTGCGCATGCGTATCCGCTCATAGGCGAGGTTCTCATTGCTCGGGTCCTCGATCCATACCTGTCCGCGCGCATGCAGCAGGTCGCGCAGGTCTTCCCGCTTTTCCGACAGGACCGGCCGTGCAATGCGCACGCCCTCCCCTTCCGGCCAGACGGGCGACATCGACAGCGCCTGCATGCCTGCCAGCCCATACCAGGTCGAGCCCTGCCGGGCGCGCATGAGGAAAGTCTCAGCCTGGTCATTGGCCGTGTGCCCGGTGAGCAAATGGCTGCCGCCAAGCGCCTTCAGCCTGATCGCGAGCGCCGCATGCCGGGCACGCCGGGCAGACGATTGCCGGTTGATGGGATCGTCCCAGCGAAGCGTTTCATGTGGAATGTGCAGGTCGCGGCAGATCGTTGCGACACGCGCCGCCTCGCCCGCTGCCGCCGTGCGCAACCTGTGGTCAAAGGTCAGGGCCGCCAGCTTGCGCCCGCGCGAACGGGCCCATTCATGTGCAATGAAGAGAAGCGCCAGAGAGTCGCTGCCGCCAGAAATGGCGACGCCGACGGGGCCGCTTGCACCATGGCAAAGGCGGTCAAGGACTGCGAGACGGGGCGCGCGCCCCTCTAGTTGTCGCACCCGGACTTGGTCCGCTCGACGGCAGACAGGTCGCGCGTCACGCCCGAAGCATTCGGATAGCGTTTCGGCAGCGTGTCGAGCGCAAGACAGGCCTTCTCCTTGTCACCGATGAGCCGCATGGCACGGGCGAGCTTGACCAGCGCGTCAGGTGCGCGCTGATCATTCGGGAATGAACGGATCATTGTTGTGTAGGCCGCGCCGCTGTCGGCATAGGCCTTCTGCTGGTAAAGCGTTTCGCCCAGCCAGTAATGGGCCTCGCCCGCTTGCGGGTCATTGCCGAATTTCTCAAGGAACAGGCGGAAAGCCGCTTCAGCGCCGGCATAGTCAAACTGGATCAGCTTGGACTTGGCGGCAGCAAACAGCGGGCCAGCCTCACCCGGCAGGTTGCTGGCGGAAATCGTCCCGAGCGAACCGGAGGGCAGGTTGAGGCCGTCCTCGGACGGATTATTGGAAACGGGTGTTGAGGACTCGCGAACGCCGGACGCGCTATTGGCAACGCCGGAAGGCGTGGAACCGGCATTGGGCGAGATCAGCTGCGTGGGGCCGGAGGCAAGGCCGCCAGATCGCGGTGCAGCGGGCGATGCGGCAGGATAATCGCTGCCCTGCGTTGCGCCGGGATAGCCAGCAGCCGGATCAGCACTCGGATCGCTATACTCTGCGCCGCCAAGACGCGCCTCAAGTGCGGCAATTGTGCGGGACTGGGCATCCATCTGATTGCGCAGTTCGCCCAGGCTGTCGGCGAGGGATTCATTATCCCGCTGCAGGCCCTGGCTCACGTCGCGCGCCTGTGAGAGCTGGAATTCCATTGTCTCGACACGGCCGGTCAGGGTCATGATGTCGCCGAGCAGGTTATTGACCTGAACCTTCAGGTCCGCGTTCTGCTGGCGCACAGTGGTTACCTGGCTCGCCAGGTCTGAGCTGGTTGTGCCTTGCGTTATGGGGGCAGCGCGCTGCGCCATCGCGGGCGAGGCAGCAAGCATGAGACAGGCGAAGGCGACAGCCGGGGCTTTGATCATCAGTGCAATTTCTCCACGCGTTTAGAGAGACATAATACAAAAACAGCCGGGGCCAAAATAAGGCACCCGGCTGCAAATTGTCGTAAAGTCAGCAGTCCGGATTAGCTGGTCGAGCCGGAAACGATCTGCGTGAAGCCGTTACGGTTGAGGGCCCAGGACTGTTCGTCGCTGCCAGCAGCGATTGGGCGTTCCTTGCCGTACGAGATCGTGTCGATGCGCGACGAATCAACGCCGAGGCTGACGAGATAGTCTTTCACGATCGAAGCGCGACGCTCGCCAAGGGCAAGGTTGTACTCGCGTGTGCCGCGCTCATCGCAGTTGCCTGCCACGAGGATACGGACTTGCGGGTAAGACGCGAGCCATGCGGCCTGACGCTTCAGGATTTCCTGATCGTCGGAATCAAGGCGGTAGCCGTCGAGGTCGTAATAGACGCGTTCGCCGACATTGACGCGGAAGTCGTCAAGCGAACCAGCGAGCGGGCCGGTAGGCGCGACAACGGTTTCTTCGACTGGCGCAGTTGGCGTCGGTGTGGTGTCGACGACTTCGACAGGTGTCGTGTCTTCGGCGACTGGCTTCGGTTTGGATGCGCATGCGCCGAGCGAAAGCAATACGGCGGCGGCAACGGTAAGTTTCAGTGAGGTTTGCATTGCTAAGACTCCCCTGGATGTCTTTAGAGCGATATAGGCGCCTTGCGGCGGGCGTTTGGTCAACGTGACGACGACTAGCGCGTGTCTGATTTCCATATGCTTACGAAAATCAGGCAATAATCGGGCGGTGACTGAACCACGCCCCGTTTCGCACAATTTTATGCGTCTGTCTCCTGAAAGCAACGCCCCCGGGCCCTTTCCCGGGGGCTTTTGCTGCTTTTATTATTGCAGAAGCGGTGACCAGGCTGGGTCAGAGGCGTCTGTTTGGGTTTGCATGCGCTGCTCATTGCGGCCCGAAAGGTCAACTGACCAGAGCTGCGGACCCGCGCCGGGGCGTGATTCGCGGAAATAAACGATCACACGGCCGTTTGGCGACCAGTCCGGGCCCTCATCAAGATAAGCTTCGGTCAGCAGGCGTTCGCCTTTTCCGTCCACACCAATCACGCCGATATAGAACTTGCCGCCTGATTGCTTCGTAAAGGCAACGAGATCACCGCGCGGGCTCCAGACAGGCGTCGAATAATTGCCTTTGCCGAACGTGATGCGGCAGGCGGCATCGCGGCCGCCCGATGGACAGGTCCGCGGGCTACCATCCGTATTCATTATATAGAGCTGCGGGCTGCCGCCCCGGTCGGATGTAAAGACGATCGCATCACCGTCAGGCGACATGGAGGGCGAGGTATCGATCGCCGGATGGTCGGTCAGGCGGCGCGATTCCCGCGTCCGCAGGTTCATGATGTAGATGTCGGAATTACCGCGCTGGGCCTGCGTCAGCAGCACGCTCTGGCCATCACGCGAGAAGCGCGGTGCAAAGGTCATGCCCGGGAAGTTGCCGAGCAATTCCTGGCGTCCTGTCTCGATATTGAAGAGATAGATGCGCGGCTTGCCGCCCTCGTAGGACATATACGTGATTTCCTGGGCCGACGGCGAGAAGCGCGGCGTCAGGACCGTATTGCGGCCGGGTGTCAGGTATTGCTGGTTGGCGCCGTCGCTATCCATGATGGCGAGGCGTTTGACGCGCTCGAGTTTCGGGCCGGTCTCGGCGATGTAGACGATGCGCGTATCGAAGTACGGATCTTCACCGGTCAGGCGCGTGTAGATGGAGTCGGCAATCTTGTGCGCAATGCGGCGCCAGTTGTCCGGCGTCGTCGTCAGGCGGCGGCCCGGCTGGCCATTGATACGCATCACTTCGCCGGCATAAACGTCCCAGAGGCGGAACGAGACGGCGATCTTGCCGTCAGGAAGCTCTTCATACTGTCCGACCACAAGGCCGTCCGTGTTGATGATCTTCCAATCGGCAAAGCGCGGCTGCACGTCCAGCGACAGGTCCTTCTGGATGAAGGAAGCCGGGTTCTGCATCTCGAACAGGCCGGTCGAGGTCAGGTCGGCGCGCACGACGTCGCTGATCTGCTTGGCCAGCTCGGCATTGGCGCCGGAAATCTGGAAGTCCGGAATGGCCAGCGGCGTGGGTGTGAAGTTGCCGTCGGTCACACGGACCTGAAGCTGCGCCGCAGAAGGAAGCGCGAAACTTGTTGCGAACAGGAACGCTGTCACCAGCGCCATCAGGATACGTTTCATTCGTTTGCCTCCTCGAATAATGGGACTTGAATAGGGGAACGGGCCGTCAATTCTCCGGCCCGATTGTCACGTCGATTTCTTTCCACTGGTCATAATCGTCTTCCGGCAGCTTGTATGGCGCGCACTTGCGCACGGCCCTCAGCGCCAGGTCGACGGGTATACCGCCCCGGCCGATTGGACGGGACTTGGGCATTACCAGCTCGGCCGAGTTCGACAATGAGCCGTCACGGTTGAGCTTCAGGCGCACCACGACATTGATCTGGTCTTCCTTCGGCAGGTCGTCGACACCATTCCAGCAATAGCCGATCTGGCGACGCACAGCGGCCTGCAGCGAAGCGGTGTTGCCGGTCCTGTCGCCCGCGCCCTTGCGGGGCTGCTGGGCATCGGCCAGCACCGGCTTCTGGATTGGCGGCGGCTCCTGGGCGGGTGGCGCCTTGCGTTCGTTCTGGGCCTTGGTTTTCAGCACGTCCTCAAAATCATTGAGGAAGTCGAGTTCATCGGTCTCGGACTTTGGCTTTGTCTTCTGGACCAGCTTCTCTTCCTTTTTCGGCTCCGGCTTCTTCTTTTCCGGCTCATTCACAGGCTCCGGTTCAGGCTCGGGCTCGGCCTTGTCATCTTCCACAACGAGGTCATCCTCGCTCGGTTCCTCGGCGCGTGTGTCATTCGCGTCGACTTCTTCCGGGGTCAGGTCAGGCTGGTCATCCGGGACAGCGTCTTCCTCAGGCGCCTCTTCAGGCACGGGCTCGGCCTCTTCCACCGGCTCGGCCTTGGGAA
This sequence comes from Alphaproteobacteria bacterium, assembly GCA_018827375.1. Taxonomy (GTDB): domain Bacteria; phylum Pseudomonadota; class Alphaproteobacteria; order Caulobacterales; family Hyphomonadaceae; genus Hyphomonas. Next base: position 5,554 of record JAHJYW010000029.1, read on the forward strand.
TGGCCGACACGTTCGTCACCAGACCAATATCCAGGAACTCGATAGGCACATCGATGGCAGTCGCGCATTCCGGCAGGCGCATCAGGATGTCGACCGGGCCGAGGCCGGGTTCGTCGCGCTTGAGCTTTTCAATCGCCTTGTCGCACTCGGTTTTCTGCGCCGGCCACGACATCACGGCCAGCGCGATCACGCTGGCGTGGAGCAGGGCCGAAAGGGTAAAACCGCGCATCATGGGTGTCGAGACGTCCCGCTATTGCTTCTGTTCAGTGACGAAGGCGAGCCGTGTATAGCCTGCCGCGCGCACTTCCGATGTCACTTCCATGATCCGGCCATAAGGCGTGGCCTCGTCAGCGCGGAGGTACATCTGCTGCTCATAGCCCTCTCCGATAATGGCAGCGAGCTTGGCGCCGAGTTCGTCGACGCTTACTTCCGTGTTCTGCACATAGATGGTGCCATCAGCCTTCACGGTGATCGCCAGCGGCGCATCATTCGGCTCGGTCTTGATCGGGCCTGACCGCGTCTTCGGCAGGGCAACCTCCTCGCCGCGCACAAGCAGGGGCGCCGTGATCATGAAGACGATCAGCAGCACCAGCATGACGTCAACGAAGGGCGTGACGTTGATTTCAGCGTTCAGCGCGCGGCGTCCGCGCCGTCCGCCTTTGCCGCCGGATCCGAGGATCATGCCCATGGCTTAGTCCCTCCCGGGGTCAGAGGCGCGGCGCGACAGGCGCACCAGCACGTCCTGCGAGAACGTATCGAGCTGATCACCGAAACTGGTGAGGTCGGACGTGAACTTGTTGTAGAAAATAACGGCCGGAATAGCGGCAACCAGACCCATGCCGGTGGCGAACAGGGCTTCCGCGATCGGGCCCGCCACCGTGCCGAGGCTCGTGTCCTGCTGGGCAGCAATGTTGAGAAAGGCGTTCATGATGCCCCATACGGTGCCGAACAGGCCGACGAAGGGCGATGCTGAACCGATGGTCGCCAGCACACCCAGCCCCTTGCCGGCCTTGCCGATTTCGCGGTCAACGGTCGCCCGCATCGAGCGCTCTGCCCGGCTGACCAGTGCAGCGGCTTCAGCCGGTGCCGGCATGCCGCGCTTGGCATCAGACCATTCGCGCGCGGCCGAGGCGAAGACGCGCCCGGCTGCGTCGCTACCGACCTGGCCGGGGCGCATGTCGAAATCTTCCGTACGTCCGCCCCAGAAAGCGGCCTCGAACTGCTTGGCCTTGCGGCGTGCGCCGCCGAGCGACAACAGCTTCTCGACAATCACCATCCAGGACCAGATCGAGGCGCCCAGCAGGAAAAGCAGCACAAGTTTGACCACGGGGTCCGCGTCAAACACGAGAGAAAGCAGCGAGAAGTCGGTATTGCTGGCCGCCGTGCCAATCGCTTCGGATTCCATGAGATGTCCTGCTCCTTGAAGTCTGCGTGCGGGGCGCGCACTGCATATGAGTCTGTACCGATGGCGCGGGGCCTCGGCGTCTGCCCCTGTTTCACCACCAAATCTGGCGGAAACACGGCAGGCGCGCGAGTTTCCGCAGCTGGTTAACCGCTAGGGGCGTTTGGTTAAGGTTTCGTGCTGATGACATGCTTCGCTGCACTGCAGCAACCCCTGCGCATCGAGGCTAGAGGAGCGGGGCCGCCAGACGCAGGACATTCTCCTGAAGTCGCCTGAATCGCGGACGGGCTGTCCACTCTTCAAGCGTCAGCGGCGTACAATTGGCCAGATACCGGTCGCGCAGCGCGTCCATCTCGCGGTTCAGGCCCCTGTCATAGGCGATCAGCGTCAGCTCCAGGTTGAGGTAAAAACTGCGTGTATCCATATTCACCGTGCCGACCATGGAGACCATGTCGTCGATCAGGATGCACTTCGCGTGCAGCAGACCATCCTGATAGCGCATGATCTTGATATTCTCGCGCAGCAATTCGGAGAAGACAGACTCACTGGCATATTGCGCCATGCGCGAATCGATCCGTTCCGGCACGATGATGTCGACCTGAACGCCGCGCTTCTGCGCAGCCTTCAGCGCAAGGGTAAGCGTCTCGTCCGGGATAAAATAGGGCGTGATGATCGAGACGCGCCGCCGCGCCGCAAAGATGGCCGAGACAACCCATTCATGGATCATGGAGTCATGGATTTCAGGGCCGGACGGCAAAAGCTGTAGTGCCACATCGCCGGGCGCCGTCTCCCCGGGATGATCAATAGGCAAGTCGCGCAGGGCCTTTCGGTCAATCTCCAGCCCGACTGTGTCGAATATGTAATCGGCGTTGAACACGACGCCGAGCGAATCCACGATATGGCCCTCAAGGCGGAACATGATGTCGACCCACTGGCCGACGGCCTTGCTCTTCTTGAAGATTTGCGGATCGATCAGGTTGAAGCTGCCGACATAGCCAATCCGCTGGTCGATCGCGATCAGCTTGCGGTGATTGCGCAGGTCGGTGCGTTGCGACAGCGACTTGATGATGCCGACCGGCAGCGAGGCCTCGACATCGACGCCCGCCTGCCGCAGCCGCTGCAGCCAGCTCGACCGGAACAGCGCCTTGCTGCCGAAATGGTCAGCGAGCAGGTTGCAATCCACGCCACGCTTCGACGCCCGCACAAGCGCTTCCATGATCGCCGTCACATGGCCTTCCGGCTCGACGATATAGAATTCGAGATAACAGGTGCTCGTCGCCGCATCGATATCCGCCACGATCCTGTCCAGGATTTCCTCGGCCTTCTCGATCAGCTCGACGCGATTATTGTGCGTGACGTGAAAGCCGGAATCCGCAGCGATACTGTCGCTGAGCGCACGAAAGGCGTCAGAGACATCGAGTTTGCCTGCCGTGTCGACATCATCGTCAATGCCATAGCGCTTCTGGTAAAAATTGCGCACCCAGGCGCTCTGGTGCAGCCGTTTGCGGCCCATCCTGTGGTCGCCGAACAGAAAATAGAAAAAGATCCCTATATAAGGCAGGGCGAACAGGATGATGATCCATCCCAGCGTCGTGCTGACGGCCAGCTTGCGGTAAAGCAGGCGGAACGTCAGCGCCACAGCGATCACGATATGGAGCGCAAATACCAATGAACTTGGCAGCAAGGCCATCCCCTTCAACTTCCTCCGTCCAACGCCGCATGGAACCGCCAGTTCCAGACTGCATATGGAAGCCATGACACAGACACTCCGGATCCTGACATGGAATATCCAGGCCGCCATCGGCACGGCCCGGTATTCACACTACCTGACGCGGGCGCATCATCAGGTGTTCAATACCAATGCCAAGCAATCCACGCTGGAAAAGATCGCGGAAGTCGTAAGCCAGCATGACGTTGCCTGCCTGCAGGAAGTCGACCTGGGCGGACGGCGATCGGGCTTTACCTGCCAGGCCGAACGGATCGCGTCCCTGTCGGGCCACACCCATGTCGCCAAGCAGCGCAACCGCACCATTCCCGGTATCTCGCTGCACGGAAACGCCATCCTCAGTCGATACGAACTGTCTCATATACATGATTTCAAGCTTCCGGGCCGGGTGAAGGGCCGGGGCTGCCTCATCGCCAATGTGCAGGCGGGACGGGGGATTTCGGTCGCCAACCTGCACTTGAGCCTCGGCCGCAATGACCAGGCCCTGCAGTTGGAAGCCATCGGCCAGCACCTGCCTCACAAAGAGGCCTTCCTGGTGGTCGGCGACTTCAACTGTACGAACAGTTCCACTCAGCTGGAAAGTTTCGCCGGGTCCGTCGGCGCGCAAATTGCCGACCAGCCGCCGATGCCGACCTATCCGTCGTGGCGCCCCAACCGCGACCTTGATCACATAATCTATTCCGACGCGGTTCGCCTCGACGAACGGCGCAGCCTCCCCCTCCAGCTCTCCGATCACCTGCCGCTATCCGCTGAAATCAGCTTCTAGGCACCCCGAATCGAATGCGGGGCCCCTTCCGGAGCCCCGCACGCAGGTGTCGTTGGCTGAAGAGGCCTAATCGAGCGCGTCGATCTCGTCTTTCGCCGCATTCAGAATTTCGACGATCCGCCTCTGGCGTGCTTCGTCGGCCATTTTGTGGCGCACGGTCTTGATGATGGCGTGGCGCAGCCGGTGCATCGCGGTGCGGACGTCCGTCGGATCAACGTCCTCCTCCGCCTTGAGCAGGTCTGCCAGCCGTTCATGGATTGCCTCGACCGTTGCGGCCTCGCGCTCCAGTTCGGCCTTGCCCGCATCGGTTATGTGGAAGGTCTTTTTGCCATCCTCGGTGCGCACTTCTGCGAGGCCGAGGTCCTGGATGATTTCAAGCGCCGGATAGATGACACCGGGGCTCGGCTTGTAGGTACCACCGGTGCGTGTTTCGATTTCCTGGATCAGGTCATAGCCATGGCGCGGAATTTCGCTGATCAGGCTCAGGATGAGCAGGCGCAGGTCGCCATGCCCAAGCGGGCGCCCTCCGCGGCGTCCCATCCCGCCCCGGCCGTGGCCGCGTCGGCCGCCCATGGCCATTTTCATATGCCAGCGTGCGTGCCGGCCGTGTCTGTGATGTCCGTGCATGTTCTCTCCTCTTTCCCGGCGCCTGTGGCTGCCAAAGATTTCGTCATTGTCCAAAAGCTCGCCTGACAGAACCGTTCTGTCTTCAAGGTCTCTGTTGCTCATCGATACTCCTTTTAGATATATCGAAATTGAAAGTGGTTTTCGATATATCTAAATGCAAGTACCAGACATGAAAAAATCAGCTGCCGCAAAGACTGCGGCACCCAAAATTTGACAATAAATCTAATAATTACAGTCCTATGACCGCCAGACAAAAGCGTCCAGATACTCGGCCACTTCGCGGATTGGCCGCCTCAAGCGACCATCCGCATGGATCATTACGGCCGTAATCTCGGCTTCCGCGATGATCTGACCATCGCGCAGACACGCCTGTTCAAAGCGGATTCGCGGCCCGTCCATGCCGAGGTAACGCGTCCTGATATGCAGGAGGTCATCCACCTTGGCCGGCCGCTTGTAAGCCACGTTCACATTGGTCAGCGTGAAGGCGGCCGGGTCCGGACGGTCGAGCAGCGACTGATGCGAGATACCCGCATCGCGCAAATGGTCCGACCGCCCCCGTTCGAAGAAGCGCAGGTAATTGGCGTGGTAGACCATGCCGGTGAAATCAGTGTCTTCGTAATAGACGCGCACACTGATCCAGTGCTGGCGGTCCGCATCGAAATTCTTGTCGTCGAGAACAGGCATTGTCATGCCATTCGCGTTAGCAGATCACCCCTGATCCGTCATCACCAGCGGATCGGTCTTGTAGCCAAGTTCCTCAGCGCGCGCCTTGATGCGCGAGAGTGTTTCAGCATCCAGCGTTTTGTCACGCGCCAGTATCCAGAGATACTTGCCACTCGGGTCACCCACGAGCACGGCGGAATAGTCCGGCTCGAGATGCAGGATCCAGTAATCGCCCCAGGCAAACGGCACCCAGGATGGCGCAAACTTGACCTTCAGCCGGGCATTGCCCGAGCCTTCAACCACGCGCGCAACGCCATTGGCGACTTTTACTTCCCCATCGGGGCTGCCCTTGTGGCAGGTGTTCACGACGCTGATGCGGCCATCATCGCGCTGCGCATATTCCGCCGTCACGCCGGCGCAATCCTTTTCGAAACTGTTGGGATAACGCGCAATTTCATACCAGAGGCCGGCATACTGATCGAGATCGACCTGCGGCACGGTTGGCGGCGCAGTTTCCTGCGCGCGATAGTCCGGCTGGCTGAGGCAGCCTGTGAGCGCGAGGCTGGCAAGCGATGCGGTGAGCAGATGTTTGATCATGAATTTTGTCTCCTGTGGCCTATACGCGGCCACAAGGCTTTCGGTTGCAAGCCACACTGGCCAGCAACGGCTTGACGTGCAAAGCAGGACGGATCCCGCCGGAGACACATATGCCCCATCCATCCGATCCCGGCCTCACCCCCATCCTGCGCGGCCTGCGCGGCCGCTGCCCGGCCTGCGGCAAGGGACGACTCTTCTCGAGCTACCTGCGTCAGGAACCGGCCTGTTCCCATTGCGGTGAACCGACCGGCCTGATCCGCGCCGAGGACGGCCCGCCCTGGTTGACCGTGCTGATCCTTGGGCCCCTGCTGGCGCCGCTCTCATTCATGGTGTCGATGAAATCGCCTGCGCCGCTCTGGATCAGTCTGATCGCGCTCGGGGCCTTCGCAATTGGCGCGGTTCTGTTCCTGCTGCCACGTATCAAGGGTGGCTTCATCGGCCTGCTCTGGCGCATGCAGCAGAAGGAACAGACTTAAGCCGGTTTCGGAAAAGCTTCAGGCAGGCGCGGCAGACCGTCCTCGAAGTCGAAGAAGTCGGCCTTCTGGCTCGTCCAGATATGCACCACGGGCTTCGATGGCAGAGGGGAATCCAGGCTCCCGACACGAACGATCACCGCATCCTGATCGTGCCATTCGGCCATCATATGCGTCCCGCATTTCGGGCAGAAGTGCCGTGTCTTCCCGGGCGTGGACTCAATGCCCGCCACGACATCGGCGCCCCTCGACCAGCGAAACCCGGCGCGTGATGCGCGCGCAGTTGTGGCGAAAGCCGCCGAATGCGTCTTCTGGCATGTCTTACAATGGCAATGGCCGATGGGCCCGAGCCCTTCTACTTCATAGGCCACCGCCCCACAAAAGCAGCTTCCGTGCAGAGCTTCCATCAGATCACTTCTCTCCAAAAAGGCCCGACTGCGCGCCGCCGGGAACGGGCAGGCCGAGGCGCTCATAGGCAAGTGGCGCGGCTGTACGTCCCCGCGGCGTGCGAGCGACATAGCCTTTCTGCATGAGGTAAGGCTCAATCACGTCTTCCACCGCATCGCGAGCTTCCGACAGGGCCGCCGCCAGCGTCTCAACGCCAACGGGTCCGCCCGCATAGGTGTGCACCAGCGCATGCAGGTAGCGCCGGTCGAGCGCATCAAGGCCATCTGAGTCAATCTCAAGCCGCTTCAGCGCGCGGCCTGCCGCAGCGGAATCGATCTTCGCGCCCTCGGCCTCGGCGAAGTCGCGCACACGGCGCAGGAGGCGCAACGCAATGCGGGGCGTGCCCCGCGCCCGGCTGGCAATCTCCACCGCGCCATCTTCGGTAATCGCAGCGCCCAGCTTTCGGGCCGCCGCCATGACGATACGCGCCAGTTCTTCCGGCTCATAGAATTCAAGCCGGATCGGAATCCCGAACCTGTCGCGCAAAGGCGTTGCCAGCAGGCCCGCCCGCGTCGTCGCACCAACCAGCGTGAACGGTGACAGGTCCAGCCGCACAGAGCGCGCCGACGGCCCCTCCCCGATCACGATATCAAGGGCATAGTCTTCCATGGCCGGATAGAGGATTTCCTCCACGATGGCCGGCAGGCGGTGAATCTCGTCAATGAACAGGACATCGTTCGGCTCAAGGTTCGTCAGGATCGCGGCAAGGTCGCCCGCCTTGGCAATCACCGGGCCGGATGTTGCCCGGAAACCGACGCCCATTTCCCGCGCAAGGATTTGCGCCAGAGTCGTCTTGCCGAGGCCCGGCGGGCCGAACAGCAGCACATGGTCCAGGGCCTCGCTGCGCCCACGCGCGGCATCGACATAGACTTTCAGGTTCGACTTGGCTTTGCGCTGGCCGACATAGTCGTCGAAGGTCTGCGGGCGTAGCGCCCGGTCCAGCGCGTCGCCGCCCTGCGCATTGGGATCGGAGAGTTCGCCCTCGCGGCTCATGCAGGCTCCCCGCCCCCGAACTCGCGCACTAGCGTGTTCAGCGTCAGGTGCGATATCGGCACGTCCTCCAGACGATCGCCATTCTTGAGCCAGATCGTCATCGTCTCTTCGCCGCGCGCGGCGAGAATGTCAGTCAGGTTGACGAGGATGGACCCGGACCCCTGCACATCGCGATTGATGACGCCCATGGAATTGCGGCCGCTGCGCGATGTCTCGACCATGACATTGTTGATTTCGCGCGTACCGACGGGCCGGTCCGGATGGTCCGCGATGAAGAACAGCTCCTGCTCGGGAACATGGTAGGTCTTGCGGTTCTGGATGTATTTCATCGTGACAGTTCCTTCAGCGCCGCCTTTACCAGCGGGCCGACCTCCTTGTCATCCGTCGTGGACGCGGCTGCTGCAACCGCCCGCGCCGCATCGCCCTGCGTATAGCCAAGGTTCACCAGCGCCGAGATGGCCTCACTGCGCGCGCCTGTCGTGGCCGCTGCAGCTGGCGCTGTTGCCATGCCCGCTGCGCTCGCTGCATCGAAGCGTCCGAAACGGCCCATGGGCGGGGCCTTGCCACCAAGGTCGAGCACGATCCGCTCGGCGAGTTTCTTGCCAACGCCCTTGGCCCGCTCCAGAACCCGCGCATCGCCAAGTGCGATGGCATCCATTAATTCGGCGGGCGTCAGCGCGTCCAGAATTGCCATTGCGGCCTTGCCCGCGACACCATGCACGTCCTGCAAGCGGACAAACCATGCCCGCTCTTCGTCCGTTCCGAAGGCATAGAGCGTGATCGCCGCTTCGGAGACCTTGGTTTCGACATGCAGCACGGCATTTTCGCCTGCATGCACGTGGCTCAAGAGGCGCGTGCCCGCCTGGCAGACATAGCCGACGCCGTTGACGTCGATCAGCACATGATCGAGCCCGAGGGCGGCAATCGTTCCGGTCAGACGGCCAATAATCATGCGGCGCCCCGTTTCATCTCCAGTGGCAGATGGTGCGCGGCGCAAATGGCGCAAGCGAGCGCATCGGCAGCGTCTTCCTTCATCTCGCCCGCGCGAGGCAAGAGGCGTTTCACCATGAACATGACCTGCGTCTTGTCGGCCGTGCCCGTGCCGACCACGGCCAGCTTGATCTTGCGCGGCGCAAATTCGGCGACGCTGATTCCGGCCATCGCGAGCGCTGCCATGGCCGCGCCGCGCGCCTGGCCCAGCTTCAGCGCCGAGCGGGGGTTTGCGTTGACGATGGTTTCCTCGACGCCGGAGGCATCCGGGGCATGATGGCGCGCCAGTTCACCGACCGCCTCGAATATGCCGCCGAGCCGCTCCGACATGGGCAGGTTCGGATCAACCGAGATAATGCCATGGGCCACGTGCTGCAGGCGGGCGCCGGTCTGCTCGATCACGCCCCAGCCGGTATGGCGCAGGCCCGGATCAATCCCGAGGATACGAATCGTCGCTGTCATGGCGCCTACCCTATCAGGCAGCGAGGTTAATGACAGCTTGCATTTTCCCCATTTGTTCCTGTTCAGATGCAAAAACGGCCGCACCTCAACTAAGGCGCGGCCGCAAAAAAATGCGAGGCTGTAAAGACTATTCCTCGAAGCGTGGCACCAGCACGGTGTCGATCACGTGGATGACGCCATTCGAGGCTTCGATATCGCCCATGGTTACGGTGGACGTATTGACCATGAGATTGTCGCCCGTGCCGTCGATCAGCATGTCCTTGTTATTGAGGGACGCCATCGCTTCAGATTTACCGGCAAGCTCCGACGAGCTGATCTTGCCCGGCAGAACATGATAGCTCAGCACGGTGACAAGCTTGTCCTTGTTCTCCGGCTTCATGAGGTCTTCGAGCAGGGCTGGGTCCATGGCCGCAAAAGCCTCGTTCGTCGGCGCAAAGATCGTGTAGCTGGCAGGGCCCGACAGTGTTTCGGTCAGGTCAGCCGCGCCGATGGCCGCAACCAGCGTAGAGAAGTCCGGGCTTGAGCCGAGGACGTCGACCAGAGTCGGCAACTCCATGGGTTCTACCGGCGTTGCGGTCGTCTCGGTTGGCGTGACCTCAGCAGTTTCCACTGGCGTCGTGGCAGGCACTTCCGTCACGGTTTCGGTCTTGTCGGAACACGCCGCCAAGAAAAGCGCACTGGCAGCGATCGTCGTCAGGAGCAGGGTCTTCATCATGTATTCCTCGTGGCATGACTGGCGCGCCGGGTTGACTAAGCGCGTTATCGAATGGGTCCGCTTCACGCTTGCGAGCGGCTGAAGGGGAAACGCAAGGTTTGAGGATTTGGTTCCGCGCGGCCGCGTTCAGCTCATCCAGCGCAGCACGCGCGGCTCGATCGGGTTGGCAAACTCACGCCCCTCGGAGCGGGCTTCAACCCATTCGCGCTTGAGGCGCTGGTACCATTTGGCCTGCACATCGATATCGTCGATCCAGAGCATCGCCTTCTGGTGCGCCATGCCCTGGTTCTGCAGGTCGACCATGTCGCCGTCCTGGCGCAGGAACTTCCGGCCAGCCGGCTTGGCGATGGGCACGGCGAGGCGCAGCAGCGGCGCGCCGGTCCACCAGGTGAACTGGGTGATCCGTGTGCGCTTTGGGCCTTCGGGTGTCAGGCAGGTCAGCGTCAGCAGGCGGGCTGTTTCGTTCGAGACGATCTCCCAGCGAAAGCCCGGCAGCTGGAACACGATCTCGGTTTCGACATTGCCGCCGAACACCCAGCGATAGAGCAGCGAGTTCGACGAAGGCTGGTGGCGATCAATCGCCCAGCCGCGCAGCGCGGGCACGAACTGTTTCTCTTTCAGTTTGAGGCCGACCGACGGCGGGCGCCACCACCATTGGTTATGCACGAAAGGCACATGCGCCGGGTCCATCAGGCCGACCACGGCATCGTCCATATGCGCATTGAACACGTCGTGGATGACAAAGCCCGGCTTGTCCGGCAGCGGACCGAAATCTGGCGGCGGCACGGCAGGCAGCGCCTCGCTGCGCGGGTTGTGCGCGATATAGATATAAACCGCGCCATTGGCCTCATGCACCGGATAGCGGCGCACTTTTACCTTTGACGCATCATACGTGCTGTCCTCGGTCAGGCTCGGCATGAGCTTGCAGCCGCCATCCATGCCGAAGCGCCAGCCATGATACGGGCATTGCAGCGTCCATTCGCCATCGGTCTCCAGCTGCTTACCCGCCGAGAGCGGCACCAGCCTGTGCGGGCAGATATCGCGCAGCGCAAACGCCTCGCCAGCAGGTGTGCGGCCCACAACAACCGGCTCGCCCAGCATCATGATGCGATGCTGCTTGGCAGCCTTCAGCTCGGACGACGGCGCGGCGAGATACCAGCAATCGGTCAGATAGCCGTCATCGCTGATGCCGAGGCGCGGTGCAGGAGAGGTCTGGGTGTCTGCCATGGGCCCTTATTGCGCCGGTGTGACCGTGACGTCGATACGGTATTTGCCTATCTCGTCACCGCCCTCCCAAGGCCGGTGGTTGAGCATTTTGATCGTCGCCTTGCCCGGCGCGGTGGCCTGCAAGTCAAACGCCATGAAATGATTGCCGCCGGTAAAGCCTTCCTGGTTCTGGACTTCCGGATGGGTCGGGCGGGTATTCTCGGCCACGAGCTCAAGGAAATCAGGCTGGTCCTCGATTTCCCAGACATACCCAGCGGTCGGGATGGTTTCGAGTTCGACGCGCAGGGTCTGGCCGACCCGCATCGCCACCGCGCTGCCATCCTGTTCCGCGCCAGCATAGAGCATGCCATCTGCCATTTTGGTCACCGGCTCGGCCGGGGCGCGGGCACAGGCAGCCAGCAGTCCGCCCGCAAGGGCAAGCACGAGTATCGGGCGCAGCAGCATGTTATCTCCTCCAGCATGAATTTTCCTTAGCAGGCATAGCGCACCGCGCCATTACGTCCAATTCCGTATCAGTTTCGAATGGCCCCTTCGAACGTCACCGAGGCCCCGCCTTCGCGGAAGTATTCCGCCCAGAAGGCCCGCAGGCGCGCGTCCAGTTCCGGGTCAAGCGGCGGGCGGCCGGGATTATGCGAGCGGCCAAAGCCCACGATGCGCACATCGGCGCCGCGCACGGCGGGCACATAATTGAACTTCTCGACCACTTCCAGCGCGGCCTCAGGCGCAATCTCGCGGAAATCGCTCCATGGCATCGCCTGGCTGTTCTCCAGCATGTCGGAGAAAATGTAGACGTGGGTAAACGGCTGGTCGCCGGGCGGGGCCTGCGTCCATTGCGCAATGGTCGACATGATCGCCGAATGGTCCGCCGAGGACGAGCCCTGCACGGCAGGCGCCAGTGTCTGCGCGAGGCTGCCCATGAACTGGCGCTCGTCGGCCAGCGCCTTCATGCTGCTGCACCCGCCCATCATGGAATCGAGGGCGCCTTGCCCTTCCGGGCAACCGGGCTTGCAGGCATTAATCAGGCGGCTGGACTGCGTGTAGTGTTCGCCAATTGTCGCCAGCACGATCCTGTCTCCGGCGCCAAGCTGGTCAACGACCGTGCCGATGCTCTCGGAAATCACCGCGCGGTCGGTGTCGTCATAGGGCGTCGTCTGGTCGATCAGGAATAGCGAGGACGTCTTGCCAAAGGCGCAATAGCCCGCCGCCTGCGCGCCAGGCTCGCTACCGGACGACCCCGAACAGCCCGCCAGGACAAGTGCAACTGCCAGAAGTAACCGTCTCATTCAGGCGCCGAGCCTGCGCATCTGGTTGGCAAAACGGCGCTTCTCGACGGCTTCCTCGTCGGCACGCTTGGCCTGCAACTTCGCGGCCTGCTTCTCCAGCTTGTGCTTCTTGCGATCGACGCGTTCGAAATCTGGGTGCGGGTCATGGCAGAAATAGGCAGCCGAGACGCCGACAGCCACAACGGCGAGGTTGATCAGCAAGAAGATCCAGCCATCAAGCCCAAGCCCGCCCTTCAGAGCCATGATCGCGGCGCCGCCATATTGCTGGTTTTCCAGTGCCTGCCCGAAGCCCATTTCGGGCTGCGTGATGAAGGCGAGATAGCCCTGCCGCAGGATCGAAACGCCATAAGCCAGCGCGACGATCAAAAGCACGACGGCCACGATCTGCAGGACTTCGCCCCACCAGTTCTTGCGCTTCTTGTTATAGCCGAACCGGCACATCATCATGCCAAGCCTGTGCGCCAGCGTTACCAGCAGGCCGCCGACGAGGAAGGAGACAAGCAGGGCCACAGCCGGGCTCTCCTGAAAGAACAGCTCGAAGCTGAACCGGTTGATCGGCACTTCAGCGACGGCCAGCGCGACCATGAAAGGCCAGTAGAACCAGGGCGAGGAATAGCGCGGCTGGCGCTCTTCGCTGGCCTGAATATCGTCCCAGACTTCATTTGTGTGGTGCAGCTGGTCGCGCAGCGTGACCTGACGCGGGCTCCAGCGCGTATCGACGGCTTCCATCCGGCGCGCAAACTGGCGCTCAAGGATTTGCGCCTGCTCAGTCGAAGAGGGCGGCACCGCAGGAAGCGGATCATCGTCTGGAATTTGTGTGGCTTTCAGCTCAGGCTGTCCGGGGACAACCTGCAAGGAGGACGGTGGCCGGCCAGTCGTATCAGTGCTCATTGGACTTAAATCCCACGATTCGCCCCTGTTAACACCTTTGCCCTTCACGTGTTTGCGGGAAGCATGTGGCAGCTTCAAGGCGAAATGCCAGTGACCGCTGCGACAGGGGCGGTCCATGCCCACTTCCCGTGCGGTCCAAGCGCCGCTATATGCGCCAGCATGACCCCACGCGACCAAATACGTAATTTTTCGATCATCGCCCATATCGACCACGGCAAGTCGACGCTCGCTGACCGCCTGATCCAGGCCTGCGGCGGCCTGACCGACCGTGAAATGAGCGCCCAGGTGCTCGATACGATGGAGATCGAGAAAGAACGCGGCATCACGATCAAGGCGCAGACCGTACGCCTCAGCTATACCGCGAATGACGGCGAAACCTATACGCTGAACCTGATGGACACGCCCGGCCACGTCGACTTTGCCTATGAAGTCAGCCGTTGCCTCGCCGCTTGCGAAGGCTCGCTGCTGATCGTTGACGCCTCACAGGGCGTCGAGGCCCAGACACTGGCCAACGTCTACCAGGCCATCGACCAGAACCACGAGATCGTGCCTGTCCTCAACAAGGTCGACCTGCCCGCCGCTGACGTCCAGCGCGTCAAGGACCAGATCGAGGATATCATCGGCCTTGACGCCTCCGACGCGGTCGAAACCTCGGCCAAGACCGGACTCGGCATTCCCGATGTGCTCGAAGCCATCGTCAAGCGCCTGCCGCCGCCCCGCGATGGCGAGGTTGCAAAGCCCCTCAAGGCCGCGCTGGTTGACGCCTATTACGATCCCTATCTCGGTGTCGTGGTTGTCGTCCGCATTCATGACGGCGTGCTGAAGCCGAAACAGACAATCCGCATGATGCGCACCGGCGGCGTCTATGAGATCGACAAGGTCGGCACTTTCAACCCCAAGCTCACCGAAACCGACGCGCTCGGCCCGGGCGAGGTCGGCTATTTTGTCGCCTCGATCAAGGAAGTCGGCGAGACGGCGGTGGGCGACACGATCACCGAAGACAAGCGCCCCTGCGAGAAGGCCCTGCCGGGCTATAAGGAAGTCCAGCCCGTCGTCTTCTGCGGCCTCTTCCCGATGGACGCAGGCGACTTTGACGACCTGCGCGCGGCCATGGGCAAGCTGCGCCTCAATGACGCCAGCTTCACATGGGAAATGGAAACCAGTGCCGCGCTCGGCATGGGCTTCCGCTGTGGCTTCCTTGGCCTCCTGCACCTCGAAATCATCCAGGAACGCCTAAGCCGCGAGTTCGACCTCGACCTGATCGCAACGGCGCCAAGCGTGGTCTACGAGATCACGATGACCGACGGTTCCGAACTCGAGCTGCACAATCCGGCCGACATGCCGGACGTGGTGAAGGTCGCCGAGATCCGCGAACCGTGGATCGATGCGACGATCTACACGCCCGACGAATATCTCGGCGCGATCCTGAAACTTTGTCAGGACCGCCGCGGCGTGCAGACAGAGCTCTCCTATGTCGGGGGCCGGGCCATGGTGAAATACGAACTGCCGCTCAACGAGGTCGTGTTCGACTTCTATGACCGCCTGAAATCGATCAGCCGCGGCTATGCCAGCTTCGACTATGAGATCGTCGGACACCGCGCCGAGAACCTCGTGAAGCTGCAGATCCTGGTCAATGAAGAGCCTGTCGACGCGCTCGCCATGCTGGTCCACCGCGACCGGGCCGAAAGCCGAGGTCGCCAGATGTGTGAACGGCTGAAAGACCTGATCCCGCGCCAGATGTTCAAGATCCCGATCCAGGCCGCCATCGGTGGCCGGGTCGTGGCCCGCGAAACCATCTCGGCCATGCGCAAGGACGTGACCGCCAAATGCTATGGCGGCGACGCGACCCGCAAGAAAAAGCTTCTGGAAAAACAGAAGAAGGGCAAGCAACGCATGCGCCAGTTCGGCAAGGTCGAGATTCCGCAGGAAGCCTTCGTGGCGGCCCTGCGGATGGATAACGACTAGGTCCCCTCCCCACCTCCGCATCCC
>JAHJYW010000030.1 GCA_018827375.1 Alphaproteobacteria bacterium
CAACTTCCCGCAGCTTCGCGATGATCTCTTCAGGCTTCAATCTCTTGCCCATGTCTCAGCTCCATATCTGAAGCCGGGGCTAACTCAAATAATGGACCACTTTCACGGGGGCAGACCAAGATTCTGTCATCGCTGAACCAACTATGTCGACGGACTAACTGTAAGGGTAGACCAACGAGATCGTCCGCCTTTCACAGAGCCTCTTGCAGGTTGCTCGTTGGAGTTACGGCCCCTCGCTAATCGGCGTGGTGCGCCGCCGGTATGACCAGAATCGCCTCGCCGGTACGCCTAAGCTCGACGGGCAGGTAGAGCCTAAGTGTCTCAGCAAACATGTCCTGGTCACCTGCCGGAAAAGCACCGCTGAGATGCTCTTCCGCAAGCGCTGGATCATCGACGCGGAGCTTGGTTTCAGAATACCGGTTGAGCTCGGCAATCGCTTCGCCGAGGGTGACATCCCTGAACTGCAGGATACCGCCCTGCCAAGCCAGCGCCTCGCTTGTGTCCACCTGTGTGAGGGAGGCAATGGCGCCGCCGCGCAGGACGAGGCGGTCACCGGGCACAAGCACGGTTGCGGCCTTCTCTTCGTCGACGTCAGGCGCTGCGCTACCCTGCCCTGCCGTCTCCGGCAGGACGCTGACGGAGCCTTCAACAAGGGTGACGGACACATCCTCCGGCCCGCGATAGACTTCGAACATTGTGCCGAGGGCGCGGGTCTCGCTGCCGCCAGCCGCCACGATGAAGGGTCGCGTCCCCTTCATGACCGAAAAAAGCGCCTGGCCATGAGCCAGCTGAATCCGCCGCTCGGTCCTGGAATACGTCACCGCGAGTTCGGTGTCAGTGTTGAGCGTGACCTGGGAGCCGTCTTCCAGGGTGACATCCCGCGTGTCGCCAATCGCTGTCGCATAGACCTGGGCCGCAGGCGCCGCTGGCGGGCTGAGAGCCACGACCGACACCAGTGCCAGCATGAGCACAGCCGCAATCCCCGTGAGCCAGTAGAGGCGCACGCGAGCGGTCTTGCGGGCGGCGGATTGGGTTGCGCTTGCGGCATATCCGTTGCCTGCACCCGGCGCCGCGAGTGAGCTGCCTTCCAGCAGGCTGAGGCTCGCTTCGACCTGCCGGAACGCGGCGCGATTGGCGGGATCACTGCCTTCCCAGGCACGGAAGGCGTCCCAGGTGCGGTCATCCGCATCCGGCTCGCGCAGCTCGGCATACCAGTGCGCCGCTATCTTGAGGCGGCTCGCAGTGTCTTCCTTGGTCATTGCCCTGCCTGTTACCGGGCCGGGTCCATGTCCCGGCGCTCTGGGCGGGCGAGCCGCTCCGCAATCTCCGCAACGGCGTCCGCAATGTCTTTTTTGACCGTACTGCGCGAGACTGACAAGTGGTCAGCGATCTCGTCATAGGTCAGGCCTTCGAACCGGTGCAGCCGGAGCGCCTCGCGCTTTCGGTGTGGCATCGCCGCAATGACCGCTTCTGCCAGTTCCAGGATCTGTGCATCCATGACCTGTCTCTCCGGAGTAGCCGAGCGCTGGCAGGCCAGCCTGTCACCCACATCGCCAATCTCGGTCGAGGCGCACTGGCGCCTGAAGTCACCAGACTTCAGGTAGTTGACCGTGAGGTTGCGCAAGGTGGTGAAGAGCAGCGGGCGCAGTTCGTCTATCCCCTTGTCGGGATAGGCGCGCCTGGCAGCCACGAACGCGTCCTGGACAAGGTCCTCAGCAACCGCCGGGTTGCCGACACGGATATCACAAAAGCGCAGGAGCTGGTCGTACTGGAAGCGGAAGAGCTGGGTGAGCGGGTTGGGGTTGGCGTCGGAGTTTGGTGCAGGGTCGGGGGGTGGCGCGTGTTCGGCGGCTCGCTCGATGCCGGCGCGACTTGGGGAGCGCAGCGTTTCGGCGCGCTGGACGTTGGGGATGGGTTTTCGGTCCTGCATGGGGCTCAGCGGTTGGCGTTGGACAGCATATAAACGCGGTTAGTCATAACTGTGCTCGCTCAGTTCAAAAGTTATGCAACCTTACATTTTAAATATTGTAAACTTCTAGTTCTCTTTTTTAGGAATGTAAAGTTCTCATTTCTCGCTTTGCACGCCGATTGATTTTCCAAATGGTGGGGGAGACTCATCCATGGAACTTCAAAGACTCTTCGGTGCAAATGTGCGGCACCATAGAAAATCTGTAGGCTGGACGCTTGAGCAGCTAGCAGGTGAAGTCGGCGTATCTAGAGAAACGATAGGAAAAATCGAGCGCGGTATTTCAGCTCCTCTGTTCGACACTGTGGAGAAAATCGCGGAAGCGCTTGAGGTTGCACCACAGAATTTGTTTGGAGCGAAATCTTTTCCTCCTGGTGAGCGAGGAGAATTGCTCGCTGAGATAAGTAGCTTACTCGCCAATCTAAATGAAAAGCAGCTTATTCGCGCCCGCAAGTTATTGGAGGCTCTGCGCTGAAGCTCCGTGGATGGATAGTAGTTTCAAGTACACAACATACCAACTAAATGGTGCTTATCCCATTTGAAGAGCCCCACCACATCCGGCCCATGCTCTGAGACCCATGTCTGGACCACTGCCGGTTAGAGTTTTCCGGCCTTTTCACGATGGCGGACTGGTGACGCCTGCGTGATTGATCAGTGCGGCCGGGGGTTTGTTTCCGATCGCGCTATGCGGTCTTACCGTATTGTAGTCTCCACGCCAACACTCCAGCTTTTCGCGCGCATCTGACAGGCTCATGGACAAGTTTGCGGACAGGCATTCGGCGCGCAGTCGACCATTGAACGCTTCTATAAACGCGTTATCCGTCGGCTTTCCCGGCCTTGAGAAGTCCAGTGTGACGCCGTTCGCGTAGGCACAAAGGTCGAGATCGCGAGAGATGAACTCCGAGCCCTGGTCCACGCGGATCATCTTTGGATAACCAGTCTGAGCGCAGATCCGCTACATCGTTTGAACGACATCTTCGCCGCGATAGCTGTATCTCGCGTCGATGGCAGGAACATATTTGGACCATGTGTCGACGACCGTCAGGATGGGGAACTTACGACCGGTCGCGAGTTGGTCATGAACAAAATCCATCGCCCAGACTTCTAGTGGCGATACCGCCTCCTTGCGGTCGCGGATGAGCTTGGCTCGGACCTTCCGTTTTGGGTGCTTATTACGCAGCTGCAGGCCTAACTCTTTGTAAAGTCTTCGAACTTTCTTCTGGTTCACGAACCAACCCTCTCGTCTCAGCATGACGTAGACGCGCCGGTATCCATATCGAACGCGTGTCTCGCAAATGTCCTTGATGCGCTCTTTCAACGCGGCCTGATGGGGTCGCCGAGAGCGGTAGTGGAAGGTGGACGTGTCGAGCAGCAGGTTGCTGCAGGCCCTCCGGATCAACATGCCCCATTCCTGAACCGCCTCTTTGACAAGCTCCCGCTTGCGACCAGGCCTTACGTCTTTCGTTTCAGGACGTCCTGCAGCATCTCCTTGTCGAGGGACAAGTCGGCGACAATCCGCTTCAGACGTGCATTCTCGTCTTCCAGCTCTTTCAGCCGCCGCATCTCCGACGGCATCAGACCGCCATAACGCTTCTTCCAGTTGAAGTAGGTCGCCTAGCTGATCCCGGCCTTTCGACAGATCTCTGCCACCGGAATCCCGGCTTCACCCTGCTTGATAATGAACGCCTTTTGCGCGTCTGTGAACTTCGATGCTCGCATCGTGTCGTCTCCGCCCAGCCAGGTTCCAGAATACCGGAAACTCTAACCGAAAACGATCCAGTTTCTTGGGAGCAGAGCACGTTGCGACAGACTCTCCATTCAAATGCGGGACCATTTGTAGCTCAGGTAACAGATATTCCAGCTTGTGAGTATTCACAGCCCGCTCAAGAGATTCAGATCGGAAAAAACACTACCGCGAATGCCGATGCGAATAATGTTGGATGGCTGTGAATATGTTACCCTGCGTGCCGTGTTGATAGCCGGTTCCGGGTGTCGATGAGACACGCGCGATCACTTTGGTTGTTCATGGAGTTCAGAAACGCTCCAGTCTGCACCAGCTTTCTTTACCACCGTATCGGCCACGAGATCCACGCCTGTGTCTGTCGTCATTGACCAGCTGATTACAACCTCATCGGCTGATACAACATCTGTGTGAATGATGTCGGCGTGAACTTCCGGTTTGTTCTCGGCGGGTTTCGGCGCACCCGACTGGCGAATGTCAGCACCCGTCGCTTCCAGCTGCGACTTGAGTGGCTCCATAGCCATGCGGGACGCGCTAGCCACATCGTTTGCGATGTAATATTGCGCAATAAATTCGGATGCAACTTCTCGAGCTTCCTGACTTCCGTCAATAACGGCACCTGGCTTTCCGGATCCGCAGGCTGCGATCGCTGATAGAGCAAGACCCGTGACAAAAATACGTGCGCGAGTGAGTCGGTATTTCGTTTTCTCCGGCTTCGTCATTCTCACATTCCTTTTGTTTGATCGTTTTTCAATTGTTTCACCGGCTTTAGTCCACCGATCGCCAACGATTTCGTTGCAATTTGGTTCACTTCCGCCGTCAAATTCCGAAGTGTCAGGGTCTGCAAGGCCAACGCATCGCCGCCAAACTTACAATTTAAGGCAATCGAATTCGAGGCTATGCCGCAGCCTTGCAAGCTAACAAGTCGCCAATCATTTTATCCGACGGTTATCACAATAAATACTTAGTAGGATGGCGCAATGGAACCGCCGGGCTAATAAATCTGGTCGACCACCCGTGAGGGGCTGGCCAACATAACAATTGTCCCATCATCCAGTATGTTCGCGTGGATGTTCGGCCCCATTCTATGGGGCATTGATGTGGGGAAAATGCAGGGGGCTTCTTTTAAAGTTGGTGGCCGGAGCGCCACCAGCGAGTGCTCCGGGTCACCGCGTTTAGAATTGTTCACCTTGTAATCGGCGCACGCTCGCTCGCTGCCAGTTTTGTGAGAGGGAATCTCTAAGTTCTGAGTTCGAAATGTAAGTATGGTAGCCAATCATTTTGCTTGCCCTAAGGATCAATTCGATACAGGTTTCGTAATAGCCCAGAGATATGCTGAGGCGGGAACTATTTCGAGATCAGTCGGGAAGGGCAGTCGCCCGCCTGATCATCGACCACACAAATGGCTGTCACCCGGAAGCTTCCATCCCTGCCCTGCTTGACGCTGAATGCGACCTTGTCCCCTTTAACAAAGCCTGAAAGATCGACACTTGAAAGTGTCTCGAATCCCATTGTCATCGTCCCCATTCCTACCCCTTCAATCGGACCATGATCAATTGAGAGAAAGTCACCATCCGGTCCGATCGATATAATCGTACCGTGTCCCTCTCCCGATAATCCTTGTTTCAATGCCGGTTGTGGGCTGGCCTGGTCTCGCAGCTTCTGGTCTCGCTGCCGTGGCGTATGGGTCCGGGGCTTGCCCGCAAGCGACGAGCGTCGATACCAACCCACCCAAGATGATGCTCGCCTTCATGCCTTTTATCGTTTTCATGCTGTTTCTCCTTCAATCGGTTTGATAGCGTCGGCCGGAACCGTCGAATCCGATCCCGCCAGCGTGTCCAGTTTTCGTCCGACCCAGATATAGTAAATTACGGGGACGACGATTAGCGTCAGAACGGTTGTCGAAATCATGCCCCCGAGCATGGGCAGGGCAATGCGGCGCATCACGTCAGACCCCAACCCTTCCGTCAGGAAGATCGGCGTAAGACCGGCCATAACGACTGTCACCGTCATCAGTTTCGGTCGGACCCGCATGGCCGCGCCATGGCTCACGGCGGCGAACAATTGCGGGCGGCTTTCCGGTCGTTCGAGCCTGACCTGCTGGTCGATATAAAGCAGCATGACAACGGCGGTCTCAACGGCGATGCCACCAAGCGCGATGAATCCGACGGCGACGGCGACCGACAAATTGTAGCCCGCAAGCCAGACCGCCCACAGGCCTCCAACCATGCCAAAAGGAAGCGACATCATGATCATGGCAGTGCGATCAAATTTTCCGAAGTGCATCATGAGCAAGAGAAAGATCAGTCCAACAGCTGCCGGAATAGCAATCTTCAACCGGGCATTCGCAGCCTGCATCTGTTCATACTGGCCTGACCATTCCACGGCATAGCCCGGAGGCAGATCGATGTTATCGGCAACTGCCTTACTTGCATCTGCAACATAGCCGCCCAGGTCGCGTCCGGAGATATCCACGAAGACCCATCCGGTCAGCCTGGCGTTTTCGGACCGGATCATGGGCGGACCTTCCGTATAGGCGACACTGGCAACCTCTCCGAGTGGGATATGTGCTCCTTCCGGTGTCGGTACGAGAATATTCTCAAGGTCCGCACTCGTTTCGCGGAACGCGCGGTCGTAGCGCAGGATGATATCATACCGTTCGCGTCCCTGAACGGACTCCGATAGTTTCATGCCCCCGAGAGCCGTTTGAATCACCGATTGGAACACACCCATGTCGATGTTTCGACGGGCCAGTTCGGCCCGGTCCGGTGTGATCTCCAGATACCGGCCGCCCAGGACCCGGTCGGCAAAGGCCGACCTTGTCCCCGGTACCTCGGAGACCACCGATTCGATCTCTCTTGTAATGCGGCTTATCTGCTGAAGACTGTCGCCGGTGACCTTCACACCGATCGGTGTGCGTACACCGGTCGACACCATGTCCATACGGATCTTGATCGGATAGCCCCAGGAGTTCACCAGGCCAGGCATCTGGAGCCGGCTGTTGAGGTCGTCGGTGATCTTGTCCGGTGTCATGCCGGGCCGCCATTCGGATTTCGGCTTCAGCTGGATCCATGTTTCGATCATGGTCAGGGGTGCCGGATCCGTTGCGGTATCAGCCCGGCCCGCTTTTCCAAAAACACGTTCGACTTCCGGAACAGTCGAGATGAGCCGGTTTGTCTGCCCAAGAATTTCACGCATCTTGGTGGACGAAGCGCCCGGCAAGGCAATCGGCATGTAGAGAAGTTCGCCCTCATACAACGCGGGCATAAATTCGGTGCCCAGACGTTGCACAGGAAGTATAACGCTGGCCATGACCAGTAGTGCGAGCCCGATCGTGAGCCATTTGAACCGCAGCGCCGCATGCAGTATCGGTTTGTAAAGCCAGATAAAGAACCGGTTGAGCGGGTTGGCGTTCTCCGGTTTCATGCGTCCGCGCAGGAGCCAGACCATCAGGACAGGCACGACTGTCACCGACAAGACCGCGCCAAATGCCATGGCATAGGTCTTCGTGAACGCGAGGGGCGAAAACAGACGATAGCTTTCTCCCGTAAGTGCGAACACAGGCAGGAAAGACACGGCGATGATCATCAGGGAAAAGAAAAGCCCCGGCCCGACTTCCTGGGCCGCATGGACCAGGACATCCCGTCGCATCTTCGGAGAGGCAGCATCGTCAAGCTCAGATAGCTTTCGGCTCGCATTCTCGACCATGACAATAGAGGCATCGACCATGGCGCCAATCGCAATTGCGATACCTCCTAGCGACATGATATTGGCTGTCACGCCCTGTCCCGACATGATGAGGAAGGCCCCGAGCACGCCGAGGGGGAGGGTAATGATCGCGACAAAAGCTGCCCTGAAATGAAGGAGGAAAATGAAGACCACCAGCGCGACCGCAATTCCCTCTTCCAGCAGTTTCCCTTTGAGGTATTCCACTGCGCCTTCGATCAGCGGCGCCCTGTCATAGACGGTGACAATCTCCACCCCTTCTGGAAGGCCGCGCTGCAGCTCTGCCAGTTTGGCCTTCACGCGCTTGATGACATCGAGCGCATTCTCGCCATCGCGCATCACAATAATGCCGGCGACTGTCTCGCCTTCGCCATTCAGTTCGACCACACCGCGACGCAGGGCCGGTCCTTCAACAATCCGTGCAAGATCGCCCAGTGTCACCGGCGTGCCATCCTCGGCCTTGACCACGACCTGTTGCAGGTCCGCACTGCGCTCGACATAGCCGGAGGACCGGATAACGAATTCGGTTTCGCCTTGCTCGAGCACCCGCCCGCCAACCTCGCCGCTCGCAGACCTTACCGCTTCAGCGACGCGCCGGATCGGAACATTGAACGCGCGCAACCGGTTCGGGTCGACCAGAACCTGAAACTCCCGAACGAAGCCGCCGACGGAAGCGACTTCCGCCACGCCCTCGACGCCGGACAGTTCCAGTTTGAGGAACCAGTCCTGCAGGGACCGCAATTCGGCAAGGTCGGTCCCCCCCGTCTTGTCGACCAGTGCGTATTGGTAGATCCAGCCGACTCCTGTCGCGTCTGGTCCGATCTGCGGCGTCGCGCCTGCAGGCAGTTCCGACCCGAGCCTCGAGAGGGCCTCAACCACGCGCGACCTTGCCCAATAGAGGTCCACATCGTCTTCGAAGATGACATAGATGAAGCTGGTGCCGAACATCGATGCGCCACGCACATCCTTTGTCTTCGGCAGGCCAAGCAGGCTGGTCGACAGCGGGTAGGTCACCAAGTCTTCGACAATTTGCGGCGACTGACCCGGAAAGTCCGTTCGGATAATGACCTGGGTGTCGGTCAGGTCCGGAATCGCATCAAGCGGGGTATTCCGAACCGCGAGCCAACCAGCAACAGCAAGCGCAACCGCAAGCGTCATCACAATCAGCTGGTTGGCAACAGACCAGGAAATAAGTCTCGCGATAGCCGACTGCGACGGGTCGCGGCCAGCAAGGTCATGATCGGAAGAAGCGCTCATTGTGGCACCTCCGACGTGTCGCTCATATTCATGTTCATGGGATTGGGCCACCCGATCTTCTCTGCCTTGGCTGTCCCATAGGGATTGGTCAGCTGACCGTCCTGTTGCAGCCAGGCGCGCCCGGTTTCGGTTTCGCGATAGAATGCAAGACCTGCGTCACGGTAATGGGCTGGTGCCCCGTCCATGAGCCATGGCTCAAGCGCGGTCATCAGGGCCGCCAGGGCATTGCGTGTTGTCACCTCATCCGTGGCGTCGGTGGTCGACATCAGCGCAGTTACGGCGCCCTCGAGGACAGGCGCCAGCCTCGTGCCGCTGAAACGTAAGCCAAGCGCGTCGCCGGTCTGAATCGCCGGCGCGAGGTAAGTCGGATCGATCTGGTACCCTTCTGTCAGCGCCTCGTAAAAATACAGGGCCATGTCCGTGAGATGGTCGATCTCGGCCAGTGTTCCGGAATCGGTGACGAGTTCGTCAAGTGGCGTGTCCGGATTCCCTCCGGCGGTTGGTCCGCTAAGTTTTGCCAGCCCTTCGCGGAGGCTGACTTCGGAATCGAGCAGGAACTGGCCGCTGGCAACCACCTGTTCATCAGGCTCTATTCCGTCCAGGATTTCCGTCAGCCCACGCGCGGACACGCCGGTTTGAACGGCCCTTGCATCGAACTTTCCATCTCCGAGCGCGACAACAACATGCGCGCCGGAACTGTCACGCAGCACCGCTTCGCTCGGAATCGAGAGGCGCGTTTCGCCGTCAAGGTCGAACGAAACATCGGCATAGGCACCCGGACGCAGCGCGCCAGATGCATTGTCGACGAGAATACGCACCTGCGCCGAACGCGTCTTCGGATCGATTGTCGGATAGATATAGTCGACTTTCCCCTTCCCCGCCGCGTCCGGTGCACTTGGAATGGTGAGAGTTACCGGCAGCCCCGTGTCGATGAAGGGCAGATCCTTCTCCGCGACAGAAGCGATGACCCAGACATCACTGTATGACTGGAGGCGCAGAACGGGCGTACCCGGTTTGACATAGTCGCCTTCGCGGACGTCAATCGATTTTACGATCCCGCCGGTTTCGGCATAGACCGGGACGCGTTCGATGAGCTGACCGGTGCTGGCCAGCTGAGAGATCGTGGCTGGTTGCATGCCAAGTGAACGAAGGCGCTGGCGAACAGAGGCGATTCGGGCGTCATTTCCAATCTTGACCGATGCCAGGTAGTCCTTTTGTGCGGCAATCAGGTCAGGACTGTAAATTCGGTAGAGCAAGGCACCGGGACGGACCGTATCTCCTTCTGCGCGTACTGTGAGGCTTTCAATCCAGCCTTCAAGACGAGACGTCGAGGCTGATTCCGTGCGCTCGTTCGATTGCACGTTGCCGTATGCGCGCACCGTCCGACCAAATGACGCATACCGGGCGCGCGCCGTTCGAACACCCATTGTCTGCAACATTTCGGACGGCACGGTGATACCGCTGCCAGCGGCTGGTTCGTCATAGACTGGGATATAGTCCATCCCCATCGAATCCTTCTTGGGAACCGGTGACGTGTCAGCCAGGCCCATCGGATTCTTGTAGTAAAGGACGTCCCCCTTGCCCTTGCCTGCTGTGGGGGTTGCTTTGGCAGGTATGAGATCCATGCCGCAGATCGGACAGGTCCCGTCAGCGTCGGTCGATACATAGTGCGGATGCATTGGGCAGGTGTAGGACTGCACCTCCCCGCCGGAATCGGCTGACAAATCCGCCCCACGCATCGCTGCAGCGTTGGAGTCAGCGCCGCCACAAGCGGCCAGCAAAAGGGTCAAGGCGAGCGAACTTGTTGCAATGGTATTTTTCATGAGGTCACCAGAAGGGAATTGAGGCGCTCGGTCGCGCCGTCGCGGCGCGCCGCTTCCGCAGCGGTTTGCGACTGAAGAAGGAGAATGGCGAGTTCGCCATCGATGATCGGGGAATAGTCCCCCACGCCGGACTCATAGACTGTGAGCAGGGCGTCTCGCTGGTCCTCAAGGGAATGGATCTTCTGCTTGAGCACCGCCAGCGATTCGACGGCGGCACGCCGCGTTGCCAGGAAGCCCGCATAGTCAGCGGCTGCGCGCCTCGCGGCCGCCATGGACAGGGCACGTGCCGCGCTACGGTCGGCCTTGGCTGCGCGCAGCCGGGGCGCCTGGCTCTTCTCAGCCCAGATGGGAACAGTGAATGTCACCATGCCCGAGACCCAGTCATCGCCCGCAAAGGTGGATCCCATGCCTCCCCGGCCGTTTTCGCGTTGCTGATAGGTCAGCTGCATGCCCCACTCTGGCTTATACGCGGCGGCCGCCTGATCGACGCCGGCGTCGGCAACGCCAACCGACGCCTGTGCGATACGAACAGCATGGAAGGCTTCAGCCTCCCCCGTCCATTCAGCGACGACCGGCACAGGCGCGTCAGTATCAGGTACCGCGCCGACCAGGTCGACCAGTCTGGCGTCGATGTCTGCGTTCTCGGCGGCAAGCTCTGCCAGCGCGCGATCAATGTCAGCCCGCTCAACGTCGACTTGTGCCAGCCGGAATAAAGCGGGTCGACCTGCATTAATTTCGTTCTGGATAACGTCGGTCAATTCGGCGTACTTTTCGCGGCGGGCCAACGCGAGGCGACGCTGTTCCCGGATACGCGCGCGTTCAATCAGTGAAATGCGAAGTTCCGCCCGCAACTGGGCATATTGCCAATCGCGCATCGCATCGGTCTGAGCGGCGCGATTTGTCGCTCCCAGCGACTGGGCGTTTCGCAAGGCAGCAGACGGAAACTGCTGGCGCACCCCTACAGCCTTGTTGGTTGGCAGGAACCTGTCGAAAGCGGGATCGATTGCGGGTAGATTGTTGATGCCGAGCGATATGACCGGATCGGGTAGCGCGTGAGCAGCCGTGGCGCGTTCGCGGTCTGCGTCCGAACGGTATTGCAGGGCGTCCAGCGCGGGATGGCGCGCGAGCTCTGCCTCCAGCTGATCGAGACTTTGGGCGCGAGCACCCGAGAAAGTCGAAGAGGCGAATCCGGCGACCGCTGCGAGCAGCCAGACGCGTGATGGGTGAGTGAGCATGGGTCTTTCCTGGATTTGAATCAGAAGAACAAGGCAACCGCCCCCAAGCCTTCAGGCGCGCGGCAGAGCGATTGTTGTGCTGATCAGATCAGGAAACGTTGTTTCAGGACGAGAGGTGTCTGCGGGCGGGGTTTGTATGTTCGTGCCGGCGGACCGGTTGAGAACCCCTTGATAAGGACTTCTTCCACCGAAAATTGCACCGCCGGAATCGCGATCAAATTCGCTTCATCGGGGAGCGGAGAGACGGTGGGCGCAGGTGAAGCCTGATTGATTGCGATGATGCTGCAATCATTCCGCTCAGGGCACGACTCGTCCATCGTATCGGGTCCGGAAGCATCGCGATGAACGTCTTCAATGCCAGGTGAGGCCTGAACACTCTTCGCCACAAGCATCGCCTCGATGCCGTCGCCACGATTCTGGACATCCAAGGGCATCACCGGGCAGGCGACCAGTGCAGCAGCGACAAGCGCGAGGAAGAGGCGACAGATTCCGATCATTCGATCCCTATGCACACATCAAAATTAATATTCCAATGGTCCGACATGGTAAATCAAGGAGTTGTGATCGCGCTGCCGTAAGACTCGCGATATATTTACGGGCGACCGGATAGCGCTAAATGCCTGCCGGACTAGTAAGCAACCACCAGCCCTGTTGCGTAAAAGTCCTCAAGAGCGTGACATTTCTTAGTGATTTTTGAAGAATTGACTGTTAAGGCGCATCGCATGCGTTTGTTCGGCGTCATCTTCAATATCAGACTTTGGCTCGTGACTTGTGTGTTTGCGACCATGCTGATTGGTCCGGCATCGTCTGATTTACACGCGTTGGACCCCGAAGCCATTACCTGTCAGGCTTTAGATGACCAGGGCGTCGAAACGAGCACAGAACGCACGAAAGACGGACAGTCGAGCTCGGATCATGATCATCATGTAGATGCATGCGGGAGTTGTCATTTCCATCTGGCCGGGTCCTTTCAGACCAGCTCCGTATCTCGCATAATTCCTGACGCTTCCGTGTGGCCAGGCATAAACGCGAC
>JAHJYW010000031.1 GCA_018827375.1 Alphaproteobacteria bacterium
CATGATCATCATGTAGATGCATGCGGGAGTTGTCATTTCCATCTGGCCGGGTCCTTTCAGACCAGCTCCGTATCTCGCATAATTCCTGACGCTTCCGTGTGGCCAGGCATAAACGCGACCGCGCCTCGCGCCGGTCCCTTCGGACTCTACCGCCCTCCCCGTGTCTGACTTGACGCCATAGCTGCGGCTCTGCCGTCGGCATCTCTCAGGTCATCACGAGGAAATTATCTCAATGAACACATTGAAGCAGGGCGCATGTTGCGCCCTGATCGCAGCTGTCCTTGCGGGCACTGCGGTCGCGGCTCCGTGCAGCCAACCATTGGTCGCTGTCTCCGCAATCCAGGCAGGCGAGCCTTTATCACTCGACGCCGTACTGGCAGAAGTCCGTAATGCCTCCCCGGAAGTGCGCAAGGCCGCTCTGGAAACGCGCGCTCGCGAAGCGGACGCAGATCAGGCTGGCCGCTGGCTCAATCCGTCGATCGGATTAGAGCTTGAAAATTTTTCAGGCTCCGGCCCCCTCGCCGGCTTTGATCAAACCGAGACAACGTTTTCGATCGCCCAGACATTCCAGCTGGGCGGCAAGCGATCAAAACGGCAGCGCGCTGCCCGTGCCAGTGCCGCACTCGCAACGGCAGAATGTAACGCCATCCTGCGCGAAACAGAACTGGAGGCGGTGACGCTCTTCTATGAACTGGACGCAGCTGTCCAGCTCGTCCGTCTCGCCGATCAATCGGCCGAACTGGCGGACACGCTCAGCGAAACCGTAGGCAAACGCGTGGATGCAGGCGCGGCCGCACCACCGGAACTTTCCCGGGCGAAAGCCGATGCTGCCGCGTTGCGCGCAGTGGCCGCACAGACACGCGGCGACATGGAAGCCCTTCGCTACGATCTCAGCGCATTGTGGGGAAGCGCCGATCCGGTCTTCGAGGCCCCTGTTCTGCCAATGACGGCGCCCGTCGACGCCGGCCCTGCCAACCTGGGTCAACACCCTGCCATCAAAGTGGCCGACGCGGGCATCGTCGCCCGGCAGGCGGAGCAGGATCTGGCACGCGCGCAAGGGATTCCTGATCTCACGCTCAGTGCGGGCATGCGCCAATTTGAGCAAACGGGCGATACCGCCTTCCTACTGGGCGTCAGCGTCCCTGTCCCATTGTTTGACCGCAACCGGGACGCAACCCGCGCCGCTGGTTACAGGGTCGATGCCCGGCGCTCCGACCGGGAGGCTGTGGAGGCACGATTGCTTGCCAGCCAACGGGCCTCTGTCTCTCAGGTCCGCGCGGCCCAGGAACGCCTGGCCCTCCTTGAGAACGATGCCCTGCCCTCTGCCAGATCGGCCTATGAGGCATCCGTCCAGGGTTATGCTGCGGGCAAGTTCGATCTCACTTCGACCCTCGATGCCCGCAAGGGCCTGATCGAAGTCGGCGTGGCCGTGATCGATGCCGCCCGCGCCCTGAACACAGAAAACATGCGCTTGCGAAGCCTGATTGGCGCCGCCCCGTTTAATGGAGACATCCAATGAAACAGACCCTGATCCTGACAACAGCCCTATTGAGCATGACAGCTTTGCTGTCTGCCTGTGGGGAGACTTCAGCAACCGAAAGCAAAGCCAGCGCCGCAGCTTTGGCCGCCGATGACGCACACGGACACACGCCCTACGAGGCATTCTCTGGCACTGACAAGGAGAAGGAGCTTGAGGGAAACGATTCTCACGACGAACACAGCGAAGACGAAGGTGATGTCGTCAATTTGACTGAGGCAGAAGCGCGCGAAGCGGGCATTGAACTCAGTAAAGCCAAATTGGCAGAAATGGGCCAATCACTCAGCCTTCCAGCAGAAATAATGTTCGACGCAGACAGGGTGGCGAATGTCTCACCAAAGGTCAGCGGCGTGGTCGGAAAGCTCTATGCCAGCGAAGGCGATCACGTGAAGCGGGGCCAAACGCTGGCGCTGATTACCAGCCGCGATCTCGCCGGCCTTAAAGCGACTTGGCAGAAAGGGGAGACGGGCAAGGCCCTTGCCGCTCAGGCCCTCGCGCGCGAAGAACAACTCTGGGCCAACAAGATCACGTCCGAAGCCGATGTCCAGGCAGCCCGTGCTGAATTTGAAGCCGCGAAAGCCGCGAGTGATGCGGCCGAGAACGAGCTGCATGCTGCCGGTGTGAGTCACGAGGCCCTTGAAAAGGTCGCGACAGCTCGCGATGGCGACAATGCCAATTCCTACCTGACTGCGCCAATCGCTGGAACGATTGTCCGGCGCGCAGTGACTCTTGGCCAGACGGTCGCTGCGGGAGACGCTGGCGCCGACACGCTTTTCACGATCGCGGATGACAGCGTGGTCTGGGCAGATATCGCCGTCTACAAGCAGGACATTGGTCGTATACGTATTGGCGCACCTGTCGCGCTCAAGACCGACTCAGGAGATGTCCTGGCGTTATCGACTGTCGCTTTCGTGCTTCCCGTCATCAATGAAACCTC
>JAHJYW010000032.1 GCA_018827375.1 Alphaproteobacteria bacterium
AGGACGGTTGGAAACCGTCTGTTAGAGTGCAATGGCATAAGCCAGCCTGACTGCGAGACTGACAAGTCGAGCAGAGACGAAAGTCGGTCATAGTGATCCGGTGGTCCCGAGTGGAAGGGCCATCGCTCAACGGATAAAAGGCACTCCGGGGATAACAGGCTGATGATGCCCAAGAGTCCATATCGACGGCATCGTTTGGCACCTCGATGTCGGCTCATCACATCCTGGGGCTGGAGCAGGTCCCAAGGGTTCGGCTGTTCGCCGATTAAAGTGGTACGTGAGCTGGGTTCAGAACGTCGCGAGACAGTTTGGTCCCTATCTGCCGTGGGTGTTGGAGACTTGAGAGGATTTGTCCCTAGTACGAGAGGACCGGGATGAACACACCTCTGGTGGACCTGTTGTGGCGCCAGCCGCATTGCAGGGTAGCTATGTGTGGACTAGATAACCGCTGAAAGCATCTAAGCGGGAAACTAACCTCAAAACTAGGTCTCCCTGAGAGCCGTGCAAGACCAGCACGTCGATAGGCTGGGTGTGGAAGCGCAGCAATGCGTGGAGCTAACCAGTACTAATTGCTCGATAGGCTTGATCGTGAAACTCGTGTGTAGTTGAAAGCGCATCGCTTTCGCTCATACGTGGGCCTCGAAAAGACATTTTGGTTTCATATTGCATTATACCTTGCTGATTTCCGCCGACCCGGTGGTTATGGCAGGGGGTCCCCACCCGATCCCATCTCGAACTCGGTCGTTAAGCCCCCTTGCGCTGATGGTACTTCGTCTTAAGGCGTGGGAGAGTAAGTCGCTGCCGGGTCCGCAGAAATCAGTAGTATAATGCCTCTTGCAGACACAATCTTTCCTTTACCTCGAATGGTCATCTCGCGATGGCCTGCCGTGACGGACGTCCGTGTCCTACACGGGCATCATGTCCGGCTCTGCCAGAGACGGCGGGCCGGATTTGCATTTCAGGGGTTCATCTCCTAAATGTACCTAAGTTGACGCGGGATGGAGCAGTCCGGTAGCTCGTCAGGCTCATAACCTGAAGGTCACAGGTTCAAATCCTGTTCCCGCACCCAAATTAGCCCCTGATTTCCTCGCGGAAGTCAGGGGCTTTTTTGCTTTTGGGCCTAAGGTTTGCGCCGGTTTCCGGCCTGACGTTAAGCAAGCGCATATCTGCGTTAATCAAGCCAATGGAACGCTTGCCCCTCCCTGGACATAGGTCTTGTGGAAGTCTCCTTCGCTTCCACCACCTACTCCAATGCCGGTGCAGAATGCGCCGGCATTGTTGTTTCCATACCAACCGCACAAAAAAAGCGCGCCGACCTTGGGTCAGCGCGCTCGTTCCAGTTCAAAAGAGGCTGGTTCGTCTATTCGGGCTTGTTGGCGTCAGCCGTTTCTTCAATCTTGTCGCCAGCGGCTTCGATGTCCTGGCCGGCGCCTTCAACTGTATTACAGGCGGTGAGGAAGAGAACGAGCGCTGCAGCGCCCATGGTTTTCATTACGGTTTTCATGTTCAGGTCTCCTTGCATTTAACCCGCAAATTCAACGCGCGTACTGATCACCTGTTCCCAAATAAAATTGCGATTTTACGTATTCGGACTGTCAGAGGCGCCTGCGGCGGGATCTGGCTGGTAACGGATAATTCCGTGCAGGAACATATTGACCACCATGTTCACGGATGTCCTGATCTCTTCGGCGTCAGGGCGTATGTCATCATCGAGCAGCGCGCGCGATACAAGGCCTGACCGCGTCATTTCCAGGAACAGGCTGGCGGCGCGATAGGGGTCTTCGAGGTGGATCTCGCCCGCCTCTTCGCGATCAATCAGGTATTCGGTAAGCGCCAGGCGGATCTTGTCGGGTCCGCGCCGCTGAAACTCCCTTGGAATTTCAGGGAATTTCCGTGCCAGCCCAATAATGAGCCGGTACATCTCCAGCGATTCCGGTTCCAGCAGCTTGCTTGTAAATTGTTCGCCGATTCGACGCAGGCCCTCTTCGACTGGCGTGTGCGCTGAGAGTTCCACGCCCATGCTTTGCGTAATGCTACGCACGCGAGCGTCCAGCATGGCGATGAACAGGCCCTGCTTGTCCCCGAACTGGGAATAGAGTGTCGACAGAGAACCGCCAGCGCGCAGCACGATTTCCGACATGCTGGCTGCTTCATATCCCTGTTCAAGGAAGACCTGACGTGCCGCTGCAATGAAGGCGGCGCGCCGTTTATCGCCCCGGCTGAGCGGCTCTGTGTCTTTGCTGTCGTGCTTGCGGGCTGCGGTCATGCCGACAGGCTCCTCCTTCTATGTCTTTTGTCAGAATACGCCCTGAAACCGTAATTGACATTACACATTTTTCGGGTGTAATCAAGATTACAGTTGCTGGCGCGGTTGTGTGCGGCAATCTGAAGAGGTGTGCACATGGCGCTGAAGCCATTCCCATCAATTCCGAAAGTGGTTGCTCCTGCCAAGGAAGCAGAGGCTGTTCGGCCGCCTAGTGATGCTGCAGATGCGCCTCCCGCATCAACGCCGGTCAATATGCGTCGCTATGTGGTGATTGCCCTGATCAGCCTGGCGGCGCTTTTTGGTGTCTGGAAGGGTGTCGAATGGTGGAATACGGGTCGCTTCGAAGTCCGCACCGACAACGCCTATATTCGCGCCGACATCACGACGGTCGCCTCAAAGATCCAGGGCTATGTCTCCAAAGTTGCCGTAACTGACAATCAGGCCGTCAAAGCGGGCGACCTTCTCGTTGTGCTTGAGGGCGGCGACTATGACGCCCGGCTCTCTGAAGCACAGGCCGCCCTGTCGCAGGCTAAAGCGGCGGCCGCCCAGGCGCGCGCCGAGGTGGCATCGCGCCAGTCGCTTGAGGCCTCTGCGATGGCCGACATTTCCGCCCAGAAGGATCGTGTGTCTGAAGCGCGCGCCGCCGAACAGTCTGCCAGGGCAAATGCGAAGCTCGCGAGTGAAGATTTCGTGCGCTACACCGAACTGGAAGCCAAGGGGCACTACCCGACAGCCCGTCTGGACATGGCGCATGCCCAGTCTGATGCGGCCACCGCCAATGCTGATCAGGCCGCCGCAGCCATCACAACCCAGAAAAGCCAGCTTAGTGTTGCTCAGGCGGGGCTCGCACGGGCCCGGCAAGACATTGTCGCCGCCGAAGCCGCTGTTGCAGGCGCTGATGCGCAAGTCGAAGCGGCCCGCGCCCGCGTAAAAGCCGCCCAGCTTGATGCGGGCCGTGCCGAAATTCGCGCGCCGATTTCGGGTGTCGTCGCCAATCGCGTTGTTTCCGAAGGCCAGTTGCTCAGTCCCGGCCAGCAGGCATTGTCAATTGTGCCTGTTGATCAGGCCTATGTGATTGCCAATTTCAAGGAAACGCAGGTGGAGAACATGCGGCCCGGCCAGAAGGTTGAGCTCAAGGTGGATGCTTATCCTCATCTCGAGGTCGAGGGCACTGTCCTGTCTCTTGCACCGGCTTCGGGTGCCCAGTTCAGCCTCATCCCGCAAGATACTGCGACTGGCAATTTCACTAAGATTGTCCAGCGCGTGCCCGTGCGCCTTGCGATTTCGAAAGAGGCGCTCGACACCGGACTGATGCGCCCCGGGCTCTCAGTCGAGGCCGTGGTCAACATCAAACCGTCAAAGTCGTGAGATGAGCACGTCGGCACCGACGCATCCAGGCAACGTCCCGGCCGTCGCCGAGGACGAAAAGATACCAATCACGCTCCATATCGGCTTTCTGGCGATGGTCATTGGCATGTTCATGTCGATCCTCGATGTTCAGATCGTAGCCAGTTCGATTCGTCAGATTCAGGCGGGCGTTTCGGCCAGCGGCGATGAGATTGCGTGGGTTCAGACCGGTTACCTGATTGCTGAAGTTGTCGGCATTCCGCTATCGGGCTTCTTGAACCGTGTCTTCGGACTGCGCCGTCTGTTCATGATGTCGGCTGCCGCCTTTACGGTTTCCAGTGTGCTCTGCGCGATGTCGTGGGATCTCGATTCCCTGGTCTTCTTCCGTGTCATCCAGGGCTTTGTCGGTGCGGCCATGGTGCCGTCCACAATGGCTGCTGCCTTCACGCTCTTCCCGGGCGGCCGTTCGATGACCCAACAGGTCATGATCGGTATGGTGGCGACGCTCGCGCCGTCCATCGGGCCGACGCTGGGTGGCTGGATTACGGAACATATGAGCTGGCACTGGCTGTTCCTGCTCAATGTCATCCCCGGCATTGCGGCCGTTATCCTGGTGTGGATGTACGTTCCACGGCAGAAAGGGGAAACGCACCTCCTGGCGCGTGTCGACCTTATCGGGCTGGCGGCCATGGCGCTTATGCTCGGGGCATTCGAGTGGGTTGTGGAAGAGGGGCCGGCTGAAGGCTGGACCCAGAGCAGCATGATCATCCGATGGATGTTCTATTGCACGGTTGCGACAGTGATCTTCTTTTACCGCTCGGCACGGGCGGAGTATCCGATTGTTGATCTGTCGGTTTTCAAGGACCGCAATTTCGCGTCGGGCGCCATCGTGGGCGCAGTTATCGGCTTCGTTCTGTATGGGTCAGTTTATGCGCTCCCGCTATTCCTGGGGCAGGTGCAGGGCTACTCGGCCCTTCAGATCGGGCAAATCATGAGTGTGTCGGGCGTAGCGATGTTCATTGGCGGTCCGATTGGCGGCGCGCTGACGAGGCGCTTCGATCCGCGCCTCGTGCTCGGCAGCGGGCTTGTTCTTGTGACGATCGGCGTAATGGGCAACGCCCAGATGACGCAAGAATCGAGTTTCAACGAATTGTTCTGGCCGCAGGCCATTCGCGGCATTGGCCTTATTCTAACGATGGTGCCGACAACGAATCTGGCGCTTGGTACCCTGCCTCCGGCGCGGGTGGCAAATGCCTCCGGCCTGTTTACCGTCTGTCGTAATCTTGGCGGGGCGGTCGGCATCGCTTTCCTGAACACGCTGCTGCTGCATTACAACGCGCTTCACCAACAGGAATTGTCGGCTGGCATGAGCATGGCGCGCCCCGAGGTGCAGACATGGCTTTCGCAGGAGGCCGCCCGTCTTCAGGCGGCCGGTGTGCCGGATCCCGATGCGTCGGCCATGATGCAGCTCGGGCAGCGGGTGCAGATGGAGGCGCTCGTCATGACCTACAATAATCTTTTTATGGCGATGGCCATGGCATCAGCCACGGCGTTTCTCGTCGTATTCGTTTTGCGAAAGCCAAACGCGGCGGCGGGGCCTGTCGCGGCGCATTGATGGCGCGCATAGAAAAGGGCGCTGAAATGTCAGCGCCCTTTGTCTTATGCAGCGTTAGCGTTCAGATAATTTCTAAACGACGTTTTTGCCTTGTACGGCCCTGACAACGAAAGTCAGGACAAGCAGGGCGAGGAATACGAAGAACAGGATCTGCGCGATACCTGCTGATGCGCCTGCCAGTCCGCCAAAGCCAAGGGCTGCAGCGATGATGGCGAATATGAAAAATGCGAGTGCCCAACCGAGCATGATGTGTCTCCTTGTCAATGTTAGCCGGCTTCATTTGCCGTTGCCTAAACAACTCGGAGCGGGCCAAAGGAGTTCCGGAAATTAACTTCGGAACCCGTTCGCGGGTTAGCGCGTTTTGCAGAATAACGCCTGATAGGTCTCGCGACTGGCGTACCGCGGTTAGCTTTAAACGGCGGGCCGAAATCAGGATTTCGAATACACACGCTAACCCGGGGGCCCTTGCTTGAAGCTGTGCGCATTGATCAATCCAGACTCTGGATCAACTCCCAAAAATTCCGAAGAAGCCCTTCAGGCCGAGCTTGAGGCCATGGGTCACACGGCCCATGTCATCCCCGCAGTTGGCGGGGAGATTGTATCTGCCGTGCGTGAAGCGCTGGCCATGAAGCCTGACGTCCTGATCGTATGGGGCGGGGACGGCTCAGTGGCCTGTGCCTTGTCGGCAAGTGGCGTGTCTGGCCCGCCGGTTCTGGCTTTGCCGGGCGGGACAATGAATCTTGTGCACAAGCGACTGCATGGGGACTTCACTGACTGGAAAGAGATACTACGACGCGCGCTGGAATCCCCGGCTGAGCCTTTTGCGGCCGGCTGTGTCGACGATCACATGTTTTTTGTCGCGGCGATGATGGGGCAGGTAACAACGCTGGCGGAGTCGCGTGAGGCTGCGCGTCACGGGCAGATCATCAAGGCGGCGGAACTCGCGGTCCAGTCGGGTGCCATGAATATCGAGCGCAGGCTGCGGATTGAAGCGGTGCATCCAGAGGGTAACCAGAAACTGGATGCAGTTGCGGCCGCGGTGGTGATCGGCGACGGCCCCCTCCCAAAGTTGGAGGTTGCAGCAATTGACCCCCGATCGACGTTTGACTGGGTGACAATCGCCGTCGATGCGCTCATGCATGGTTGGCGTGACGCGGAGTCAGTCGATATGGATGAAACCCGCAGCGTAACCATCACCGATATCGAGGGACGGGAGTTTCCGGCCACGATTGATGGGGAGACCGTGTCGATGCCGAGTGGAACAACGATCAGTCTGAAACGCCATGCAGCAAATGTTTTGCGCGCAAGGCCTGGTTGATGCGGATTGTTCAACTTGCAGACCTGCATTTTGGCGCCGAAGACCCTCGCGCGACGGATGCAGCGACGGACTATATTGGACATCTGGCCCCCGATGTAATCGTCGTAAGCGGTGACATGACCCAGCGCGGAAAGCACCGCGAATTCCAGATGGCGCGCGCGTGGATCGATAATCTCAAACGGCCCTGCCTGGTTGTGCCGGGTAATCACGACACACCCCTTCTCAATCTTGTTTCGCGTGCGAGCAGCCCATTTCAGCGACACGATTCCTATTTTGATCCCTATGCGAGCATGCTGCGCGTGGATGAGGTGCGTATCGACGGGCTGAACACGGCGCGTGGGTGGCAGGCTCGGTCAAACTGGGCCGAAGGTTCTGTCCGACTGCGGCATCTGGATACTATTCTCAAACGCAATACCGGGCCGGACATATTCCGTGTGCTCGCGTGCCATCACCCCTTTCGGTCGCCGAAGGATGCACCCTTGCGCACGCGCACGCGCCGCGGCGCTGCAGCCAGTGACATGCTGGCCCAAAGCGAGGTGTCTGTCTTGCTCACCGGCCATGTTCACACGCCACATGCCGAGCTGATCGAGGAACCCAATGGCCGCTATCTTGCGATCTCGGCCGGGACACTGTCGACCCGGCTTCGGAACGCGCCGCCTGCGTTCAACAGTCTTGATGTAACGCCGACAAGTCTATCGGTGATCACGCACGACTTTGACGGATCAGCCTTCGAGCCGCGGTCTTTAGGCAGCTGGAGAACGGCTCAACTCAAGCAGAAATAGGCGCCTGGCGCGTCATTCCCCGTTCGGCATGTGAAGCGTCAGGTGGCATCCGCCGCCAAGGCTGGCTTCCACATCCAGCTTTGCGGCAAGCTGGCGCGAGAAGGCATTCATGAGTTTTGATCCCAAACCACGACCATTGACCTGTTCGGCAGAGGTGTCCGGATCGTAACCGCGACCATTGTCGGAAATTATCAGTGTCGTTCCCGCTTCGTTGACAGCAAGAGAGACATTGATCACCCCGCCATCCGACTCGAACGCATATTTCATGGCATTCGTGATCGCTTCGACAATGAACAATGCCATGGGGATCGCATCATCGGCCGGGCGCATGACGTCTTCATAGTCCTGAACAATCTCGACGCCGGATTCCTCCATACCGAGGGCTTCCGACAGGTGAGACACCAATCCGGTCAGGAAGGGTTTGAGCTGGACCTGCTCGAGGCGCTCGTTCTGGTAAAGTGTCTGGTGCACGATCGCGAGCGCATCAATGCGGTGACGGGCAGCGGAGATGGCGGCTTTTGCTTCGGGGTCACGCAACTGCCGACCCTGCAGGTTAAGGAAGCTTGTCACGATCTGAAGGTTGTTTTTGACCCGGTGGTGAATCTCGCGCACCGCGGCATCACGGCTGGCAATGGCGAGCTTCAGGTCCTTGTCGCGCTCGCCGATATCCTTGGCCATGACATCCATGGCGCGTGCAAGCTTGGATATTTCGGCAGGCGCTTTTTCGAATGTCTGGCCCGCCTTGAACTGGTAGCGACCGGCTCCATACACCCGAACAGTGCGGGTGAGCCGCGATAGCCACCGCAGGACAAGCGAGTCGATGGCAATCCACACGGCCAGCAAGGCCACGCTGAAGGCGATAAGGGGAAGGCCAATCGAGGTGAGCGGGCGGAGCGTAAAGTCACTCCAGAAGCCAGGAGACTCGCGTGAAATGGCCGCGAACACATTGCCCGGACCCACAGGCTTGATGACGACGTCCAGCGAAAGGCCAGATTTATCCTTCAGAACGAAAAGCTGCGGCGACTGGCTCTTGACGACACTTGTGACCCATTCAGGATCGAGCTTGGCGAAGCGTGCGCTACCGAAAGCTTCACCGCGATCATCCAGAACGGCAACTTCAATACCGGGTGGGAGGGCGCCATCCTGCGCGATGGCGGCCAATTGTGCGGTCCGCAGTTCAAAACCGACAGAACCAGCAAAGGCCCCGTTTGCGTCGTCCAGGCGAAGCAGGATTGAAAACAGCCAGTCATTGTCGCGGGTACTATAATATGTGTCGCTGCGGATGAGCTTCTCACCGCGTTTCAGGCGTTCATTGTTTTCAGGGTTGGGTAGGGTCCAGCCTGAATCTGAGGGCATGGAGCATGTTGCAACGCCATCCTTGTTAAAACTGGCAACGCTCGCCAGCGGGAGGATGACATCAGACAGGCTGTTGTAAACTTTGTAGCACCGGCCGCGGGCGAGATCGTCGCGGTTCAGCGTCAGCAACAAGGCAGCCTGATCGATCGACTTCTCGACACCGTCCAAAGCGTCGTCTGATAAAAGCAGAAGATCAGCCCTGCGTTCATCGAGTCCTTTCGAGGCGTCGAGATAAGCAGAAAAGACTGACAGTACGAGAATAGGCATCAGAGCAACGACAAGCGTCATGACCAGACGCTTGCGCAAGGATCCCGGCTTCCTGTTGGGTTTCTCGTCTTTTAGCTCAGATTGTCGGAGCACCAGCTATCTCGTCCGCCTGATCCATAATGTCGTCGAACGCCTTGCTGGCGGACATGCTTGCGTCGCTATTGTACCCTGTCTCATTGGATTCCAGAATTTCGATAACGGCTTTGCGTGCGCGAGAGACGCGGCTCTTGATCGTACCGACAGCACATCCGCAGATCGCAGCGGCTTCTTCATAGGCCATGCCGCCGGCACCGACCAGAATGAGCGCTTCCTTCTGGTCCACAGGCAGCTTGGCCAGCGCATTGCGAAGCGCCAGCAATTCCAGACCGTCGGTCGGGTTGCTGCTCGAAAGCAGCGTGGCTTCAGCCACTTCCGGATCGAGAGGCTGGCGGCGCCAGCTGCGACGTTTTTCGGAATAGAAAGCGTTGCGCAGAATCGTAAAGGCCCAGGCCTTCATGTTCGTGCCAGCATGAAATGACTCGCGGGCGTTCCATGCTTTCAGCATGGCGTCCTGCGCGAGATCGTCAGCGAGCGTAGAATCGCGGCAAAGGCTGCGCGCGAACGCGCGCAGGTGCGGAATGAGCGTCGTAAGCTCTTGCTTGAACGCTGCATCGTCGAGTTTTTGGGGCTCGGGCTTCATGTCGCTATGCTCACTCGGAATCCGCAGGACCAGACGATCGCTTCTTGTCTGCCTGCTCAAGCAGCTTCAAGAATTCATCCGGCACGTCTTCCTGAGCGACGTCCTCATAGATTCGTCGTAGTTGGTCGCCAATTTTCGCACCCCGACGCTTCAAGTCAGCATCCGACTGTTGCTGGCCTGTCTGCTTTTTTTTGTTCATTGGCTGGACTCTGGATTCGATCAATGGATTGTACCTACTGTTCAACTCACACACTTCAACTGCGGGCAAAAGCTTTTGTTCCGACGCAAAATGTTTTTTTGCAGATAACTGCAACCATTTGGCTCTTACCGGGTTAAGAACGAGAATTATCGCAAGAGGGTTCCTATGGATTTGGTACAAAATTTCGCTCCGCACCTGCCGTTTCTGCGCCGCTATGCGCGCGCGCTTACTGGCAGTCAGGACAGTGGGGATGCGTATATCCGCGCCTCGCTATCTGCCCTTGTGGAAGATCCAGACCTGATCGACCAGGGTATCGACGCACGTACGGCGCTTTATCGTTTTTTCCATGTCATCTGGGGTGGAACGGGCGCGAAGCTCGAGGCGAAAGATGATTCAGACGTTGATCCGGCGGATCGACGTCTCCAGTCATTGGCGCCAATTCAGCGCCAAGCTTTCCTTTTGACAGCCCT
Organism: Alphaproteobacteria bacterium; assembly: GCA_018827375.1. GTDB lineage: Bacteria > Pseudomonadota > Alphaproteobacteria > Caulobacterales > Hyphomonadaceae > Hyphomonas. The sequence goes on from JAHJYW010000032.1 coordinate 10,300, forward strand.
CGAGGGATTTACCGTCAAGGAAGCGGCTTTCATTCTCGGCGTGACCGAAGAAGAACATTCTGAACTCGTAACGACGGCGCACCGTGATATCGAGAAGGAACTCAAGACCAAGGTTCTCATCATCGAAGACGAGCCGATCATCGCAGCAGACCTGGAAAATCTTGTTGAGGATCTCGGGCATGAAGTGACGGGCAATGCGACGACGCGCACCGAAGCCGTTGAGATGGCCAAAGCGACAAAGCCAGGTCTTATCCTCTGTGATATCCAGCTGGCGGATGGATCGTCAGGTATCGATGCAGCTCATGATATTCTGGAAATCATGGATGTGCCGATCATCTTCATTACGGCTTTCCCGGAACGACTTCTTACGGGTGAGCGGCCAGAGCCGACATTCCTTATCCCGAAGCCTTTCCAGGAAAACACTGTGAAGGCGGCGATTGGCCAGGCATTGTTCTTCAACCCAGCCAAATCACCAAACGTCACGGCGTAAGTTGGCTAGCGGAACAGCGCGAGCAGAACGAGCATACCAACCAGCGCCAGGATGACGCCGATCGCGAGCGTCGTCGGCATTCCCATGATGCGCTGTCCCTGGCGGGCTTCTTCTTTTTTGATCGTTGTTTCGTCTTCGGGCATATGATTCTCCTTTGTAAAAAGACGCGTACCGCCGCGTTATGTTTCTCTGCGCAATTCTGCTCAGGAAGAGTGCGGGCGACTGCCATTGGTTTTGGATCTGTTCTGAGACTCCGCCGCAGGCATGTTGAATTTCGAGAAATCGAGCCGGCGCAGGTGCAGATAGTCTGTATTGAAATGACAGAGGCGTGCGAGACGGTCCCTGTCGTCAATAAGGATCACTCCGCGGCTCTCTTCAATCAGGCCTGCATGACGCATGGCCGACATGGTGCGTGAGACATGTACAGGCGTCAAGCCGAGCGCATCGGCCAGATCGACGCGCGTGAGTGGCAGCGGCATCTGGCTGTGATTTGTGCCCATGGCGCCATTCATGCGTCTTTGAAGCTCAAGCAGAAGGTGTCCGATGCGCTCCTTTGCGGAGCGTCTTCCGAGCCGCACAATCTGCTCCCGGAGTATGGATTCCTCCTGAACGGCGGCCCACCAAAATGAGGAGGATATGTCGCCGGACGATCGCAGTATCTGGACGAAATCACGCGTGTCGATCACAAGGATGGATACGTCGGTGACGCTCGTTACGGTGTGATCAGCTTCAAGGCAGGCCAAGGCCTGGAGATCGAAAATGTCGCCCGGTAGCATGAAGTTCACGATCTGGCGGCGCCCATCTTCCAAAGTGCGGTGCCTGACAGCCCAACCCTTATTAACGATAAACAGGGTTTCCGCGATATCCCCCACACGGACGATGTCTTCGCCAGCGCGATAAGTCACTGATTTCGTGGTTATATCGTCCATCAGTGCCCAGATGTCGTCGTCCAAGACGGCATACTGGGATAGTCGGTTCTTAAATGCTTGCATGGGGGTGTTACGCCTAACCGCATACGGGGTTCCGCGTATGCCAAGGCAATCGTTCAATCTGTTATGGAACAAAGCGATCGCGCCGCCGTTAGTTGGCTGTTGAAACCGAACAATTATCTCCAAGGAGTATGGAAATGGATACCAAGACCGCAACAGGCACAAAAATCAAAGCTGACATCGACTCTGACGTTGATGCGCTGAAAAATGATATCTCGGCACTTCGTGACGACCTGCGTCAGGTGGTCAAGGATGTCCGCGGTCTCGCCTCCGTGCGTGCCCAAGCTGGCGTCGACAAGGGTGCTGAAATCGCCAAGGAAGCTGGCGAGCAAATCGGCGAAGCGAAGACGGCCATGGAATCGCGTATTCGCGACAACCCTCTTGCGGCAATCGGCATTGCTTTTGGGGCGGGTGTCGTCCTTGCGATGATGCGCCGGAACTAAGTACTCATGGACACTACGAAGCTTCGCCTCTTCGCGGCCGTCGCCGGGATCGTATTTGGTCTTGGCGGCGTGTTCGCGCTTGCAGTGGCATTGACCCTCGCCCTGGCCATTTATCTTGGCACGGTCGGGGCGACGTTTACCGTGGCGGCCCTCTTTCTATCAGCAGCCTGTATCTGCCTGTTCCTGTTTCTCCAGCCCAACCGGTCTTCGGCCGACGAGCTGGACGACATCGAGGATGCGACGGCTGATGCACTGGCAGACCTGCCATTCGATGCGCTCAAGTCGATTGTCGAAAAGCGCCCGTTGACAGTGGCTGCACTGGCCTTGGTGGCGGGGTATTCGGTCGTGAAGGACCCTGCAGCTGTTGCGCGCCATGCCCAGCGATTCATGGTAGGGCTGATCTGAGCGGGCCATTAGGGCGCGCAGCATCGTGAGCAGCCGGACCGGAGATTCATGCGTTCTGCCTTCCTCATCTTTTCAGCCCTTACGGCTGGACTTGCGCTCGGGCGGAAATTCCTGGCGGGCGAAATTGCCAGTCGCAAGAACAAGGTGATCGAGGCTGCGGCGCAGAAAGCCCGCCAGCGCATCCGCGAGCAGGCGAACATAATCCTCAAGGACAGCTTCGTCCACTTCGCTGCGGCGACGGGCATCAAGCTGCTCATTCTCATCACGCTTTGGCTCTTCTGGCGAACACAATTGCTCGGCCACGAAGCGATTTCAGTCGCCGTCATCGTTTGCCTCGTCGGGTTTGTCGTGCGCGATGCATGGGTGATCTATCCAACTGCACGCTTCGTGCTCAGCACGCTTGTGCGCAATGGGTGGCATCCAATCCGTGCGCTCGGTGAGACCGTTGCGGCGCTCGTGTTTGAAGAAGTTCTGATCGAAGCCGAAGCTGTTTCCCAGCCTCGAACGCACATGCTGCTAATCAAGCTCTCCGGACACGATCAGGACACGATGCACAAGGAGATCGCCGCTGCCGTCGCCGATATCGCGCGCCAGTCCTCTTGGCTGGACCTGCGCCCCTATATTTTCAGCGCCGCGGCGAAGACGCTATCCCTGATGATCATCTACGGCGCCACGGTCGCCTTGCTCATCTCGCGTCTGCCGCATTACTAGGCGCGAAAACAGTCTGCCACGCGGGCCAGCCACAGCCGCACTTCGTCCCCTTTCGCGTCGAGCGAATTGCCGTGCCGCACGAGGATAAGGTCCAGCGAAGGGACGAGCACAGTGTATTGGCCCAAATACCCATTTGCCGAGAAGCTTTCCGACCCACACAAGCCAAGCCACCAATGCGCTCCATATCCCAGCGTCTCAGCCGGAGGCGTCGGTGTTGGCGTGCGCGCATAATCGACCCAGCCTTCAGGCAGGATGCGCCGCCCATCCCACACGCCATCCCGCATGTAGAGAAGACCGAACCGGGCAAAATCGCGCGCCGTGCAATAGCAGAACGACGAGCCGATGAACGTGCCCTGGGCATCGAACTTCGGTAGTGGCGATTTCATACCGATGGGGTCGAACAATTCGCGGAACATGAAGGCACGGAATGCGTCGCCGGATTCACCCAGTGCCCGGGCCGCGCAGCGAGCGACGATATTGGTCGTGCCACTGGCATAGCTCCAGGCAGATCCCGGTTCATGCGCCAGAGGAAAACCCGCCGCGAAGCCGCCCACGTCGTCCTTGCCGGAGCCGAACAGCATCTCGATAACATCCGAAACACCCGCATCGACATAGTCTTCCGCAAATTTCAGCCCGCTTGACATGCGCAGCAACTGGTCGAGCGTGATGTGGCTGCGCGGGTCGTCCGCCCCCTGCCACTCCGGCACGTCGGCGGGGGCATGCACGTCAAGCTTGCCCTCGCGCACCAGTATGCCGATCAGCGCATGGGTCATGCTCTTGGCCTCTGACCAGGACGGATAGGTGTCCGTCGCCAGATTGTCCTGCCCATATCGCTCGGCGACGATGCGTCCGCCCTGCAATGCCAGAAAGGCATGCGTCTCGCCCATGCTGGCCAGCGCATCCTCACTGAAAGCGAGATCCAGAAGCCGCTCAAGTTTCGCCGAGTCCACGCCAGCGCCCAGCGGCCCCTCCGGCCAGCGCTCAGTCGGCCATGCCACACCCTCCGGATGGGGCGGCAGGGGCACAAGCGTAGGGGAAGATGACATGGGTGAGCCTCGGCTTTGCGTTTCAGCTATGCCTAGTAAGCAAAGCTGAGCCCATACCGGAAGGCCAAACGCTGAATTTGTCGGTGGCTTGGCTCAGAAAGATGCGACGGGATGAGTGGCAGCATGGAGCGGGTGAAGGGAATCGAACCCTCGTATTCAGCTTGGGAAGCTGCTGCTCTACCATTGAGCTACACCCGCTTGCGGCGCCTATTTGAGCCGGAATGGACCGGCGTGCAATAGGCGCCTGCCGTCAGTTGAGCACCACCACCGCGACAGAGCGCGGTGGCAGGTCCAGCACCAGCGTCTTGCCTTTTGCCTTGGCTGTCAGCGGTACCGGATGCACGGCGTCGGGATCGGCGAACGTGTTGCCGGCATCCATGGTCTTCGCCGTCAGCAACCGGCCCTCGGCCTTTTTCGCGCCGAATGCCGTAAGGTCCACATCATGGCTGGCATTGGCATCTGCATTCACCAGCGCCACGACGAGCTGACCGTCTGCCGTCCGCGCGGCGCTCAGGCTGATCGCCGACACGGTGATGTCACCAAGCGTATAGTCCGGCGATGTATAGGAGACGGGTAGGGCCTCAGCGCCCATGAAGGGCTTGTACATTTCGAACACATGATAGGTCGGCGTCAGCACCATGTCCGGCCCATCGGTCAGGATCATTGCCTGCAGCACGTTCACCATCTGCGCGATGTTCGTCATCTTCACGAGGTCGGCATTGCGGTGGAAGATGTTGAGGTTCAGCCCGGCAACAACGGCGTCGCGGATGGTGCCATCCTGATAGAGCGCCGGCGGGTCCTTGGCCTCGTCCTGGTCCACCCACATACCCCATTCGTCGACATAGAGACCGAAGCCGTCAGCGAGATTCTCATGCTTGGCGATGATCGCGCGCTGGTCGGCAATCACGTCTTCCATGCGCAGGGTGCGTTTGATCGTCGAGGCCCATTCGGCCTCTGGAAAGCCCTTCGCGGCGCCCTTCTTGCTCCATTCCCCCGTCGGCAGTGTGTAGACGTGCAGCGACACGCCCTCGATCAGGTCCGCAATATAGGGATGGGCCAGCAGCGTATCGGTGTATTCCGGGTTGCCGTCATGGGCGCCCGACAGGATACGCACGGGCTGGTCGCCGGCGGTCTTCGCGAAACTGGCAAATTGGGCATAGAGGTCGGCATAGGCGCTGGCCGTCAAAGCGCCGCCGCAGCCCCAAGTCTCGTTGCCGATCGAGAGGAAGTCGATTTTGTAGGGCGCTTCACGGCCGTTTTCCGCGCGCTCGGTGGCGCGGTCGCCCGTCTCCGCGGTCAGGTATTCCAGCCAGTCGGCGGCTTCGGCGGCGGTTCCTGTGCCGAGGTTCAGGTTGAGATAGGTCTTCGCGCCCAGCCGCTCGGCGAGGTCGAAGAACTCATGGCTGCCGAAAGCGTTCGATTCCTCCGTGCCGCCCCAGACCATATTCACCCGGCCGGGGCGCGTGTCGCGTGGTCCAATGCCGTCGCGCCAGTGGTAGAGATCGGCATAGCAACCGCCCGGCCAGCGGATCACCGGCACGTCCAGCGCCTTGAGCGCGCCGAACACGTCGTCGCGTATGCCGTCCGTGTTAGGGATGTCGCTGTCTGGTCCGACCCAGATGCCGCCATAGGGCTGGGTGCCGACATGTTCGAGGAACTGGCCATAGATGGCCGGCGCGATCGTGTGCGTCTCGGCGCCGAGGTCCACGTCGATCCGTGTCTGTGCTGGGGCCGGCGTCGCCCAGAGCAGGGCGCCCGCCAGACTGGCGGCCAGTTGAAGTCTCATTTTTCTCTCCCTCATTATTTTAGCGCTAACATTGGTGCGGGCGACCCCATCAGGTCAAGCTGCATCCCGTCCTCAGCACACCGCATCAGCCACTGGCTAAGCAGGCAGGTTGCAGGTAGAAGGCGCCCATGAACGGATTTCTCGCAGTTGCAGCAGGCGGCGCCGTTGGCGCATCCATGCGCTATGGCATCAGCCAGCTTACAGTGCGGCACCTGCCGCAGGGCTGGCCCTATGGCACCTTTGCGGTCAACATCCTGGGCAGCCTGGCGATGGGCCTGCTGATCGGCTGGTTGGCTCTCAAGGCCGAAGGCGTTAGCCAGACTACACGTCTGTTTCTCGCCACCGGCGTACTGGGTGGCTTCACGACATTCTCGGCCTTCTCGCTTGAAGTGGCCGAATTCCTCCGCACCGGGGACACCGGCAAGGCAATCGCCTATGCCGGTCTGTCGCTCGTCCTTGGCGTTTCGGCGCTTTTCCTCGGCCTTTGGCTGGCACGGAGGCTCTACGCATGAGCGGTCAAATCATCACCGAAACCGTCACCGACAAGGAAGAGGGCACGCGCCTCGACCGCTGGATCAAGCGCCGCGTGCCGGTCACGCAGGGCCAGGTCGAGAAATGGCTGCGCACCGGACAGGTTCGCGTCGATGGCGGCCGCGCCAAGGCGAATATGCGCCTTGAAGCCGGCATGGCCGTGCGCCTGCCGATCCTTGACGGCGAGGCCCCGCGCCAGCGCGACCCGGCTGCCAACGCGTCCCAGAAGGACCGCGAGTTCCTCCGGGAACTCATCATCTATGAAGACGACGACATGATCGCCTTCAACAAGCCCGCCGGACTCGCCGTGCAGGGCGGATCAGGGCAGGGGCGTCATATCGACGGCATGCTGCCCGCGCTTTCCGAGGGCGAACATCGCCCGGTTCTCGTCCACCGCCTCGACAAGGATACGTCCGGCGTCCTGCTTGTTGCAAAATACCCCGCTGCCGCCGCCCGCCTCGGCGAACTCTTCCGCGGCCGTGAGATGGACAAGGTCTACTGGGCCGTCACGGTCGGCGTGCCCAACCCGCCCTTCGGCCAGATCCGCTGCTGGATGGTGAAGGGTGTGCCTGACGACCGCGAGGAAAGCGGCTGGCGCCCGGTCAGCCCGAACGTCAAACGCCGCGATGCCGACCGCGAACGCATGATCCGCACGGCGCAGGGCGTCGAAGGCGCCAAGCACTCGATCACGGACTATGCCGTCATTTCCACTGCCGGCCAGAAAGCCGCCTGGGTCGCGCTGAAGCCGCTTACCGGCCGCATGCACCAGCTGCGCTTCCACATGTTGGAAATGGACACCTCCATCCTCGGCGATTTCAAATACCAGAGCCGCCGCGAAGTGCCCAACGGCCTTGCGCCGGGCCTGCACCTCCATGCCCGTGCCCTGATCATCCCGCGTCCTATCGGCAAGCCCATCTCCATCATCGCGCCGCTCTCGCCGCACATGAAGGAAACATTCGAAACCCTCGGCTTCCTCGAACAGGAAGCGGGCAAGAACCCGTTGGCGCCTTTCGTCTGATGCTGAAACTGGCAATTTGGGATATGGACGGCACCATCGTCGACAGCCGGGACGTTATCCAGACGGCAATGACGCGCGCCTTCGAAACGTGTGGCCTGACACCGCCGCCCTATGACGCGACGCGCCAGATCGTCGGCCTCGGCCTCAGGGAGTCCTGCCAGATCCTTGCGCCGGACGATCTGTCCCCGGAACGCGTCGACACGCTTGTCGAAGCCTATCGCAATGCCTTCATGGCGCGTCGCACTGACCCGGACTTCAAGGAGCCGCTTTACGACGGTGCCCTCGAAACGCTCCAGATGCTGCGCGATGACAACTGGCTGATTGCCATGGCCACCGGAAAGTCGCATCGCGGTATCCGCGCCATCTTCGACATGCACCCGCTGGAGCCCTTCTTCGACACGATCTGGTGCGCAGATGATGGTCCCGGCAAGCCGCATCCCTTCATGGTGGAACAGTCAATGAATGCGCTCGGCGCAGAGGCCCACCAGAGCCTGATGATCGGTGACGCCATCCATGACATCAACATGGGCAAGGCTGCTGGTGTGCGTACGCTTGGTGTCAGCTGGGGCTTCGGCGCAGCCCATGAACTGCAGGCTGTCGGGGCGGACGAGGTTCACCATTCCTATGCAACGTTGCAGGAAAGCCTGACCCGCTTTGGGCTGGCTCAAGGGAACTAAAAGACCCCCTCAACGTATGTGTTGTAGATACTGACACAACAGGGGTGCATCTCATGACATGGAATATTGAAGCTGGAATCGTGGGCGGAGCCGCACTCGTTCTGGGCGGATTCCTGACTGTCATGGCTAACCACCAGGAAACTTCGCGCCCTGAGCCAGTCGATCATTTCGTCCAGTCTGATTACGATGTTTTTGATCGTGATTTCAAACTCGGTGAAACGGATTGCGCCATCGGCCTGGCATCACAAAAGATCTGCATGCACAGGTCGCCTCTTGAGAAGGAACTTCAGCTAGGCCAGACCCTGCCTGCCTACATGCCTGCACTGGGTGCAGAATTCCGCATCATTGTTGAAACGGCTCTCAAGTCCGACAATCTCAGGACTGTCCGTTATGGTCAGACGCTCGTTCTGATTGACGCAGACACGCGCGAAGTAAAGGACATCCTTCGTCTCGACGCCCCCGATTTTTTGGCAGCCCAAGCTGACACGAGTCAGCCCAAAGTCTGAAATCCCCCTTGGAAGAGGGCGCCGGCAGGCCTAAAGGCTGCGGCATGACAACTTCCGAACCCACCGAAACACCGAAACGCTTCTACAAGCAGGCCGCCGTCGAGCCTCTGGACGGCGGTTGGACCGTTGCGCTTGATGGCCGCACGATCAAGACACCGGCCCGCGCCGGGCTTGTCCTGCCAACCGAACGCCTCGCCCGCGCCATTGCGGCCGAATGGCAGGGGCAGGGAGCGAAAATTGACCTTCTCGCTATGCACCTCACCCGCCTCGCCAATGTGGCAATCGACCGGGCTGAGGAAACGCGCGATGAAATGGCCGACGAGCTTGCACGGTACTGCGAGACCGACCTGATCTGCCATATTGCTGATGCACCTGACGAACTCGCTGAAGCTGAGGAAACCCATTGGGCACCCGTACGGGAATGGGCGGGCGATATGCTTGGCGTCAATCTCGTCCCGGTCATTGGTATTGTCGCTTCACCGCAACCTGATGCCTCGCTGGAGGCCGCCCGCGATCACGCGCTCAGCCTCGACGCGTTTCGTTTGACCGGTCTGCTTTTCGGCGCAGGCCTTTTCGGCTCGGCCTTGCTGGCACTCGCGGTTGAGCAGGAAGCCCTCAGCGCCGAAGACGCCTACGAGATTTCGCGCATTGATGAGGCCTGGCAAGCTGACAATTGGGGCGAGGATGATGAGGCCAAGGCGGTCACGGAAGCCCGCCGTATCGAGGCCAAGGCGCTGGGTGTCTGGTTCCGCGCACTGGTCTGATCGCCCCGTGACTGCGTATTAAAGGCAGAGTATCTGTGCATCCCGCGCATTTCCATTCTGGGGGCAGCCATGATTATTGTGCACCATCTTGAGAATTCCCGCTCGCAGCGCGTGCTTTGGCTGCTTGAGGAGCTGGGCCTGCCATATGAGGTCAGGCGCTATGCTCGCGACGCGACGACCATGCTTGCGCCACCTGAGCTGAAGGCTATCCACCCACTCGGGAAATCACCCGTTATTGAGGATGATGGTGCAATTATCGCTGAAACCGGTGCCGTATTTGAATATATTCTCGACACATATGGTGCGGGTCGCCTCAGCGCGCCTGCGGGCACACCGCAAGCCCGCAAGCTCAGCTATTGGCTGCACTATGCAGAAGGCTCGGCCATGCCGCCCTTGCTGCTCAAACTTGTATTCATGCGCATGCCTGACGGCGCTCCCGGCCTGCTCAGGCCGCTCATTCGTCAGGTGGCCGGCAAAGTGCAGGCGCAACTGGTCAATCCGCAACTTGCCTCTCATCTGGCCTATTGGGAGAGCGAACTGGCCGAGACTGGCTGGTTCGCAGGCGCCGATCTTTCGGCCGCCGACATCATGATGAGCTTCCCGCTCGAAGCGGCTGCGAGCCGCGCTGGCGCTGACAAAAGCACGGCGGTGATGGATTTTCTTGCCCGCATCCATGCGCGCCCGGCCTATCAGCGCGCGCTTGAGGCGGGCGGGCCCTACGCCTACGCCTGATATTGCGCGCCAACTGTATAAAAACGCAGGATGAACAAGGGCTTCAGGCCCGGTTCCCAAGGGCCGTGTTTTCCTGCATCCATGATAAATCGCATCATGACCTTCCGAGTGGCTGCCGCAGCGTTTGCTGCGTCGGCGCTTATCGCCGCTCCCGCTGCTGCTGATCCCGTGCGCGGGGCTATCATCAGCCTCCAGAGGGAGCTTGGCGTGAACACGTCCCTTCGGGTCGATGTCAGCCAGAATCACCATTATGGCCGCAATGATCGCCGCGGCCAGCGCTTCAACCAATGGGGCCAGTCCGACCGGGAAGTCAGTCGCCTCAGCGGCGACGCGCTTCAGGCCTGCCGCCGCGCGGTGACACAGGAGGCTTATCGTGTCGGTTATCGTGACGTGGACTTCGATGATGACCGCCGCGTCCACCAGACCGGACCATACCGCTTCGATATCCGCTATGACGATGTCGAATTCGAGGGACGCCGCCGCGAGGTGGAAAGCAATGTCTCATGCACCGTGAGGCGGGGTAATGTGGCTGCTGTCCGGGGCGTTCCGTTGCCTGGGCGCTACGGCAAAAAGGACAAGCATGGTCGCGCAGACTATGGCCGTTACCGCTACTGATACATCATGCGCTGCCTCGGATGATAAGTCTGGGGCAGCGTATTGCAATGGCGTCTCTGCTCCGATATAATATTTCTCGTGCGATAGGATTCAAAAAATCATATTCAGGCAGGCAAATTGTCGCCCGAATAGCGGTGTGATGGGGAGGCAGACCATGGCAACAGAAACGCATGAGATCGACAGGGCCGAGAAGATCGGGGATCTGCCACCAGACTTACCGAGCAAGTTTATGCAGTCAGCTGCCGCTTATTACTCGGCCTTCGAGAATGCCACTATTGGCATCGGACATATATCCATGAGTGGGCACTGGCAGTACGCCAATGGCGCGTTGGCGCGCATCCTCGGATATTCGCCTTCTGAACTGCGTGACCTGACCTGCCAGGAAATGACACATCCCAATGAGCTACCTTTAGATGGCGAGCGGGTCCTTAAACTTCTGGCAGGCGAACTCGAGCACTACGCCATCGACAAGCGCTTTCTCCGCTCTGATGGACACTATATATGGACACGCAAGACGCTCGTCGTGAAGCACTCAGAGGCGGGGGAGCCGGACTATCTCATCGCGCTGATCGAGGATATCGACGACCGCAAGAAAGCCGAATTGGAAAACGCATTTCTCGTTCAGGAACTTACCCATCGCTCGCGCAACATTCTGTCTGTGATCAGCTCCCTAACCAGCCTGCTTGCGCCATCCTGCGAAAATGTGTCCGAATTTGAGGACCGCCTGCTTGAGCGCCTGCACGCGATTGCCCGCTCGAATGACCAGCTTTTATTTGGTCGGCACGAAGGCGCATCCATGGATGCGCTTGTTCACTCTCAGGTCAGTGCGTTTCTGGGGCTCGACATGATGCGCGTCTCGGTTTCGGGACCGGAGGTGAACGTGAACGCGGCCTGTTGCCAATCGCTTAGCCTGGCCCTCTACGAGCTTACATCAAACGCATTCAAATACGGGGCGCTCAGTTCTCCCGGTGGCCGCATCGCCTTGTCGTGGGAGACGCGTGGCAATGGTGAGGATGCAGTGTTCCGCTTTGAGTGGCGTGAAATTTCGTCAAACCCGCGCGAAATGTCCGACCATCAGGGCTTTGGCACGACAGTGCTGGAGAAGATGGCACCCATGTCGGTGCGCGGGTGGGCCGAGCGCACCTTTTGCGCCGATGGCATTGTCTGGACGCTTGAGGCGCCCCTCGTCGCGGTTCTCACTCATTCCGGAGCGGAATAGCTCAGGTTGCTGGCGACTGAAATGGCGAGCTACGACAGCTAGGAACGTAACAATCCCTGCAAATATGGCATAATTTATGCCTGTCGGTTGCAATATAAAAACAGCGTGTAAGGAGCGACGCTGATCGCTGTGATTCGCTCAACTGGAAGGGGCGTGATTGCTGTGTCGGCCGTGCGAATATAGGCAGGTTGAGAGACACCGTTATGGCGACGCCCAGAAACCAACTTGAGCGCGAGTTGCGGGGCTCCCACTCCGATAATGATCCCGCATTTGAGAATGCAGCTGTTGGCATCGCGCATGTCGCCCTCAATGGCCGCTGGTTGCGCGTCAACAAGGCACTGGCCGAGATGTTGGGGTATTCCGTCGACCAGTTTCCCGAGAAATCGTTCCTGTCTGTAACACACCCTGACGATCACGATGTTGACCTCGAATTTGCAAATCAGCTCCTCCGTGGAGAGATTGAACAATATGCGCGTGAAAAGCGCTACCGCCGATCAGATGGCACTTACATATGGGCTTCTCTTACCGCCGGGCTGAAGCGTGATGCTGAAGGCAGGCCCGATTTATTCATTTCGGTGATCGAGGATATATCTGATCGCAAGCTGGCCGAAATTGAGAAAGCCTATCTCATCGAGGAACTGGCGCACAGATCCCGCAATCTTCTGACCGTATTCAGTTCACTGATCAGCTTGCTGGCGCCGTCGTGCGATTCCGTCCCGGAATTCGAGGAGCGCCTGCTCAATCGGGTGCACGCCATTTCCCTGTCGAACGACCAACTCCTGCTTGGGGAAAAGGATGCGGCATCGCTGACGGGGCTCGTCCACTCTCAAATCAGGGCATTTCTGGGTCAGGACCTAAGCCACGTTACTGTCACCGGTCCGGATTTGCGTATCAGCGCGCGTTGCGCACAAGCCCTCAGCCTCGCCCTCTACGAGCTGACATCCAACGCGTTCAAGCATGGCGCCCTGAAAGCTCCGGACGGTCGCATCGCGGTGACGTGGACAACGTCTGGCACCGGCGAAGACGCCCAGTTCCGCTTTGTGTGGCGCGAAATATCCGCCGCGCCGCAGGCGCCGTCGGGGCGGCGCGGCTTCGGCACGACAGTCCTGGAAACCATGTCGCCCATGTCCGTACGCGGCCGCGCTGAGCGCACCTTTGAAGCCGAAGGCATTGTCTGGACACTCGAGGCGCCCTTCTCGGCGGTTGTCGTGCAGGCCTGAGGCTGCCCCAGCGTAATTGCATGCCCCACTTGCCATCCCGGCTGCGGCGTTTATCAGTCACTGCTTCAGTTTTATGGCAGGGAGAGGCCCCCTTATGCAGGATGTAATCGACGCTCTGGAAGCACGCCGCGAAGTCGCACGCCAAGGTGGCGGTGCCGCGCGGATCGAGAAACAGCACGAAAAAGGCAAGCTTTCCGCCCGTGAACGCGTCGCTGTCCTGCTTGATGAGAACAGTTTCGAAGAATTCGACATGTTCGTGGAACACCAGTGCGCCGATTTCGGCATGGAAGAGCAAAAAATTCCCGGCGACGGCGTGATTACAGGCCAGGGCACCATCAATGGCCGCCTTGTCTACGTCTTCTCGAAGGACTTTACCGTCTTCGGCGGCTCGCTTTCCAAGGCCCATGCGGCCAAGATCGTGAAGGTCCAGCAGGCTGCGGCCCGCAACGGCGCGCCCGTGGTTGGCATCTTTGATGCCGGCGGCGCGCGCATCCAGGAGGGCGTTGATTCGCTCGCCGGTTATGCCGACATCTTCATGGAAAACGTCCTCTCATCGGGCGTTATCCCGCAAATCTCAGTCATCATGGGCCCGTGCGCCGGCGGCGACGTCTATTCGCCTGCGCTGACAGACTTCATCTTCATGGTGAAGGACACGTCCTACATGTACGTGACTGGCCCCGACGTGGTGAAAACCGTCACCAATGAGGAAGTCACCCACGAATCCCTCGGCGGCGCGTCCGTCCATGCCAACAAGTCCGGTGTCGTTGACGGCGCCTTCGAGAACGACATCGAGGCGCTGACCCAGATGCGCCGCCTGATCGACTTCCTGCCTTTGTCAAACCGCGAAGAGGCACCCGTACGCCCCGTGCATGACACGTTCGATCGCGTGGAAGACAGCCTCGACACGCTGATCCCGCCAAACCCGAACACGCCCTATGACATGAAGGAACTGATCACGAAGGTTGCCGACGAAGGCGACTTCTTCGAGATCAGCCCGAATTTCGGCGCCAACATCATCTGCGGCTTCGGTCGTATCGAAGGCTCCACGGTCGGCTTCGTTGCCAACCAGCCGATGACGCTGGCCGGCGTGCTCGACATTGACGCCTCCCGCAAGGCGGCCCGCTTCGTGCGCTTCTGCGACTGTTTCAGCATTCCCGTGGTCACGTTCGTTGACGTGCCGGGCTTCATGCCGGGCACAAAGCAGGAATATGGCGGCCTCATCAAGCATGGCGCGAAACTACTCTTCGCCTATGCCGAAGCCACGGTGCCGAAAGTCACCGTCATTACACGGAAGGCCTATGGCGGCGCCTATGACGTGATGAGCTCCAAGCACCTGCGCGGCGACGTGAACTATGCCTGGCCAACGGCCGAGATCGCCGTGATGGGCGCCAAGGGCGCGGTCGAGATCATCTATCGCAAGGAACTCGGCGACAAGGACAAGATCGCTGCGCGCACCAAGGAGTACGAAGACAACTTCGCCAATCCTTATGTCGCCGCCCGCAAGGGCTATATCGACGATATCATCATGCCGCACTCCACCCGCAAGCGCATCGCCAAATCCCTCCGTACCCTGCGCACCAAGCAGCTCGAAAACCCCTGGAAGAAGCACGACAATATTCCGCTTTAGGGCTTCGCCGAAGGGCATAATCAATGGTCGTCTGCTGGATCGTCGGAGGCATGGTGCTGACTGCCTTGGCGGGCGCCCTCATTGGGTGCGGCGCGTTGGGGCTTGGAAAGTTGTTCTTGAGAGGCAGAAATCGCAGCAAGGCGTAGGGTGGGTTGAGCGAAGCCATACCCACGATCAACCTATTGCCCGCCGCTTCCGATTTTTGCATTCTCATCCCATGACCGCCTACCTCCAAATCCGCCCCTCAAGCCCCGCCGACAGCGCCGCCCTCGTCGCCATCCTGCACGACACGTTCGAGTCCACATGGCGCCCGCAGCTGTCGCCCGCCGCCGTCGCCGCCTACCAGCAAGGCAACCGCCCCGCCGCCTATGTCGCCGAACGCGGCCATCTCTTCCATGTGGCGACCCGCGCGGGCGCCGTTGCCGGCCTCGTCGACTGGCAGGATGATTTCGTGAATGCGCTCCATGTCCATTCCGCCCATGCGCGCACCGGCGCGGGCACGGCGCTGATGGACCTGGCCGAAGCCGAAATCGCCCGCGCCGGTTTCCCCGCCGCCCGGCTCGAAACCGACACGTTCAACGCGCGCAGCCAGGCCTTCTATGGGGCGCGCGGATACATTGAAAAAGGCCGCTATCCGGACCTTGAATGGAACAGCAATCTCACCACCATTCTCTTCGAGAAAGTGTTGGGAAGAGCCTAAGAGTTCCCCGCCCTCAAGCGCCCCAGATCGTCTCTGCCTGGCGCAGGAAATTCAGTCCCATGATCTTCTCGATCCGGGCCTCACGCCGTCCCTTCGCGGCGACGCCGGCCAGGAAGGCCCTGCGATCAATTGCCATTGGCCATCTCCGCCTCGGTCACCGGCACATAATCCGCCCGGCGGTATTGTGCCCCACGCTTCACGGTCATCTCGATGGAGCGGATGTTCTGAATGTCGGCCACCGGGTCATCTGCCAGAACCACAAAATTTGCGAGCTTGCCTGGCGCCACCGTGCCCATCTCCGCCTCAACGCCAATGGCCCGCGCGCCAACATCGGTCGCCGAATGGATCACCTCAAGGGCTGGCATGCCAACGTCCTGCGTCAGGAAGACCAGCTCGTCGAACACATCCGGCCAGTCGCTCTCTGCGCCGGACACCGTGTCCGTCCCGGTCGAGATCGGCACGCCCGCCTTCCAGGCCTGCCGCGTCAGCCGTGTCGTGGCCGCGCCGGTGCAGCGCAGCGGCTTCGCGTTCGGGTCTGCCTTGCGTGTCGCCTCCTGCAACACGAACAGGCTGCCCGTCGCATCAAGGATGGTGCCTTTGTCCAGCATGCTGGCATAGAGGCCCGCCATCACAGGGTCTTCCGGCTGTTCCAGATAGGATTCGTCCACCGGGGTGCGGTCTTCATAGGCCTCCAGCATCGCCGGGCCCGCCTCATAAGCGAGGTAGCAGAGATGGCTCACCGTATCGACGCCCGCATCAATCACTTCAGCCGGGCGCGTCGGGAACACGGCGCTGTGCGCCCACACTTTCAGGCCCTGCCTGTGCCCTTCCGCGGTGATCGCGGCAACTAGTTCCGGCGGCAGGTCAGCATAGATCTTTATCGCCGTGGCGCCTGTCCCCCGTGCGAGCGTCACGGCCTCTTTCAGGTCCGTTTCCGCGTCGATGGCCTGCATCCAGGGGGCGGTGCCGGGCGCGTATCCTATGCTGGCCGCTGCGACCCGTGGGTCCGCGAAGAAAGGCTTGCCGGCGAAGAGGGCCACATAATAGATATCAGGCGCCGCAATCTCCGCGTAACGGGCCTCCCGCGCCAGTTCGGCGACCGACCGCACATCATCCGCCATGTCCCGCACGGCAGTCACCCCGCCATAGAGGTTCCGGCGCAGCATGGCGCGCGCCATGGCCGGGGCGGGCGGCGTCGCCATGTGCACATGCGTGTCGATCAGGCCGGGAATGACGAACCGGCCCGCAAGGTTCATGATAATGGCGGGTGTGGCATCCTGCGGCGGGTCCCCATGCGGCACGACGGCGAGGATGCGCTCGCCTTCGACCACGATGTCCTGGTGCGCAAGGGCCGGAGCGCCCGTGCCGTCGATCAGCGTGGCATCGGCATAGATGATCCTAACGGGGCCTGCCGCCTTAGCGGGTTCCCGGGCGTTGGCCGTTGGGGCGGAAAGGAGAAGCGAGGCAATCAGCATTGCGGCTGTGGCGGGTCTGGCAGGGCGTTTCAGCATGGGCGCTAGGTTCCACTGGCGCCGGGTCTCGTCAAGCAGCTCGGCTAACGACATCATCGGTAACCCACCCAAACCCCCTTGCTGCACCTTAGGGAAACCCGCCTACATTCCTTTCATCGTCACCACAGCACCGCCGCAACGTCGGCACAAAGGAAGGAAAACACCCATGGCTGAAGCCTATATCTGCGCCGCAGTGCGCACCGCCGGGGGCCGCCGGAATGGCCGCCTTTCGGGCATCCACGCCAACGATCTCGGCGCTCGCGCGCTTGACGCTGTCGTCGCACGCGCCGGCATCGACCCGTCCGTTATCGATGACGTGATCTTCGGCTGCGTCACGCAGGCCGGCGAACAGGCTGGCCAGGTCGCGCGCAGCTGCGTGCTCGCCTCGTCGCTGCCTGACAGCGTCCCCGCCGTCACCATCGACCGCCAGTGCGGTTCGTCCCAGCAGGCGATCCAGTTCGCCGCGCAGGCTGTCATGTCCGGCACGCAGGATGTCGTCATCGCGGGCGGCGTCGAATCCATGTCGCGCGCCGTCATGGGGTCGAACTTCCTGCCAGGCTCTGGCATCTCGCCAATCTCCGATGTCATCAAGCAGAAGTACGGCATCCGTGGCTTCAGCCAGTTTGTCGGCGCCGAAATGGTCGCCAGCAAGCACGGCTTCACCCGCGACCAGACTGATGCCTTCGGCGTCGAGAGCCAGCGCCGCGCCGCTGCGGCCACCGAGGCCGGTGCATTTGATGATGAGATCGTTCCCGTTGAGATCGTCACGGCTGAAGGTGAAACCCAAATGCATACCGTCGACGAAGGCATCCGCCCCGGCACGACAGTGGAAGCGCTCGCTGGCCTGAAAACGATGGCCGAAAACGGCATCCTCACCGCCGGTACGTCCAGCCAGATCTGTGACGGCTCGTCCGCCGTGCTCGTCGCCTCGGCGGAAGCCGTGAAGCGCTATGGCCTCACGCCGCTCGCGCGCATCCACAATCTCACGGTCACCGCCGGCGATCCGGTCATCATGCTTGAAGAACCCCTCTTCGCCACCGACAAGGCACTCGCCCGCGCTGGCATGAAGATCGGTGACATTGATCTCTATGAGGTCAACGAAGCCTTCGCCTCCATTCCGATGGCCTGGGCCAAGCATACGGGCGCAGACCCGGATAAGCTGAACGTCAACGGCGGCGCGATCGCCCTTGGCCACCCGCTCGGCGCCACTGGCACCAAACTAATGACCACGCTGATCTACGGCCTCAAGGCTCGCAACAAGCGCTGGGGTCTGCAAACCATGTGCGAAGGCGGCGGCGTCGCCAACGTCACGATCATCGAAATGGCGTAGGCCAGAAAGCCCCTCCGTCTGGCCACCAGACGGAGGGGCTTTTTCCATTCATCCGAACTTGCCTCCAGCGCGTCGCAATCATTTGCCCCCAATCTGGATTCCCCCGATCATCTGTGCCACCTAGACCGCTGATCGCGCTGCAAGGGCGCGCGGCACGGCGGAGGCACTGCAATGATCAACCGGCTCACACTCATGGCGCTGGGCGGCGCACTCTGGCTGGGCGCCTGCACCCACGACGCGGAAGTTGCCCCGGCAACCATCATCGAGGCCGAAGCGCCTGAAGCGCCGGCGCCCGTCACTGAGGCTTATACGGTCCGCCTCTTCGGCGCCGACATCGGTGAGATGAGCGCCGTGACGACCGGCCCCGGCATCAAGGTCGACTTCGAATACCGCAATAATGGCCGCGGGCCGACGATGGCCGAAACCCTCCTACTCGGCGAAGATGGCTTGCCTGTCAGCTGGACCGTGGATGGCAACACCACATTCGGCAACAAGGTCTCCGAGACGTTCAGTCTCGCCGACGGCACGGCCAGCTGGGTCGACACGACCGGCCCGGGCACAGCCGAAGCCGACGAGTCAAAAATCTACATCGCCCAGAATGCTTCGCCCTATGCGCTCTCGGTCTATGCCCACGCCCTCCTCGCCGACGAGGACCACACACTCGCCGCCTATCCGGCAGGCGCGTTGCATCTTGAGGAACTCGAAACCGTTGCCGTCGAAGGCGGCCCCGAGACCATCGCCACGACGGCCTATGCCCTGACCGGCGAAAGCCTCGACCCCACCTATTTCCTGATGGACGAGGATGACGCTTTCTTCGCCGTCATCACGCCGCGCTTTCTCGTTATCCGCAAAGGTTATGAAGGCGCAGAGGCCCAGCTTACCAGTCTCGCCACGCGCCTCGCTTCTGAACGCTACGAGACCATCCAGACAAAAACCGCCCACAAGTACGACACCCCCGTCCGCATCGCCGACGTGCGCATTTTCGATCCTGCGAAGAAGGCGCTGACCGGCCCGGTCTCCGTCCTCGTCGAGGGCACCACGATCAAGGCCATTGAAGCGGCCAATGCCAGCAAGCCGAACGAGACTGTCATTGATGGCAACGGTGGTACCCTGATCCCCGGTCTCGCTGACATGCACGGCCATGTCGGTCAGGATGATGCGCTGCTCAATATCGCTGCTGGCGTGACGCTGATCCGCGACATGGGCAACGACAATGCGAAACTGGCCGAGCTGATCGGCAAAATCGAAGACGGAACGCTCGCCGGCCCGCGCATCGTCAAGGACGGCTTCATCGAGGGCAAAAGTCCGTTCAACTCCAATAACGGCATTCTTGTCTCATCCGAGGAGGAAGCCGTTGCCGCCGTCGACTGGTATGCCGATGAAGGCGATTTCTTCCAGATCAAGATCTACAACTCGATCAACCCGGCCTGGGTGCCCGCCATGGTTGCCCAGGCGCGGAAGCGCGGCCTCGGTGTCACTGGCCATGTCCCGGCCTTCACCAATGCCAACAACATGATCGAAGCCGGTTATGACGAGATGACCCACATCAACCAGGTCATGCTCGGCTGGGTGCTTGAGCCTAGCGAGGATACGCGCACCCTGCTGCGTCTCACGGCTCTCCAGCGCTTGCCCAAGATCGACCTGGACAGTCCGCAGGTCCAGCACACGCTCGACCTCATGGTCGAGAACAATGTCGCCATCGACCCGACCTACGAGATTCACGAGGCGCTGCTCCTCTCCCGCAACGGGGAATTGCAGGCAGGCGTCGTCGATTATATCGATCATATGCCCGTCGGCGTGCAGCGTGATGCCCGCGCGGCTTGGTCGAATATAGAAACGCCGGAAGATGATGCGGCCTATGCTGGCGCCTTCGACCAGATTACTGGAACGCTCAAGCGCATGAAGGATCGCGGCATCTTCATTCTGATGGGTACAGACATGGGCGGCGCCTTTACTCTGCACCGCGAGCTGGAGCTTTATCAGAATGTCGGTTTCACGCCGGCTGAGATTCTCGCGCGCGCGACACAGGAAGCGGCTGATTATGTGAAGCTTGGCGACACGGTTGGCTCAATCACGCCCGGCAAGAAAGCTGACTTCTTCCTCGTTCCAGGCAACCCGGTTGAAGACCTGAAGGCGATCAAGACAATCGAACTCGTGTCGAAAGACGGAACCATCTATTTCCCGACTGAGATCTATCCCTGGTTCGGCATCGAACCCTTCACCGATATTCCGGATGTGATGGCGCCTGCATCGGCCAATTGAGGCGCAGCTACGCGCTTTCTGTAAAACCTGTTCCGGCAGGCGCTGGAGAAAGTTCAGCAAGCCTTAGTAAAATCTTACGGCCGCAGCAGCCTTGCAAGGGCTGTCTGCGGCCGTTGTCGTTAACGCAATTGGTTGAATAGTTTCGGAAAATTAACAGAGAGGCCCCAAGGAACAGGCCTCGCGTTAACGATCATTACCTATCTGCAAGAATGACGCGGCTTTAGGGCTTAGTTTACGGGTCCGGCGCATTGTGGGCGAAGGTTAATACCAAGCCTTCCGTTGTTAAGAGGTAATACGATGCTGAAGAAAACTGTGCGCTGGGGCGCAGACGTCGGCTGTCAGTCGAAAATCAAGCCCCTGGACCCGAAAGCAGACATGTCCGAATTCGGCCTGAAGGGTAAGCTGGCCGAGGGCGAGCTTGGCTTCAACCGCGCGCTGACCAAGCGCGATGCCAAGAGGGATGCCGCTGACGCGATTCCCGCATCCGATGCGATCACGCAGGACCAGTGGAGCGAACGCGAACAGCAGATTGCAGAACGCGCGGAATCCGTTCGCCGGGGTCTCAACACCTGGCTCAGCACGACCGCAGCGAGCATCCGTAACTTCATTCACGACTGCACCCCGATCGACATCTTCCCGGATCAGCTGCGGGAAGCCATCAAGTCGGAAGAGAACGAATACCGGCACTATGAAGTCGACGATGTCAGCGATGCCAAGCAGAACCATTCGGCAGCCATCGTAGAACTCCAGCAGTTCCGCGCCCGCCATGGTGACCGAATTGGTGACCGTACGCCGGACATCAAGAAGAATGTCGAGCAGACTGTCGCGATCCTCGTTTTCATCATGTTGCTTGAAGGCGGCTTCAATGCGCTCCTGTTCAAGGATGCACAGGCCTCCGGTCTTCTGGGCGGCCTGATGATCGCCTTTGCCGTGAGCGCCGTGAACGTGTGCTTCGGCGTCATCACGGGCTTCTTCGGCATGCGCTATGCGCTAAACCATCCGAATATGGCCCTGCGTATCATTGGCGGCGTCGTACTGGCTGTTGGCCTTGCGAGCGGCCTGTTGCTCAACTTCTTTGTCGCGCACTTCCGTGATGCTGTTGAGACCGGGCTTATTGCGGCGACGGCGGCGGGCACGATGGGTGAATTCTCGATGTTCAACATTGCGCCGGGCGATGTGATCGTCGGCATGTTCCCGAACATTGTCGGCCTGCACAGCTTTATCGCACTTGGTCTGCTCTTTATGGGCCTCACCGTGTTCGGCCTCGCCGTTTACGAAGGCTATGACCGCATTTCTGACCGCTATCCCGGCTATGGCCGTGTCTGGCGCAAGGAGCGCAAGGCCTATGAGCGCCGCCAGCAGGTGCGCAATGACGTGCGCGACGACCTGTCGGATTATTTCACCCAGTGCCGCATGTGGTTCGAGACCCAGCTCTCGCGTCACGTTTCGGCCAAGCGTGAGATCGAAAAAGCCCTGAACGAGCTTGAGGCCCGCCGCGACATCGCCATGGCCATCGCCGCCAAGGCGGCTGACCAGGAGCGTTCGCTCAAGGTGGCGTACCGTCAGGCCCACCGCCGTGCGCGCAACCAGCTGCGTGACAAGCTTGGCGAGCAGGCTGCGTGCCCGGCCTATTTTGACGAGATCGTCACGCCCCAATTGCCGCCCTTCGACTATACGAAGGAACGTGAGCAGGCGAACGCCGCGATCAA
This sequence comes from Alphaproteobacteria bacterium, assembly GCA_018827375.1. Taxonomy (GTDB): domain Bacteria; phylum Pseudomonadota; class Alphaproteobacteria; order Caulobacterales; family Hyphomonadaceae; genus Hyphomonas. Next base: position 32,591 of record JAHJYW010000032.1, read on the forward strand.
GGCAATCGACCAGAACCTGAAAGCACTGAACATGACCCGCGAGTGGCTGGAGCAACATATCCAGCAGGTCCAGAAGGGCCTGTCGAGCATCGACAAAAAAGTGGGCGAAGAAATCGAGAAGGTCCGTGAAGGCAAATCTGCCGGCAAGGCCTTCGTATCCGTGGACGAGGCTCGCCGCGCCTAAAGCGGGCGGCAGGAGGCAAGATGATGGCTAGAAGACGAGAAAGAGGACCCTGGTTCTGGCGCGGCATGATCGGCGCGATGCTGGCTGGCGTGTTCGGACTGTTCGCGCTGGTGGCCTTCAATATTCCGCCGAGCGTGATGCCTGAAACCGCGTGCCGAATGGACCGCAAGGACCCGGCCCATACGGTGATCCTGCTTGACCAGTCAGACCCGTTCAATCCGAACGACCTCGACTGGGTCCATGAGTTCGTCGACAACGAAGCTCGCGCCCTGCCAAAGTATGGGCGCCTGACGGTCATGACGCCCAATGCGGCGAGCCCGTTTGATCCGAAGGTCATCTTCGTCAAATGCTCGCCAGGTAGCGTCTCTGATGCGAACCCGATCACGGAAAACCCGAAGATGATCGAGCAGACCTGGCAGTCGACCTTCTACAAGCCGCTGATTACCGAGATCGAAACCGCCCTGCAGGACACACGTCAGCCCAGTTCGCCCTTGTTTGAGTCGCTCTACACGATTGCCGACCGGGCCGACTTCCAGTCGACTGCCGAGAACCGCCGTGTCGTGGTCGTATCAGATCTGATGCAGCACTCGGACGGCTTCTCCTTCTACAAGGTCGGCGCGGATTACGAGGCATATCTCGGCTCGAAACTCGCCCAGACGAAACCGCACATGGACCATGTTCAGGTTGTTGCGCGCATCGTGCCCCGGCAGATCTATGATCTGCCACTGGCCGACGTGAAGGCCTTCTGGCGCGCCTATTTCACCGAGGCTGGCGCGGAGTATGGTTCAGTAAACTAGGCTCCGTCCATCGCTCTTTCCATAGAGGCCGTCTCGCAAGGGGCGGCCTTTATGCGTCACGGGCGCGGCAAAGATCGCCATTTCCCGGCAGCCTGGTTTGGTGTAACCGCGCGGTATGACTGATATCCGTCCCCTTCCACACGTCCTGAACATCAAGCCCTATGTGCCCGGCGGCAAGCTGGCGGGCGCCAAGGGGCATGTGGCCATGCTCGCCTCCAACGAGAACCCGTTCGGGCCCAGCCCGAAGGCCATTGACGCCATGCGCGAAGCGGCGGGAAGCGTCCACGTCTATCCCGATCCCGGCTATGGCGCGCTGCGCGAGGCCATCGCTGGGGCGACCGGCATCGCCGATCCGAACCGGATCGCGGTCTCTTCCGGCTCGGACGAAATCATACACTTGCTGACCCAGTGCTATGCAGGGCCGGGTGACGAGATACTGCAGACCGAGCACGCCTTCTCGATGTACGCCGTCTCGGCCATGTCGCATGGCGCGACATGCATTTCGGTGCCCGAGACTGATCTGACGGCGGGCGCCAACGCCATCCTCGGCGGCGTGTCGGAGCGTACGAAAATCCTGTTCCTTGCGAACCCGAACAACCCGACCGGCACGATGATGACTGTCGAGGCGCTGAAGGATTTGCAGGACGCCCTGCCGCCGCACGTCCTCTTTGTTATCGACGGCGCCTATGCCGAGTATGTCGGGCCTGACTATGAGGCTGCGATCCGAGATCTGGTGGACCGCCGCAGCAACACCGTGATGATGCGCACCTTCTCCAAAATCCACGGCCTGGCCGCGGCCCGCCTTGGCTGGGCCTACCTCCCACAGCAGGTGTCGGACGTTTTCCAGCGGATCCGTGGTCCATTCAACGTCAACGGCCTTGCCGTCGCTGCAGGCATTGCCAGCATTGGCGACGCGGACTTCCTGAACAAGAGCCGCGAGCACAACACGCTCTGGCGCACGAAGCTGACAGATGCGCTGAATGCCATGGGTCTGCCGACGCCGCAGTCGCATGCGAATTTTGTGATACCGGATTTCGGCTCGGTCGAGCGGGCAGCGGCGGCAAATGCCTGGCTCAAAGAGCGCGACATCCTCGTGCGCGCCCTTGGCGGCTATGGCCTGCCAGCGCGGCTGCGTATCAGCGTTGGATCAGCCGAGGACAATGCGGCCGCGCTGGCCGCATTGAAGGATTTCACCGCGTCGCACTGATGTTGTCGATGAGGCGGGTCTTGCCCATCCAGGCTGCGCCCAGGAGGCGGGCGATTGTGCCCAGTGCTATTGGCGTGTCCGGTAAATCAAGCAGCGTGTCCGGATCGACAAGGCTGATATAGTCGAGCTTGCGGAAGCCGGCCGCCGTCACGAGGGCGCGCGCTTCGTCCAGAGCCACGGAAGGCGTGACCCCGATGGCAAGACGCACCGAGGCGCGATGCAAAGCAGTCTGCAAGGCGCCCGCAGCGATTCGCTCATCGGCGGTCAGGTAGAGGTTGCGAGATGACTGCGCGAGGCCATCGGCATCGCGCGTTGTCTCTCCCCCGATGATATCCACAGGAAATCCGAGGTCTCGCACCATACGGCGAATGATCTGTAGCTGCTGGTAGTCCTTCGCGCCGAACACGGCGACGTCTGGTTGCACGTGAAGGAAGAGGCGCGCGACCACGGTGGCCACACCATAGAAGAAATGCGGGCGATATACGCCGTCCAGAAGGTCCGACATGCCCTCAACACGCACATTCGTGGTGTTGCCCTCGGGATACATTTCTTCAACCGATGGCAGATAAACAAGATCGCAGCCGACCGAGGCGAGCTTTATAATGTCGGCTTCCGCGTTGCGCGGATAGGTGTCGAAATCCTCGCCAGGCGCAAACTGGGTCGGGTTCACGAAGATGCTGGCGACAGTGCGTGAGGCCTTTTCCCGTGCCTTTACAACGAGGGAGAGGTGGCCCCCATGCAGTGCGCCCATGGTTGGCACGAAACCGACTGTCTCGCCTGCCTGTTTCCATGCGCGGATGTGCTGTCCCAACTCGGCGCGCGTGCGTACCACCGCGACCGGTATACCTGTACTCGAATTCACTTTGAAAAGGCCCCGACTGGCTATGAAGTAAACGAGTTGTTAACCCAAACGAGGGATTTTTAAAGCCATGACACACCGCATCCTCGCTCCGATTAAGTCTTTCGCGCTTTCTGCTGCCCTTCGTGTGGCAGCTGGCAGGTTCAAAACACTTGAAGCCACGGCGCCAGAGCCAAGGGTTAGGGCGTTTGCGCCCCAAGATATGTCTGACGACTGGATGTTTGAAGGACGCGCAACGCCTGTTTCGGCAGACGCTCATATCTTCTCACATGAGATGTCGCGTGTATCCGGCGCGCTCAGCGGACTGCGGTCACTGCTCACACAGATTTCGGCGCATGCGCCCGTCTTCGACACGATGCCGGAAGGCGCAACGTTCGGTGCGCTCATCGGTGATGAATTCCTCTTTGATGGCGAACCGATGGCTGCCAGCTATGGTCCTGCGCCGACAGAGGATGCCTATCTTTTCGAAGATGCCCCAATGTATATGCCAGCTACGACACGTCGTGGTAATGAAGGCGTGTCGCGAGTCGCCTGAGGGCTTCGACCTTTTGTTTAACCGCTGAGAACGTGTGGAGTCACTCAACATGCCCGCTGATGGATTCGCCCCAGTAAGTCAGGTGGGTGTCCCGGACATGTCAGTGCAGCAACGCGATGCGCGTGTAATTGTCGTCGGCAATGAAAAAGGTGGCGCCGGCAAGTCGACCGTGTCGATGCACCTGTCTGTTGCACTGATGCGCATGGGCAAGAAGGTCGGTATTGTCGACCTCGACGTGCGCCAGCGCACCCTGACCCGCTATCTCGAGAATCGCCTGCGCTGGATGCAATCCACCGGCGCCAAGCTGCCGATGCCGGAGATCATCCGCGTTGATGCAAGCACCGAGCGTGACCTCGACAAGGCAGAAGCCGAAGAAACACAGCGTTTTCTCTCCAGCCTCGCGCGCCTCAAGAAGGCCTGCGATTTCGTTCTGGTCGATGCGCCGGGCGGCGACACGTTCCTGTCGCGCCTTGCCCATGTCAGTGCCGACAGCCTGATCACACCGCTGAATGACAGCTTTGTCGACTTTGACCTGCTTGGCGATGTGAACCCGCAGACGCTGGAAGTGATCCGTCCGAGCTTCTATTCCGAGATGGTCTGGTCGTGCCGCAAGAAGAAGGCACAGGCGAGCCGCCGTCCGATCGACTGGATCGTGATGCGCAATCGCATGTCGCCGCTGGCGGCCAAGAACAAGGAACGCGTCGGCGAAGCGCTGGAAAACCTCTCCAAGCGCATTGGTTTCCGCCTTGCGCCCGGCCTGTCCGAGCGCGTCATCTATCGCGAACTCTTCCCAGCAGGCCTGACCCTGCTGGACCTCACAGAGAAGGGCTCCAACGTGTCCTTCACGATGAGCCACGTGGCCGCGCGTCAGGAAATGCGCGACCTGCTGATCGTCCTTCAATTGCCGGAACTCGTGGGCGCCGAAATCGAGTTCTAGTGACGCGGTGTCCGATCGCGGATGCGGTCAAACCCTGCCTTGATCGCTGCAAAACGCTCGTCCACACCTGACTCGAACATGTTGTCGGTGAAGATGTATGGCCAGTCTTCCTCAATGCCTTCACGCACCAGTTCGCCTACATAAAGTGGGTCGATGCCTTTATTGATGAGATCGGCCGCCATCTGGGCGAATTCGGATTTGTTCGCCTCGGCTGCGGCAGCCTCCATGTCGATCTTGTCGTTATAACGGCCGGGCAGGTTGCGGCCTGATTCCATGATTTTTGTCCGAATGAAGCCCGGACAGAGCACGGATACGCCGATGCCGCGCAGGGCGAGTTCCGGCCGCAGGCCTTCTGACAGGGCGACCACGCCATACTTGGTGACATTGTAAGCAGGTGCGACAGCGGCCACGAGGCCGGCCATCGAGGCCGTTGAAACAATCTGGCCGCCTTCACCATGCGATTCGATCAGCGGGCCAAATATCTCAATGCCCCAGACAACCGACATCAGGTTCACGCCGATGGTCCAGTCCCATGCCGCGTCATTCCATTGACCATATCCGCCTGCGCCGCCGACGCCGGCATTGTTGACGAGGATATGAACCTTGCCGAAGCGTTTGATCGTTTCATCGGCAGCCGCCTGCAACTGATCCTTGAGCGAAACATCCGCGACTACGCCAGCGACGTCCGCATTGGTCTGCTTCAGGTCGTTGATCGCTGCTGCGAGCGCATCTTTTTCGATGTCGCACATCATCACTTTAACCCCAGCCTGAGCCAAGGCTGTCGCGATGCCCAGACCGATGCCCGATGCCGCGCCCGTGACGAATGCCGTCTTGCCAACGAGATCTTTCATTTCCGTCCCTCTTTTTCTTTCAGCATGCGCCGGGGGTGATGGCCCTGCAACCCGTAACGCATCGGAACCCTAGGCAGGAAACGCCGCAGCGATTATAGGCCTCGCCCATGGCCACATTCCCCTTTCAGATCAAAGCCACCGAGGGCGCAGCCCGCACGAGCACATTGACAACGCCGCGCGGCGAGATCCGCACGCCGGCCTTCATGCCGGTGGGCACGGCTGGCACCGTCAAGGCGCTCTATATGGACCAGGTGAAGTCGGCGGGCGCCGATATCATCCTCGGAAACACCTACCACTTGATGCTGCGCCCGGGGGCTGAGCGCGTGAAGCGCCTCGGGGGCTTGCATGCCTTCTCCGGCTGGAAGGGTCCCATGCTGACCGATAGCGGTGGTTTTCAGGTCTGGAGTCTCGCCCAGCTGCGCAAGATGGACGCCGACGGGGTGACGTTCCAGAGCCATATCGATGGCTCCACGCACCGCCTGACACCCGCGCGCAGCATCGAGATACAGGCTGACCTGCTGGGCGCCGACATTTCAATGCAGCTCGACGAGTGCACCAATTTCCCATGCACCCACAAGGAAGCCGAACGCAGCCTCACGCTGTCGCTCGACTGGGGCCAGCGCTCGCTGGAGGCCTTTGGCGACCGGGACAGTCAGACCCTGTTCGGCATCATCCAGGGCTCGAACTTTGCTGACCTGCGCGAGCAGTCGGCCAAGGGTGTCGTGGCGCAGGGCTTTGGCGGCATCGCGCTGGGCGGCCTCGCTGTTGGTGAGGGGCATGAGCAGATGTGCGCGACCATCGACATGACCGTGCCGCACCTGCCGAACCACCTGCCGCGCTATGTGATGGGCGTCGGCAAGCCGATCGATCTCGTTGAGAGCGTTGCGCGAGGCATCGACATGTTCGACTGCGTGCTGCCGACGCGGTCAGGCCGTCACGGGCAGGCCTGGACATGGGCCGGGCCGGTGAACGTGAAGAACGCGCAATTCGCCGAGGACCTGTCGCCGATTGACGAGGCTGTGGATTGCCCGGCCAGTCGCGACTATTCGCGGGCCTATTACCACCACCTGTTCAAGGCTGGTGAGTATCTCGGCCCCATGCTGCTCAGCTGGCATAATACTGCCTTCTTCCAGTCGCTGATGGCCGAGATTCGCCTCAGTATTCTGGAGGGACGGTTTGAAGCGCTTCGCTCTGAATTGGCGGTGCGGTGGGCTGCGACAAAGTCGTCTCCGAAGGCGGAGACTGAGGCTTAGGCGCGGGCAGGGGCTGCGGAGTATCGCGCTTGAACTCAATTGCGTGATCGGCCACCGGGTGCGCCATGAAGTCCGGCCGGGCAGGGGGCGAGCAGCCCTTAGCGAGGCCGTAGCCTTTCAGGTAGGCGCGTTGCTGGGCGCCGATCTTGAACGCGCGATTGTACTTCTTCTCGTGGCTCTCGGCCCCAGTTGCCTTGCGGATAAGGCCGCGGAAAGGAATGAAACCGCGGGCTTCGGAGGCAAGCGCGTTCAGCGTCGCCTCAGCGGCCGAATCAGCCAGAATTTCAGTATTAAGTCGGTCATCCGGGTTTGGCGTGTCCCAGTCAGGCCCCAAGACCCTGTCGAGCTTGGCAAGGCGGGCTTCGACTTCCTCGCAAGTTAGGGTCGGTGATAGCTGGTACGGGCTCTCTACGCCCTCCAGAACCTGCGGAATCTCTTCCCGGCGAAGGTTCAGGTCTTCGAGCGGTGACAGGGCGGCATCCGGCAGGCCCTTGCGCGTCTGCGCCAGTGCGCTGTTGGCGGCGGTGCTGACATCATCGCGCAGGGACGGGTTGGCGACATTGTCGACAGGTTGTGTCGCGGAGGGGCTGCTGGCACAGGCAGCAAGCCCGAATGCCAAGCCCAAACAGAGGATTTTTGCGTTCATGAGGTGAGGGTGAGGCGAAAAATATGGCGACATCAAGCCGGAGTGTGCAGGTAGCTGTTGACCCGGAAGGCGCCGTTGCCTAAATGGCGCCTTCGGCGTGCCCATAGCTCAGCTGGTAGAGCAACTGACTTTTAATCAGTAGGTCGCAGGTTCGAACCCTGCTGGGCACACCATCCCCCCTCTTTCAAACAGAATACGCCTTTGAAAGAGCCGGACGGGGTCTCGGAAAATGCCGCCGATTTCCGCCTGAAAGACCGGACCAAAACCCAACTTATGTCCCGTTGCGCGCACTGTATCGTCTCAAAGCCCTCGCTGGGCGGGCAGGCACGACTGCTGCAGCGGAACGCCCGCGCGTCTCAGCCATTGGTTCTTCACACATGAAGGAGAGCCAGATGACCCAGGAAAAAGCCGATAAAGACCCACAACGCGAGCAGGACCTCAGCGAACAGCGTGGCTATGGCGAAACGCCGGGTCGCAAGGACGCGAGCGCCGAATCAGGATTTCGTCGCGGCGAGGCCAAAGATATGGGCGATGATCATGGCGTTTTGCGCGATGACGGTCAGCCGCGCCCCGAAGGTGATGCCAGCGTCCACATAGATGACCGCCGCAGCCCCGTCGGAAGCCCGCGCGACGAGCGGATGCCAAACACCCCTGATACGCTCAATGCCGACAAGGGCAGCCGGAAAGCCACCCCAGGTGCGCTGAAGCAGGCCCCTGATACAGAACTGCTCGAAGATGCCTATTCCCAGAATGATCCGGGTGTCGAAACCAAGCAGTAATAGCGCGCGCTTGCCTGTGACATCGGCATGCCTATAAGCAGCCCAAAGGTTGCTGCATACGATGGCCATGAACGGAAATCGCGCGAAGCGCGCCGCGTTGCGGGACGAGATACTGGCTAAGGCCAGGGATCGCGTCCTGCTGATGGGTATACTCAACGTTACGCCGGATTCGTTTTCAGATGGCGGCAGGTTTGTCGATCCTCGCGAGGCCCTCCGGCAGGCCGAGGTCCTGGATGCCGAAGGCGCCGATATTATCGATGTCGGCGGCGAATCGACCCGCCCTAGCGCCGCCCAAGTCAGTGCCGAAGACGAGCTGGGCCGTGTGCTGGCCGTCATACCCGGTCTATGCGCCAGCTATTCCCGCATTGTTTCCATCGACACCTACAAGGCGAGCGTGGCCCATGCCGCGGCCGAAGCGGGCGCGGTGATCGTCAATGATGTCTGGGGCATGACGCGCGATACGGGCATGGCGCAGGCCGTTGCCGAGACAGCAAGCGCCGTTGTGGTGACCTATAACCGCGGGACGGTTCAGGCTGACATCAATATTGCCGATGACATGCGGGACTTCTTCGCCAATGCGTTTGCCATGGCCGCAGCAGCGGGCATTCCGCGAGAGCACGTGATTCTCGACCCGGGTGTCGGTTTCGGGAAGACTTATGAGCAGAATTTCACCGTGTTGGCGCGTCTCGATGTGCTGATGGATTTTGACGTGCCGGTTCTGGTCGGCGTGTCGCGCAAATCCTTCATTGGCCGTTTGCTCGACCGTGAGGTCGATGACCGGCTGATCGGGACGCTTGCCGCAGGGCTCGCCAGCGTCCAGAGAGGCGCCAGAATTCTCAGGGTGCACGATGTTGGCGCCCATGCAGATGCGCTCAAGATGCTGAAAGCGATAGACGAGGCAGGATGACCGACCGGATTTTCGTTTCGAACCTCCATATCCATGGCCATCATGGCGTCATGGATGCTGAGAAGTCACTCGGCCAGCGCTTCATGGTCGATATCGACTGTGCCGTGGCGCGGCCTGTGAATGCGACAGACCAGATGAGTGACACAGTTCACTATGGTGAGCTGTGTGATCTTGCGACCGAGGTTTCGGCGGCGACTGTATTCAACCTGATCGAAACGCTGGCGCACAAGCTGGCTGAAGCGATCCTCGCAAAATTCCCGCTCGTTCAGACCGTTACGATCACGGTGCGCAAGCCATCGGCGCCCATCAAGTATGCCGTCGATCATGTCGGCGTGTCCGTGACGCGCAGCCGCGATGGCTGAGGCGGCGCTGGGACTTGGGTCGAACATGGGTGACCGTGTGGGGCATCTGGTGGCCGCGCTGAGAGCAATTGAGACCATTCCCGGGTGCTTCCGAGTCCGTTCCTCGTCCGCTTACCGGACACGGCCCTGGGGCAAGACCGACCAGGACGACTTTCTGAACCTCTGCGCCTTGATCGAGACCGATCTGGCGCCGCTCGACCTGCTGGCGGCGGTGAAGGGCATTGAGCGCGATCTGGGCCGCGTGGAGCGCGAGCGCTGGGGACCGCGCGAGATCGATATCGACATTCTGACGATGGATGGTGTGACGTTCGAGAGCGACGTGCTCACCTTGCCGCATGCGCGCCTCACGGAGCGCCTGTTCGTGTTGATCCCGCTGGCGGAGATTGCGCCGGGCCTGATGGTGAACGGGGCGTCTGTAAAGGAAACGGCCCGCGCGCTAGAAGCGGCGGGCCGTCCGGATGATTGCGTGTTGGACGCGGACGCGTCTGAGAAGATCCGGGCCGCTTTCGCTGCCTAGAGGTTCTTGACGATATCCTCGACCATCTTCTTGGCGTCTGCGAGCAGCATCATCGTGTTGTCGCGGAAGAATAGTTCGTTCTCGACACCGGCATAGCCGGAGCCCATCGAGCGCTTGATGAAGAGGACGGTCCGGGCATTTTCCACGTCGAGGACAGGCATGCCGTAGATCGGCGATGACTTGTCGGTCTTGGCGGACGGGTTGGTAACGTCATTGGCGCCGATCACGAAAGCGACGTCGGCCGTGCTGAACTCGGAGTTGATGTCGTCCAGCTCGAACACTTCGTCATAGGGCACCTGCGCTTCGGCAAGGAGAACGTTCATGTGACCGGGCATGCGACCTGCAACAGGGTGGATGGCGTACTTCACTTCGACGCCTTCTTCCTTGAGCTTGTCGCACATCTCTTTCAGAGCGTGCTGGGCCTGCGCCACCGCCATGCCATAACCGGGCACGATGATGACCTTGGAGGCGTTCTTCATGATGAAGGCAGCATCCTCAGCCGAGCCGCGCTTGTAGGGACGGTCGATCTTTTCGCCGCCAGCCGCTGCCGCCGCATCGTCGCCACCAAAGCCGCCGAGGATGACCGAGATGAAGCTGCGGTTCATGCCCTTACACATGATGTAGGAAAGGATCGCGCCGGACGAACCGACGAGCGCGCCGGTGATGATCAGGGCGAAGTTGCCGAGCGTGAAGCCAAGCGCTGCGGCAGCCCAGCCGGAATACGAGTTAAGCATCGACACGACGACAGGCATGTCGGCGCCGCCAATCGGGATGATCAGCGTGATGCCCATGACCAAAGCGAGGGCTGTGAGTAGCAGGAAGGCCCAGTGAGCGTGGCCATGGCTGGTCACCAGGATGATCACGAGGGCGACGATGCCCACGGCCAGCGCGATGTTCAGGATATGGCGGCCCGGCAGCATGATCGGCGCGCCGCCCATGTTGCCGTTGAGCTTGGCAAAGGCAATCAGCGAGCCGGTAAAGGTGAGCGCGCCGATGGCGGCGCCGAGCGAAAGCTCGATCAGGGAGGCGCCATGGATGCCCTCTGCATCCGCAATGCCGAAGCCGATCGGGGCATAGAGCGCCGCGCCGGCAACCAGCACTGCGGCGAGGCCGACGAGGCTGTGAAAGGCGGCGACGAGCTGTGGCATCGACGTCATGGCGATGCGCTTGGCGATGACTGCGCCGATGGTGCCACCAATGGCGACAGCGCCGAGGATGATGCCCCAGGTGGCGAGATCAAGCTGATTCCAGAGCAGGGCAATGGTCGTGCCCACGGCAATGGCCATGCCGATCATGCCGTTGCGGTTGCCGTTGCGGCTGGTGGCCGGGGAGGACAGGCCGCGCAGGGCCAGGATGAAGAGCACGCCTGCAACAAGGTACAGGGCGGGCGCGAGGGTGGAGTGGAAACTATCCATCAGATTACTCCCCCTTCTTTTTGTACATGGCGAGCATGCGCTGGGTGACGAGGAAGCCGCCGAAAATGTTGACGCTGGCGAGCATCACGGCGACGCCGCCAAGGATCTTGGCAATCCAGCTGTCAGCTGTGAGGCCAGCGGCGGCCGCGGCGACGAGTGCGCCGACAATGATCACGGACGAGATGGCGTTGGTAACAGCCATCAGCGGCGTGTGCAGGGCCGGTGTGACGCTCCAGACGACATAATAGCCGATGAAGCAGGCCAGCACGAAGATGGCGGCGAGGAAGACGGTCGGGTTTACGCCGCCGGATTCTGCAAAGGCAGGCGCGGCGAGGAGGAACGCCATGGCGGCGAGGCTGCTGAGGCGTTTCATGATTTCACCCTGTCATTCACGGTTTCGCCATTGCGCGTAAGCAGCATGGCGGTGACGATTTCGTCATCGGTATCGAGGTTGAGCGCGCCGGTTTCAGCCGTGACGAGTGGCAGGAAGGCCAGCAGGTTCTTGGAGAAAAGCGAGCTCGCATCGGCGGGCAGGCGGGCAGGGAGGTTTGAGAAGCCGGCGAGCTTCACGCCGCCGACATCGACGATCTCGTCGGATTTCGACAGCGGGCAGTTGCCGCCTTGGGACACAGCCATGTCGACGATGACCGAACCCGGCTTCATCGTCTTGACCATGGCCTCGGTGACGAGGACGGGCGCTGCGCGACCAGGGATCAGGGCCGTCGTGATGACGATATCCTGCTTGGTGATGTGGCTGGCGGTAAGTTCGGCCTGCTTGGCCTGGTATTCCGGCGACATCTGCTTGGCGTAGCCGCCAGCGGTTTCGGCGGCTTTGAACTCTTCATCCTCGACGGCGATGAACTTGGCGCCGAGTGAGGCGACCTGTTCCTTGGCAGCGGGGCGAACGTCCGTTGCCGTAACGACAGCCCCAAGACGACGGGCTGTGGCGATGGCCTGGAGGCCAGCAACGCCGACGCCCATAACGAATACCTTGGCCGGAGCAATTGTGCCGGCGGCCGTCATCATCATCGGCATGGCGCGGCCATAGATCTGCGCACCTTCGATGACAGCGCGATAGCCTGCGAGGTTGGATTGGGAAGAGAGGGCGTCCATGGACTGCGCGCGGGAGATGCGCGGGGTGAATTCCATCGACATGGCTGCGATTTTCTTGGCGTTGAGCGCGTCCAGCAGGCCGGGCTCAATGGCGAACGGGTCCATGAGTGTGATCAGGGCGACGCCATCCGGAAGGGCTGCCACTTCGGCAACTTCCGGCACGCGGACCTTGAACACCACATCGGCCCCCTTGGCGGCTTCAACGGCATCACTGCCGATCCGCGCACCTTCGGCCTTGTAGGCGTCATCCATAAAGCCTGCGACCGTTCCCGCACCCGATTCAACGGTTACGGAATGTCCCAGACCAACCAATTTCTTGACGGTCTCCGGTGTTGCGGCCACACGGGTCTCACCGGAGCGTCGCTCCCTCAGCACTGATATTTTCATGTGAGGGAGATAGGGGCAATTTATTGCCTCACGCAACACCAAATTTGGAGATTAGGGGCATGGGTATGTTTAGTTTGGCTAATCGAACGGCGCTCGTCACCGGCGCGTCCAGTGGCTTGGGGCGTCATTTCGCGGGTGTGCTGGCGGATGCGGGCGCGCATGTCGTGCTGGCAGCGCGGCGAGTGGATCGTCTTGAGGAAGTGGCTGCCGATATCGAAAAGCGCGGCGGCAAGGCAATGGTGGTGGCGATGGACGTGACCAGCGACAAAAGCATTGTCGATGCGTATGCGGCGATTGACGAGACTCTGGGGCGGCCTTGCGACCTGATCGTCAACAATTCCGGCATGTCGCGCGAAGGCTGGTTCCGTGAGATGGCCGAGGATGACTGGAACGCCGTCATCGATACGAATCTCACGGGCGTGTGGCGCGTGGCCAAGCATGGTTCAAATGCCATGGTCGCCGCTGGCGCGAAGGGATCGATCATCAATATTGCTTCGATCACGGCGCAACAGCCACAGATGATGACCACGGCCTATTGTGTGTCGAAGGCGGGCGTCGATCACATGACGCGCCAGATGGCGGTAGAGATGGCGCGTTTCGGCGTGCGGGTGAATGCGATCTCGCCCGGCTATTTCAAGACAGAGATCAATGACGAATATCTCGACTCCGATGCAGGCGATGCAATGCGCAAACGCGTGCCTATGCGCCGGTTCGGAGAGTATCGTGAGCTTGATGGGGCCTTGCTGCTGCTCGCGTCGGATGCGGGCAGCTTCATGACCGGTTCGACGATTGTGGTCGATGGCGGGCACCTGCTGATGCCGCTGTGACGCGCAGCGGTTTTTCGGGCCAACAAGGGCCTAACCATTTCGATGCGCTATGTTAGGCAATATTTAGGGCCTGACTGCCATAAGCCGGTAACCAATACACCGGAGAGACCCATGGCTGCCAAGCCCGTCGAGAAGCCACTGCCGCAAGCCGAAGCCGAGACGGCGTCTGCCGACAGCCCTGTAAAAGTTGTCGAAAGCCATGGCTCGCTCAACCATGTCGCCTCACCCGCGCATGCGCTCCAGGCGCGTATCGCCGCCAGCCTGAACACGTCCTACCATTTCTCCGGGCGACGCATTCTGGCGACGGTGCTGGTTGCGCTGCTGTCCACATGCGTGGCTGGGATCATTATGTTCGCGGCGCTCGTCTAGGTGCCCCATCTGGCCTTGGCGTCCATTTCGGGCGATAGGGTATTCCAAATCTGATCATTTGCAGGAGCCTTAGATGCGCGTCAGGAAAGCAGTTCTCCCGGTTGCGGGCTTTGGTACACGGGTTCTGCCCGCCACGAAAACCATCCCCAAGGAGATGCTGCCCGTGGTTGACCGGCCGGCGATCCAGTATGTCGTGGACGAAGCCCTTGAAGCGGGCATCGAGCACATTGTCTTCGTCACAGGCCGCAACAAGGGCGCCATCGAGGACTATTTCGACATCTCCTACGAGCTTGAAGACTCCCTCAAGAAAAAGAACAAGACGGCGATCCTGGAGCAGGTCCAGCAGACCGTCCTGCCTGCCGGCACCGCAAGCTTCGTGCGCCAGCAATCGCCACTTGGCCTTGGTCATGCGATCTGGTGCGCACGGGACATCATCGGCAATGAGCCATTCGCGGTTCTGCTGCCGGACGTGATCGTCAAGGGAAAGCCGTCCTGCCTTGCGCAGATGGTGAAGGCCTATGACGAAGTCGGCGGGAATATCGTGGCTGTCGATCCTGTGCCGATGGAGCGCGTGTCGTCTTATGGCGTGATCGCACCAGAATCGCGGGATGGCCGTCTGATAAAAATGTCGGGCATGGTTGAAAAGCCACCGATGGAATCTGCGCCGTCGAACCTCGCCATTACGGGCCGCTATATTCTCCAGCCGGAAGTGTTCGGCCTGCTTGCCGACCAGGGCAAAGGTGCGGGCGGTGAAATCCAGCTGACCGATTCCATGGCCCGCCTGATGGAGATGCAGGACTTCTTCGCCTATGAGTTTGAAGGCCTGCCATATGATTGCGGCTCGAAGCTCGGCTATTTTGAGGCTGTTCTCGCCTTTGCGCTCGACAATCCGGAAACGGCCGAGGGCGCACGCGAGCTGGTCAAGAAGGTCGCTGCCGAACTTTAGGTTGGTCAAAGGAGGGGCGCTTGAGGCGCCTTTCCAGTTGCCGCACGCGTTATTGCCGACTGTTACGCGGTTTTGATCGGCGGATCGCGAATGGCATTTGAATTGGATTGCGCGCACGTCTAAGGGCTTTGCGCATGACCGAGACCCTTTCCCTCCCGACTTTCGATGATGTCCTCGCCGCCGAAAAGCGTATTGCGGGCGTCGTGCGTGAAACGCCTGTCCTGACCCACCCTGCGCTGGATGAGGCGGCAGGGGCAGAGCTTCTGGTCAAGGCCGAGTGCCTGCAGGTGACGGGCAGTTTCAAGATCCGTGGCGCGATGAACCGGTTGGCGCAGATACCCGATGCGGGTCTCAAGGCAGGTGTCGTGGCGTTCTCATCTGGCAACCACGCGCAGGGCGTGGCACGGGCTGCGCGGCTGCTCGGCATGCCGGCGCTGATCGTGATGCCGTCTGATGCACCGCAGGTGAAGGTGGACGGCGTGCTGGCCGATGGCGGCGAAGTGCACCTGTATGACCGCAACACCGAAGACCGCGAAGCGATTGCCAGCGATATTGCAGCGGCGCGCGGCGGGGCGATTGTCGTGCCCGCCTTTGACGATTTCAACGTGATCGCCGGGCAGGGCACGCTGGGGCTGGAATTTGCGCGCCAGGCGGAAGCCATGGGCAAGCCGATGGACCATCTCATCTGCTGCGCTGGCGGCGGAGGGCTGATCAGCGGCGTCGCGCTGGCCTTTGAGGGCCTGTCGGCTGGCACGAAAATATGGACGGCGGAACCGGAGACCCATGACGACTGGGCGAAGTCTCTCGCGGCTGGGGAACTCGTGGCCAACGCGCCGGGCATGCGCACTTTCTGCGATGCGATCGTGACGCCGCAACCGGGCAACCTGACCTTTGCGATAGGCAGGCGCTTGCTGGCGGGCGGCCTGGCCGTGAGCGACGCAGAGGTGCGTGGCGCAATGCGGCATGCGTTCCGTTATCTCAAGATTGTGGCCGAGCCGGGTGGTGCAGCGGCGCTGGCGGCGGCGGTGCGCGGCTTGCCTGAGGTGATGCGCGGGAGCCGCGTGGGCGTGGTCGTGACCGGCGGGAATGTCGATGCGGCCTTGTTTGCCGACGTGATCGGACGTGCTCACTAAGGCTCAGGTATGATGCACCTGTGCACCTGACCTTTTCTGGCCCCATTTGACGCCTTATTTCGGTGACATGACACAACGCGTTTACTGCGCCATTGGCGATATTCACGGCGAGCTTGACCGCTTGAAGGACCTGCACGACCAGATGGCCTTCCATGCGCGCAGGCACCTGCGCGATGCGGACGTAACGCTGGTGCATCTCGGCGACCTTATCGACCGGGGGCAGGATTCCTGCGGTGTGGTGGATTACCTGATCGATCTTGAAGCCCGGATAGGCCCGCGCGCCGTGACGCTGCGCGGCAATCATGAGCAGATGATGATTGAAGCGGTACGCGAGCAGAATGCTGGGTCTCGCAGCCATTGGCTGGAGTGGGGCGGTGAAGAGACGATGGACAGCTATCGGCGCCGGGGCCTGGACGGACCGCCGGACCACCATCTCGACTGGCTGCAATCGCTACCGACCCTGCATCATGACACAGAGCAGGGTCTGGTGTTTGTCCATGCCGGGGTGGACCCGGACAAGTTTCCGGACTGCGGAGAGCGCGTGCAGATGTGGACGCGGCGCAAGGATTTCTTCGATGCCCGCTGCTGGACGTCACCGGACCTTGTCGGGCAGACGGTGGTGCACGGGCATTCGCCGACAGAAGACAACGCGCCCGACGTGGCGCATGGCGGTCGACGCATCAATGTCGATACGGGCGCCGTTTATGGCGGGCAGCTGACTGCGGCCATACTGGTGCCGGGGCAGGCGCCAACCTTCCTTCATAGCTAAGGAAACCGCCTCCGGACCATGTGCCAGCGAAGTATGTTTTCCGCGCAAGGCCATGATTCATTTGCGCTTAATATGGATTGTTTTTTGGTTAACAGGGCGTTCTGCGACCACCCGACATTTAGCCTGTCGTCTTCAATAGACTTTATCGCCTGATCCCTACTGTTCGACACTGACCTGGTGGCGGTCGTGAAACAGAGGGCAACACACAATGAAGGCAACAACGCTGATAAGCCTTGGCCTTTCGCTGGTATTGGGTGTGGGTGCGGTTTTTCTGGGCCGCAGCTACATGACGTCCGATAATAGCGAGGCGTCTGCAGCAAGTTCCGTGCCGGTTGTCGAGATGTCATCCGTGATTGTTGCAACTTCTGTCATTGAGGCAGGAGACATGATTGACCATTCCGTGCTCAAGGCAACGCCATGGCCTGCCGAGGCCATGCCCGCCGATGCGGTGCTCAGCCTGGAGGAATTGAAAGATGTCGCCTATGCGCGCGGCCTTATCGTTCCCGGTGAGCCGCTGATGCGTACAAAGATCGATCAGACGGGATCCGTTCTGACACTCGCTGCCGCAATTGCACCAGGCATGCGTGCCGTCGCTGTCGTCGTCGGGAATGACACAGGCGTGGCGGGATTTGTGCTGCCCGGTGATCGTGTGGATGTAAACGAATTCGTTCCGCGTGACGAAGCGAACGGCGGTCGTGCCCGAGACGGCGAGCGTATGTCGGGCGGCCTGATTGCGCGCACGGTGATAAAGAATGTGAAAGTCCTGGCCATTGACCAGACGTTTGCGGCGGGCCTGGAAGGCGCGCTGCCGTCGAATACCGTGACGCTGGAAGTGTCCCCTGATGATGCCCTGGCGCTGGGCGCAGCCAGCCAGCGCGGCGCGCTGGGACTCGCCTTGATCGGGCGGAAGGAAGAAGCGGAAGTCGTGGCGGAAATTCGCAGGGCGCCCGTGGCCGTCGTGCGGACGCGCGTTGTGCGCACCCCAACGACCACTCGAATCCGCGTGATCAATGGAAACGCAGAAACAGAAGTCACAACGCCCGTGGCTGCGCCGAAGGCGCCCGCCGGAGGAGCGAGCCAATGAAGATGACATACAGGTATTTTTTAACAGGCCTCGCGCTGGCCGCGATCATGGTGCCGTCGGCTTCTGCGTGGCTGCAACGTAGCGCGCCGGATGGGGCCGATGTGCTTGTGCTGGAAAAAGGACGCTCCGCTGTCGTCGAGGCCGAAGCCAAGTTTGCGACACTGGTCGTCGCCGATCCTGAAATTGCCGATGCAATGGCGACATCCGACAGGTCCTTCTTCCTGCGCGGCAAGGTGCCCGGCACGACGACTGTGCTTATTTATAATGCCGCCGGCGAGATTGCCGAGCTGATTGATGTCGAGGTCGAATTGGGGCTCGACGAGTTGCGCACGGACCTCAAGAACCTTCTGCCTGGGGAGGACATCAATGTTTATCCCGTACATGACGGCGTGTTCCTTGATGGCAAGCTGACCACGGCTGCTGCTGCTGACATGGCGCTGCAACTGGCCGAGCGGCATGTGCCCGGCGGTGTGGCTAACGGGCTGTCGGTGGGCCAGAGCCAGCAGGTGTTGCTGGAAGTGCGCTTTGTCGAGGCGAGCCGCACGGCGGTGAAGGAGATTGGCTTCGGCAACTCGTTCGATGCCAATGACGTTGTTGGCGTGACCGATGGCGGAACCGTCTCCGGTATCGCTGAAAAGACGATCGCGCTGTTCACCAATGTGGGCAATGAGAATGTCGATATCACGCTGCGTGCGCTGGAACGGAAAGGCGTCATCCGCACACTGGCCGAGCCAAACCTTGTTGCCCTGTCGGGCGATACGGCGAGCTTCCTGGCTGGCGGTGAATACCCCATTCCGGTCTCCAGCAGTGATGGCCAGATTTCCGTGGAGTTCAAGAAGTTCGGCGTGAGTCTTGATTTTACGCCGACCGTGCTGGGCGACGGACTGGTAAACCTGCGTGTGCGACCTGAAGTTTCGGCGCTGGACAGCGCCAATGGCATTCGCGCGAACGGTCTGGAGATACCGGGCATTTCGGTGCGGCGCGCGGACACGACAATTGAACTGCATGACGGGCAGGCCTTTGCCATCGCCGGACTGTTGCAGAGCGATTATTCCAACGACGTGCGCCAAACGCCCTGGCTGGGCAGTGTGCCAATCCTCGGCAACCTGTTTGCATCCAAGCGCTACCAGAAGAACGAGAGCGAACTCGTGATCATTGTCACGCCGCGTCTTGTTCAGCCTGCGGCGCACCCCGGTATGCTGGGCACACCGCTGGACGCGTTTGCCGAGCCAACGGAGGCAGAACTGTTCCTGCTCGACAAGACAGCGATTGTTCAACCGATGCCAGCGGGAGGCGCACGATGAGAGCCCTATTCAAGATTGGTGGCGCAGCGGGCGCCCTTGCCATGCTGACAGCCTGTGCGAGTTTCGATCATCAGGACGTCTACCTTCTGGGCGGGGCGAATGAGCAGAATGTCGCCTTGCAGTCAGTGCGTGATGTGAACCTGCCAAACTCCCGTGAAGTGGAGTCTACCTCCGGCGTGCGCGCGGCCAATGCCGTGAAAGCCCTGAACGAAGGCAAGACTCAGGAGCTGCGCCAGACCTCCTCCGGGCAGGCGGGCAGCTAGGATGTTTGAGCCCCTCCGAAATCCTGAACCCGATGCGCCGCCATCCGGTCGTATCATTCCCGCGCTGGCCGCTCTGGTCAGGCCGGAGCGCATGGTGGAGCTGACGGCATGTTGCGCCGAACTGTCTGACCTTGCGGGACTTTCGGCTTCCGAAATCGTGTTGAGGCATGGCGGCGGCCTGGTGCTCGTTGAGCAGGGGGTGACCGGCTATGACCAGGTTATCCTGACGCTGGCGGTTGAGCGCCCGAATACAGCCGTGATTGTGATCTCCGACCAGCTGCCCGGGCATATGGTGCGGGCGCTGATGAAGCTGGAGGCGTCCGACATCGTGCCGGCATCTGCAGGCGTCGAGGAAATCATCGACGTGGCGGAGCAGCTGCGCGAGACACAATCGATCCAGGGCTCAGGCGCGACATCCAAATGCTGGGCATTCCGGGGCGCCGTTGGCGGCGCTGGCGTGTCGACACTCGCCATCGAGAGCGCTTTCAGTCTCGCGCGGAAGGTAGGGCCGGGCAAGGTGTGCCTTGTGGACCTGAACCTCGCTGACGGCATGACAACCTCATTCCTCGAAGCGGTACCAAAACTCGACCTGCATGCCCTTACCGCGGCACCGGAACGACTGGACCAGCGTCTTCTGGCGGCCTGGTGTTGGGAACATGCAGATGGCGTATCGCTGATCGCTGCGCCCCGGAACCCGGACGCGGACATGCTGGCGAGCGAGCAGGCCATTTTGCGCCTTCTGGATGTGGCCTGCAGCGCGTTCGAGTATGTCCTTGTCGATATGCCCCGCCACATGATGCCGTGGACCAAGCCGGTCCTCGGCGCTGTCGATGAAGTCATCATTATCAGTGAACTCACTGTTCCAAGTCTGCATGCAGCAGCCGACATGTGCCGTGAAACGGATATCCTCCGCAGTGATGGCAATCCATCAAAACTGGTGCTGAACCGCATGTTCCCGAAAAAGCGCTTCCGCGCGGAGTTTGCCGTAGACAAGGCAGAACAGGCCATCGAGCGGGAGATACATACCACGATCACATCTGACTGGGACGCTGCTCGCACGGCCGTAAACCTCGGCAAGCCGATTGCCGACGTAAAGCCGAAGAGCGCGCTGGTGCTGGATGTGGCGGCCTTTATCGACAGGTTGTTACCTGAAGGCATATCTGAAGTTGATAGAAAAGCCGGCAAGAAAAGGCGCGCGAAATGAGCCGTTTCGGATCGAACGCGACAGTCACGCCGCCGCCCGTCGTCCCGCTGGCAACTGCGGCCGAGCCTCAAGCCAAGGTCGCGCCAGCGCCCGCCAAGGCGAAAGTCGAAGACAAGGCGTTCGACCTGCTGGATGCAAAGCTGCGGGTGCACGCAAAGCTGATTGATGAACTCGACCTTTCAGCGCTCGACAAGATGGACGATGCGACGATGCGCCAGCGCGTGCGCGGCATCATCTCGGAGATCATCCGCAAGGAAGAGATGGCGCTGTCATCTGCGGAGGAAGTCTCGTTCGCGGATGCCGTCATGGACGAGATGACGGGACTGGGGCCGATTGAGCCCCTGCTGAAGGACGACTCCATCGCGGATATCCTGATCAACGGATATGATCAGGTCTACATCGAACGGCATGGCGAGCTTCAACTCGCGCCTGTTCGCTTTGCCGATAATGACCACTTGCTGCGTATCGTCCAGCGCATCGTGTCTGCGGTGGGCCGCCGCGTGGATGAAAGCCAGCCACTGGTTGATGCGCGTCTGCTCGATGGCAGCCGTGTCAACGCAGCGATTGCGCCAATTGCGATTGATGGGCCGCTGGTCTCGATCCGGAAATTCTCCAAGTCGCCACTGACGATGGATAAGCTGGTCGGCTTTGGCGCCATTCCTGGTCCTGTGGCCGAGTTCATCCTCGGCGCGGTCAAGTGCAAGGCATCAACCGTGATCTCCGGCGGTACGGGCTCTGGCAAGACAACACTGCTCAACGCGCTTTCCTCAGCGATCAGCCCGAAGGAACGGCTGATCACGATCGAGGATGCAGCCGAACTGCAGCTGCAGCAGCCACATGTGGCGCGCATGGAAACACGTCCGCCCAATATCGAAGGCAAGGGCGAAATCCGGCAACGTGAGCTGGTGAAGAACGCCCTGCGGATGCGTCCTGACCGCGTGATCCTCGGCGAGGTGCGTGGCGAGGAAGCGTTCGACATGTTGCAGGCCATGAATACCGGCCACGAAGGCTCCATGGCCACGATCCACGCCAACAACCCGCGTGACGCCATCACCCGACTGGAGCAGATGGTGATGATGGGCGGCATGAAGATTTCCGAAGAAGCCATTCGCGGGCAGATCGCGTCGGCCGTGAACTTTATCGTGCAGGCGTCGCGCCTGTCTGATGGTTCGCGCAAGGTGATGTCGATTGCCGAGATTACCGGCATGGAAGGCTCGGTCATCCAGATACAGGAGATTTTCAAGTTCGAACGCACGGGCACCTCTGAAGACGGCAAGGTCATCGGCAAGTTCGTTGCAACCGGCTTGCGTCCAAAATTCCTCGACGAGATGGAGCGCCGCGGCGTGCATATGCCCAAGGGCATGTTCGATCCGGCAACGGAGTACTAGGTTTGCTCGGTCTGCCAGACCTCTCCGGCCTTAGCCTGTTACTCGTGATCCCTGCGATCATGGCGGCGGGCGCGTTCTTCTTCATCATCCAGTCGGTGATGGACCTTGTGAACCAGGCGCAGACACAGCGGATCGTGAACCGCCGCCTGCAGTTCAAGGACAAGTATGCCAGCACGAACGAAGCCATGGTCGAATTGCGCAAGAGCCGGGGGCTGGATGCGGATGGCAACTTCGCCATGTCGCTGCAAAAGTTCAATCAACTGGTCGTGCGCTCGGGCTTGCCATATCAGCCGCTGAAGTGGTGGGGCATGTCGGCCGTTGGCGGACTCGTGGCGGCTGGCGCCTATATGTATTTTGTCGGTGGGTGGATGCCTGCGGTGGGTGCCTTCCTGGTCTTCTTTACCTTGGCCCCCTTGTTTGTGCTCAAGCAGGTCGCAGGCAAGCGCCGGAAGAAACTGGCTATGCAGTTGCCCGATGCACTGCAGATCGTCTGTCGCAGCCTTGAGGCGGGCCACCCGGTGGCAACCGCCGTTTCCCTCGTGGCGCGCGAGATGCCCGACCCCATAGGTACCGAATTCGGCATGACGGCGGACGAGGTGTCCTATGGCTTCTCGCTGACCAATGCCGTGCAGCGCATGGCCGAGCGGGCAGGCGACCCGGATGTTGAACTGTTCGGTGCAACGGTGCGCCTGCAGGAAAGGACGGGTGGCAATCTCTGCGACCTGCTGAAGGCCAACACCACAACCATCCGCGAGCGTCAGACGATGCGCCTGAAGGTAAAGGCTGCCTCATCGGAGGGTCGTATGTCGGCGCTGATCCTGACGGCGGCGCCTTTCCTCGTGATGCTTGCAATCCATCTCACCCGGCCGGAATTCTATGGAAACGTGATCCATGATCCGCTCATCAAGTATGGATTTGCCGGGCTGCTTGTCTGGATGTTCATCGGCAACCTGGTCATGCGCAAGATGATCAATTTCAAGATGTAAGGCCCGGTAATGAACTTAGACCTTTCATCCTTTCCAGGCCTTTGGGTGCCCATGTTGATGCTGGGCGCAGCGCTGGCGCTTGCCATGCCGTCTGTCCTCACATTCCTGAAAAGCCGCAGCGAAATGGAAAGCGTCGAGCGCCGTCTCGCACGTCGGGGGCCTGTCTCGGCAGAGGTTGCCGCCGAGCGCAACAAGAGCCGGATCGGCCGAGCGGTCACCGGCCTTGCCGATCAGATGGCACCGGGAGAAGATGAGCAGGGGGTGAGCGTAGCCAAGGCGCGCCTTGCCGCTGCAGGCTTTACCGGCCCGTCCGCGATCAGTCGTTATTACTTTGCGCGCCTGTTGTGCATCGTGTTGCCCCAACTTGGCCTGCTTGTGGCGCTGCCCTACCTGACCGAATTGCCAGGTAACACGCCGATCGTAATTTCGGTGATGCTCGTTCTGATCGGCCTGATTGCGCCCGGCATGTATCTCGACAAGCGCACAAAGTCCCGCCATCAGGAATGCTCTTCGGGCTTTCCTGACATGATGGACCTCCTGGTCGCCTGTGTGGAAGCGGGCCTCAGTCTTGATGCCTCCGTGCAGCGTGTCGGCGAGGAGCTGGAACTGCGCCATCCGATCATTGCGGGTTATATGCGCACCTTGTCGCTGGAACTCAGGGCCGGCCGGGCGCGCAAGGCAGCATGGCGCGGCTTTGCCGACCGCATGGGAATCGAGGAGGCCGGTTCGCTCGCCACGATGCTGCGCCAGGCCGAGGAAATGGGCACAAGCCTCGGCCAGACATTGAGGGTCTTCTCGGCCGATATGCGCCAGCGGCGGATACTCTATGCCGAGGAAAAAGCCATGGCCCTGCCGGCAAAACTGACTTTGCCATTGGTTTTCTTCGTTTTTCCGGTGCTTCTGGGCGTGCTGACCCTGCCAGCGGTCGTCATGTTCAAGGAAATACTCTGATGAAAAGGGCGCTAGGCGAGTCAGGCATGGGTTGCTAGACAGTTCCGCATGAGCACGACTTATCTCGATTTTGAAAAGCCAATCGCCGAACTCGACGCCAAAATTGCCGAGCTCGAAGCTATTTCCGGCCAGAAGGGCGGGCCGTCCATCAAGGACGAGCTCAACAAGCTTAAAGCCAAGTCGACCAAGCAGCTGAAAGACATCTATTCAGACCTTTCAGCCTGGCGGAAGACCCAGGTGGCGCGCCATCCGGACCGTCCGCATCTTTCAGACTATATCGCCACGATTTTCGAGGATTTCGAGGAATTGGCCGGCGATCGCCTGTTTGGCAATGATGAGGCCATTATTGGCGGCCTGGCCCGTTTCAAGGGCCGGTCTGTCGTCATTATGGGCCATGAGAAGGGCCGCACGACCGAGAAGCGCCTGAAGCATAATTTCGGCATGGCGCACCCGGAAGGCTATCGCAAAGCCGTGCGCCTTATGGATATGGCGGAAAAGTTTAACCTTCCTGTCCTCAGCTTTCCTGATACCGCCGGCGCCTATCCCGGCAAGGGCGGCGAAGAGCGTGGGCAGGCCGAGGCCATCGCGCGCGGCACCCAGCGCGGCCTTTCGCTGGGCGTGCCATTCGTCACCCTGATCATTGGCGAAGGCATGTCAGGCGGCGCCATTGGCATCGCGGCAGCCAACACAGTGCTGATGATGGAGCACGCGATCTATTCGGTTATCTCGCCGGAGGGCTGCGCGTCCATACTTTACCGCGACCCGGCCAAGGCCCGCGATGCGGCAGACGCGATGAAGATCACGGCGCCCGACCTGCTGAAAACGAAGGTGATCGACGGCGTTGTGAAAGAGCCCGTTGGCGGCGCGCACCGCGACCCGCAAAGGGCCATGGCTGCAGCGGCCAAGGCACTTGATACGGCACTCAAAGACCTTGAAGGCATGTCGCCGCAGGAATTGCGCCGGCAGCGCCGTGACAGGTTCTATGCGATTGGCCGCGAGATCCTTTAAGGCTTGCTTGTAATCGGCCGCCCGAACCGTCAGGCTGCGCGCCAGATCGTTAGAGGGCATTCCATGCGCCGCATTATTACCGGACTGGCCATTCTGTTGGCCGTTGCCTGCTCTCGCAGCGGTGCAGAGGATCATCATCCTGCAAGTGAAGGCGCGGTGATCTATCCCGCCGGAAGTGTTGTCACGATGTCCGGTGAAGGCGCCGTGGCATCAGCCGTGGCGGTGAAGAACGGTCGCATCGTGGGCGTTGGCAGTGAGTCGGAACTCGTCGCGGACCTGCCCAAGGCGGAAGTGGACAGGACATTCGAGGGGCTGACCATTGTGCCGGGCCTGATCGACCCGCATGTGCATGTCATGCTGGGCGCGCTGCAATATGCGCTGCCGCTGACGCCGCCTTGGCCAATGGCGACGCCGGACGGCATGCGGATGGGCATTGGCACGCGGGAAGGTTTCCTGTCGGAAGTGGCGGCGATCTCAGCCTCAATGCCGCCGGGCCAACCTGCAGTGATCTATGGCTATCATAACCTGGTGCACGGTGACCTGACGCGGGCCGATCTCGATGCAGTATCGACGGAACGGCCCATCGTGATCTGGCACTATTCCAGCCATGACTTCTATCTCAATAGCGCAGCGATCAAGCGGGCCGGGTTCACGCCTGCGCTGGCGGAGAAGTTCCATGGTGTCGACCTCGACGCCAATGGCGAGCTGACGGGGCGGATCTACGAGGATGCCGCCTTTGCCGTGGTGCAGGCCTATGCCGATGTCATTCTGGCGCCTGAGAATGCGAGCGCGGGCTTTCATGGCTTCTCAAGGATGTTGCGCCATGCGGGCGTTACGACAACCGTCGAGATGGGCTACGGCCTGTTCGGCTATGAGCTGGAAGACGCCAATATCCGCAATAACTGGGTCGATCCGCAGACCGCCGGGTACAATCTGTATCTCGTGCCGGAGTTCCGCGCTTTGGCGCGGACTTATGGCGATGGGCGCGTTCAGGCCGTGCTTGATCTTGCGACCGGCGCGCGCGGCGCCGCGGCGCCTGTTCTGCCTCGGGTAAAGTTCTTTACCGATGGCGCTTTCTACAGCCAGACCATGCGACTATCTCCGCCCGGATACCTGGCAGGACAATCCAAGGGCAGCGAGGGGCTTTGGGTGCTGAAGCCCGAGCAAATCGCACCTGCTATTCAGCCTTATTGGGATGCAGGCCTTGGCGTGAATATCCATTCCAATGGCGACGCAGCGCAGGACGCGACGCTGGCGGCCCTGAAGACACTCCGCGAAGGCGGTGGCGGCAATTCCTTCACGATCGAGCATGGCGGCCTGTTTTCGCCGGAGCAGGTTGAAGAGGCGGGGCGCCTTAAGGCCAATGTCTCCGCTGCCAGCCACTACGTCTATTACATGGCCGAGCCCTATGCCGACCCGCTGGGGCAGCCGCGCGCGCAGTGGATCACACCGCTTGGCGCGCTGACGGAGGCGGGCGTTGCGGTGACGGTGCACTCCGATGCACCCTTGGCACCGCCAGAGCCGCTGCGTGCGGCGAGTGTGCATATCACGCAGGCCACCAAGGAAGGCGGCGTCTATGAGGCGCAGATGGCGCTTTCGCCTTATCAGGCGCTGGAATCTGTAACGCTGGATGCAGCACGGGCGGTTGGGCTGGACCGGGAGATCGGCTCAATTGAGGTAGGCAAACGGGCCGACTTTACTGTTCTGGGGGCAAATCCGCTGGCTGTGGCGGGGGAGAGCTGGAGCGGCATTCCGATCTGGGGCGTTGTTTTGTCAGGCGAAAAACGCCCACTGGACGACTGAACATGGCGGAAAAGGACTGGATTGCCCGCTACCTCGCGCCGCTTGCGAAGAGCGCTGGCGCGGCCGGTCTGCGCGATGACGTGGCGCAGCTTGGAACGTCTGGTCCTGTAGCAATTACAGCAGATGCGATGGCGGAGGGAGTTCATTTCCTCAGCACTGACCCGATTGATACCGTGGCGCGCAAGCTGGTGCGGACGAATGTGTCGGACTTGCTGGCGAGCGGGGCGGAACCAGCGGAAGCGCTGCTGGTGCTGGGCTGGCCCAAGGGACGCGGCGAGGCGGAAATAGCAGCATTTGCTGCAGCATTGGGCGATGAGCTGGCGGCCTGGGGGGCGCAGCTGATTGGCGGCGATACGGTGACGAGCCCCGGCGGACTGTTCCTCTCTTTGACGCTTACCGGGCGCTGCCTCAACGATGGCCCCGTGCGCCGGATGGGCGCCAAGGCGGGCGATTGCGTCTGGCTTACGGGGACAATCGGGGCCGCCGCACGGGCGTGGCAGGACCATTCCCGGGGTATTCCGAGTCCATTCCCGGGTTCTTCCGGGGACGATGCCTACCGTTTACCGGTTCTTCCGCCACTTGCGACCGCCAAATTGGTGGCTGGTCACGCGAGCGCGGCGATGGATGTATCCGATGGCTTGCTGATCGATGCCAAGGCGCTGGCCGAGGCCTCGGGCGTCGCCATGGAGATGGATTTAGGCGCGGTGGCCTTCGCGGGCGGCGAGACCGAACTCGCCGAGATGCTGAAGCTGGCGACATGGGGCGACGACTATCAGACGCTGTTTACGGCCCCGGAGAACAATTCCAAGTTGATCTCGCGTGAGGCGCAAAATTCTGGTATCCAGATCGCCTGTATCGGGAAAATTGTTGCTGGATCAGGCCTTTCCCTCGAACGCGAGGGCCGAAACGTTAACCTGCCTGAAACTCTGGGGTTCGAGCATGGTTAGTGGGGGCAGCTGATATTCGCTCCTGAAGGGAGGCGGGTTGCCTCATTCAGGTGCGGCTGGCAGCAATTACCCACCATAACCAGGTTTTGGAGATCCGGGATCAACCCGGGCCCGCTAAAGAACTCAGGGAAGGAAGGAAATACCCATGTGGTTTTATCTAGCACTCGCCGCGGGCGTTGTGTCTGTCCTGTACGGTTACCTACAGATCAATTCGATCATGAAGGCCCCGTCAGGCGACCATCGCATGCGTGAAATAGCGCTGGCCATTCAGGAAGGCGCGAACGCCTACCTCAAACGCCAGTATCGTACGATCGCCATGGTTGGCGCTGTTGTTGTTGTGATCCTGCTGGTCGCTCTCGGTTGGAAAGCCGCGCTCGGCTTTATCATCGGCGCCGTCCTGTCGGGCGCAGCCGGGTTTATCGGCATGCTTGTGTCTGTTCGGGCCAACGTGCGCACGACGGAAGCCTCTAAGAGCGGCCTTGCGGCTGGCCTTGCACTGGCGTTCAAGTCTGGCGCCATTACGGGCATGCTCGTGGTTGGCCTCGCGCTGCTCGGCATCGTTCTCTATTACGGCCTTCTGACCGGGCCGCTCGATCTCGACCTGTCGGTCCGTGACGAGAAACGCCAGGTGATCGACGCGCTCGTGTCGCTCGGCTTCGGCGCTTCGCTGATCTCGATCTTTGCCCGTCTCGGCGGCGGTATCTTCACCAAGGGTGCGGATGTCGGCGGCGACATGGTTGGCAAGGTTGAAGCCGGAATCCCGGAAGATGACCCGCGCAACGCCGCCACCATCGCGGACAATGTGGGCGACAATGTCGGCGACTGTGCCGGCATGGCGGCTGACCTGTTCGAAACCTATGCCGTGACGCTGGTCGCGACCATGGTGCTCGGCGGGATCTACTTCTCCGGATCGGCGGACATTTCCGCTGTCATGATGCTGCCGCTGGCGATTGCTGCCGTCTGTATCGTCACCTCGATCGTGGGTACGTTCTTCGTGCGCCTCGGCAAGAACTCCACCGATGTCATGTGGGCGCTCTACAAGGGCCTCATCGTGACGGGCGTGCTGTCGATTGGCGGCCTCGCTATTGCGATCAGCAGCGTGTTGCCGAACGGGTTTGGCGTGCTCAATGAAGCCGCCCAGCGCCTCGGCATGACCGGAGAGATCACGGGGCTCGACCTGTTCCTCTGCGGTGTGACTGGCCTCGTTGTGACGGGCCTCATCGTCTATATCACGGCCTATTATACCGAGACCAAGTTCCGGCCTGTCCGCTCGATTGCGAAAGCATCCGAGTCGGGCCACGGCACGAACGTGATCCAGGGCCTGGCCGTGTCTCTTGAATCGACGGCGCTGCCTTCGATCACGATCATGGCGGGCATCCTGCTCACCTTTAATCTCGCAGGCCTCTACGGTATCGCGATTGCCACGACGACGATGCTGGCTCTTGCCGGTATCATTGTTGCCCTCGACGCCTTCGGCCCGGTGACGGACAATGCCGGCGGCATCGCGGAAATGGCTGAACTGCCGTCTGACGTCCGCAAGACGACTGACGCGCTGGACGCTGTTGGCAACACGACCAAGGCCGTGACCAAGGGCTATGCAATCGGATCGGCGGGCCTCGGCGCGCTGGTGCTGTTCGCGGCCTATTCGGAAGACCTGAAATACTTCATCTCTCAGGCAGACCCGGGCACGTTCTTCCACAATGTCGTGGTCGATTTCTCGATCTCCAGCCCTTACGTCGTGGTTGGTCTCCTGTTCGGCGGTCTCTTGCCGTTCCTCTTCGGCGGCATGTCGATGATGGCGGTGGGACGCGCAGCGCAGGCTGTGGTCGAGGAAGTGCGCAGGCAGTTCCGCGAAATGCCGGGCATCATGAAGGGCGAAGTGAAGCCTGACTATGGCCGTGCCGTGGATATCCTGACGCAGGCGGCGATCAGGGAAATGATCGTTCCATCCCTGCTGCCGGTGCTGTCACCGCTCGTGCTGTTCGGTGTGATCATGCTGATCGCCGGACCGGGCGCAGCCCTGTCAGCCGTCGGTGCCATGCTGCTTGGCGTGATCGTGACGGGCCTGTTCGTGGCCATCTCGATGACATCGGGTGGCGGCGCATGGGATAATGCGAAGAAGTATATCGAGGACGGCCATCATGGCGGCAAGGGCTCTGAAGCCCACAAGGCCGCCGTCACGGGCGATACAGTAGGTGATCCGTACAAGGACACCGCTGGTCCGGCCGTGAACCCTATGATCAAGATCACCAATATCGTGGCCTTGCTTCTGCTCGCGGTGCTTGCCGCACACTAGGCGTCAAAGCCTGATCCATTAAAAAAGCCCCGGTGCAAATGCGCCGGGGCTTTTCCTTTTGGGGTATCGTTTCGATCAGGCGATGTCGAACCGGTCGGCGTTCATCACCTTGGTCCAGGCGGCAACGAAGTCTTTCATGAACTTCGCCTTGCTGTCGTCCTGGGAATAGACTTCCGAATAGGCCCGGAGAATCGAGTTTGACCCAAACACCAGGTCCATGCGGGTAGCCGTCCACTTCACCGCGTCGGTCTTGCGATCGCGGATCTCGTAAAGGCCGTTGCCGGATGGGCGCCAGTAATTGTTCGTGTCGGTCAGGTTGACGAAGAAGTCATTCGTCAGGGCACCGACATTATCCGTGAACACACCGTGCTTGGTGCCGCCGTGGTTGGTGCCCATGGCGCGCATGCCGCCGACAAGAACGGTCATTTCCGGTGCCGTGAGGCCCATAAGCTGGGTGCGGTCGAGCATCAGCTCTTCCGGCGCGATATCGTATTCAGCCTTCTGCCAGTTGCGATAACCGTCGACGAGCGGCTCGAGCGCATCGAAGGAATCCGCGTCGGTCATCTCAGCGGTTGCGTCGCCCCGACCCGGTGAGAATGGCACCTTTACATCATGGCCCGCTTTCTTCGCAGCCTGTTCCACACCGACATTACCGGCAAGGACGATGACGTCAGCCAGGCTGGCGCCCGTGCCGGAGGCAATGCCTTCGAGCACTTTCAGCACCTTTGCGAGACGTGCAGGCTCGTTGCCTTCCCAGTCCTTCTGAGGCGCGAGGCGGATGCGGGCACCATTGGCGCCGCCGCGCATGTCAGAGCCGCGATAGGTGCGGGCGCTGTCCCATGCGGTGGAGACCATCTCGCTGACGGAGAGGCCGCTGTCGGCGATCTTCGCTTTCACTGCATCGACATCATAACCGGTGCTGCCAGCCGGGATCGGATCCTGCCAGATCAGATCTTCCTGCGGCACTTCAGGGCCGAAGTAGCGCGCTTTCGGTCCCATGTCGCGGTGGGTCAGCTTGAACCAGGCGCGAGCGAACTGGTCGGAGAAATAATCGAAATCGTTATAGAAACGCTCGGAGATTTTCCGGTAGTCCGGGTCCATCTTCATCGCCATGTCGGCATCGGTCATGATCGGCATCTTGCGGATCGAAGGATCCTCGACGTCGACCGGCATGTCCTCTTCCTTGATGTCGACCGGCTGCCACTGCCATGCGCCGGCGGGGCTCTTCTTTAGCTCCCACTCATGGTTCATCAGGAGATCGAAATAGCCATTGTCCCATTGGGTCGGGTGGGTCGTCCACGCGCCTTCAAGGCCGCTGGTCACGGCGTCACGGCCAATGCCACGGGTCTTGTGGTTGATCCAGCCGAGGCCCTGTTCCGTGATATCGGCGGCTTCAGGTGCCGGGCTGAGATTGGATTCAAGGCCATTGCCGTGCGCCTTGCCGACGGTGTGGCCGCCAGCCGTGAGGGCAACGGTTTCCTCGTCATTCATCGCCATGCGGGCGAAGGTGACGCGGACATCGTGCGCGGATTTCAACGGATCGGGTTTGCCGTCGCGGCCCTGCGGGTTGACGTAGATGAGGCCCATGTGAACGGCGCCGAGTGGCGCCTCGAGGGATGCCGGGTCTTCGGAGTTGGCGTAACGCTGGACGCTGTCGGCCAGCCATTCCTTTTCCGAGCCCCAGTAGGCGTCGCGTTCCGGCGCCCAGATGTCTTCGCGGCCGAAGGCGAAACCAAAGGTCTTGAAACCCATGGATTCGTAGGCGACGTTGCCGGCGAGGATATAGAGGTCGGCCCAGGAGACCTTGTTGCCGTACTTCTTCTTGATCGGCCAAAGAAGGCGGCGGGCCTTATCGAGGTTGCCGTTGTCCGGCCAGGAGTTGAGTGGGGCGAAGCGCTGGTTGCCCGTGCCTGCACCGCCGCGACCGTCAAACAGGCGGTAGGAGCCGGCAGCGTGCCATGCGAGGCGGATCATCAGCCCGCCATAATGGCCCCAGTCAGCCGGCCACCAGGGCTGGCTGTCGGTCATCAGGTCTGTCAGGTCTTGCTTGAGCGCCTTCACATCGAGTTTTTTCAGTTCTTCGTGATAGTCGAAATCCTCGCCCATCGGATTGGTCTTGGTGTCGTGCTGGCTCAGGATGTCGAGGTTGAGCGCGTTCGGCCACCATTCCGTGACCGTGCGGCCCATGGAGGTCATCCCGCCATGCATGACAGGGCATTTGCCCACGCTGGGTGTGTCGTTTCCGTCCATATATATTCTCCGATGCTGGTTGGGCGCATTCTCTGCTAGTTGACGGAGGGTAACATAGCGCGCGCCAACGCCCCAATTGAAACGGGTCACACGAGCTATAGGGTTTTTCTATAGGTTAGGGTTGCGCGCAAAGAAAAGCCCCGCAACCGTGAGGTCCGGGGCTTTTGTATTCTTGCGTGTGGGCCTCGCTACTAGCGGCGGCCTGTCGGGTTGCCAGGCGTTGCTTCGTCGCTGTTGGGCAGACGCACGGCGCCGACAGTGCCGAAGATCTGCTCCCAGAGGCCGAGTTCGCGACCACGGGTTGGCGTCTCGCGGGCGGCGTAGTTGACCACTTCACCATCTGCAGCCGAGTATTCGAGGACTTCATCAACCTTGTCATCCTCGCCGAAACGGATGGCCGTGATCGACCGCTTGGTGATTTTCGGCTTGAGGAATGCGATGCGCTCCTGAACGTCGGACATGTAGATCCAGGTCTTGTCGTCGAAAATGCCCTCGGTGGAGGGGCTGCCAAGCTGGGCCAGGACGGAAGAACGGGTGTCTTCATCCGGTTTCATGTCGCGGGGTTGGGCATCATCAGCCACATAGCCGTGAAAGTCCCGCGCTGGCGTGAGGCACGCTGTAAGCGGCAGGGTGAGAAGGCCAATGGCCAAAATCGCACGTCGCGACATGGAGAAACTCCTGTTAAGGCTTCGCGAAAGACCTAGCGGTTGCAGCCCCCCCTTGGCAACACAGGAGTACATAGGTGACAGGAATTTCAATTGGCTGGCTGACGCGGCGGCGGGGCCGCAAGGCGGCAGTCGGCACCGCTTATACGGGACTGATGACGACTGCGCTGGCGCCTGACTTTTATCTTGCGGGCGACGTTCCAGACACGTTCGAGGCGCGCGCGGGCATGGTGATGGTTCATGCGACCGTGGCCCTTCGGCGGATACGCAACATTCCCGGCCGGGAAGCCGCCCGGATGGCGGGCGCGCTGAACACACGCGTTCTGGACGGATTCGATGCTGCTTATCGTGAGCAGGGCGTGGGTGATTCGTCGATTGCCCGGAAGGTGCGCAAATTGGCCGAGGCGTATTACGGACTGGGGCTGGCGCTGACGGCTGCGCTCGACGAAACGGCCGGCGAAGCACGTGAGTCGGACGTTAAGGTCGTACTGGAGCGCAATGGCGTGACTGAAAACGGCCGCGCAGCGGAGCTTGCAGCGTGGTTGTGCACGCTCGCCGATGGGCTGGAGGTGCAACAGGATGCGGAAATACTGGCCGGAACGCTTGACTGGTCTGTGGGTTGTAAAGTGCGGTAACACGTACAGGCGCAGCGTTGCCAAGGATGGTGGCGCGCCGTAAACACCGCGAGAGTGGAAGCGCCGAGTTTCCCCGCAGCAGGAAGGCCCTTATGGCTAAAGGCACAATTCTCTCGATTGATGCCATGGGCGGCGATGCCGCTCCCGGCGTTGTGGTCGATGGCGTGGCCGCCCTGCTGGCCGATCGCCCCGATATTGCGGTGCTTCTGCATGGTGACGAGGCGGCGCTGGAGCCGCTCGTGGCCGCGCACAAGGTGCTGTCAGGCCGCTGTCAGATCGTCCATTCGGACACGGTTATCACCAGTGACATGAAGCCCAGCCAAGCCCTGCGCCGTGGCAAGGGGTCGTCCATGTGGAACGCTGTCGAGGCAGTGAAGAATGGCGAAGCAGGCGCAGCAGTTTCGGCTGGCAACACCGGCGCGCTGATGGCGATTTCAATGCTCATCCTGCGCAAGATGGAAGGCGTGCATCGCCCGGCCATGACTGCATTGTGGCCGACAATGAAGGGCCGCACAGTTGTGCTTGATGTCGGCGCGAACCTGGAAGCAGATGCGGCGCAGCTGGTGACGTTTGCGATCATGGGCGAGGCCTATGCTCGCGCGGCGCTTGGCATTGCAAAGCCAAGTATTGGCATTCTGAATATCGGCTCTGAAGAGATGAAGGGCCATGACGAAGTGCGCGAGGCTCACGAATGGCTGCGCGCCGCCGAGCTCGATATCGACTATCGCGGCTTTGTTGAAGGCGATGATATTTCCAAGGGCGCCGTTGACGTGGTGGTGACCGATGGCTTCACGGGCAATGTGGCGCTGAAGGCTGGCGAGGGCGTTGCCCGCATGCTGGGCAGCCGCATGCGCGAGGCCTTTACGACCAGCCTGATGACAAAAATCGGCGCGGCACTGGCCATGGCGGGCCTGAAGACCCTGCGGTCGCAGATGGACCCGAGCAACGTGAATGGCGGTGTCCTGCTGGGCCTCGGCGGCGTATCGGTGAAAAGCCATGGCGGTACGGATGCCCGTGGTTTCGCGCGTGCCTGCGAACTTGCGGCAGATCTTGCCAGCAGCCATTACCGCGACGAAATACTCGCCAATCTCGCACGCATAAGAGAAGGTGGCCTCGCCGCCGAATAGGCAGGACGGGCAAGGAAGGGACTTTCATGACACGACGCAGCTTCATTCGCGGCACTGGCGGATACCTTCCCGAGAAGGTGCTGACCAATGAAGACCTGTCGACGATGCTCGATACGTCCGATGAATGGATTCGTGAACGCACGGGTATCCAGAAGCGCCATGTTGCGGCGGATGGTGAGCTGACGTCCGATATCGCGACGGCAGCCGCCCGCCAGGCGCTGGAAGCCGCGAACATGACCGCTCAGGACATTGACCTGATCGTGCTGGCAACGACGACGCCGGACCAGACCTTTCCCGCAACGGCAACGGCCGTGCAGGCAAAGCTCGGCTGTGGCCCCAGCGCGGCATTTGACGTGCAGGCTGTCTGTTCAGGCTTCCTGTTCGGACTGGCGACAGCCGACAGCATGCTGAAGCAAGGCCTGTTCAACCGGGCACTGGTAATCGGCGCAGAGACATTCACGCGCATTCTTGACTGGTCTGATCGCGGCACGGCCGTGCTGTTCGGTGATGGCGGCGGCGCAGTGGTTATCGAGGCGGAAGAGTGGGATGGCGCGGCAGATGCCGGGATCATCACGCATCATATCCGCACCGACGGCACCAAGTCTGACTTGCTCTATGTCGATGGCGGTGTCAGCTCGACCGGAACGATCGGCCATGTGCGCATGGAGGGCAACCGCGTTTTCAAGCACGCCGTGACCAACATTTCCTCGGCGATCCAGGCCGTGCTCGACGAGACGGGGCTGACGGCAGACGACATTGACTGGTTCGTGCCACACCAGGCCAACAAGCGCATTCTCGACGGTGTCGCGCGCAAGATCGGTATTCCTGAGGAGAAGGTGGTCATCACCGTGGACCAGCATGCCAATACCTCGGCGGCCTCCATTCCACTCGCGCTGAACCATGCGGTGCGTTCCGGCCGGGCGAAAAAGGGCGACCTGATCCTTTCAGAGGCCATGGGCGGCGGATTCTCGTGGGGCGCCAGCCTGTTCCGGCTTTGATCCAGAGCAGCCGATTTTATCCACAAATTTCGGGTCTAATCGGGCAATCTGAAACTTATCAATGATTTAAGCTGACGGGTTTGCTAGGAATCCGTTAAGATTCATTGGCTACCCATTAACGAAAGGCGAAAGACCGTCATGAGCAACCAGACCCTGACCCGCGCAGAAGTGACCGACGCCATCGTCCGCGAAGTGGGCGTGACGCGTCAGGAATCCTCTGACCTGCTGGACCGTACACTCGATATGATCGGCAGTGCGCTGGAGCATGAAGACGAAGTGAAGCTCTCCCGCTTTGGCAATTTCGTGGTGCGGTCAAAAGCTGCGCGCGAAGGCCGTAATCCCAAAACCGGCGAAGAAGCCACGATTGCGCCCCGCCGCGTGGTCACCTTCCGCCCATCCCCCATGCTGAAGGCCCGCGTCGACAAGGGCTGAGCCACCACAACAAGGATAGCGATATGACTGCCTCACGGAACCGAGTTGAAAAATCCGCTAAAGCCTTCCGCTCGATTGGCGAGGCCGCTGCCGAACTTGGGCTCGAGACGCATGTTCTTCGCTATTGGGAAAGCAAGTTTCCGCGTGATGTGAAGCCGGTCAAGCGCGCCGATGGCCGCCGTCTTTTCCGCCCGCAGGACCTTGAAGCCCTGCGCGCCATCCAGATCCTCGTCCATGAGCGCGGCATGACGCTGAAGGGCGCAAAATCCATTCTGGCCGAGCAAGGCCTGGTGGCTGTGTTGTCCGGCGCGGCCAAGCTCGGAACGGCTGCCAGCCCCGCGCGCGAGCTGCAACAGACGGTCGCGAAGGCGTTCAATGCCGAACTGCCGGAAGGTTCTGCGCCCAAGCGTCAGGAACGCCTTGAAGGCGCGCTGGTGGAGCTGACGGACCTTAAGGCTCGCCTCGACGCGATGCGCGTACGCCGCGCTGCCTAAACCCATATAAGCGATTGCGGAACTGGGGCGGCTTGGCTACAAGCCGCCAGAGTCGGAGCGTGGCGCAGCCCGGTAGCGCACTCGCCTGGGGGGCGAGGGGTCGTAGGTTCGAATCCTATCGCTCCGACCATTTCCAAATTTTACGCCTCAGGCGCAGGGCTCGATCCGAGATCGATACCCGCCTGGCAATGCCCGAAGCCCAAGCGAGGGCCCCTGGCATTCCAAAACCAACCTATTTTTTCTCCAGATCCAGTTCGTCCGTCTTGCCGACAGCGGCGAGGGCGAAGGCGTATTCAGTGGCGGTTTCCTTCAGGCCTTCGAAACGGCCCGAGGCGCCGCCATGACCGGCATCCATGTTGATGCGCAGGAAGTAAGGCCCGGCTTCCGGGGCCTCATGGCGCAGCTTGGCGGCCCACTTGCTAGGTTCCCAATACGTGACGCGCGGGTCGGTCAGGCCGCCAGTGATCAGCATGGGGGGATAAGGCTTGTCGGCCACATTGTCGTACGGGCTGTAGGCCGCGATCGTGTCGTAATCTGTTTCGCTGGTCAGCGGGTTGCCCCATTCGGGCCATTCAGGCGGCGTGAGCGGCAGGCTCTCGTCCGACATGGTGTTGACGACGTCAACGAATGGCACTGCGGCGATGATGCCGGCGAAAAGTTCAGGGTCCATGTTGGCTGCAGCGCCCATCAGCAGGCCCCCGGCGGAGCCGCCATGGCCGACCAGCTTGCCTTTCGACGTATAGCCCTGGTCGACCAGATAATGGCAGGCGGCAACATAGTCCTTGAACGTATTGGTCTTCTTTTCGAGCTTGCCGTCGAGATACCATTGGTAGCCCTTGGCCATCGAGCCGCGCGGGTGGACGATGGCGTAGATGAAGCCACGGTCGACGAGGCTTAGACGGCCGGTGCGGAAGTCTGCCGGGATGGTGATGCCATAGGAGCCATAGCCGTAGAGCAGGACAGGCGCGGTGCCGTCGACCGGCGTGTCCTTGCGGCGCAGCAGGGTGACAGGCACTTCAGCGCCATCCCATGAGGGCGCCATGACGCGCTCGGCGACATAGTCGTCGGGATTGTGGCCCGATGGGACTTCGCGTTCCTTGCGCAGGGTGCGCGAGCGGCTGACAAGGTCATAGTCGATGACCTGATCGGGCGTGGTCGGCGAGGCATAGTCGAAGCGCAGGATCGGCGTGTTGTAATCATAGCCGCTGTCGAGGCCGAGATCATAGGCGGCTTCATCAAAACTGATCTGATGCTCTGCCCCATCGGCGCGAGCGCGCACGACAATGGTCGGCAGGCCGTTCTCGCGTTCCATGCGGGCGAGATAGTCCTTCTGTGGCTGCATGCCGAGGAGGAGCGTGCCGGGACGGTGGGGGATGACTTCCTCCCATGCGTCGCGGGAAGTCGATTCCATCGGGGCCTTCATCATCTTGAAGTCGACAGCGCCGTCGAGATTGGTGATGATGTAGAACTCACCATCCCAGTGGACGACGGAATATTCATTGTCGGTCTGGCGTGGGGCGACTGTGCGCAACTTTGGATTAAGTTCGTTCGCGGGAAACCAGTGGACCTCTGACGTCGTGTGGCCGGAAGCGTTGATGAAGATGACGTCCTCACTGGCGCTCTTGCCGACGCCGACGAAGAAGCCGGGATCCTTTTCCTCATACAGAAGTGTGTCTTCGCCGGTGGCGAGGTTACGCTGGTAGACGGCATCGGGGCGGGCATTCTCGTCGCGGTGCACCCAGACGATGGCCTGACCATTCGCGGTCCATTCAAATTCGCCATAGGCATTGTCGATCTCGGCGGCAGTGTCGGCGGCGGTGGCAATGTCCTGGATGTGGATCTTGTAGAACTCGCTACCCTGCGTATCGACAGCGTAGGCGACCTGATTGTGGTCGGGGCTGGTATCGATGCCGCCGAAGGAGAAATAGTCCTTGCCTTCGCCCATGGCATCGCCGTCGAGCAGGATGGTTTCGGCAGCCTCGGGGTTGAAGGCATCCTCTGCCGGGCGCCGGGCAATGATCGGGTATTCGCCGCCCTGACGATAGCGGGTGTAATAGGCCCATGGACCGTCGATCTCTGGAACGGTGCTGTCGTCTTCCTTGATGCGGCCACGCATTTCGGCGAATAGTTCATCGCGCAGCTTGGTTGTCGGGTCTTCCAGCACGGCCTTGGTGTAGGCGTTCTCGGCTTCGAGATAGGTGCGGATCTTTGCATCGAGTACGGACGGATCACGCATGACTTCCTGCCAGTTGTCATCCTTCAGCCAGTTGTAGGGATCGTTGCGCGTGCGGCCGACCTGCGTAACCTCATGGTCGATACGCTCCGCCATGGGTGGCTGGGGCGCGGGTGTTGCCGCTGATGCTTCAGTGGCGGTGTCGGTAAGCTTGGTCTCAGTCATTGTGCATCCGGTCAGAAGGGCAGCGGTCGCTGCGCTGGCAAGAAGGAAAGAAAGGCGCATGCGGCCGGCTCCTGTGCAAGTAAGGCTTGGATTCAGGGGAAAAGGATCAGGCGGGATGGCGCCTGTCCAGACCTATTCGTCGGCTTGGAAGTCCAGCACGACGCCGTTGATGCACCAGCGCTCGCCGGTCGGCGGCGGGCCATCCTTGAAGACGTGGCCCTGATGCAGGCCGCAGACGGCGCAGTGGCATTCGGTGCGCGGGATGATCATCTTGAAATCGGTCTTGGTCTCGACAACGCCTTCGGAGGCAGGCTGCCAATAGCTTGGCCAGCCGGTGCCGCTTTCGAACTTGTGTTCGGACGACCAGAGCACCGTGTCGCAGCCCTTGCAGTGATACTTGCCGGCGCGCTTCTCGCTCTCGTAATTGCCCGGGCTGAAGGCGCGCTCTGTGCCCTCCTTCACGCCGACGCGGAATTCTTCCTCGGTGAGGACTTCGCGCCATTCGCGGTCGGATCGCTGGATTTTGGTACCTGTGGCAGACATGGGGGCCTCCTGTTTCGGGTTCCCCTTCAATATAGGGTGATTATGCCCCAGCGCCATCAGCTGTGTGTGGCTGGCCTTAAACGAACGTCGCCGGGACACGTGGTGTCCCGGCGGCGCGAATGGGTCTGATTGTGGCTGTTGGGCCTAGCCGTAAAGCACGGTGATCGATTCAGCGACGAGGGCCGGGCGTTCCTGGCCGTCGATCTCGATCGTGTTTTCCATGATCATCTGCTTGCCGCCCGACTTTTCCGTCACGGATGTGCATTTCTGGCGCAGGCGCACCTTGGAGCCGACGGGCACCATGTTGGTGAAGCGCACCTTGTCGGAGCCATAGTTGATGCCGCGCGTGACGCCGGAGACGTTCAGCGTTTCGCCGCCGAGCATTGGCAGCAGGGACAGCGTCAGGAAGCCGTGTGCGATAGGGCCGCCCATGGCCTTGGTGGCGCGCTCGACATCAACGTGGATCCACTGATGGTCGCCGGTCGCTTCGGCAAACTTGTTGACGCGTTCCTGGTCGATTGTGTGCCAGTCAGAGACGCCGGTTTCCGTTCCTGCGATGGATTCGAGGTCGGCGAAGGCAACTTTTTTCGGGTTGGCCATAAGGTAATTCCTCCAGAGTTTATGCTTGGGCCTTTTCTGGCGCGAGCAGCGCCATCCGGCAAGGTTTACTGAACGTCAATCTGCTGGACGTAGAGCTGATTCTCGCAAATACTTCGTACATGGGCTGAATTGGGAGACGCTACATGACAGATTCGAACCAGATTTCCGTTGATCCGAACACTAAGGGCAACGCGAACCTGATCTATATCCTCTATCTGGTGGGCATCGTGATCGGCATCACGCCGATCATCGGCGTCATCATGGCCTATATGGGCAAGGGGCAGGGCGATCCTGTGCTTGAGAGCCACTATAACAACCAGATCAATATCTTCTGGAAAGGCCTTCTTTACAGCGTGATCGGCGCCGTGCTGACCGTTGTCCTGATCGGGATCCTGATCCTGCTCGCCGCCCTGATCTGGTACATCGTCCGCAGCATCAAGGGCATGCAGGCCCTGTCGGCCGGTCAGCCAATCGAGAACCCCGGCAGCTGGCTGTTCTAGGCCAAAAGTGTACGGAATACAGATACAGCCGCTCCACTCGGGGCGGCTGTTTTCGTTTCAGGCCTGCTTGCCGGTCAAGCCGGCGAGCCAGTTGAAGGAATCCTTTGGGGTGCGCTTGAGCGTTTCAAAATCGACATGCGTCACGCCGAACCGCGTCGTGTAGCCCTTCGCCCATTCGAAATTGTCGAGCATTGACCAGACGAAGTAGCCCCGCACATCGGCGCCTGCCGCGCGCGCTTCCAGCAAGGCGGCCAGATAGCGGTCAATGAAGTCGATACGCACATCATCCTTCACGCGCCCTTGCGCGTCTGGCTCGGCCAGATCGGCAACCCCGTTTTCGGTGATGAAGATTGGCAGGCTGTATCTTTCTGCCGTCTCGATCAGGATGTCGCGGAAGCCTTCCGGGGAGGCATTCCAGCCCATCAGGGTAATCTCGGTGTCCTCCGGCGGGTTCTCCCAGCGATAGCCTGCGGGGCTGTCATCGGCACTCGCGTATAGCGGGGAGTAATGGTTGAGACCGAACCAGTCGAGCTTCTGGTTGATCAGGTCTTCATCGCCTGGTCGCACGCGATCACCCAGCGCCGCCGACACGATGGGATCGTATTTGCCGAGGATCATCGGATCAGCGAAGGCGCGGTTCCACCAGGCGTCGAGCCGGGCGGCGGCCAAGCGGTTGGCGTCAGTTTCCTCGCGCGGTAGGCAGGGCTGCATGTTCGGGACAACACCCAGCTGTGCATGCGCTGGCAAGCTGGCTCGTAGCGCCTGAATGGCCGCGCCATGGGCAAGGTTCACACCATGGACCATGTCGCGATACAGATCATAATCGCGGATGCCTGGCGCGTGGATGCCCATCTTGTAGCCGAACATGGCGAAGACATTGGGTTCGTTGAAAGTGGCCCAGTGCGTAATGCGGTCGCCTAACCGGTCGGCCATGAGGCTTGCGTAGTTTGCAAACAATGGCGCAATCTCGCGGCTGGTCCAGCCCTTGCCGGCTTCGTGCAGGGCGAGGGGAAGGTCCCAGTGATAGAGGCAGGCCCAGGGCGCGATGCCGTTTTCGAGCAGGCTGTCGGTCAGGCGGTCGTAGAAATCGAGCCCGGCCTCATTGGGCTGGCCCTTGCCTTCGGGCAGGACCCGGCTCCACGAGAAGGAGAACCGGTAGGCATCCAGCCCGAGCTGGCGCATAAGGCCGACGTCTTCGCGGTAGCGGTTATAGTGGTCGCAAGCGACGTCACCCGTGTCGCCGTTGTCTATCCGCCCCGGCTCGCGACAGAAGGCGTCCCATATGCTTGGCGCGCGGCCGTCAACATCATGGGCGCCCTCTATCTGGTAGGAGGCGGTCGATGCACCCCAGATGAAATCCTTCGGAAAGTCACCTGGCTTGACCATGTCAGACGATCCGGCTGCCTGTCTTGCCCCAGTAGCGGTCGCGGATGAGGCGCTTGTAGAGCTTGCCAGTCGGGTGACGCGGCAGTTCGGGATCGAAGTCGATCGATCTTGGGCATTTGATCTTCGAGAGGTTGGCCAGGCAGAAGGCCATCAGCTCCGCCGCGAGTTCCTCGGATGGCGCCTGGCCGGCAGCAGGTTGAACGACAGCCTTCACGGACTCGCCGAACTCTTCATCGGGTACACCGATCACTGCGCAGTCAGCGACCTTTGGATGCGTGATCAGGATGTTCTCGCACTCCTGCGGATAGATGTTCACACCGCCGGAAATGATCATGAAGGCCTTGCGGTCTGTCAGGTAGAGATAGCCGTCTTCATCCACCTTGCCGACATCGCCCAGCGAGGACCAGTCAGCATGCGTGGCGTGAAGCGCGCCTTTCGATTTCTCCGGGTCATTATGATAGGTCGGCGGAACCGTGCCGCCGAAATAGACCTGGCCTTCCTCGCCGACTGGCACTTCATTGCCCTGCTCGTCGCAGATGTGAACCTCACCGTGCACGGGCTTTCCGACTGTGCCCTTGTGGGTCAGCCATTCGGCGCTGCGGGCCCAAGTCATGCCGTTGCCTTCGGAGCCGGCATAGTATTCGTCGATGATCGGCCCCCACCAGGCAATCATCTGCTCCTTGATCGGGATCGGGCACGGGGCGGCGGCGTGAATGGCGAATTGCAGGCTCGACACGTCATACTTGGCGCGCACTTCCGGCGGCAGTTTCAGCATCTTGACGAACATGGTCGGCACAAGCTGCGAGTGCGTGGCGTGATATGTCTCGACCAGACGCAGATACGTCTCAGGATCAAACTTCTCCATGATGACGAGTGACGCGCCGATCTTGGTCATCGACATGCTCCAGCGCAGCGGCGCGGCATGATAGAGCGGTGCTGGCGACAGGTAGACTGACTCTTCGGTGACGCCGG
This sequence comes from Alphaproteobacteria bacterium, assembly GCA_018827375.1. Classification (GTDB taxonomy): domain Bacteria; phylum Pseudomonadota; class Alphaproteobacteria; order Caulobacterales; family Hyphomonadaceae; genus Hyphomonas. Next base: position 75,618 of record JAHJYW010000032.1, read on the forward strand.
CCAGGCCGCGGCAGATCTGGACAAGCACATTGTCGGCATCGATGGGCATGCCGCGCTCAAGCGCCGGGCGAATTCCCTTTGGGCGGCCTGTCGTGCCAGAGGAATAGAGCATGTCCGTGCCGGCCATTTCGTCAGGAACGGGTGTAACCGGGAACTTCGACTGGAGCGTCTCAAGCGCGGTGAAGCCTGGAATCTCGCCGTCGATCGACCAGTAATTGCCGAGCTTGGTAATGCTCTTCACCTGTTCGGCGATGGCCGACTTGTGGGCATCGGCGATCAGGAGCTTCGAGCCGGAATCCTCGATAATGTATTGAACCTCGGGCGGTGTCAGCCGTGAGGAGATACACACGAAGTAGAGGCCGGAGCGCTGGGCAGCCCAGCAGACTTCGAAATAGCGGGCCGAATTTTCAGCGAACAGGGCAATCGTGTCGCCCGGCTGGCAGCCCGCTTCGCGCAGCGCATGGGCGATCTGGTTGGAGCGCTCGTCCAGCTGGCGAAAGGTAACGACCTCGCCGCTGCCTGCCATCGTGTAAGCGGGGTGATCAGGCCGGGATTTGGCGTGATGAAAGGGGTGCATATGCGTCTCTCTCCATGGATGCAGGGACCACTCTTCGGGGCCACCTCAGATTTTGGTCGAACTTAACTACCCCGCGCTCCGCGTCCACTGCCGACGCAGGGGAAAGCGCTAAAAGCTGCGGGTCCAGTAGTGCATCCTGTGAACAATCTTAGGCCCGTCTGGCGTTTCCGGCCAGTCGAAATGACTAAGGGCGCCAGCGAGCTGCTTGTAGCCACGCGCTGTCCAGAAGGAATCGAGTGGGCTGTATCCATCCGGACGAAGGGGATGATCGGCCGGCCGTTCAACCGCACAGAAACACGCCCGCTTGTAGCCAAGCGCGAGGGCATGGGCTTCGCGGGCATCAAAGAAGGCATGCCCGATGCCTTCGCCGCGGTAGGCTGGCAGGAGCACCGACTCGCCAAAATAGAACATCGTTGTCAGGTCAATCCCGGCATCAACAAGCGGCTCGGCGAATTCGACATGGTGCCCGGTGAGCGCTGAGCCCGTCGCGCAGCCGACAATCACATTGTCGGCATTCGTTGCGGTCACGATGAGTGCGTCGGGGGCTTTTGAGAATGTGTGCAGGTAGTCGAGTTCATAGCCCTCGCTGCCAGCATAGAGATAAGGATAGGCGCGGAAGACCTCGATGCGCAGGCGGGCGAGGGCAGGCAGCGCCTGTTCCATTTCCCCACCTGTCAACGCGCGGATTTTCATGACACCTGCCGGATCCATTCCTGAAGATTGTAATAGGTCGTCACGCGCGTGATTTCGTCATCATTGATCTCGAAGAAGGCGCCTGCTGGCAGGCGGTAGTCCTGGCCATGAGCCGGCGGTAGTCCGTCATCGGTTTTCTTGTAGATGCCGTTGACGATGAACTCGGCAGCGGCGCGCGTGCCGTCTGCTGATGTCATGATCGCCATGCCTGTCAGGTTCTCGTCATAGCATTCGTCCATGTGCGCGATGAAGGCCGCGAACTTTTCCTTGCCGCCGCGGCGCACACCCTCGTTCACATCATGGCTCAGCGTATCGCTGACGCAGGCGAGCATGCCGTCCCAGTCCTTGGCATTGAAGGCGGAATAGTAGCGGGCAACGAGGTCTGCGGGACTCATGCGTTTTGGTTTCCTGTGCGCGGCAGGCCGGGTGTCCCGGCAAGTTCCGGATGTTGCGAGAGGTAGGCTGCCTTCAGTTCGATCGAGCGGTTATGGTGACCGTCCGGGCTCCATCCCGGCGCATTGATCGCCCGGCGCACCCAGCGGTCTGGCCGTAGGCCGTCCCGCGCACAATCGCGCAGCAGGCCGCCCAGTTCGTGAAAGGCGATGATGAAAGGGTTATAGGTCTGAAGCGGTTTCACGATGCCGTAGACCGGCTTTTCCTGATCGAGTTCGGGCACGAAGGTGCCGAACATCTTGTCCCAGGTGATGAATACGCCAGCATAGTTGGAATCCAGGTAGCGTGGATTGGTGGCGTGGTGCACGCGGTGATGCGATGGCGTGTTGAACACAGCCTCGAACCAGCCGGGCATACGGTCGATGGCTTCTGTATGGATCCAGAACTGATAGATCAGGTTCAGCCCGCCGACGAAGAAAATCACAAAGGGATGGAAGCCGATCAGCACCATCGGTATGCCGACGAGAATCAGGCCGGTGAACGGTCCGAACCAGGGCTGGCGCAGGGCTGTCGTCAGATTGTAATGCGTACTGGAATGGTGCGTGACGTGCTCCATCCAGAACCAGCGCATCCGATGCGCCAGCCTGTGTTTCCAGTAATAGGTGAAGTCATACAGCACAAAGGCCAGCAGGCAGCTCCACCACGTGAACGGGATGCCGTCGAAGCCCCAGCCCGAGATCATCGAGACGGAGAAATGGTAAGGCCAGGCCAACATCATCAACCAGATCGTGACCATGCCTGTGAGCGTGTTGACCACGACATTCCCAATGCCCATGGCCATCGACGCGACAGCGTCTTTTGTCTCGTATCGCCCCTTGGCGCGCCCGGTGCGCACGGCCCACCATTCCCAGATAACCGAGATCAGGAAGACGGGTGCCGCGAGCGTCGTCGGCTGTATCGTGGCGAGCCATTCCGGCATTATTTGGGGGCCGCTATGATGGCGCCATCCTGCTTGTAGATGTGGCCATCCTTCATGATGAAATCGACCTGTTCAAGGATTGAAATGTCCTTGAGGGGATCCCCGCTGACGGCGACCATGTCTGCCGCGCAACCGACATCCAGACAGCCGAGCATGCCGGTCTTGCCGAGTGCGTCTGCGGCGCTGGACGTTGCAGCGGTGATTGCCTGCAGCGGTGTCATGCCGAACTGGACCATGCGCGAGAACTGTTTCGGGTTGTCACCATGCGGATAGACGCCTGAGTCCGACCCGAACACCATCTTCACGCCAGCCTTGTTGGCGGCGGTGAAGCTGGCGCGCTGGATCTTGGAAATCTCCCGCTCCTTGTCCATGGATTCGGGCAGGACGCCGTTCTTCTCGCCTTCGGCCAGCGTATACTCGGTGTTGTAAATGTCCATCGAGAGATAGGCGCCCTTTTCCTTGGCGAGCGCGATCGTCTCGTCATCAAGTATGCTCGCATGTTCGATCGTATCGACCCCGGCGAGCAGGGCATTGCGGATACCGACGGTGCCGTGCGCGTGGCTGGCGACCTTCAGGCCGCGTGCGTGCGCTTCGTCGACAGCCGCGGTGAGTTCTTCAAGCGTGCCTTGGGCCGCGCCGAGGGACGTTCCCTTCGAGAACACGCCGCCGGTGGAGCAGGTCTTGATGAGATCGACGCCATACTTGATGTTCTCGCGCACCTGCGCCCGCATTTCCCACGGGCTGTTGGCCACGCGCTCGCCCTTCAGGGCGTATTCCGAGGGCAAAAGGTTGCGGTCTGAGCAATGCCCGCCGGTGATGCCGACGGGCGGGCCGGACACGTACATGCGCGGGCCAGGCACTTCGCCTTCGTTGATCGCGTCACGAAGGGCAACATCGCCATAGCTGCCAGCGCCGACATTGCGGACGGTCGTGAAGCCGGCCAGCAGCGTGCGACGCGCATTCTTGACGCCCTTGATGGCGTGACGCTCGTCAGAGAGGGCCAGCGAGGCATAGCCGCCATCTTCCGGGTCGCTTGTCAGGTGCGTGTGCATGTCGATGAAGCCCGGCATGATCGTCTCGGATGACAGGTCGATCAGGGTGGCGCCGCGAGGCACTTTGAGTGCGCTCTGGGTGCCGGTCGCCGTCACCTTGCCCTCGTCGACCACCAGGGCGACGTCTTTCAGGACTTTACCGGTTACGGGATCAACCAGGCTGCCGGCCTTGACGTAGACCGGAGCCGCCTGGGCGGCGGCGCCTGCAACGAGGAGGGCGGTCGATAGGACGAGGGCGCGGGAAAACAGCATAGTAAGGCCTTTTTCAGGTAGGATTCGGGCCGACTATCAGGGCCAAATTGCCGGGCGGTCAACCCGGGCACCGCTTTCCCCTGCGACGCGCTTGACCTGTGGCGTCTGGCAGGCAGTGTGTGGCCAGCAATTGCCCAAAGGGAGATACAACATGGCACAGCCAAAACAGTTCGAGCAGATTATCCTGGATATCGAGGATGGCGTTGCCATTCTGACGCTCAACCGCCCCGAAAAGATGAACGCCTTCACGGGCAAGATGATGTACGAAATGATCGAGGCGTTCGACATCACGGACGCCGACGACAGCGTGCGCGCCGTTATCGTGACCGGCTCGGGCGACCGTGCTTTCTGCGCGGGTGCAGACCTCTCCGAGGGCGCCAAGACATTCGATTATGATGCGCGCGCCACGACCGGCGAAGAAGGCCGCTCACAGGACGTCGACATTCAGCGTGACGGTGGTGGCCGTGTGACCCTGCGTATCTTCAACAGCCTGAAGCCCGTGATCGGCGCCATCAATGGCGCGGCTGTGGGCATCGGTGTGACGATGCAGCTGCCCATGGACATCCGCATCGCGTCAGACAATGCGCGCTTCGGCTTCGTGTTCAACCGCCGTGGCATAAACCCGGAAGCAGCCTCCAGCTGGTTCCTGCCGCGCCTCGTCGGCATCCAGCAGGCGCTCGCCTGGTGCTATTCCGGCCGTGTGTTCCCGGCTTCTGAAGCGCTTTCCGGCGGCCTCGTGCTGTCCGTGCACCCGCAGGCCGAACTGCTCGATGTCGCCAAGGCCATGGCGCGCGAGATTGCCGACAATACGGCTGCGGTTTCCACGTCGCTGACCCGTCAGATGATGTGGCGCATGCTGGGCGCCAGCCATCCAATGGAAGCGCACATCGTTGATTCCGCCGCGATCTACTCGCGTGGCAAGACGCCGGACGCAAAAGAGGGCGTCATGAGCTTCCTCGAGAAGCGCAAGCCGGAATACCCGGTAAAAGTATCCGACGGCATGCCAAACTTCTTCCCCTGGTGGGACGAGCCTGAGTTCGAGTGGATCGGCGGCAAGGACTAACCGCCATGACGCCGGAATTCCAGTTCGTTGAAACCAATGGCGTAAAGATCCGTGTGGCCGTGGCGGGGGAAGGGCCTTTGGTCGTTCTCGTGCACGGCTTCCCGGAGAGCTGGTATTCCTGGCGTCACCAGATCGAGGGGCTGTCCAAGGCGGGCTACCGTGTCGCCGCGCTGGACGTGCGCGGTTATGGTGGCTCCGACAGGCCGCATGCTGTCGAGGCCTATGACATGGAAAGCCTCACCGGCGATGTGGCCGGCGTGGCGAAGGCCCTTTCGCCCGGCGAGAAGGCTGTGGTCGTCGGCCATGACTGGGGATCGCCGATTGCCTGGAATACGGCCCGGCTGCATGCGGACACGTTCCGTGCTGTGGCGGGCCTCTCCGTGCCCTACATCCCACCGGGCGAGATCGTGTTCATTGATGCGGTGAAGGCGTTCTTCACCGCGCGAGGACTGTTCTTCTATCAGGTCTATTTTCAGGATCAGGGCCCACCAGAGGCCGAGTTGGAAAACGACTCTGCCGAAACGATCCGCAAGTTCTACTACGCCATCTCGGGTGACGCGCCCGAGGGCACCTGGCCCACCGACAAGAAACATGGCGACACGCTGCTCCACCGCCTGCCGGAGCCGCCCATGCCGCTGCCATGGCTGTCGGAAGAGGATGTCGCCTATTACGACTCGCAGTTCCGCCAGTCCGGCTTTCGCGGCCCGCTCAACCGGTATCGCAACTGGCACCGCGACCATGCTTACCTCACAGGGCATAGCGCGCCGATGACCATCGCCCAGCCATCGCTCTATATTGGCGGCACCAAGGATCTCGTGCTGAAGATGTCGCCGGGCGACATGCTGGCAGCTATGAAGGCGAGCCTTGGCGACCTGCGCGGCGCGACCTTGCTCGAAGGCTGCGGCCACTGGACCCAGCAGGAGCGGCCTGAGGAGGTCAACAAACTCCTCCTGGATTGGCTTGGCGGATTGTAGGGTCGGTGCGGGATAGGGATAAATAATTCATCCTGGAGTTGTTTTATCTTGCGTTTACGGCGTCATTGGTTCAGCCCGATTTAAACAGCGGGGGGCCGTGCGCCAATGATCAAACCTATCCGTCGAGCGGGTTCCGCTCTTTGCCTTTTGTGTCTGACCGCTTGTTCGGGCGGTGGTGGGACATCCGGAGGTTCGCAACCTTCATCCCCTCCGCCTCCTCCTCCTCCGCCACCCCCTAATAATGCGCCGGCTCTTTCAGTGCAGTCAGCTTATGAGATTGATGAAGGGCGCTACTTCACCGCTGAATTCTCGGCATCGGATCCGGAGGGGGGCGCTGTTTCGGTTACCCTCAGCGGAGACGATTCGTCATTTTTCAGGTTGGATGCCGGATCCATCGTCGCGAACGCGTCATTTGATTTCGATGCGCCGCAGGATGCCGATGGCGACAGCATCTATGAGCTCAGTCTTGAAGCATCCGACGGTGTCCAGTCTGTGGTTCAAGATTTCAGCGTAAGCGTTCTCGATATACCGAGGGATGGAGTTGTCCGCATATTGAATGCGCAGAACCTGGTTAGTGCAGGCGATTTTGATGGCGATGGACTCGATGAGCTTTTGGTTCGTCCGATTCGCGAACCCGGTGTGGTCCTCACCGTGGCGGGCATTCTATTGCCGGGGCAGGCAATGGTGGCTGAAAGTTCAACCTCATTCGATGCGACCGCTCCGGCGTCGGATGCTGGCGCGATCGAGGGGCGCGTAACATTTCGTATGGATTATGACGTCGGTGCGCCGTTCAATCCGCCTTTGGTGGGCGGCACCTATATGTCCGCGACCGGGGCCAGAAAATATGCCGGGATGGTCGCAGCGAATCTCAAAACCGGGGACTGGTTACCGGCGGACGCGACCATGCTCTTTCCTGATACTTTCGATGTACGTAACTCAGGTCCGGATATCAACCTATCGATCGATGCGCTGCCAGCCGGTCTTCGTTCCACACGGGATCCGGCGATCGGCGTGCTTGGCGCTTTCCTTCCGGTCGGCGACATGGATGGCGATGGCTATTCTGAAGTCATACAGGATCGGCATACCCAGATACCGGGACCCTTCGGCAGCGTGGAACAATTCACACTTATGTCTGGCAAAACGATACGGGACGGATCGTCTGGCGGACTCTTCGCCACAGTATCCGACGTGACGGCGCAGGTTCTCACCATTACGCACGGAACTGCCCGCTATAATGCCAGCGGCAGCGCCTACGATCAGTGGCCCTATCGCGAACCGGGAACGGCAGATGTGGACAGCGACGGCTTCGATGACTTTATCGAGATTGTGGGATTGCGTGGGTCTGCGCCATATGATCCGTATACAGATACACCTGTGGAGGGATACGAGATCAGTGTCTATTCAGGACGTCGCCTCATGGATCGTCCTAATGGCAAGTTCGCAGCTGAATCGTTCTCGGCGCCGGATGTGTTCAGGATTATTACGACCGACGAAATTGGCACGCCAAATATCGCCGGAATTGGTGACGTAGATGGCGATGGCTTTGCAGACATTTTGATCCGTATGTTTAATGGTGGCTTTGGGAATGACCATGATCGCTTCGAGGCCTACCTGGTGTCGGGCGCTGCGCTCACCTCCGCCGCTGACGGGACGATTACCATCGGCCTGGAGACGGTGCCGGGCGTCACTGGCTTCAACATGTCATTATTTGCAGGCGGTGTGGATGACGCATTCATAACCAGCGACATCATTGGAGACGAGGGCAGTGATGTCGTCCTGAGTCTGCATTATTTGTCGCCTACAGATAAGACGACCACGGCAACGGCGATTGTACTTTCCGGGCAACTTTTTGCCGGAGGTTTTCCTGCTCGGATTGATCTCACTGGCGGGCCATACAGTCCACCAGATGCGGTTCTCGCAGACCTGCCGGACGGGTCATTCGTCAGGATTGATTCGCCACCATTTCAAGGGACAGTGGTAGAGGGTGCCAGCGGAGATACGTTTTATGGCTATGGCGCGTTTTCGTCATGGGGCGGGAGTACTTCCACAGGCGGCATATCAATCGGCGATATCGATGGGGATGACCGGCAGGAGCTGGCATTGGTTTACTTTACCGATGACCAGATGTACGGCATCGATCCTACAAAGCCCGAAATCAGGACGACAGATGTGTTCATCTTGAACAGCCGCGTTCTAGAATCGGCACGGCTGGCAGGTGAAAGCATCAATCTGGGGGCATCGTTCGATTGAATGCGGTGCTGCTAGGCTGGCTGGCCGATCTCTAGGCGGTGCGCGATTTTATCAATCCCTGAAACAACCTGAAAGGCTTCCGCATGGCGATCTGGCGGCAAACGAATATTGATCTGGACAAGATCACTGCGGCCCAAGAGGGCACGATGGGCGGGGTCCTCGGCATTACGCTTGTGAGCATAGGCGAAGACACGCTGACGGCGCGCATGCCGGTTGATCACCGCACGCTGCAGCCGCATGGACGCCTACATGGCGGTGCCTCGGTGGCGCTGGCAGAAACCGTCGGCTCGATTGCGGCCAATCTGGTGCTGGACTCCAATGAGAGTGTTGGTGTCGGCCTTGAGATCAATGCCAACCATGTGCGCCCCGTCAAAGAGGGCTTCGTCTTCGGCACGGCGAAGGCAGAAGCGCTTGGGCGGACAACGCAGATCTGGACTATCCGCATCACCGATGAAGATGATCGGCTGGTATGCCTCTCGCGTTTCACGGTCGCTGTCATACCCGCCAAACGGGCCTGACACGGACGGCAACGGGGCTGGATGGCTGGCGGTCTACTTGCTGCTCGCGGACATGATGCCCATCAGCTGGCGCTCGGCTGACAGTAGGCGGGTCGGTCCGTCGGAAGCCGGGAGTACCTCGCCGCTTGCTGCCAAAGCCATGATGGCGGGGTGAATATAGGACTTCTTCGCAATGGCAGGCGTGTTGCCAAGTCGTGCTGCGGCGGCTTCGCTCAGCGCCTTGAGCGTCGGCTTGTCCTCGCGCATGAGCACTTCTGTTGCCGCCGTACTGCCGGACCATGTCCGGAAGTCCTTCGCGCTGAAGGCGCGGCCGGTGAGATCGTGGATGAATTCATTGACGTCATGCGATGTGATGCAGTGGCCGTCCACTTTGAACAGCGCCTGGCCAGGTAGCTGTTGCAGATGCTTCACAGCATCGATCAGCAGCTTGTCCTCGATCAGGATATCGCGCGCCTTACCGCCCTTGCCGATATAGTGCAGCTCGAGCAACTCATCGTGGATGTCGACATGGGCGTTGCAGAGCGAGACAGCGCCGATGGCACTGGTACGGCCTTCCTTGCCGATGCGCAGCGCCCCTTTGTCGAGCAGGCGCACGATGCACGCACAGGCGAAGTCCACCGGATCGTCCAGCTCAAGGAGGCGTGACTGAACCTGACGGCGAAGCGCAGGCAGCCCCCGGCCAAATTCCAGCATGTCGGCAAACTTGGCTTCATCGCGTACGCGGCGCCACTCGGGGTGGTAGATGTATTGTGTGCGGCCGGCGTCATCCTCGCCAGTCGCGAGGATGTGAGCGCGCTCCGAAGGGCTGAGCCAGACATCTTTCCAGGCCGGTGGCACCGCAAGTGTTTCCAGCCGTGCACGCGCCTCGCCGGAGATCGTATCACCGTTCTCGTCGATATAGCGCCATCCCTTGCCGCGGCGTTGGCGCCGCCAGCCCGCCTTGTCTGTGTCTGCCCAGATGAGCTTTGCATGGCGGGCGCCAACTGTTTCGCGTGCGAGGGGGACAGTCGAGCTGAAGGCCATGTTCGCAGAACTCCCGTCCTGCGAACCCGGTTCCTGCCCGCTGTCAAAAATTAGCGCGCCCCCGTTTCTAGAAGTTCACGCGGTTGGAAAGTGCCCCATCAACGATGAGATTGGAGCCCGTCGTGTAGGAAGACAGGGGACTTGCCAGGAAGACGGCCGCGTTGGCGATCTCTTCCGGTGTGGCACAGCGGCCCATCGGGTTGCGGGAATTGGCCTGTTTGAAGAATTCCGGCTGGTTTTTCTCGACCATGTGCCAGATGCCACCTTCGAAATAGACCATGCCGGGCGACACCGTGTTCACGCGCAGGCCGATGCCGGCATGCTGGCGGGCGAGCCCCTTCGCCATGTGGATCAGCGAGGCCTTGACCGGGCCGTAGGCGCCCGGGTTATCGGCCACGGCGGCGGAGATCGATGTGATGATGACGAAGGCCGCGTCGCCATTGGCCTTTGCGGCCTTGGTAAGGAAGGGCGATGCGGCGTCGAATGCATTGACGGCGCCGAGCACGTCCAGTTCGAAATTTTTCTTCCAGGCGTCGGGATCATTGCCCTGTGCCATGGCGCCCGCATTGGACACGAGAATATCGATGCCGCCGAGTTCCTCGCCAGCCGCCTTGATCCACGCCTTAAGCGCAGCGCCATCGGTGATGTCGACGGACCCGCCGGTGGCCTTGATGCCCAGCGATTCAAGTTCGCTGACGGCGTCAGCCACCTGGTCTGCATGGCGCGCGCAGATGGCGACATTTGCGCCTTCGCCCGCCAGTGTGTCGGCGATCGATCGGCCAATGCCGCGTGTGCCGCCGAGGATGACGGCGTTCTTGCCCTTGAGTTTGAGGTCCATGGTTTTTCTCCCTGTCTGCCCGCCATGATAGGCCGGTGCTTTGGGGCGTAGTGTGGCTTGTCTGGGCGCATATTCCAACTGCCCTTGCGTCGCGACTTGCCATTGGCCCGGCTGGCTGCTTGATGGGGGCATGCAGACACTTCTTCCTATTGCTAACGAGATCGGCGCCCGCCTCAAGGCGCGCGGCGAGACTGTTGGTATTTCCGAATCCTCGACAGGCGGTCTGATCTCGGCCGCACTCCTGTCCGTGCCGGGTGCCTCAGCCTATTATCGCGGCGGCGGCGTCATCTACACACCGCAGGCCTTTCGCGGCCTTATGGGGCTTGATCGCTCGGTGATGACCGATGGCATGCGCTCGTCCACCGAGCCCTATGCGCGCCTCATGGCCCGGACGATACGCGGACGCCTTCAGGCGGACTGGGGGCTTTGCGAGACAGGCGCCTCAGGCCCGGGCGGCAATGGCTATGGCGATGCATCCGGGCACACCTGCGTGGCGCTTGTCGGCGAACAAGGACTGGAAATCTCCCGCACGCTTGAGACGGGCCTTGATGACCGCGTTGAAAACATGCGCCTCTTTGCCCTCGAAGCGTTGGAACTGCTCCACGCAGCCCTCGACTGAGCGGGGCGACGCCGGGTCATCCACGTAGTTTCCCGGATAGGCCGCAGCGAGCGGAAAGTCCGTAATGGCGCTCTGTCCTCAGTAGAGGGAGAGCGACATGGATGGCAGTTTTCAGATCGAGGCAGCAAGGTCTCATTACGCGAAAAGCGGCGCGGCCGACGCAGCTTTTCGGGCCGAGGTAGATGATTTTCTAGATACAGCGCTGACGGATGAATTGCGCGCAGCTGGCCGGGCCACAACAGGCCTGAAATCGTCGCCCGAAGCCTGCGCGGCATGGCGAGCCATATTGCTCGAACGCGGATGGGTTGCGCCGTCCTGGCCAATTGAGCATGGCGGCGCTGGCTGGAGTACAGCGCAGAGGCTTTATTTTGAAAATGCGAGCGCGGCACGGGATGCGCCTATCCTGCAATCATCCGGCATCCGCACCATCGGCCCGCTGATCATTGCCGAGGGCACACAGGCGCAGAAGGACCGTTACCTACCTCCCATCCTCAGCGGCGCGCACGAATGGTGTCAGGGCTTTTCCGAGCCACAGGCAGGGTCGGACCTGTCCGCCCTGTCGCTGCGGGCTGAGCGGGATGGTGATAATTTTATCCTGACGGGATCAAAGCTCTGGACCAGTTTTGCCAATTACGCGACGCACATGTTCCTGTTGGCCCGTTCCGACCCGGCTTCGTCGGCAGGACGTGGCCTTGTGTTCCTGCTCGTCGAAATGGACCAGCCGGGAATCGAGGTGCGCCCCATTCGCTTCATTGATGGCGCGTGCGAGACCAATGAAGTCTTTTTCAATGGCGTCCGGACGCCAGCCGCTGATCGCATTGGCGACGTGGGGGAGGGCTGGAAGGCTGCGAAGCGGCTGATGGAGATTGCACGCTCCAACAACACAACGACGGGGCTGCTTCGCCGCGCCGTGCGTGCTGCGCAACAGGGCGCTGCCGCGGCAGGCGCCGTGGACGATGAAATGCATGCGCGTCTTGCTAGCCTGGTGCTGCGTCTTGATGCATTCGAGGCGCTTGAGGCACATGTGGCCGCAGGTGGCATCGCGATCGGCCCGGCACCGGCGACCTCGGCACTAAAACTGATGGCGACGGAGCTGCATCAGGCCATCACGGAAATTGGCCTGGAAGTGGCGCCGCACACGGCTTTTGCGCAGGAAAAATATTTCGCCACCCGCGCCGCCACCATCTATTCAGGCACGAGCGAAGTGCATCGCAATATTCTGGCCCGCGCGATCGGTTGCCCCTAGATCATGCTTCGCCGGCTCAGAGGCCCTGCGCCTTGACCTTGTCTCGCCCGGCCTTCTTTGCCTCGTAAAGGTACTTGTCGGCTTGCTCGATCAGCTCGCGCATGGTCATGCCCGCGTCCAGCCGCGCCACGCCGAAGGAGGCTGTTATCCGCGCAATCCGTGTCGGATCGCCCTCCACCGGGACTTCGGCATTCTTCAGCTCGCTTTTTATGGCGACGAGCAGGTTGTAGGCAGACACAACATCTGTCTGTGGAAGGATGATGCCGAATTCCTCGCCGCCGATGCGGGCAACCATGTCATTGCCCTTGATGTTGCCTTTTATGCAGTGGGCAAACATCTTCAGTACGGAATCGCCGGTCTGGTGGCCGAAGGAATCATTGACCTGTTTGAACAGGTCAATATCGGCCATGGCGAGGCAGAGTTTGCCGCCTGAAGCGATGGCGTGATCGATCTCTTCCTGGAGGCGGTCATCGAAGGCGCGGCGGTTGGCAATCGCTGTGAGGGGATCACGCATGCATTGATTGCGGACTTCCTCCAGTTCCTTGTGCAGGGTAGCCAACTGTTTCTGGGACTCGCTGAGGCCCTGGCTCAATTCCTTTGTCGCATCGATCATGCGTCGGTTATCGCTAACAAGGCGTGAGACGAGGGAAGCAAGCCCGCCGCCTGCGGCTGCAATTGGAAGCTTTGTTTCGACATCGTTGAGAGAGGCCTGAAACGAGACATTGCTCGACACGCTCTGCTCGATGATGCCGAGCACGCTTTCGATTTCCTTTTCGATTGCCCCGCCAATGGTCTGCGTGGCGGCCTGGCCAGCATCGGGCAGCAGCAGCTCCTGATGAAGGGTCTCGATGTCAAACGGTGTAAGGGCGGACTGATTTGCCAGCAATGTATCGATGCGTTCGACAATGCGTTCATCTTCACCCGCAGCATAAGCATACCACAGCGCATAGGCTTGTGGATCAGGCGGTGTGCTGTGGCGTTCGATCAGTTCGAATGCTCTACCCGCATTCTGATAGACCGCGATCGCTTCCTTCGAGGCGCCGGAAGACGCTGGAATGTCATCCTCGCTCGCATGCGCGCTATGTATCACTTTGCGTCCCCACGACTGTGCTATTAACCATAGTGTGTTTACTGGCGCATATTTTATGTCAGGTTAATAGCCTTAAGCCGCAATTTTCGGAAAAACTGATTTAGTTGTCGCGCTTTAAGGCACTAGTTGCCAGCTTGGCGCGCTAACGTAGAATTCAGCAAAGTGCCGTCTTCCTTGTAGAAAGGTTCCGGTGGCCAAGCGTCGAGTAGCTCAAGGACTGTTTCGCTTGGCCTGCAGAGTTTGACACCGCGGGGTGAGCAGACGATCGGCCGATTGACCAAGACCGGATGCTGCAGCATTGCGTCCAATATCGCCTCATCAGAGACATCAGGCGCAAGCAGTCCGAGATCTGCAGCGGGCGACTTTGTCTCTCGCAAGGCCTTGCGTGGCGTCAGATCAGCAGCAGCCAACAAGGCGAGCAGTTGGGATCGTGTCCACCCCTCGATGAGATACGGGACGATAACGGGCGTGTATCCGGCTGCCTCAATGATCGCGAGAACATTGCGTGAGGTTCCGCAATCAGGATTATGGTGAATGACAATCATCGCATGCTCACGTGTTTGGGGGAAAATGTGTGCGCGTGGCGTTGGCGAATGCGACGAGTGAAAGCATGACAGGCACCTCCACCAGAACACCTACGACGGTAGCCAGTGCCGCGCCGGAGTTTAAACCGAACAGGCTGATGGCAACAGCGACAGCGAGTTCGAAAAAGTTCGATGTTCCGATCATGGCACATGGCGCGGCAATGTTGTGCGGCACCTTCCAGAGCCATGCCGCGCCGTAGCCGAGTGCAAAGATGCCGTAGGACTGGATAAGGATCGGCACTGCGATCAGTGCAATGATCAATGGGCGGTCGAGAATGACCTGTCCCTGAAATCCAAAGAGGAGAACGACTGTTGCGAGCAGTCCTACAATCGAAGCAGGCTTCATGCGTTCCGTGAACGCCGAAACGGCCTCACGGCCACCCCTCGCGACAAGCAGTTGACGCGCCATGACTCCGGCAAGTAATGGCAGCAGGACATAGAGGCCTACAGACAACAGCAGTGTTTCCCACGGCACCACAATATCAGTGACGCCAAGCAGGAAGGCGACGATGGGCGCGAATGCAAACACCATGATCGCATCGTTCACGCTGACTTGCGCGAGCGTGTAGTTCGGGTCGCCCTTGGTAAGCTGTGACCACACGAAGACCATGGCAGTGCAGGGGGCGGCGCCCAGGAGGATCAACCCGGCAAGGTAGCCTTCCGCATCGGCTGGCGGGATCAGGGGGGCAAACACGTGCTTGAAGAAGAGAACGCCGAGCGCGGCCATTGTGAACGGCTTGATCAGCCAGTTTACGACGAGCGTGATGATCAGGCCTTTCGGCTTTTCACCGACGCGCTTCAGGCTGCCGAAATCCACACCGATCATCATTGGCCAAACCATGGCCCAGATCAGGACCGCGACCGGAAAATTGACATTGGCGTAAGACAGGTTTGCGAGCACCGAGAATACCTGCGGGACGACGAGCCCCAGCCCGACACCCGCGCCGATGGCGATTGCCACCCAAACGGACAAGTATCGTTCAAACGCGCCCACAATGGCCCCTCTTCGCTAGCCGCAGCAGGCGATCCTGTCAGTGATTTCGGAGATGGGGGCGCAAATTTCCGCGTGGCCCTGGCAGCAGTCTTCCACGAGGTAGACCATCAGGTCCGCCATGGCGTTGAATGCTGCGCGATAGATGATGGATCGACCGTCCCTTGTGCTGGTCACCAGGCCGGCATGAGACAGGATGTTGAGCTGGGACGACAAGGTATTGGCCGCAACGTTCAGTGAGCGCGCAATTTCGCCAGCGCTCATCCCCTCGTTGCCGGCGCGCACGAGCAATCGGAACACAGCCAGCCGGTTTGGCTGGGCAAGGGCGGAAAGGCGGCCAACGGCGAGATTCGATTCCATATTTCAACGATAATGGAAATGAAGGGGCGCGGCAAACGCTATCTCATGGGCCTGTGTTGCGGTGGGGCTAATCTTCCTCGCGCTCGATACCGGCGCGGTCGAGGTTGCCGAAGCGAGTAATATTCGCATCGAAGGCAAGGTCGACCTTGCCAATCGGGCCGTGGCGCTGCTTGCCGATGATGACTTCTGCAATGCCGTAGATCTGGTCCATGCGCGCGCGCCACTGCGTCCATTTCTCATTAGACGACGGATCATTCGGATCGGCGCCGGGCTCTGAACGCGCGAGATAGTATTCTTCGCGATAGACGAACATGACGACGTCGGCATCCTGCTCGATCGAGCCGGATTCGCGAAGGTCAGACAGTTGTGGGCGCTTGTCGTCGCGTTGTTCAACGGCACGCGACAGCTGCGACAGCGCTAGGATTGGCACGTTGAGGTCCTTGGCGAGCGCCTTCAGCGCGGTGGTGATCTGCGTCACTTCCTGCACACGGTTGGCGTTGGAATTGCCATTGGTGACGGTGATCAGCTGAAGGTAGTCGATCACGATCAGGTCGAGGCCGGCGGAGCGCTGGAGACGCCGCGCCCGCGCCGCAAGCTGGCTGATCGAGATGCCGCCTGTGTCATCGATATAGAGCGGCAGGTTCTGCAGCTCTTCGGTAGCTTCACGCAGGCGTTCAAAGTCCGACTTGTCGAGATCGCCCTGCCGGATGCGGTGGGTCGTGATGCCGGTACGCTCGGCCAGAATACGCGTGGCGAGCTGCTCGTTCGACATCTCGAGCGAGAAGAAGCCCACGACTGCGCCTTCGACGGTTTTCTTCGATCCATCATCCTGCACTTCGGCACGATAAGCCGCCGCCGCATTATAGGCGATGTTGGTGGCGAGCGAGGTCTTACCCATGGATGGGCGGCCGGCGAGGATGAGAAGGTCAGATCGGTGGAAGCCGCCAAGCTTGTCGTCGAGGTCACGCAGCATGGTCGGGATGCCGGCAATCTTGCCTTCGCGCTTGAACGCCGCTTCGGCCGCCTTGAGCGACTCGACGAGCGCTTCGGAAAAGCTGGTGAAGCCTCGCCCTGTGGAGCCGCGCTCGGCGAGATCGAACAGCTGGCGCTCTGCCAGCTCGATCTGGCGGGCGCCGTCTTCGTCCGGCCCGGGCGTTAGTGCGCGGCCCTTCAGTTCGCTACCGATATCGACCAGTGAGCGGCGCATCGCCAGGTCGCGGATCATGTAGGCATAGTCGGACACTTCCGGCCCGAACGCCGCGCTGTCCAGCAACTGTTCCAGATAGCGCGCGCCACCAATCTCGGTCAGCTTTTCGGCTTTCTCGAAATGCTCGCGCAGGGTCACGCCATCGGCAACCCGGCCTTGCTGGATCATGGTCGCAGCGACGTCGTAAAGCTCCTGGTGAGCGGGGGCGTAGAAGTCGGACGGACGCAGGATATCGGCGACCCGCTGATAGGCGTTGTTGTCGAACAGGATCGCGCCCAGCACAGCGGCTTCGGCCGAAAGGTTGTTCGGCGCCGTCAGCGTATGTTCGGAGGAATGATCGTCGAGAGGCATGCGTTAATCATACCCTAAATGGTGCGGGAAAGCGCGCGTCACCGGCAGCCTAATTACCGGCGTTCCCGGTTTGGTCGATTCGACTCACAAAAAAGCCGCAGCTGTGGATAGCTGCGGCTTTCTGATTTGATTTCGCTGTCGCGAGAGGACTAGTCCTCGTCGTCTGAACCACCGATCATGTCGGACAATTCGGCCGCAGCTTCTTTCAGCTCGCTGGCTTGTTCGCTGGCGTAAGCGGCGTTGGCTTCCTGCAGGGACGCAACAATGTCCTCGCCTTTTTCCTGACGCTCGGCTTCTTCCGTCGAACGGGCAACGTTTGCCTGAACGGTGACGGTGACTTCCGCATGAAGGCGGATCTGCACTTCATAAAGGCCGATGGCCTTGATCGGCTTGTCGAGGCGCACGCCGCTAAGCGGAACCTTGTAACCGGCCTGGTTGGCAGATTCGGCAACATCACGCGCGGTGACCGAGCCGAAGAGCTGGCCGGTATCGCCAGCCTGGCGGATCATCGTGAAGGCCTGGCCTTCAAGTTTCTCTGCTTCGGTCTGGGCGGCCGCACGGGCCGTTGCGTTGCGCTGTTCAATGACGTCACGCTCGGCTTCGAACCGCGCACGGTTCTTGTCGTTTGCGAGAAGCGCTTTGCCTTGCGGGATAAGGAAGTTGCGTGCGAAGCCGTTCTTCACGGAGACTTCGTCTCCGATCTTTCCAAGGCGCTCGACGCGTTCAAGAAGGATCACTTGCATGGTTGTGTCTCCTACTTCACTTCAAACGGAAGCAGGGCCAGCATGCGGGCGCGTTTGATCGCCTGTGCAAGCTTGCGCTGGTTCTTGAGGTTGACGGCCGTGATACGGCTGGGCACGATTTTCCCTTTTTCAGAGATGTAGCGCTGCAGCAGTTTCACGTCTTTGTAATCGATTTCCTGGGCGTGTTGACCGGTAAACGGGTCGACCTTGCGGCGACGACCGAATGGGCGACGGGCAGGAATGTTCGTGATGTTCAGTTTCTGAGCCATTTGATGTCCTTTCCTGTCCTAGTCGCGACGGCGTTCTTTGCGCGACAGGACAGCCGAAGGCTCGTCACTGTGCGACTCGACGCGGATCGTCATGTAACGCATCACGTCGTCGGAAATGCGCAGGCGGCGTTCCAGTTCGTGGATCGCTTCGGCAGGGCCGTCGATGTTAAGGAGCGAATAATGCGCCTTGCGTTGTTTCTTGATCGGATAGGCAAGGTTGCGCAGGCCCCAATATTCGGTGCGGCCGACAGTTGCGCCTTTTTCCTTGAGGAAGCCGGACAGTTCTTCGACAAATGTGTCGACCTGTGCCGGCGAAATGTCAGGTCGTGTGATCACGACATGCTCATATAGTGCCATGTTTTTATTCCCAAAAATGAGGGGTGCGGCGCTCGGCAGGGGGAAACTGCCCAGCGATGGCCCCTCTTCGTCCGGCTCATTCCGGGCTATTGAGGACCGCATCCCTGCGTGTGAAGGCGCGTCTTAAGCCTAAAATAGCGCAGATTTCAAGCGCTTGCTTACATTCGCGAGCGCCATTAGGCACGACGGAAAATCCGGAGGAACAGATAATGACAGGACTGGCATTCATATTCCCGGGCCAGGGCAGTCAGGAGATCGGCATGGGAAAGGCGCTCGCAGACGCTTTCCCGGCGGCAAAAGCAGTCTTCGCAGAGGTGGATGACGCGCTTGGCCAGAAGATGTCGGACCTGATGTGGAACGGCGACATTGCCGATCTGACACTTACCGCGAACACACAGCCCGCCCTTATGGCGCACAGCGTGGCGGCCATGCGCGCGCTTGCGGCGGAATTTGGCCTCTCTGCTGCTGATGCCATGTTCGTGGCAGGCCATTCGCTGGGGGAGTATTCGGCGCTGGCCTCGGCCGGTGCGATCAGCCTGTCTGATACTGCGCGTCTCCTGCGTATTCGCGGCAACGCCATGCAGGGCGCCGTCGCGCCGGGAGAGGGTGCGATGGCGGCCCTTCTTGGGGCTGATGTCGCCCAGGCTGAAGCCGCCTGCGTCGCAGGCCGCGAGACCGGCGGCGTATGCGAACTCGCCAATGACAATGCGCCCGGGCAGCTGGTGCTTTCCGGCTCACAGGCAGCCATTGAAGCGGCCTGTGCCTATGCAAGGGAGAATGGCGTCAAGAAGGCCATGACGCTCAACGTCTCTGCGCCTTTCCATTGCTCGCTGATGCAGCCGGCAGCCGATGCCATGGCCGAGGCCCTTAAAGCCATCGAAATCAAGGCGCCTGTCGTGCCTGTCGTCGCCAACATCTCTGCCTCGCCAACGTCTGACCCGGCAACGATCCGTCAGAACCTGGTCGATCAGGTCACCGGCCGCGTGCGCTGGACGGAAAGCGTCCAGTTCATGGTCGCCAAGGGCGTTACCACCACTGGCGAGGCTGGCGCCGGCAAAGTGCTGACCGTCATGCAGCGCCGCATCGAAAAATCACTGAACGGCTTCACACTCGGCACGCCCGAGGACCTTGAAGCCTTCGCAGCAGCCATCAAGGGAGAAGCCCATGTTTGATCTCACCGGCCGTACGGCCCTGGTTACCGGCGCATCGGGCGGCATTGGCCGCGCCATCGCCACAGCGCTGTCCGAGGCGGGCGCCAAGGTTGCCCTCTCAGGGACGCGTGAGAGCGTCCTGGAGGAGGTCGCAGGCACCCTGAAGGGTGAAAGTGCCATCGTCACGTGTAACCTCTCTGACGCTGAGGCTGTCGATGGACTCGTGGGTCGGGCCGAAGCGGCCGTGGGTCCACTTGATATCCTTGTCGCGAATGCCGGCATCACACGTGACAAGTTGCTTATCCAGATGAAGGATGAGGACTGGAATGATGTGCTGCAGGTGAACCTTGGCAGCTATTTCCGTCTCACAAAGACCGCTGTGAGAGGCATGATGAAGCGCCGCTATGGCCGCATCATCGGAATCACATCGGTTGTCGGGGTCACCGGAAACCCCGGCCAGACAAATTATTGTGCCTCCAAGGCCGGCATGATCGGGTTCACCAAATCCATCGCGCAGGAAGTCGCCAGCCGGGGCATCACCGCCAACACGATTGCGCCCGGATTCATCGAATCACCGATGACGGATGGCCTGCCAGAAGCGCAGAAAACCGCGCTATTGGGGCAGATCCCTTCGGGCCGTCTGGGACAGGGGGCAGACATCGCCGCAGCCGCAGTGTATCTTGCTTCCAGCGAGGCCGCTTACGTTACGGGGCAAACGCTACATGTAAACGGCGGTATGGCAATGATCTGATTTCGCTACAGTAACCGTTGCGACTAGGGCTTGGCGCTTTCGCCAAGGGTGTGCTAGGCGCAACACAATGGTTCAGAAATGAGCCGGCTATCGGGCATATCTAGAGAGGTATTCATGTCTGACGTTCTTGAGCGTGTTAAAAAAATCGTAGTCGATAATCTCGACGTGGATGCTGACAAAGTTGTTGAGAGCGCAAGCTTCATCGACGACCTCGGCGCTGACTCGCTGGACCTGGTCGAACTGGTCATGGCCTTTGAAGAAGAATTCAACATCGAGATCCCAGACGATGTGCAGGAATCCATCCGCTCCGTTGGCGATGCGGTGACTCACATCAAAGCCCACATCTAAATAGGGCTGATACTGCATGTCTGACCGCCGCGTTGTCATAACGGGTATCGGGATTGTCTCTCCGCTCGCTTTCGGGCGCGAGGCAACCTGGGAACGCCTGATTGCTGGAAAATCCGGAGCGGGACGCATCGACGTCTTCGATCCGGAAGATATGCCGTGCAAGATTGCATTCCAGGTACCTTGGACCAACGGACGCGGCGGTGGGACAGGTGACCCCCATGCGTTTGATCCGGACAAGTTTGTCTCCCCCAAGGAGCTGCGTCGGATCGACGAGTTCATTCTCTACGCCATTGCGGCGGCTGAAGAAGCTGTCGAGGATGCCGATTGGCGTCCACAGGACGAAGAGAGCAAGGAACGCACGGGTGTGATGATCGGCTCCGGCATCGGCGGCCTTGAATCCATCTACAATACGGCTGTCACCCTGCACGAGCATGGCCCGCGCAAGGTGAGCCCGTTCTTCATTCCTTCTGCTCTGATCAACCTTGCTTCCGGCCAGGTCTCGATCAAGCACGGCTTCAAGGGCCCCAACCACGCGGTCGTGACGGCCTGCGCCACCGGCGCACATGCCATCGGTGACTCCGCGCGTCTCATCAAGTTCGGCGATGCCGACGTGATGCTGGCAGGTGGTTCTGAAGCTGTTATCGGACGCATCGCCATTGCGGGCTTCTGCGCCGCGAAAGCGATGTCCACAGGCTTCAATGATACGCCTGAGAAGGCCTCACGCCCTTACGACAAGGATCGCGACGGCTTTGTCATGGGTGATGGCGCTGCAGTTCTCGTGCTCGAAGAGTATGAGCACGCCAAGGCGCGTGGCGCAAAGATCTACGCTGAAGTGTCCGGCTACGGCCTCACCGGCGACGCCTATCACATTACGGCCCCTGCAGAGGGCGCCGAAGGCGGCTATCGTGCCATGAAAATGGCCCTCAAGAATTCCGGGATCGATCCCACCGAAGTCGATTACATCAACGCACACGGCACTTCGACACCGAAGGGTGATGAGGGCGAAGCCGGCGCTGTCGAGCGGGCCTATGGCGATCATGCCAAGAACCTTTCCATGTCGTCGACCAAGTCAGCCATCGGGCACCTTCTCGGCGCTGCGGGTGCGATCGAGACTGCGTTCTGCGCGCTGGCCATCCGCGACCAGATCATGCCGCCGACGCTGAACCTCGACAATCCGAGCTTCGAGACTCCGATCGACCTCATTCCTCACAAGGCCAAGAAGGGCCGCGTGCGGGCTGCGATGTCGAACAGTTTCGGATTTGGCGGCACCAATGCGTCGCTTGTCATCCGGGAAGTGAAATAGGCCACTATCGCCGGGCAGGGGCGGGCATGTAGGCTGGCATTGCCAGATTCGTGTGAGGCGTTTCATGAAGTTCATCCGAGCCCTGTTGTCACTCATCGTGGCTGGCGTAATCCTTACAGCGGCTGTCGCCGGTGCAGGCTGGATCTGGCTCGGCAATGAAGTTGCCAAGGATGGCCCGTCTTCCGCTGAAACCCTGTTTGTCGTGGAGCCTGGCGAAGGCTTTTCCACGGTCTCCACACGACTGGAGAATGACGGGGTCATCCGCGCGGCCTGGCTGTTGCGTCTAAAGGTTCGCATTGATGGCACCGAGGGTGCGCTCAAGTCCGGTGAGTTCGTCATTGAGCCGCAGGCCAGCATGGGCGAAATCCTCGAGATCCTCATCGAGGGCAAGGCCGTGATGCACAAGATCACGCTGCCTGAGGGCCGGACCACGGCGCAAATTCTGCGCCTGATCGAAGCCGACAATGTGCTGATCGGGCCGATGCCCGAACTCCCTGTGGCCGAAGGCAGCCTTCTTCCCGATACGTATCTCTTCCATCGCGGCATGACGCGCGCCAAGCTGATCGCGCAGATGGCCAAGGCGCAGGATGATTTGTTGGCAGAGTTGTGGCCGACGCGTCAGGAGGGCCTGCCGATCACCACGCCGCAGGAAGCCGTCATCCTCGCCTCAGTCGTCGAGAAAGAGACTGGAAATGCCGCTGAGCGGCACGAAGTCGCCGCCCTGTTCGTTACCCGCATGAAACGCGGCATGCGGCTGGAGAGCGATCCAACGATCATCTATGGCGTGTCGCAGGGCGAGCCGCTCTACAACAAGGCTGGCAAGCGCCGCACGCTGCTGCGGTCTGAAATCGACCGCGAGACAGACTGGAACACTTACCAGATCGACGGCCTGCCCAAGACCCCGATCTGCAACCCAGGCCGTGACGCGATTGCCGCAGTGCTCGACCCGCCGGAAACGGAGTACATCTTCTTCGTCGCAGACGGCAAAGGGGGGCATCTCTTCGCCAAGACGCTGGCCGAGCACAATCGTAATGTGGCGGCCTATCGGAAATATGAGCGCGGCGAGATCGCGCGGGAAAGGGCTGAAAATGAGTGAACTGTCCGGCATGACCGGCTTCGCCCGCGTTGCGGGTGATGCGCCTTGGGGCAGCTGGGCCTGGGAAGCCAAGAGCGTGAACGGGCGCAGCCTTGATGTGCGCGTAAATACGCCGCCGGGTTTTGACGGGCTGGAGCGCACGGTCAAGGCGGCGGCTTCCAAATTGTTCAACCGGGGCTCGCTGCAGGTGTCGCTACGAATCGATATGAGCGCGGGCGACGAGAAAGTCACCGTCAACGAGCCGCTCCTGACGGCGCTTACCGATGCGGCGCAGGCGATCCATGGCGTAGGCCTATCAGGCGAAGCCATCGCGACGCTGATGACGCTGAAGGGCGTTGTCGAAACGGGCGGCAGCTCGCTGCGCGAATTGGCGCAGGACGAAGCTGTAATCGCGGCGCTGACCGGGGCAGCTGAGACAGCGCTTAGTGAACTCGCAGCTGCCCGCATGTCTGAAGGTGCTTCTCTTGAGGCCTTGCTGACGGGCCTTGTAGGCGAGATGGAAGGCTTCGCGGCCAGCGCGGCCAAACTGGCCGAGGGCCAGCCCGCGCTGCTGAAGGCGCGCCTGACCAAACAGCTTGATGAACTCGATGCCGAAGGCCGCGTCGATGCTGACCGTGCGGCGGTGGAGATCGCTCTCAGCGCCGCGAAAGCCGACGTGCGCGAGGAGCTGGACCGGCTGTCCGCGCACTTCATTGGCGCACGGGAATTGCTGGCGGCGGGCTCGCCTGCAGGCCGCAAGATCGACTTTCTGGCACAGGAACTCAACCGCGAAGCCAACACACTTTGCTCGAAATCTGTCAGCCTCGATTTGACGAATGCCGGTCTCGGCCTCAAAGGGGTGATTGACCAGTTCAAGGAGCAGGCCGCGAATGTCGAATGAGCAAATGGGAAAGCGCCGGGGGCTGATGCTCGTCCTGTCGAGCCCGTCGGGTGCAGGCAAGACGACGCTGTCGCATATGCTGTTGAACGAGTTCGAGGACGTGAACCTTTCAGTTTCCGCCACGACGCGAAAACCGCGACCGAACGAGCAGGAAGGCGCGCATTACCACTTCAAATCCGTTGAGGATTTCAAGGCCATGATTGCGGGCCGTGAATTCCTTGAATGGGCGCACGTGTTCGACAAGTATTACGGCACACCACGCGCCGACACGGTCGCCAAACTGGAAAGCGGCGAGGACATCCTTTTCGATGTCGACTGGCAGGGCGCCGATGCGCTGCACGACCAGATGCCGAATGACGTGGTCTCCGTGTTCATCCTGCCGCCAAGCATCGAAGAGCTGGAAGCGCGCCTCGCTGCCCGCGAGGGCTCGACACCTGAAGATGTTGCGCGCCGTATGGTGGATGCGCGCCGCGAGATCATGCACTGGCGCCGCTATGACTACGCCATCGTCAATGACAACCTTGACGAAGCGTACCAGCGCCTGCGACGCATTCTGCTGGTGGAGCGCCTGAAACGGCTGCGCCAGCTGGACCTTGAAGACCATGTCCGCCGTCTCCTTGGCGAGGCCTGAGACAACCGAACCGTTTAGCCGTTTTTGCAAGTCCTCCCGGAAAGGGCCAGCGCATGACGAATGATAATGAACCTCAGACTGGTGGCCATTCGCATGAGCCCCCGGCCCCTCCGCCACGCCCAAAGGCAAAGCGGGTCTGGCTCCTATGGCTGCTCCCCTTTGCCGGGGTTGTCCTTATCGCCTGGTATGTGCTGCGCGGCGGGCTCGACCGCTCGCATACATTCGAGGAAGTGACGGATATCGTGGTCGAGCCGTTCGACGGGAAACCCTAGCCGACCTATCCCTGCATCCTGCCCTCTGACGGGACATCTGAATGCGGACCGTATGGAAGCAAAGGTATCGCTACGCGCGAGCCTGCCCTAGGCTTCAGGTTCCTGAAACCAGACGGCTGGGATACGCGCGATGCTTGAGTACACTGTGACGGCGAGGCGCGGGCGAAAGAGGCCGTACTGGTGATCGATACAGACCTCAAGGGGCGGCTCGACGCGTTCAATCCGGCGGAACTGTTACTGGCATCTGTGGCTGCCTGCATGCTGAAAGGCGTGGAGCGCGTGACGCCGATGCTCGAATTCCAACTTCGCGGCATCGAAATCAGCCTGCACGGCATACGCCAGGATTCTCCGCCGAAAATGGTGTCCATTGCCTATGAGATTGTGGTGGACAGTGACGAGACGGATCACCGGCTCGAATTGCTGCACAAGAACGTCCGGAAATTCGGCACGATTTCGAATACGGTGGCAGAGGCACTAGACCTGTCGGGTTCGATGACGCGCAAGGCTTAGCAGCACTGGCGCCATCGGGAGAAGCGCATCCCCCTCATCGCTGAGCGACAGGGGGATGGCTTTAGATCGTTTCAGGCCTGGATCATTCCGGGTCGGTTGCGTCTTCGGCAGCGTCGTGAACGGCGTCGACAGGATCGGTATTTTCATTGCCCGTCACTTCGTCGATCGCTTCGCCGGCATTTTCGAGCATGCCGTCATCGTGGTCGACCTCACCCGTTACGGCTTCCTCAATGGCGGAATCCATCTTCTCGCCTGTCTTCTCGGCACTCGAATTCTCGCCACATGCGGCCAGCATGAGAAGGCCGGCCAGCATCAGGCCTGTCGTTTTCAATTTCCGCATTTTACTGCTCCTGTTGTATTCTTCAGATCGTCGGACAGGGACGCATTTCCCCGGAGCCCGGTCCTGCCTGCGATGGCGAGCGTGGACTGCCGCCAGCATGATCGCATCGCCGTCGATTCGCAATGTCTGGTCGAAATGCGCGCTAAGCGAGGCTGGCTGCCAGTCGCCTGAAGTCAGCCTGCGTCAGCGTCTCCGCCCGCGCGGTTGGGTCGATGTCGACGCTCTGGAGCCATTCTTCGGCTTTGAAACCGCGCTTCTTGGCGAAAGGTTTCAGGGCTGCGCGCATCATCTTGCGGCGCTGGCCGAAGGCGGCGCCGGTGATCTGTTCGAGCAGGTCGATATGCTGGAAGCGCTGTTCGGCGGGCAGGGGCTCGAGCACGGCGACTGCGCTGTCGACCTTGGGCGGCGGCGAAAAGGCACCGGGCGGCAGCGTGAAGGAGATGTAAGGGCGCGTGGCAGACTGGGCGAGCACGGCGAGGCGGCCGTAATGATCTGTGTCCGGTGCAGCGCAGATGCGCTCAGCGACTTCCTTCTGAAACATAAGTGCCATCTCGCCACGCCAGTCACCGGCCTTGAGCCAGCCGACAAGGAGGGGCGTGCCGACATTATAGGGCAGGTTGGCGATGATCATCGCAGGCTGCGTGGCGCCAGCCTCCTCGACCAGTTTCTCAAAATTGACCTTACGGGCATCCTTCTGGATGACGATGAGGCGGCCTTCGCGGGCCGCGGGCCAGAGCGTCAGCGCCTCGGCAAAGCGTGGGTCTGTCTCGACTGCGATGACAGTGCCGGCGCCTTCATCGAGCAGGGCGCGCGTCAGTCCGCCTGGGCCTGGGCCGACTTCGATGACAACACGGTCTTTCACCGGGCCCGCGGCAAGGGCGGCGCGGTGCAGGATGCTGGGGTCGAACAGGAAATGCTGGCCGAGCGCCTTGCGGGCCGGGGCGTCTGTCAGTTCCGGTCGGTTCATATCGGTCATGCTGGGGCGCTCGCGCGGGCTTCGGTCATGGAGGCGGCCAGGCGGATGGCGGCGATAAGGCTGTCCGGCCGCGTGGTGCCTGCGGCGGCGGCATCGTAGGCTGTGCCATGGTCCGGGCTGGTGCGCACGACGGGCAGGCCGAGGGTGACGTTCACGCCGCCCCACATGTCCAGCGTCTTGACCGGAATGAGGCCCTGATCATGCGTCATGGCGATGACAGCGTCATAGGCGCCGCCGAGCGCCTCGGCAAAGACCGTGTCACCAGGGCGTGCGTCCGACATGTCCACGCCGGCGAGGCGCAGGGCATGGGCAGCGGGATTGATGACCGAGATTTCTTCCTTCCCGATCGTGCCGCCTTCGCCCGCATGCGGATTCAGCCCGGTAAAGGCGATGCGCGGCGTGGCGACGCCGAAATCCCGGCGCAGGGACGCGGCAACGATTTGGCCGATCTGTACCAGGCCGGGGACGGTCAGCGCATAGCCTACGGTCATGAGCGGAATGTGGATCGTGGCGAGCGCAACGCGCAGGCCGCCGCCGACGAGCATCATGACCGGCTTGGGCGGCGGGCTATGCGGGTCGGCGCAAAGGTGCGCGACGTATTCAGTGTGGCCGGGATAAGCAAAGCCGGCGCCATAGAGCAGGGCCTTGTTGATCGGATTGGTGACAACGCCGCCTGCCAGTCCCTCCAGCGCGTGGGACGTGGCCAGTGCAATCGAACGGATGATGGCGGGTGCGGCCTCGGCGTGTGGCTTGCCGGGCCGGATGTCGGGCACATCATTGAGCGTGAGCACGGGCAGGGCGTGCGGAAACACATCCGCGGCCTCTTCCGGTGAGGCAATCTCGCGGACGGGAAGGTCCGCAGGATAAAGTGCCGGAGAACTGATGGCGTAGAACGCCAAGCGCGGATTGGCCCGCAACTGGCGCCAGGCATCCGCCGTGATGGCGGGGCCACAGCCAGCGGGGTCGCCCATGGTCAATGCCAGCGGCAGGAAGGGAGTGCTTTGGGTCACGCGCGGAGGTGTGGTTCCAAACGCGTAATCACGCAAGCCCTAACGATAGATGATGGTGGCTTCGCGGCGCAGGTTGCGCAGCTCGCGCTCGGAGATCATGCCGAGTTCGCGGTTCTTGATGCTGCCCTTCAGATCGTCGCGCGAGGGCAGGGCCTCGACGCCGTCATTGCGCTCGCAGACATACATGGTGGCGAGGCCGCCGGAGGCCGCAAAGATGGCCGTGGGCTGGCCGACATCGACAGCCATTACCAGATCCTTGCCCTCGGGGCCAAGCTCGTCAATGTTGATCTCGTCAAGGTCTGTAGCGCGCAGGTTCGTCTTGGAGTTGGCGATGCTCTGCACGTCGTCACAGGTCTTGATCTGGTCCATGGCGGCTTGCAGGTCTTCCTCATTGCCGTCGGATACGAAGAGGCGCTTGAGATTGACCTTGGTCACAGCCTGGCTTGGCTCGCGCTTGTTGGCGACAAGCAGGATGTAGACGCCATTTTCGACAGCAATAGGCTCGAGCAGACCGGGTTGTCCGATGCCTGAGACCGCTGCAGCCAGTTCCGGCGCGAGGTCTTCTGTGGAAATCCAGCCCATGTCACCGCCCGTTGCAGCGGTTGGCGCCGACGAGATGCGTTGGGCTGCGACGCGGAAGTCTGCGCCTTGTTTCAGCTGGTCAAGAACGGTTGTGGCGGCCGAGAGGGCCTGAGCCTTGGTGTCTTCGTCCGGGGCGAAGAGGAAGATTTCCGACACGCGATACTGGGTCTTCTTGGATGCCGTGCGCATGCGCTCAAGCTGGTCATCGACCTGGTTTTCGGACACGCGGATACGCGAGCCATAGAGGCCGCTCATGACGCGGTTCCAGGCAATCTCCGCGCGCATCTGCTCTTCCAGGCTGGACGGGTTCACGCCGGACTCAAGCAGCTGGGCTTTCAACTGGTCACCGGTAGAGCCGCCTTGGCGGGCCATGTCTTCAACCGCGCCGTCGATTTCGCTTGGGTCGATCTCCATGTCGAATTCGGAGGCCTTCTCCAGCTGGAGGCTTTCATCGATCAGCTGTTCAAGGGCCTGGCCTGTGATCTGCTGTATCTGCTCGGGGCTCGGCTGCTGTCCGCCGAGGCTGAGCAGGAGCAGGCGGGCGCGCTGGCGCACATCCGAGTAGGAAATCGGCTTGTCATTGACCACCGCGGCAATGCCTTCAAGCGCCAGGCGGCCAGAATCCGTTGGCTCCTGCGCATTGGCGACGCCTGCAGCAGACAGTGCGAACAGGGAGGCAGCGACGAGTAACTGACGAACCATGTATTCTCTCCATTGAGCCCCCAGCCGGGCCCAAACATATAACTGATGCGGACCATACAAGTCCTGTCGCAAGGCGCAACGGATCAGGGCAGTCATGCCTGAATCGTTACAGAAAAATCAGGTTCGTCAACATGCTGGCACTGGGGTGGCCGACCGGCTGGCCCGAATCAATCAAATTCGCTTGATCCGAACTCGCCGATGGATTTGAGCGAGAAGCGGAACTGGATGCCTTCTGACGGACCCAGCGTGCGGTCGTTCAGTTCGGAGCGCTGGTAAACGAGTTCAAACCTTGAGCAGTCGTCTTCATAGGCGACGCCGAATTCGCGCTTGGCATTCAGGTTACCCACGATATCGCGCAGCTGGCCAAAAATGACCGAGTAACGCTTGGTTACCTGGAACTCGCCGCGCATGAATATGCCTTCATCAGGGTTGCCGCCCGGGCTCACGCGCTCGTTGATGTTGTAGTACTGGGCGACGGCGCGCAAACGCTTGTAGTTCGTACTGAGGCGCGCATCGATCCGGTTCAGCTTGTACCCGTCATCATCCAGGCGCACGCGCGTGTCCAGCTTGAGCGCGCTGCCGAAATCGGCTGACGCCGACGCGACCCAGTCGGATGACGTGCCGTCGAGATTGCTGGCGACGTCGAAATTCGGGTCTGTGCGCGAGCGCCAGCGACGGCCCAGCGTGGTGCTGAACTCAGGCCCGTTCTTGAAGACGGCCCGTGCTGTCAGTCCGGCGGCAGCTTTTCCGTCGCCTTCATAGAGGTCGTAATTGCCAAAGCCATTGGCCTCAAACAGGTCGCCTTCATCGAACTCGAAGAGTGCGCTGTCCTCGATGGGGATGGCCGTGCCGTTGACGTTCGAGAAGCCCCAGGCGGCCATCACGGTGGGTTCCACCATCAGGTCAACGACCTTGCCCGGGCGCACCAGCGGATAGGAGAGGCGTGCGCCGGCATTGCCCACCGCGCGGCTGACATCGGGCTCACCCGAAACGTCTTCATTGAGCGCGTAATAGTCTGCACGGAGTTCGGCGAAGGGCTCAAATGTGAATCCGCCCGGCAGGATGTTCAGATCGGACCACTCACCGCCGACGCTGACGCGCTGGCTGTTCAGGCCGTTTTCCCGCGTGAGCATGGCAGACGAAGCATTGACGGCCGCAAAGCCGTAATCCCCGAGGTCCCAGTATTTTTCGCTGAAGAATACGGGCGCGACCGTTGGAAGGCTTTTGGAATCATCGGCTCCGCGCAAGCCCTGGAAATCCAGCACGGCGATGTCGGTGTAATAGCTGTTGCCCTGACCCACTGCAAAAATCTGGGACAGCAAGCGCCGTGGCTGACTGCTGTAGATGCCGCGGCGTTCGCCCTGGCCGTCGATGTCATAGCGCCGGTCGTAGAGATCGTCGGACTGAGCCTCGACCCCGAAACCCCATTGCCATTCGGGGCTGATCGCGAAGAGACCCTTGCCATAGACGTGGCCACGCCATTTCTCGTCGCCGAACGTGACGCCATCGCTGTCGAAATCGGCTTCGTGCGTGATGCTTGTATTGATCTTGATGCCGCCGGAATAGAATCGCTTCCGATAATCGAGTTCAAGCAGCGGGTTCACATTGGCGCTGACCATCGGCGAGATGGTCAGGTCCTGCGACTCCGAAATCGCCCAGTAATAGGGTTGCTGGTAGAAGGTGCCGAGCTTGGACGAGAGACCGCCTGAAGGGACGAGGAAGCCCGAGCGGCGGTCTGATGATGGGTCCGGATGAGAGAGATAGGGCAGGTAGAAGACCGGAATGCCGCCAACTTCTATGATCGCGTCACGGTACGAGATCATCTGGCTTTCCTGATCCAGCACCGCGCGCCGGGCGCGCAGCGACCAGGTCGGGGTTGTATCGTCGCCGCAAAGCTCACAGGACGTGTAGATGACCTGCTCAAGCGCGTTCACGCCGTCTTTCTTGCGGATCGCGGAATTGGCAACGATTGTTGCCCCTTCAGGCAGGCGGGCCGAGAAGCCGATGGCATAGCCGTCCGCGAGATCTGAATTCACTTCGACTTCGTCGGCAAACTGCTGTGACCCGTCAGTATCAACAATAATGACATTGCCGGTGGCGCGGACGCGGTCTGTGGTCTTGTTGTAGATGATGCGGTCGGCGCGCAGCACGCGGCCTTCATACAGCGCCTCGACATTGCCTTCGGCAACGACACTGTTTTCTTCGCGCAATTCATAGATGTAATCGGCTTCGAGAACGACGTGTTCCGTCAGTTTGTCTGACGGCGTGGCGACCTCGGACGGTTCCTGTGCGTGCGCTGAGAGGACCCCGGATGACACCAGACCCAATGCCGCGGCGTAGAGAAGCCAATTCGCCAAGTCCGGTTTACCTCAGTCACGTCTGCGCATTTGAACGGGCATCATATGCCTGCGCCGGATTGTTGATTTGAGAGGAGGCTTAGAGGTGATGGCGGGGGTCGTCCAGCCATCGCTGGCCTCTGGCAGCATTTTCCTGTCGGGCACGGTGCTTTCAGAACACAGCGGCCAGCACTCAGACTGTGCGAGCTGCAAGCCCGCCCGGAAGGGTCACGGCGAGACCTGATAGCTCCAGTTCCACAAGAATGGCTGCACATCGCGCGGCACCAATACAGCAGACACGGGCAATTTCATCGATTGGCATGGGTTTGGGTGAACGGGGTACGCCCACCTCATAGCCTGTCTTACGGCAGAAGGCTCCTGATAGATAAGGGTATTTGTGCGGTGGCCCGTAGATTGATGGGCGAGCCCGGCGAGGCCATGACTTCGCGTCCCGCTTCGGGCAATTGGGGTGGAAATGAGCGATCGAGGACGTTCGGCGACCTCCACGACGACCACGCGGCGTGGACAGTCCGGTGGTGATGCGGTTGTGACGGGGAAATTGTGGGCCGTGGCTCGATAGCCAAACGGGCTTTCAGAGACGATCAGGCGCTCTGGGGGATCTCGTCCCCACCGCATCAACCGGGAGCGCTGTGATGGGGCCAACATTCTGCGTGCGGGCCAGACGGACCCAATCACGACGCTCAGTGTCGCACAGGGGCCGCGCCGGACTCATGCTTCCGGCTCGGCCTTCGATTTGCCGAACCTGGGTTCGGTGCCTTTCAGCAAGCGGCCAATATTTGCCCGGTGAGTCCAGAAAACGAAAACGGAGAGAAGTGTCAGCCCGACCAGAACGACCTCATTGCGCTCTCCCAGCAGCCATGCGCCGGGAGGAACGAGCACGGCGGCGCTGAGGGCGGCAAGTGAGGAGATGCGGGTGAGCGTGAAGACGATGAGCCAGACCGGCGCGGCAACGCAGAAGCCCGGCAGCGTCGTGAAGGGCAGGAGGCCGGCATAGGTGGCAACGCCCTTGCCGCCCTTGAAGCCCAGCCAGACGGGATAGCAATGGCCGACAAAGGCCATGGCGCCCGCCACGAACCCAATCTCGCGACCAAAGAACCAGGTGAAGGCAAAGGCGACGAGGCCGGCCTTCAGGCTGTCGAGGAGCAGTGTGGCGAGTGCGAGGTCTTTGCGGCCGGTCCGCAGCACGTTCGTGGCGCCAATGCTTTTGGAGCCGATTGCACGGATGTCCCCGAGGCCCGCTGCCTTGGTAATCAGCAGTCCAAACGGGATCGAGCCTGCGAGATAGCCGCAGGTTACAGCCGCGCCGTATCCCATCCATGCCTGCATGCCGTGTTCTCCCTGCCGCGTTCAGAGAGATGGTCTACGAACAGTGCCAGCCTGCGGCAAGGGCCTCAGGTCAATCGTCGAGCAATGCGGCCCGGATCGGCTCGATCCAGGCTTCCTTTTCGGGATTGTAGGCGCGGAAATTGGAGGAAAATCCCCAATGGCACCAGCCAAAGTCATTTTCTTCCGCCAATTTGCGAACGGTACGGGTCCAGCGGACCCGGTCTTCCATCGGCGCCGCATCGAAGGCACCGAATTCACCGAGAAGGAGAGGCTGGTCATGCAGGTCGCGGAATGTGGCGGCGCGCTCGAAGTCAGCCGTCGCAACGGCGATCTCGGCCTTTGTCCCCCAATGCGTGCCGACCGGCGGCATCGGCTCGAAGAATTCTGCGCCCTGGTGGGTGAAACTGAAGGGGTCGTAATAGTGCCATGACAGGATGACACGCGAATCGGCTGGCGGGGCGCTTTGCAACAAGCCGGTCAGCGACCCCCATTCCGCCGTGGCAAGGATGATCCAGCGATGTGGCTGGGACTGCCGGATGCTGTGGACGATTCGCTTGTTGAGGGCGTCAGTCCGTTTCGGCGTCATCTTCGTGTGCGGCTCGTTGAGCACTTCAAAGATCAGCGAGTCGGGATAGGATTCGTAGTGCTTTGAAAGTTGCTTCCAGATGCTTTCGAGGCGGCGCTCATGCTTGGCCGGTTCCATGTTCAGGTCGTAGTAATGATGAACGTTGAGGATGACATTCATATCCTGCGACAGCGCGTAATTGATGATCTCGTCAGTGCGATCAAGGAGGTGGTCTTCGATCTTGTATCGGCCCCAGGTGCCAGCGTGGGCAGACCATTTGACCGGCAGGCGGATCGTGTCGAACCCGGCCGCCTTGATACGATCGATGTCCTCGAAGCGGACTGTATAGCCCCACTCGCCCTCATTCGGCGCTTCAAGCGCGCCGCTCATGTTCATGCAGCGCTGGATGGGTGACTCTGCGTGCAGGCTGGCGGTTTCGCTGCAAGCCGACAGAGTGGACGAAGCTGCCAAGAGCCACGCGAGTGTGACAGCGGCGTATCTTATTCTGTGTTGCGCATTCCCCATGAAATGCATGTGGCAGCAAGGTTGCCCCCGGTCAACTTGAAGTGGCCAGGGCGAAAAGTTGAATTGCAGATCGCCCCATTTCGAGGCGTCAGCCAGCCGCCGCATATTCGAATACGGTTTCGCCGCCGACGAGCGTACGTATGACGCGGCCCTGCAGGCGGCGGCCATCGAAGGGCGAATTGGTCGAGCGTGAGCGCAGCTCTTCCCGCACGCAGAGCCATGGCTTGCCCGGATTGAACAGGATCAGGTCAGCCGGTGCGCCAGTCTTGAGGCGGCCTTGCGGAAGGCCGAGCAGGTCGGCCGGCCGGCACGTGACGGGCGCGAGGGCATCGAGCAGCGGCAGGTCCGCGTCATTGACGAGACTCATCAGGGCCGACAGCGTGGTTTCAAGGCCAGCCGCGCCAAAGGCCGCTTCGCCGAAGGGCAGGCGCTTTTCTTCCGGCGGCTGGGGATCATGCGCCGAGACCACCGCGTCGATTTCGCGGCGTTTCAGGGCGGCGATCAGGCCCTGACGTGTTTCCTCGTCGCGGAAAGGCGGGTTGACCTTGCAATAGGTGAGATAGTCGCCGACGTCGCGCTCGTTGAAGAAGAGCGTATGGGCGGCCACGGTGGCGTGGATCTTTGCACCGCGGCCCCGCGCGGCAGCGATGATCTGCAGTGTGCGTTCGGTTGAGACCTGGTCGACCACGAGACGGCAGCCGGTCGCTTCGGCCAGCATCACGTCACGGGCAGCGCCAATCCATTCGGCTTCCGGCGGTATGCCCGAGAGGCCAATCCGCGCGGCGAGGGCGCCGGAATTCATCACGCCGGAACCGGAAAGCGCACGTTCATCGGGCCGCGACATGACAAGTGCATTGCGGCTGGCAGCATAGGCCATCACGCGCTTCATGACGGAGGCGTTGGCAATCGGCATGTCGCCATTGGTGAAGATGATCGCTTCGGCATCTGCCATAAGGCCAATCTCGGCCATCTGCTCGCCCCGGAGGCCGACTGTCAGCGCACCGGATGGATAGATCCGGGCCTTGGCGGTCTTGCGGGCCTGCTCGATGATGAAGCGCACGAGGGCGACGTCGTCCACGACGGGGCGCGTGTCAGGCATCACAACGAAACTGGTGACGCCGCCGGCAACGGCTGAGCGGGAGGCTGTGGCCAGCGTTTCCTTCTGCTCGTCGCCGGGCTCGCCAGTCTTGACGCGCAGGTCGATCAGGCCGGGCGCGAGGCAGAGGCCTCCTGCGTCGAGGGTTTCTTTCGCGTCGCTGTGAGGACCGGAGTGGCCCTTGGCGATATCCTTGATCTTGCCCTTGTCGATGAAGATCGCGCCGGGTTCGTCCAGGCCGGTGGCGGGGTCGAGCAGGCGGGCGTTGTGGATCGAGAGGCTCATCGGTGTGTCCCCGCGAGAAGGTCCAGCACGGCTTCGCGCACGGCGACACCCATTTCGACCTGTTCTGTGATGACGGAGCGCGGCCCGTCGGCAATGGCGCTTTCGATCTCGATGCCGCGGTTCATCGGACCCGGGTGCATGACGGTTGCGTCCGGCAGGGCTAGCGCGAGGCGTTCCTGCGTCAGCCCGAAATAGCGGAAATATTCGCGGCGGCTTGGCAGGAAGGCGCCGTCCATCCGCTCCATCTGCAGGCGCAGCATCATGACCACATCAGCGCCTTTCAGGGCGGCGTCGAAATCCGTCGTCGCGCTGGCAGCGCCCCATGTATCCGTGCCGGGTGGCAGGAGGGTTTTCGGGCCGCAGAGATGAACCTCAGCGCCGAGCAGGTGCAGCGCCATCGTGGTGGAGCGGGCGACGCGGCTGTGGGCGATGTCGCCGCAAATGACCACTTTGAGCCCTTCGACGCGGCCCTTGTTGCGGCGGATCGTCAGGACGTCGAGCAGGCCCTGCGTCGGGTGTTCATGGGTGCCATCGCCGGCATTGATGACCGCGCAGTCGACCTTGCGGGAGAGCAGCTTGGCGCCACCGGACGCCGAGTGGCGGATGACCAGCACGTCCGGCTTCATGGCGTTCAGCGTCATCGCCGTGTCGATCAGGGTCTCGCCCTTCTTCACGCTGGAATTGGCGACCGGCATGTTGATGACATCAGCACCGAGGCGTTTCGCGGCGATCTCGAAACTGCTCATCGTGCGTGTGGAATTCTCGAAGAAGAGGTTCACCACCGTGCGCCCGGTAAGGACCGGATCGGCGCGTTGGCCCGCGCGCGTGGCATCCGCATAGCGGTCGGCGAGGTCCAGAATGTGGGTTATATCCAGAGGGTGAAGGCCTTCGATTCCCAGCAAGTGCGCGTGATCGAAGCTGTAAGTGTATCCCGCCATCGGCATGGAAGCCCTTTCGATTTGGGGCGGTTTAGGCGCGATTCCGGTCGCCTGCAAGCCTCAGGCGAGGCCGAAATGTATCGCGGTGAACCAGATCAGCGGCAGGGTGATCATGGCGAGCACGGTTTCGACGGCGATCAGGTTTGCCGAGAGCGGGCCGTCACCGCCCAGCTGGCGGGCGAGGATATAGCCATTGGTGGCGGTCGGCACGCTGGCGCAGATGAGCATTACGGCGAGCGGCGTGCCGCTAAGGCCGATGGCGAGGCCTGCTGCAAGCGCTGCAGTGGGCAGGCCGAGCAGGCGCACGAGGGCCCATGTGAAGGTGCGCACGCCCGCGCGGCGCAGGGCAGCAAGGTCGACACCGGCACCCGCGCTGAGCAGGCCGAGTGCGATCGTGCCCTGGCCGAGGATGCGGAGCGTGTCGTCGAGCACTTTCGGGCTCTGGAAATGGGTCGCCGCAACGATGCCGCCAATGACGCAGGCAATGATCAGCGGGTTGGTCATCAGGGCGCGGAAGGGCCGGGGCTTGGTGCCAGGCGCGTGTTCGGCGTTCAGAATCAGGCCGTAGACCGAGAGCACGTTGGCTGTGGGGATCATTGCCGCGGCGGCGATGGTGACAAGGGCAAGGCCTTCGTCGCCGAACAGGATAGAGCCGAGCGAGAGCGCGACGAATGTGTTCCAGCGGACATTCGACTGGATGATCGAGCCAACCGCCGGGCGCTCCATGCCGGGCCAGAAACGCGCTGAGAAGCCGATAGCGGCCAGCACGAGCTGGGCGATGATCAGCGCGGCGGCGAGTTTCCACGGCGCGGTGTCGAAAGGCGCATTGCCGAGCGAGCGGATGATCAGGGCGGGGAAGAGCAGGATATAGGAGATCCGCTCGATGGCGCGCCAGCCGTCGGGGGTGATCCAGTTCTTCGCTGCAATCAGCCGTCCGATGGCGACGATTATGATCACGGGCAGGAGCGCGAAAATGAAGGATGTCATTGGCGGCGCTCCAGGAGATCAAGGGTGGATTTGAGGATGATGGCGGCGGCTTGCGCGTCGATCCGGTCGTCGCGGCGCTTGCGAGAGACTTCCGCCTCCCACATGGCGCTTTCGGCTTCGGCGCTGGAAAGGCGTTCATCCTGGAAGAAGATCGGTACGTCGCGCTTCTGCAGGATATTCCAGGCGAGGGCGCGGCTGGATTGGGCGCGGCGGCCCTCGCTGCCATCCATGTTCAGCGGCAGGCCGATGACGAGGGCGACGGCCTTGCGGTCGTCATAGATCTCGAAGAGGCGGGTGAGCGAAGGGCCGAGCGCCTTGACGCGATGGATGGTCTCGACCGGGCTCGCGAGCATGCGGATGCCGTCAGTTGCGGCGACGCCCATTGTCTTCGTGCCGGGATCGATCCCGATGAGGACGCCGGTGCGCGGCAGTGAGTCGAGATCTGTAACGGCCATTGGCCGCTCACATAGCGCCTTGAAGCCTTGTTGCCTATCGCGTATTCGGGCGGGAACGAAGCCAAGCTACCGGAGCCCATAAAATGAGCGTTACCAAGGAAGACGTCCGCAAGGTTGCCCGCCTGTCGCGCATTGCGGTGCCCGAAGAGCGCCTCGAAGAGATGGCTGGCGAGCTGAACGGCATCCTCGGCTGGATCGACCAGCTGAATGAAGTCGATGTTGAAGGCGTGGAGCCGATGACATCCGTGGTGGCCACCAAGCTGCCGATGCGCGACGATGTCGTGACGGACGGCAATATCCAGGACCAGGTTCTGGCGAATGCCCCGAGCAGCGCCGATGGCTTTTTCGTCGTGCCGAAGGCCGTCGAGTAGGACGGCCTGCACTGCGCAAAACATAAGTCTGCGCCTGCCTTATTTAAGCACCTGATCACCCCCACCTGTGAAGCAGGACCAATTTCTGGTCCGAGCACAGGAACACGATCATGGCCAAAGGTCAGAAGAAGACGAACAAGGAAGTCCGCAAGCCGAAGGCCGAGAAGGTGAAGACCAACGCGTCGAACCCATCGGTGAAGCCGGGCACCATCAAGGGCCTCGAGCACCTCAAGCGCTAGATCCCTCTATTTTGTCACGTGCATTGCGCCGCGAGTCCTGATCAGGATTGGCGGCGCAAACGTATGGCAAGGGATAAATGGACATGATGTTTCGAGCAGTATTCGCTGGCGCCGTGATCGCCGCGCTGGCCGCCTGTACACCGGCACCGAAAAATGCGCCGGCTGAACCGGTGGCCGCTGAACCGGCCCCTGCCGCGGCGATGGCTGAAGAGGCGAACCTGCTGGCGATGATGCAGGGCACATGGCAGTCGCTGGAAGACCCGATGAACGTGTTCACGATCAGCGGTGACCAGATGAGCAGTGTCTATAATGAGGAGCCGATTGGCAACGAGACAATCGCCATTGTGAATGATTGCACCACGATGACGCCGGAAGCTGACGGAATGTCTTTCACTTTGAACGGCGATACTGATGACGCACCGCGCTGTTTCGACATCATCGATGCAGGCGCTGATCGGCTCGACTACAGCTACAGCGCGCGCGGCAACACGCTCGCCCACAAGCGCATGACGCCCTGAGCCTTACCCGACGTCGTCGCTTGTTCAGGCCGGTACAGGGCCCGCATAGTCTCCCAAAATAACAAGGGAGGCCGCCATGACGGTAATGACCATCGAGATGAAGGACCATGTCGCGCTGCTGACGCTCAGGCGTCCGCAGGTGATGAATGCGCTGAACTATGAGCTCTACATGGCGCTGGAAGACGCCGTGCGAGACAGCGAGGCGCGAGTGATCGTGATCACCGGCGAGGGGCGCGGATTCTGCACCGGCGACGATGTGAAGGAGATCCTTAGCCAGAAGGCCAGGGGGCCGGCCGAGATGAAGTCGCGAGGGCGCCGTACGGGCGGCCTGACCCCGGCAGCGGACGCTCTGCTCTATACAGACATTCCGGTGATTGCCGCAGTCAATGGCTTTGCGCTCGGCTGGGGCATGGAGCTGGCGCTGATGGCAGACATACGCGTGGCATCGGAGACGGCGAAATTCGGTGAGCTATTCGTACAGCGCGGGCTTTGCTGCGATGCGCCCGGCCTCGGGCGGCTGGCGCAGGTGGTGGGGCGCGAGCGGGCGGCGGAAATGCTGTTCACGGGCGATATCATTGATGCGCAGACTGCCAAGGAGATTGGCCTCGTATCACGTGTCGTCGCGCCGGATGACCTCTTGCCAACGGCAATGGAGATTGCAGGCAGGATTGCGGCCAATCCCCCGCGTGCCGTGCAGTCGATCAAGGCGGGCCTGCGCCGCACCCTGGACCCGGACTGGCGCGATGTCGGTAACTGGGCGATCAAGGAAATCCGGTCCCTGATGGAGACAGAAGACGCCGCCGAGAGTGCGGCTGCCTTCCTCGAGAAGCGAAAGCCTGTGTTTACGGGTAGATAATTTCGCGATCGGTGAAATTTCATCGATCGGGTTCAGCATGTTTCAAAGGCAATGTGTCAGGTTGGGACGATCCCGATCTGCCAGGGGGCTGGAGAGTTCATGTCTGCTGTTTCGTCAATCACCGCCATTCCGTATGAGGACCAGCCGGTCCCGAAATTCTATAACCGGGAAGCGGCGGCTTTCCATAAAGCGCTTGGCACGTATGCGCCGCGGCGGATCGAAAGCCTGATGGAGGCAGCGGCGCGCGACCATGCGAACGCGCCTTTCCTGTCGACCGCTTTGCCAAATGGCGCCAGCGCGACACTGAGCTTTGCTGACGTAGAGACGCATTCGGCTAACCTTGCGCGCTACCTGCGCGATGAGCTGCGACTCTCGAAAGGTGACGTCGTGGCGATCCAGTCGCCCAATTGTATTTCCTATGTGGTGGCGATGCTGGGCGTTCTGCGCGCTGGCCTTGTGCTGACCAATGTAAACCCGCTCTACACTGCGCACGAAACGCGCCGCCAGTTGCGCGATGCAAAAGCCTGCGTCCTGATCACGTCGAGCCTGTTTCCGGAGATGACGGAAGAAGCGCTGACCGGGACACGCATTCACACCGTGGTGTCGCTGTCGCTGACGGACTTTTTCGCACCGGTGAAAAAGGCCGTGATGGATTTCGTGTTGCAGCACGTCAAGAAGATGGGCCGACCGTTGATCGTCGACCATGTGCCCATGGCCGAAGCGCTGAAGCTTGGCGCGGCGCGCACGACGCCTGTGTCCGACTATGCGTCTGATCGCGAGGCCGATGAGGACGCGATCTATCAGTATTCCGGCGGCACAACCGGCATCTCCAAGGGCGTGCGCCTGACCGAAGCCGGCCTCGTCACCAATGTTGACCAGTTCGCCAGCCTGTCACCGCACATGATCGACAAGCCGGGCCAGACCATGTTGCTCGTCCTGCCGGTCTACCATGTGTTCGGCCTGTTCGCGTCGGTGATTGCGCTGCGCAATGCGGCGCATCTTGTTCTGGTCCCAAGCCCGAAACCGCTGTCCAACCTGAAGGCGGCTTTCAAGAAATTCCGCCCGGACGTGTTTCCGGGTGTCAGCACGCTTTTTGCCAAGTTGATGGAAGAAAAGTGGTTCTACGAGAACCCGCCACGCCTGACACTGACGATTTCCGGCGCCATGGCGCTGAGCCCGCAGGTGCGTTCGGAGTGGACGGGCCTCACCGGCTCCAGCGTCATTGAAGGCTATGGCATGACCGAGGCGACAACGCTGATCAGCGTGAACCCGCATGACGCGCGCACCAAGGTCGGTTCGGCTGGCCTACCACTGCCAGGCACCGGTGTGGCGATCCTGCGCGAGGATGGCGGTTTCGCAAGCCCCGGTGAAGTTGGTGAGATCGCGGTGGCGGGTCCGCAGGTCATGGCGGGTTATCTCGGTCGACCAGAGACAACAGCTGCTGCCTACCAGTCCGGAATGATGAAGACCGGCGATGTCGGCTATCTCGACGATGACGGGTATCTTTTCATCGTTGACCGCAGCAAGGACATGCTTCTCGTCGGCGGATTCAACGTGTTCCCGAGCGAAGTCGACGCCGTGCTGGCTGAGCATAAGGGCATTGCCGAGGCAGCCGTTGCTGGCGTGACGGATGGTGACACGGGGGATGTGATGCATGCCTTCGTGGTGCGCCGACACCCGGAGCTGACGGAGAAGGATGTACTCGCGCACTGCGCCCGGCAGCTGACCGCCTACAAGCGGCCCCGGCAGGTGCATTTTGTCGACGAGTTGCCGAAATCGCCAATCGGCAAGGTGCTGCGCCGTGAACTGCGCGCGCTGGTAAATTCCGGCCAGGCCTAGGCCTCAGATAATCTCTTCCGCGAATTCCTCGTAATCGATGAGGATTTCGTCGCCGGGCTGCAGGGCCTGGCGGGCCGAGAGCGTGACGGTCTGCGCCTCGCCATCCACCACGAAATCCGCGTTCGCTTGCGGACTGTGATTGCACATCGAGATTTCACCGAAGGCGACGGCTGCGCGCATGGTCCCGTCCTCGGTCTCGTCCACATAGAACACGTAATGGTGCAGCAGCGTGGATCGCACGGTGGCCGTGTCTTCGTGTGACAGGACCAGAAGCGGATAGACCGCTATCGTCTGTGAAGCTGAAATGGGCGCGACCGCGAAGAGTCCGCGGCCGTGGAAAGGGGAGGTTTTTACCTCGACGAACGAGGCCTGTGCTGGATGGGGCATGATCAGTTGTCTAGCACACGGATACGGCGGCGCTATTCGGATTCTTTCGGCTCGGGTGCCTTGGCCTTGGAATCCCATGCATAGATGGATTTGACGGTGCAGCGCTGAACGCCAAAGCCTGACGTGTTGCCAAACCCCGCAATGGAATCGGATGTTATGAGATGATCACCCTTGCTGAGGCAGCTTGAGGTGGAGTCGACCGCGATTTGCTGGGCCTGGTCGAGATTGAAGCAATTGCCGAAGACTTCGACCAGGTAGTCCTTGTTGCCCTTGGACAGCACGACCGTGTCATCTGTCGCATCGTGGAACCCATCAATGGTGGAGGTAAAGCAGACCTTGTTGGTTTGCTCGCCCAGGCGGGCGTCCTCGGCGAACTGGGCGACACCCTTGGGCTTGGATGGGGTGGCCGGATTAGCCGCGCAGGCGGCCAGGGCAGTGGCAGAGAGGGCAAGCAGGATGAGGCGCATGGGAGGTGTCCTTCACGGAGGCGTTGGCATGGAAAACGCACGAATAAGTGCAGATGTTCCTGCTTTTCGATGATGCGCCCCGCCTCTGAAGCTGACAAGCGCGGTCACAGAGACTTGAACTTTCCCCCCAAGCCGTCATAGCAAGCGGGCAGATTTCTTCGCGGGATTATACATGACCGATTTGACCAAACTCACCCTCGCAGCAGCGCTTGATGGCCTGAAAGCCAAGCAGTTTTCGTCGCGCGAGATCACGCAGGACTTCGTGACGGCCATTGAGGGCGCGCGGGTGCTGAACGCCTATATCGTGGAAACGCCGGAAAAGGCGCTGGCCATGGCCGATGCGTCGGACGCGAAACTGGCCAAGGGCGAGGGCGGGCGTCTTGAAGGCGCGCCGCTGGGCATCAAGGACCTTTACTGCACCAAGGGCGTGCGCACGACGGCGTGCAGCGGCATCCTGGGCGAGTTCACACCGACCTATGA
This sequence comes from Alphaproteobacteria bacterium, assembly GCA_018827375.1. Classification (GTDB taxonomy): domain Bacteria; phylum Pseudomonadota; class Alphaproteobacteria; order Caulobacterales; family Hyphomonadaceae; genus Hyphomonas. The sequence continues at coordinate 118,290 of JAHJYW010000032.1, forward strand.
GTCCACCGTCACACAGAACCTGTGGGACGAGGGCGCCGTGATGCTCGGCAAGCTCAACATGGACGAGTTCGCGATGGGATCGTCCAACGAGACCTCGCATTATGGCAATGTGATCAATCCTTGGCGCCGCAGTGGCGACAATCAAAGCCTCACGCCGGGTGGTTCGTCGGGTGGTTCAGCAGCGTCTGTTGCTGCAGACCTCTGCCTCGCGGCCACCGCCTCGGACACGGGCGGCTCGATCCGCCAGCCAGCGGCCTTCACGGGCACCGTGGGCATCAAGCCGACCTATGGCCGGGCCAGCCGTTACGGCATGGTGGCGTTTGCCTCCTCGCTCGATCAGGCGGGGCCGATTGCCAAGACTGTCGAAGACAGCGCCATCCTTCTGGAAGTCATGTGCAGCCATGACGCGAAGGATTCCACATCGCTGGATATCCCGACGCCAGACTGGCGCAGCGATGTGTCCAAGGGCGTCAAAGGCATGCGGATCGGCATTCCGAAGGAATACCGGATCGACGGCCTGTCGGACGAGATGAACGGTCTTTGGGACCAAGGCATTGCCTGGCTGAAAGAGGCCGGCGCCGAGATTGTCGAGATCAGCCTGCCGCACACGAAATATGCGCTGCCTGCCTATTACATCGTCGCGCCTGCCGAGGCCTCCTCAAACCTCGCCCGTTACGATGGCATGCGCTATGGCGCCCGCATCGAGGGCAACAACCTCGCACAGACCTATGAGGGCACGCGCGCCAGCGGCTTTGGCGCGGAAGTGCAGCGCCGCCTGCTGATTGGCACCTATGTGCTCTCCAGCGGCTATTACGACGCCTATTACCTGCGCGCGCAGAAGGTTCGGACCAAGATCCTCAACGATTTCGTTGAGGCGTTCGAAGGTTGTGACGCGGTGCTGACGCCGACCTGCCCGAGCCCTGCCTTTGCCTTTGGCGAGAAGAGCGGCGACCCGGTGGAAATGTATCTCAACGACGTGTTCACTGTAACGGCAAACCTCGCCGGCCTGCCGGGCATCTCGGTGCCGACGGGGCTATCCAAGAGCGGCCTGCCGCTTGGCCTGCAAGTGATCGGCAAGGCGCTCGACGAGGCGGCATGCTTCCGTGTCGGCGGCGAACTGGAACGGGCAGCCGGTTTCGTCGCGAAGGCGGACAAGTGGTGGTAATGACCCAAATGAAGACGATCGCTTGCGTGTTTACCGGCATGGGCCTCGCGGCGATGCTGGCCGCCTGTGCGCCTGCCGAGACACCTGCGCCAGCCGCAGAGCCCGCAACGGAAGTTGCGGCACCCGCCGAGGCGGAGATGTCGGCCGAGCCTGAAGCCCCCGCCTATGCCATGCCGGCTGGCGGGCCTGGCATCATCTTCACGGTCACGCCCTGCTATGGCACGTGCCCGGCCTATTCGGTCAACCTGTTCGACGACGGCGTGCTGCTGTTCCGGCGCGCCAATCGCGACACGTCGGACGTTGACGTGATCGTCAGGGAAGACGCGTTCGCAACGCCTGAAGGCTTTCAGGAACTGGTCGACCAGCTGGAGTCGCAGGGCCTGTCCGAGCTGAACGGCAATTATACGAACACGATGACAGACGGTCGCTGCCGCACCGATGCCTCCTCGAAAATCCTCGAAGTGCGCACGGCCGAATTCACCAAGCGGGTCGAATTTTACACGGGTTGTTCGGAATTTGCTGACGAGACTAAGCTGCAAGGCCTGTTCAGCGTCGTTGAAGAGGCTGTGGGCGCTGAGGACCTGCTGGCGCAGTCTGAATCACCTGCTGCGCCGCAATAAGGCGATCACATTTGCTTCACGATTGCTGCAGGTTTCGTGGCAAATCCGTTTCGGAATGCTAGGTTAGACTCATGAAACGCTTTATCATTCTCTTCGCCATCATGCTTGTTGTCTCCATTGCCCTGATGTGGGCGATGATGGCGCAGAACGGGTATGATCTGTTCGCGCCGGAAATGGCCGGCATGCTGCTCGTGGCTGTTCTTGTGGCGGCCTATGTGTCGTTCCGGATTTCGCGCATTCTGGCGCGGCGGGTGGAACGCTCGCATGACGGTTCCCCGCTCAAAGGCGCGCAGAAGACCAAACTCTCAGGCCTGTTCAATTCCAAGAGCAAGGCCCTGCAGGCCCGCGAAGCCCGTGTCGCCGCGCGTCGCAAGCAGCTGATCGCCGAGGGCAAGTTGGTGGAAGAAACGCCGTCGGAGCCTGTCGTGGAACCTACACCGACAGGTGAAGCGCCTACGCGTGTTCCGCAGTCTGCCTCCGTCGCTGACAAGATGGCTGCCCGGCGTGAGCGCTACCGCCGCGCCAAGGAAGAAGGCAAGATCTAGCTGGCGGTCGCGGCCTGAAGCCGGGGAGGCGCCTGACGGGCGCTGACGGCTGCCTCGACCCGCACTTTCGTGCCGCCGCCGGGGCCATCATCCTCGTCATCTGCGCGTGACCTGTCCGTGATGCGCGAAAGATAGATTCCGACGCCGACAAGGCCGCTGATTGGCGCGAATTGCAGCATCATGGCCGCGATGAACAGGATTGGCATGTCCAGCTTGAGGTTGCCAAAGGCGGCGATCACCATGAACAGGCCGATCGCGCCTACCAGAAGGCCCACCGAAAAGCCCGCGATGAGGTACTTCAGGAAGCCCCTCACAATCGGCCGTTCGTCTTCCCCGGACCCGTCCAGGATCATCTTGAACAACATGGCTTCCCTCCCGATGCGCTATTACGCTTGGCCGCATTCTTGACCAGTCCGACGCAAAAGGGAAGTCGGGGGCCATTGAGCAGCCTTCGCGGCTCGACAGGCCGGGCCGCTTGCCGCTAGAAGAACCCAGGTTTTCAATTGGATCAGAAGGCAAGCCATGTCAGCGCGCACACCCTACGTAATCAAAGGCGACACCGGCGACTGGGAAGTCGTCATGGGGCTTGAGATCCACGCCCAGGTGGCCTCGAATGCGAAGCTGTTCTCGGGCGCCTCGACGGAATTCGGCGCCGATCCGAACTGCAATGTCTCGCTGGTCGATGCCGCGATGCCGGGCATGCTGCCGGTCATTAACAAGAAGTGCGTCGAACAGGCCGTGCGCACGGGCCTTGGCCTGAAGGCCGAGATCAATCTCTACAGCCGGTTCGACCGCAAGAACTATTTCTATCCTGACCTGCCGCAAGGCTACCAGATCAGCCAGTTCGCCCACCCCATCGTCGGCGAAGGCGAGATCTATGTGGACGTCGAGCCCGCCCATGGCGGCGAGGCCTACAGCTTCCCGTGCCGTATCGAACGCCTCCACCTCGAACAGGATGCCGGCAAGTCGATCCACGACATGGACCCGAACTCGACCTATGTGGACCTGAACCGCTCCGGCGTCGCGCTGATGGAAATCGTGTCGAAGCCTGACGTGCGCTCGCCCGCCGAGGCCGCCGCCTATGTGAAGAAGATCCGGGCGATCGTCATCGCGCTCGGCACATGCGACGGCGACATGGACAAGGGCAACCTTCGCGCCGACGTGAACGTGTCGGTCTGCAAACCGGGCCAGTACGAGAAATTCCGTGAGACGGGCGATTTTGGCCATCTCGGCACACGCTGCGAGCTGAAGAACATGAACTCGTTCCGCTTCATTCAGCAGGCGATTGAGTACGAAGCGCGCCGCCAGATCGAGATCATCGAAGGCGGCGGCACAGTGGATCAGGAAACACGCCTGTTCGACCCCGTGAAGGTCGAAACGCGCTCCATGCGCTCCAAGGAAGATGCGCACGACTACCGCTATTTCCCGGACCCGGACCTGCTGCCGCTGGAAATCGAGCAGGCCTGGATCGACGAGATCAAGGCGAGCCTGCCGGAACTGCCGGACCAGAAGCGCGCGCGCTTTGAGTCCGAATACGGCATCTCGCACTATGACGCCGGTGTGCTGATCGCGGACGCCGACAAGGCCGCCTATTTCGAGACCGTGGCCAAGGGCCGTGACGCGAAACTGGCCGCCAACTGGGTGACACAGGAATTGTTCGGCTACCTGAACAAGGAGGGCCTCGAACTGGGCGACAGCCCGGTTTCGGCCGAGGCGCTGGGCGGCCTGATTGCGCTGATCAGCGACGACACCATCAGTGGCAAGATCGCCAAGGACGTGTTCGCGCGCATGATTGCGGGCGAGGGCGAGGCGGCGGCGATTGTCGAGATGCACGGCCTGAAACAGGTGACCGATACCGGTGCCATCGAGAAGGTTGTCGACGAGATCATCGCGGCCAACCCCGAGCAGGTCGAGAAGGTCAAAGAGAAGCCCCAGACGCTCGGCTGGTTTGTCGGCCAGGTGATGAAGGCGTCAGGTGGCAAAGCCAACCCGAAAGCCGTGAACGACATCCTGAAGGCGAAGCTGGGGCTTTAACGGCGGCTTTTCAGACAGTGTTTGCGCAGCTCGGAAAATGACATTTGCGTTTCGCGGCTGGAAGGCAATTGTTGGCCTGACGCCACCAGAACTCACTTGAGGTATTGCCGAAACTTGCCAGGTGGCATGCCTGTCGCTTTCTGAAAGCTGGAAGTGAATTGCGGCTGGCTTGTGAAGCCGGCCGCCTCAGCAATCTCGAGCAAGGACAGGGTCGAATGGACGAGCAACTCTGTTGCACGTGTCACGCGCTGCCTGATCAGGAACTGGTGAGGTGTTGTTCCGAATGATGTCTTGAAAGCGCGAATGAAGTGGAAGCGACTGAGACCTGCAACCCTTGCCAGTTCCTCCAGCGTGATCGAAGTGTGCAGATTTTCGCGGATGTAAGCGCGAATGGATACCTCCACCCGACGCGACAGACCGCCTTGGCTCGGCTGGTCACGGTAGTCGGCGACGCGGTTCAGTCGCCCAAGCTCAAGAACGCAAACCAATGCCAGCGTTTCGAGGTAAGTCGGCTCCGCATCATCTGGCGCCAGCAGTGCGCCTCGCAGCTTCTGCATGGCGAACAGCAGCGTCGGCTCGGAAAAATAAAGTGCCGGTTTTTCCGGACCACAGGGCGCATGCCTGCCGAGTTCGGTCTGGAGGAGGTCTGTTTGAAAGAACAAGGCAGTGTAGCTGTTCCTGGTTCCAGAGAGGACGGACCATCCTTCTATTCGCGCGCCCCGCGGCGCGAAGGTCATCTTGTTGCGAAGATCAAGGATCCGCCGGGGCTCCCGATTTTCAAGAAACGCCAGTCCGTCTGTCAGCTGCAGATCATGCAATGCCAGGTAGTTGGTCTCTCCGCTCCAGGAATAATCAAACGCAATGGGCGACGCGAGCGACACGTGTTCGCATTCAACGCCACCCAATTTCCTGCGGCCGACTTCGGGTGAAGCCGTTGGGCCGCCGCGTAATCCAAGGTCAATTCCGGCCATACCGCACCCATTCGCATGTGGAAGATGCCTTTTTTGGCGCCTCAAGGCAACGCGGCTAGCCAGCGGTAGCAATATTCGATAAAAACCCCTGCGCGCATCAATCGGCTAGGTTGAATCGTATTGCACATCTGGGCCTGCGAGGAGGAGCGACTGTCGTGCGGGGTGAACATCCTGTTGGGCTAGGGACGAACGAAGAAGTTCTGTCACATCTTGCCGCGATCGTCGCGGGAAGTTCTGATGCAATCCTAAGCATGGCGCTGGACGGCACCGTGCAGACCTGGAACGCCGCAGCTGAAGAACTGTTCGGCTATTCTGCCAATGAAATTGTGGGTTCCTCCATACGATTGCTGGTTCCGCCGAACAGGGAGGCAGAAGCAGACGAGTTTCTGGCGAAGCTGTCGCGCGGCGAAAGCATAACCAACTTCGCCACTATGCGGCTCCGCAAAGGCGGGCAGCCTGTTCCTTTGGTCGTCACGATTTCCCCAATCCGCGATAGCGCCCGGCGCGTTGTTGGCGCCTCAAAAATCGCACGCAACTTATCTGAAACGCAAAGGGCCGAAGACCGGCTGCGGGAGAGCGAAGAGCGCCTGAGTACATTGGCCGACAACATATCCCAGCTTGCATGGATGGCGGAGCCCGACGGCCACATCTTCTGGTACAATCGGCGCTGGTACGAATACACAGGGACAAGTTTAGAGGACGTCGAAGGTTGGGGATGGCGCGCGGTCCATCACCCCGACCATGTCGACCGCGTGGTCGAGCGCATTCAACGCTCCTGGGATACGGGAGAACCCTGGGAAGACACCTTTCCGCTGAGGGGGCGCGATGGCTCATTTCGCTGGTTTCTATCGCGCGCCTTACCGATCCGCGATGACTCCGGAACGATCGTTCGCTGGTTTGGAACCAATACCGACGTCACCGAAGACCGACGACAGCAGGAGCAGATCCAGTTGTTGATGCATGAAACGAACCACCGGGCGAAAAACACGCTTGGCCTCGTCCAGGCGATTGCACGCCAAACGGCTAACTCGCAAGCCGAGCGCGCATTTGTCGAGCGGTTCTCCGATCGCTTGATTGCGTTGGCGGCCAATCAGGATGTGCTGGTCAAGGCCGGCTGGCAGGGAGGTGACGCGCAGACCCTCATTCGAGCGCAACTGGCTCATTTTGGCGATCTTTTCGACTCCAGAATTCTCCTGGATGGTCCGACATTACGTCTCACCACTTCAGCCGTTCAGGTTTTTGGAATGGCGCTACACGAACTGGCAACGAATGCCGGAAAGTATGGCGCACTCTCGGTCGATACCGGTCAAATCCATATCTCCTGGATGCATGATCCCTCCGCCGGAAAATTCCGTATTGAGTGGACCGAAACCGGAGGGCCCGAAGTGCGCCCGCCGGAATCAACAGGCTTTGGATCGATCTTGTTGGGGAGAATGGCGCGCCTGAGCCTGAACGCCGATATATCCCTGGATTTCGCGCCGACAGGTTTGTCGTGGAAGCTGGAATGTCCTCAACAAAAGGCCATTCTGCCTGCAGAAACCAGCTCGTAATCCCGCCGCAACCGCGCTTCAAGCGACGGCTTCATGGTGGATTCGCTTTGCACTCCGACATCGTGCATGACATTTATTCCCGAAAATCATGGCCTGAAGCACGCGACCCATACCGGCTTCGGCGAAAAGGTTGTCGATCCGATCATCGCGGCCAACCCGAAAGCCGTGAACGACATCCTGAAAGCGAAGCTGGGGCTCTAGGCGGGGGGGCAGGCAGATATTGGCTCTTTCGAGCCTTGCTCAACAACACAAACGAATACCTGGCATCACAGACCATCCTCCGCTGACGTCGAGTTCGTTCAGTCCAACGCCTCAACTGAGGCATGCTTGTCGGTTTAGTTTGTAAAGCATACCCGGTTTGTAAGGCCTGACTCAGTCTGTCCGGTATCATAACACCGCGTTGAGCTTGATTTGTAAGGCGCACTGCTAACTGACGGCCGGGACCGACGCTCATCAGCTGCCTTGGCCAATTCATCCCATATCGTTGGCGGCGGCGGGTTGGCGGCGGCGTAAGCCTGTTCGTCAAGCCGCCTTTGATAAGTTGCCTTTGCGTCGTAGAATATATTTACGGGCATCTCTTCACACACAGTCCAAGCCCATTTGTCAGGCGTTTCCCTGACAAGCCTATAGAATTCACGTTCTCCCGGGCTTCCTGCACCGCGTCTGCCAAAGTTCATATCACCCCATACGATTCCCCACAGGATGGAGCACCCTTCTGTGGCAGCGATGCGCGCTTCATTTGGGGCGACTTCGTTGAGCCGCAAGCGAACGTAACTTGCCCATATTACACTCGTTATTTCATATGGCCGAAGACGCCTGCGCGCAGCGAACGGATCTTCCACCTGATCAAATGTATCGAGAGGCTGCTCAACGGCCCATTGCTGCACGGTCTCGGGAATTGAAGGTGGCGGTAACGCACTGTCGACCTGTTCCACATAGTCTTCGACCCATTCCAATGCTTCCACTGGTAATGGACGCGTTGGCGTGTGTTCGCCCGACTTTGTGCGGGATATCAGACTAAAGGCGATGTCAAAGGCATCCAGGCCAGCGATACGCTGGGCAATGGTGCGGTTTTCATATGCGATTTTCCGCTGTTTGTCCTGCTCAATGATACTTTCATAATAGGGCAGCCCGGCTTTCGGGATAACGCCGCACGCCTTACGGGGTGTGGGGTTACTGAGCTTGGACATGTATTTGTCAAACGCAAACCCCCAACTTGCATGCGATGCCATTTCTGCAGGCAGTTTATCAAGTGCATAGGTTGTTTCCCTAGCCAGCAATCCACACGCATTCATTTCAAAATCACCGCTGACCAAGCCCAATTCCTCAAGTGAGGGCAGAGCGGGGTCATCCCCAAAACATGTCCCCAAGCTTTGCATGGCAAACTTGACCGCTGCTGGTGGCGGGCTTTCCTGAAATAGGTCTTTCAGCGGCTTTTTGCCGAATCCATCTGTCCTGTTTTTGCCGAGGGCTTTTTGGATCGATCTATTGGCCTTGAAGCCGCAGTTGCCTTTGGTTTTATTTTCAAAACATTCCGCAAACTGATCTTGCTGATTTACCCAATTGGGTAATTTGCTTACTTCAGAAAAGCCATAAGCATGCCAATACCAGATATATAATTCATGCGAGTACCGATCCAGCAGACTGCCATAGAGCGGGGCCTCGCTCCACATCATACAAGTCGGGCTGTCGAGCGATGACTTGCTCTGTGCTTGCGCAGTGCCAAACAAAAAGAGCGACGCAAATAGGAGTGTTACGAGCCGACTGAACATGAATCCGAATCCCCAAGAGACGGTATCAGAATATGCAGGTCATAGCGGCTCTGCATCCCCCTTCGGGGGCATGAGTGGCCATAAGTTGACCGATTGCGCCCTTTACAGTTTCGCCCGGATTTTCACCGCCAGCTTTTCCAACTCTCCCGCATCTGCCATGCCTACGCGCTTGGCGGCCTGATCGCATTGATCAGCGACGACACGATCAGCGGCAAGATCGCCAAGGACGTGTTCGCGCGTAAGCCTGCTTTGGGTCACCAGGAGACATCTTGAAGATTGGCGTCTATGTTCTGCTACGACACCTGATCTGGGGAAGCTATGGAACCGTATCTTCATAATTTGGACAGAATGCTGGCAGTCTGGAATGCGTCGGACGAGAGCGAAGTTCGCACGCTTGCTGATTCAGCGCTTGAACACAACGTCCACTTCGTTGACCCAAATCACAACATCATGGGTCGCGACGCATTCGTTGAGATGGTTCATTTAGTGAAGTCAAAAATCCCGGGCGCTGTATATTCAAGAACGAGCCGCGTCGATGTTCAGAACAATCACTGCCGCTATCACTGGGCGATTCACATGAAAGAAAGCCTGTTGATGGCGGGCTTTGACGTTACCGAGGTCAACGACGCGGGGAAGATCGTCAAAGTCATAGGATTTTTTGGGCTACTTGAGAGTTAGCATTCGCCACTTATCCAGGGTATTAACTTCCTTATCGAAGCTGAACCGCAGGAATGTTCTTAAGGTTTCCTTCGACGCGAAAAATCAGCGGGCTGATTTCCTAAAGCGCAGCCCTGATCTGCACCGCCAGCTTTTCCAGCTCATCCATATCCGCCATACCGCCGCTACCGTGGCGGCCAAGGGCCTGGCCTTCGGTGCGCGGGATGATGTGGAAGTGGAGGTGGTAGACGGTCTGCCCGGCGGGGGCGCCATTGAACTGGGTGACGACGAGGCCGCCAGGCTTCAGCGCGGCTTCGACGGCCTTGGCCACTTTCTGCACGGCGAGCATGTAGGGTCCGAGTTTCTCCGGCGGCATCTCGAGCAGGTTGCGTGCTTCAACGTGCTTGGGGATGACCAGCGTGTGGCCTTCGGCTTGCGGAAAAACATCCATGAAGGCGAGGGCGGTGTCATCCTCGTAGACTTTGACGGCGGGCATCTCGCCGCGCAGGATTTTCGCGAAAATGTTTGTCGGATCGTAGGTGTCGTGAAGGGTCATGAGTCTTTCTTAAAGGGTGTGCGCTCTGTGAGATAGTCCATGTCGGATTCAACGGCGTCGCGTTCGCGGGTGAGATAGTCGGCGACGGCGTTGCGAAGGCCCGGATGGGCGATCCAGTGGGCCGAACGCGTGAGGACCGGCACGTAGCCGCGCGCGAGCTTGTGGCCGCCTTGTGCGCCTGCCTCGACGTATTTGAGGCCGCGCGCAATGGCGAAGTCGATGGCCTGATAATAGCAGGTCTCGAAGTGGAGCATGGGGCGGGGATCGCTGCAGCCCCAGTAGCGGCCATAGAGCGTGTCGGAGCCGATCAGGTTCATCGCGCCGGCGATAGGCTCACCATTTTCCATGGCGAAGACGAAGAGCAGGTCGTCGGCCATGCGCTCGCGCAGCAGGGAGAAGCTCAGTCGTGTGAGGTAGGGCGTGCCCCATTTGCGGCTGCCGGTATCCATGTAGAACTGGAAGAAATGGTCGAGGTGGTCCTCAGTGATCGCGTCGCCGGTGAGGTGCACGAATTCCATGCCTTCCTGTGCCTTCGCGCGCTCCTTGCGCAGGTTCTTGCGCTTGGCAGAGGAGAGCGCGGCGAGGAAGCCGTCAAAGTTCTCATAGCCGTCATTCTCCCAGCGAAACTGCTGGTCGGTGCGCGACAGGAGACCGGTATTCGCCAGCACGTCTGCGTCTTCATGGTCGACGAAATTGATATGCAGCGAGGAAAGGTCATTCTCTTCGGCGAGCTGGATGGCGCCCGCGAGAAGCGCGGCTTTGAGCTGGGCTTCATCCGGTCCGGGGGGGACGAGGCGGCGGCGCCCGGTGACGGGGGTAAAGGGCACGGCGGCGAGCAGTTTCGGATAGTAGGAGCCGCCCGCGCGTTCGAATGCCTCGGCCCAGCTATGGTCGAACACGAACTCGCCGCGTGAATGCATCTTGGCATAGAGCGGCATGGCGGCGCGCAGGCGCTCGTCTTCACCGCGGATCAAAAGGTGGCGCGGCACCCAGCCCGAGCGCGGCGTTGCGGCGCCGCTGCTTTCCATGGCTTCCAGGAATTCCCATGTCAGGAAGGGGTCGTAGCGTTCGCCCGGCGGATTGGCGACGGCGTTCCACTCATCGGGCGACACCTCGGACAAAGCCGGGACGATGGTGATCTTGAGCGCGGTGTCGTCCATGCCCGTCAATCTAGGGCGCGTGGCGTCATGTGGCCAGCGGCAGGGGCAGGTGTTCGAAAATGATGGCGCCATTCAGCACGTGGATGCGGCTGACATCGGCCATCGTGCGCACGGTCCAGACGACAAAGGGCAGTTTGCCGGCGAGCGAGACGGCAGCGCGTTCGGCATCGGCGACATTGATGGCGAGATAGTCGACCTTGCGCTCGAGGGCGCGGGCGAGCTTGGCGTCGAACTCGGCTTCGCTGGTGCGACTGATCGGGTGGATCAGCTGGCCACGCATCACCGCTTCGGGAATAGCATCGACGGCGGCTTCCGAAAAGCTCATCGCGGCGGCCGGGCCGAGATGACTTGTTAGCAGCTCGCCGACCTTGCGGGCAAAGGCGGCGGGGTCAGTGTTGCCGTCGATCTTCATCTCGGTCAGCAGGGGCAGGTTGGCTGGCCAGATATCGAGCAGGGCGTGGAGTGTGGGCACGGGCTGGTCAGTGCCGGCGAGGCGGACGGCGGCAAGGTCATGCGCGGTCATATCCTCGAACACGGCTTCGACGCCCGTCATGCGCGTCAAGGTGGGGTCATGGAAGACCATGACCTCGCCATCCTTCGAGGGGCGCACGTCATATTCGATGCCGAGCCCGGCATTGATGGCGTCCTCGAAGGCGGCAAGGGAGTTTTCAGGATGGCCATCGGCGGACCAGAGACCGCGATGTGCATAGGTGAATGCTGTCAGGTCAAAGTGCCGGGCCATCAGGAACTATCCTTCGATTTCAAACACACCATCAACTTCAACCGCCACGCCCATTGGCAGGACAGGGCAGGCCACGGCGGAACGCGCATGCTTGCCGGCATCGCCGAAAACTTCAACCATGAGGTCGGAGCAGCCATTTATGACCTGCGGGATATCGGTGAAATCGCCTGTGGCGTTGACGAAACCGCCAAGCTTCACGACGCGCTTGATGCGTGACAGGTCACCCACCGCGGCCTTGCACTGGGCGATCAGGTTGATGCCGCATTGACGGGCCGCGTGCTGGCCAGCGGAGAGTTCCATGTCCTCGCCGAGGCGGCCATTAATGCGGCCTGTGGGGGTGGCGCTGACCTGGCCGGAGACGAACAGCATGTTGCCGGTGATCACGTAGGGCACGTAATTGGCGACGGGGACCATGGGAGCTGGCAGTTCGATGCCGAGGGCGTCAAGGCGGGCTTCTGGTGTGGACATGTCGGCGGTGCTCCGGTGGGTTATTGGATCAGTTGGCCCTGCATGCCGCACGTTGCGGGAAGGGGCAAGTCAGCCATCTGCGTCGCGCATCTTTGCAATCCGGGCCGCACGACCAGTGACGACGGCGTCACTGCCGAAGCGCGCGCGGGCCGCGTCGGAGGCGCGTTCGGCAGCGGCGCGCTTGGCGATGCGGGGGTCAAGCAGGTCGGCCCCGTCTGCGCGGTGATCCTTGAGGCCCGACAGGCCGATGCCGATCAGGCGAAAGCGTTCGCGGCCATTGGCTTCGCGCGCCAGCAAAGGGCGGCCTGCCCGGAAGATTTCCTGGGCGAGCTGGGTCGGTTCCGACAGGGAAATGCGCCGTGTCAGAGCCCGGAAATTGGCCGTTTTCAGCTTCAGCGTCACCACGCCGCCGACAGCCCCCACGGCCTTGGCCCGGTCGGCGGTCTTGACGCAAAGCTGCCAGAGCTGGTCTTCGAGGGCCGCGGGATCGGAGAGATCGGTGCGGAACGTGGTCTCGCTGGAGACGGACTTGCGCTCATCGTCATTGCGCACAGGGCGGTTATCGAGGCCGTGGGCACGCTGTTTCAGCCACATGCCCGTCTCACCATAGCGGCGGATCAGGGCTTTCAGTTCGGCCTGCTGGATGTCGTGGACCGTATCGAAACCGTCGGCGGCGAGTTTCTGCGCGAATTTCGGGCCAACGCCGTGCAGGAAGTCGATGGGTTTCGGGCCAAGCAGGGCTTCGGCTTCTTCGGGCGCGATGACGGCGAAGCCGCGCGGCTTGTCGAGTTCGCTCGCCGTCTTGGCGAGGAACTTGTTGGACGAGAGGCCGATCGAGACCGTGATGCCAATATCGCGCTCAATCTCGCTGGCGAGGCGCGCGAGGCTGACGGCGGGCGGGGCGTGGTGCGTGGTCTCGGTGCCGGAGAGGTCCATATAGGCCTCATCGATGGAAACCGGCTGGACGAGCGGCGTCAGCGCATCCATTTTCTCGCGCATCATCGCAGCGGCTTCGCGGTATTTCCCGAAATTGGAACTGATCACGACGGCATCCGGGCAGAGCTTCAGCGCCGTGAACATTGGCATGGCCGAGCGCACACCATAAAGCCGGGCAATATAACAGCAGGTGGAGACGACACCGCGCTGACCGCCGCCAACGATGACCGGCTTGTCCTTCAGGCTTGGGTCGTCGCGTTTCTCAATGGCAGCGAAGAAGGCGTCACAGTCGAGATGGGCGATGCTGAGCGTCTTGAGCGCTGAGTGTGCGATGAGCCTGCCCCGTCCGCAGGCGGGACAGGCTGATACGGCACCGTTTTCCAGATGCAGACAATCACGGCAAAGCGCATACATGGCAAGTTTGTTCATGCCATGTTCCGCGACTCGCAGCAATGAGATGTGTACGACAGTGTAAAGCCAAATTAAGTATTTGGGGTATAGCTGAAATCAATCGAATAGAGTCCGGTCGAATCATTAGTCGTTACGGGGAATTATGGCGGAGAAGCGCACCAGAAAAGTGCTGGTTGTTGAGGACAATGAACTCAACATGCGCCTCTTTTGCGACTTGCTGGACGCTTATGGTTTTGCAACCTACCAGTGCCGCGATGGCGCCAAGGCGGTCGAAATTGCCCGGCGCGAGCTGCCAGACCTGATCATCATGGACATTCAGCTGCCTGAAGTGTCGGGTCTTGATATCACGCGTTGGTTGAAAGATGACGACAAGGTCGCCCATATTCCGGTGCTGGCCGTGACGGCCTTTGCCATGCGCGCCGATGAGCAACGCGTGCGCGAGGCCGGCTGCGAAGGCTATCTGTCCAAGCCGATCCAGATCATGACATTCATCAAGGCCGTCGAATCCCTGATGCCCAAGGAGCCGGCATGAGCGCCAGGATCCTTGTCGTTGACGACATTGAAGCCAACCGGCGCCTCCTGCAAGCAAAGCTCGAGGCGCAGTATTTTACAGTCCTGCATGCCGAGAATGGCCAGCAGGCGCTGGCCCTCGCTCGCGGCGAACGGCCGGATATCATCCTGCTTGATGTGATGATGCCGGGTATGGATGGCTACGAAGTCTGCCAGCGGCTGAAGGCCGACCCGCGCACCTCGCATATCCCCGTCGTGATGGTGACGGCGCTAAGCGATAGCGAAGACCGGATCCGGGGGCTTGAGGTCGGCGCGGAAGATTTCCTGACCAAGCCAGTTGCAGATTTCGCGCTCATGTCGCGTGTTGGCGCCCTGATGCGTTACAATGCGGTGGCGTCTGAATTGCGACAGCGTCAGGCCAGCGGCCTGAAAGCCGGCGCGGTGGATGCGATCAGCGAAGAGGAGCTGAACCGCCCCGCACGCGCCTTCATTATCGATGACAATCCACGCACGTCGAGCCGCGTTGCGAGCATGCTCCGTGAAGCTGGCCATGCTGCGACCACACTGCTTGAGGCAGGCGACATGTCGAACCTCTCCGAAATGGGCGTCGACATATTGATCCTATCGACATCCTCAAAAGCCTTTGATGCGCTGAAACTGTGCGCGCATTTCCGGATGACCGAGGCGACACGGTCGATTTCCATGCTTCTGGTCTGTGATCAGTCCGACCATGCCAAGGCGGGGCGCGGGCTGGAGATCGGCGCAAATGACGTCATCTTCTCCCCTGTGGACCGTCAGGAGCTGCTGGCGCGGGTGCGCACACAGGCGCGCCGGTCCCGCTATATCGACATATTGCGCAAGCGGGTGGACCGGGGGCTGGAACTATCCGTCATCGACCAGCTCACCGGCCTCTACAACCGGCGCTACATGATCGGCCAGCTGCAACAGCTGATGCAGCGCTCGGTCATGGGCGAAAAGCCCGTTTCGATCGTGACGTGCGACATCGACCATTTCAAATCGGTCAATGATACGTATGGGCATGATGCAGGCGACGAAGTGCTGCAGGAAGTGGCCCGGCGCCTGACAGAGAATGTGCGCCCGATGGACGTGGTTTGCAGGCCAGGCGGCGAAGAGTTCACGGTCATCATGCCGAACACGCCCGGAGACCTTGCCTGCGCGGCGGGCGAACGCATCCGCCGGGCCGTGGCAAGCCAGCCTTTCAGCGTGAGCGGCGGGCGCCGGGACATCACGCTCACTGTCAGTGCAGGTGTCGCAACGATCCGTGGGCATGACGACACGATGGCGGACTTGCTGAAACGCGCCGACACGGCGCTTTATCAAGCGAAGTCCGGCGGCCGGAACCGCGTTGAAAGCATTGCGGCCTGATTGACTTGCAGCCCGACGCGGCGCACCTGCACGTTTTGAGTGGCTGAGGCAGGTTTCAAGGGCATGGCAGATCGTTTCGCAGCGTTCCGACACTCGTCCTACAGCCGCTATTTCACCTCCCGTTTCATGACCGCCTTTGCGGCCCAGATCGTCTCGGTCTCGGTCGCCTGGCAGATCTATGACGAGACACAGAACCCCATCTATCTTGGTTGGATCGGGCTTGTTCAGTTCCTGCCCGCCCTGCTGCTGGTCTTTGTGACGGGGCTTGCGTCCGACACGTTTGGACGGCGGCTGGTGATGGGTCTCGCCATCCTTGTTGAAATGGCCTGCGCGGCGGGCATCCTGTTCCTGGCGGCGACGAACCAGTTTCACCCCGTGTGGGTGCTGGCCATCCTGACCTTGTTTGGCGTAGCGCGGGCCTTCCTGTCGCCCGCTTCAGCCAGCCTTGCGGTAAACGTCGTGCCGCGTGAGGACTTCGCCAATGCGGTTGGCTGGAACGCCTCGGCCTGGCAGATGGCCTCGATTGTGGGGCCTGTGGTGGGCAGCCTGCTCTATGGCGTCTCGCATGTGCTGGCCTACTCCACCGCGACCGTGATGTTCGCCATCGCAGCCATGCTGATCTTCTCGATACCCAAGCCACCACAGCGCGTCTCGACAGAGCCCAAGACGCTGAGCGTGATCCTTGGTGGGTTCACCTATGTCTGGAAACAGAAAGTGGTCTTGGGGGCGATCTCGCTTGACCTGTTTGCGGTTCTGCTCGGCGGTGCCGTTGCACTGATGCCGGTATACGCGCGCGACATCCTGGAAGTGGGCGAGACAGGCCTCGGCCTGCTGCGGGCGGCGCCGGGGATTGGTGCGCTGCTCGTGACGGCGGTTATCACGGCCTTCCCGATTCGGGAGCATGCCGGCAAGATCCTGTTCGTATGCGTGGGGTTGTTTGGCCTGTCCACGGTCGTGTTCGGTTATTCGACGGTGGCGTGGCTCTCGATACTGGCGCTCGTGTGCGTCGGGGCGTTCGACATGGTGTCGGTCTATATTCGCGAGGTATTGCTTCAGCTCTGGACGCCGGATCAGGTGCGCGGCCGGGTGAATGCCGTGAATTCCATCTTCCTCGGGGCGTCCAACGAGCTGGGCGAAGCGCGGGCGGGGTTCATGGCCGCAAAGTGGGGGGCCGTGTTTACCGTCGTTGCGGGCGGCTATGCGGCCGTTGGCATCGCGGCAGCATGGTCCGTGCTGTTTCCGGGCATTCGCAAGGCCAGCAACCTGCACGAGGGCAATCCGGACGGGTGAGGCCCGCAAGCAAAAAGCCCGCTCTTGCGAACGGGCTTTTGACAAAAATGCTTTGAAAAGCAAAATCTTACTTGATCTTGCCTTCTTTGAACTCGACGTGCTTCTTGATGACCGGGTCATACTTTTTCATCACGAGCTTTTCAGTCTTCGTGCGTGGGTTCTTCTTGGTGACATAGAAGAAGCCTGTATCGGCCGTCGAGTTGAGGCGAATCTTGATCGTGGTTGGTTTGGCCATAGTGTTGGCTCGCTTGTGCTAGCGTCTGAAACTGGAAAGCGGCTTAATGACGGGGCCCGGAGGGGAAGTCAAGCAGTGTTCCTGCGCTAAAGCCGGTCTGTGGTGTGGCCGGTGCGGGTCCAGCGCAGGAATGGCGGGCCTTTCGGGGCCTTCGGCTGCGCAATCCGCTCACCGATTTCACCCAGCATGAAGCGCGTGACCGATGGCAGGTCGAGGTCCAGCGCATCGGCGAGTGTTACCCATTGCAGGTCTGACAACTCGGCGCCGTCAACAGGGGGGCGCTCGTCGATCAGGGCATCCTGGGCGTCAGCCATGAAGAATCGGGCGTCAAAGCGCTTCGGGCGGTAGGGCGGCGTGATGGCGCGGCCGATGAATTCAAACGACTTGAGGCAGGGCATGACGCCCTCGCCATAGTAGCGGTCCCAGCCCTGCGGCGGCTTGCCGGAATGCTCACCCGGGCGACCAACGATCAGGCCGGTCTCCTCGAATGTTTCGCGGATGGCTGTCAGCGCAAAGGCGTGGGGCGCGCGGCGGGTGCCGATGGCCAGCTTGGTGGCGACAGTGTCCGAGAGGGGCGTCAGCGTTGGCGCACGGGCGTCGTGCGGGTCCACACGGCCACCAGGGAAGACGTATTTGTCCGGCATGAACGTATGGCCGCCGGAGCGCTTCCCGAGCAGCACGCGCGGGGTGGGGCCATCGCGGCGGACAAGAATGAGCGTGGCGGCATCCTTCGGGCGCGGGCTGCGCTGATCGGTGACAACAACGTCACCCTCATCCTCCTTGTCGAAGGCCGATTTGATACCCGGCACTTTCTCACTCATCTGCGAGGTCCCTTTGACTTGCCTTTGCCCTTCGTCTTCGGAAGGGTCTTCTTGTTGAACCTAGGCTTGCCTGAGCGGGGAGGTCCACCCTTACGGCGGGGAACGTTGCCGATATCCATTTCGCGGCGCTGCTCCTTGCGGCCCTCCGGGGCCGGCTGGGGCTCGGACAGCATTTCAAGCAGGAGCCCGCCCTGCAGGGGCGTCACTTCCTTCAGCTTCACGCGGACGATCTGGCCGAGGCTGTAGGTCTTGCCGCTGCCGCGCGCATAGAGCGCCATGGCGGCCGTGTCCTGTACCCAGTAATCGTTCGAGATGGTCGAGATCGGGATGAAGCCATCCGCGCCGGTGCCCGCCAGTGCGACGAACAGGCCGGAACCCGTGACGCCGGTGATGCGGCCTTCGAACTCGGCCCCAACCTGATCCTTCAGGAAGAGGGCGAGATAGCGGTCTGTCGCCTCCCGCTCTGCGGCCATCGAGCGGCGCTCGGTGTCAGAGATATGCTGGGCGGTCTGCTCAAGCTGCGAGGCGGCTTCTTTCGACAGGCCGTCCGGGCCGAGCTTCAGCGACGCGATCAGCGCGCGGTGGACAATGAGGTCGGCATAGCGACGGATCGGCGAGGTGAAGTGGGCATAGCGCTCGAGGTTCAGGCCGAAGTGGCCGAGATTGTCCTCGGCATAGACGGCCTGTGCCTGTGTACGCAGGATCATCTGCGTGACCATCTGGCCGTATTCGGTGCCGTCCAGTTCGCCCAGCAGCTTGTTGAACTTGTGGGTCTGCGGGCGTTCGCCAACATTCCATTTCAGCTCCAGCGTCTGCAGGAACTCTGCGAAGGCGGCGATCTTGGCATCCGTCGGCGTGTCGTGGACGCGGTAGATCAGCGGGCTCTTCTGGCGTTCTAGTGTCTCGGCGGCGGCGACGTTGGCCTGGATCATGAACTCCTCAATCAGGCGGTGAGCCTCAAGGCGTTCCTTGGTGTAGATGCCGTCAATCTCGCCATCTTCCTTGAAGCGGATACGGCGTTCCGGCAGGTCGAGGTCCAGCGGGCCGCGCTTGTCGCGGGCCTTGGAGAGGGCGTGATAGGCGTCCCAGAGAGGGCGCAGCACGGTTTCCAGCATCTCGCCGGCCTTGCCACCGGGCTTGCCGTCAATGGCAGCCTGCGCCTCTTCATAGGAGAGCTTGGCGGCGGACTTCATCATGCCGCGGATGAAGCGGTGCGAGCGCTTGTGGCCGTCCGATCCGAAGATCATCTCGACAGCCAGCGTGCGGCGCAGTTCGCCTTCCTTCAGCGAGCATTCATCAGCCGAGAGTTCGAACGGCAGCATCGGGATGACGCGGTCGGGGAAGTAGGTGGAGTTACCGCGCTTCAGTGCTTCCTTGTCGAGGGGCGAGCCCTCGGTGACATAGGCGGCGACATCGGCGATGGCGACGATTACGCGCCAGCCATCGTCCAGCTTTTCCGCAAACACGGCGTCATCATGGTCGCGGGCATCGGCCGGGTCGATCGTGATGAGATCGATCTGTGTCAGGTCCTCACGCTCTGCCGGGGCCGGTTTCGGGTCGCGGGCCTGCGCAAGGGCGGCCTCGGGAAACTCTGTGGGAATGTCATGTGCGTGCAGGGCCAGAAGGCTGGCCGAGCGCGGGTCGGTGATGTGGCCGATAATCTCGGTGATCTCGCCGAGCGCCGGGCCATGGTGGCGACGGCCTTGTGGCTTGGGTTCGGCGATCACGAGGTCGCCATCCTTGGCGCCGTTGGTATCGCCTTCCTGGATCACGAATTCGCGGCGGTCCTTGCGGTTGGACGGGTTGACCCGGCCGCCGCGCGCGGTGGTGGAATAGAGGCCGACGAGACGGTCTGAAATGCGCTTCTCGAGCACCGTGATGGCGCGGGCGCGCCATTCGCCGTCATCCTCGTTGATCTTGCACAGGGCACGATCGCCGACGCCGGGCGCCTTGGTCTTGCCGCGTGGCTTGCCCGAGGGGCCGGCATAGGTGATGTCGGGGCCGAAGGGGCCATTGTCACCGATCGACTTGCCGATCAGGTCGCCGTTCTTGTCGATCCGCATGAATTCGACGATGCCGGTGGGCGGCGGGCGATCAGCCTGTGACCAGGCGCGTTTGCCGGTGCGTTCAAGGGCGCCATCGGCTTCAAGCTCACGCAGGATGGCGCGCAGTGCGGCGCGTTCCTCACCCTTGACCTTGAGGCCCTTGGCGATGGCTTGTTTCGTCGTGGCGGTGGGATTGTCCCGAATGTAATCAAGGACAGTTTGCTTATCTGGAAATGTCATAATCCGGCATATAGGGGATTCTTGGGCAAAATGCTTGTGGATAGTTCAGGTCGCCCGCTTCAGCGTCCATCCTCGTAGAAATGCGCCAAACGGTCGTGCACGCGGCGGAAATGGTCGCGCAGCATGTCGGGTTGCTCGAAATAGGCTGTCGTGGTGCAGTTGAAGAAATCCGCGTGGCTTGTGGCGGCGTGCGACGTCAGCGGCGAGTCATAGCCATTGGCGAGGCGCGTGCGGAGGAAGTCCAGTTCCTCGTCCATGTCGGTTCGCCATTTTTCATGGCATTCGGCAGAGTGGCTGGCGGGCAGGTCTTCCCGAAAGATGTTCCGGCTGTCGAGGCGGTGGGCCAGTTCATGCATGGCCTTGCAACAACCCGGGATCGAGAGCACGCCATCCTTCATGATGCTGGCCCAGCAGAGGTCCATCCGGCCCCAGCGCGAATAGCGGCCCATCATTTCGGCATCGCTGGGCGGGCCGCTTTCTGTGATCACGATGCGCATGCCGAGGTCGAAATGGTCGCGCGGTCGGTTGAGCAGCAGGAGGCAGGCATAGGTCGCCAGTGTGACGCGCACACGGGACGTGACGTCAAAGCCGTCGGCGCCGCGAAATTCCACATCCTGCAGGAACTGGTCAACGAGATGGGTAAAGCGGGCCCTGCGCGCCGGTGACAGTTTTGCCACTACGGGCGATGCCGCATCGATCATGATTTCGAGTCGGGTCGGTCCAGCCATCGAATGGGCATATACAACCAGAGGGCAAAAAAGTCTCGTATAAAACGAATATATTTAGTCGATAGGTGGAATTGCGAGCGCATCGACGGGTGTGAGTGCAAAGGAGGCTGCCTGCGCGCCCCACTCGCCCGTCAGGATCTCGTAGTGAAGGTGGCGTGGGATGAGATAGCCGGCGCTGTTGCCCATGACGCCAACGATCTGGCCGGACTGCACGGTCTCGCCCACCTTGAGGCCGGAGAAGCTGTCGAGATGGGCGTAGCGGGTGAACACGCCATTGCCATGGTCGATCACCAGCATGTTGCCGAAATCATACCGGTACTCTGCCTCGCGGATGGTCCCGTCAGCAGCGGCATAGATGTCCACAGGTTCGAGACTGTAGAGGTCGATACCGGTATGGACCTGGCCATTGCGGCTGCCGAAGCCGGACGAAACGCAGGCCGTCTCAACAGGCGCACGGGCCAGCGTGACATCGTTGATGGTGAGCGTGGCCGTGTAGCCGATGATGTGCAGGGCCGTGTCGGCCAGCGGGGCATTGGCCACGTCAAGCTTGGGGCATAGCGAGAGGGTAACCGGGAATTCGTAGATGAACGGCGCCACGGGCTGGGGCGGTGGCAGCGGTTCGATGACTTCTTCGACCAGCGGCTCCAGCGGCGGAAGGGTCTCAATCGTGAATATCCACGTGATGCTGGCCGCGAGCAGGGCAAACGGGAAGATATGGCGGGGCGAAAGGCGCATCGCGAGGGAGGAGCCAGTCCGGGCCTTGTCGGCCCGGCGCGGCCTAGTCCTCTTTCTTCGCGGCAGGCTTTTTCTTAGCTGCCGGTTTCTTCTTGGCTGCGGCCTTTTTCGGTGCGGCCTTCTTCTTGGCAGGTGCAGCCGCCGCGCGGGCGTTCACCAGCTCAATCGCCTGCTCCAGCGTGATGGCGTCAGGCTCGATCTCTTTCGGGATCGTGGCATTGACCTTGCCATGCTTTACGTAAGGCCCGTAGCGACCGGCGAACACCTGGACCGGCTCGCCGTCACTGTGATTGCCGAGTTCCTTCAGTGGCGTGGCGCCACCGCGACCGCGGCCCGGATTGGCCTTCTTGTCCTCGATCAGCGCCACCGCGCGGTTGAGGCCGATGGCGAACACGTCCGCCGGGTCTTTCAGGTTCGCATAGGTCTTGCCATGCTGAACATAAGGCCCGAAGCGGCCGAAGTTCGCAAGGATGGGTTCGTTGTCTTCCGGGTGGCGGCCGACTTCACGCGGCAGCAGCAGCAGTTCGACCGCGCGTTCGAGCGTCAGTTCCTGCGGCTTTTCCTTTTCGGCCTTGGTAAGCGAGGCGCGTTTCGGTTTTTCGCCATTGGCCATCTCGACGTATGGGCCGAAGCGGCCGGTCTTGAGATAGATCATCTCGCCGGTTTCAGGGTGGATGCCGATCTCGTTGCCGTCCGGGTTGATTGCGGCGGCGGCGTCGCCATCGGCGCTGAACTGGCGGGTGAACTTGCACTCGGGGTGGCGCGAGCAGCCGACGAAGGCGCCGAACCGGCCGAGCTTCATGGACAGCTCGCCCTCCTTGCAGAGCGGGCACTGGCGCGGGTTCTCGATCGGGTTGCCTTCGGCATCCTGGCGCGGAAACACATAGGCGCCGAGTGTTTCGTTGAGGGCGTCAAGCACGGCCGAGACGCGCAGGTCTTTGGTGCCGTCAATGTCGGCGGCGAATTGTTTCCAGAACTCGTGCAGGAAGGCTTTCCAGTCGAGCTTGCCGTCGGAGATGACGTCGAGCTTCTCTTCGAGGCCGGCGGTGAAATCATATTCCACATAACGGGCGAAAAAGTTCTCGAGGAAGGCCGTGACGAGGCGTCCCTTGTCTTCCGGGATCAGCGCCTTGCCCTCGATGCGGACATAGCCCCGGTCTTCCAGCGTCGACATGGTGGACGCATAGGTGGACGGACGGCCGATGCCGAGCTCTTCGAGGCGCTTGACGAGGCTGGCCTCGGTGTAGCGCGGCGGCGGGGCGGTGAAGGACTGGTTTGCGAGCGCATTCAGCAGGTCGGCATGCTGGCCCTGCTCCATTTTGGGCAGGCGGCCTTCGGGATCATCGTCATCATCGCCAGCGTCATGACCTTCGGTATAGAGCTTGATGAACCCGTCAAACACGAGGACCTGGCCTGTGGCGCGCAGGGTGGCGCGCTTGTCTTTCGAGGCGAGGTCGATAGTCGTACGCTCGAAGAGGGCGGTTTCCATCTGGCAGGCAACGGCCCGGCGCCAGATAAGGGTGTAGAGTTTCTTCAGGTCGCCGTCGCCATTGTAGTTCTCGGGGCGCAGGTCGAAATCGGTCGGGCGGATGGCCTCGTGGGCCTCCTGCGCGTTCTTGGCCTTGGAGGAATAACGGCGCGTGTTTTCCGGCAGGTAGCGGGCGCCATAGTTCGACTGGATCATGGTGCGGGCGGCGGCATAGGCCTCTTCGGCCATGTTGACGCCGTCGGTCCGCATATAGGTGATGCGGCCTTCTTCGTAGAGCTTCTGGGCGGCCTGCATGGTGCGCTTGGCGCCGAAGCCGAGCTTGCGCGAGGCTTCCTGTTGCAGCGTGGAGGTAATGAAAGGCGGCGGCGGGTTGCGCTTGACGGGCTTCGCCTCGACGCTGGAGACGGAGTAGCCGCCGGTCTGGACGATTTCGAGTGCCTTGTCGGCGTCGCCCTTGTTGCCGAGGGTGAATTTTTTCAGCGTGTCGCCATCAAGGGCGTGGAGGCGGGCTTCGAAATCCGTGCCGTCGGGGGCGCGCAGCGTGGCAGCGATGTTCCAGTATTCCTGCGGGCGGAACAGCTCGATCTCGTTCTCGCGGTCGCAGACGATGCGCAGGGCAACGGACTGGACGCGGCCAGCCGAGCGGCTGCCGGGCAGCTTGCGCCAGAGGACGGGGGAGAGATTGAAACCGACCAGATAGTCCAGCGCGCGGCGTGCCAGGTAGGCGTCGACGAGTTCCTGGTCGATCTGGCGCGGGTGTTCCATGGCCGTTGTGACCGCATTCTTGGTGATCGCGTTGAATACGACGCGCTCGACATGGATGTCTTTCTTGAGGGCGCGGCGCTTCTTGAGCGCCTCCACGAGGTGCCACGAAATAGCTTCGCCTTCGCGATCGGGGTCGGTCGCGAGAATGAGGGTGTCGGCATCTTTCAGCGAGTTCGCGATATCGGAAATGCGCTTGGCCGATTTGGAGTCAGCCTCCCAGATCATGTCGAAATCATTGTCCGGATCGACCGAGCCATTCTTCGATGGCAGGTCGCGGATGTGACCGTAGGAGGCGAGAACCTTGTAGTCCTTGCCGAGGTATTTGTTGATCGTTTTGGCCTTGGCAGGCGATTCGACGACGACAAGTTTCATGGAGGCACCTCTTCAAGGGCGGGAGTGATGGGGTGCGCAAGCGCTATATGTCAAGGCCGCAACTGGATCAGCCATCTTCCCGATAGGCGAGCCATGTGAGGGTGCAGAAGAGTACAAACAAGGGGGGGCTCCACGCGGCTACCACAGCGGGAGCTGCGCCCGTGGCACCCAGACTGGACGAGAACTGGGTGAAGAAATAGAGGCCAACAGCCAGCAGCGAGCCCACGGCGAGGAGGCGCGATGTGCCGCCGAGGCGCGACAGGCGCAGGCACACAATGGCGCCGATCAGGCCCATGGCCACGAAGAGGGCCGGGGTGGCCATGAGGCTGTTCCAGCGCATCTTGTAGCGCGAGGCATCAAGTCCTGCAGCCTGAGTCTGGTGCACGAAGCGGGGTAGCTGCCAGAAGCCGATCGTGTTGGGCGAAGCGAACTTGTCGAGCAGGGTGACAGCGTCGAGCGAGGTCGGGATGGCGAGGTTCTGCTTGCGCTCGGGCGGCAGGTTCGGGACGTTCTCGACAACATTCTCCAGTTGCCAGAAGCCGTTGCGGAGATAGGCTCGGTCGGCATCGATGCGGCGCACAAATGTATAGTCATTGGTAGGCTGGTTGCCGGCAAAGAGGCGCTCTTCCTGGATCATCTTCACCTTGACCAGCACGATGCCGCCATCTTCCACGCGGTCGGCATGGATCACGATCTGGCTCGTATCATCGCCCTGGCGCAGCCAGACGCCGCTATCGGACACCGCCATGGCCTCGCGGCCATCATTGAGCAGGCGTGCGCGTTCCAGCTCGAAGGATTCCGCCAGCCGCGCCGCGAAAGGGTTGAGCACCGTGGTCGTGAAGATGCCAAGGACGAGGCCCAGTATGATGACTGGCGCAAGGAAGCGCCAGGCCGAGATGCCACTGGCGCGGATGATGGAGAGTTCCGAGCGGCGGTTGAGGCGCGTGAATGCCAGCATGCTGGCCACGAGGATGGCAAAGGGAAGTGTCTGCTCGACGATCTGGGGCAGCTTCATCAGCGACAGGTGCAGGGCGCCCGCGAGGCTGAGCTTCACGTCACCGCCGACGGTGCGCAATTGCTCCACCACGTCGATCATCAGGATGGCGAGCAGCAGAACGCCGAGAACAAGGACCAGCCCAGCCAGGCATTCGCGCAGGATGTAGCGCTGGATGCGGTTGAAGGTGAGGTTCATGCCGGCACCGCATCATCAGGCGCGCCGCGGGTGGGACCCGGGCGTGCGGCCTTCCCGATCCTGCGACCGCCGTGGAAGTAGACATAGCTCAGGGCGCCAACCACGCTCACGGGCAGCAGCCACTGGAGGATGTTGAGACCCGGATCGCCGGCGGCGGCGGACTGCAGCGCAAGCTGGATGATGAGGACGACCGTGGCGCCTGTGGCTGCGATAGCGATGCGCTTGCCATAGCCCTTGCGACTGAAGTCCCCCCCGAGCACGGCGAAGATCGCTATCAGGGACATGACGATGTTGAGCAAGGGGGTCGTCAGTCGGGCATGCCCTTCAGCCAATAGCGCGTCGGCATCCTTGGCTTCGAAATAGTTCGATCGGTCAACGACGAAGAGTTCATAGAGATACTTGTCCGATGCCTTGAGGCGAAGGTCGGAGTCTTCCTTCATGAAATCGCTGAGATCGAACATGTACTGGTCGAACTCGAGGATCGAGAGCTGCTGGTTTTCGTCAAGCTGCTGGCTGATGGCGTCGCGCAGGAGAAGGGTCGGGCGGCCCTCCACCTCGACCAGCGAGGCGCTGCGGGCAAGGATGTCGGTCGGGAATTCAGGATCCGTCATGTCCGAAATCAGCACGCCGCGCAGTTCGCCGCCGATCTGCTCGCGGGCATAGAAGGTCAGCTGGTCGCCATTCGAGGTGAACTGGCCGGGCCGGATTAGCGCTGCGGCAAGGTCTGCGCGGGCCGTGGAGACGGTTTCACGCATGGCGCGCTGGGCGGCTGGCTGGACCCAGAGGTTCACGGCGAGATGGGCTATGGCACAGAGGACGGCGAGGCGCATGATGGGCGAGGCGATCTGCCATGGCGTCATCCCGGCGGCCTGCGCGACGACAATTTCGCTGTCCTTGTGGATGCGGTTGAGCGACCAGACCCCCGCAACGAACAGGGCAAGCGGGGTCAAAAGCGCGATAATCTGCGGCGCGCCGAGCATGACAATATAGAAGTAGGTCAGTGCAGACTGGCGATTCTCGAGGATGAGGTCAGTGCGGGCGAGGCCCTGCGCGAGCAGCGCAAGCATGGCGAGACCACCGACGATAATGAGCACGGCGCGCAAGACTTCGTAGAAGAGATAGGTCTGGACTTTGCTCATATGCTCAAATTGACAGTATTTTCCGGCATGGCTGCCTCATATAAGGCATGCTTTTTTCTTAGCTAACGAGTTGCGCTGCGCGCGTCGACGTTTAGTTTCCGTCACAAACGGAGATAACTCACATGAAAATTTCATTCGCCGACGCCGCCAAGGCAGACATCGTGGCCTTTATTGTCGACGAGGGTGACGGTTTGCCGGGGGCAGCAGCGGACCTTGATGCGTCCTCAGGCGGCCTGCTGACCGAGGCCCTTTCGGGCGTGCGCTTTGATGGCAAGAAAGACCAGCAGGCTGTTGTCGTGCTGCCGAAAGGCGGCGAAGCGCGCCGCGCCGTCCTGATTGGCGGTGGCAAGCCAAAGAAGCGTGATGCACGCGTATTTGAGTCGCTCGGCGCCAATCTTGTGAAATCGCATGCCAAGGGCGGGTTCAAGTCGATGGCCGTGCACGTGGCCAGCGCTGAGGATGCCGCACGCGTCGCACTGGGTGCCAAGCTGGCTGCTTACCGGTTTGATACCTATTTCACGAAACTCAAGGCTGACCAGAAGCCGAGCCTGACCACGCTGACGCTGATCGTCGACGATGCGAAGGCCGCCAAGGCCGCCTTTGCGCCGCTCGATGCCGCCGCCGAAGGCACGAACATGGCTCGGGACCTCGTGAACCTGCCGCCGAACGACCTTTACCCGGAGAGCTTTGCCGGGCGCCTGAAGGACCTCAAGGAATTCGGCGTTGAGGTGGAAATCCTCGGCGAGAAGGAAATGAAGAAGCTTGGCATGGGCGCGCTGCTAGGCGTCGGCCAGGGCTCGCGCAAGGAAAGCCAGCTGGGCATCATGAAATGGATGGGCGGCGCAGAAGGCGAGGATCCGGTGATCCTGGTCGGCAAGGGCGTCTGCTTTGACACGGGCGGCATCTCGCTGAAGCCGGGACCGGGCATGGAAGACATGCGCGGCGACATGGGCGGTGCAGCTGCGGTGACCGGCACGATCCGCGCGCTGGCAGCCCGCAAGGCGAAAGTGAACGTCGTGGGCCTCGTTGGCCTCGTCGAGAACATGCCGGACGGCGATGCCATCCGCCCGGGTGACATTCTCACCTCAGCCAGCGGCCAGACAATCGAAGTGCAGAACACGGACGCCGAAGGGCGCCTCGTTCTCTGTGACGTGCTCTGGTACGCGCAGGAGCATTTCAAGCCGAAGGCCATTGTCGACCTCGCGACACTGACCGGCGCCATCGTGATCGCGCTCGGCCACCATCATGCAGGCCTGTTCACGGGCAGCGATGATCTGGCTGACGAACTGACCAAGGCGGGTCTCCACGAGGGCGAGCGCGTCTGGCGCCTGCCCATGGGCCCGGAATATGACAGCCTGCTGAAATCCAAGTTTGCCGACATGCGCAACATTGGCGGCCGGGCAGCCGGCTCGATCACGGCGGCGCAGTTCCTGAAGCGCTTCGTGAAGGACGGCGTGAAATGGGCGCACCTCGATATTGCCGGCGTGGCATGGGTCGAAGGGCACAAGGAAGCGTTTGATGTCACGTGGTCCTCAGGCTTTGGCCCGCGCCTGCTGGATCGCTGGATCGCGCAGAACTACGAGGACTAGATAGCATTGCTCGTTTCCTCATCCTGCTTGACCATATGGACTCGCTAGGATGAGGGCGGCGGCGCTATTCCTGATAGCGGCAATTGTCTTTGCAGGTGTCGTCTTTGGGTTCGGGATCGGAAGATATGGTGACCCGATGCTGTGCAAGGGTGAGGGCCGGGCCCTCACGGCCACCGAGCGCAGGGAGCGCCTGTTGAGATCGGCATATGTCGAACAGCAGCAGATGTGGGATAATTTTGACGCATTTGCAGCCAATGGGGTGGTCGTGGACTCGACATTTGTTGATCCTGCCAAAGGCACTTTAGGTGGGGGCGTCTATGTCCCGCGCTATTGGGGATCGCGCGACAGCGTGAAGCTGTTAGCTTTTACATTCGATTCCTGTGGTAACGTTCTGGAACGGACGGCATCGTCTCAGCAGGTGCCGGGCCTTTTTAATTCACCTGAA
This sequence comes from Alphaproteobacteria bacterium, assembly GCA_018827375.1. Lineage (GTDB taxonomy): Bacteria > Pseudomonadota > Alphaproteobacteria > Caulobacterales > Hyphomonadaceae > Hyphomonas. Next base: position 146,858 of record JAHJYW010000032.1, read on the forward strand.
ACCGACGCCCGATGGGACAATACGGATGAGTGAAGCGACATCCCCTGAATGGTGGTTCTACCATCTCTCCTGCACGACGCTGGAGCAGGCGGCGGCTCCACTGATGGCGAAATGCCTCGAAGCCGGGTGGCGCGTGCTGGCGGTCAGCCCGAGCGCTGAGCGGCGGGCGGCGCTCGACGCGGCTCTGTGGACGTATGACGACAGCAGCTTCCTGCCGCATGGCCAGTCGGAAGCGCCGGGGCTGGACGCGGCGCGCCAGCCTGTTCTGCTGTCAGCCAAGGCCGACAATGTGAACGGCGCAGCGGCGCTGGTGCTGATGGACGGCGTCACCGTGCCGGTGGATGCGCCCTATACGCGCTGCATGGTGATGTTCGACGATGGCGACAGCGGCGCGCGTACCAAGGCACGGGCGCAGTTCAAGGCGGCCAAGGATGCCGGCCTCGTGACGCGCTACTTCCAGCAGACGCCGAAGGGCGGCTGGAGCGAGGCGGGCGTCTAGCCACTGCTGCGGGCTTCGGTTTCACCTGAGGCCGGGCGCTGCGGGAAGACCAGGATGCAGCCGACGATCACGGCCAGCAGGACCAGCGAGGCGATTGGCCGGCTGAGGGCAAGGCCGCCATGGTCGATAGGCTTGTCGAGGAAATCACCCACCGTGGCGCCCAGCGGGCGAGTCAGGATGAAGGCGGCCCAGAACAGCAGGGCGTGCGAGATGCGGGTGCGGTAGTAGAGCACCGCGACAATGGCGAGCATCGCTCCGAAGAGGGCCGCGCCGCCGAGATAGCCGAGCGGGGTTTCGTCGGCGATCCAGTCGCCCAGCGCGGTGCCGAGTGTCTGCGAGACGGTGATGGTGGCCCAGTAGAACATCTCGACACGGGGCGTTTTGACGGTTTCGACCGAGATGGAGCCTTCGGCGCGTTTCCAGAGCCACAGCACGAGCAGGACCCCGGCCAGCAGCAGGACGGACCCGCCAGCATAGCCGATGCCGATGGAGCGGGTCGCGAAGTCTGCCATCGTGGTGCCGGCCGTGGTGGAAGCGATGATCGTGGCCCAGTAGAGCCAGGGCCGGAACCGGCTGGCGGCAATCTGCAGGGCGACGAGCCCGATCAGGATGGCGAGGAAGATACCGGTGCTGACGAGGTAGCCGAGGTTCAGCGACATGGAGACCGTGTCGCCCCCTGTCTCGCCAAGCGTCGTGGCGAAGATCTTGATGATCCAGAAGCCCAGCGTGACGGCGGGCACCTTGGCGGCGTGGGATGAAATTGTCATGGGAAAGAGCTGTCTGGGCGACGGCACATTTATGGCTGCGGCGGTGTCGTATCCGCAAGCCGCTGGCCCGGAATGGTGTGGGCAACACTGCGACTCTACGCGGAACATCGCAGAAGTTGCCGGGGCCGCAAATGAATTATTGTTGACGTTGCAGGGCTTTCCGGCCCGGCAGGCCTGCTCTAGGCCTTCTTCACAAACTCGGATTTGAGGCCCATGGCGCCGATGCCGTCGATCTTGCAGTCGATGTCGTGGTCGCCGTCGACGAGGCGGATGTTCTTCACCTTCGTGCCGCGCTTCACGACGAGGGAACTGCCTTTGACCTTCAGGTCCTTGATGACGGTGACCGTGTCGCCATCGGCGAGCGGGTTGCCATTGGAATCCTTGATGACCTTGTCGCCAGCCTCGGCGGCCTCGCCTGCGGCCCATTCGTGGGCGCATTCCGGGCAGACCAGCATGGTGCCGTCTTCATAGGTGAATTCGGACTGGCATTTGGGGCAGGGGGGCAGGGTGCTCATGGGGTGGTCCTTGGGGGCAGTAATGATCGGCCCTAAGCCGCATCCCGCCTCTGCGCAAGGCAGCCCTCTGCGCTTGCCCCGGCGGGCAGGCGCCGCTATAGGCCGCGCCAACACTCCTCTTTCCAGCACAACAGGAACTTCCCCATGGCTGTCCAGCGTACATTTTCCATCATCAAGCCTGACGCGACCAACCGTAACCTGACCGGCGCGATCAATGCCGTGATCGAAAAAGCAGGCCTGCGCATCATCGCCCAGCGCCGCATCCAGATGAGCCAGGCCCAGGCCGAAGAATTCTACGGCGTCCACAAGGAACGCCCTTTCTTTGGTGAACTGGTCGAGTTCATGACGTCGGCTCCAGTTGTCGTTCAGGTCCTCGAAGGCGAAGACGCCGTTGCCAAGCACCGCGACGTGATGGGCGCCACGAACCCTGCCGACGCTGCCGACGGCACGATCCGCAAACTGTTCGCGCTGTCGATTGGCGAAAACTCGGTCCACGGTTCGGACTCCGCCGAGAACGCCGAAATCGAAATCGCGCAATTCTTCACGGCTGACCAGATCGTCGGCTAAGCCTGCGCCGCCCTTCTGGGCAGCAGAGATTTAAGAAAGGGCCCAGCCGGAAGGTTGGGCCTTTTTGTTTGGATGGCCAGCCGTTTGCGGACGCCATTGGACAAAAGTCCAAATGTCTCTTCGGCCTTAGTTCGTGAAGCAAACCTGGTTGGCCAGACCCGATTGCGTTTCACCGGTAATGTAGCATCGCGTTGTCGGCGCCTTGTAGGGCTGCTTGATTGCGCTCGGACGGTTGGCGGCCTCGGCGAGCGCCCGGTTGATCTCGTCCCACTCGTTTGGCTCGGGCGGAAGCGACGCCTCGTATTGCTCCCGCTCATACCGGGCCTGCGCTGCCCGGAAGATGCCGATAGGCGTCTCCTCACACATGGTCCACGACATCTTGTCCGGCGTCTGCTGCACAAGACGATAGAATTCCACCTCGCCCGGCGTTTGCGGAATGCGTTTGCCGAAATTGATGTCACCCCAGGAATAGCCCCAAAGGATGGAGCAGCCTTCCCTCACTGAAATACGCGTTTCGTTCGGCGCGGCCTTGTCCATCCGGCTCTTGACGCGAAGCGACCAGATATATTCGCTGATCTCGTAGGGACGCAGGCGCTTGCGCTGTTCGAAGGGGTCCTCCACCGGCTCGAACCTGTCGAGGGGCTGCTCGACGGCCCATTGCTGGACCGCTTCAGGGATCGCCGGCTCCGCGCCGCCACCGGCGACCTCCTTGATGTAATCCTTCAGCCATTCGTCGGCGCCCGCTGGCAGCGGCCGTGTGGCCGCATGCTCACCCGAGAGCGTGCGGGACACCAGGCTGTACGTGATCGCGAAGGCATCAAGCCCCGCAATGCGCTCCGCCACAGGCCGGTTATCGAAGGCCATTTGTTCCTTCTCCTGAGCCAGTCGCTCCAGCCGTTTTCGTTCCGGATAGGCGGCGAGGTAAGGCAGGGCCACCTTCGGCACGACCCGGCAGGCCTTCTCCGGCATGGGCTCATTGCGCTGGGTCATGTAGTTGTTGAAGGCCACGCCCCAGGATATGTAATCCTCAAGTTCCGCCGGCAAAACGTTCTTGTAATATTCGAAGGAATCCACCTGATCGGCGAGTTCCTTGCAGGCCTCCATGTCGAACTCACCTTCGGCAAGGCCGACCTCGTCAAGCGTGGGCAGCGCGGGGTCATTGCCGAAACAGGTGCCAAGGCTACGCATGGCGAACTTGACCGCCTCGGGCGGAGGAGCCTCTCCATAAAACGTCTTCAAGGGCTTCTTGCCCCAGATGTCGCTACGACTGATTTTAAGCGCTTTCTGGACACCCTTATCGGGCTTCCACCCGCACTTGCCCCCGGATGCCTTGTCCAGGCACGGCGCTAACTTGCCCTGATTGTTTACAAAGTCGGGGATCTGGCCCACTTGCGGGAAGCCATAGGCATACCAGTGCCAGATGAAGAGCTCATGTGTGTAGTCGGACGTCAGCCGGTAGGCGAGGTTCACATCCTTGCTCAGCATGCAGGTGGGGCTGTCGGGGGAATAACGGGATATCTGCGCCTGACCCGGCAGGGCAAATGCCAGCATCAGCGATACCAAAGCGATCATACGCATCATGGGGCAGGGTCTCCGCAAATCCATATCCAGTATGCAATCGGCATAGGTGATCTTCACACGCCGGTCTTGCCCCTTGAGGGTTATTTGCGGAATTTTCCTTCTTGAGTGTCGGCGTCAGTCACTCGCCGAACGGCCACCGGCAACCAAGGGCCCAGCCGGAAGGCTGGGCCTTTTTTGTTTCAGACTAGCAATTCCAGAAGCCGTTTTCGCTCCAGCAATACTGGATTTCCGGCTTCTTGGGTCCCGTATAGCTCTTGCGGGTCATGGCCTGCTCGCGCGCGTACGCGTCGCCGGCTGCACGCGCTGTGTTGCGTTCCAGTTCCCGCTGCTGATCACGTTCCTTTTCTGCCCAATAGGCATTCAGCCAAGGCTGCAGGGTCTGGCATTCGTTGCTGTCGGGCCCGAATTTTCCGCAGATCTTCGAAGCGAAGGGGACATCGGGAAGGTTACGATATTTGTTGTAGTAAAATGAGACGATGTCGCCCCCTGAAAGCAGGGCAGCTTTCTGGAGCGTCGCGTTGTCGTAGACGGTATTTTGCGCGCCGGACATGATCCGGCGGGCGGCAGCAAGATATACCTCGTTCTGGCGTTCCAGTGCGGCCTGGGCGCGTGCTTTAACTGCGCTGGGGTCGTTGTATATGGATTGTCTGATCCCGATGGCATGGTGTGCGTTGACCGCTTCCTGCGGCGTGGTGTCCGTGCCTGCATCGCTGAAGAAACTCCGCGCGCTCTGCATATTCTGCGTGACGTTCCTGTATTTGATCGGATCAGCGCGAATACCGAATGCAGCCCATTCCGGCAGACTATAGGCGGCGTGGGGGGCATCCGCGGATTGTTTGACGTCCTTTACCGCGAAGAACTCCTTGTCGATAACGGTTCTGCCATAGTCGGACGCGCGCTCTTCCTCAGTAAGCAGATCTTGAACGTCATCGCCGTTTGAGCGACCCAACCAGACATCGGAGACTTCAGCGAGCTTGTTACTTGGCGGAGCTGGATTGGCCAGATCGAAATCGAAGGCCTCGACCATGCGGAATGTGAGATCATCACCATCTGCGTAAGCCAGCGCCCATATCTCAGCAGCCATGAGGCCATTCTTCCATTGATACTCATCCCTGACGAAGGGAACCATGCCAATCAGCGGCTGGCCCAGGAAGGACGATTCAATCGGCGCGCCGGTTTCGTCATAAGGCAGCAACATGGGGCGGCCTGATATTTCCAGGCCCTCCTTCACGTTGCCGACCGGATACATAGCGGTCCATACGCCGTCGTATATATTGCCTTTGTATGGCAGGAGGATCCATTGCATGGGCGTATCCATGCGCTCGATATAGCCAGTATCGGTATTCACGACGACAAGTGCATCGGCGGTGTTTATCTCGGGTGTGTGCGCCGGTGTTTGCGGATTGATGCGGACGTTGAAGCCGATATATTCCGGCCCGAAAACCCAGAAGTCCTTCCGGGCATATTTACTTACGGTTTTCCATGAATGCGATGGGTCCGGCACGCCGCCGACGACATTGTCTATCCGGGTCACGCTGCCGTCGACGGACGATATCATTGTGTACCGCAGATAGCCTTGAGTGGACCGGCCTTCAAAAATCAGGCGAAGGGGTTTCCGCTCGAATTCGTCCAGTTCGATGACGTCGTCAAATGCGATGTCGATGGGCTTTGCGGCCGGGGACTCATTCAGGTTTATCAGGCCGTAGGTTTCGTCAAATCGCCTGACGAGAAAAATCCTGTCCGAAATCGGAAACACATACGGGTAGACCGGCGGCAGGATGTCGCGCTGTCCTTCCACCGTCACCACGCCGCGCACGATCAGTTTCTCGATCATCTCCTTTTCCGAGAGGCCCTTTCGGGCCGCGACAGCCGCGATGACTGTTTCATCAAGCCCCTGGGCGGCGAAAAGAGCCTTCAGCTCCTTGGCATTGCGGGCTCGTAGCTGTCTGTAACGTACCTCGACGGGACCGGCCTCGGATTTAAGGTATCGGCTGGAAGGACTGATGCAGGTCGTCGCCTTCTCGGCCTGCTTGGGGGTTTTTCCCATGCAGCTATACAAGCCGAAATAGGCCGGTGAGCTGTCCCATGCGAAAGCTGGTGTGGCAGTGAGCAAGACGATAAGGGCGGAAATAACCAGTCGGATCATCTAATTCGGGCTCCAGTGTCGCAATGAATCACAAGCTAGACTGAAAATGCGCCGGTGGCATGCCCCTCAGGAGGGGTGCCAGCCCCTTATGAAGACGCGCTAATCCTTCTCCTCGGTCATTTCCTGGCTGACCTGGCCCCAGGCCAGCATGGCGAAGAGGCCTGTGCCGCCGAGGATGTTGCCGAGGAGGGCGGGCAGGAGGTTGACGGTGACGAGCTTGAAGATGTTTTCCTCGCCGATGACCGCGAGAAGGAAAAGCTCGGCCGAGCCGACGACGACGTGGGCCATGTCGCCAAGTGCGATGATGTAGGTGAAGAAGACGATCACCCAGAATTCGCTGCCCTCGGCGCTCGGCAGCATCCAGACGATGGCCGCGATCAGGAAGCCGGCCGGAATGGCCTTCACGAACGTGTCCGAGGCGCTCCATGCGGCGACATGGTGGCTGAGTTCGACGGCGGCGGCGGAGACTTCCGGCGTGAGGATGCCGCCATAGGCGATGAGCAGGGCGGCGAGGAAAGTGCCGATCATGTTCGCGATGAAGACGATGCCCCAGAGCCGTGCGGTGCCGAGCATGGTGCGGCGGCAGGGCTGCGCAAGCATGGGCAGAACCGTCGTGATCGTGTTCTCGGTGAAGAGCTGCATCCGCGACAGCATCACAAGCAGGAAGCCGGCCGTGTAGCCAAGATTCTCGACGATGGGTCGCCACGGTGCATCCGGCAGGTAGGACCGGAACATGGCTTCGACCATGAGGGAGAGGGAGATGGCGGCGCCGGCGGCGATGCCCGACCACCACATGGCCGATTGCGGGCGCCTGAGTTCGGACTCGCCCTCCTGACGGATTGTTTCATAGACGACGCGCGATTTCAGGCGCGTCAGCTCCTTCGCTTCGACCTGCTCCTCGGCGGAGATATGGTCGTCGGTGCCGTCTTCGGGCGGGGCGGTTGGTTCATTCATTATGGGCACAACCAGTGGCGCGCAATAAGGTTGCCGTCAATCTTGCCGCACGCGGCGCGCGCTGCGACGCGTGCGCCCGCTTGCGGGCTGCGTTCCCGCGGAAACAGGCATTGGTTCTTGCGGAAATGAAGTTACAACGGGGCAACGGCTTCACTGCCACAAGCAGAATAGGGAAGAGCAGAATGATCAAGGCATTATCGGTATTGGCGAGTGCAGGCATGGTATTGGTGGCTTGCCAGAATGTCCCGAGTACCGATGGCACTGCGTCTCCCATCGACACAGCGAACATGTCCGATACGGTCAAGACGATGGCCTCTGATGAATTCATGGGCCGCGCACCCGGAACCGAGGGCGAGACGAAGACGGTCGATTACCTGATCAAGCGTTTCACCGAACTCGGTCTTGAGCCCGGCGGTCGTGATGGCAAGTGGACCGATCCTGTGACGCTCAAGCATTCCATGATCACGGGTGTACGTTCACTGAACATTACGGCAGGCGGCGAGACGATCAATATAGAACAGGCCCGCGACATTGAAATCAGCTCCGCCAATGCGCGCGATACGATCACGGTGACAAAAGCGCCGGTCGTGTTCGTCGGCTTTGGTGTCAGCGCGCCGGAACGCGACTGGGATGATTTCGGTGATATGGATCTCAAGGGCAAGGTTGCCCTTTTCCTGGTCAACGATCCCGACTTTGGCGTGGCGGACGATCACCCTGTCGCTGGCCTGTTTGGTGGTCGCCGCATGACGTATTATGGCCGCTGGGCTTACAAGTTTGAGGAAGCCGCGCGTCGCGGCGCTGTGGCCGCCCTTGTGATCCACGAGACCAAGGCAGCAGGATATGGCTGGAATGTCGCGTCCTCGTCGCCGGGAGAAAATTATGCCGTCGCCGGGACCAAATCGAAGCCGTCGGTAGATCTGCAGGGCTGGCTCCATGAGGACATGGCCAAGCAATGGGTGGCTGAGGCCGGCTATGACCTCGACACACTGCGGACGGCAGCGCGGCAGCGGGATTTCAAGGCCTTCACGCTCGGCGATCTTCGCTTCAATGCAGAATTGGCACTTAAGGTTGATACGGTCGAGAGCCAGAACGTGCTGGGCAAGATAACCGGTACGACGCGTCCGGATGAGACGATCATGCTCTCGGGCCATTGGGATGCCTATGGCATCGGCGCGCCGGATGCGCAGGGACGGGTGGTCATGCCTGGCGCCAACGATGACGCGCTCGGACTTGCGGGCATCATGGAAATCGCGCGCAACCTGAAAGCCGAACCCGCGCCAGAGCGGACAGTCGTATTTGCGGCATGGACGGGCGAAGAAAGCGGCTTGCTCGGTTCGGAAGCCTACGCGCAGGATCCGGTCTATCCGCTGGAGACAACGGTTGCCAATTTCACGCTGGACATCCTGCAGACCGCTGGACCGGCCAAGGATGTCATCCAGGTCGGCGAGGGACAGAGTGAGCTGGAAGAGATGATGGCTGCGACCGCGGCCACGCAGGGCCGGACTGTTTCACCCGAAGGCCTGCCCGAGAACGGCCTGTTCTATCGTGCGGACCATTTCTCGCTCGCGCGTCGCGGCGTGCCGGTGCTTTTGATCATGGGCATCGCTGGCGGGTCTGACCTGGTCGAAGGCGGACGCGAAGCGGGTGATGCTTGGGTCAAAGGCTATATCGACGACCGCTATCACAACCAGAACGACGCCTGGGATGCCGATTGGGATCTTCGCGGCGCCGCGCAGGATGTTGAGCTGTTCCTCGATATGACCCGTGAACTGGCGAATTCGACAAACTGGCCAGCGCTGAAGCCAACGTCCGAATTCAAGGGCTTGCGGGATGCGAGTGCGGCCGCGCGGGAGTAGTTTTCCCTACTTGCAGCACAATAAGCCGGACGGGCGGGAGGCCCTCCGGTTTCCGGCGAATAAAGCGAGCGGGGAAAACGAGGCCGCTGGCATTGGTGGTGTTTTGGGTAAACTGGTTACGACCCGGTCTCCCCCGCTTGCCGCCGCCCGGTGGGGCCGGGCAGCAAGGTGAGTATCGCATGGCCGTGTTTGCAGGCGGAATGGGCGTGCGGGATGGAGCGTGGGTAAGGGGAAATGGGCCAGGAGAGACGCCTTCCGCTACCTGCGCGAATGGGCGCTGGCTGTTGTGCAAGTGGGGCGCCACCCGTAAGTGGCGCCCCTTTATGTGTCAGCCGTCTGTCGGCTTGAATGCCAGTTTCAGCGTTTCCTGCCCGGAGGCTTCGTGAACGTATTCACCGACCTGCCTGAAGCCGTAACGGTCATAGAAGGCACGGCCGATGGCATTGGCCTTGAACACGTCCAGCCTGACGGCCCCCCTTTTGGCCACTGCGAAATCCATCATGGCGCGGCCGTGGCCCTTCCCGTGATGTTCGGGTTGGAGAAAGATGGCGCCGACTTCTGCCTCGAGCAGCGCGATGAAGCCGATGGGCTCACCATCGTCTTCCAGCACCCAGATGTCAGCGAACTGTGGATAAACGTTCCTCACATTCTCCGCCTCCGCGTCGAGAAACGGAACGGACAGAAACGGATGGGCGCGTTCGCTGGCAGCGCGCCAGATGGATACCACTGCGTCAGCGTCGTGGTAAGTATAGGGCCTGATCATTGTCAGAGACCTCTTTCATGATTTGCGACCCGGCAAATGCCGAGCGCGTGTTTTCGGGATTTTGTGGATCAAGTCAAAGGGCTCAGCGTGGCGAGGCACGGCGAGACTGATCTTCTGCAACTTGTTTTGGCCGCACCATGCGCGCCAATATTATCGGGACATAAAATCTCCGGCTCGATGGGGCGAGAATAGCGCATCAGACCCATGTTTCCAAGAGTTGACCCGTTGGGCCCTTTTTTGACGCCTCTTCCTTGAGTCACCTGATCAGGGAGGGAAGCCCGTGCCGCATGTTCCACATGTTCCGATGCCCAAATGGACGTGCGCCAAGTGCGGCGCGCAGAACACGATTAATGTGTCGCGCTGTTCCAATTGCGACGAGATGCGCGCGGCGGGGCAAGCGTTCAATAATGGCGCGACGTCGGTCAACGCGGCCCTGCGGCAGGCGATTGATGATGCGAAGGCCGAAGCGGTGAAGAGCCTGAAGAAGCCGCCGGGAGCTTAGCGGCTGGCGCTTATCTGGCCAACGTTGGAAATCCCCAAGCCCGCTAGTCGATTTTCTGGAAAATGACGGGTTCGGGGGCGATGTTGAGGGAGAGGGCGGGGCTTTCCCTATCCAGAAACGCGACCTGAAAATACTCCAGGTTTACGCCTGCTGATACGGGCGCATCGGTTGCCAAACCGAACGTGCTGTTCTCAAGCGGCACCAGCGCGAAGTTGGCCAGCGGTGTTTCCAGCGATACCGTTTCGCCAGTGAGCCGGATGCGCACAACGCCGTATCCGGGGGCCGCGTAAGCGCCTTCTTGGGCTTTCGTAATGGAGATCGGTGAGCCTGAGAGTGTGCTCGCGTCTGCCCGTAGCGGGGTGATTTCGGTCACCCTGACAGGGTAGGTGTCGGCAGGCGTCTCGGCAAGATTTAGCAGTCGCCGCGCCAGCATGTCGGTGACGATGTTCGGAAGGATCGAACCCTGCTGGTTTGTCAGGGCTACAATCCCGAGTCCAGAGGCCGGGACGAACAGGACGTGCGCGCTGAAGCCGTTCTCGTTTCCGCCATGATTTACGACATAATTGCCGTCCATCGACTTCACCATCCAGCCATAACCATATCCGAACAAGTGTACATGCGGGTCGCTAGCCTGCGGCGGGGCGCCGTCGCTGATGGCCTGCATGCTTATTGCCTGCGTGACGTAATCGGTCGGGATGACTTGGTGGCCGTCGACGTCGCCTGCGTTCATCCACATGGCGAGCCATCGGGCCATGTCGTCTGCGGTGGCGTAGATGTGTTCGCCAAACAGATATTCCTGCGCGACGGGCACGGTGCGACCGCCACTGCGCCCGTAGGGTTTTGCAGCATTTGCGGAAGCGAGAAATTCAGCCGTTGAACTGACTGTGCCCGTCATTCCGATCGGTTCCAGCAGGCGCGTCTTGATGAGGTCGCTCTTTGATTGTCTGGTCGCGCTTTCGGCGACCATGTCCAGCAAGATGAAGTTCATGTTGTTATAAGACCAGCAGTCGCCGACACGGCACGATTTGCCGAACGCCGCAAACCGGGGGGCGAGATCAGCTTGAGTGGCTGCAGGGAAGAAGGCTGCCGAGCCATCCATGACCGGCAGGCCTGATGTCTGTGTCAGGAGATGATGGAGCTTCAGGTCAGCCGACAATTCATCATCACCAAATACAAGTCCGGGCACATAAGCTATCGGGCTGGCATCTATATCTATTGTTCCATCAGCCTGGAGCGTGCCGACAAGCCCGCTGGTGAAGGATTTGACGATCGACCCGATGGCGAATTGCGTGTCGGTTGTCACTGGCGCGTCTGTCTCGATATCGCGCGACCCGTAAGCCTCCGAAAAAATGATCTCTCCGTCACGGATGACAGCGACGGAAAGGCCCGGCGCGTCATACCGTTCGACAAGCGATACGATCACCGGAGACATGTCGGATAATGCCACATCGGATGTGTCGTCCGCTATCTCGCGTGGGCTGGAGATACATGCCGGTGCGAGTGTCAGGATCGATAAGGCCAGTAGCGCGAGCCGTTTTCCTCGTTGGGACATCATTCCGGCTCCTGCGCGTGCGGTTAGCTCATGTTTTGCCAGATTCGCCGGACCGGCCAATGAGATCGCAGGCCTTTGCCAGTGCATCCGGGTATAGCTGGTGCTCAACGGGCAGGAGGCGGGCGGCGAGACTATTGGCTGTGTCGCCGGGGAGGATCGGGAGGCTGGCCTGCTGGATGATTTCGCCATCGTCGACGCCGGGGCTCACCCAGTGCACGGTTGCGCCAGCTTCCGCGTCGCCTGCGTCAAGCGCGCGCTGGTGGGTGTCGAGGCCCTTGTACTTGGGCAGGAGCGAGGGATGGATGTTGATCATCCGGCCTTGCCACTTGTTGACGAACCAGGGCGTCAGCACGCGCATGAAACCGGCGAGGGCAATGATGTCGGTCCCGGCGCCGATCAGGGCGGCATCCATCGCGCGTTCGAAGGCTTCACGATCCTTGCCGAAGGGCTTGTGGTCGATGGCGACGGCCTGAACGCCTGCCGCGAGCGCCGTTTCCAGGCCAAGGGCGTCCGGGCGGTTGGAGAGGACGAGGACGGGCTTTGCCGGATAGTCCGGTGCGGCGGCGGCCTTCAGCAGCGCCTCCATGTTCGAGCCGCGGCCGGAGATCAGGATCGCGAGGTTGAGGCGCCTCATTTCGCGGCGAGATGGCCGAGGATGACGGGGTTTTCGCCGCAGTCGGAGAGCTGGGCCATGACGATGTCGGCGTCTTCGGCAGCGACCGCAAAAATGAGGCCGATGCCCATGTTGAAGGTGCGGTGCATCTCGTCTTCGGTGACGTTGCCAGCTTCCTGCAGCCACCGGAAGACCGGGAGCGGGGTCCAGGCGGACCGGTCGATGACCGGTTTGAGGTGTTCCGGGACCATTCTTGGGGTGTTCTCGGTGATGCCGCCGCCGGTAATGTGGGCGAGGCCTTTGACGCGGCCGGAACGGATGACCAGAAGGGCGACATTCGCGTAAAGGCGGGTTGGGGTCAGCAGCGCTTCGCCGAGGGTCTCGTTGCTGAAGGGCGAGGGCGAGGCATAGTTCAGGCCTTCGCGCTCGACGATGCGGCGGATCAGGGAATAGCCGTTGGAATGCGGGCCGGAGGAGGCAATGCCGATCAGCACGTCGCCTTCGACCATGTCGTCCATGCGCGGCAGGACCTTGTCGCGGTCCACGGCGCCGACAACGAAGCCAGCGAGATCATAGTGGCCGGGCGGGTACATGCCGGGCATTTCGGCCGTTTCACCACCCACGAGGGCGCACGCGGACTGGCGGCAGCCTTCGGCGATGCCGGAAATAACCGCTTCGGCGATACCGCCTTCAAGTTTTCCGGTGGCAAAATAGTCGAGAAAGAACAGCGGCTCTGCGCCTTGCGCCAGAACGTCATTGGCGCACATGGCGACGAGGTCGATGCCAACCGTATTGTGCTGTCCGACATCGAAGGCGAGCATCAGCTTGGTGCCTACACCGTCCGTGCCGGAGACGAGGATGGGGTCCTCATAGCCAGCTTTCTTCAAATCAAACAAGGCGCCGAAGCCGCCGAGGCCGCCCATCACGCCCGCGCGGGCTGTGGCCTTGGCCATGGGGCCGATAGCGCCGACGAGGCGTTCGCCCGCCTCAATATCGACACCTGCGTCACGGTAAGAAAGGGGAGTTTTTGGCGTTTCGGTCATGATGTCTCGCGCGTTAGCATGGGGAAATCGCCTTATCCAGTGCTGCTTGCGGTTCCAGCCGCCGCATCAGCTTGCTACAAGGAAGGCTGACAGGGAGGTCGTTGACCATGATTCGTTTGCTTCTCGCCTCGGTATTCCTCGCCTGTATGGCATCCCTGCCAGCCATGGCAGATACCCGTGATGTTTACACTGTCCGCAATATCGAAGTCGATGAACAGGCCGCCAGCGTGATTGAAGCGCGCAATTCGGCGATGTCCGTTGCGCGCCAGAAAGCGGCGCGGCGCCTGCTCGACAAGATCACCCTGGCCTCTGACCGGGCTGCTGTGGGCGGCCTGCCGGTGGATTATACGCTGGCCGAGCGTCTCGCCGCCGCTGTGGACGTGCAGGAAGAGACCGCAGGCGCCGGGCGCTATCGCGGCGTGCTTTCTGTCGTGCTGAACCCGCTGATGGTGCGCGCGCATCTCGAACAGATGGGCGTGCCCTATGTGGATACGCAGGGACCGCTAAGCCTGATGGTGCCGCTGGCCTCCAATTATCAGGCGCAGGAAGCCTGGCGTATGGCGCTTGGCGCTGGCAATTCCACGGCGCTGACGCCTTACGTGACGGCGAGCGATCCGGGCTATTCCAATTATTCTGACTGGTCGCAGGTTTCGACCGAAGCGGCGACCGTGAACGCGCGGCGCGGCGTGCTGGCTGAGCTGGCTGGCAGCGAAGGCGCCTACCGTGTGACGCTGTCGACAGTGACGGCTGCGGGCACGGAACTGGTTGGCACAACGCGGTCTGCCGCGACGCTGGCCGATGCGGCAGCGGCCTCTTCGGAGCTGATGGACGAGAACTGGAAACAGATGTCAATCATCCGGGGCGGCACGCGCACCACGACAAATGCGAGCGTGCGCTACACATCGCTGGCGGAATGGAACACGCTGCGCGGGGCGCTGGCCCGTTCGCCGCTTGTATCGGACTTCAAGATCACGGCGATTGCCCGTGACGGGGCGCTGGTGACGTTCGCCTATGCCGGCGATGAGCCCCGGCTGCTGAATGACCTGCTGCAACGCGGCGTTTCGCTGGCCGCTGCGCCTGATGGCGAGGACGGCCTTGTGCTGCGATCAGCGGTGTCTGCCGCGGCGGGGCAATGAGCCAGCAGATCTGACAGGCCCGGTATGCCAGATCAGCTAAGTTTTGGATTTCCTGCCACTGGGCTCGGCTTTGACGCGCTTGTGGTGTCGCCCGTCAATGAGAGCGCCTTGCGTATCGTGCAGCGGCCGGAGAACTGGCCGACGCCTGTGTTGTGCCTGGTGGGCGCGCCCAAGTCGGGACTGACCACGATTGCCCATGCCTGGGCCCGGCGCTTTGGCGGCGAGGTGTTCGACGCGAAGGCCTTTGCCAGCCTGAAGGCGCGGGACGTGGACGCGCGCGCAGCGGCCTTTACGGCCATTGATGGTGCAGACCGTGTTCCGGCAGGCGACAAGGTTCTGTCGCTGATCAACCTGATTTCGGGCGGGGCCGGACGCATGCTGCTGACGGCCAACGTGCCGCCGCCGCAATGGCAGGCGCCGTCCCCGGACCTGAAATCGCGCCTCAATTCCATGCCGGTGACGGAAATCGACCCGCCGGACGAGGCGATGATGATGGGCCGTCTCAAGGCGGCGGCGGTGCGGCATTTCCTCAAACTGGAGCCGGATGTCCTCAAATATCTGGTTCCGCGGCTTGATCTCTCCTATGAGGCCATTGAGACCTTTGCCGAGCGGCTGAGCGATGGTGTGACGGATCTTGGCCGGGCGCCAAGCGTGCCGCTGGTGAAGGAGGTGCTCGATGCAATGCAGGATCGGGCGCCTGACGGCTGAGCCGTAAGACTGAACTGAAAGCTGACGGGGCAAATATGGCCGACGGAACGACGCGAACCCACAAGGCGCTGAAGGCGTCGCCTGACAGGTTCCTCAACCGGGAACTGTCCTGGCTGGAATTCAACCGGCGTGTGCTGGAAGAAGCGGCTAACAAGGCTCACCCGCTGCTGGAGCGGCTGCGCTTCCTATCGATCTCGGCAAGCAACCTCGATGAGTTTGAAATGGTGCGCTACGCAGGCCTGCGCGAGCAGGTGCGGGCTGGTATCCTCAAGCCAAGCCAGGACGGACTGAAGCCGGCGGAGCAGGTCGAGCAGATCGAGAAGGCGTCCTTGCGCCTGATCGCGGATCAGCAGGAGCAGTGGCGCATCCTGAAGGAAGAGATGGCGGCGGAGAATATCCACGTTCTTTCAGCCTCGGCGCTCACCAAGAAAGAACGCGCCGAGCTTGAGACCTATTTCCGCAACAACATCTTTCCGGTGCTGACGCCGCTGGCGGTGGACCCGGCGCATCCTTTCCCGTTCATTCCGAACCTTGGCTTTTCGATCGCCGTGGACCTGGCGTCCCGTTCTGGCGGGGAAGGCCATGTCGGCATCGTGCCGCTGCCGGCCTTTGTGCGCCGCTTCATCCGGTTGCCGAAGACGACAAAGGGGAACATACGGTTCATCGCGCTGGAAGACGTGATCGGCCTGTTCCTCGAAGAGCTGTTCCCCGGATTCGAGGAGAAAGATCGCTGCCTGTTCCGCGTGGTGCGTGACAGCGATATCGAGATCGAGGAAGAAGCCGAAGACCTGATCCGCGAATTCGAGGTGATGCTGAAGCAGCGCCGCCGGGGCCGTATCGTGCGCCTTAGGATGCAGTCGAGTGCGCCCGAGAAGCTGCGCCAATTCATCACCCACGAGATTGGCGCCGAGCAGGCCGACACGGTCCTGTATGATGGCATCCTCGGCATGGCGCAGTTGTCAGAGCTGATTGTCGACGACCGTCTGGATCTGCAGTTCCCGCCATACGAGCCGCGCTATCCCGAACGCATCCGCGAGATGGGCGGCGATTGTTTTGCGGCGATCCGGGCGAAGGACATTCTGGTCCATCACCCGTTCGAGAGCTTTGATGTCGTCGTGCAGTTCATCCGGCAGGCGGCCGCCGACCCTCAGGTCGTGGCCATCAAGCAGACGCTGTATCGCACGACGTCGAACTCACCCGTTGTGGCGGCCCTGATCGAGGCGGCGGAGTCCGGAAAGAACGTGACCGCGCTGGTTGAGATCAAGGCGCGCTTTGACGAGGAGGCGAACCTGCGTCTGGCGCGCGACCTTGAGCGGGCTGGCGTGCAGGTCGTCTACGGGTTCATCGAGTACAAGACACATGCTAAGGTATCGTTGGTCGTGCGGCGCGAGGGGACCGAACTTCGTTCGTACACACACTTCGGAACGGGAAACTATCACCCGATCAATGCCCGTATTTATACGGATCTTTCGCTGTTTACGGCCGACGCAGCGCTCGGCCGCGATGCGAACAGGCTGTTCAACTTCATAACCGCTTATCGTGAGCCTCCAGATGTCGGCCCGGCGCTGGAGAAGATTTCCATGTCGCCGCTGACGCTGAGAAGCAACCTGATCAAGATGATCGAGGCAGAGGCGGCCGCATCGAAAAAGGGTCAGCCTTGCGGCATCTGGGCGAAGATGAACTCGCTGGTGGATGGCGAGGTGATCGACAAGCTGTATGAGGCGAGCCAGGCGGGTGTGCCGATCACCCTGGTTGTGCGGGGCATCTGTTGCCTGCGGCCGGGCGTACCGGGCCTGTCGGAGACGATTGCGGTGAAGAGCATTGTCGGGCGCTTCCTTGAGCACTCGCGGATTGTCTGCTTTGCCAATGGCGAGGCGCTGCCGTCGCCGAATGCCAAGGTTTTCATCTCCTCAGCCGACTGGATGCCGCGCAACCTGACACGGCGCGTCGAGGCGCTGGTGCCGATCGAGAACCCGACCGTACATCGCCAGGTGCTGAACCAGATCATGGTGGCCAACCTGAATGACGAGACCCAGAGCTGGATTATGCAGCAGGATGGCGACTATCGCCGCGTAAAGCCGGACAATCGCGAAACGGCCTTTGAAGCACACCAGTATTTTATGGATAATCCAAGCCTTTCCGGTCGCGGCAGCGCACTGGAAGTCAGCCTGCCGCCGCGCCTGTCGCACAAGGGTGGCAAGCCCGCATGATATTTCCCAAGTCAGAACGGGCGGGGATTATCGACATCGGGTCCAACTCGGTGCGTCTGGTGATCTATGACGTACTCGGATCGTCGATCCTGCAGACATTCAACGAGAAGGTCATGGCGGGCCTCGGTGAGGGATTGATCAAGCGCGGCACGCTGTCACCGACCGGGCGTGAGGCTGCATTGGGCGCGCTGAACCGCTATCGCGCGATCCTGAAAGCGCTGAACCTGCGCAATTATACCGCCGTTGCGACGGCTGCCGTGCGCGAGGCGAGCGACGGGCCGGACTTCGTGAAGAAGGCCGGGCGCGTGCTTGGGCGGCCTGTAAGGGTTCTGTCGGGTGCGGACGAGGCGCGGCTGTCAGCGCTTGGCGTGGAAGCGAGCTTCCACCAGCCAAGCGGCGTGATGGGCGATCTTGGCGGCTCGAGCCTTGAGTTCCAGCGTATTGGCTATGGCAAGGCGATGGGTGAGAGCCTGCTGCTGGGGCCGCTGTCTCTGGCCGAGGACGTGATCGACCTGCGCGAGCTGCGCAAGAAGGTGAAAGCCGAATTGAAGAAGTCCAAGGCGCTGCCGGGCGCGCAGGGACGGTTTTATGCGGTGGGCGGCGCGTGGCGCTCGTTCGCGCGGCTGAACATGGATATCGAGAATTATCCGCTGCATGTGCTGCAGGGCTATCAGATGAATGAGGGGCAGGTGGCCCGGGCGGCCAAGCTGTGCTTCGACAGCGTGACCAACCCCGCCGCGCGGAGCATTGTCGAGAAGGTGGACCGTCGCCGGGCGCGACACCTGCCGATTGCCGCGATGATCCTCGAAGAAGTGCTGGCCAGCAGCCAGCTGGCGGGCGTGACCATTTCGTCCGGCGGCCTGCGCGAGGGTGTGCTGCGCGACATGACGGGCGCAGCTGTGACCGACCCGCTGCTCGACGGCGTGATTGCCTTTGGACGGCTGGATCATAACCAGATCGCGTTCGGGCAGGCGCTGCATGAATTCGTCAGCCCGGCCTTTGGCCCTGAGGCAGACCTGTTCGGCTCGCCCGCCGCAGATGCCCGGATCGAGAAGGCAGCCTGCATGATGGCTGACAGTGCCGGGCGCTTCCATCCGGACCACCGGTCGCTGCTGGCCTATGAACAGGCCCTGCGGGCACCCTATGCGGGCGTGAGCCATGCGGAGCGGGCCATGATCGCCTATGCGATTGGCTGTCGGTACGAGAAGGACTTCAAGCGGCCGAGTGATTATCTCGACCTGACCACCGACGAGCAGGCCGACCGCGCCAAGCAGCTTGGCAGTGCAATGCGCCTTGGTGCCGTTTTCTCAGGCCGCTCGGGCCCGATCCTGCAGCGGGCGAGCCTTGCCCGGCAGGGCGGCGACCTGGAACTGCATGTACTGAAAGTGGATGCGCCGATGGTGTCGGACACGGTCGTGCGGCGGCTTGCGCAGACGGCGAACCAGCTGCGTCTGAAACCGAAGGTCGTGACGGTCTAGAAAGGCTCAGACGTCGAACAGACGGACCTGACCACCTTCGAAGGAGACTGCGAGCTGTCCGTTGAGCAGGGCCTGCGCCTTCTTGCCGAACATGTCGAAGCGCCAGCCGGTCATTGCGGCGATGTCGTCCGTCGTTTCGCCACGGGCGATGCGGTCGATATCGGCGGCATTGGCGATCAGGCGGGGCACGACATTGTGCTCGTCGCTGACATGTTTGAGCAGCACCTTGAGCAGTTCCGGCGCGCCAGCGGGTATCTGTGCATTCTGAACGCGCGGCTCCAGTTCGGGGGCGTACTTGTCCGGATTGTCGATGGCATCAATGACAGCTTCCATCAGGCCCTGACCATGCTTGGACCGGATGAAGCCCGACGGCACGGCACGCAGCTGGCCATAGTCACCCTCGGTACGGGGCTTCTGGGCAGCGATTTCCTGGATCGCGTCATCCTTGAGGATGCGGCGGCGGGGCTTGTCGAGTTCCTGCGACAGGCTCTCGCGCCAGGCGGCGACAGCCACGACAATCGCGGCATAGTCTTTTTTGGGCTTGCGCAGTTTGAGGCGCTGCCAGGCTTTCATCGGATCGGTGTCGTATTTCACCGGATCTTCAAGATCGGCCATTTCCTCGCGGACCCAGTTCATGCGGCCGGTCTTTTCCAGCTCTTCGCGCATGATCAGGTAGATGTCGCGCAGGTGCGTGACGTCTCCGAGCGCGTAGATCAGCTGTTTCTGGCTCAGGGGACGGCGCATCCAGTCGGTAAACTGGCTGGACTTGTCGATCTGGCGGCGCACGACGCGCTGGACCAGATTGTCGTACGAGATCGAGTCGCCATAGCCGAGAGCCATGGCGGCAACCTGGGTATCGAAGATCGGGCCGGGTGGATGGCCGATCAGGCGATTGAAGATTTCGATGTCCTGCCGGGCGGCGTGGAACACCTTTACCCGGTTGTCCATGGCGATCAGGTCAAGGAAGGGACCGATGTCCAGATCCTCGGCCAGGGGGTCGATCAGGCCCTCTACGCCCGGGGCCGAGGCCTGCACGAGGCAGAGTTCCGGCCAATAGGTCGTTTCCCGATGGAATTCGGTATCGACGCAGATGAAGTCCGATTCGGCGAGTTTGCCGCACAGGTCTTCAAGCGCCGACTGCTCAGTAATGGGAGTCAAGGAGTTGTCAGTCATCATCGGGTTGCGTATCGCAGGCCCTTGACAAGTGGAAGGGCTTAAATGCCCTTGCGCCCCTGATTTCTAATGACCGTCTTTCCGGAGAAACGATCCGATGCACGCCTATCGCACCCATACATGTGGTGAACTTCGCAAGTCCCACGTGGGCGAAACCGTCAAATTGTCCGGCTGGTTGCACCGCCGCCGCGAACATGCCGGTGCGCTGTTTATTGATCTGCGCGACCATTATGGCCTGACGCAGGTGGTGGTCCACCCGGGCGCGGCCTTCTATGAAGACGCCAAGCGGGCCTCGGCCGAAAGCGTCCTGACAGTGACTGGCAAGTTGATCGCGCGCGATCCTGATGCGGCCAACCCCGAACTGCCCACGGGCGAAGTCGAATTGCCTGCCGATACGCTGATTATCGAGAGCGCCGCTGAAAAGCTGCCACTTCCTGTCTTTGCGGAGCCGGACTATCCGGAAGATATCCGCCTGAAGCACCGCTATCTCGACCTGCGCCGCGAGACGCTGCACAAGAACATGATCCTGCGCAGCCAGGTCATCGCCAGCTTGCGCCAGCGCATGATCGCGCAGGGCTTCACCGAATACCAGACGCCGATCCTGACGGCCTCCAGTCCGGAAGGCGCGCGCGACTTCCTCGTGCCGTCGCGCCTGCATCCCGGCGAGTTCTACGCACTGCCGCAGGCGCCGCAGCAGTTCAAACAATTGCTGATGGTGTCGGGCTTTGACCGCTACTTCCAGATCGCGCCATGTTTCCGCGATGAGGATGCGCGTGCTGACCGTAGCCCTGGCGAGTTCTACCAGCTCGATATCGAAATGAGCTTTGTCACGCAGGATGACGTGTTCGGCGCGATTGAGCCGGTCATGCGCGGCGTGTTCGAGGAGTTCGCCAACTGGGAAGGCAAGGGACGTTCGGTCCCGGCTGAACCGTTCGTGCACATTCCCTACGCCGAATCGATGACGAAATACGGCTCCGACAAGCCTGACCTGCGTAACCCGTTGGAACTCTCAGATGTGACCGATTTCTTTGCGGATGAAAGCAAAACCGGTTTCAGCATCTTCGCGAAGATCATCAAGGGCGGGGGCAAGGTGATTGCCATTCCGGCGCCGAAGGCTGCGGCTGAAAAGTCCCGCAAGTTCTTCGATGACATGGACAAATGGGCCAAGAAAGAGATGCAGGCGCCGGGCCTCGGCTATGCGCGCCTGAAAGAGGCTGATGGCGGCGGTGTGGACAGTCAGGACCCCGTGCTCAAGGGTTTTGACGCGGGCCATCTGGCCGCACTGCTGGCGCATATGGGGCTTGGCGCCGGCGACGGCGTGTTCTTCTCGGCTGGCAAGAAATCCGACGCCTACAAACTGGCGGGCGCCGCCCGCAACGAACTCGGCAAGTCGCTTGAGCTGATCGAAGAGGGCGTGTTCCGCTTCTGCTGGATCGTCGACTTTCCGATGTTCGAGTATGACGAAGACAACAAGAAGATCGACTTCAGCCACAACCCGTTCTCGATGCCGCAAGGCGGCATGGAGGCCCTGAACGCAGCCAAGACCGAGGAAGAGATCCTCGATATCAAGGCCTTCCAGTATGACATTGTCTGTAACGGTATCGAACTGTCATCGGGTGCCATCCGGAACCACCGCCCCGAAGTGATGCTCAAGGCCTTTGAAATGGCAGGCTATGGCCCGGAAGTTGTCGAGGCCGAATTTGGCGGCATGCTGAACGCGTTCCGCTACGGCGCCCCGCCGCACGGCGGCATCGCACCAGGCGTCGACCGGATCGTCATGCTGCTGGCAGATGCCGAGAATATCCGGGATGTCACTCTGTTCCCGATGAATGGCCAGGCACGCGACCTGTTGATGGGGGCACCGAGCCCTGTCGACGACAAGCAGCTGAAAGAGCTGAACATCCGTATGGCGCCTCAGGTTAAATCCTGAGGCGATAGCGGCCTGATGTCTTCAAATGGATGAGGTCCCGGCGCTTTTGGGTGCGGGGTCCGAAGCCTTGCGGCTTATTGCGCTGTGGCGCTCGCCATGATGACGTCGCCGCACAGCGGCAGAAGCAGGCCGGGCGGCATCAGCGTGTCGATGGAGCTGCAGGCGCCCTCGAAATTCGCCAGATCGTGATGGGTCATGCCCGAGAGGTCGGCCCCGATGAAGCGCACATCCCGGAACGAGGCACCGGCGACATCCGCGCCGGTCATCACGACGCCGGTCATGTTAGCGCCATTGAGGATCGTGGCCTTCATCACGGCCTTGTCGAACTTCACGCCGGTCAGGTTCGCGCCGGAAAGGTCGGCGCCATCAAGTTGCGTTTCGCCAAAGTCGGCATCGGAGCAATTGGCACCAACCATCAGGGCGCCCTGCATGTTGGCGCCGCGCAGGATGGACTTGCGGAACTCGGCGCCCGAAGCCTGAATATTCATCAGGCGGGCATTGGTCAGGATGGCGTCGGAGAAATGGGCGGCTGTCAGCAAGGCCATGCGCAGGTCCACGCCGGAGGCATTTGTGCCTTCGAAATTGGTGCTGGTGGCCTGGATGCCGCGCATGAAGGCGAATTCGAGATTGGCGCCGCGATAATTGGCGCCGCTGAGAGTCCAGCCCGACATGTTACGGCCAGCGAGATTGCATTCCCCGCATGAGCCGACATAGCCGGGCTGCCACGCGACGGGCTTGCTCTGTGCCACAGCGGGAAAGGTCGCGCCCAGGAGCGCGATCACGGCAGGCAAAATCAGGCGAAACGGCATACCAGTCATCTAGTTGGAATATCGCTTTGTAGTAGCGAGCTATACTGAACAAACTGTAACAACTGCAGATGCGCCACAAGTGTTGCCAGATTGTCGCGGCAGGCTTTCCGTAGCGGAACTTGCGCAATATCCTCGTAAAAACACGCGTAATTATCGTGAGATGCGGCCTTCTTCGCCACATGTGTCACAGGCTGTGTCACCATCCTCACCGACAGCGAAGAGGGTGAAGCTGCCACAGGCTTCACAGCCCTGTTCGAGATAGGGAGGGGGCGCGAGTTCTTCGGATTCGTCATCCATGTCCGATTCGGCCTGTTTCTCGGCGCGGCGTTTGTCGAGGATGACGATATTGTCGGGCAGCTGGCCCCGCGAAAAGCCGCGCGAGATGATCTGGGCGGCTTCCTCGGTAAAGGGGGCAGGCTCGCGTGTGGCATCGCCTGCGCCGCGGCCAAGGCCGTCATGCGTGACATCGGCTTCGGCAAGGTCGTCGCGGCCGAGATAGGACACGGCCAGTTCGCGGAAGATATAGTCGAGAATGGATGTGGCGCGGGTGATGCGGTCATTGCCCGTGACCTGGCCGGCCGGCTCGAAACGGGTGAACACGAAGGCGTCGACGAATTCCTCCAGCGGCACGCCGTATTGCAGACCGATCGACGTAGCGATGGCGAAATTGTTCATCAGGCTGCGAAAGGCTGCCCCTTCCTTGTGCATGTCGAGGAAGATCTCGCCGAGCTGGCCGTCATCGAACTCGCCGGTGTGCAGGTAGACCTTGTGGCCGCCGACAGTGGCTTTCTGGATATAGCCCTTGCGGCGGTCAGGCAGGCGCGTGCGGGCCGCGCTGCGGGCCTCTGTGAACTCAGGAGCGACATGCTGGGGCGCATCGGCCTCGTCAGCCAGTTCTTCGGCGAGGGAGAGGATGTGTTCCATCCGGTCGCGCACATCGTCGCCCGGTGGGGAGCGGTGGCCCATGAGGTGGGCCGAAAGACCGCCGTTGGTGATGGCTTCGGCCATGTCGAGGCCCGCACGGGCGCTGACCGGCACCACGACCCCGCCGCCGAGCACCTTGTTGCAGGCTGCAGCGAAGCGGATCTCGTCCTCGGCCGAGACATCGAGAATGAAGCCGCATTCCTGCAGTGCGCGAGAGGCAAGCGCCTCGCCGGCGCCGTCAATGGCGGCCTCGGCCTTGGCGATGTCGGTGCGGGAGAAGCCCATGGCCGAGAGGACGCCGCGGCCGTCGGCGTCGAAGTTCTCCGGCGTGAGTTTCAGGTCGTGCGAGATGATCTCGTCGCCCAGCACCCAGCGGGAGAAGGCGGCATTGAGCGGCAGGCCTTCACCGAGGGCGCGGCTGACACGCTCAAGCGCGGCTTCAGTGAAGCCACGGTCGCGCAGGCGGGCTGTGCCGAGGGAGGTTTCAAGGTCCTGGGCACCGGCATGGATGATCTGTTCGAGTACGCCGGGCAGGGCTTCAGGTGCGCGTGCGGCGAGGCCGAGGCGGGCCGCGCGGGTGAGGCTGGGAGCGTCGTCGCCATAGGTGAGCACGGCGCGGACGGGGGCGGCCGCATCGCTTTCGCATTCCGGCAGGGCGATCATCGGGTCTGCAATCGGCAGGATGAGAACCTGGCAGGCGCGCTTGCCGGATGCCTTGCGGGCCTGCAGGCCGAGCGGCTTGGCATGCGCTGCGCTGAAGGCCGATCCTGTCGCCGCCGCGCGGACAAGGGCGGTGAGCGCGGCGCCCGCAGCAATGCCGTCGTCTGAGCCATAGTCGAGGCCGAGAGCCATGACAGCGGCGCCAAGCCCCGTAAGGAGGATGACACCCTCCTTCATCCGGGCGGCGGCAGCCTCGATGGCGGACACGAGGAAGCCGTCCTCAAAGCCATCCGGGCTGACGGCCTGTGCCACATCAACCACGCGCGCAGGTGTTGCGGCTGCCGGCAGGGCGGATTGGAGGAAGAAGACTTCGCCCCCTTCGCGTAAGGCAGCGAGAAGCGAGGGCTCAAGCGCCACATCCACGGGCGTGGCACTGAACACGGCAGGCGCCGGGGCGGGCGTATCCACGGCGGCAGCGCGCAGGGCATCTGCCGTGCGCAGGATGCCGCCCGGCAGGCGCAGGGCCTCTTCGAGAAGGTCCTGCGGCAGGCCGGAGGCGAGGGCTTCTGCCAGTTCGGCATTGCGTGGGGCGGGGCCGAGGCGTTCGAGCATTTCGGCGAGGGAGAGTTGAGACACACTCTGGAGGCTCGCGACCGAGGCAGCAGAGGCCAGATGGTCGAGCGCGTAGGGCGTCATGTCCTGCGGCGCGAGACCGGCGGCGCGGCAGAGGCGCCCAAACGGTATTTCGGAGGAGATCAGGCCATCTGATTCGGCGGCGGAGAGGATTTCGTCGAGGCTCTGGTCGGACATAAGTGGCTCCTTCGCGAATCACTTTCTGCCAGCGTGACCTTTGGAAGGTCAGGCTTCAACGTCAAACGTCGGTAAATAAAGCGGCGGATGCCGGATTTGCGCGATTATTTCTGCCGCCGTGCGGTCATAACGTGTTGGGCGCCTCGGAATTTGCGAAAACAAGGTCGAGCATACCATCGCCGTCCATGTCGCCTATCGCGACCCCAAATGTGTCCTCAGCGTCGTCATCCTTGCCGGCCCTCAATGCCAGGCAATTTGGCCATGCGCCGCATTGCCTGCCGGGGCGGTCTGGATTAACAGGCCGACTGGCGCCATATTGCCGCCATCAAGTCACGTCAGGACAGGCAAACGATGCTCAAGCATATTTTCACCTGGTGGAGCGGGAATACCGTCGGCGCCAATTTCGACATCAAGCGGCGCAGCGGCTATGTCGGCACCGATGAATACGGCAACAAGTATTTCGAGGAACGCAAGACGTCGCTCGAAGGCCGTCATCGCCGCTATGTCATGTACAAAGGGCTCGCCGAACCGTCTAAGGTTCCGGCTGACTGGCATGGCTGGCTGCATCACACGGTGAATCAGCCGCCAACCCATATGCCGCTTGAGCGGCGCGACTGGGAAACCGACCACACACCAAACATGACCGGCACACCCTATGCCGTGAAGCCGAAAGGCAGCGTTGGCGCCAGCGGCGTGCGGCAGAAGTCAGACGGCGATTATGAGGCATGGACTCCCGATGCGTGAATCTCTCTTTGAAACCCTGGTCGGCTTTGTCGTTGTCGCGGTTGCAGGCGCTTTCCTGTGGTATTCGCTGGCTGTGGGCAGCACGGCCCAGGCGAGCGGTGACCAATACAATGTGATCGCCCGCTTCAATAACGTGTCGGGCATTTCGCGCGGCTCTGACGTGCGGATCGCCGGCGTTAAGGCGGGTGTCGTGAAATCCATTGAAGGCGACCCTGAGCGCTTCGAGGCTGTACTGACGCTTTCGCTCGACAAGAAGTGGGAGCTGCCGGACGATACCGACGCCCGCATTTCGACCGATGGTCTTCTTGGCGGCAGCTATATCGGTCTGGAGCCTGGTGGCGGGTATGATTTCATTCCGCAGGATGGCACGGGCGAGATCCTGTACACGCGCGGCAGCGTTGACCTGTTGACCCTGTTCGCCTCGTTCGCGGGCGGTGGTGGTGGCGATACGGCTGAAGAGCCTGCTGCGGCTGCAGAACCGGCGCCTGAACCTGCGCCGGAGCCAAAGCCAGCACCAAAACCGGTACCAAAGAAGCAGCCCGCACCTGAAAAAGCGCCTGAGCCTGCCATGGCTCCGGCAGCGGACAGCGAACCTGCAGCAGCTGACCCTTCCCCGGCACCAGCTGACGACCCATATCCCGCACCTGATGGAGACGACGGTCAATGATCCGATTCCTCGCCGCAACGGCCCTTGGACTTGGCCTCATCGGCGCAGCGCATGCTGCGACCTTTGTGCAGAAGGACAGGGCGACCTTGCGGGCGCTGGACAAGATTACCGGCCGGTCGACGGATATCGAAGTGAAGGTGGGCCAGCCGGTCGTATTCGGCTCGCTGAAGGTTGAGCTGAAAGCCTGCTATCAGACGCCGCCTGAAGAGGCGCCCGAAAGCGCCGCCTTCCTGAAAGTCCATTCGACCCAGCCTGTGGCTGTGGAGACAATGGAAGCGGCTGTCGATGCCGGCGATGTCGAGACGACGAGCGAAGACAATCCCGAACTGTTTTCCGGCTGGATGTATGCATCGACGCCGGGCCTCAGCGCCCTGGAGCACCCGGTCTATGACGTCTGGGTGATCCGCTGTACGGCGACGGACCCGGTGAAGCTGCCAGAGCGTAATACGGCGCCATCCGACGAGCCGATGATCGACGACGAGCCGCCATCGCTCGATACCGAACCAACACCGGAATAGAAGTCGCCCTCGACGGTCAGGGCGGCGCGCAGGCGGGCCTTGAAGTCAGCGCGCGGTATTTCGATCAGGCCGAACTGTTCCAGATGCGGGTTGTGGAATTGCGCATCGAGCAGCGTATACCCGCCAGCGATCAGACGCGCCGCGAGATGCACCAGCGCAATTTTTGATGCGTCGGTAGCGCGGGAGAACATGCTCTCGCCGAAAAAGGCGCCTCCCACCGAAACCCCATAGAGACCACCGACGAGGCGGTCGCCGTCCCAGCATTCGATCGAGTGGGCGTGGCCTTCGCGGTGCAGTGCGCTGTAAAGATTGAGGATTGCGGAGTTTATCCAGGTGCTTTCGCGGCCGTCAGTTTCCTCGCCGCAGAATTCCATGACGCGCGTGAACGCGGTGTCGGCAGTGACGCGGAACGGATCGCGGCTGACAGTCCGCTTCAGGCGGCGCGGGATATGGAAGGCGTCCAGCGGAAGGATGCCCCGCATGTCGGGGTCAACGAGGAACAGATTGGGGTCGTCACGCGAGTCCGCCATGGGGAAGACGCCCCGGCGATAGCAGGCGAGCAGGTCCTGTGTTCCGAAACGCGATGACATGGCCGGAATATGAGTCCCTCAGGCGCGCCTGTCCATGGGGCAGACGGCGCCAGCTGCCTACAAGGCCTGCGACCTATTCGGCGGGCAGCTTGTTTTCCGCGAGGAATTTTTCCAGCCAGTGGATGTTGTATTCACCCGCGAGGACATCATCGTTCTCGACGAGCCGACGATGCAGGTCCAGCGTGGTGTAAACACCGCCAACAACCATTTCCGACAGCGCACGGCGCAGGCGCATGATGCATTCGCGGCGTGTGCGGCCATGAACGATGAGCTTGCCAATCAGCGAGTCGTAATAGGGCGGGATGCGGTAACCGGCATAGGCCGCGCTATCGAGGCGCACGTCAGGACCGCCCGGCGCGTGGAAATCCGTGATCAGGCCGGGTGAGGGCACGAAGGTTTCCGGGTGCTCGGCGTTGATGCGGCACTCGATGGCATGGCCAACGAGCATCACGTCTTCCTGGCGGAAGGAGAGCTTCTTGCCCTCGGCAATGCGGATCTGCTCGCGCACAAGGTCGATGCCGGTGATCATCTCGGTGACCGGGTGTTCGACCTGGAGACGGGTGTTCATTTCAATGAAGTAGAACTTGCCGTCTTCGTAGAGGAATTCGATCGTGCCGGCGCCCCGATAGCCAAGCTTTTTCATGGCCTTGGCGCAGATGTTGCCGATTTCTTCGCGCTGGGCCTGGTTGAGGGCGGGCGAAGGGGCCTCTTCGAGGACCTTCTGGTTGCGGCGCTGCAGCGAGCAGTCGCGCTCCCAGAGGTGCGCCACGTTGCCGTGCGTATCGGCAATGATCTGGACTTCGATATGGCGCGGGCCTTCGAGGTATTTCTCGAGATAGACGGCATCGTCGCCAAACGCGGCCTTGGCCTCGGTCTTGGCTGTCTTCACCGCGTTTTCGAGGTCGGCCTCGGTGCGGGCGAGCTTCATGCCGCGGCCACCGCCGCCTGCAGAGGCCTTCACGAGAACCGGGAAGCCGATCTTCTTGGCGGCCTTCTTCGCGTCAGCAATCGAGGCAAGGGCGCCTTCGGAACCGGGCACGCAAGGCACGCCGGCTTCGATCATCGCGACCTTGGCGGCAATCTTGTCGCCCATGATGCGGATATGCTCGGCCGTCGGGCCGATGAAGGCGAGGCCGTGGGCTTCGACCATTTCGGCGAACTGGGCGTTCTCTGACAGGAAGCCGTAGCCGGGGTGGATCGCGTCGGCGCCGGTGATTTCGGCAGCGGCCAGGATCTGGGATTTCTTGAGATAGCTCTCCGAAGAAGGCGGCGGGCCGATGCAAACGCTCTCATCGGCCAGGCGCACGGCCATGGCGTCGCGGTCGGCCGTGGAATGGACGACGACCGTCATAAGGCCCATTTCCTTGCAGGCGCGGTGGATTCGCAGGGCAATCTCGCCGCGATTGGCGATCAGGACCTTCTTGATCGTGCGGGGCTCAGTCATGCTATTCGATCAGGGCTAGTGGTTCGCCGAATTCGACCGGTTGGGAATCGGTAACGTAGAAGGCCGTGAGCGTGCCTGCCCGGTCGGCCTCGACAGGGTTGAAGGTCTTCATGGCTTCGACCAGCATGAGCGTGTCGCCCTTTTTGACCTTATCGCCGATGTTGAAGAACGGTTTCGCGCCGGGTTCCGGGGCAAGATAGACGGTGCCGACCATGGGCGACTTGATCGCATTGTCGGAAACGGCTGGCGCAGCGGGGGCCGCAGCAGCAGCAGGCGAAGCGGCAGGCGCCGCCGGGGCAGGAGCAGCTGCCGGTGCGGCGGCATACTGGGCCGTTTGCATGACGGGCGCGGCCGGCTTGCTGACGCGGATGCGCAGGCCTTCGTGCTCGATCTCGACTTCGCCAAGGTCAGCCTCCCGGAGGATGGCGGCCAGTTCCCGGACGAGGCCGGTGTCTAGTTTCGTCTTTGCAGTGCTCATGGGGTGCTAATTATCTCCTTGGCCCGTCAGGGACTTGGCTGCCAGAAGCGCGAGCTCATAACCATAGGCACCAAGGCCCGCAATTGTAGCTTTTGCAACAGGCGCAACATAATTCACTTGGCGGAAGGCTTCGCGCGCCGCCGGATTGGACAGGTGCACTTCAATGACCGGTACTTTGCAGGCCCGGAGGGCATCATGCAAGGCCACAGATGTGTGTGTATAGGCGCCTGCATTGAGAATGACGGCTGAGCCTTTGGCCGAAGCCTCCTGGACCCAGTCGACAAGTTCGCCCTCATGATTGGTCTGGCGCGCCTCAAGGGGCACGTCGCCGGAGAGGCTGCGCAGGCGGGTATGGATACCCTCAAGGGTTTCGTGGCCATAGATTTCCGGCTCGCGCGTACCGAGCAGGTTGAGGTTTGGCCCACCGAGAACATATATCGGTTTTGACATGGACCCCGTCTTGCTCTGGAACGCCCGGCAAGGCAAGGGGTCACTAACGGGAGGCGAGTAGACATGCAGATCACCCTGAATGGCGAGCCACGGCAGGTGAACCCGGGAATGACCGTCGCGATGCTGGTGGAAGAGCTTTCCGAAGTTACCGGGCGCGACCCGCGCGGCGTGGCTGTGGAGCGCAACCTGGAGATCGTGCCGAAGTCCGAACATGCCTTTACCGTGCTGGAAGAGGGCGACCGGCTGGAACTTGTACAGTTCGTGGGTGGGGGATAAGCCGAAAGGCCGCTAAAACCCGTCAAAGAAGTCGTTCAGGAACCGTTGGAAGCCCATGTCAGACCCGTTGATCATCGCCGGAAAAACCTACAACTCGCGCCTTATCGTCGGCACGGGCAAGTATGCGAGCTACCAGCAGAATGCCGATGCCGCGCGGGCGGCCGGGGCCGAGATTGTCACCGTGGCGCTGCGACGGGTAAACCTGTCGGACCCCGGCAAGGAAATCCTGACAGATTTCGTCAAGCCGGACGAGTTTACCTATCTGCCCAATACGGCGGGCTGCTACACGGCTGATGAGGCCGTACGGACGCTGCGCCTGGCGCGCGAGGCGGGCGGCTGGAATCTCGTTAAGCTGGAAGTGCTGGCCGACCAGAAGACGCTCTACCCGAACATGCCGGAGACGCTGATCGCCGCCAAGGCGCTGATCGCCGATGGGTTCGAGGTCATGGTCTACTGCTCTGATGATCCGGTCTATGCCAAGATGCTGGAAGAGGCTGGCTGTTGCGCGATCATGCCGCTGGGCAGTCTCATCGGTTCGGGCCTCGGCATCATGAACCCGGTGAACATCCGCCTGATCGTGGAGCAGAGCCGTGTGCCGGTGATTGTCGACGCTGGCGTCGGTACACCATCGGATGCCGCGATGGCCATGGAACTCGGCTGTGACGGCGTGCTGATGAACACGGCGATTGCAGCGGCCAAGGACCCGATCCTGATGGCCAGCGCGATGAAACATGCCGTGATCGCCGGACGCGAGGGCTATCTCGCGGGCCGCATGCCGAAGAAGATGTATGCCGATCCGAGCTCGCCCCTCGCCGGGCTGATCTAGTTGCGCACTGCCATCATTGGCGCGGGACCGGCTGGCCTTATGGCGGCCGAGGCGTTGCTGGCGCGCGGCGTGAGCGTCGACATCTACGATGCGATGCCGAGCTTTGGGCGCAAGTTCCTGATGGCGGGCAAGAGCGGGCTGAATATCAGCCATGCCGAGCATCTCGATGGGTTCCTGTCGCGCTATCGTAGCGATGCGCGGTTGCAGGACATGGTGAGGGCGTTTGGGCCGGGCGAGATCATGGGCTGGATGCAGGCGCTTGGCATTGCGGCGCATACCGGCCCGACGGGGCGCGTGTTTCCGGAGATGATGAAGGCGTCGCCGCTGCTGCGGGCCTGGCTGGTGCGGCTGCAGGAAGCGGGCGCTGTGTTGCATCCGAAGCATCGCTGGCAGGGATGGAATGCGGATGGCGCGCTGGTGTTTGATGCGCCGGAAGGACCGGTGACAGTTGCGCCCGACGCGACGGTTCTGGCGCTGGGCGGCGCAAGCTGGAAACGTCTTGGGTCGGATGGAGCGTGGGGGCCGCTGCTGGAAGCAAAAGGTGCGCAGACCGTTCCGTTCGGACCGTCGAATTGCGGCTTCCTTGTCGACTGGTCAAACCGCATGAAAGAGAAGTTTGCCGGAGCGCCGGTCAAGTCTGTTCGTCTGTCAGTGGACGGACAGGAGACGCGATCCGAATGTGTGATAACGCAGCGCGGTGTCGAGAGTGGCGGCATCTATACGCTGTCGGCGGCGCTTGTTGATGGCTTGCGCCGGGACGGCACCGCGACGTTGTTGGTCGACCTGTTGCCGGATATGGATGTGCCGGCAATCGTCGCGAAACTCGAGCGGCCACGCGGCAAGCAATCCATGTCCAACCATTTGCGCAAGAGCCTCGGCATATCGGGCGTGAAGCTGGCCCTGCTGCATGAAGCGGTGCACGGTGTCTTGCCGGACCATGCGGTCACGCTCGCGCGGCTTATCAAGGCTGTGCCGATCCAGATCACCGGCACGGCGCCGCTGGACGAGGCGATCTCGACAACCGGTGGCGTGGCGTGGGATGCGTTGGATCAGGCGCTGATGCTGCGCGAATTGCCCGGCGTGTTCTGCGCCGGTGAGATGATCGACTGGGACGCGCCCACGGGCGGCTACCTGATCACGGCCTGCATGGCGAGTGGCAAGGCGGCAGGCGACGGTGCAGCCGACTGGCTTCAAAAGGCGTCGAGCTTGTAGACCTTGCGCGCCGTGCCGCTGAACATGGCGGCCTTTTCGGCCTCTGAATAATCGGCGGCGATCTTCTTCAGGCCGTTCCACAATGTGCGATAGCTGATCGACAGGCGGTCGACCGGGAAATTGCTTTCGAACATGCAGCGCTCCGCGCCAAAGCACTTGATGGCGTGATGATAGTAAGGCGCCTGCGCCTCGACGAACTCATCGGATGTTGGCGGCGTGGCGCGCGTGTTCCAGCCGAAGCCATTGTCGGGCATGGCGAGGCCACCGATCTTGGCGAAGACATTCGGGTAATCCGCAACGGCGGCAATATCGTCTTTCCACTTCGCGAAATTTTCGTCGCGCTTGCCTTCATAGGGCCCAACGCCGAGCGGCGTGCCGAAATGGTCAAGGATCATGGTTGTGTCGGGTACGGCTTCGGCGAGTTCAACAAAGTCCGGGATCTGGTGGTGATAGTTCCAGGTGTCATAGGTGAAACCGCGTTCCCCGAGGCGCGCGACCCCGCGCCGGAAATCATAATCGCGATAGAGGCCCTCAGGCGCACGTCCGGGAATGGCGAAACCAGCGCTGTCCTTGTCGAACGCGCCAGCATGGCGGATGCCGCGGAAGAGGCCATTGGCAGCGGCGATATGGGCGTCGAGGATTTCGTCGAGATTGTCGAGGCGAAGGTCTGCGTGCCCGACAAAGCCGGCAATGGTGGCCTTGTCAGGGTCGGCGGCGGAGCGGGCGGCAGCGGCGGCGATGAACTCGGTCTCGCCGATGGGCTTGAAACGCTCCGGGCCGTCCTTGCGATAGGATGAGCCACATTCCATGAAGACGGTCTGGACGACATTGTGTCCGTCTTCGGTGTCAGACCAGAGTTCTTCCAGATCGTAGCTGAGGAAGGGCTTGGGCCAGAGGTGGTGGTGCGGATCGACGATCTCGCGGTACGGGTCGATCACGTCTTCGCGGACCTGTGCGAGCCATTCTGTATTGTTGAACATGCGCTTCCTCCTGCCTTGCCGTCAGCCTCTGATGAGCTGTTCACCCATTCAGGGCGCAATGGTGCGGCGAGGCAAGGGGTGGCGCTGCGTCAGGCCTTGATCAGGCCGATCTCGCGGAGGCGTTCCATGAGATAGTCCTGCGCTGTGATCGGGGGCTGGGCCTTGCCGCCTTCGGCAACACACTGGGGCAGGGCCTCGATCACGACATCCTGGTTGAAGTGCAGGAAGAAGGGCGTCGAGTAGCGCGGGAACTTGGCGCGCTCGGGCGCCGGGTTCACGACACGGTGTGTGGTGGAGGGCAGAACGCCCGCGGTGAGACGCTGAAGCATGTCGCCGCAATTGATCACGAGGGCTCCCGGCGGCGGGTTGACCCCGAGCCATTCGCCGGAGCGATGCTTCACTTCAAGACCAGCTTCTTCGGCGCCAAGCAGGAGCGTGATGACATTGATGTCTTCATGCGCGCCAGCGCGGACCGTGCCTTCGGGCGGTGGGTTTTCCTGCGGCGGATAGTGAAGGAGACGCAGGATGGAATTGCCCATCTCGACGCGGTCTTCGAACCACATCTCGTCAAGTTCCAGATGGAGTGCGATTGCGCGCAGCAGGTCGCGGCCCATCTCGTCGAGCGCATCGAACAGGGCGCGGGTGGCGCGGTCAAAATCAGGAATCTCGCCGACGCCTGGCGTGTCGGCCATGGTTTCGCGATAGGGCGATTTCGGTGGCAAGTGTCGGCCGGTATGCCAGAATTCCTTGAGGTCAGCCTTGGCGGCGCCCTTGGCGTTCTCGGTGGCGAAGGCGGTGTAGCCGCGCTGGCCGCCGCCCGACTTGCCGTCATAGGCGAGCTTGGCCACGTCAGGCATGGCGAAGAAGGCCTTCGTGGCGCGCAAATTGTCATCAATCGTGCGCTGCAGCACCGGGTGGCCAGAGATGACGGCGAAACCCGTCTCACGGAATGATTTACCCAGCGCGTCGGCGAAGGCGGTCTTGTCTTCGCGCCACAGCGCATATGGGATCGGTTTGAAATATTCGGTCATGTCACAAATCTATCGGGAAGCTGCCAGCCTGGAAATGCGGCCAAGTCGTCACCTTGGGCGGAATTTCGCGGGGCGCAAGGATTTCACGGCATCGAGCGAGTTGTTTTCGGACATGGATTCATGATTTCGGGACTGTTTTGGCTGAAACCAGAGGTAGGGTTAACGCAAGGCGTGTGAGGTTTAACGCTCTGCCCCTTTGGAGGCCCTGACGTTAACCATAACGCAAATCTCTGGCGTCAATCTCTGGGTATCGCCGGACGTGGCGGGTGGTGGTTGCCAGAGCAGGACACGGGAATGATCCCGGCGATGCGACGGCAAGGTGAAATAGGAACAAGACAATGCCTTTTGCAGATTACGCAGTCGATCTTTCAACGATGCTTCATTCGGAGTCCGCTCCGGAAGAGCTTTACCAGGCGGGCCTCGTCTACGCGACGGGTCTGAATGTTGAGATCGACCTGATCGCCGCGCACAAATGGTTCAACCTGGCTGCCCTGCGCGGTTCGGAAGAGGCCAAGGCCCAGCGCGCTGAAATGGCCGAAATGATGAGTACCGACGAGGTCAAGCAGGCGCTTCAGGCGGCCCGCGAGTGGCTCAAACTGATGAACTAGGCCTTTGCTGCGAGCGGGCGGCGAACGACATGCCTGCACGCGGCTGTTAAGCTTAATGAAATATCAAACGCCGCTGTGCGAACCTGATGGCTTCTGTATTGCGAGGAGCCGCAAACGACATGCCTGTGACCGAGGCCCCCAGCCGAGATCCGGAGGGTAACGGGCTGGTGCGGACATCCGCGCCGCGCCTGCGCCTAGGGACGGCCGATGTCCTGGTCCAGTTCTGGCGGGCCAAGTGGCTGATGTTACTGGTTTTTGTGCCGGTGTTTGCCCTCGGGCTAGCTGCAGCGCTTTCGCGGCCTGACCAGTTTGAAGCGAAGACCCGGCTGATGGTGACAGGTGCAAGTGCGCTTGGGCCCAAAGCGCTGGTGGGGCCGGAACTGGAATTCCTGCGTAGCCCCGTCGTGGCGTCGCGCGCGCTGAACCTGTTTCCGATGTCGCGCATCTATCCCCAGATCAATGCCGCCTGCGAGGCGCGCAGCCGTGCACTTCGGGGGGATGCCGAGGCGCTCGCCGGGCTTGCGGCTGAGTGCCGCCAGATGTGCGTTGCGGCGCTTCAGGGGGACTTCCATGTCCGTTCCGCGTCCAATGCGCCCGTGATGACGGTAAGCTATCGCAATTCTGATCCTGAAGCGGCGGCAGAAGTGCTGAACGCGGTGATTGGCGTCTACATCAAGTATCGATCTGACGTGCTGTCGCGCCCGGAGCCTGAGGCCGCGCCGGAGGTTGAGCGTTCCACGCTCGAACGGCGCCTCATGGACTCCGAGACAGCCATTGGCGTGTTCCTGAATGAGGAGGGCATCAGCAGTTTCGAAGCTGAACGCGAGACTGTGCAGGCGCTTTACCAGACAGCGAGTGCGGACCTGTTGGCTACCGATTCCCGGTTGCGGCAGGTAGAGAGCCAGCTGACGGCCTATCGCAGCCAGATCCGCGGGATCAGGCCGCGACAGGAACTGTTCGTGGAAGATACGACCGGCCAGACCCTGCTCGACATGAAGCTGGAGCGCGAAGCGCTGCTGGTGACGAATTTGCCCGGTTCGGACGCGGTGCAGGAGATGAACCGGCGCATTGACCGGGCCGAGGCGTTTATCGCCACGCTGGATCAGCCCGTCGGCACCGTTCGCACGGGCCCCAATCCCCGTTACGAGCAGATGCTAGGCAAGATTGATGACCTGAAAGCCGAAGCCGCTGCGCTGACCGACCAGCAGGCGGCTTTGTCCCGGCAGATCGCCGCGTTCAAGGAACGGCAGGCGAAGCTCGCCGCTCTGGCGCCGCGCTATAATGAATTGATGCGCAAGCGGGACGTGCTGGAACAGGACATGATGTCAACGCCGGGCTCGGTCGCCGGAGCAGACCCGTGGCAAGGCGAGGAAGTGCGCGTGCTGGAACCGGCGAGCGTGCCAACCGAGCCGGCTGCGACGCGGGCAATGCTTGCTGCATTGGCCTTTGCGGTGGCCCTTGGCGCGGCGCTCAGCGCGGGAATTTTGAAGGCACTGACGCGTACGGGCTTTGCCACACGGCGGTCGGTTGAGCGGACCCTGGACCTGCCGGTACTTGCCACAGTGCGGGAGGCCTGAGCGCGCATGCGTGACCTGAGATCCGATCTTTTGCCGCTCTGGCAGTCTGTCTCACGACTGAGGACGGCACGTGGGGCGCGCAGCCTGATGTTCGTGGCGGCCCGCAGCGGCGAGGGGACAAGCAGCATGGCGTCCTCGTTCGCGTTGATCGCCGCAGCATATGCCGCACGCACGGCGTGGCTTGTGGACCTCGATCTCGGGACGAACACGGCCTTCAATGGCTTTGATACGGGATTTGCGGGCGGCGTGGCGCGACCCGGCAGGGCCTATGACGCCTCCCTCGGGTGTGAGCCGATCTATGAACTGGTGCCTGCGCCGCTGGGCGGTGGAAGCAAGATGCTGACGGCGCATCCTGTGGAGGGCACGAGACTGCTGGTGACCCGGTTGCGGACAGAGCGTCTGGCGGCAGGACAGAGTGTGCACCTGCGTGCGCAGCCCGACTGGTGGCAGGCGCTGCGCCGGTCAACCGACTGGATCATCATGGATGCCCCGGCTCTGGACCGGTCGGACGCGGCGCTGGATGTTGCGACCGAAGCCGATGGTGTGGTTCTTGTCGTGCAGGCCGAGACCACGAGCGCCGAGGAAGTCGCCCGGCTGCAGGCCGGAATTGAAGACCAGGGCGGCCGCGTTATCGGCGTGGTGCTCAACCGCATGCGGGCCGATGCTTACCTTGCGGGACGACTGGCCAGAGGCAGTGCGGCTGATGGATGGCCGAAACGCTAACCCGACGCGCCGGATTGTGCGAACTGCAGAAGTTTCTGCAAGCGTAAACGAGGTGTGAACGATTTGGAGTGAATTGATGATGCCGCACGTTCGAAAGCGTGCTGATCCTCCCTGCATTCAGAAGGCCAATATCCATGACCGGCACATCTCGTTCCTCCGTTTCTCCCGCTTCCGACGCCATTGCCCGCCAGATCGCGCAGGAACTCAATGTCGCTGAACGCCAGGTGTCTGCCGTTATTGCGCTGCTTGAAGAGGGGGCGACCGTTCCGTTCATCGCGCGCTATCGCAAGGAGCGCACAGGCGGACTTGATGATACGCAGCTGCGCGCCCTGACCGAGCGCCTTGAATACCTGACCGAACTGGCCAGCCGCCGCGAGACTGTGCTGAACGCCATTCGGGAGCAGGACAAACTTACGCCCGCACTTGAGCGCGAAATCCGGGCGGCCCAGACCAAGGTGGCGCTTGAGGACCTCTATGCCCCCTACAAGGTGAAGCGCCGCACCAAGGCGACGATCGCGCGCGAAGCCGGGCTTGAGCCGCTGGCGGACCGGCTGCTGGCCAATCCCGCCCTGCTGCCGACGGCCGAGGCCAAGGCTTTCGTCTCGTCCAAGAAGGGCATTGCTGACCAGGAAGCCGCGCTGGAAGGCGCCCGCGAAATTATTGTGGAAAAGATGGCTGAAGCGCCAAAACTGGTCGGCAAGATCCGCGAGACGGTTTGGGGCAGTGGCAGGCTCGGCTCGGCGCTGGTCAAGGGCAAGGAAGAGGCTGGCGCGAAGTTTGCCGACTATTTCGATTTTGATGAGCCGATCAATGCCATGCCATCCCACCGGGCGCTGGCGCTGCTGCGCGGCCAGAAGGAAGGCGTGCTGCGGGTCAAGCTGGCTGTGCCGCATGACGAGACGCGCGATCATCCTGCCATACGCGAAATCTGCCAGGAATTCGGGATCGCCACCAAGGGGCGCCCCGGCGATTCCTGGCTGAAGGAGACCGCCCAGGCGGCGTGGAAGGGCAAGCTGGAGCCATCGAGCTCACGCGAGTCCATCACGCGCCTGAAGGAACTCGCGGACAAGGATGCGATCCGGATTTTCTCCCGCAACATGCAAGACCTGCTGATGGCCGCGCCGGCCGGGCCCAAAGTTGTCATGGGCATCGATCCGGGCATTCGCACCGGGTGCAAGGTGGCTGTCGTGGACGCGACCGGCAAGCTGCTGGATACGGCAACGATCTATCCGCATGAACCCAAGCGCGACTGGGCAGGCTCGCTCGCGACGCTTGCGGCCATCTGCAAGAAACACAAGGTCGAGCTGGTTAGCGTGGGCAATGGCACGGCTGGCCGGGAAACCGACAAGCTGGTGGCGGAGCTGTCTGACAAGCTGCCTGACCTGAACCTGACACGCCTGATGGTGTCCGAAGCCGGGGCGTCGGTCTATTCGGCGTCGGAGCTGGCGGCGAAGGAATTCCCGAACCTCGACGTCAGCATTCGGGGCGCCGTTTCCATTGCGCGCCGCCTGCAGGATCCGCTGGCAGAATTGGTGAAGATCGAGCCGAAGGCCATCGGCGTCGGCCAGTACCAGCATGATGTGGACCAGGCCGCGCTGTCGCGGTCGCTGGATGCCGTTGTCGAGACTTGCGTGAACGCGGTTGGCGTGGACGTGAACACCGCGTCGGCGTCGCTTCTCTCGCGTGTGGCCGGACTGAACCCCACGATTGCCGCAAACATCGTCGCCTATCGCGATGCCAACGGGCCGTTCAAGACGCGGAGCGAACTTAAGAAGGTGCCTCGCCTTGGGCCGAAGGCCTTTGAACAGGCGGCTGGCTTCCTGCGCATCTCGAAGGGCAAGAACCCGCTGGACGGCTCGTCCGTTCACCCGGAAGCCTATCCGGTGGTCGAGCGCATCGCCAAGAAGACCGGGCGCAAGCTCGAGGCGCTGATCGGGGACAAGGCCTTCCTGTCGAAGCTGAAGCCGGAAGAGTTTGCCGATGCCATTTTCGGCG
This sequence comes from Alphaproteobacteria bacterium, assembly GCA_018827375.1. GTDB lineage: Bacteria > Pseudomonadota > Alphaproteobacteria > Caulobacterales > Hyphomonadaceae > Hyphomonas. The sequence goes on from JAHJYW010000032.1 coordinate 186,173, forward strand.
TACCAACGGTGAAAGACATCCTCGTCGAACTGGAAAAGCCGGGCCGTGACCCGCGCCCGGAATTCCGTACAGCGACGTTCAAGGACGGCGTTGAGAAAGTGTCGGACCTGAAGCCCGGCATGCGGCTTGAAGGCGTGGTTACCAATGTGACGGCGTTCGGTGCATTCGTGGATATCGGTGTTCACCAGGACGGCCTGGTGCACGTTTCGGAACTCTCGGATACGTTCGTGAAGGACCCCCATACGGTGGTGAGTACGGGGCAAGTGGTCAGTGTTCTGGTGCTGGATGTTGACGTGCAGCGCAAGCGCATCGGTCTGAGCCTCAAGCAGGCACCAGGCAGGGCATCACGCAACGCGCCAACTGCTGCGCAATCCGCTCCAAAGGACACGCCATCGTCCAGTCCGTTCGACGTGCTATCCTCCTTGCGGTGAGAAAACGCGCGTACGCTGCCTGAGGTGCAGCGTACGCGGCCGCCTCGACAGTCTTAAACTCCGTCCATATGGCCGATTCGTAACTGGCGCTGCAGTGGGCACGATCCTAATTTCCAAATCACAAAGGGTGAGGCCTGTTTGTCCATATCCGTGATTGGAGACTGCTGTGTTCTATCCTGAAATACCCTCTCGCCAGACTGAGCCTGTCCGGCACAGGCTGCCCAATTCACCCATTGCAGCCGAGCAGGTCGATATCGTCCGGTTTCTCACTGATCCGGAAACGTTCGGTGGCCATGCGCCAGCCTATTTCGACACGGCTGTGTCGCACCTGTTTGTCTGCGGAAGTCATCTCTACGTCCTTCGCAAGCCGATTGACGATGATGGCTTTCGCTGCGCCACGGTGCAGGACCGCTGGGACTGGTGTGAAACGCAGTGCATGCGCGGTGTCAGCGGCTTTGGTATTGTCGCCGCGCGGCCGTTTCCTATCGTGCGTCGGGAAGGGCGTATGTACCTTGGCGGACCGGGAAGTATTCGTGACTGGGTTTTGAGGATAACCTGTGAATCCGTCACAGTAGATAGGGGTTTCATTACCCTCCAGCACGCAGCCTGAAGACATCATCGGTATAGATTTTGCGAATACTCGCGGGATTCCGGTAATGACGTTCCACTTTCAGAAGGATATAGATGCGTCAGGCATAGCGTGTGGTTTGTGCCGAACGGAAGGAGACGCGCATGTCCTCGGAGCGCCTGAATTGGGATAATCTGCGCGTCTTCATGGTCGTGGCGGAGCTCAATAGCATGAAGGCGGCCTCTGTGCGCCTCGGCGACTCGCCACCGACGATCGGGCGCAAGATTGACGAACTCGAAACAGAGCTGAACGTCCAGCTGCTCAATCGCTCAACGCGCGGCGTGGAGCTGACAGAGGCGGGTAAATTTGTCCTCAGCCAGGCAAAAGCGATGGCCGACGCGGCCAACGGCCTGCGTCGCCAAACCGACGAAAAAGGGCAGCCAATCGAGGGCTCGATCACGCTGGCAACTGGCGACGGTCTGGGGCCTTACTGGATCGCGCCGCGGCTTCCGGAATTTAACCGCGCCAATCCGCGTATTCAGATCAAAATGAACGTTTTCGAAAAAGCGCCTGATGTCGGGGCGGGCGAGGCGGACATTGCCATCCAGTATACCGAGCCCAAGCAACACGACGTCATCGCGCGCCGCATGGGCACGCTGCATTACATCAGCTTTGCATCACGCGAATACCTTGATGAGCACGGCGAGCCCAATAGCTTGTTCGAATATTTCCGGCACCGCACCATCCTGCATCAGGCCTATGTGCACCAGATTGAACGCTGGGCGCCGAAGATGTCCGAGTTACGGAAGATGGTGAACTTTGCATTCGTCACCAACTCAGCCAGTGCCATGATCGAAGTGTGCAAGAGCGGCGGCGGTGTCGCGCTGTTACCATCCTATATCGGTACGGTCGAGCCAACGCTGGTGCCGCTCGAGCTGCCCGAAGTGGCGCCGATCCAGTTCTGGCTGACCTATACCGAAAGGGTTTGGCGCATGCCCAGTGGCCGCATCGTCATCGACTGGCTCAAAGACATGTTCGAAGCGGAAGATGCTTTCTGGTTTACCGAGCACTTCGTTCACCCAAATCGCGCGAACGCCGTCAAGCCGTACCTGCAGGGTGGTACCTCAGCCGCTAGCTAGGGCTTTCAGGACGCGGGACATGGTCTCGAGTTTTTCGACAGATTTCGTCCGTTCGATCCAGTCATGGCACTCGGCGCGCACGCGCATGGCCGGGTCCTTGATCGATGGATCGGCGTCGCCTTCATCCTCGAACAGGTCTGCGATTGGAACACGCAAAGCCTCAGCCACTGTCGACAGCATGCCGGCGCTCAGGCGGTTGGTGCCCGTCTCGTATTTCTGCAACTGCTGATGGCTGATGCCGAGTTCCGTGCCAAGCTCGGCGAGGGTGCGGTTTTGCGCGATACGCAGCGCGCGAATTTTTTCACCTACCAGCTGGTCTACGCGCGTCGGCGCGCGCGAACTGGAGTGTCTTTGCTCGTTTTGCACGTTTAAATTCCCTTTTCTAGCAAACCCTGCATTTCGCGCTTGGGATGTTAAAGCAAGACCGTGGCTTACCAAAAATATGAAACGCCGCTGGGCTCATTTCATGTCTTCATGTGGGTACTAGCCACTCGTGAGTGAAAACGGGCCTCGAAAATATACCTTTGGTTTCAATCCTTCGAGGTCGCCTACAATTGAGGCTAGTAGTCCTTTTTCCACCTTATGGAGATTTTATTCTCACCTGTGGCGGTGGTTTCAGATGTAACCGAAACGTGATCGGCTGGCTCCCACTCGACCTCGACTGAGCTGCCGCTGGCTCCTGCTGCATTGAGCTGGAGATAGACATCGTCGCTGAGGTACTGGCCAACACCCAGCTCGGCGTTGCCAGCATCATTTGACCCAATCGACAGGCGGTCGACGCGAAGGGCCGACTGTAGTTGCGCGGCGGGATCAAAGCCGCCGCCGCGTCCGCTGAGCTTGGCGATGGAAGAGGCAAGCTGGGCCGCTTCAACAGGGGACAGATCGATGGACGAGCGTCCGAACAGGAGGCGGGACAGGATCTCGTCCTGAGGCAGGTCCGGCGTGCTGGACAGTTCGAAGACCGGATTGGACGGCTTGCCTGAAACCTGAACCCTTGCCACGAAGCCGTTGACCGAGCGTTCAGCGTCCACGGCGATGCGGGCCGAGTCGACCGGTCCATCGAATGTGATTTCCCCGCTGTCGAACACGAACGGGCGCCCAGCCAGATCAAGGCTGCCGCGAACCATCGTGGCGTCGCCCTTGAGGTTCACATTGGAGGCTGTGCCCGTGGCCGTCAGGTCAATCGCCCATTCACTGTCGAGGCCGCGACCGGTCACATAAATACGACGGTCGGCATTGATATCGAGATTGAGTCTCAGGGTCTGCTTCATCCGGCTGGCCTCTGAAGCGGACACGTCATCATCGGTCCATCGGACATCAATTGCCTTGGGTCCTGATGAAGGCAGGTTGTCCAGCGACACACGCGCTTCATCGACAACCAGTTTACCGGCGGCGAGGCGGCCGTCCTCGTCTTCCGTCAGCGTCACTTTCCCGCTGAGACGTGCAATGTCGCCATCGCGGTCATAGACGAGCAGGCGCGTGAGATCCGCCTCGACGCGGCCTTGCGATTTTCCCAGCGACCCGTTGATCGACACGCTGCCATTGCCTGCGCCTTGCCCCGTACCCTTTACGGTAATGGTCTGGTCGGCATAGGCGGCATCGAATGCGATTCCTGTGACACGCATGCCTGTCGCGCCATATTCGTACAGGCCATTACTTATGGTCGCCTTGGCCTGATAGGCAGGTTCCGCAAAAGAACCTTTCACGGTGGCAAGGGCATCAATCCGCCCGCCGATATCGTGTCCATAGGCGAGGGCCGCAGACTGGAGCGCTGCAAGGTCGCCCTTCAGGCTGGCCTGGCCGCTCAGCGGTTGTTCACGGTCAAGGCTGACAAGCGAGTTGGCTGATGGTTTCACAGGCAGCGCTGCGTCGGAAACAAGAACAAGATCCTTGCCGTAATTGCTGCGGGCATTCAGCTTGAACACTTTCGCATTCAACTTGCCTGTCATGTCGAGTGACAGCGAGGTGTCGAGGCCCGGGACAGGGCTTGTTGCGGAAAACGCGAAAGAGCCTGAAGGCGAAAGGCCAATCGGTTTGAACTCGCCATGTCCGTTAAGGCGCGCATCGACGTCTCCGAGATTGGCGAGCGTAAACAGGGCGCCAAAATCCACGGCGTTGACGTCGAGTGCGAGTGTGGCGGTTTCGCCGCTGCCCGAAAGGCTCGCCTTTATCTCCCCGCCCAGCAGGTCAAGCTGGCCGTTCAGGTCAGGCGCATCGCCAAGCCGCCAACGGGCGGGCTGAGGTGTGCTCAGCTTTTCGCCAAGCGCCGTTCCGGAGAGACTGAATGTGCCTTCCGGCGCATCGCCAGAAAGGTCTGCCTTGCCGGAAAAGGTGAAGTCGAAAGGAAAGGAGGGCTGTGTGCTCAGCAGGGTGGCGCGGAAGTCATAGCCATCCTTGTTGTTCTTGATGTCGGCAGAGAAGTCATCAAGCTGGACGCCATTTTTGAGTTTTGCGTCAGTGCCCTCCGCATGCACAACAAGCGACATGGGCGCGTCGCCTTCCTTCACGATGCTGGCATTCGCTCGCAGGCTTTTGACGCGGATATCTTCTGTCGTCAGGCCGTCACCATCAGCGTTGATCGCGACGATCAGGTCACCGGCCGGGCTGATCTCGGTCCGCCCGGCAAGTGCAAGCGGACCATAATTGCCATTGATGTTCTCGATCAGGATGCCGCCATTGGCGCGCGCGAAGTCCGCGGTCAGGTCCAGCTCTTCGCCTGCTGCGGTGCCTGTAACCCTGACGGGCCCGGCAATGCGATCACCTGCCAAAGAGAGCGTCGTTGTCGCCGTCACGTCTTCGATATCACGTGAGGCGACGCGGAAGCTCCCGCCAGTGGATTTGAAATCCACGACCAGCGCGTCCGACGGCCCGACCAGGCCTATTTGGCCACTACCGAGATTGAAGGCATTGCCACTGATATCAAGCGGGGCGGTCTGATCGAAATCGAATGCCAGGGCGCTTTTGCCGCCGATCCGATATGTGCCATTGCCGTTCATTTGCAGGCCGGCGCTAGCAAGTGTTGCCTTGGCGATGCGGATGGCTTTGCCGTCAATCTTAAGCGAGGCGTTGACCTTCGGCGCAGGTCCGATGAGCGGCTGTACGCTGTCTGGCAGTCCGGAGAATCCCTCGCCTGTAAGGTTCGTATCGATCGACGGGCTGGTGAGTTGTCCATGAACGCGGAACGTGCCCGCTGCGCGCCCGCCAAATGAACCGGGCAGGCTGCGGAGCGCCTGGTCCAATGTCCCGCGTATATCCAGCGTGCGGGCTTCTGCCGCGATTGTGCCGGACGCCGAAACCTTGCCGTCTGGCAGGGTCAACGCCGAGGGGGCCAGCGTCAGCACACCCGTGTCCCGGGCATAGGTGCCGCTGGCGACAAGGTGGGGCTGCTTGCCAAGAAGGCCTGACACGGTGTCATTGCCAGCGAAGACACCTTCACCAACGAGATCGGCCCGGAAAGGGATATTGTCGGTTTGCACCGAAACTGTGACGGGGCCGGTCAGCTGGCGAAATGGCAGGTCCGCGCCTTTAAGCGCGACAAGGTTTGCCTGGCCTGTGTAGGAGGGGACGTCGCCCTCCATTTCCAGCGTGCCGTCGAGCGTAAGATTCGCATCGACCCCGGCAAGGTCTGGCAGGCCCGTAAACTTCAGCGTGACCGCCGCTGGCCCGTTCAGGCGCTTCGTCTCGGTATCTGCTTCGCCTTTCGCCGTCAGCACGCCGGACGCCATGGATGCAGACAAGTCAAAGGAAGCGACATTCTTTTTGATGTCAGCGCCGAGGACGAACCGCGCTTGCGAGCCGAGAAGCTCTTGCACCGTTTCGGGCAAGGGCAGGGACAGGGCGTTGACGTCGGCATTTGCCGTAAGGCGCCCGTCCAGAATCTTGGCCGTCATGGAGGCGGCATCTTCACCCGATACCTGGAACTGTACGTAGCCGTCGCCTTCCTCAATTGTGCCGTCGACGGAAGCGGTGAGGCTGGCGCTTTGCCCGTCTTCAAGGTGGAGCAGGGTTGCGAATGTGCCTCCCGCGGGTGCTTCGCCGTCGGCATTCAGATTAAACTGTCCCGCAGCGTCGCGCTGGGCGGAGATCATGAACCTGTCGCCCAGCCCCTCGATGGGGGTGATGTTCAGGTTTGCCGTCAGTATGCTGTCCTTGCCGCGTGTAAACGCACCGGAAACACTGAACGTGGCTTCCGGGCCTGCGACACCTTCGGCGAGGGACAGTTTGCCGATATAGAGATCTTCCAGCTCGACGCTCCAGCTGCCGCCACCCGCGCTTTCGCTGGCAGTCGTCTGCGGCCGGCGTAGGACGCTGATATCGCCCGCGCTGGCAAGCTTCAGTTCGACCTTGCGAGAGAGCAGGGCACGCGGTGTCCAGTTCAGGCGGATATCGTTTGCCTCAAGCCAGACACCTTCGCTGTCAGCGATCGAGAGATGGTTGAGGTGCATGCGATTGAGTGGATCGCCGGTCAGCCCTTCTGCGGAGATGGTCCCGAGACTGCCGATTTCGCGTCCGTCGATCTGCGACAGCACGAAAGCGCGCCCGCCATCACTATTGATCCACAGGCGCGCGCCGATGATCACCAGCAGCAGCAGGGTCACGATCCCACACGCACCTGACGTCAGCGGGCGTCGGCGTATGAATGTCCATGTGGCGCGAAGGTACTTCATCAGAACGATTGCCCGATGGAGATGTAGAACTGGGCTGCGCTCTCGCCCTCGCGTCGGTCGACCGGCGTAGCGATGTCCACGCGGACCGGGCCGAAGCCGGGATAGTATCGAAAGCCAAGTCCGATGGCCGTGCGCAAATCGCCGAACACTTCATCCGCGCTGTCGGCCGCCGCACCGGAGTCGACAAACAGGACATAGCCGATCTTTTCGCTGCGGCGGTAACGCAGCTCAAGAGACGTGTCGAAAAGTGTCCGTCCACCAAGTATCGCGCCGCTGGAGTCGGTCGGCGAAAGGCTCTGATAGTCAAAGCCGCGGACAGTGCCGCCGCCGCCGGCGAAGAACAGCCGGTCAGCCGGCACGCCATTGGAACCGAAGAAGGCGCCAAACTCAGTCCGCAAGGCGGCCACGAATGGACCGTCTGCGATTTTCTTGTAGGTCGATCCTGAAATCAGCAGCCGGGTGTAGCCTGCATTGGCGTCGCCCACCGACATGCCCGGCTCGATGCCAAGGAACGCCTTATTGCCAGATTGCGGATCGAGCGGTTGCTTGACGGTTGAATAGGTCGCCGCCAGCGGGAAGGAGAGGGTCACCAGTTCGCGCGGTTCGAGCAGGGCGCGCAGGCGCAGCTCTTTCGTGCGCGTGGCATCAAGCGTCACGCCTGCGGACAGGGTGAAATTTTTGTTGAAAGGCTGCGACAGCGACGCGCCGACCTTTACACCTTGGAGGTCGTAGGCGTCGGTCTCTTCGGCCCGCACGCCTGTTTCGGCAGTGAGCGTGCGACCGTAACGTCCGATATTGGGGCGGGTATAGGTGGCCGTCAGGTCCCGGGCGAGTGTCGCCACTGCGCCCTGCAGGCGGAAAGTGTCGCCTGCGCCGGTCACGTCACGCCGTTCCCAGAAGGCGTCAGCGCCGACCCCGTCTGTCGTGGAGGCTGTAACGCCCGCGCCCACAGAGCGGCGCTTGGCTTCAGTGAGGGTCAATTCGACAGGATAGAGCCCGTTCGAGTCAGGTGTCTGGGATATCGCAACGCCGATGCCGTCGAACAGGCCGCTGCTGCGCAGGCGCGCGCGGAGCTGGTCGATCTTGTCGGCGACGTAGACATCACCGGGTGTCCAGGTGCGGTATAGGCGGATCGTATCCATGTCGGATGCGCTACCGTCGGTCAGCGTCATGTCGCCCAGGCGCACATAGGGGCCCGGCGCCAGTGCGTAGGTGATCTCGACCGACTTTTCCTTTCGGGATGCGAGCACATCAATCCCGCCGCTTTCGGCAAAGGCGTGGCCATTATCCTGCAGGGTCCGAACAAGGCGGTTGTCGAGGCCCTCGATATCGGTTGTCCGTGCGGGCGCGCCGACCGGCACAGTGTTCAGCGCCGTATCCAGTTTGGCTTGCAGCGGTTCGCTGACGGGTGTCGCCATGGAGATTTTGACAGACGCGACCTCAAACCGTTCGTCGGCCTGCACGTCGAGGCGGGGCTTGGTGTCCAGCGAGTCGATAAGTTCGGGCGAGACTTCAGCGGCGAGATAGCCCTCTGACGCAAGGAACTCTTCCAGCGTGCTGGCGGCATCGCCGGCCTGGCGCCGCGATTCCAGAATACTCTGCGGCGGCGCCTCGTCGGTTTCCAGAACAGTGCGCGTCTTGGCTTCGAGTCCGGGCGGCAGGCCGTCCAGCTCCACGGGCATCTGCTTGCTTGTCCCGCCAATGCCATTTCCACCACCGGGAAACCCTGCACACGCCGTCAGTGCGCTTAAAACGCAGAGCCCCGTTGCGGGATGTGTAAGGACACTCCCGGCGACAGAGCTGATACGGGCAAGCCGCTGAGACATCAAAGAATTTACCATTCGAACTGCAATGCGAGGATTGCGCCACTTTTCCTAAATGAAGGCTGAACGGGCCTGTATAGTGGCAACATACTGCGCAGTGCTGCCGTTTGCGCCCCGAACACTGCAACAAAATGAAAAATATTCTTATAAATACATCACCATCCAGGCGAGTTTGCGGTGTGTGACGTATCTCCGGGCGGGCAATTGCAAGTGTATCCGGCACTACCATATAATGGGCTTATCGATAATTGGCGGAGAATAAATGACATACCTTATGGTGTTTGGCGGTTTGGTACTCTTGTTTGTGGGGGGGGAAGCGCTGGTCCGGGGGTCTGTCAGCATTGCGCGGAAACTGAATATTTCCGAGCTTGTCATTGGCTTGACGCTTGTTGGTTTTGGCACCTCTGTCCCGGAGCTTGTGACAAGCCTGAGAGCCATTGGTCAGGGCGCCGTCGGCATTGCGGTCGGTAATGTGGTCGGTTCCAATATCGCCAACATCCTGCTCGTTCTGGGCCTGGCCGCCGTCATCCGCCCGATACTTACAAACCCACGCGCGCTGACCCGCGACGGGGCTGTCATGCTGGCGGTCACCGCGCTGCTATGTGCGTTGATCTGGTTCGACCTTTTCACGCTTCTCGCGGGCTTTGGATTGATCGGCCTGTTGCTGGCCTATCTCGCTTATTCGCTCGTGGCCGATCAGCGACGCGATACGGATGTCGCCGTGATGCATGCCGCTGAGGGAGAAATTGTCGAGGCGCAATACGGCCTTTTTGTCGGGCTCGTGATAGCAGTTATCGGCCTTGTGGCGGTCATCATTGGCGCCCGTCTTCTGGTCGACGGAGGTGTTTCGATTGCGCGTGATTTCGGCATCAGCGAAGCCATTATCGGCCTCACGATTGTTGCAGTCGGCACCAGCCTGCCCGAACTCGCCACCACAGCCGTCGCCGCCTATCGGGGCAAGTCAGATGTGGCCATCGGCAATATCATTGGTTCCAACATATTCAATGTGCTGGGCATTCTCGGCATTACCGCCCTCGTCCACCCGTTCAGCGTGCGCGGAAATGCTGCGGCCGGCGGGATAGCGGACGGGCCGACGACCAGTCTCATCTCGCCGCTGGATATCAGCATGCTCGTGCTGTCGACCTTGCTGCTCGTGCTTTTTGCGATCACCGGCAAACGCATCACCCGCTGGGAAGGTGCAGTCCTGCTGCTTGCCTATGCAGTCTATTTCGGGCTCTTGTTCGGGCTTGTCCCCGTTCCAGGAATACTGACCAATGGCTGATAATCCGATCTATAGCGGTCTCGACCAACTGGGCCAGCAAACAGCTGCGCCGCAAAGCCCCGAAGAGGCGCAGCTTGAGCGCGTGCCCAACCCGCATGCGGGCACCCTCTATCTCACACGCTTTGTTGCCCCTGAGTTCACGTCGCTTTGCCCGGTAACGGGCCAGCCGGATTTCGCACATCTCGTGATCGACTACGCGCCGGGTGATTGGCTGGTCGAGTCCAAGAGCCTCAAGCTCTACCTCACCAGTTTCCGCAATCATGGCGCCTTCCACGAGGATTGCACCGTTTCCATCGGCAAACGCATCTTCGATTTCACAGAAGCCACGTGGCTGCGCATATCCGGCTACTGGTATCCGCGCGGCGGCATTCCGATCGATGTGTTCTGGCAATCAGGCGAGGTGCCGAAGGGTCTTTACGTGCCGGACACGGGCGTCGCGTCCTATCGCGGACGGGGCTGATCAGGCTGGCGCTTTCCAGCGTGTCACTTTCGCGCTCATGTCCGCTCGCGGGCGTTCAAGAGACGTCATCGTGGCCGTGCCGAGATAGATGTATCCGGCAACCCGCTCACCCTCTTTGAGGCCGAGAACGGCGTCGACCTGTTTGTCGAAAGCGAGCCATTCGGTCAGCCACACACCGGCCCAGCCAGCGGCATTTGCGGCCAGCAGCAGGTTGTGACAGACCGCGCCGGCCGACAATTCCTGCTCCCATACGGGCGTCTTGTGCGTGTGATCCGGCGATGAAATGACGGCAACCACCACCGGCGCCCGCAGCGGCAGACCCGCAGCAAAAAGCACATCCTGCGATTCTGCGTCCGGCGTATTAGCGTCATGGATTTTCGCCAGCGCCTGGCCAAAGGCGACACGTTCGTCGCCTTCAAACACGATGAAGCGCCACGGCGTCAGCTTGCGGTGATCGGGCACGCGCGCGGCAACCGTCAGCAATTCGTCCAGGTCTTCAGGCGAGGGGCCCGGGACGGTCAGGAATTGCTTCCCGACAGAGCGGCGCAGGGCCAACAGGGCGCGCGCATCGGCGCTGGGACGGGTCGCGAGCATGGGTGTGCCAACGGGCGGTGCCGGGGGAAATCGATTTGCCATAGTGGCTACATAGAGGCCGCAGCGGGGGCGTGAAAGGGGCGCGGTTCCATGTTTCTGCTTGCTCCGCAGCAGGGTGAGCGCTAAATGAGGTGAACACTGTTCACTTTATGAACGTTGCTTTGTGCCTCCCGATTGATCAGCGCTCCATGCCAACCGAATATTCCCTCGACCCAACGCCAGCGGAGCGCCGCCGCCTGAAGGTGCGCGGTGCCATTATCGAGGCGGCTGAACGGGTCTTTGCGCTTGAAGGCGAGGCAGGCCTGTCGATCCGCCGGCTGGCCGAGGAAATCGATTACTCGCCCTCTGCGATCTACAAGTATTTTGGATCGAAGGACGAGCTGATCGACGAATTGAAGGAGGCGTTCTTTGAGCGGCTTCTGACGCGTGTCGGCCGGGTCTCAGGCGTGGATGCACCGTTTGCCGAGCGCGGGCGAGCCTGCGTTTCCACCTATATCGAGACAGCTATCGAACGGCCCTACCATTATGCGGCGGCCTTTTCCCACATCCAGGCAGAGGAAACCGCGCCGCCGCGCCCGAAGGACTGGGATGCCTTTACCCAGTCCAACAAGGGCCGCGCCTTTGGCGTCCTCGTCGCAATGGTCCAGGAGGGGCAGGCGCTCGGTATTTTCGATCCTGACCTCGACCCGTTCATGGCCGCGACCTCAGTCTGGTCTGCATCACACGGTGTGGCGCAACTGCTCACACATATCCCGCAATTTCCTGCGCTGACGCCGACGGAAACGCCTTTATCCGCGTCCGAATTCATCGCCTTTCACGCCGATCTCGTATTCCGGGGATTGCAACGCCCGGCTGATACGCGGCAAACTGATTTCAACCCCGGAGGACAAAAGCAATGACGGCTTCCGATCCATATGAGGGCGACACAGCCCGCGAGAAGCGCCCGACCATCCTGAAGGGGCTCATATTCCTAGTCATTCTCGCCTTGGTGGCCGCAGGCCTCATCTTTGCAGCCACCCAGTTGCGTAGTGCGGAAGGGCCGAAGGTTGCGACCCTCGCGCCTGAACCGCTGGTTGTCTCGGTCCTGCCGGTCCGGCTCGCCGGCGAGTTCAAGATCGATGAATCCTATAGCGGTCTCGCTGAAGCGCGCCGGAAGAGCCAGCTCGGTTTTTCGACAGGCGGGCGTATCGATGCAATCTCGGCAGATGTCGGTGACCGAGTCAAAGTGGGCGCGACGCTCGCGCGGCTCGATACACGCAGCCTCGGCGCACAGCTTGCGTCAGCGCAGGCGACGGTCGAAGAGGCCCGCGCGTCGCATAATCTTGCCCTCAACACGGTCGAGCGTCAGAGAACACTGAAAGCGCAGGGGCATGTCTCGCAACAGCGCGTCGATGAAGCCGAAGCACAGGCCAGTACGTCCATGGCCCGCATCGAGGCGGCCAAGGCGCAGGCCGACACGTTGCGAGTGCAGATCGACCTCGCGCGCATTACGGCCCCCTTCGATGGCGTTGTGACAGCCCGCATGTCCGATGAAGGCGCCATTGCCGCGCCCGGCACGCCCATCCTCGAACTGGTCGAGTCAGGCCACCTTGAAGCCAAGATTGGCCTGCCATCGGTCAGCGCAATCCGCCTCACGCCGGGCGAGATCTATTCACTAGTCGCCGATACGGGCCCGGTTGATGCGAAGCTGCGGACGGTGACCGGTGTGATCGATGCGGATCGCCGGACCGTGGCGGCTGTGTTCGATATTGAAAATCCGGGCACGCTGCCTGCGGGGTCCGTTGTGCGCCTGTCCATGGAGCGCGAGATTGACGAGCCGGGATTTTGGGTGCCGGTGAAAGCAATGTCGACAGCCTCGCGTGGCCTCTGGACCGTGTTTGTCGCTGCCCCGTCAGACGGCGGCGGCTGGCGCGCCGAGCCACGGCCTGTCGAAATGGTCCATTCCGAAGGCGGTCGCGGTTTCGTACGCGGGCCCGTGCAGGAGGGCGACCGTGTGATTGTCGATGGCCTGCAACGTATCGCCCCCGGCATGCCGGTCACGCCGCGCGATGCGGCGCTGGCCGATGCGCCAAATGGCGGCTGAGGGCGGAACCGGCATGCGCACAGTCTTCTTCAATTTGCCGCGTCTCACGATCCTGATCATGATGGTCATCATGGTCGGGGGGATTGGCGCGATGTTTTCCCTCGGCCGCCAGGAAGACCCGACTTTGATCGAGCGCTATGGCTTTGCGCTCACGACCTTGCCGGGCGCTGACGCCGAGCGAATGGAAGCGCTTGTGACAGAGCCTGTCGAAGCGGCCCTGATGGAATTGCCTGAGGTGGACGAAGTTCATTCCGTGTCCCGTCCCGGGGTCTCGCAAGTCAGCATCCAGGTGCGTGAGGACCTTTCAAGGTCCGAGGTGGATGATGCCTGGACGCTGATAAGGCAGAAGGTGGATTCCGCCCGTGCAAACTTTCCTGCTGGCACGAGCACGCCCATTGTCCATCGCCAGTATGTCGGTGCTGCGACGCTGGTTGTGGGCTTTGTCTGGGAAGGCGAGGGCGAACCGCCGCTTGCCGTCATGCGGCGGATGGCACTCAATCTCGAAGATCGTTTCCAGCGCCTGCCCGGCACGGAGCTGACGGACCTGTTCGGTGTGCCGGCCGAAGAAGTGCGTATCATCGTTGATCCTGAAAAACTCTCGGCTGCTGGTCTCTCCATGCGCCAGGCCGCAGCCTTGATCGGTTCGGCAGACAGCAAGACACCGGCCGGGACCTTGCGTTCAGATGGCGGCAATGTCGGCCTCGAAGTGGGCGGCGAATTCGACAATATTTCACGTATCCGCAGCGTTCCGCTGATCCAGCGCCCTGATGGCACTGCCGTGCGCGTCAGCGATGTGGCGACTGTGCAGAAGGGGTTCGAAGACCCGCCGGTCCGCATGGCTTTCGAGAACAACCAGCGCACCATGCTGGTCGGTGCCTATATTTCCGAGAACCAGCGCGTCGATAAATGGGCCAGGACCGCCCATGCGCTGGTTGACGATTTCGCCAAGGATGCCCCGCCCGGATTGCGGATCGAAACCGTGTTCGACCAGAGCGTATATACGAATGAACGCCTGAACGGGCTCGCCAAAAACCTGCTCATGTCGGCGGGCATCGTGTTCCTTGTCCTGTTCTTTACCATGGGCTGGCGCTCGGCGCTGGTTGTCGGCGCGGCCATTCCGCTGACGGTTGCGCTTGTGCTGATCCTGTTCAAGGTCTTCGGCAATCCGCTGCACCAGATGTCCGTCACCGGCCTTGTCATCTCGCTCGGCTTGCTCATCGATAATGCCATCGTGGTCGTCGATGATTTCGACCAGATGCGGGCCCGCGGCACGTCGCGTCTTGGTGCCATCGACAAGAGTATCAAGCACCTCTTTGCGCCCCTTGCGGCTTCTACGCTGACCACAGCACTCGCCTTTGCGCCGATTGCCATGTTGCCCGGTGGGGCAGGCGAGTTCATCGGTATGATCGGCCTGTCGGTCATCTATTCCATCACGGCATCCTTCCTGATCTCGGTAACGGTTATCCCTGCCATGGCCGGTTGGTTTGACCGCACACGCGGGTGGGAAATTGGTGAGCACAAACGCCCGCGCCGTTGGTGGCGTGACGGTGTTTCGGTTGACTTCATCTCTGACGGCTACCGCGCAACCATTGAGGCCATCCTGCGCTTCCCGCCGCTCGGCATCATTCTCGGTATTACGCCTGCCATTGTTGGCTTCTGGCTCGTCGGCCAGTTGCCGTCACAGTTCTTTCCGCAGACTGAGCGCGACCAGTTCCAGGTCAGCATGCAGCTGCCGCCTGAGGCGAGCCTGTCGGATACGATTGCCTCGACAAGGCGGGCCACCGAACTGATCGAGGCCATGGAGGGCGTGAAAGCCGTCACATGGGTTCTCGGGGAGCCATCGCCGCGCGTCTATTACAATGTCATCAACAATACAGAGGGCGTTCAGGGCTTTGCGGCCGGCTGGGTCCAGCTCGATGACAATCGCCGGACACATCAGATCGTCGCCAAGGTTCAGCGCGAGATGCGCGACGCCTTTCCCGGCGCCCGTGTGCTGGCCCTGCCGTTCGAACAGGGACCGCCCGCCGACGCGCCCATCGAGTTCACCATCCTGGGTGACGATTTCGATACGCTGGGTCGGCTCGGAGACGAGGCCCGCACCATACTGGCGCAGACGCCGGGCGTGACCTACACGGTGGCGTCACTTGAGCTTGGTGCTCCGACGGTCAGCCTGAAGGCTGATGAAGCAGCCACGGCCCTTGCCGGCGAGCGGCTCACGCAGATTGCCTCCGATATGAATGCCGAACTCGAAGGTGTCCGCGCTGGATCAATCATCGAGGGCACGGAAGAATTGCCTGTCATGGTTATTGCCCCAAATGACCGCCGGGGCTCGCTGACCGACCTGCGTGCCATGACGATCGGGAACGGCACGCCCCTGTCGGCACTCGGCACGATGTCGCTTGATCCCAAGACCGCTGTCGTCTCGCGGCGAGATGGCCAGCGGGTGAACCAGATCCTCGCCTTCCTGGATCCCTATACCCTGCCGGCGCCTGTCTTTGCTGACTTCCAGAAACGCCTTGATGAAAGCGATTTCCGGCTGCCGCAGGGTTATGCGATCAGCATTGGCGGTGAGGCAGAAAACTCAGGCGAGGCTTTGGGCAATCTTGCAGGCGTCGGCATCCCGCTTGTGCTTGTCATGGCCGGCGCCATCATGCTCGTGTTCAACTCGTTTCGCATGATGTTGCTGATCCTGACCACGGGCTTCCTGTCGCTCGGTCTAGCCTTCTTCGGTGTCTGGCTGTTCAACCTGCCCTTCGGATTCAATGCCATTGTTGGTGGCCTCGGCCTGCTCGGCATTGCCATCAACAGCTCGATCGTCGTCCTCTCCTTGTTGAGGGCCAGCCCTGAAGCGATGGCGGATGACGTGATCGCCCAGCGCGAGATCGTCGTGGATGCGACCCGGCACATCGTTGCGACAACGCTCACCACGATGGGGGGCTTTGTGCCGATCCTGCTGACCGGCGATTCCTTCTGGATGCCACTGGCGGCAGGTATATCCGGCGGTGTGGCCGGATCGGCCCTGTTGGCGTTGTATTTCACGCCCGCCGTGTTCCGGATCATGACACTGAAGCCCATTCGCCGGGCCTTTGGCTGGCGACCTGTGCCCGCCGAGTGAGCCAAACATGAGCGCAAGAAAACTTGATACCGGCGATCTCTTCGCCCATGTGCTTTGCAAGCCTAATTTCAATGGAGGCCGGAATGGTCGACAATCCTGATATCGGTTCGCCCCCACCGGCATGGCGTCGCCTGCGTTTCGAGGCTGCTGCTGCAGCTGCAGAAGAACCGACACTCGCCAGCTATATCAATGCGGCCATTCTCTCGCATAACAGCCTCTGCCAGGCCCTTTCCTACCACCTTGCTGAAAAGCTCGGCGGGCCGGTCATGGGCACGCTCCAGGTGCGCCATATCCTGTCGACGGCCTATGATTCCGATCCCTCGCTGCTCACGTCTGCTGAAGCCGACATGCAGGCCGTTCTCGAACGCGACCCCGCCTGTCGCGGCATGTTGCAGCCATTCCTGTTCTTCAAGGGTTTCATGGCGCTGCAGACCCACCGCGTGGCGCATGTCCTGTGGCGTCAGGGCCGCGAGTCGCTGGCCTTCCACTTCCAGGGCCTCGCCTCTGAACTCTTCGGCGTGGATATCCATCCCGCGGCCCGTATCGGCAACGGCGTCATGCTGGATCATGCGACGGGCATCACGATCGGTGAAACCGCCATCGTGGGCGATGGCTGTTCGCTGCTCCACGGCGTGACGCTTGGCGGCACAGGCAAGGAAGTGGGCGACCGTCACCCCAAGATCGGGCGGGGCGTGCTGCTCTCGGTTGGCGCCAAGGTACTTGGCAATATCACGGTTGGCGACGAGGCCAAGGTTGCAGCGGGCAGCGTCGTCCTGAAGGACGTACCGGCGCATTGCACCGTGGCAGGCGTTCCGGCCAAGGTTGTTGGTGAACCGCTATGCTGCCATCCGGCACAGACCATGGACCAGCACATACCGGATGAAATGGCGAAGTAGCCTGGCGTAGGTCCTCACACCTGTTTGCAGGCGCACCTGTTGCGCCGCAAAAGAAAAAGACTAGGTTGCGCCGCTGAATTGCTAAGGAGTTGCGTCATGGAACGTGAAGAAATACTGCGTCTCGAGGCGTATCTGAAAGAGAAACTGAACCCGAGCCTGCGCCTGCTGGCCCGCGACAAGACGGACGATTCCGTCGAGGTCTATCTCGGCGCCGAGTTCATCGCGTTGGTCTACAAGGATGTCGACGAAGGCGAGACATCCTACCAGTTCCAGATGACGGTCCTGCAGGAAGACCTTCAGGGCGCCTGAGGCGAAACCTAATCCTAGAACAGAGAGCCCTGACCCTTGGTCGGGGCTTTCTTCGTTTTGGGCGCAGGGGCAGCAGGTGGAGACGGCGGCGCACCCTCCAGCGGCGTCGCGGCCACGTCACCATCGGCAAAGCTGACCTTGAACACCGAGGCACTGGCAGCCGGTCCTGCAGACCGGATCAGCTTGCCGTCTTCGCCGCGAACGATGGCAAAACCCCGGCTCAGCGTGGCGTGGTAAGATAGCGTTTCCAGCAGCTTGCCCTGTGATTCCAGCGAGACACGGCGCCTATCCATCAGGCGTACGAGGGCAGGGCGTGCCCGCACAGCCGTCTCCCGCAGGCTCTGGCGGGCGCGGCGAATGTCCGCTCTCAGGCCGCTTGGGCTGACCTGCGCCGCGGCGAGCCGGGCCCGGCTGCGTTCGATCAGCGTCCGCGTTGCGCGTGGCAGGCTGGCGGCCGCGTAGTCCAGCCGCTGGCGCTTGGACTGCAGTAGCGTCTCTGGACGCGGCAGCCGCGCGGCCCGCAACGCGTCGCGTGACCGCGCCGTGCGCCGGGCCAGCGCCCGCTTCAGCCGCGCGGCATTCTCCTCAATACTGAGGAGCAAGTCGTTGCGCACCGGCACGGCAATCTCTGCCGCCCCGGTGGGCGTCGGCGCTCGCGCATCCGATACATAGTCGATCAGCGTTGTATCCGTTTCGTGGCCGACAGCCGAAATGAGCGGTATTTCGCTTTCGAAGGCCGCGCGCACGACGTTTTCCTCGTTGAACGGCCAGAGGTCTTCAATCGACCCGCCGCCCCGCGCCACGATTATCACATCGGGCCTGTCAGCGCCGGTCATCGCGTTGAACCCGCGAATGCCGGCCGTCACTTGCGCCGCCGCTGCATCGCCCTGAACGAGCGCGGGCCACACGATGACGCGTACCGGGAAACGGTCGCGGATGCGATGCAGGATATCGCGGATAACGGCGCCGGTCGGGCTGGTGATCACGCCAATGGTCTGCGGCAGGTAGGGAAGGCGTTTCTTGTGAGCCGCGTCGAACAGGCCCTCGGCGGCGAGCTTCTTCTTGCGCTCTTCCAGCAGCGCCATAAGTGCGCCCGCGCCCGCCGGCCGCATGGAACTGGCCAGCAACTGGTAGTTCGAGCGCCCCTCGTAGATCGACAGGCGCCCGGTTGCGATCACTTCAAGGCCTTCCGCCGGCCGGAAGGGCAGCTTATCGACCTGTCCCTTCCACATGATCGTGTTGAGAACGGCCTTGTCGTCCTTGATGTCGGCATACATGTGGCCAGACCGAGCAATGGTGACCCGTCCCAGCTCCCCACGCACCACGACATGGTCGAAATTGGACTCGATTGTCCGCTTCAGGCTCGCGGCGAGCTCGGAAACGGAAACGGCGTGGTCATTGGAGACTGGCGAGTCGGACATCCAGCCTTTATAGCGGCTGGGAAGCAGCAGGCGAGGGGCCAAATCCCATGAACATTCTCCTCATCGGTTCCGGCGGGCGCGAACATGCGTTGGCCTGGAAGATCGACCAGTCGCCCTTGGTGGACGTTGTGCACTCGACGCCCGGCAATCCCGGTATGGACGTGATCGGCCCCTGCTTTGATATTGCCGCCGACGATATCGACAATCTCGTGAAGCTTACCCTGCAGGTCGAGCCCGACCTAGTCGTCATCGGCCCGGAAGCGCCGCTGGCCCTCGGCCTAGCCGATGTGCTGCGCGCACGCGGCTTTGACGTGTTCGGCCCCAGCAAGAAGGCCGCACAACTTGAGGCATCGAAGGCTTTCTCCAAGGGCCGGATGAAGGCCTATGGCGTGCCCACGGCGGCCTATGGCGAGTTCACCTCGCCAGAACTGGCCAAAGCCTTCCTGCGAACGATGGAAGCGCCTTACGTGCTGAAGGCCGATGGCCTCGCAGCGGGCAAGGGCGTTGTTATCGCAGAGACGCTCGAAGAGGCTGATACAGAAGTTGAGGAGATGTTGTCCGGCAAACATGGTGACGCCTCGGCCACGCTCGTCATCGAGGAATTCATGCATGGCGAAGAAGCCAGCATCTTCGTCATCACGGATGGCGAAGGCGCGGTCTACCTGCCTGCCGCGCAGGACCACAAGCGCGTCGGCGACGGCGATACCGGCCCGAATACCGGTGGCATGGGCGCCTATGCGCCTGCGCCTGTCGTCACGCCCGCCATCATGGACCGAATCAAGGCCGAGATTGTCCAGCCCATGTTGAAGGGCATGGCGGCTGACGGCATGCCCTATCAGGGCGTGCTCTATGTCGGCGTCATGGTCACAGAAGAAGGCCCCAAGGTCGTCGAGTTCAACGCCCGCTTCGGGGATCCGGAATGCCAGGCCCTGATGAAAGGCCTCGCAGGCGACATCGTCCCGGCCATCCTTGCTTCGGCGACGAACGGCCTTGTCGGCAATGAAGAAGCCTTCGAATCCCTGCTCGAACTGGAGCGTTTCGAGCCGACCGCAACCGTGGTTCTCGCCAACAGGGGCTATCCTGGCAGCTATTCAAGAGGGTCAGTCATCAACGGCCTCACTGACGCGAACAACCTGCCCGGCGTCACCGTCTTCCAGGCTGGCACAGACCGCGATTCCGAGAATGCCATCGTCGCCGTTGGCGGCCGCGTGCTGAACGTCACCGCGTCTGGCGATACGTTGAAGGAAGCCATCGACCGCGCCTATACTGGCGTCGACCGCATCGACTGGCCCGAAGGCTTTTGCCGCCGCGACATCGGCTGGCGCGCGCTCAAATAGGCCTACTTGCCGACGAAGATCAGCGAGCCTTCAGGCACATCGGCGAGGAATGTCTTCAGGTCCGCCTTGGAGAACGCGATACAGCCGTTCGAGCGGCCGAGTTTTCCGTGCTGGGCGAGGAATTCCGGTTCGGCATAGCCAGCGGCGTGGATGACGATCGCGCGGTCGCGTGATGCGCTGTTCGTCGCATCGAGGCCATCAAGGCGCAGGCTTTGGCCATGCTGCCCGATATATTCCTCGGCGGTGACAAATGCGCCCTCAGGGCTGGCATTGGACCCGGATTCATTGGAGAAACTGTCGAGAAAGCCGTCATGGTCGGTGTCGGAACCCTTGCCATGCGTGGCCCGTAAAGCGGCCACGTCGCCGGTCTGCAGGTTCACGATATAGAGTCGTGGCTCACGTGAATGGAGCGAATAGTCGACAACCACGAGGCGGCCGGTCTCGCGGGTGTCCGCCTTGTGCGATTCCTGCGCGGCGAGCGCCTCTCCCAGCAATTCGGGCCGGATCTGGCCCTGCGGATCAAGCGTCACAGCCTGCGCGCCGAGCGCGGTGAGGGCGAAGAAGGCGAGGGCGCTGAGCGAACGTATCATGGCGTTCACTTTCCCCGGCAAATACGGCGACCTTACGGCAGGTCTTGGCACCGCGTATGGGCTGGTTATGGTGTCCCAGAGGAAACTTCAGAAACGAGAGTATACTATGGCAGAGACAGAAACGGCACAGGACCTGTATTCAGGGACCAAACCGGTCGTGGAATCCCACAAGTTCGATGAGTCGAAACTCGCAGCCTGGATGGAAGCCAATGTCGAGGGCTATGAAGGCCCGCTCGTCGTGCGCCAGTTCAAGGGCGGCCAGTCGAACCCGACTTATCAGCTGATCACGCCGAAGAAAAAATATGTGATGCGTCGCAAGCCGCCGGGCAACCTTCTGCCCAGCGCGCACGCTGTTGACCGCGAATTCCGCGTGATCAACGCGCTGTATCCTCTCGGCTACCCCGTCGCGCGGCCCTATGGCGTGTGCATGGATGAAGACGTTGTCGGTACGATTTTCTACGTCATGGACAATGTCGAAGGCCGCATTCTCTGGGACGGCACGCTGCCTGAATACGAGCCGGCGATGCGCCGCAAGATCTATGAAGCCAAGATCAAGACCTTTGCTGATCTCCACAATGTCGACTGGAAAAAGGCTGGCCTCGAAGGCTTTGGCAAGGAGGGCGATTATGTCGCCCGCCAGATCCACCGCTGGACGAAGCAGTACAAGGCTTCTGAAACGATGCACATTCCGGAGATGGAGCAGCTGATCGAATGGCTGCCGAAGAACATCCCGGCCGGTGACAAGACAACCATCGTGCATGGCGACTACCGCCTCGACAATATGGTCCTGCACCCGACCGAGCCGAAAGTCATTGCGGTGCTTGACTGGGAACTTTCGACCCTCGGCGATCCGCTTGCCGATTTCTCCTATCACCTCATGAACTGGGTCATGCCTGCCGGCGATACCAGCCGTGGCGCCATCTCGGCCATCCCGGACCTCAAGGCCTGGGGCATTCCGACCATGGAAGAATATGTGGCCATGTATTGCGAGCACACAGGCCGCGATGGCCTGCCGGAGCTGGACTATTACTTCGCGTATAACGCGTTCCGTCTTGCCGGGATCCTTCAGGGCATCATCGGCCGCGTACGCGATGGCACGGCCAACAGCGCCAATGCGGAATCGAACGCCGCACGCGTCGTGCCGCTCGCGCAATTCGCCGCGAGCTATGCCCGCAAGGCCGGCATGGAGGGCTAAGGCCCTCCCTCCGAACTTTTGGAAAGGGCATAGGCCATGGGACTTGGGCGGCGTCTCGTCATCGGCTTGGCAGCACTGGGCGTCGCCGGTCTTGCTGGCTGGTTCTTCATCGGGCCTGACTGGCGCGCGCTGATTGCGCACCAGCCCTATGGCCGGGATGTCCTCTTCTGGAACCTTGACCAGCGCGATGCGGGCTTCCGCATGCTCGACAAGATCCCGTTTGTCATCGAGTCACACGACATTGAGGCCGGCGACACGGTACATCCCTTGCCCGATGGCGAGCCGCTTGCGCTCGACTTGGACATGGACGCCTACCTTGCGTCCAACCGCACGGCAGGTCTCGTCGTGCTGCAGGACGGCAAGGTGCGCCTTGAGCGTTACGCGCTGGGTTTCCGTGACGATGGCCGCTGGACCAGCTTTTCCGTTGCCAAGTCACTCACGTCGACGCTCGTCGGCGCGGCCATTCGGGACGGTGCCATCAAGAGCCTCAATGATCCGGTCTCTGACTATATCAACGAGCTGAGCGGTTCGGCTTATGCCGACGTCACCGTCGAGCAATTGCTGACGATGACATCCGGCATCGCCTGGAACGAGGATTATGACGATCCGAATTCCGATGTCGCCCAGTTCGACAAGCAGCCTGTCGAGGCCGGCAAGAGCGCCACAGCGACCTATATGGCGACCCTGCCACGTGCCCATCCGCCCGGTGAAGTCTGGAACTATTCCACCGGCGAGACCAACCTTATCGGCATCCTCGTCATCCGCGCCACCGGCAAGTCGCTGGCCGACTACCTGTCGGAAAAGGTCTGGCGGCCCTATGGCATGCAGCAGGATGCGTCGTGGCTGCTCGGCAATGATGGCTACGAGATCAGCGGCTGTTGCATTCAAGCCGCCGTGCGCGACTTTGCCCGTTTCGGCCAGTTTATCCTCGAAGGCGGCACTGTCTCAGGCGGGCCTGTCCTGCCCGATGGCTGGCTCGACAGCGCGACACAGCAGCAAGTGTCCTATGGCGCTCCCGGCGAAGGCTACGGCTATCAATGGTGGACATGGGACGATGGCTCGTTCCAGGCGGACGGCATCTTTGGCCAGGGCATCTTCATTGATCCGGCCCGTCGCCTCGTGATCGCATCCAATAGCAGCTGGACATCCGCGCTTGGCGACAAGGATGGCGAGTTCGAGGCCCGGAAGGCCTTCTACAAGACCGTCCAGAAAGCCGTCGACGCCGAAACGGAATAACCGGGCCGCCCCCTGCAACGGGGTGACGCCTCTACATCAAGGTGGCACAGTTCACCGGAAACAAGGGAGATGACATGACCGACATCCTCAAAGGCCCGCTCCGTGCGCCAGCACAGATGCTGCAGGAGCAATCCTATGGCGGCCACAAGTCGCTGCACGACGATGCCGAAGCTGAGCGTCTCGGCATCAAGGCCGGCCCCATTGAAGGCCCCACGCACTTCCAGCAATTCGTGCCCATGCTCTACGACATCTGGGGCAAGGCCTGGTTCGAGCGCGGCTGCCTGTCGGTCCACTTCCTCAACATGGTGTTCGAGGGCGAGAAGGTCCGCGCCTTCGTCGAACGCCCGACTGACGGCGTGACGCGCGCCAGGTGCTGGGCCGAGAAGGAAGACGGCACGCCTGTTCTCGAGGCCAGCGCCACGCTTGGCCCGGACCATGGCACTACACTGCTTGAAGAGCGTATGGCCAAGCTGCGCCCCGCCGATGATCTCGTCATCCTCGAAGACATGAAGGTCGGCCTGAAGACCACCAATGACGAGCCTGTCCGCATGGGCCCTGACCAGCATATGGGCAATCTCTACCCCTTCAGCCTCGCGCAGAAACTGGCCGTCATCACCGAGCCCAGCAACTGGTACAGCGACGCCGACGCCTCGCCCTGGGGCCGCCCGGTCATCCCGCTTGAGATGGTCAGTGTACTCGCAAATTATACCGGGGGGATGGCCAACTGGCCCGTAAAGCATCCATCCATCGGTCTCTTCGCAGACCTCGAAATGCGCATGATAGATGGTCCGCTCTTTGTCGACGAGGATTACATCCTGCGCCGCGAAGTGGTGGCGCTGGGCGCCAGCCGCCGCGCCGAGAATTACTGGATCCGCACGCGCATCTTCGATTCAACCGGCACGAAACAGGTCGCTGAAACCCTGCTCAACCACGGCGTCCTGAAGGCGAGCTATCCGCATTATCCCGCCGATAAGCTGCCAGCATGAGCGACCCAAAAGCCAAGGAATATCGCCTATGAAAGGCCTTCTGTATCGCGGCGCCCGTGACATCGAATATGCCGATGCCCCACCGCCCCAGCCTGAGGACGTCCGCAGCGCGATCGTGAAGATCACGGCCTGCGGAATCTGTGGGTCTGACCTGCACATCTACCAGGGCCACGGCTTTTCCGAGACGAACGATTATTGCGTCGGCCATGAAGCGGTTGGCGAAGTTGTCGAAACCGGTAGTGCCGTCACCCGGTTCAAGGCGGGCGACAAGGTGATGATCTCGGCCGCTGTCGGCTGTGGATCATGCCCATCCTGCATGGCCGGCAACATGACCCGTTGCGAGAACAACAACACGCGATGCTACGGCCTCGGCCACAAGCTGCAGGGCGTGCAGGCAGAATACACGATGGTGCCCGTCGCCGATTTTGGTCTCGCGAAGATCCCGGATGGCATCAGCGAAGACCAGGCGGTCCTCCTGACAGACAACCTGCCAACCGCCTGGTTTGGCTTGAAGAATGCCGACATCAAGCCCGGCAGCACGGTCGCCATCGTCGGCTGCGGACCCATCGGCCTGATGGCTGTCGAGGGCGCTTTCCTGATGGGCGCCGCACGCGTCTTCGCTGTCGACCTCGTGCCGGAGCGACGCCAGCAGGCCGAAGCCCTTGGCGCCGTCGCCTTCGACGCCTCCGATGCCCGTGACCAGATCACCGCGCTGACATCAGGCCGCATGTGCGACAGTGTCGTGGAATGCGTCGGCGCCGACGCCGCGATCCATCTCGCGATGAAACTCGCACGCAATGCCGGCACTGTGTCCTGCATCGGCGTGAACCAGTCGATGGACTTCAAGTTCCCGATGGCGCTGGCCTTCATCAAGGGCCTCACCTTCCGGACAGGTACGTGTTCAGTGCCGATGCACTGGCCGGAACTCGTGCCGCTTGTTCAGGCCGGAAAGCTCCGCCCGGAACTGACCATCACTCACCACATGCCCCTATCCGAAGGGGCAGAGGCTTATCGTATGTTCGACGCGCGCGAAAACGGCGCGATGAAAATGATTCTGACACCTTGAGGGGCTGACTGATATGAAACACATGAAACTGAAAGCACTGGCGCTATCCGCCACATTCCTCGGCGCAGCTGGCGCTGCCGCCGCACAGGACGCCATCATTCATGCGGGCCACCTGCTGGCCGTGCCGGGCGAAGGCTATCTCACCGAGCAGACGATCCTCATCAAGGATGGCCGGATCGCGTCAGTCAAACCGGGCTACAAACTGGAAGTGCGCGGCATCCCGGTGATCGACCTGAAAAACGCCTACGTCGTCCCCGGCCTGATCGACAGCCACGTTCACATCACGAGCGAAAACGGCCCGGGCGAGCGCCTGAAAGCTTTCACCGATTCATCCGTCGACACCGCCTTCGATGGCGCGGCCTTCGCGATGAAGACACTCGAGGCGGGCTTCACCACAGTTCAGGATGTCGGCGGCGAGAATGATGCCGTCTTTGGCCTGCGCGACGCAATTGCGCGCGGCGCCGTACAGGGCCCGCGCATGCGGGCAGCGGGTCAGGCCATTTCCATCACGGGCGGCCATGGTGATATCAACGGCTATTCGTCCCCGGTCCTGAAGCTCTTCACCGGCACCAATATCTGCAACGGCGCAGACGACTGCCGCCGCGCCGTGCGCCAGCAGGTCAAGGAAGGCGCCGACGTCATCAAGATCACGGCCACCGGCGGCGTCCTGTCGAACACGGCAGCCGGGCTCGAACAGCAGTTCACCAATGACGAACTGGTCGCCATCGTCGAAGCTGCTCACTCCATGGGACGTCAGGTCACCGCGCATGCGCATGGCAAGGCCGGTGTTGACGCAGCCCTCCGGGCCGGCATCGATTCCATCGAACACGGCACCTATCTCGATGACGAATCCATCGCCTTGTTCAAGGAACACAATGCCACGCTCGTTCCGACTGTGATTGCGGGCGTAACGGTCACCGGCTGGACCAACGAGCCATGGCTGCCGGAAGCGTCGCGCAACAAGGCCGCCATTGTCGGCCCGCTGATGCTCGACATGCTGCGCCGCGCCCATGCGGGCGGCGTGAACGTCGCATTCGGCACGGATACAGGCGTGTCGCAGCATGGTCTGAACGCCAAGGAGTTCGCCCTTATGGTCCAGGCTGGTTTCACAACTGAGGAAGCCATTCGCTCAGCCACCGTGTCCGCTGCAAAGCATCTCGAAATGGACGCTGACATCGGCACGATTGAACCGGGCAAGTATGCAGATATCGTCGCCGTCACTGCGGACCCCCTGAAAAAGATCACCGAGCTGGAATCGGTCGACTTCGTCATGCAGGGCGGCAAGGTCTACAAGGCGCTGGAATAGCTGTATCTGCCGCACTTTGGCCCGGAACCTGCAAGACCTTCGCCTAACCCGCGAAGCATTTTGACATTGCGGGACAAAGGTCGGAATGTTGGGCATGCAAAAATTTTACGCCAGAATCCCTCACGCCTCCGGCAGGAAAGGGCACGTCATGGTTAAGATGGATCCATTCCTGCGACCGGCAGTGGCCTCCGTCGCCCTGCTCGGCCTTGTCGCCTGTGGCGGCGATAAGCCGGCTGATACAGCCCAGGTCCCGGTTGCTGAAGACAGTCTGGAATGCGTCACGCTGCCTGAAGGCATGTATGCTTTCGAGAATGGCAAGTTCACAGCTACCGTTTTGCCTCAGCAGCAGGCTCAGGCTGGCGAACAGTTGACGCGCGCCTCGAATGGTTGGGTTGGCGACATCGAGAATGCCTTCACAGGTGCCGGCTATACATGGATGGGCTTCGTTGCCCGGGAGAATATCGGCGTCGTGACAGGTGTCGCACCGGATGCAGACACCAAGCGGCGCGCCCTTGAAGCCGCCACAACAGCCATCATGGCCGATCCGACTGGCGGCACAGAGATCAGCCTCATCGTTGACGGTATCAGCGTGGCTGAAGGTGAGCGCGGCCCGGGCGATAGCCTGTCGGCCCTCGCGCGCGGCGGCATTTCGCAGGATGCCTGCCAGCAGGCCCTCAATCAGACCATGGAAGGCCAGAAGGTCCAGTTCCCCACGAACCGGGGCGATATCTCGCCCGTCAGCATGGGCCTGCTCGATGCCGTGGCCGGCATCTCGATGCTCTGTGATGATTTCACGGTTGAGGTCGGCTCGCACACGGACTCCCGTGGGTCTGACGAATACAACCTCGTCCTCTCGCAGAAGCGCGCGGATGCGGTGAAACAGTACCTCGAGGAAAAAGGCGTCGCGACAGACCAGCTCACAGCCGTTGGCTATGGCGAAGGCATGCCGCTCGACACGGCAGACAATGCCGAGGCCTGGGGCCGCAATTCGCGCACCGAGTTCAAGATTTCTCGCCGTCCCTGAGCCGTCTCAGAAGCTAAGAATAAGGCCCGTCGTCGGGCTAACCTTGGCGTTCACTGTATCGCGCCAGGCGGCATCAATCGCTTCCATTCCTGAATTGCTCTGCGGTGTCACGAAGGCTGACGACGCGCGGTAAAACGACATCAGCGCCGATCCCAGCTTCTGGTTCAGCACATCCGGTCCCAGAACCTTGGCGCGCTCGGCCGCATAGGTCGGCACGAAGAAGAATTCCGGCTGCGGGTCAGGCAGCTGGATCGGGGCGCGATTGCCCTCCCAGTCTGTCACGCCGATCACAAGGCTGCGCACCAACCGGTCGCGCAACGCATTGTGCACATCGGCGGTCAGGGCCGGGCGACCAAGGAAATCAACATAGGCGGTCAGCCCGCGCGCATGCATCGTATCGACCTGGTCATAGGTCTGCGTGCGCGCATAAAGCCCCGTGCTTTCCACAAAATCCACATTGCCCGGCGATGTCAGCGCCACGGCATCGACGCCTCCGCGCAGCTTCAGGCAATGCGCGAGCGCCAGTGCCGTCTTTGATGATGCGCTTGAGATCACCACTGTTTCCGGGATCGCGTCGCCCGTTTCCATGAGGCAGTCGTCAATCATCCAGCCGGTTGTGAAAAGCGGCCGGAACAACATTTGCTGCGCCTCGAACGCGGCATCATAGGTCGGGTCTGCGGCTGTCAGGATGTAGGTGTTATAGATCGGCGCGAGATCCGTGCGGTGGCTTGCGCCATCCATGAAACTTTCCTTGCCGACCCGCGCTGGTTGCACGTCAAACGTGTCCGAGATCGGCAGATAGCCATAGACGCGGGCGCCCGGCTCAACGCCAGCAGCCTTGGACTCGATCACGGTCGCAAAGCCCCACACCGGCACGCGGCCATATGCCGGATCGGACGCGGGGAAGAAGTTCCAGTACTGCATGGCCTCGCCAAAGCTGGCATAGGTCACATTGTTGGCCGTCAGCGCAAAGGCCTCGACGCGCAGCCGCGCCATGCCGTCAGCCAATTCCTCCACCTGAGCATCTGCCCAGTGGCAATCGCGAAGGTCATCGCGTTTGATCAGGTAGTCCATATTTGCGTCCCCTTAGTCCTTGCGCATGAAGGCGCCGATTCGCGCCTGCATGTCAGGCCCGACGCCCTCATTCTTGAGAACTTCCCACTGTAGCCCGGAATCCATGTCGCGGGAATCCGTGGCTTCAAGCAGCCGCTTGTTGGCAGCGTGGGAGAAGGGCGAATTGGCGAGAATCTGCTTCGCCATGGCCTCAATCGAGGCATCAAACTGGTCATTCGGCACGACCTGTTCGGCAAGGCCGATGCGCAGCGCCTCGGCGGCACCGATCATTTCGGCGGTGAACATAAGCCTCTTGGCCGTGGCAATGCCCACACGCCGGGGCAGGCGCTGGCTCATGCCCCAGATCGGCGTCAGTGCCCACTTGGCATGGGTGTCGCCAAACTTGGCGCTCTCGGCGGCGATAATGAAGTCTGCTGCGAGGGCCACTTCCAGCGCGCCGGTGTAGCAATGCCCGTGCACCGCCGCGATCACTGGCTTTGGCAGCGTCTCCAGCATGCGCAGCGTTTCGGAATGCCAGCCTGGGGAGGGCACTTTCTCGCCTTCGGCAATGTCGCCGAGATCATGCCCGGCAGAGAAGCACCGCCCCGCGCCGCGCAGCACGACGCAGCCAATCGAGTCGTCCTTCTTCAGGTCGATGACATGCTCGCGCAGTTCGCGGAACACACCCACGGTCAGCGAGTTCAGTTTGTCCGGCCGGTTCAGCGTCAGAATGGCCAGCCCGTCGCGGTCTTCCCGCAGGACAAGCGCGCTCATGCCGGCTTGCCGAGATCGACTGTCAGCGACGAGATGGCATGCACGAAATTACTGGGTGCAATCGACTGCTCGCCGGTCCACGCTATGTCAGGGAAGCGGGCGAGAATCTGCCGATAGGCGGCGTCCACCTGCATGTTCGCCACACGCTGGCCAAGGCACACATGCGGACCGTGTCCGAAGGCCAGATGGTCCTTCGCATTGGTGCGCGTGATATCATACGTATCGGGATTATCGAACTTGGTTTCATCCCGGTTGGCCGATGCGTAATACATCACCAGCTTCTCGCCTTCGCCGATGGGCTGCCCGCCAAGCTCGGTGTTCTTTGTCGCCGTGCGGCGCATATAGGTCACCGGGCTGACCATGCGGATCGACTCGTGCACGAAGTTCGGGAACAGGCTGTCATCGGCCATCAGCTTGGCTTTCTGATCCGGGTTCTGCGTCAGCAGTTTCATCGTACCTGACAGCGAGTTACGCGTCGTGTCATTGCCCGCGAACACGATCAGCAGCCATGAGCCGTCGAGGAATTCCGGCGACAGCGGCTTGCCGTCAATCTCGACATTGGCGATGGCGCTCAGCAGGTCCGGCTGAGGCGTCTTGCGCCGCTCGGCCAGCAGGTAGCGGCCATATTCGAACATGGCCTGAATCTCGTTCATGAAGTGCGTGATCTGCTCCATCGACACATTGCCGAGGCCTTCCTGCTGCGCCTGGAATTGCGACTGCTCGAGGAAGTGCATCCAGTGAACCAGCTTCGGCCGGTCGGCCACAGGCACGCCAAGTATCTCGCACAGCGTGAACAGCGGCAGCTCAGCAGAGAACGTCTCTACCATGTCGACGACCGGGCCCTGCTTTGCCATGCCATCGAGCAGCACGTTCACCTGCGCGGTCACTCGCTTGCGCAGCTCGGCAACGAAGTCAGCCCGGAAATAGGCCATGTGCTCCATGCGCAGCGGCGTGTGATAGGGGCGGTCCAGGTTGATCAGGGAGTTCAGCGAGGATGAGTGCAGCAGGGGATGGCGCGGTACGCCTTCCATGCCGTAATTCATCAGGATACCGCCCTTTTGCGAGGAATAGGTCTCCGGGTCGAGTTCCATTTTCTTGACGAGGTCGTAGCTGCTCACAGCCCAGAAACCGGCGCCATAGTCTTCCGGGTGCCACATCACCGGGGCCTTCGTCCGCATCGTCTTGAAGGCGTCGAACGTATAGCCACCATTGTCTGAGAAGACGTTGGCGGTGGTCAGGTCCACAGGTGGTTTCAGATCGTATACAGGCTTGCTGTGCGGCGTGATCGGCGGCTGCTCAACCTGGTAGGTTTCGGTAACGTTCTGGAATCCCATGTGTGTCCTCCTGAGATGTTTCCTCTAATCTGCAGCTCGCCTCGTTTCGCGGGCGACGCTTGCAGATCTGACTAGAACTTGTAGCGCACCGGAATCGATTTCGGACCGCCGACAAAGTTCGCCTTGATAAAGGTCGGGTCGCCGTCGAGTTCGAACGATTTGATCCGGCTGAACAGTTCTTCGTAAATGATCTGCATCTCGAGGCGCGCGAGGTGCATGCCGAGGCACATATGGCCGCCATGGCCGAACGAGATCAGCTTGTTCGGGCTGCGGTCCACTTTGAACTTGAACGGTTCGTCGAAGACGTCTTCGTCGCGGTTGCCGGATGGATAGCAAAGCAGCAGGCTCTCGCCTTGCTTCACGGTCTTGCCGCGCAGGTCATAGTCTTCCTGTGCCGTGCGCATGAAGTGTTTCACCGGTGTCGTCCAGCGGATCGCTTCGTCCACCGCCGTGCGCGACATGCCTTTCGGGTCTGCCATGATCTTCTTCAGCTGGTCGCGGTCCTGCAGCATCGCCAGAACGCCGCCGCCGGTCGAGGCGCTGGTCGTATCGTGGCCAGCCGCTGCGGTGATGATGTAATAGCTCATCGCTTCCAGCTGGCCGATTGGCTCGCCGTCGACCATGCCATTGGCAATCACGGTCGACACGTCGTCGCGCGGGTTGGCGCGGCGGTCTGCCGTGATGGCCGTGAAATACATGAAGAACTCGGCCAGCGTCGCCTGGATGGAGGCCAGGCCGCCTTCGACGTCCCGGTCTTCGAGGCTCTTCTTGTTGCGGTTCAGGTCTTCGTCCTGCGCGCCAAAGATTTCCTGCGTCAGCTTCAGCATCATCGGCTCGTCGGATTCCGGCACGCCGAGGATCTGCATGATCACACGCAACGGGTAGTGAAGGGCCACATCCTGCTGGAAGTCGCATTCACCGCCCAGGTCTTCCATACGGTCGACAAACTGCTTGGCAATCGCGCGCACGCCATCTTCGCGCTTCTTCACGTTCTGCGGCATGAACCATTCCTGGGTCAGGTGGCGCAGTTTGAAGTGAAGCGGGTCGTCCAGCTGGACAAGGGTCTTCAGGAGATGCGGCTGGCCAAACTGGGCATAAACGCCTTCCTCGGCCTGCTTGTAGGACAGCATCTCGCGCTCGCCATTAGTGAACAGCTTGTTCTGGCGGCTGACTTCCATGATGTCGGCATGCTTGGTCACGGCCCAGAAGGGACGGAAGTTTTCCGGCTCGCACCAGGCCAGCGGGTCTTCAGCCCGTAGCTTGGCAAAGGCGGCATCCAGCTTGGCCTGATCGGCATAGACCGCCGGATCGACAATCTGGTCGCACGTGGCCGCGGCCGCCGCGCTCATCGTCCGATCCGGATCCATTTTGGTCTCGGGCGGGGTTGCAAGCGCGGTATCGGCCATGGAGCTCTCCGTCAGGTTTGTCTGGGTTTTGGTTTCCTGTTGCTAACTCTACTAGAACCGGGCCGCGTGCCAAGGCGTGACTTAGCGGCAGGTGCGGGACGTTTTGGGGCTTCACGCAGCGGGCGGTTGGCCTCCGCGATCATTTCGCCAACGGTTTCCAGCATCAGTTCGGGTAGAATTTCCTCCACGGCGCCGGGCCGCAGGTCGCCCAGCTCGAAAGGCCCGTAATTGATACGGATAAGCCGGTTCACGATCAGGTTCACAGCTTCCAGTGCGCGGCGCACCTCCCGCTTCTTGCCCTCGGTGAGCGTCACGGTCAGCCACGAGTTTGCGCCATTCTCCCGGTCGAACACGGCGATGATCGGGGCATAGTCCACCCCGTCCACGGTCATGCCCGCGGCCAGATCGGCAATCTTGAAATCCGTCACCGTGCCTTGGGCGCGCACGCGATAGGTGCGCGGCAGTGCGTTTTTAGGCAATTCCAGTTCCCGCGCCAGTTCGCCATCATTGGTCAGCAGCAGCAGGCCCTCTGTCGTCAGGTCGAGACGTCCAACCGTCACAACACGGGGCAGGGATTTCGGCAATTCATCGAAAATGGTCCGGCGGCCTTCCGGGTCGCTGTTCGTCGCGATCAGGCCGGCGGGCTTGTGATAGCGCCACAGGCGCGTCGGCTCAGGTGCGCTGATCGTCTTGCGACCGACCTTTATCAGCTCGCGGCCCGTTACCTTGAAGGCGGGCGAAGTCAGCTTCGTGCCGTTGACCCATACTTCGCCTGCCTCGATCATCCGCTCCACTTCGCGCCGCGAGGCGACGCCGGCGCGGGCGAGATACTTGGCGATGCGCTCGCCTTCGCTCCAGTCGGGCTCGGCCAGCGTTTTCGGGCTGTGTCCGGGCTTGTTCCGGGCATCCTTCGGGCTTTTGTTCGGGCTGTTCTGGGGGCGCGAACCGGGCTTTGCCTGGCGCGAGCGGCCCGTCTCTCGACGCTCCGTCATATGTCTGTCTTTCGTTATCTATCCCATGAAGTGCAGGATCGGGGCCGCTATAGCAAGTCCACTGAGGAATTCCATGGGAATCCACACCGGGATCATGCCGCTGCCCCGGTTCTTCTGCTTGTCCAGCAGCAGCGACAGCGTCCGTCCAAAGGCCGCGCCGATCCAGCCCGCCGCCAAGGGCAGAACCACCAGTACGCTCAGCAGGTTCACTTCGCTTTGCGAGACGGTCAGCAAAAGGGCCGCCGTCATCATGTGGGAAAACATGAAAAGGCCGCCAAAGGTGGCCCGGAACTCCGAAAATCCGCCGGGCTTCTCCGGATCAGGGTCTTCTACCAGCCTGACAATGCGGGCCATCCAGGCCGGTGACAGCACCGTCATGGCCCCGAGAACCGCGTAGGCGCCAAGTACGACAAGGGATATCACTTCGCCAATCTGCATGGATTTGCCTTCCTGTTTGCAACTTACCTAATCTGTTTGAGAGAAAAGCGTAGGGCACAGGCCCGATTTCGCTGTGGCTGATGCTGTTTTCTTCAGCTTTGCGGCATGCCGGCAGTATGCCCTCATCGCCCTGTCACGTAAGAAAGACGCAGGCAATGACTGACTCGGTTGAAGGATAATTGATGGAACTGGCGATCCTTTTCTGCAGCCTTGTTGTGTTCGCCACCTTTGCGCTGATGCCTCTGGCCCACAAGGCTGGTGCGCCTATCCTGCTCGTTGTGCTCGGCCTGGGCATGCTGCTGGGCGTCGACGGCCCGGGGGGCATCCGTTTCTACAGCTACCAGACCGGCTTCAACCTTGGCAGTATTGCCCTTGCCATCATCCTGTTCGCCGGTGGCCTGGAAACAGAGCGCGGTGTCATCCGCAGCGCCCGCAATTCCTCCATCATGATGGCTACGGTCGGCGTGGTGGTCACAGCGCTTATCGTCGGCCTGTTCGCCACATATGTGCTCGGCATGCCGGTGCTTGTCGGGCTGCTCCTTGGCGCCACCGTCGCGTCCACTGATGCCGCCGCCACGTTCCTGCTCATCCAGCAAAGCAAGCGCGATATCGGCGATCGCGTGAAGAACACGTTGGTCCTGGAATCCGGCCTGAACGACCCAATGGCGATCTTTCTCGTTGTCGCACTCACGACGATGGTGAATGGCGGCCTGCCGACCTCTGCAGGGGAAGTCGGTGGCTTTTTTCTGTTCCTCGTGGCGCAAATCGGGCTTGGCCTCTTCGGCGGCATCTTTGGCGGCCGGCTACTGACATTCCTCATCGACAAGATAACGCTTCCCAACGGCACCTATCCCGCCATGGCGCTGGCGGGTGCGCTCGCGATTTATGCCGCCGTGGCGCTGGTGGGCGGTAGCGGATTCCTGGCTGTCTACATCGTCGGCATTGCCATCCGGAACCGGCTGCGCCGTCCGCTCGACAATATCCTGAATTTCAACGAAGCCCTGCAATGGATCAGCCAGATGGCACTTTTTCTGATGCTCGGCCTGCTTGTCGCGCCAAGCCACCTGCTGAAGGACATCTGGGCCGCGCTGGCCGTGGCGGGCGTGCTGATGTTCGTCGCGCGGCCACTGGCTGTCATGCTCAGTATCGGATGGATGGGCTTTTCCTTCAAAGAGAATGTCTTCCTCAGCTGGGTCGGACTGCGTGGCGCGGTCCCGGTCCTCCTCGCGATCTATCCTGTCATTACGCCGGGACCTGTAACGATCGAATTCTTCAACGTGGTCTTCGTCATCGTCGTCACCTCGCTCATCGCACAGGGCTGGACCATAGTGCCGCTGGCACACCTCCTGCGCCTCGGTGACCAGACCGAGAAAGAAGACGAGGAACATGATGCCGTCGCAGAGACCTGACAGGCCCGCCCGTCAGTATTTCAGGTATCCAAGCGTCGCCCGCTTTACGCGCACCGACAGAGCCTTGCTGTCTGTTTCGCCTGCTCGCCCTGCCGCATCAATCATGCCCTTGCTCATGGCCACAAGGTCTGCGGCCGCTTGATCAGCTAGAGGATAATCATACCGACGCAGCAGCGAAGCAACGGCTGCCCGTATTTCATCGCCTATCTGAACGGTTTCGTCGAAGAGGTGCAGCGAATCCTCAAGATAATCCAGGGTTCTTGCAAGCCGCGGACGTGCCAGTTGATGAGCGACCGCCACCTCAATCAGCGCCAGCAGCGTCTCTTCCAGCGGCGCGGAATCAAACTCCAGCGCAACGCGGTTTACATTGTCCATGAGTATACCGCGCTCGCGCAAGGTCAGTTCGGCGAGGATTGCGGCCAGGTTGGGGAAGTACTGGTAGAGCGAACCGATGCTGACGCCTGCGGCCTCCGCGACGGCATTTGTGTTAGCAGCGGCCAGCTCTTCATTCTCGATAATGCGAGCAGTGGCTTCCAGTATGTCATCGAACATCGCCCGAGAGCGTGCCTGCTTCGGGCGTTTGCGAACGCGGTCTGAGGTGGCTTCAATACGAGTTGTCATATGCGAGCTATAGCTCGTATTTTTGGGCAGGCAAGTACGAGAAACTACCTATGACCACGACCTACACGATCTTTGTCCTGTTGAAGGCGCTGCCGGCCTGGCTGCGTCTGCCAAGGGACGAGCGCAGCCGTATTGCTGATCGGGCGTTCTCCAAGGCTCTTGCCGATCATGCCATGGCCTTCCGCTACTATGATGCCGAAGCCTTCTCGGCGCGCGCGAGCGATGTTGCGCTGTTCGAAACAACAGACCTCCGGGCCTATTATTTCGCTATGGAACATCTGCGCGACAGCCCCATCTTCGCCGAGCCCTATTTCGAGATCGTCGATATCATCCCCACAATCGAGGATGGCTACCAGGCATTTGAAGCGGCCGTTGCCTAGCCAGCAAGTTCGGTCAGCAGCACATGCCAGTGCTCCAGCGCACCGGGGATTGAATCGACCGGCACCCGCTCGTTCAGGCCGTGGGCAAAATCGTCCGAGGGCTTCATGAAGATGCCGGAGACGCCATAGCTCGGAATGCCCTGACCGCGGAACAACAGGCTGTCAGTCGTCCCGGCTGACATGCTCGGAATGATTGTCAGGCCAGGCGACTGGATATCGACGGCCTTGCGCACGGCCGCCATCAGTTCAGCGTCCAGCGGCGATGTCTCACTTTGGGGATATTCGACCGGGAAGTTCACTTCGGCGCCCGCGCCCACCAGTTCCTGCAGCTTTGCCTGAACGGTCTTCGGTGCAACGCCTGGGAAGATGCGGCAGTTGATGTTGGCCGTCACGCGCTGGGGCAGGGCGTTCTGGGCATGGCCGCCTTCAATCTGGGTCGTGATGCAAGTTGTCCGAATCTGGCCGATGTATTCCGGCTCGGCCGTTAGTAAGACGACGGCGTCTGCATCCTCCGGGTTCTCCGCAAACCGCGCCATGGCTGCACCAATGTCCCCCGGCACCTGTTTTGCCGTTTCGCGGAAATAGGCCTGCGTCAGCTCACTGGTCTGCGGCGGGAAGGCATAGGCCGCCACCCGCTCCAGCGCCGCTGACATGTCGATGATGGCATTGCTGCCTGTCGGTCGGCTGGAATGGCCGCCGGGATTGGTGATGACCACCTCGAAATCGGCATAGGTCTTCTCGCCGGCCTGCAGGCTGTAATAGCGTGGCGCACCATCCTCGCCCAGCGTGCCGCCGCCGGCATCCGCGTTCAGTACCATCCGGGCGCCCTTGAAGCGCGGCGCCACTTCTGCTGCCGTCACCTGCGCGGTCTCTTCATCACCGGTCAGAACCAGGATGATATCATGGGCTGGCACAAAGCCTTCGCGCTTGAGGCGGATCAGCGTGGTCACCAGCATGGTCAGGCCATACTTGTTGTCCAGCACGCCGCGCCCGTAAAAATAGGTGCCGTCGGTTTCCATTGTGAACGGGTCGCGCACCCAGTCGGCAGGGTCTGCTTCAACCACGTCCATGTGCGCATTCAGCACGATCGGCGTTTCCGCGCTGCGGCCAGCATAATGCGCCATCAAGGTCGATGTCTCGCCGAAGGGCTCAATCGCCACGTCTTCTTCCGCAAAACCGCCAGCGATCAGTTCACTGGCCAGGTACTCTGCATAGGCTGGCACCTTGCCGCGACCGGCCACGGTATCAAACGCAACGGACCGCCCGAGAATCTCGACCGCCTTGTCCACATCCACCTGTTCGGCCTCGGCCTTCACCGGGGCCGATACGCACCCAACCAGAACCAGCGCCGCGAGGCTCGTCAGCAGTTTCGTGTTCATCGGCGCATTCCTTGATTGGCGACCCCGAATCCTTACCGGCGGGCGCAGGGGCGCGCAAATCCTTTCCGCCCATGCCGTGGAGGATACCCAGCCCCACGAGCGAGCACGGTCTTGCCGGGCTGCCTCACGCGCGAAGCGTACGCTCAGCTATGGCTGTGATGTGGCGGGAACATAAAGGGTCGCGCTGCCCAGCGCGCCAATCTGCCCGAGATGCCCGGTGATCTGTGTCCCGACGATGTGCGCGTGGGCATGAATCGTCCGGCCGTCAGGGAGGAAATAGATGTCTTCGGGGCCGGGCGCGTAGATGCCGACGATCTCGACGGCTACATCCTCTGCGTCGCCCTTGGCGCTTGTCGGCTGTCCGACGGCGCTCCAACTGGCGCGTGTTGCGGTGCCCGTCAGCTTGAATGGAAACGCCGCGCTGGCCGGACAGCCAGCGGCCTCAGCCGTCTCTGCAAGCAGGCTTTCGATGCCCGCCAGGCCTGTAAGGTTAGAGACGGGTTGAGCGGCTTTCCAGGCCACCGGGCTGCTTGCCACCAGAAAGGCCGCGCCCTTTTCCGGCGACACTTCATGCGAGAGCAAGACCATGTCCCCGCTCTCTGGTGTGGCGACATGAAAGACACCATCGATCAGGGTGAGTTCATCCCGGTACCCTGTCGAGGGCCCGTACCCAACTGTCGTGGCGCTTACGGGCAGGTCACTGAGCCTGACGCTTTGCGTAAACCCGGGCGCCTTGATCGACGCACGCGTGCCGAAAACCGTAATCGGCGTGTCACAGGACATGGCAGGCATGGCGGCTTGCTCCAAAGGCGCTGGCGTCGTGCAGCTTGCCACGCCGATCAGGGTCATGAGGGCCAGACGCGCGAGAATTCTCTGGATAATGGTTTGGCTCATGTATGCGTTCCTTTTCGGATCAACATCGACCCCTAGATTACGCCCGCCTCGCGCCAGGCCTCCTTGGGCCAGCGTCGGTGTTGCCAAAACCACTGGCCGGGCTCGGCGCGGATACAGTCCTCAAGGAACTGGTTGATGCGCATAACCGACGCGAGGATGTCGGCCTCCGTATCGCCCGTGTCCTGCGGCAGGAAGGGCTCATGGATTTCCACGCGGAAACGGGCAGGGCCTGTGCGCACCGTCGAGACAGGCACGATGGGCACGCCATATTTCAACGCCAGTCGCGTCGGCCCCTGCGCCGTCATCGCGTCATGCCCGAATAGCGGAACGGCCACGCCTTCGCGGAACTTCTGGTCATTCATCAGCGCAATCGGCGCGCCGCGTGCCAGGGCGCGCATCAGCTCGCGCGTGCCAATGCCCTTCGGCGCCGTCGTGCCGGTGCCATAGTCGTGGCGCAGCTTGTTGATACGCCGGTCAATGTGCGGATTGTTCAGGGCACGGTAGGTCATCACGGCATGCGGGATGCGTTTGCAGATCGCGGCCGGCATGATTTCCCAATTGGCAAAATGACCCGAGATGAATACGGCGCCCTTGCCGCTGTCGCGGATCGCGTCGAGCCGCTCGACGCCGACAACATCCACGCGGCCGCTCGTGTAGGGGTCAATGGCCGGCAGGTGAGGCAGTTCGCCTGCCGTGCGTCCGGCGCTCTCCCATGCGGCCAGGGCCGTGCGCTCGATCTCCGCTTCGGTCCAGTCAGGGAAGGCGAGCTTCAGGTTGCGCCGGGTCGTCTTGTGTTGCGACAGCTTGGGGCCGATCTTCTTCAGCAGCCATCCACCAAAGTCAGACGCCTTGTCAGGCCCCAGCAGTTTCATCGGCCACCAGTAGATGACATCCCAGGCCACGGTCTCCAGCCGCCATTGCACCCGCTGCCCGAGAGAGGCGCGGTTATCGATGTCCTTCGGGCGGACATAGGCGGGGGGCGTATCGGTCATGAGCGTGCGGAGAAGATGATGGCGTCCAGCAGCGCTTCAAGCGCGGCCCTGTCTTCAAATCGTGCTGCGACCGGAAAGGCAAGCACGCGCTTCTGTTCCGGCTGCGGAAGGCGCACATGATCCTTGGTCGTCGTGATCAGGCGGGCGCCATGCGCCTCGGCCAGTTCGTGCAGGAATTTAAGCTCGCCTTCGCTGTAAACATGGTGGTCGTCATATCCGACGGCCTCGCGCAGGTCCGCCCCGGCGGCCTTCAGGGCATCGAAGAACTTGAGCGGCCGGCCAATGCCCGCAAAGGCCACCAATGGTCCCGTTGGCACAACCTTCGTCGGCCCGAGCCGCGCGCGCAGCACGGGAAGGCCAGACT
The DNA here is from genome assembly GCA_018827375.1 of Alphaproteobacteria bacterium. Classification (GTDB taxonomy): domain Bacteria; phylum Pseudomonadota; class Alphaproteobacteria; order Caulobacterales; family Hyphomonadaceae; genus Hyphomonas. Next base: position 225,737 of record JAHJYW010000032.1, read on the forward strand.
GGGCTACCGCGCCGGGCACATTGCCTTCGCCCATCAGCACCACGCCGTTTGCCCGCGCCAGCCCGTCGCTAACAGGCTCGCGTAGCGGGCCCTTGGGCAACAGGTGCCCGTTGCCGAACGGTGCGGCCGCATCGATCACGACGATCGAGAGGTCCTTGTAGAGCGACGGGTTCTGGTGGCCGTCATCCATGATGATCACCTGAACGCCGTCTGCCTGCATGGCCTGCGCCGCCTCGACCCGGTCGCGCCCGATCCAGCTCTCGCCACTCGCGGCCAGCATCAGCGGCTCGTCCCCGACGGTTGCCGCCGTATGCTTACCCGGCACAACCTTCAGAACTTCCTTGGAATCCCCGCCATATCCCCGCGAAAGGGTCGCGGAACGGACTCCGAATGCCCCGAGAACGGTCCGAATTGCCTCGACAATGGGCGTCTTGCCGACGCCGCCGACGGTGAGGTTACCTACGCAGATGACCGGGATATCCACCCGCACAGGCTCGACCTTTTCCAGCTTGGTCTGCACGCCCAGCCGGTAGGCAAAGGCCAGCGGTGATAACAGGAGGCGCGTAAGAGGCGCGGCTTCGCGCGACTTCGGGTCCAGGCCGGCAGACCAGAAGTGCGGCGCCTTCATTGCAGCAGCCCCGGTTCCGGGATCAGCGGCAAGATGGCTTTCAGCGTTTCCACCATCGGCGCATCGGCGTGTTCTGCCAAAGCTGTAATAGCGGCAGCAGGCGGTGGCGGCGTGTTCTGCAAGGCATCGGAGATGCCTGCCGCTTCATCCACGATCTTTACCAGTCCGCGCTCTTCGAGGTCGGCCATCATGCCGGCAAAGTTGTGTACGCGCGGCCCGGTCACAACAGGCTTGGCAAAACGTACAGGTTCCAACGGATTATGGCCGCCAACGCCGTCGGCATGTCCGCCGCCAAGGTAAACCGCATCGGCCAGCCGCAGCCACAGGCCCATCTCGCCCATCGTGTCAGCCAGCAGGACCCGTGTGCGTGTATTCGGCACTTGCCCTTTTGATCGCCGCGCAAATGGCAGTCCGCGCGCCCGGATAAGCTCCTCGACCTCGTCGCCGCGCTCCGGGTGGCGCGGTGCAATGATGATGGCAGATTCGGGGATGTCCGTGACGGCATCGAGGAACAGGGCCTCTTCACCGGCATGCGTTGATGCGGCTACAAGGCAGCGCCGTCCACCGACAAAGCCCTCACGTATCCTCTGGATTTCGAAGTCACTCGCCTCGGGTCCCGGCAGCGCCGACTTCAAGTTTCCCGCCGACCGGATCGTCCGTCCGAGCAGGCTGCCCAGACGCTGCGCTGTATCCGTATCGGCTGCCAGTACGACGTCAAACGTGCCCACCAGCTTTCGGAAGAGACCCTTGAACCGTCGCCAGCCGTCCGCCGAGTCTTGTGTCATGCGGGCATTCACCAGCGCCCGGCTGGCGCCGCTCTTGCCGGCTTCAGAAATAAGGTTCGGCCAGATTTCGCCCTCGCCGAAGATGCACAGGTCCGGCTTCCAGTGGGCAATGAAGCGGCGTGCAATGGCCGGCGTATCGAGTGGTGCCATGAGGTGGATCGCGGCATCCGGCAGGGCAGGGCCCAGCAGGCGGGCAGAGGTCAGCGTCTGGCTCGTAAAGACCAGCATCAGGTCTGGCCGGGCCGCGACCAGCCTGTGCCCGACTTCCAGTAACAGGCGGCTTTCCCCGACGCTTGCGCCATGCAGCCAGACAAGGCGTCCCTGACGCCTGTTCGGCATGTTGCGCGCGAGGCGCTCATTCATCCGCCCATAGTCTTCCTTTCCCTTGGCCGCGCGTCGGCGAAGGACGCCAGGCAGGAAGGGCGACAGGATCCGGGTGATGGCCCGGTAAGCATGGAAGGCGGGAGTCATATTGCGCTTTGCCCTGCTGTGTCAGCGACTGGATAGCCAGCGAGCGCTTCGGCGCGGCGCGTAACCGCGTCCATGCGGCGCTGCAATTCAGCGCGCAGCGACTCCGGGCTTGCTGAGCGCGGTGTTTGAAGCATCTCGCCGTAAACGATTACCCCTCTCGTAAACGGTAAGGGCAGGATGAAACGGTCCCAGCTGTCGAAGCGTTTGCATGGCTTGGCAGCCAACGCGTAGGGCAGGATGGGGGAACCCGCCCGCTGGGCAATCATGATCGCACCGAGACTCACCACTTCGCGGGGGCCGCGCGGTCCGTCGGGCGTGATACATAGGACACCACCGGATTTGAGCAGCCTGACCGCTTCGGCAACCGCCTTGACTCCGCCCTTGTCCTTGCCGGCCTTCTTCTTGTTGCCTGCCGAGCCGCGGATCGGCCTGATGCCAAGATGCTTGATGGCGCGCGCAACCGGCTCCCCATCGCCCGAGAGCGAAATCAGCATGGCGGCGGATGCATCGCGTCCGGGCCAGTCCCGGATATGTTTCAGCCAGCCTGAGGGCAGCAGCATAATGCGGGAATGCCAGGCTGCCACAACGACGCCGGGTGCTTTCGCCCAGGCTCCCTTGGCTTCAGCTTCGCCTTCCACAATCCATCGCAATGTGTGTCCGATCATGGCCATCCATGTCCAGATCAGGAATCCCAGCAGAATCACGACGGGCTTGGATCGGAAAAGTGACTTCATCGCGTCGCTTATACTTTGCTTTTCGCCATGCGCCATGGTGGCTGGCGATAACAACTGACTGGTCAGAAATGGTGGGCGATGCAAGGTTCGAACTTGCGACCCCTGCCGTGTGAAGGCAGTGCTCTACCACTGAGCTAATCGCCCCGATTCCGGGAAACGGGTCCGTAATGCCATGCCCGTAAAACGTCAAGCGCGGAACACTCTTGTTACCGCTAGCAGCAATTTAGTCAAATTCAACCAATGCCGAAATGCATGGCTGTGTCCCATCACATGGTGCGTTCGCATGCATAAGCACAATTGCCTTATTTCTGCTTCCGTACCATCATCTTTGGTCTTGAGCGCCTAAAACCTCGCCGTGTTTGCTGATTGTCAGGCCGGTTTGCAGGTTTTTTATGCCAAATTCGCTTGCTGCCGAGCTCGATGAACACTTGTTCATAATGAACGCCTGTTCATGTTAGATCATTACCTTTCTTTCATAGGCTCGGGCACTTGAGAAACCCACAGAACATCGTCATCTTGAGACCATAAGCGATGGTCCGATTAGCGGGTCACGACTAAACAGAAAGAAGGACAGGCATGTCGAAGTAATTCGACAGTAAAATAATAAAGCCTGGAGAGAGAGATAATGAAAGACTGGTGTGACGAAGAAGGCGCAAAGCGCCTTTGCGAGAAAATCAATGCCTATTGGGCCGAGCGCGGCTATGAAGTGGATGTCGATCTTGTTGACGCCGGCTTCGTTCCTGCAATGCGTAGTGCCCGCACCGACGTGCGCAGCAACATGGTGAACGGAATGCCCCGTCGCCGTGCAGCTGGCGAAGCAGGCGCAGCGCGCCCCAGCTACCGTCCGCGGGCAGAAGCGACCGCCTAGCCTATCAGGCGAAGCAAAGCCGGAACGAGTTTTGAATAGTTGCTGACAACTTCGTCAGGATCGATTTCAACTGCAGTCTCGGTCTCGTACCCAAATGGAACAAATATGAAGGGCAGCCCGGCATTCCGGGCTGCCCTTTCGTCTGTGCGGCTATCGCCAACCATGATTGCCCGTGACCGATCGCCGCCTGCACGGTCAACGGTCAACAGGATATGATCTCCGTGTGGCTTGCGATCCGGAACACTGTCCGCACCCACGATGGCCGCAAACTTTTCAGAAATTTGCAATTCGCCAAGCAGTCGGTCCGTGGCGCGTTGGCGCTTGTTGGTGCACACCGCCAGGATCGCTCCCTCGTTAATTAGCAAGTCCAGAGCGTCCAATGCATTTTCGAATGGCCTGGATCCCACAGCGATATGATCTTCGTAATAGGCGAGGAACTGCTCGAACAAGGCATCCATCCGGTCGTCATCCGGTTCGGCGCCCTGTGCAGCCATTCCCCTCACGATCATGGCCTTGGCGCCATGCCCGATCATCGTGGCGATCGTTGAGAGGTCCACGGGCTTGAGACCTTCCTCGCGCAGCACGTGATTCAGCGCCTCCAGCAGGTCCGGTGCGGTGTCCACCAGGGTCCCGTCGAGATCAAACACAATCGTCCAGCCGACGAACCGCTTTGCCATATCTGTATGTATTCCTGTCTCGCCACTCGCCTTGAATCGGCCTTTGGTCTAGGCGAAAGGTCTGGGGAAAGCGAGAGGGCCACCTGTGACACACATCGCCAGAGACCGCGCTGCGATCATCCTTGCCGCTGGCAAGGGCACGCGCATGAAGTCAGACCGGCCAAAGGTCATGCACGCCGTGGGCGGGCGCCCCATGATCGACTGGTCGATTGACCTGGCGCACAAGGTCGGCTGCGCGAAGATTGTCGTCATCGCACACCCATCGCAAACCGTGCTGATCGAGCATGTCACCAACCTGCTTGGCGAAGGCGCCATTGCATTCCAGGATCCCCCTCAGGGTACGGGCCACGCGGTGCGCTGTGCCGAAGACGCCCTTCAGGGCTTCGTCGGTGATCTTGTGGTTCTGTATGGCGACAGCCCGCTTGTCCCGCCTTCGGCCATTGATGACCTCTATGCCGCGCTTGAGACGGGCGCCTCGCTTGGCGTGCTGGGCTTTGAAGCCGCCGAACCGGGTCTCTATGGACGGCTCATCCTCGCTGCCGACGGCGACCTCGACGCGATTGTCGAAGCGCGCGAAGCAAGCCCCGCCCAGCTCGCCGTTCGCCTCTGCAATTCGGGCGTCATGGCAGGCCGGGCCGAAACCATGTTCCGGCTGCTGGCCAAAGTGACCAACCAGAATGCCAAGGGCGAATACTACCTGACCGATCTCGTCGGCCTCGCTCGCGCCGAGGGCGCCATTTGCAAGGCTGTACAGTGCGGCGAAGACGACCTGATAGGCTGCGACAGCAAGGCGGACCTTGCCGAGGCCGAGGCCATTTTCCAGTCGCACCGGCGTCTTGAGGCCATGAATGCCGGCGTCACGCTCGTTGCCCCGGAAACAGTCTTCTTCTCACACGACACTGTGCTGGAAGCCGATGTCCTTGTTGAGCCCAATGTCGTGTTCGGCCCCGGCGTGCACGTCCGCTCCGGTGCCCGCATCCGCGCCTTCAGCCACCTTGAGGGCGCCGACGTCGCAGATGGCTGCGAGATCGGCCCCTATGCGCGCCTGCGGCCCGGCACTGTGCTGCAGGCCAATGTGCGCATCGGCAATTTCGTCGAGACGAAGAACACGCAGATGGGCGAAGGCGCCAAGGCAAACCATCTCGCCTATCTGGGCGACGGCCGTATCGGCGCTAATGCGAACATCGGCGCCGGCACGATCTTCTGCAATTATGATGGCTTCCTGAAGTACGCCACCGTGATCGGCGACGGCGCCTTCATCGGTTCGAACTCCGCCCTTGTCGCGCCGGTGGAAATCGGCAATGGCGCCATCATCGGCTCCGGCAGCGTCATCACCAAGGATGTCGATGCCGATGCCCTCGCGGTCGCACGCGGCCCCCTCATCACACGCGCAGGCTGGGCGATCAGCTTCCGCACCCGAAAAGGCGCTGAAAAAGCCGCCAGCAAGAAGGACTAGATCCATGGCCAACGAGCACGAGAAAGAAAACGCTGCACTGGCCGCGATGGAATATGTCGAGGACGGCATGACCATCGGCCTGGGTACAGGCTCCACCGCAAAATACTTTGTCGAGATGCTGGCTGACGAGGTTGCCGATGGTCTACTCGTCAAATGCATCGAGACCAGCGAACAGACCCGCGCCCTCGCGACGAGCCTCGGCGTGCCCCTCATTCCCTTTGAGCAGGTCGAGCGGATCAATCTCACCGTCGACGGCGCGGATGAGGTCGATGCACAGGGCCATCTGATCAAGGGGGGCGGCGCAGCCCTGCTGCGTGAGAAGATCATCGCCAATGCCAGCGATCACATGGTGGTGATCGCAGACCCCTCCAAGCAGGTCGAGCGTCTCGGCGCTTTCCCGCTGCCCGTCGAGGTCACACCGTTCGGCTACACCATCACGGCGAAGAAGGTGTTTGATGTTCTCTGCGCCGCCGGCATCGACCGCCCGCGTGTCGAGTTGCGCAAGCAGCCCGGAAGCATGGAGCTGCTTGTCACGGATGGCGGAAACCACATTCTGGATTGCCATTGTGGCCGCATTCCTGACGCGGAAGCCCTCGCTGCGCGGCTGTCCAATGTGCCGGGGGTTGTCGAGCATGGGCTCTTCATCGGCATCGCCCGTACTGTGATCATCGGCAATGAAAACGGCGCGACCGTGTTTGAATTCTAGGGCGCGGACCTTACATCTGCTGAAGATTCAAAGGATTGCCCGGTCAGCGCCCAGATGGCGCCGCTAGATTGGCCCGGCCTCACGCAAGGAACAGCCTATGGCCGACACGTCTTACGACTATGATCTCTTCGTTATCGGGGGTGGCTCCGGCGGCGTCCGTGCGGCGCGGCTTGCGGCCCTGTCAGGTGCCAAAGTGGCGGTCGCCGAGGAATACAGGATGGGTGGCACCTGCGTCATCCGCGGCTGTGTCCCGAAGAAATTCATGGTCTACGCCTCCGGCTACGGCAAGCATATCAAGCACGCAAAGGGCTATGGCTGGAGCGTAGGCGATGTGTCCTACGACCACGCTGTCTTTGCCTCTGCAATGCATGCCGAAGTCGACCGGCTTTCGGGCATCTATCACCGCAATCTGGCTAACTCGGGTGTCGAAATCTTCGAGGAGCGCGCCGAGTTCGTCGATGCCAATACGCTACGCTTGAAGACCAGCGGGAAGACCGTCACCGCCGCAAAAATCCTCATCGCTGTTGGTGGCCGCCCCTGGATGCCTTCACCTGAAGAGCTGCCGGGCGTGGAGCATGCGATTACGTCCAACGAAATATTCGATCTTGAGACGCTTCCAAAACAACTCGTCATCGCGGGCGGCGGCTATATCGCCGTCGAGTTCGCGCATGTCTTTGCTGGCCTGGGTGTCGACACCTGTCTCGTCTATCGCGGCGACACGGTGCTGCGCGGCTTTGACGAAGATGTCCGCATGGCCGTGCATGAAGGCCTCAAGGAAGCCGGTGTGCGGGTCATCACGCAGACCGTTTTTGAGAAGATCGAAGAGGTTGATGGCGCTGATCTGCCTTACTGCGTTCACCTCAAGAACGGGCACAACATCAATGCCGATGTCATCATGATGGCCGTCGGCCGGCGTCCCAACACCGAGAGCCTTGGCCTGGAGGCCGCGGGCGTTGCTGTCAGCGACGTGGGCGCTGTCATCGTCGACGAATGGTCCAAGACGAACGTTCCCAGCATCTGGGCCGTGGGCGATGTGACCGACCGTGTCGCGCTCACACCGGTCGCCATCCGCGAAGGCCACGCCTTTGCCGAGACGGAATTCTACGACAAGCCGTGGCACTTCGATCATGCGGACATTCCGACGGCCGTGTTCACCCAGCCGGAAGTCGGCACGGTCGGCATGACCGAGGCTGACGCCCGCAAGAAATACGGCAATGTCGACATCTACAAGACGCGGTTCCGGCCGATGAAGAACATGCTGAACGGCGACACCAGCCGGGTCCTCATGAAACTCGTGGTCAAACCCGATGATGAGAAAGTGCTCGGCGTCCACATCGTGGGCGAGGATTCCGCCGAGATGATCCAGGCCGTGGGCATCGCTGTGAAGATGGGTGTGACGAAGCCGGACTTTGACCGCACCTGCGCCCTCCATCCAAGTGTTGCCGAAGAGCTGGTGACGATGCGCCAGAAATGGGTGCCGGAAGTCGCGGCCGCAGTCTGAGCGCGCTACCGCGCACGCGTTTGATCAGTCTTCCAGCATGGCCTTGAGCTCCATCCCGACAGTCTTCAGACTCTCGCGGATGGCTTTCAGGCCGCCGCCGCGCCCGGAATGAATGACCAGCTGGCGCCATGCCGGCTGGCCGTCCTTCGGCGCCTTGACCATGAGGTGACCGGACCGAGGCAGGGCCGCCTTGAGCAGCGCCTTGGACAGCGGGAAGCCTGCCTTACCGTCGAAGGTGCCATTGCGGGCATCGGCCTCGAACGTCGATTGTTCGCTGCGCCCCACCGCATTGAACATCACGGAGAGTGCCGGGCGCTTGTCGGCTTCCACCTGTTCCTCGATCACCTGGTTCAGCAGGCGTACGCCGCGCAGCGAATAGACATCCGCATGCATCGGCGCCAGCACCCGGTCAGCCGCTTCCAGCGCGCATCGCGTCAGGAACGTCGCGTTCGGGTTGGTGTCGAATACGATCAGGTCATATTCGCTGCGATAATGGTCCACCATCCGCAGGAATTGCGACTTCACCTTCAGAAGCGCCCCGGAATCATTGGCAAACGCATATTTTGAAATCTCGAACTGACCGGAGATCAGGTCCAGCCGTCCGCCGGGGCTGCCTTCGCCCATAAGGTCGTGCATCAGCTCCTTGCGCGACACCGGAGAGAACGGCTCTGTCGAAAGTGTCAGCCAGCTTTCGCCGGGGCTTGTCGCATCACGGGCGTGCAGCTTCGACCGCTCGAACAGCGAGATGACCGACTTGTCGACAGCCGCACTGGCGTCAGCCTGCTCCATGTCGAAGAAGGTCTGGGTCAGGTTGTATTGCGGATCGAGGTCGACCAGCAGCACGCGTCCACCGAGCGCGCCCTGCCACGCGCCAAAAACCTGACTGGTCACCGTTGTCTTGCCGACCCCGCCCTTCAGGTTCATCACCGCCAGAACCGGGCATTTGCGCTTGTAGGCCTTCTGCACTTCATCGACGAGCTGCGTGACGCCATCGGGCAGGGTGGACGACAGCTTCAGGTGCGGCTGGACTTCATGCTTGAAGAAGCCGTTCATCCGCGCCTTGTCGATCTGATACGGGATGAGCCTCAAATTGCGTGCCTTGGCGCGCTCGACATCCTGCCTGACAGATTTCGAACGCACGGCGCTCGCCGAAACGATCACGATCATGGCGAAGGCATCGTCAATCGCCTGGTCGGCCTTGGGGCGGTCTTCGGAATCGTTCGGGGCATACCAGTCCGGTATGGCCGCCATGCGAAGCGCCTCGTGGATTTCCAGCAGCTCGTCCAGGTCTTTCGTCGAATGGCTTATATAGACGTGCGACATGGGGCTATGGCAGTCCTTCAGGTGGCGGCGTTGTTCCTGTTACTAAGGGACTTCGCTCTGATTCCGCCACCTTTCTGCTGTGAAATTATGGTGAAACTTGAGCAAGCGCGGTCCATGTGATTAATGCTGCACTCGAACGGAGCACTTAACATGACCTGGACCCCTTCTGATTGGCGGAATCTGCCTGCCAAACACATCCCGTCGGACTATCCCGACGCTGCAGCATTGTCTGCAGTTGAGGCACGCCTGAAGGGCTATCCTCCACTCGTGTTTGCAGGCGAGGCACGGCGCCTGAAACAGCGGCTCGGCGAGGTTGCTGCCGGCAAGGCTTTCCTGCTTCAGGGCGGTGATTGTGCCGAGAGCTTCAAGGAGTTCCACCCGGACAATATCCGCGACACGTTCCGCGTGATCCTTCAGATGGCCGTCGTCCTGACGTTCGCTGCGGCCAAGCCCGTGGTGAAAGTGGGCCGTATCGCCGGCCAGTTCGCCAAGCCACGCTCCGAACCAACCGAAACGATCAATGGCGTTACGCTGCCCTCCTATCGCGGCGACAATATCAACGGCATGGATTTCACGCCGGAGGCCCGCCATCCGGATCCGGAACGCCTGATCCAGGCGTATTCGCAATCGGCCGCGACGCTCAACCTGCTGCGCGCCTTCAGCAATGGTGGCTATGCCAGCCTTGCGAACGTCCATCGTTGGATGCTGGGCTTCGTTGACCGCAGTTCGCAGGGCGAACGCTATGAGAAGCTGGCCGATCAGATTTCCAAATCCCTCGACTTCATGCAGGCTGTCGGCCTGAACGCCGAGACCGTGCCGCAAATGGCGCAGGTGGACTTCTACACCAGCCACGAAGCCCTGTTGCTCGGCTACGAGGAAGCGATGACGCGCATCGATTCCACGTCCGGCGACTGGTACGATACGTCGGCCCACATGCTGTGGATCGGCCACCGGACCCGTCAGGTCGATCATGCCCATGTGAACTTCTGCAAGGGCGTGAAGAACCCCATCGGCATCAAGTGTGGTCCCGGCATGGAGACAGACGAACTGCTTCGCCTGATCGACACGCTTAACCCGCATGACGAGCCTGGCCGGATTACACTGATCTCGCGCTTCGGCTCCGAAGGCGTGGCGAAGGGCCTGCCGCCTCTGGCGCGCGCGCTTAAGAAAAGCGGCCGTACGGTCGTCTGGTCCTGTGACCCGATGCACGGCAACACGCTGAAGACGGAAAGCGGTTTCAAGACCCGTCCGGTCGACCGCATCCTGTCTGAAGTGCGTCAGTTCATCGATGTCCTGTCGGCTGAGGGTTGCTATCCCGGCGGCGTGCATTTCGAGATGACCGGCCAGAACGTGACCGAGTGTATCGGTGGCGCGCAGGCGATTTCGGAAACGGACCTGTCTTCGCGTTACCACACCCATTGCGACCCCCGCCTCAATGGCGAGCAGGCCCTCGAACTGGCCTTCATGATCGCTGAAAAGCTTCAGGACATGAACGTTGCCGAGGCGACCGCCGCCCGCAAGGCCGGCTAGGCGCGAGCTGTTAGCGCAACCTTTCTTTCCCAGACCGCGTGCACCAGCCGTGCACGCGGTTCAAAGCCCATGGCATTGTACATTGCGATGGCGACATCATTGGTGGGATAGGTGTGCAGGAAGGGCGTCAGCCCATCGGCGAGAATCCGGTTGGCCAGGGCGGCAAGTAGCGTCTTCCCGTAAGCCTTGCCGCGATAATCAGGATGCGTGCACAGCGCAGTGATTTCGGTGAAGCCATCAGTTGCCAGGCGTTCGCCGCCCATCGCGACCAGTCGCGCCCCATCACGAATGCCGAGGAAGCGCCCCATCGTGTGCGTACGGGTCCTGAACGGTCCCGGCTTGGTCAACGTGGCCAGCGCCAGCATCTCGGCCGCATCGGCATCACCAAGCGTTACAAGCGCAACATCCTTTGTTGAAGATGGTGGCTCAGCAGCCATGATCATCTGGAGTAGCGGCCGCTCGATCGCGGTGACCGTGTCAGGCGGCGAAGGCATGCTTGGCTCCAGCAGTGACACATCATAATTCGCCGGAATCTGCCGAACGAGATCAGTCCACGCTTCCGGCGAGGAATCACGCGCGGCAATGAAAGGGCTGACCTCTGGTGGGAATCGGCGCGCTAGCGTGCCCTGCGTATCAAAGTGTGCCTGCCGGCTTGTCAGGGCGCTCCAGATCGGTCGGTCGAGTGGGTGGAACCTGCTCATCGCGTGTCGGCTTCATGGCTGGATGCGCGGCGTCGCCCGAGCAGTGTTTCTATGGTGGCCATCGCGTCGACCAGTTGGCGACGTTCCGTGGGCGAAAGCGGCGTCAGCATGTCTTCCGTCAGGGCCGCCTGATGTTCATCGGCGGCGTTCACGATCATCTGTCCATGATCACTCAGCGACAGCTCCTGCTGGCGGGCATCTGTTTCCGAGGGCGTGCGTATGACGATGCGCTTGGCAACGAGCCTGCTAAGCAGGCGTGACAGATAGGCCGCGTCAAGATCCAGCTCGCGGGAGATGTCGCTGGCGCTGATGCCGTCATTGTTGCGGATTTCATAGAGGACGCGCATTTCGCCGAGCGTCCAGGGCGTATCTAGAAAGGTCTTCCTCAGCAGGCCGACTTCGCGCGTGTAAAAGCGATTGAAACCGCGCACGGCGGCGATGGCATCAGACAGGCTGGAGAAACTTTGAGGCATGGCCGCATGTGCGACAGTTAATTGACTATGTCAACTAACTGTCGCGCCTGAGTCCCAGTCATGGAATATTCGCCAATCTCCCTTTGCGGTCACTTGTCCCGGCAGCCTCTTTCCGTCAGAAAGCGCGGCTTGTTTTAAACCGGGCCCGAAGGAGGCTGTCATGCGCACATTCAGCCTTCCCGCCTGGGCGCGGCCGGCCGACATTTCGGACCTGCTCAAGCTATCGGTGCCGATTGCGATCACACGCATGTCGATGATGCTGATGGGTATTACCGACGCCATTGTGCTTGGTCAGTACGCGCCTGCAGAGCTGCCCTATATCCTCAACTCGTGGCTGCCCATGGGCGTCTCCATCGGCTTTGGCATGGGCCTGCTGCTCGGCACGCAGGTGCTGACATCCGAACTGATCGGTATCGGGCGCAAGGAAGATACGGGCCGCGTCTTCCGGCGAGGTCTCTGGGCCTCACTGGGACTTGGTGTCGTTTTGACGTGTCTGGTGTTTTACGGGGCGCAGCCACTCTTCCACTGGATCTTCGTGACGATCGCGCCAGTGTCGGAAGCGGTCGACAAGATCGACCCTGAAACCATTGCTGCCGAAACGGCCAAGGTGACGCGTATCCTCTCGAGTGGCCTGCTTGCCTTCATGGTGTCACAGGTCTGCAGCTTCTACCTCGAAGCGCTGCGCCGTCCGTTGCTTGTCACGGTCGTCATGTATGTGGGCGTGGGCATCAACCTGGTGATGGATCTCGCACTGGTGGGGGGGCTCTGGGGTGGCACGCCAATGGGCGCCGAGGGCGTGGCCTGGGCGACGACCGGCTCGCGCTGGGCGCTGACCGTCGTCATGTTCATTCTCGTCATTGTGCTGACCCCGGCCTTCCGCAAGTCGGTCGCCGGTCCGCTGAACGAGGCGCGCCGTCAGTTCAGTGTCGGCATCGGTACGGCGATCAGCAATGTTGCAGAATGGGGTGGGTTCAACATGACCTACATTATTGCCACCTGGATCAGCCTCGCGGCCAACTCGATCTATGGATATTCCGTTCAGATCATCGGGCTGTGCTTCATGTTCTATCTCGGCATCGGCTCGGCGACGAGCGTGAGAGTGGCCGAAGCCTTCGGGCGGGGCAATAATGACGAGATCCGCAATGCCGGACGGCTCGGCGTGGCCGCCACGATCGTCATGGGCGCGATCCTCGCCATGGTGCTTGTCCTGTTCCACGGGCCCCTGTCGCGCCTGCTGGTGCGCCCCGACGCCGTCCTCAACGGTATTGTGCTTGCGCCGGCCATTGCCAGCCTCCTCTTCATTGCCGCTGCGGCGACGATTTTCGATGGATTGCAGGCGACGGCCTCAATGGCACTGCGGGCGCAGGAGATCGTCTGGGTGCCGGGCATTATCCATGTCGGCTCGTTCTTCTTCGTCATGATCCCGGCCTGCTACTGGCTCGGCCTTGTGCAAGGCCGGGGCGCGCGGGGAATGATGGAAGGCGCCTTGATCGGCATGGCTGTGGCCGGCGTGCTTCAGACAGCGCTGCTGGAATCAAAAGCGGCGCGTCTGCCTAACAAACGCGCCGCCTGAATTTTCCGGGACGGCCTCCCGAGAATGGAGGCCAGGAACCCTAGAGGTCTTTCAATGCCGTGGCTGGTTTGAAAGCCAGTGACGTTTTTTCTGGGATCTTGATCTTGTCGCCAGTGGCTGGATTGCGGCCTTCACGTGCGTTGCGGGTTTTCGCCGCGAACGTACCGAAACCTGCGATTGCCACTTGCTGACGCGACTTCGCTGCAGCAGCGATTGTGTCAAATACAGCGTCAACAGCCTTGCCAGCTTCGCTTTGCGAGAGGCCGGATTCGGCAGCAACTGCTTTTGTAAGTTCACCCTTGTTCATAGGGGTTCTCCTCTAAGTTAAACGGCGATCCCCCGCCGTTGGCTCGACATGCCCACGATTCGTTTTACGTGAATATGCCGAAAGGCCAGTAAACACAGGCTATGTGCCTAGAATCCAGCCCTCCTCGGCCTGAATATGCTCGATTTTTCCCTCGTCAAGCGATTTGCCTGTGGAAAAAGTGCCTCCCAGGAGGCCTTTTTCGTCCAGTTGTGAATAATGACGGGCGATCTCACGGACCTGAACTTCGTCCAATGTTTCGCCTTTTTCCGGTTTTGCCTTGATCAATGAAGGGTAAATCTCGGCAATCACGACCTCAATTCCGTCGAGTCCTTCTTCCGTCATTTCGTCCGCATTGATCTCGAAAGGCCAGATCCGGGCGTTTGGCCAGGCCGCCCGCAGGGCATGAACGTGCGGAATACCGGTCAGCGACTGGCTGCCGACGCTGCCCGTGTAGGCGAGCTGCCAGACAGACTTCGGCTGGCCGATCTTTGCCGCGCGCAGATGGTTCTCGACGATGCGGAATTCCGGCAGCGGCTGACCGGCATAGTCCGGCTTTGTCGACGAAAGCGTCGACACGACATCGCGCGCCGGTGCTCCCCAGAACGGATAGGGCCCCTTCGAGATCGCATAGTTCATGCCTGCGGCAATCGCATAGCGCGCGTTCGAATTGTCGGCCTTGTCCTTCAGCTTGCTGGCAAGATGGGTGTGCATCGCTGACCAGGGCGCCTGCTTCGTCACATCGAGGCCGAGCGCCGCTGCCGTACCGGCTGGATAGCCGAGCGAGAAGTCAAAGCCGAGAAGGATACGGTCGCCGCGCCGGGTCAGCTTGGCGACCATATCCTCAATGAAGGCGCGTGCCTTCAGGCGCGTGTCGATATTGACCGCCTTGAACTGCAGCTTCAGCCGGGCATCCTTCGCGAGGATCCCGATCCAGATCGAATTGGCGCCCAGCGCCGGCTTCGCAGCCGCGCTCCAGTCCACCATGATATAGGCATCGAACAGCCGTGCCATCTTGATCGTCTCCGTGACCGCTCCGCGGCCTTTGGAGACGCGGAGCGAATATGTTTACTAGGTGAGTTTCACCAGCATCTTGCCGGTGTTTGCGCCCGTGAAGAGGCCCATAAAGGCTTCAGGCGCCTTGTCGATACCTTCCATCACCGTCTGCTCGAATTTCATCTTGCCGGCCGGGATCCACTTGGCCATGTCGGCAAAGAAGTCAGGCTGCATATCGGCATGGGTCGACACGATGAAGCCCTGCAGTTTCAGCTGCTTGCCGACGGCCTGGATGATATTGTGCGGGCCTTTGGGCGTGCCGGTCTCGTTATATTGGGCAATCATGCCGCAGAGCGCCATGCGGGCCATCGGGCGTGCGGCTTCAATTGCTGCCGTCAGGTGATCACCGCCGACATTGTCGAAGTAGACGTCAATGCCTTTGGGCGATGCTTCCTTGAGGGCTTTTACCAGCCCGTCAAACCCACCGGCTTTCTTGTAATCGATGACATGATCAGCGCCGAGTGATTTTACAAAGGCGCATTTTTCGGGTCCGCCCGCAGAGCCGATCACCATGCAGCCCTTGATTTTCGCAATCTGAACCACGGTTGATCCGACCGCGCCAGCCGCACCGGAAACGAAGACGACATCGCCTTCTTTCAGCTCGGCAACGCGCAGAAGGCCCGCATAGGCCGTGAGGCCGGGCATGCCGGCAACGCCGAGGAAGGCGCTCTCGGGAAGGCCCACGTCAGGCAATTTCTGCACCATGGCTGCTGCGGGAGCTGCGACCCATGCCGTACGCCAGCCCATCATCGAGGAGACAAGGTCGCCCTCTTTGAAATCCGGGTTCGCCGAGGCGGTCACGCGGCCGACAGCGCCGCCCTGCATCGTCTCGCCAATCTGGAAGGGCGGCACGTAGCTTTCGCGGTCGTACATGCGGCCGCGCATGTAGGGGTCGACCGACATCCACTCGTTCTTGACCTGGATTTCGCCATCCTTTGGCGCGGCAATCTCGACCGTTTTCTTGCCGAAGTCTGCCGGCTTCGGCATGCCTTCGGGGCGAGAGGCGAGGCTCCATTCGGTTGAACTCAGAGTAGCCATTACGTGTTCCTTCCTGTTTTTTCGTTGCCGCTTAAGTGGACTGTCGGGCCCCAACTGTGAAGGGGGCGGCCTGAATATCTTGCCCCAGCGGCGCTGCTTGCCGAATTGAGACGGGCGATTATGGTCCGGTCAGAAAACAATAAGGGCAGGAAAGACGACATGAAAACCAGACACCTAGTGGACCCTGAACTCATCGCATTTGCCGAGAGTTTCCCGCCGCTCGACCTCAAGCCTGAAATACTCCCAGCCATGCGCGAGATGTCCGCCAGTATGAATGTGATGGGCGATCCCGCCCAGTCGGGTGTACGGCGACGTGAAGTTACTGTGCCGGGGCGGGCAGGAGGGGCTGATGTTCGATGTCTCGTCTACGAACCGGAAAGCGCAGGCAAGGACCGTCCGGCCTTTCTGCATATTCATGGTGGCGGTTATGTCGTCGGGTCACCGGAAGGGTCAGATTTGCGGAACACACGCGTCGCCTCCATGCTCGGCGTCGTGGTCGTGTCGCCCGACTATCGCCTGGCGCCAGAAACATCCTATCCGGGGCCGCTCGATGATTGCGCGGCGGTCCTCGACTGGATGATCGCAAACGCGTCTTCAATTGGCATTGATCCCAAGCGCATTGCGGTGGGCGGCGACAGCGCTGGCGGCGGCCTCGCGGCAGGCCTCGTGCAGCGCACCCGTGACGAGGGCAAAGTGAAGATCGCCTTCCAGCACCTTGTCTATCCCATGCTGGACGACCGCACGACCGCCGAAGGCGCAATGTCGGACCCCGTTCTTGGCGAGTATATCTGGACCCCTGACAGTAACCGGTTCGGCTGGGCCGCCTATCTGGGCGAAACCGAACCTGCGGCGCCTGCCGTGCCCGCCCGCGCCGACAGCCTCGAGGGCCTGCCACCGACATGGATCGGCATTGGCGGCCTCGATCTCTTCCTTGACGAAAACATGGCCTATGCCCGGCGTCTGATCGCGGCCGGCGTTGCAACTGAGTTCATCATCTATCCGAGCGCGTATCATGGCTTCCAGTTCGACGCGTCCGCTTCCGTGACCAAGCGTTTCGAGCGGGACTATCTCGATTCACTCGCGCGGGGACTTGGGTGCGTAATGAACGCAGCGGTTGTGGACGGATAGGGCTCAGCACCTACATCCGCCACACCCATATCTGCCCCCGGCCCTTGCGGCGGGCGGCGATGCGGTGTCTTGTCCCGCCAGATTGAAGGTCCGGAATCATGAACAAACTCAAGGTAGGCGTGGCTGGCGCTGGCGTATTCGGAAATTACCACGCGCAGAAAGCGGCGGCTTCGGCGCGTACGGAGTTTATGGGGGTCTATGATATCGATCAGGCCCGCGCCGAGAGCGTCGCCAGCACGTTCGGTGCCCCAGGCATGTCGGACTATCGGGCCTTCCTTGAGATGTGCGATGCCATCGTTATCGCCGTGCCTGCAACATTCCACGAACCCTTGGCGCGTGAGGCCATCGAGGCGCATTGCCACGTCCTGGTGGAGAAGCCGCTGGCTTTGACCGGCAAGTCTGCGCGCAGTCTTGCTGATGAAGCGGCAGCCCGCGGCCGTATCCTGCAGGTCGGCCACCAGGAGCGTTTCGTGGCACGCGCCATGGGCGTATTGGGCATTGAGGAAGCGCCTCTGCTGATCGAATCTGTCCGCGCCGGTCCACCCACGCCAGACAATCGCGCGGGCGATGTCTCGGTTATCTGGGACCTGATGATCCACGATCTGGACCTCGCGGCCATGATGCTCGGTACCGAGTTCACCGGCGTCACGGCCAGCGGCAAGCGCGTGCATTCGAGCCATCTGGATGAGGCCAGCGCCCAGTTCACATATGCCAGCGGCGGCGTTGCGCGCCTGCGGGCGAGCCGGGCTGCAGAAGTGCGTGAACGCACGATGCGTGTTGTGTATCCGTCGGGTGAAATCGCCATCGACTTCCTAACGCGTAAGCTTGAAAACTCGACGCCCTACAAGGTGCGTGTCGATATCGCGGCGGAGCTGCCCGATCCGCTCGGCGCAGCTGATGAAGGCTTCTACGCGGCCTGTCTCGGCCTTGCCCGCAGCCCGGTTCCGGCACATGGCGCTGTGGCGGCTGTCGCCATGGCGGAAGCGGCGGAAGCCTCGGCGCTTGCCAAGGTCGGCGCCTAGTCGCGCTTAAGCTGCTTAGGGTCGTTTTTCGGTGCAGGCGCGAGGCGCATGACCTCGGTCTGGAAGCGTTCATCATCGTCGGCTGCAAGGTAGGGCAGGGAGTCGGATATCGCCTTCTGAAGCGGCTCGAACCAGTCGCGATCTGCTTTTGAGAAATCCGACAGCACGTATGGCATGACATGCGACTTGTCGCCGGGATGACCGATGCCAATGCGGACGCGCCGCACGTTCTCACCCAGATGCGCGATCATGGAGCGCACGCCATTATTGCCTGAATGCCCGCCGCCGCGCTTCACGCGAGTGCGCCCGGGCGCGAGGTCGATCTCGTCATGGAACACCGTGACGGCTTCGATATCGAGCTTGTAGAAGGTCACAGCCTTGGAGAGGGCCCGTCCGGTTTCATTGTAGAATGTTTCCGGTTTCACCAGCAGGACTTTGACGCGGCCATTGCCGGTATTGATCGTGCCTTCGGATATCTGGCTCTCGAACTTGCTGCGCCAAGGCCCAAACCCATGGTCGGCGTGAATTCTGTCGAGAACGAGAAATCCGGCATTGTGCCGGTTGCCGGCATATTTCGGGCCCGGATTGCCCTGTCCTGCGAGGATCAACATGGGGCTGTCTCCCTCGTCTGATCTTGCAGGGATCGGCTGCGCGCCCGGCCGTAGAAGGCCGAGCGCGCTTTGCCAGATCGAACGGATCAGTCTTCGCTCGCTTCGCCGTCAGCGTCTTCGCCTTCAGCTTCTGCAGTCGTTTCTTCTTCGGCTTCTTCGCCCTCAGCGTCGTCGGTTTCGACAACGGCAGCGCGGCCGGCAATCGTCGCGATCGTGAAGTCACGGTCGGTGATCGTTGGCTCGGCATCGGATGGCAGCTTGATGTCGGAGATTTTCACATTGTCACCGATTTCCAGTTTCGAGACGTCGGCCTCGATGAATTCGGGGATGTTGCCAGCTGGCACAAGAAGTTCGACCGTGTGGCGAACAACGTTGAGCGTACCGGCCTTCTTGAGGCCCGGCGAGACTTCTTCGCCGATGAAGTGCACAGGGACTTCAACCTTGATTTTCTGTTTGGCGGTGACGCGGAACAGGTCGACGTGCATTGGGCGGTCAGTGATCGGGTGCATCTGGATCGCTTGCGGGATCACCATCTGCTTTTTGCCGTCATGGACCAGCGAGGCCGTCGAGGACAGGAAATGTCCGGTTTCAATGGCTTTGAGCACTTCAGGAAGGCGCAGGCTGATCGCAACAGGATCTTCGCCGCCGCCGTAGAGGACGCCTGGCACAAAGCCGTTATTGCGGGCTTCACGCGCGCCACCCGTACCGATGCGCTCACGCAGCTCGATATTGAAAGTAATTTGTTTCTTGGACATGTTTTTTTCCTTTCGCCCTGAAGTCCGCCGCCGGACATCCGGACGGTGACAGCCTGACACGCGCGGCCTTGCGCCGCCGTTTCAAGAGCGGGCCTATAGGCGATCAAGGTGTATCTGGCAAGCTGCCGCGGCAGGCCGGGGCATGGATCGGATGAGTGATCCTTCGTCGTAATGGTAACAGCTGTATGCGCCGTCATCACTGGAAATGTGGGACAGGCAAGGCGCACAGCCCGGCGGCGCGGCGCTAATCCCCCTAAATCGTCCTGCTTGTGATAGATTTGCGGTCGCAGACCCGCGCTGGCCCTTTAATCAGGCGGGCAATCCTGTACAAACTTCTCAAGTTGCGGACTTCGCTATAAGCAACCCAAAGAAACGCACCAAAGGAGAGGCCCGACATGAGCGACGCCAACAAGACATATCCCGTTCCGGCCGGTTTTGCGGCAAACGCAAACCTGACGCCTGAGAAGTACCGGGAGATGTATGCGGCTTCGATCGCCGACCCGGAAGCCTTCTGGGGCGAGCACGGCAAACGTCTCGACTGGATGACGCCTTATACAACCGTGAAAGACGTCTCCTGGGAAACCGGCGACCTGCACGTCAAATGGTATTCCGATGGCGTGCTCAATGTCTCGGCCAATTGTATCGACCGCCACCTGACTACCCGCGGCGACAAGGCCGCCTTCATCTGGGAAGGCGACGACCCGTCCGACACTTTCACGGTTACCTATAAGCAGCTCCACGTTGCGGTCAGCAAGTTTGCCAATGTCTTGAAGGAACTGGGCGTCAAGAAGGGCGACCGTGTCACCATCTACATGCCGATGATCCTCGAGGCGACCTATGCCATGCTTGCCTGCGCGCGCATTGGCGCGGTCCACTCGGTCGTGTTCGGCGGGTTCTCGCCTGAAGCGCTGGCCGGTCGCATCGTCGACTGCAAGTCTGAAGTCCTCATCACCGCCGATGAAGGCCTGCGCGGTGGCCGCAAGGTGCCGCTCAAGGTCAATGCCGATGCCGCCGCCAAGATCGCCAACGGCATGGTCAAGAAGATGCTGGTCGTGCGCCGCACGGGCGCGGACATCGCGATGACCGAAGGCCGCGACCACTGGCTCCACGAGATCGGCGCTGAGGTCTCCGCCGATTGCCCGCCTGAGCCGATGAGCGCCGAAGATCCGCTCTTCATCCTCTACACGTCCGGCTCGACAGGCCAGCCGAAGGGTGTGCTGCACACGACCGGCGGCTATCTGGTGTGGGCCTCAATGACCCATGAATATGTCTTCGACCTGAAGGAAGACGACGTGTTCTGGTGCTCGGCTGATGTCGGCTGGGTCACAGGACACACTTACATTGTCTATGGCCCGCTCGCGAATGGCGCGACCAGCGTCCTCTTCGAAGGCGTGCCGACCTATCCGGATGCGAGCCGCTTCTGGCAGGCCTGTGACAAGCACCAGGTCACCATTTTCTATACGGCCCCCACAGCCATACGCGCCCTGATGCGCGAAGGTGAGGTGCCTGTGCAGAAGACGTCCCGCAAATCGATCCGCCTGCTCGGCACGGTCGGCGAGCCGATCAACCCTGAAGCGTGGGAATGGTATTTCCACGTGGTCGGGGAAACCCGTTGCCCCATCGTGGACACCTGGTGGCAGACAGAAACCGGCGGCACAATGATCGTGCCACTGCCTGGCGCAACCGACATGAAGCCTGGCGCGGGCAGCCACCCGTTCTTTGGCGTCAAGCCAATCCTGGTCGACGCCGAAGGCAACACGCTTGAAGGCGCCGCCGACGGCAACCTGCTGATCACCGACAGCTGGCCGGGCCAGATGCGCACCGTCTATGGCGACCACCAACGCTTCATCGACACCTATTTCACTGCCTATCCCGGCACCTATTTCACCGGCGACGGATGCCGCCGCGATGAGGATGGCTTCTACTGGATCACGGGCCGCGTTGATGACGTCATTAACGTCTCCGGCCACCGCATGGGCACGGCCGAAGTTGAAAGCGCGCTGGTCAGCCATGATGCCGTCGCCGAGGCGGCCGTCGTCGGCTATCCGCACGATATCAAGGGTCAGGGCATCTATGCCTATGTCACGCTCGTGGCAGGCTGCGAGGCAACCGACGACCTGCGCAAAAATCTCGTCCAGCATGTTCGCGCCGAAATCGGTCCTATCGCGTCACCGGATCTTATCCAGTTCGCGCCCGGCCTGCCGAAAACGCGTTCGGGCAAGATCATGCGCCGCATCCTGCGCAAGATCGCCGAGAACGAATTTTCGAATCTTGGTGACACGTCAACGCTAGCCGATCCGGAAGTCGTCGGCGAGCTGATCGAGCATCGCCAGAACCGCTAGGCTAGATCGCCGGAAGATCGACGACAAACCGCGCGCCGCCCTCTTCGCGGTTCTCGGCATACACATCGCCGCGATGCGTCGCGATGATCTGTTTGACGATGGACAGGCCAAGCCCGGAATTGTTGCCGAAGGCCGTGCCCTTGGGGCGGTCGGTGTAGAAGCGGTTGAAGATTTCTTCCACCTTGTCGGGCGGAATGCCGGGGCCCGTGTCTTCCACGCGCACGCGGGCAACCGTTTGCGGGCCACTATTCGTCTGCTCCAGTGTCACATGCACGGTCGCGCCGGGCGGCGAGAAAGACTTGGCATTGTCGATCAGGTTGCGCAGCACCTGGCCGAGTGGGCCTTCACGTGCGCGCACGAGAAGTCGCGCGCCCATCGTCGCATCCTCGAAAGATACCATCACGGCGTCCGGACCGTCGGCCACCGCCTCATAGGTTTGCACCACATCACGGGCAAAGCGCGCAATGTCGATCTGCTCGGTCGGCACGCGCGTCATCTCGGCTTCGATGCGCGAGGCATTCGAGATGTCCGTGATCAGCCTGTCGAGCCGCTTCACGTCTGAGGCAATGACGTTGCGCAAGCGCTGGCTGGCCACCGGATCATCCTGCACCCTTTCCGCCGTCTCGACAGCCGAACGGATGGAGGTCAGCGGGTTTTTCAGCTCATGCGCCACATCGGCGGCAAATTGCTCGTTCGCCTCGATGCGCTCCAGCAGCGCTTCGGTCATGCCCTGCATGGAGGAGGCAAGATTGCCGATCTCGTCCTTGCGCCGCGTCAGCGCCGGAATGTCGATCCTGTCAGAGGCGCCGGAGCGGATGCGGTCTGCCGCCAGCGACAGGCGCCGCATGGGCCGCGCAATACCGAGGGTCAGCAGGAAGGACGTAATGAATGCCACCAGCACGGCCACCCCGATGAACGGCACAAGCGCAGCGCGCTCCGCGCGAATGATCTCGTCGATGTCGCTGGCTTCCAGCGTCAGCACGCCCACGACGGCCGAGACGCGCTGGATGGGCATGGAGACGGAGATGATCCGCTGTCCGCGATCCGAGAAGCGCTGGCTGGCGGCAACATCGCCGAGCACCGCACTGTCGAATTCTTCCTCGAAACTCTGCGTCCGGATCGCTTCGGAACTGCGACGCGGCATGATTGGCCCGAACACGCGGCCGGCCCATTCCGACATCGCCGCGCCGATCCGCGCGATGCGGGTCGGCTCCTTCAGGGGGGGCAGGGCATCAATGTCGACGCGCTCAGACAGGTAGAAACTGTCGCCAACCAATGCTTCGTCGGGGGTATAGATGCGGGCGCGGACCCGCTCTGGCAGGTTCAGGCGAACGATGGTCTGGCGCGCGGCATCAACGTCGAGGCTGGGCTCGGGTGTGGTCGCATCCTCGCCCAGCAGGCTGGTGAAAATCTGCGCCTGTGCGACAAGGTCCTGCTTCTTGGAAACAACGAACCCGGCGCGCATCTCGTTCAGTACCATCGCGCCGATGATCAGGATGGCGAGCCCCGCCAGGTTGGACGCAAAAATCAGCCGGGCAATGCGCGAACCCAGAAACATGGATCCGCGCCGTTTGCCCGGCAACCTGATGCGTTTTGACTCAGCCATCCCGTTCACCCTGTTCCCGGGCTGCGGCTAAAATCAGGCGTCGGCCGCAACGCGCATGGTTACAATCTTGTCAGGATTACGCGGTGGCTCGCCTTTCGCAAGCTGGTCGATCACATCCATGCCTTCAGTCACCTTGCCCCACACGGTGTATTGGCGATTCAGGAAGCTGGCATCATCGAAGCAGATGAAGAACTGGCTGTTGGCCGAATTCGGCGCAGAGGTGCGCGCCATCGAGCAGGTGCCGCGAACGTGTGGCTCGGCGTTGAACTCGGCCTTGATGTCCGGTTTGCTCGAACCGCCGGTGCCATTGCCTTTCGGGCAGCCGACCTGGGCCATGAAGCCCGGGATCACGCGGTGGAAGACGATTCCATCATAAAACTCCTCACGAGCGAGTTCCTTGATGCGTGCGACATGTCCGGGCGCAAGATCAGGGCGCAGCTCGATTTTCACCGGGCCTTTCGAGGTTTCAAGAAGCAGTGTGTTTTCAAGGTCTGTCATGGGAATGTCCTGTTTTGAGAGGGTCTTTGTCATTGGCTATTGAATGAAGGCGATGGCGGCAAGCCCGCCGGACATGTTAATATAGGTCGATCACAAGGTTCCCGCAGGTTCATGATAGCACAAACTCTCTCCCTTTCGCTGGCTGCCGTGCTTGGTTTGATTGGCCTCGTGCATTTCGCATGGGCTTTTGGCGCGACATTTCCCTATGCAAACCGGCAGGCTCTGGCGCGTGCTGTCGTTGGCCGTCGCGGTATCACGCAAATGCCTTCCATGACTGCATCTCTGTTCGTGGCCATGTGTATCCTGGCGGCGGCTGCGTGGGCTGCGCTGCTCGGCAGGCTTGTCATCCTGCCCATCTCGCCATGGCTGCTGATGGCAGGCGGCCTGGTCTTGGCGGCCATCTTCCTTTTTCGGGGCATTATCGGCGTCATGCCAGCCTTTGAGCGGGCATTGCCGGAACAGCCCTTCCTGACGCTCAACCGCCGCATCTACTCGCCATTGTGCGTGCTGATCGGTCTCGGCTTCCTCGCGCTGACGTTCGCCCTGCCGAACTGGTCCTGGCGCTTCAGCCTGCTCGGTTAGCCGCAGCCCGCCACCCTGCCTCATTGATCCGCGCCTGCAGGGAAACGCCATCGCCGCCCGGCGCCGCCATCATGTGCGCAAAGGCCCAGTGGTTGAGCTCCGTCGAGATCGTAACGTCCGCCTCGCGCCACGCCCGCGCCAGTCCGCCGCCGAGCACGACGCCGGTGGCCTTCACGATGTCAGACCGGTCAAAAGCGCGCGGCCGCGCGTCCACATGCACCAGAACGCCCGCATTGTCCGGCCGCCGTGTCACGTTGGAAAACATGCCGCCCGGCCGCATCACCGGGTCAACGCCGGCCAGCAGCGCCACGTCCCCATGCAATTGATGGCTTACGCGCAGGGCTGCATCGCTGCCCCAGCTATGGCCGACCAGCACCAGCTCATCGCTCTGCGAAAGCGCTGCGCGGCAATGCTCAAGCACGCCGTCCAGATCATAATGGGCAAACCACTTCGCCGTGCGCCCCACGCCTGCACCGCCATCAAGCAGCGCCCTTTGGCGGGCCTTCACATAGCTTACAACAAGCTGCGACTGCCCGTCCGCGGCGCCGCCGATATAGATCTCGGCAACGCCCCGGCCGTGCGAGTTGCGCCTATTCGGTATAGCGGTAGCCGACGCCATAGAGCGTTTCGATCGCGTCGAACTCGTCGGTCACTTCGCGGAATTTCTTGCGCAGCCGTTTGATGTGGCTGTCGATGGTCCGGTCGTCGACATAGATCTGGTCGTCATAGGCAGCGTCCATCAGCTGGTCGCGGCTCTTCACATATCCGGGCCGCGAGGCGAGGGCCTGAAGGATCAGGAACTCGGTCACGGTCAGGCGCACAGGGTGGCCGTCCCAGGTGCAGGCATGACGGTTCGGGTCGAGTGTCAGCTTGCCGCGAACGATGGGCTTGTGGTCGCCCTCTTCAGGACCAGCCACGCCGCCGCGTGCGCGCCGCAACACTGCTTTCACACGCTCGGCCAGCAGGCGGTTGGAACAGGGCTTCCGCACGAAATCATCCGCGCCGATATTGAAGCCTATCACTTCGTCGATCTCTTCATCCTTGGACGTCAGGAAGATCACCGGCAGCTCGCTGGTCTGGCGCAGGCGGCGCAGCAACTCCATGCCGTCCATCTTGGGCATCTTCACGTCGAGGATGGCAATGTCGGGCGGCGTCTCGGTGAGCGCGGGCAGGGCGGATTCGCCATCATGATAGGTGCGGACATTATAGCCCTCAGCCTCAAAAAACATTTTCAGCGACGCAACAATGTTCTCGTCGTCATCCACCAGTGCCAAAGTCGTCATCGCTCGATCCTTCTCAACCAGAGTGTACCCCGTAACGGGGTCTGGCCGTTTTGTATTATGGTGTTCAACCACGGTTCGCGACATGACAAAAGCCCTCCTTCGGTGCTGTCCCAATGAAAACAGCAGACTAGGGCAAGCAAACGCTCACATTACGGCGATTTAAGGAATGATTGGGGCGAGTGTGGCGAGAAGATGTGATGCAACTCAATGGCGCTTCACCTGTTCCTTGCGAAGCATAGGAGACAATGATGACTTTTCGACTGACCCTGACAGCCTCGGTATCTGCGCTTCTGCTCGCGGCCTGTTCACCTGACGCCGGGCGGACAACTGAACCCGCAGAACCGACGCCGGTACCGGTCGAAGTGCCATCAGCGACCGCGATAGAGGCCGCGCCCGTTGAGCAAGCAACTGCTTCAGCTGCACCCGTCTTGACAGCAAACGGCTACGGCCCGCTGACCATCGGCATGACACGTGAAGCCGTCGTCGAGGCCGTCGGAGGCCCGGCCAATGCGAATGCTGCAAGCGAGCCCTTCGCCTGCGAAATCTTCCACCCGTCCAATGCCCCTGAAGGCCTCTACGTCCTGCTGCAGGAAGACAAGCTCGCGAGCGTCTATCTCACCAAGAGCGCGACGATTGAAACCGCTGAAGGCCTGAAGGTCGGCGACACCGCCGAAGCGGTGATGACGGCCTACGGGGACAAGGTCGTGAAGACGCCGTCCAAATACCTGGAAGCCCCGGCCGCCTACATGACGATCTGGCAGTCCGGCAACACAAGCGCCGACTGGGTGCAAGATCAGGACGCGCGCGGAATCCGCTTCAGCACCGGCACGGACGAAACGATCGAGCAAATCACAGGTGGCGGCCCGGCCATCCAGCTTGTCGAAGGCTGTAGCTAGACCCTAAGGATCCAGCCTCACAGCCCCCTGCGACGCATTCCCCACATGCGCCGCATATACTTTCAGTGCACGGCTCACTTTGCGTGGGCGGTCCTTCACTGGTTTCCAGGCCTTGTCGCCGCGGGCATCCATGTCGGCGCGGCGGCGGGCGATTTCGGCGTCGTCGATCTTGGCATTGATCGTGCGGTTAGGAATGTCGATCTCGATCACGTCGCCTTCCTCGATCAGGCCGATCAGGCCGCCTTCAGCTGCTTCCGGGCTGACATGGCCGATGGAGAGGCCAGACGTGCCGCCGGAGAAGCGACCGTCCGTGATCAGGGCGCAGGCTTTGCCCAGCTTCATCGATTTGAGGTAGGAGGTCGGGTAGAGCATTTCCTGCATGCCGGGTCCGCCGCGCGGCCCTTCATAGCGGATGATCACGACGTCACCAGCGGCCACACCCTTGTTCAGGATACGGTCGCAGGCCTCTTCCTGGCTTTCGCAGACAATAGCGGGGCCGGAGAACTTGAGAATCGAGTCGTCAACGCCGGCGGTCTTCACCACGCAGCCCTGTTCGGCGATATTTCCGAACAGAACGGCGAGCCCGCCATCCTGCGAGAACGCGTGAGACGCGGCACGAATGACGCCCTTTTCGCGGTCGGTATCGAGTTCCTTGTAGCGACGCGACTGGCTGAACGCCTGCGTCGTGCGCACGCCACCCGGCGCGGCGAGGAACAGTTCCTGCACGTCCGGGTCATTGCTCAGCGCCACGTCCCACTTGGTGATGGCCTCGGCCATCGTGGCGGAATGGATCGTGCGGACGCTCGTGTCGAGCTTCCCGGCGCGGTCGAGTTCGCCGAGGATGCCGAAAATGCCGCCCGCCCGGTGCACGTCTTCCATGTGCACGTTCGCGACGGCCGGGGCGACCTTGCAGAGGCAAGGCGTGTCGCGGCTCAGCCGGTCGATATCGGCCAGCGTGAAGTCCACCTCGCCCTCGCTGGCAATCGCCAGAAGGTGCAGGATCGTGTTGGTCGATCCGCCCATGGAGATATCCAGCGTCATCGCATTCTCGAACGCCGCCTTGTTGGCAATGCCGCGTGCGGAGACGGACTTGTCGCCTTCCTCGTAATAGATCTTGCACAGATCGACGATGCGGCGTCCGGCGCGGCGGAACAGCTGCTCGCGGTCAGAGTGCGTCGCCAGCGTCGAGCCATTGCCCGGCAGAGCAAGGCCGAGGGCCTCGGCAAGGCAGTTCATCGAGTTCGCCGTGAACATGCCGGAGCATGAGCCGCAGGTTGGGCAGGCCGCCTCTTCATAGGCCAGCACTTCGGCATCGGTGCGCTCAGGATTCGCCGCCTCGATCATCGCGTCGATCAGGTCGACCGATTTCAGCTCGCCGTCGATATTGACCTTGCCGGCCTCCATCGGGCCGCCGGAGACGAACACGACAGGAATGTCGAGGCGCAGGGCGGCCATCATCATGCCGGGGGTGATCTTGTCGCAATTTGAGATGCAGACCATCGCGTCGGCGCAATGCGCGTTGACCATGTATTCCACGCTGTCAGCGATCACTTCGCGGCTCGGCAGCGAATAGAGCATGCCGTCATGGCCCATCGCGATACCGTCATCGACGGCAATCGTGTTGAATTCCTTCGCCACGCCGCCCGCAGCCTCGATCTCGCCCGCTACCAGCTGGCCGAGGTCCTTCAGGTGCACATGCCCCGGCACGAACTGGGTAAAGGAGTTCACCACCGCAATGATCGGCTTGCCGAAATCGCCGTCCTTCATGCCGGTTGCGCGCCACAGGCCGCGTGCGCCGGCCATGTTGCGGCCATGGGTGGATGTGCGGGAACGATACAGGATTGCCACGGTGAGCCTCTTTATTCAGTGTTCAGGAAGCAAATAGCTACCCGTCAGGGGTTTAGCAATGACGACCGCGGGTCAATGGCCTGTAAGCCGTCGCTGCTGTTATCAGTGCGCTTCGGCCCAGTTCTTCGCTGCGCGGGCCTCCACCACCAGCGGCACGGACAGGTTCAGCGCTGGCATGGACGCGCCTTGCATCGTGTCCTGCGCCACCTTGATCAGCGTGTCTGCCTCGCTTTCAGGGCATTCAAACACGAGTTCATCATGCACCTGCAGCAGCATGCGTGCCGTGAGGCCTGCCTCGGCCAGCGCCTCCGGCATACGGATCATCGCGCGTTTGATCACGTCAGCGGCGCTGCCCTGGATCGGCGCGTTGATCGCCTGTCGTTCGGCGAATGACCGGGCCGGGCCCTTGGAGCGTATCGCTTCGAGATGGATTTTCCGCCCGAAGGCCGTGGTCACATAGCCGTGCTCCTTGGCGAAATCCTTGGTCTCGTCCATGTAGGCTCGGATGCCGGGGAAGCGCTTGAAGTAGGTCTTGATGTACTCGGCTGCCTCGCCCTGCGGGATGCCCAGCTGGCGCGCGAGGCCGAAGCCCGAGATGCCATAGATGATCCCGAAATTGATCGCCTTGGCCTGACGGCGCACCATCGGGTCCATGCCTTCAATTGGCACGCCGAACATCTCGCTGGCCGTCATTGCGTGGATGTCGAGGCCGTTCAGGAAGGCCTCCTTCAGCGCCGGGATGTCGGCCATATGCGCGAGAATGCGCAGCTCGATCTGGCTATAGTCCGCGCTGACCAACACATTGCCCTCGTCTGCGATGAAGGCCTGCCGTATCTTGCGACCTTCTTCCGTCCGCACCGGGATGTTCTGCAGGTTCGGGTCGGACGATGACAGCCGTCCCGTCTGCGCCACGGCCATGGCATAGCTCGTGTGAACGCGGCCCGTCTTCTTGTTGATCGCGGCCTGCAGGGCCTCGGTATAGGTCGAGCGCAGTTTCGACAGCGTGCGCCAGTCGACAATCGTGCGCGGTAGCGGATGGCCCTCGGCTGCAAGGCCTTCCAGCACGTCGGCATCGGTCACCCAGGCGCCGGTCTTGGTTTTCTTGCCGCCCGGCAGGCCCATCTCGTCGAACAGGATTTCGCCGAGCTGTTTGGGGCTACCGATATTGAACGCGCGGCCAGCCTGTTCCTCGGCCTCGGCTTCCAGCGCCGCCATGCGCTGCGAGAAGTCCGCCGACAGGCGCGAGAGCTGGTCCCGGTCCACCTTGATGCCGTGCCGCTCCATCTCGGCCAGCACGGGCACCAATGGCCGCTCCAGCGTCTCGTAAACGGTTGTTACCTGCTCTGTGTGCAGCTTCGGCTTGAACGTCTGCCACAGGCGCAGCGTCACGTCGGCATCCTCGGCAGCATATTCCGTCGCCTTGTCCAGCGCGACGCGGTCAAAGCTCACCTGCTGCTTGCCGGTGCCAGCCACCTCCTTGAACGGGATGGGCGAGTGGCCGAGATAGCGTTCCGAAAGCGTGTCCATGCCGTGATTATGCTTCCCGGCATTCAGCACATAGGACAGCAGCATCGTGTCATCGATCGGCCCGATGCGAATGCCCTGCGAGGCAAACACGCTGTCATCATACTTGATGTTCTGGCCGATCTTCAGGACCGACGGATCCTCCAGCATCGGCTTCAGCGCCCGCATTGCATCCTTCATGCGGATCTGCCGTGGCGGATCAGCGCCGAACATGTCGCCATCGCCCGCAGCGTTCGGATCGACGTGCGCCAGCGGGATGTAGCAGGCTTCGCCCGGCGCCAGCGCCAGCGAGACGCCAACAAGGTTCGCTGCTACGGAATCGAGGCTGTCGGTTTCGGTGTCCACCGCGACATAGCCCTGCGCCATGGCGCGGGCGACCCACTCTTCCAGCCGTTCGAAATCGCGCACGGTCTCGTATTGCGACCGGTCAATCGGCTCTTCCGCAGGCGGGGCGGCCTCTATGGCGCCGTCCAACTCCATGGACTCGCGCACCCGCCGCGTGATGGTGCGGAACTCCATCTCTTCAAGAAAGGCGATCAGCGTGTCCGGGTCCGGGTCTGCCACGGCCAGTTCGTCCAGTTCCAGCGTGACTGGCACGTCGTCCTTCAGCATCACCAGCTGTTTCGACAGGCGCACCTGATCGGCATTCTCGATCAGGCTCTCGCGGCGCTTCGGCTGCTTGATTTCGCCCGCGCGCTCCAGCAGCGTTTCGACATCACCATATTCATTGATCAGCTGCGCCGCCGTCTTGATGCCGATGCCCGGTGCGCCCGGCACATTATCCACGCTGTCGCCGGCCAGTGACTGCACGTCCACGACGCGCTCCGGGCCGACGCCGAACTTCTCGAACACTTCCTCAATGCCCAGCGTCTTGTTCTTCATCGTGTCGAGCATCACGACGCGCTCCGACACAAGTTGCATCAGGTCCTTGTCCGATGACACGATGGTCACGCGCGCGCCCTTGGCCTCGGCCTGCCGGGAATATGTGGCGATCAGGTCGTCGGCTTCATAGCCTTCCAGTTCCAGCGCATGCGCGGCAAAGGCAATCGCGGCGCGCCGCACCAGCGGGAATTGCGGGCGCAGCTCTTCCGGCGGCTCGGAACGGTTCGCCTTGTACTGGTCGTACATGTCATTGCGGAACGTATGCGAGGATGCATCGAAGATGCAGGCGAAATGGGTTGGCCTGTCTGGGCCTTTCAGTTCTTCCAGCAGCTTGAACAACATGCTGCAGAATCCGGAGACCGCACCGATGGGCAGGCCATCCGATGAGCGCGTGAGCGGCGGCAGGGCATGGAAGGCGCGGAAAATATAGGCGCTCGCGTCCACGAGATAGAGGTGGCTATCCTTGTTTACCGGGGCAGTGGCCATGAGCAGGGAATCCTTTGCAGGCGGCAGGTTTAACGCCTTGAGGCGGGCCCGTCACCCGCTGCTTATCCAACACTGGCCCTGCGGGTGTATTATGTGCCTGTCGCCTGAATGGAGGCGAAGGGATGGGGCCAGCATGCGCGGCCTCATCCTTCGGGCAGGACGGGAATCGCGACCCCAATCCCTGTCACACCAGCCATGTATCATGCGGTCTCCTTTCTGCCCGCCCGATCTATCAAGGAAACCGGAAGCGATCCCCTGCGATCCGGTTTCCTGTGCTGCATTCCGGTTCAACCCGATCCGTGGTAAATTGCGTTCCTGAATTGCAAATCGGGAGGGACGTGCAATGTCGGAATACCAAGAACCTGCAGGCGTAAAAACGCCGTGGCATCTCTGGCTGGTCGGTGGGCTCAGCCTGCTATGGAATGGCTTTGGCTGTGTCGATTTCACAATGACCGCCACGCGCAACGCGGCCTACCTGGAGCCCTATCCGCAGGAAATGCTAGATTATTGGCTCAATATGCCGACCTGGATGTGGGCAGACTGGGCGGTGGGCGTCTTCGGCGGCCTGCTTGGCAGCATCGCGCTGCTCCTGCGCCGAAAGCTGGCCGTGCCGCTGTTTGCCGCATCTTTCATTGCGGCGAGCATCAGCATGAGTTTCGGCTTCCTTGACGAGAACGCCCCGCGCATGGAAGGGGCCGGCCTCATGAGCGGCATCATTATAGTGATTGCGCTCCTGCTGGCCGTCTATGCGTGGTGGATGTCCCGGCGGGACGTCTTGCGCTAGCGAGGTTTCGCATTAGCCTCCCGGTCCAGAAACGGGAGGAATAGTAATGAGCGAGATGAACAAGACCTGGGTGCTGCGCGCGCGGCCTGTCGGTGACGTGAAAGAGAGCGATCTGGAACTCGTCGAGGCGCCGCTTACGCCGCTGAAAGAGGGCGAAGTGCGCGCCCGCACAATCTATCTCTCGCTCGATCCGACCAACCGCATCTGGATGAGCGACATGGACGCCTACCTGCCGCCCGTCGGTCTCGGCGACCCGATGCGCGGCGGCGGCCTTGGCCTCGTCACGGAAAGCCGCTTTGACGGGCTGGAGCCGGGCGACATCGTCAACACGGGCCTTGCCCATTGGGCTCTTTATAACACGCTGCCTGGCACAGCGCTGTCCAAGCTGCCGCAGCTGCCGGGTGTGCCCCTCACGGCCTTCATGGGGCCGATCGGCGCTACCGGCATGACCGCCTATTTCGGTCTCATGGACATCGGCAAACCCAAGGAAGGCGAAACGGTTGTCGTCTCGGCTGCAGCGGGCGCTGTCGGCTCCATGGTTGGCCAGATCGCCAAGATACAGGGCTGCCGCGTTGTCGGCATTGCAGGCTCCGAGGACAAGTGCAAATGGCTGGTCGAGACCGCCGGCTTTGACGCGGCCATCAATTACAAGAAGGAAGATGTGGGCGCCGCGCTGGACAAGCATTGCCCAAATGGCATCGACATCAATTTTGAGAGCGTTGGCGGCGAGATAATGGACGCAGTGATCGCCCGCCTGAACGATTTCTCGCGGATGCCGCTCTGCGGTCTGATCTCGACCTATAATGCCACGGAGCCGGTGCCCGGCCCGTACAATTTCGCGAACCTGCTGATGCGCCGCACGCTGGTGAAGGGCTTTATCGTTATCGACTATATCCCGCGCTTTGCCGAGGGCATGCAGCAGATGGCGCAGTGGCTTATGGAAGGTAAGCTCAAGTACGAGACGGATGTGGTCCGCGGACTAGAGAACGCGCCTTCCAGCCTGTCACGACTGTTCGAAGGCAAGAACCTCGGCAAGCTGGTGGTTCAGGTCAGTGACGAACCGAACATGACACCTGCTTAATGACAAAAAAGTTACAATAAACAGGTCTCGTACGGCGACGGGAAATCCCCACTTCAGCGTTCTACTACTGTGATGTCGGCAGGGTCTTACCCCCCGGTCGGCATCACGAACATTCGTGTTCCCGCTGCTGGTACCTCCAAACCTCCCCCTGGCCTGCAGCGGAGTCCCCCCACTGTCCCTCACCCTTGCAAGTGGGGGGGCTGCACACGCGAAAACCCGGTCCTTAAAGAACCAATGGCGCGATAAAATAGCCGATCAGCGTGATGATCAGGATCCCCATCAGGTTCACCCGCAAGCCGCGCCGCACCATGTCCTGTATCTTTATCTGGCCCGTGGAGTAGACAATCGCATTCGGTGCCGTCGCCACCGGCAGCATGAACGCGCATGAGGCAGCCACAGCGGCGGGGCCAAGCAGGCTGGCCGGGGCCATGCCCACAGCCACTGCCAGTGCACCGAGAATAGGTGCCAGCGTTGTCATCGTTGCCACATTGCTCGTCAGCTCCGTCAGGAAGAGGACCAGCGCGACCACGACGGCAATGAACAGGATTGGCGGGAAAGCCTCCATGATCGACAACTGGTTACCCAGCCATTCCGACAGGCCCGTGCGCGAGATGGCATTACCCAGTGCAATGCCGCCGCCGAACAGCACCAGCACGCCCCATGGCAGTCGCTCAGCCTCTTCCCAATTCAGCAGCATCCGCTTTTCGCCGCCGCCAGCTGGTACGAGGAACATTACAACCGCGCCGGCCATGGCGATCATCATGTCCACTTCGGCGCCGCCGAAGCCGGCCAGCGTGCTCCAGCCCATGGCGTCCAGCAGGTCGACAACCCAAAGCCGCGACACCCAGAGCAAGGCCACGAAACCAAAGACGATGGCCGCACGCATTTCGGGCTGGGTCATGCCACCGAGGGCAATCTTGTCCTTGCGAACCCGGTCCAGCACGTCCTGTCCGCCGCTGAATTTCGGCAGTGCCCGCGTCAGGATCCACCAGGCCGTCGGAACCATGAGCGCCGCCGCTGGTACGCCAAAGGCCATCCATTGCGGGAAGCCGATATTGCCGCCCATTTCGGCCTGCAGCCAGTTGATCGCAATCAGGTTTGTCGGCGTCCCGATGGGGGTCGCGACACCACCAATGGAGGCCGCATAGCAGATGCCAAGCAAAAGGGCCGTGGCGAACCGTCCGCTCTTGTCGCCGAGCGTCTGCGCCGCTGAGAGCGCAATCGGCATCATCATGAGTGTCGTTGCCGAGTTGGATATCCACATCGACAGGAGCGCCGTCGCCAGCATGAACCCGAAGATGAGCGCCTTGGGCGCCGCTCCAACGCGCGAGATCACGTTGAGCGCGATCCGCTTGTGCAGGTCCCAGCGCTCGATGCCCATGGCAATGATGAACCCGCCCAGCAGAAGCAGGACGATATAATTTGCATAATCCGCGCCGACCTGTCTGGGCGACCCAGCGTCGATCAGCGGCAGGATTACGAGCGGCAGCAGCGATGTCGCCGGAATCGGGATCGCCTCTGTCGCCCACCATGTGGCCATCAGAACCATCAGGGCGCCCGTGTACCAGGCCGCTGTGGTCAGGCCGTCAGGTGGGCCGACTAGCAGCATGATCCCGGCCAATACTGGTCCGAGGATCAGTCCGATCTTTTGTGCCCCCATAGTGCGTTCAGCTCCCCGTCATGGCCTTGAAGCCCGCTGTAAGGTCCGCGACGAGATCGTCAACGGCCTCCAGTCCAATATGTATGCGCAGCAATGGGCCGGATCGGGTCGCGGTCCAGCTGCCCTGCATGCGCGTCAATTGGTGGTCGCACGGAATGATCAGGCTCTCAAAGCCTCCCCATGAGAATCCCATGGAAAACAGGTGCATTGCCTCGAAAAAGCGTTCCAGACCGCCTTCAGGCACCGGATTGAGGACGATTCCGAACAATCCGTTCGATCCGCTGAAATCGCGCTGCCACAGGGCATGATCCGGATGCGAGGGCAGGGCGGGGTTCAGCACCTCGGCGACCTCCGGCCGCGATTCGAGCCATTCGGATATGGCGAGCCCAGCAGCCTCATGCGCTTTCAGGCGTGTCTTCAGCGTGCGCAGGCCGCGTACGCACAGATAGGCATCGTCCGGGGCGAGACTGATACCCCAGTCCTCGGCCAAGGCTTCGAGCCGTCCGGCCATGGCATTGTCACGGGTCATCACCGCGCCGCCGAAGGCATCGGAATGGCCCGCAGGGTATTTCGTTAGCGCCTGTGCCGACAGGTCGACGCCGAGCGCCAGCGGCTGATGATGCAGCCCGGCGCCCCACGTATTGTCCATGATCGTGCGGATGCCGCGCGCCTTGGCCACCTCAACAATGGCAGGCGTGTCGCTCACTTCAAACGTCAGCGATCCCGGCGATTCCAGGAATATCGCCTTGGTATTCTCCTGGATCAGGTCGGCGATCCCGGCGCCGATGCGCGGATCATAGCGGTCTGTCTTCACGCCCATGGCTGGCAGGCGGCGCTCGCAAAAACGGGCGGTCGGGCCATAGGAGGAGTCCGGGAAGAGCAGATGGTCGCCATTGCGCACACAGCTGGCAATTGCCAGCGTGCAGGCTTGCAAGCCATTGGCGGCGAGACGCGTATACGTCGCGCCCTCCAGCTCGCACATTGCGGCTTCCAGTTCGCGGTGTACCGTGAGGCCCATGCGGCCATAGGTGGGTTTCGGCCCATACAGGGCGTCTTCCGTACTGAACAGCACCGTGGATG
Source organism: Alphaproteobacteria bacterium (assembly GCA_018827375.1). GTDB lineage: Bacteria > Pseudomonadota > Alphaproteobacteria > Caulobacterales > Hyphomonadaceae > Hyphomonas. The sequence goes on from JAHJYW010000032.1 coordinate 261,629, forward strand.
CGCGCTCGACGGGCGGGTTGACGGTCACTCGTCCCAGCCGGTCGCGCCGTGTGTGGATCAGCCGCGTTTCAAGGTGCTTCATCAGGCTTCCGTGGCAATCGGGCGCGAAGGATCGGAGGCCCACTCAGTCCACGATCCGTCATAGACAGCGACATCCCAGTTGCCGAGACGGGCAAGGGCGAGCGCCGTGATGGCTGCCGTGACGCCCGAACCGCAGGTCGTGACCGTCGGTCCCATCGGGTCCTTGAACAGTTCAGCCAGCTTGCTGGCGGGTTTCATATGGCCGTCTTCGGTGGTCAGCGCGCTGCCGGGCAGGTTCACGCTGCCGGGAATGTGGCCTGATTTCAGGCCTTCACGCGGCTCCGGCACACGGCCGAAAAACCGCCCGTCCGGCCGGGCATCGATAATGGACAGGCGTGCCTTGCCGACAGCCTTTTCCAGACCTGCCGTGTCCATCACGAGATCGCTGCGCACGCGCGGCGTGAAATGGCGCTCGCTGACAATGGGCGGCATGTCTTCGAGTCCACCGCCGGCGGCCACCCATGCGGCCAGACCGCCATCCAGGACGTGTACGTCGGTATGGCCCATCACGCGCAACATCCACCAGACGCGGGCCGAGGCGAAGAAGCGGTTCTGGTCGTAGACAACGATCCGGTTGCCATCGCCGACACCCAGCTTGCGAATGCGCGAAGAGAACTTCACGGCATCCGGCAGCATGTGCGGGTAGGGCGATGAATCATCGGCGACGTGGTCAATATCGAAATGCGTGGCGCCGGGAATGTGGCCGCGCGCCCAGGCCTGCCGTCCCGTTTCGGGCGGATTGGTGAATTCGGCAAAATAGGTCGCGTCCAGTACGCGAACATCCGGTGCATCAAAGTTCTTTATCAGCCATTCGGCGCTGACGAGGGGATCGCCCGACTCCATCTATTTCGTCTCCATCCACGGTGGCACCGGCAGCTCCTTCGACCGAAGGAATTCCGGATTGTAAAGTTTCGATTGGTACCTGTTGCCATAGTCGCACAGCACCGTCACGATCGTATGGCCGGGGCCCATGTCACGCGCCATTTTGACGGCGCCTGCCACATTGATACCGGCTGAACCGCCAAGGCATAGCCCTTCGGTCTGCACGAGGTCGAAAAGCACGTGAAGGGCTTCGGCATCGCTGCATCTGTAGGCACGGTCGACTTCAATGCCTTCCAGATTGGCCGTGATCCGTCCCTGGCCGATGCCTTCGGTGATTGATGTGCCTTCAGATTTCAGCTCGCCGTTCGTGAAGTATTCGTACATCGCGGCGCCGCCGGGATCGGCGAGGCCGATCTGAACGGACTTGCGCTTCTCCTTTAGCGCCATGGAGACACCGCCCAGCGTGCCGCCCGACCCGACCGCACAGATGAAGCCGTCCAGCTTGCCGTCGGTCTGGTTCCAGATCTCCTGGCCGGTCGTGTCGAAGTGCGCCTTGCGGTTCGACACATTGTCGAACTGGTTGGCCCAGATGGCACCATTTGGCTCGGATTTGGCGAGGTCTTCGGCTAGGCGGCCGGAAAACTTGATGTAATTGTTCGGATTGGCATAGGGCACGGCATCCACTTCGATCAGCTCGGCGCCGAGCAGGCGGATAGCGTCCTTTTTTTCCTGGCTTTGGGTGCGCGGCATCACGATCACGACACGATAACCCAGCGCAGCGCCCACCAGGGCAAGCCCGATGCCTGTATTGCCAGCGGTACCTTCGACAATGGTGCCGCCCGGCTTGAGCTGTCCGGCCGCTTCGGCATCCCGCACAATGCCCAGCGCAGGCCGGTCTTTCACCGACTGTCCGGGGTTGAGAAACTCGCATTTACCGAGGATTTCGCACCCCGTTTCATCAGAAACCTTGTTTAGGCGGAGGAGCGGCGTATTTCCGATCAGATCAATGACGGAGCGGTGTGTGGTCATGCGGGTAGGTCCGGTTTGTTAGAGGCGGCAATGCCCGGTCAAGCTAGGGTGCAGCGGGCCAATGCACAACTGCTGCAGGCGCACTTGCGCAAGTGATCCATACGGCTATTCGCCCCGTAGAAGGCATTGAAGACTTATTTTACCACGGGACACACGCTTGCCGATGACCGAATCCTACACCTCTTTCATGATGGATCATGCTGCCGGCAATCATGTCGGCGCGCTGGAAATCGCCGGTGACATGCACATGTTGCTCAATCCGGCTGGTGCCGAGACAGCCTGGCTCTGGTCGGTTGTTGGCGGCGCTATGCTTGAACAGCAGCCTGAGCCCACACAGACGTCTCCGCGCAAGGCATTGCCTCGCAAGTCCAGCAGGGTTGCTGAAAGCGCCCGCGAGCTGCTTGAAATGGCCGACTCGTCCCTGAAATGGAAACGCGGTATTTCCGGCATTTCCTACGCTACCACCGGCACAAGCGGCGCAAAGTTCATGAAGCTGCAGCCTGGCCAGTCAGCCCCTGCCCACGGGCATGGCGGGCTGGAGGCGACGGTTGTGCTTGCCGGCCAGTTCACTGACGGCCATGGTGTCTATACGCGCGGCGACCTCGTTCTCGGTGAGCCGGGCAAGCGCCATAAGCCTGCCGCCGTCGGGGATGAGACGTGTATCTGTTTCGTCGCTGAAACCAGCAACCCGCTCTGGAACCTGTTCCGATGATCCGCCAAGCCGTCTCCGCACTCGCGCTCACTTTGCTGGCTGTACCAGCCTGGGCTGACAACACGCCGGCGCCATCGCCGGCAACCACCATGGATGCGCCATCATGGCAGCCGAAGAATGGTGACAGGATCGCCTTCGATGTCCTGCGAAAGGGCAAGCCATTCGGCACCCACACGGTCTCGTTTGCGGTCGATCCCGATGGCACGCTGACGGCAACGACCGATGTGCGCCTGAAGGCCGGGCTCGGCCCGATCACGGTTTTTCGCTATGAACTCGATGCTACCGAGACATGGAAAGACGGCACACTTGTCGCCCTGAAAGGCGCCGTGGATGACGATGGCAAGGATGGCACCGTCACCGCCGCCCGCGAAGGCGATGTGCTTGAGGTCAAAGGCACGGAATATACAGGCGAGGCGCCTCTCGGCATTCTGCCGTCCAGCCACTGGAATTTCGCGCAGACCACCGCAAAGCAGCTGCTGTCCACCGAGGATGGCGAACTGCTCAAGGTCAAGGTCATCGACAAGGGCATGGACACCGTTTCCGTCGCCGGCGAGTCGGTGGAGGCCCGCCACTATCTCATGGATTCAGCCATCGATGTCGACCTCTGGTATGATGACCAGGGCCGCTGGGTGAAGCTCTCCTTCGTGGCGCGCGACCAGCAGATCGACTACGTCCTGACCCAGCCTTACTAAGCCTGCAACCGGACGGGCTAGTTGCTCTCCGGCGTCGCTGGCTCTTCCTTCTTTTTCTTCTTGTTGAACAAACCGCCCAGCGCATCGCGCGCTGCCTGCTCGGCCGCATCCTCAATGGTGGGGGTCTTGGTCGCGGGCTGGCTGCCATCGGTCGCCGGTGCCGTTTGGGTCTGGTTTCCGCCGAGCACCGCGCCGAGGATTGAGCCGGCATCGCCGCCGATCTTGCCGGTCAGCTCATCCTTCAGCTTGTTGCCGAGTTCCGCCTTGAGGGCAGACTGGATGCCCGACGTATCCGGCGATACCTTCAGGTTTGTCCACGCGCCGGAGATGCGCACGGGTACAGGAATCCCGTTCAGCTGGATGACACTGCCGTCGCCCTGGCCCTTCTTGTCGACACTCGTCGCAAGACGCATGTCCAGTGCCTGGCCGCCGAGATTGATCTGGCCGGAGCCGTCAATGCCGAGCACGGGGTTGATCAGTTTCATCAGGTCAACGTTCGCTACGCCGTCCGTGATCGTGAGCACGGTGTCGAAGCTGGTGAAGTCCGTCTCTGCCGAAGGCGACAGGGCAGACGAGAAGTCGAGGTTCTTGAGGCTGCCCGTTGTCAGGGCAGTCTGCAGGGACTGCGCACTGCGGACCAGTTGCGAGACGTTGAGGCCCTTCAGGGCGCCGTCTGTCAGATTCGTGGTGACCTTGCCGTCAAGCGCGTTGACGATGTCGTAGAGCGAGTTGCCGGTGGCCGCGCCGGTGACATTGAAGCCGCCGGTGCCGGTCAGCTTGTCGAAGCCTGCCAGCGTTCCCAGCAGGCTCGACATGCCGACGCCGCTGCCATTCATCGCAAAATCCACGGCAGGCGTTGCGCCCTGCGCGTTGACGTTCAGCTTTCCGTTCCAGTCGCCGCCGAATGCCTTGAACTGCGACAGGTCGGTGACGAGCTTGCCGTTGTCGAGCGTCGTGGCGAGCGCGGCATCGGTCAGCTTCACATTGCCGATCGTGAGGGCGCTGGTCCTGATCTTGATATCGGCATCCACCGCTTTGAGGCCCGCAAGGTCCAGTGGCTCCTTGCTCCAGCCATTGCTGGCCTGTGCCGGCGTTTCTGCCGTGTCGCCTTCACCGAGGAAGGGCGAGAGATCGAGCGGACCCATGTCGAGATCGCCCGTGATTTTCGGCCGTTCGCCCGTGAGGTCGACGCCTGCCGTACCCTTGCCGGTGATGTCGTCGAGCGTGAGCGTGAGGCCCGTCAGGCTGAGCTTCTTGAAGCTGCCCTTGATGGCGCTGTCGACCTTGAAGGTTTTCAGCGTCTCGCCGGGTGCCATTTCCACGTCAGCGGCCTTGAGCAGCGCACGTAGCTCGTTGCTTGAGGCATTGACCTGACCATTGACGCTGCCATCACCGCCAAGGCCCACAGCGCCCATGTAGCTGGCGTTGAGCAGGGCGCCGGTATGCGTCACATCAAGGTTTGCAAGGTTCAGGGCATCGACCGGGCCAGTGATGCTGCCCTTGATCTCGACACGCTCAAGCGCATCTGCGGCCGGGAGCTCGATACCCATCTCGGTCGCGATATCCCCTGCTTGCGGCAGCACCGCGGAAAGCTTTCCGTCGACCGTAATGGCCTCACCGAGAGAGACGGAGCCAGTGTAGCCCGCATCGATCAGTTGGCCCTTGATGGCGAGGGTTTCGAAATTGATCTGCGGCGCCTCCAGCGATCCTGAAAGCGTGGCCTTCATGTCTGCGCCGCCGAGCGGGGCGACATTGTATGGCATCTCCACGTCCGCGAATTTGGTGAGGTCGAGAATGCTTGGGGCCGACAGGGTGAGGGTGCCCGCGATGGCCGAAGCGTCGCCCATCGTGATGCTGCCATCATAATTGGCGTTCACAAGAGCGGACTGCAGGGCGAATTTGGCGGAAGCTGGCGTGCCGCTCGTAAGCGCTTCAGGCGAATCCAGGTCCAGCGTCACATCGAATTTCTCGCCCTGGAACAGGCCGGACCCCTTGATGTCGACAGGCTGGTTCATGGCCTGCATGGAGGCCTGCAGGTCAAGTTCCTTCAGTTCATATGTGCTGCCGGCGGCATCGTCGCGATAGGTGAGGCTGGCATTCTGCAGCCGCGCCGATGCGATGCCCGCATCAAACCCGCCACCGGACTGCTCAGGGGTGTCACTGGGTTCGGACGCGGAAGCGAATTCCCAGTTGGCCGTGCCGTCAGCCTTGCGGTGCAGGTCGACACTGGCATCAACAAAGGCAATTTCCTGAACATCGACCCGGCGCGACAGAAGCGGCAGCCATTTGACCGATCCGCGCAATTCGCCAGCCTCGATCATGTTCGGACGGTCGAACCCTTCCGGGTTGGCCACGGTGACACCGCTAATGCTGGCTGCGATTCGCGGGAAGACCGAGATTTTGACGTCGCCCGTTAGCGTTACATCCCGCTGCAGCGCATTGGTCGCGGCCTTTTCGATCTGGTTGCGATACACATCCTTGGGCACGAGAAACGGAACCACCAGCGCGGCAACCACCAAAAGGCCAATAAAGCCTGCGGCAATGAGCAATATACGTTTCATGGTGGCGTCCTGTTTCGTGCGTTTCCGGTGAGATAAATGTATAATGTGACCGAGGAATGACCAGAGAATAGCATATAATCGAATTTGCCTGACGTTCCTTGCTTGACCACCAATCCCTGCTTGATTAGAGAGGCGCTTCGCCGCTTTGCGGTGGAAGAAAATACGCGGGTGTAGCTCAGTCGGTTAGAGTGCCGGCCTGTCACGCCGGAGGTCGCGGGTTCAAGTCCCGTCACTCGCGCCATTTCTCTCGAAATGGACTTCTTATAAGACATTGAAAGCAAACGGATTTAACAGATCCGGTTGCTTTTCTTTGTCTGAAATGGCCGGAAATTGTGGACCAAATTGGGACCATTTTGTGGACCAATGGCCGACGTCATGAAGCGCGTCGAAGACAATTCTTACCTCGAACGCAGAGGCCGGGTCTGGTGGTACAATCGCCGGGTCCCGACCAGGTGCGCTCACCTCGATACGCGCAAGCGAATCAAGGAGTCGCTTGGCACGACTTCCGTGGAGCAGGCGCGGTATAAACGGGACCTGCTGGCTGAGGCCGACGATCACTACTGGGCCTCGCTCCAGATTGCAGAAGAAGCTGGTCCGGCAACGAACCGCGAAGTCTCTGAAGCGATATCTCGTCGCTACAGGATGGCCACGGTCAAGGCGCTGGCATGCGGGTTCACCTATAAGCCGATCGATCATCTTGCCACCGAGGCGTCGCTGGACGAAACGCTCGCGCGTTTGCTTGCTGTCCACACACAGGCCGGACCGGCTGAGATTCCGAGGGAGCGGGACGCTGAGGCTTTACTGGGTGGCGCGACGAAACCCACGATCCCGGTGTCGGATGCCTTCGAAGTATATCTGAGCGAGATCGCCTACAA